>CAJJZS010000004.1 GCA_905197685.1 uncultured Oscillospiraceae bacterium | reverse complement strand
GAATTGGCATTATCATCGTTGCGCTTGCCGTATTTTTACTACCCGGTTTGAGAGAGATTGACAATACGCAATAATCAACTGCACCTTTTTCTATTACTAAACAAAATGCCTGGATGGTGGTTCTGAAAAACCAGAACCGCCGTTCAGGCATTTTTTATCTTCGTCCTCTCTGCGGTTTTGGATTCTTCAGCAAGTCGGATTTTTCCGCAATCTTTTTCAGCCACTTCCGTTCTTCTACTGACAGCTTCCTAAAATTCAGCTTGAGCCGTTTGCAGATAAACGCCAAGTACGCTTGTTCCGTGTCGCTGTCCTGGCTGACGATTTCACCAGCAGTTTCCAGCATTTCTTTTAGCGGGTTATCCTCTGGGACGCTGAAAAAATCGTCCTTGTGTGTTTCCCGCAGAGCAAGGGCAATCCCGTTTATGTCCCGTTGTATCACATAGCGGCAAAACTCGTCCTCATCAATATGGGCGGTGATAAGCTGTCTTAACTGCGTATCACTCATGCCAGGATTATGCTTTTTTATAACAGTTGCGCTCATCGTGTCCACTATGGCGTTTGCACCCTGCGCCTGTTTCAGTGCCGTTCCGTTCACATAGATTTCAAGGTCAGCCATCAGCCGGGGGAAATCCGGGTGCGCCGCCAGCTCACACAGCAGGGTATTGTCTATCCTCCCGCTTTTCAGCAGGTCAATCATTTCATCACTCAAACGCAGGTCTGCAAGATCGGCGTTTGGGTGATTTTTCATTTCAGACAGCCCCAGCAGATAATCAGCGGTCACACCGTAAAACTTCGCCAGCCGGATAAGGGCATAGTGGCTGATGTCCTTGAAGTCTTCCGTTTCGTAACTGCCCAGCGCAGACTTGGAAAGCCCGGTCTGCTCCGCAAGCTGCCCCAGCGTCAAGCCACGCTCCACACGTAGGTCTTTTAATCGCTCTTGTATGGATAAAGACATATTCACCCTCCTTGCTAGCTCAACGAAAGAGAAGCCGTTATGCTATGTACTATGCTCATAGCATAACGGCATAGGCATTTACAGTTTTATTTTACCATTTGCTACATCTTCACGAAATTTATCAACAAGCTTCGCTGTCAGCTTGGATTTACCGTAGTGTTCAAGTACAAAAGTACGATAACTTTTTCCATCTACAAGCACATCACTTTTTCTGGTCAACAACCAATTTCCGTTACCTCCTCCCTGTTCTCTAATATTCCAGTCTTTCCCATATCTTTTATAGATTTCATCTTTTTTACCTTGAACAGACATTGATTCGCTTGGAATATAAACAATTTGCATAATAGCTCCTCCTTTATTTTGTGCAAGAAGACCAGAAACCTGAATTTGTCTTTTATCTTTTTTTGATTATATCACAAATCCGAGAGCGTGGAAATAGGGAGTTTTTCAGGCTGATTTCCTACCTCTTGGATATACGGCACAGGCGGTCAAAAAGGTGTAGACTTGGGATAGTTCATCGATGGACAAGCACCTTGGAAACAGAACACGCCAAAGAAAACGGAGGGACGCATGAGCAAAAGACCCTATCAACACCTGCCGCCGCTGGAACACAGGCCGGACGGCTCCCCCTACCGCATAACCCCGCCCCAGAAGAGACGAGCCAGCGGCCTGATACGCCGGGAGTGCTGCAACTGCGAGGACGGAAACTGCCTTGCGCTGGACGATGGCGACACCTGCGCCTGTCCGCAGATGATTTCGTTCTCCGTCTGCTGCAAGTGGTTCCGCTGGGCGGTCTTGCCGCTGGACAGGACGCTGGAAGCGGAGATTTACCGGGACAGGGACTTGAAACGCTGTGCGGAGTGCGGCGGTGTGTTCGTCCCGAAGTCCAACCGGGGCAAATACTGCCCGGACTGCGCCGCCAGAGTTCACAGGCGGCAGAAAACAGAAAGTGAACGGAAAAGGAGGTCTGCTGTGGACAGTTAAGAGCGGGAAAAGCCTTGATTTGCAAGGCTCCGCAAGCCCTCAACCGGGGCGGCTGGTATCATTTATCATTCGCCCCGGAAAACGGGCCTCTAACCGTCCACAAAACACGCTATGACAAACACGATTTATATTCACCAGCCGGAAAAGGCGTTCAGTTTCACCCGGCTCCCCAATTTCCTTTTTGAAGCACCCACATTCCAGCCCTTGAGCAACGAAGCGAAGGTGCTGTATGCCTTTGTCCTGCGCCGGGCGGAGTTGTCCCGGAAGAACGGCTGGGCGGACGAGTACGGGCGGGTCTACCTGTACTACCCCATCTGCGAGGTGGTCGCTTTGCTCCGCTGCGGGCGGCAGAAAGCGGTCAACACCCTGCGGGAGTTGCAGTATGCGGGGCTGGTGGAAATCCAGAAACAGGGCTGTGGAAAACCCAACCGCATTTACCCGAAATCCTATGAAGCGGTTCCAAACACCGACTTCAAGAAATCCGGTTATGGTACGCCGGAGGGCTGAAAACCGTACTTGGCGAGTACGAAAATCAATCCTCTTGAAGTACGGAAATCTGACGGTATATAGAAATACAGAGATTAAAACCATCTATTTACATTCATTCCATTCCAATCCTATCAGAGATATTTTCGGCGGGAAAACCCGCCGGAAAGGAATGGAATGGGGAAAGGAGTTCAATGGCACAACACGCAATTTTGCGATTTGAGAAGCACAAGGGCCACCCGGCGGGGCCGCTGGAAGCCCACCATGAACGGAAAAAGGAGCAGTACGCCAGCAACCCGGACATTGACACCAGCCGGAGCAAGTACAATTTCCACATCGTCAAGCCGGATGGCCGCTACTACCATTTCATTCAGAGCCGCATCGAGCAGGCCAGATGCCGCACCCGCAAGGACAGCACTCGGTTTGTGGACACGCTGATTACCGCCAGCCCGGAGTTTTTCAAGGGCAAGTCCCCAAAGGAGATAGCGGCCTACTTCCAGAGGGCGGCGGACTTCCTCATTGACCGGGTGGGCCGGGAGAACATCGTTTCGGCTATGGTACACATGGATGAAAAAACGCCCCATCTGCACTTGGTCTTTGTGCCGCTGACAAAGGACAACCGCCTGTGCGCCAAAGAAATTATCGGCAACCGGGCCAATCTGACGAAGTGGCAGGACGATTTTCACGCCTGTATGGTGGAGCAGTACCCCGACCTGGAGCGTGGGGAAAGCGCCAGCAAGACGGGCCGGAAGCATATCCCCACCCGGCTGTTCAAACAGGCGGTCAACCTCTCCAAACAGGCGAGGGCCATTGAAGCGGTTCTCTCCGGCATTACCCCGCTGAACGCCGGAAAGAAGAAAGAGGAAGCCCTCTCCATGCTGAAAAAGTGGTTTCCGCAGATGGAGAACTTCTCCGGGCAACTGAAAAAATACAAGGTCACAATCAATGACTTGTTAGCGGAAAATGAAAAGCTGGAAGTCAGGGCAAAGGCCAGCGAAAAAGGCAAGATGAATGACACGATGGAACGGGCGAAGTTAAAAAGCGAACTGGACGATATGCGGCGGCTGGTTGACCGTATCCCGCCGGAGATTTTAGCGGAACTGAAACGGCAACAGCGGCAGCATGGAAAGGAAAGGTGATCTTATAAGTAATATCAGATACAAAAAGGAAATCGAAATCGTGACTTTTCAGGGAAAGGAAATCACACTGGAAAATCTCTCCCCGGTGTTCACGCCGGAACAGGAAGCAGCCAAACGCCGGGAACTGGAACAGCAGCTTTATGAGGTGTTCCGCAAGTACGCCGACAAGCGGGAGAGTGAGGAAGCCGGGACATAAGGTTTTCCAAACCCATCATTGATTTGCGGGGCTGCTGGCGGTATAATAGAACTGTCAGCAGCTCCGTTTCTTTTTTAAGAAAAGGAGCGACAATATGAACAATCGGATAGACGCAATCTATGCAAGACAATCGGTAGACAAAAAGGACAGCATTTCCATTGAAAGCCAGATTGAATTTTGCAAATACGAGTTGAAAGGCGGTAACTGCAAGGAATACACAGACAAAGGGTACAGCGGCAAGAACACAGACCGTCCGAAGTTTCAAGAACTGGTGCGGGACATCAAGCGGGGCTTGATTGCAAAGGTCGTGGTTTACAAGCTCGACCGTATCAGCCGTTCCATTCTGGACTTTGCCAACATGATGGAGCTGTTCCAGCAGTACAATGTGGAGTTTGTGTCCTCTACGGAAAAGTTTGATACCTCCACGCCGATGGGACGGGCCATGCTGAATATCTGTATCGTGTTCGCCCAGCTTGAACGGGAAACGATACAGAAGCGGGTAACGGACGCTTACTACTCCCGCAGTCAGCGGGGCTTTAAGATGGGCGGGAAAGCCCCTTACGGCTTCCATACGGAGCCTATCAAGATGGACGGTATCAACACAAAGAAGCTGGTGGTAAACCCGGAGGAAGCGGCCAATATCCGGCTGATGTTTGAGATGTACGCCCAGCCCACAACTTCCTACGGGGACATTACCCGGTACTTTGCCGAACAGGGGATTTTGTTCCATGGCAAAGAGCTGATACGCCCCACGCTGGCGCAGATGTTACGCAATCCTGTCTATGTGCAGGCAGACCTTGATGTGTACGAATTTTTCAAAAGTCAAGGTACAGTCATTGTCAATGACGTTGCCGATTTTACGGGCATGAACGGCTGCTATCTGTATCAAGGGCGAGATGTAAAGGCCAGCAAGAAAAACGACTTAAAAGACCAAATGCTGGTACTGGCTCCCCATGAGGGTATCGTCCCCTCCGACACCTGGCTGACCTGCCGCAAGAAGCTGATGAACAACATGAAAATCCAGTCTGCCCGGAAAGCCACCCACACATGGCTGGCAGGAAAAATCAAGTGCGGGAATTGCGGGTATGCTCTTATGAGTATCTACAATCCCTCCGGCAAACAGTATCTCCGCTGCACGAAACGGCTGGACAATAAAAGCTGTCCTGGCTGTGGGAAAATCATCACTTCGGAACTGGAAGCGGTTGTTTATCAGCAGATGGTAAAGAAGCTGGCAAGCTACAAGACGCTGACAGGAAAAAAGAAAGCGGCAAAGGCAAACCCGAAAATCACCGCCCTGCAAGTGGAACTTGCCCATGTAGACAGCGAGATTGAAAAGCTGGTGGACAGTCTGACGGGGGCAAACAATGTCCTGTTCTCCTATGTGAATGTGAAGATAGCGGAACTGGACGGGCGCAAGCAGGAACTTCTGGCAAGGATAGCGGAGTTGACTGTGGAGGCCATCAGCCCGGAACAGGTCAGCCAGATTTCCGGCTACCTCGATACCTGGGAGAATGTATCTTTTGATGACAAGCGGCGTGTGGTGGATTTGATGATCACCACCATAGCCGCCACAAGCGACAGCTTGAACATCACATGGAAAATCTGACTGGCGGCACCCCTCCCGTCAGATACCTACCCTGTGTAGTCCCTTGTAAACTGTACTTTATCAAACATTAAAGCTCTACCGAAGCGCTTATGAAACGCTTCGTCCGCTTGTTACCAAAGAGGATAAAAAAGCGCAAAAGCTGCTGCTTCGGCTGCAATCCCTGTCGGAGTACGGAAATCGCTTTGCTCTGCGCCGCCCAAAAGGGGAGCGTTTACCAAAATCGCAGCAAAATTTGCTTTGCGAGCTTCCCCGGTTTCGCTATCACCCAAACCCGCTGGAAACCGAAGCTTTTTTGATTTCCGATTCTCCGGTTACCTGCGACTGCTGCAAACAACCCACCAATATCTATTATCAATCCCCTTTCTTTTCAGCAGAAGATATCGAATACCTTTGCCCACAGTGTATCGCAAGCGGTCATGCTGCTCAACTATTTGACGGGCAATTTCAAGATGATTGCTCGGTTGAAGACGGGGTTGATGACCCGGACAAACTCGATGAACTGATTCACCGAACACCCGGTTATCGGGGATGGCAGCAGGAATTTTGGAGGAGTCACTGCAACGATTTCTGCGCATTTCTTGGGTATGTCGGCTATCGGGATCTAAAACAAATGGGCATCTTACAAGAGGTGCTGGACGATCCTTTCTTGGAAATCCCCCAAGATGAACCGGAAGAATTTTTAAAAAATATGGAAAACGGCGGCAGTTTGCAGGGGTATCTGTTTGAATGTCTGCACTGCAAAAAACATCTGCTTTGGATTGACTGCGACTGATTTTTCCGTTTTGCCCGACAACATCTTTTTACGGAGGCTTTTATGAAACAAACCTATCCTTCCTTTTACCCCCTGTTTCGATGCACCGCTTCTCAATGCTCGGATAACTGCTGCATCGGCTGGGAAATTGACATTGACCCCGAAACCTACTCTTTCTATCAAACCCACCCGTTTGATTCTCCCGATCTGGGAAACCGTTTTCAAACACAGATTTCCGATGATTTTCCGCCCCACTTTTTGTTGGACGAAAAGGAACGCTGCCCGTTTTTAAATCAAAAAAATCTGTGCGACATCTATTCCACATTCGGGGAAAATCATCTTTGTGAAATCTGCGCCGAGCACCCTCGCTTTCACGAATGGTTCGGAGACGAAAAGGAAAGCGGTCTCGGGCTTTGCTGCGAAGAAGCGGTTCGCCTGCTGCTGTCCTCCTGTGAACCTCTTTCCTTTTGCAGTAAAGAAATCGGTGAAGAAGCGGACACCGTTCCCTTTAACCCTTCTGTCTTGTCTGCTGTTCGCAATCTTCGTCAAAAATTATTCGCTCTGCTGCAAAACAGAAACTTTCCCCTTTATCAACGCTTTCAGGGTGTTCTTACCGTTGCCAAAGAATTGGAAGAAATTTACAGTTCTTCCCCCTGTCCCAATGAAAGCAAGCTCAAAGAACTCACCCCCTCTGCTCCCTTTTACTTTGGGGTAGATACCTCACCCTACCTTGATGTTTTGCGTGAGATTCTTCATTTTTTGCAGACCTTAGAGCCGATTGACCCAAAATGGCACAGCCGCCTTGCCGACTTGTCACAAAATTTACCCACACTTTTGGAGCAAAGGGAAGCGTTTATCGCCGCTTGTCAGGATTCGTTCTTTGAATATGAACATCTGAGCGTTTACTTTCTCTACCGCTACCTGCTTAAATCGGTTCGTGATGACAACGCTTTTGCTTATCTTATCCTTTCCGTTTTTGCTCCGCTGTTCCTCTTTTTGCTCGACCTTCAGAGTTTTACGCAACAGGGAAATTTAAGCGAACAAGATATCATTACAAACATCAAAGCATTTTCCAAAGAAATTGAATATTCCGAAGAAAATTTACAGGCTTTGCTCGAAGAATTTTGCTGCAACCCCGCCCTTTCTCCCGAGCTGTTCATCAAGCTCTGTTCCGCTCTTTTGGCATAACGGACAAGACACAAAAATGCCGCCTTCCCGACAACAGGAAAGCGGCATTTTTTAATGCCTTTTATTTTGTTTCTTCTGCCCAGTTCATGCTGCGCCCCAGCGCCTTATGCCAACCGTGCAGCAGCTGTTTCCGATTTTCTTTCTCCATTTGAGAAACAAAGGTAACATCGCAGTTCCAAAGATGCCGAATCTCTTCCCAGTCCTTCCATACTCCGACAGCCAACCCCGCAAGATAAGCGGCGCCCAGCGCGGTGGTTTCCCGAATCATCGGGCGGCGAACCTCACAGTCCAGAATATCTGCTTGGAACTGCATCAAAAAGCTGTCCCTGCTGGCTCCTCCGTCCACCTTCAGCTCCTGCATCTTCACTCCGATATCCTTTTCCATCGCTTTCACCAAATCATAGCTCTGGTAGGCAATAGATTCCTGCGCTGCGCGAATGATATGTTCCCGCTTGGTTCCTCTGGTAATTCCCACAATGCAGCCTCTTGCGTACATATCCCAATACGGAGCGCCCAAGCCGGTAAATGCCGGAACCAGATAAACGCCGCCGGTATTTTCCACCTTGCGGGCATAGTATTCTGCGTCCTTTGATTCGGTAATAAAGCGCATCTCGTCCCGAATCCACTGAATCACCGCGCCGCCGACAAACACGCTGCCCTCCAACGCATACTGAACCTTTCCGTTTAAACCGATGGCGATGGTGGTGAGCAGACCGTTTTGGCTCATACAGATTTCTTCTCCGGTATTCATCAGTAAAAAGCAGCCGGTTCCATAGGTGTTTTTTGCCTGTCCCTTTTCAAAACAACACTGACCAAACAGCGCCGCCTGCTGGTCCCCCGCAATTCCCGCAATCGGAATTTCTTCCCCCTGAATGGTGGTATAACCGTAAATACGGCTGCTGTCCTGAACCTGCGGCAGCATTTCTTTGGGAATATCAAAGAGATTTAACAGCGTTTGATCCCACTGCAAGGTGTGGATATTAAACAACATGGTGCGGGAAGCGTTGGTGTAATCGGTGATATGTACTTTTCCTCCGGTCAGTTTCCACACTAACCAGCTATCCACCGTACCGAACAGAATTTCTCCTTTTTTTGCCCGTTCTCTTCCGTTGGGAATATGGTCCAAAATCCATGCAATTTTGGTTGCGGAAAAATAAGCGTCGGGAATCAAACCGGTTGTCTTTCGGATATAATCTTCCATTCCCTGTTCTTTTAAACGGTCGATTCGGTCTGCCGTTCTTCTGCACTGCCATACAATCGCATTATAAACCGGTCTGCCCGTATTTGCGTCCCACAAAACGGTGGTTTCTCTTTGGTTGGTAATTCCGATTGCCCGAATTTTATTTACCTCAACCCCGCTTTTGGCGATTACTTCCATCATCACCGCATACTGAGAGGAGTAAATTTCCATCGGGTCATGCTCCACCCATCCTTCTTTTGGGTAATGCTGGGCAAATTCCTTCTGGGCGATGCTCACAATATTCTGCTGTTTGTCAAACAAAATTGCCCTGGAACTGGTTGTTCCCTGGTCCAAAGCCAAGATATATTCTTCCATCTAAAAAACCGCCTTTTTTCTCATTTAAAAAGAACTGCCGCGCAGCGCATGACCGACCCACAGTCCGGTAATGCCGTCAACGATTAAAATGATACCCAAGATGCGAACAGTGATAACCAACGCGCCGAACGGGTTAAAAATCAGCACAACGCCCAACGCCGCAATCGCAATTCCAATCAGCAAAGCCGCCTGCCATCTCTGATAAAAATTTCGCTTTAACATCCACGCGCGCTGAATTTTGGAGATTCCTTCAATCAACACGATGATTCCCAAAACAATCGGCAAAAAGGCGAAGATGCCGCCCGGATTGGTAAAGGAAAAAATTCCGATTCCGAGCAGGACAATTCCCAAAATCAAATCTCCCACAAACAAAAAGGAAACGCTTCTGTTGCGGAAGAAGGAAACCATGCGCATCACCCCGTACACCAGGGAGATTGCGCCGATTGCGTAGGTCACAACGTCCACCGACTGCTGCGGAAAAATAACCAACAGCAATCCTGCCAAAATACCGAGAATCGACATCATATAATCGTCCAATTCAATCTTTACCGACTTCATCTTTTTTCCCTCCCGATTGATTATATTTCAAATTCAAAAATTTCTCCGTTTTTTAAAAGGATATCGGTTAAATTATCCTCTATTTTGGAACGTCCCGAATAACTGCTCATCGGGGCAAACACCCCTCCGTGAGAAACCACCAAAACAGTTCCCTCTTTGCCCTTTAATTCGTCCAGAAAGGCGTAAACTCTGGCATAAAAATCGCGGATATTTTCCGCCTGCTGATAGTGAGCGTCCGCTGTATAATCCCAAAACGTTCTGGTATCAAATTCTTCCCAGTGTTTGCCCTGAAATTCTCCCATATCCCGCTCCGAGATTCTTTCGTCATAGGTTACGGGAACTGTTCTTCCCTTACAGATTGCCTGCGCAGTCTGGCGGGCGCGCATGAGCGGCGAGCAATACACATGGTCAAAGTGAACGTCCTTTAACTGCTCTGCGGCTTGTTTTGCCTGCCTTAGTCCGGTTTCATTTAAAATAATATTGATTTTTCCCTGCTGTCTGCCTATTTTATTCCAATTTGTTTCTCCGTGCCGAACAAAAATCACTTTCATTTTTGTTCCCCCTTTTTCTGAGTGATTTGCAAAAAGCACAGGCAAAAACCTGTGCTTTTTTCTTACATTCCGGAACCTTTTTTCGTAAACGGCTTATTGCCTGCCCCTTTGGAATAGGTTTTGCTGCCTCTTCCGGTATAAGAGCTGCCTCTGTATTGGTTGGAAGCCGGTTTGCGGCTGTTTCTTCCCTGTTCAAAGCCTCTGGTTTCTTTTCTTGGTTTTTCCGATTGATAATAAGATGTTTCTCTTTGCGCCCGCTGCGCTTTTGGTTTTTTTGCGCCGAGAATTTCTTCATCTAAATCGTTTAGGGTTTCCGGCGCGCCGGAAGAAGCCTTAATCGCGTTGCGAATCATTCCGATTTCACCCGGACGCAGTTCTCTCCACTTGCCGGGAGCCAACATTCCCATCTTCAGCGGTCCGATTGCGGTTCGTTTGAGTCTTGCAACTTCCAGTCCCACCGCTTCGCACATCTTTCTGACCTGACGGTTTCTTCCCTCATAGATAACAACCTGAAGCACTACTCTGCCCGGTTCCTTTTCCAAAACGGTAACATGAGCAGGACTTGTTTTTTTACCGTCAATCACCACTCCGGTGGACAGCTGAACCACCTGCGCGTCGCTGATATCCGGGCGGACGGTAACACGGTAAGTTTTGGAAACATGATGGCTTGGGTGCATAATCAGGTTTGCAAAATCACCGTCATTGGTAAACAGCAGCATACCCTCGCTGTCCTTGTCCAGTCTGCCGATTGGATATACGCGTTCCGGCACGTCCTCTACCAGCTCTGCCACGCATTTTCTGCCCAGTTCATCGTTCATGGTTGTAACATAGCCTCTGGGTTTGTGAAGCATAATGTAATATTTCTGGCTGCTTTTCTGAAAATAAACCCGCTCCCCGTCAATCGTGACAACATCGCGGTTCGGGTTAATCTTCTGCCCCAAAACGGCAGGGCGTCCGTTTACCTTAATTTTTCCCTGCTCAATCCATTCTTCCGCTTTTCTTCGGGAAACAATGCCCTGTTCGGAAAGCACTTTCTGAATTCTGGTACCTTTTTCCATTCCAAGCTCCTCTTTTTCATATGATGATTTGATTTCGGTTTTTGTTGTTAATCCTATTGTAAAGCAAAGACACGAGAGTGTCAATCTTATTTTTGCCAAAGCCGTTCCGCTCTTTTGCCGCTGCCGTTCTCTTGAAAGAAAAGCGAAAATATGATAAAATAAAATCAGTTTATTTCTCTTTTATCGAACAGAAAAACTCTGACGATTTTTAAACAATTCTCTTTTTTGATACAAGCCAATCGGGAAAGGAGCATTTTTTCGTGAAAATACAGGAATCCGGCGAAAACTATCTGGAAACTATTCTGCTTTTGGAAAAAAAGAACGGCTTTGTGCGTTCTGTCGATATTGCAAACGAACTGGAATTTTCCAAGCCGAGCGTCAGCCGCGCAATGAGTATCTTAAAAGCTGCCGGTCTTATCACCATGGATAAAACAAACCAAATTTTTCTTACCGAAGAAGGCAGAAAAAAAGCCGAATCGGTCTATGAACGCCATTGTCTGCTGAGCCGATTTTTGGAGGAGATACTCGGTGTCAGCGCCGAAAATGCAGACGCAGACGCCTGTCGCATCGAACATATCATCAGTGAAGAAACCTTTGAGAAAACAAAACGCTTTTTACTTCTCTGCGATGAACAGAAAAACGGAGGGCAGGTATGATGACCTCTTCTTCGCTTGAGCGGCTCAAACAAATTGTTGAGCCGCTTTTATCATGGTATCAACTGAACAAACGCTCTCTGCCGTGGCGGGAAAACATATCCCCTTACCGCGTGTGGGTATCGGAAATTATGCTTCAGCAAACCCGCGTGGAGGCGGTAAAGCCTTATTTTGAGCGGTTTTTAACCGAGCTTCCCACTGTTCGGGCACTGGCAGACTGTCCCGAAGAACGACTAATCAAACTGTGGGAAGGTCTTGGATATTACAGCCGCGTTAAAAATATGCAAAAAGCGGCAAAACAGATTGTCGAGCAGTATGACGGAATCTTTCCTCAAAACTATGAACAGATCAAAAGTCTTTCCGGAATCGGAGATTATACTGCCGGAGCTATCGCTTCCATCGCATTTGATCTCCCCGTTCCCGCTGTGGACGGAAATGTCCTGCGCGTTTTGACAAGAATTTTGCTCTGTTCTGATGACATCTCATCGGCAAAAACAAAGGAATCATTTCGTCAAATGCTGCTGCAAGCAGAGCCTTCCCCGGGAGCCGGAGATTTTAATCAATCTCTGATGGAACTGGGCGCTACCGTTTGTCTTCCAAACGGCGCGCCGCAGTGTCTGCTTTGTCCGTTAAACCGGCTCTGCCTTGCTCATTTGGAAAAAAGGGAAACCGATTTCCCGGTAAAACCGCCGAAAAAGCCGCGCAAAGTACAGGAAAGAACTTTATTTTTATTTTTCCTCTCCTTTGACGATAAAATCGACGGCAGCGTAAAAACATTACTTTGCCGTCGCAAAGAAAAAGGGGTGTTGAGCGGAATGTGGGAATTCCCCGCTGTGGAATCCCCTTGTTCTCAACAACAGGCAGAAGAATTTGTGCAAAACCTTTGCGGAGGGTGGGAACTTCAAAACATCGCCCTCACGCCGGCAAAGCCTTCCAAGCATATCTTTACCCATATTGAGTGGAAGATGAATTGTTTTGTTGTATCTGCCCGGGCAACAGACGAACAGGCAATCTCCTCTCTGCTACCCGACCGGTTCCTTTTGACGGATATTCGGGAGCTTGACCCGGACAACTTGGATTCTTCGATTGCTTTGCCCTCCGCTTTTCAAGCCTACCGCCCTCTTTTTAAACAGACCGACAAAAAATCCTTTTCAAAATAAAACAACAAAAACAGGAACGGCTCCCAAATCAATCTTTTGGGAAAACCGCTCCTGTTTTTTCATTATCGGCTGTTTTGTTCTAACTGCAATAACAGATTTTTTCTCCAAAGTCCGCCGGCATATCCGGTTAAGCTGCCGTTTGCCCCCACTACCCGATGGCATGGAACAAGAATCGGAATTGGATTGCAGTGGTTTGCCGCTCCCACCGCCCGGCAGGCTTTCGGATTGCCGACAGCCTGCGCAATCTGCCCGTAGCTTCTCACCTCGCCGTAAGGGATTTGTGTCAGCTGCTGCCATACTTTTCTTTGAAACGGTGTACCGGTCAGCGCAAGCGGCAAAGAAAACACCTTTCTACTTCCCGAAAAATACTCATTGAGCTGCCGCTGCGCGCAAAGAAGCAATTCGGTAGATCGAAGCGGTACGGCATCGGTTATCTTTTCCTCGAACAAAATTTCTTTGACAGCCTCCCCCTGCTGAACTATCATCAGCTTTCCGACAGGAGAATCCATACAAAGAGCAACCGCTTTTTCTTCCCTGCTTGATTCTGTTTTCTGCATACTGTTATTTTTTCAGACCGAACAATTTCCAACAGAAGGAGAACGGTTCCGGTTTCAGACGGTCTTTTTCCAGACATTCCGCTCCCCAGCTTGCGCTTCCCAGTCCCATCTGGCGATGGTCCAGAATCAGCGTTACCTGCTCTTCTTTTCTCAGTTCCGCGCGGTGGGTTGCTTTGGTGAGCTGTTCCTGGCTGTAGTACAACGCGCTAAATCCGAATTTCTGCTGCGCTGCCGCGCACAATGCAGCTCCGTTTTCTTTCTGAATCAAAACCCAACGGGTATCTTCATGGTTTCCGTTTTCCTGCGGAACCACATAAGGGAAGTAGTTTTCTTCCACACTCTTGCGGTAAACGCCGAACGGGTTTCCTTCTTTACAGTCTGCGTAGGTTTCTTCGCTTCCTCTGCCGTACCAGCAAATTTTATCACATTCTTTCGGCAAACCGAAGCGCAGACCGATTCTCGGCAGACATTCCGGCAACATTCCGGTCGGAACTCCGTCCATCTCAACGGTAATCATACCGTTTTGTTCTACGGTGTAGCGGGTTTGATAACAAATCTTCCATTCCTTCACAAACGGAGCGCAAATCTGCTTACAGGTAATAATAACCTTTTCTTCTTCCTCCTGTACGCAAACCGATTCCACAATATTGCCGACAGTATAAACCATCTCGTCCTCCCACAATTTTGCGGTGTTTCGGTCATTATCCACCGGCGCTCTCCAAAGATTAAGCGGATAACCCCGTTCAATCAGAGTTTCTCCTCCGACTTGATAACGGCTGATAAAGCCCCTTACTCTGTCAAACTCCATCGAAAAGCGTTTGTTTTCTACGATAAGTTTCCCTTCTGCCTGCGTTACAGTCAATTTATCCCGACTTTGCGCGGGAAGCCGAGGCAGTAAAAATCCGTCTTTTTTCTTTAAGATTTCCTGATGGAAAGCGCAGCTTTGCCCGTTGTTCCACTCGCTTTCTGTGGTATCATAGAAATACAGATTGAGCCAAAAATCTTTTTCTTCATCGGGAAGAGCCAATTCTTCTGCGGAAAAGACAGAAACAACACGCTTTTCCCCTGCCGGAATTTCTCCCAAATTCACTTCCTTGTGCAGCAGAACCGATTCATCGGAGGAAACAACTTCCGCTTCACATCGAATATGGGATAAAGAGAGGAAATCATAGCGATTTTCAACCAGTATGGTTCCCTGCTCCCAATCAAACTGAGAAACAGCAACCGGTTCCAGTACCTTTTTCAACTGACGCAGCCCCGGCGTCGGTTTGCGGTCTGCCTGAACCAAACCGTCGCAGCAGAACGCGCCGCTGTTCGGCTGATCTCCGTAATCTCCGCCGTATAAAAATCCATCGCCCTGTCTGATTCCGTGGTCTACCCATTCCCAAACAAATCCGCCCTGCAAGCGGGGATATTTTCTGAAAATTTCCCAGTATTCTTTTAATCCGCCCGGACCGTTGCCCATTGCGTGAGCATACTCGCAGACAACGTGCGGCTTTGTGAGCATGGTATCTCTGCCCAACAGCTCTAACTGATGATGTCTTGTGTACATGGTGGAATATACATCCGCAATCGAAGCGTCGCGGTCCTCCTCATAATGCACCAGACGGGTTGGGTCATACTGTTTTGCAAATCTGCCTGCCGTTACAAAGTTGCTGCCGAACCCCGACTCGTTTCCTAAAGACCAAAACAGAATACATGGGTGGTTTTTATCCCTGCGCACCATGCGTTCCGTTCTGTCCAGATAGCTTTTCTCCCAACGAATATCCTCCGAGAGTTTGTTCATCTTACCTTTGATGTATGCCATCTGGTTACACTCCAGGTCAGCTTCTTCCATCACATAAAATCCGTACTCATCGCACAAATCCAAAAATTCGGTGCAGGCAGGATAATGAGAGGTACGAATTGCGTTGATGTTGTTCTGTTTCATCAAACGCAGGTCGGCAATCATATCCTCTCGGGTAATCGCTCTGCCGGTGTTTGGATTCCAATCATGGCGATTGACTCCTTTTAGTTTAATCGCTTTTCCGTTTACCCAAAACAGACCGTCCTTCAGCTGAATGGTGCGGAAGCCTACCTTTTGCGGATATATTTCGATTACCTTTCCGTCCTTATCGGAAAGAACAATCTGCAAATCGTACAGCTTTGCCTGTTCTGCCGACCACGGCGTTACCTGCGGCAGCTTGGTTTGAAGATTTTTCACCACTCCGCCGTTTTCCTGCATGGTTGTTTCAACCGACTCCGCCCAGATTAACCGAGATTGGTCAAACAGTTTTGCAGTCAACCGAACCTGTTTTTCTTCTTCCCAATGATTTTCTATCTCTGCCGAAAGGGTAAAGACGCCCTCTTTGCTCTCGCTGTGATAATCCGAAACAATACGGTAGTCGCTTAAATGCAGCTTTTCTCTGGTAATCAGGCTGACATCTCGAACAATTCCCGCCATCGTCCACATATCCTGATTTTCCAGGTAACTGCCGTCACAAAACTGATAAACCTTAACTGCAAGCAGATTTTCTCCGTTACAAACAGCGTCGGTAATATCAAATTCCGCAGTAATGTGGGAACCCTGGCTGTACCCGATAAAAGTTCCGTTTAACCATACATGGTACGCGCTTTCCACCCCGTCAAAACGCAGGAGATATTCCTTTCCTTCCTGTTTCTCTACAGAAAAGGCGCGGCGGTATGCCCCTGTCGGATTATCTGCCGGCAGCTGTGCAGAATCTACCATCGGATACAGGCAGATTGCATCGGTGTAGTGCGGCAGACCGAAACCGTTTAACTGCCACTGTCCCGGAACCGGCATTGTTTTCCACCCGTTATCGTCGTACTGTGGAAAAATCCATCTGTCATCGGTGTCAAACGGACTTGCAAACCCGCAAAATTTCCAGTCGCCGTTGAGCAGACGCAAATTTGCGCGCTTCTTTCCCTGCACTTCTCCCTCATCGGTACACCCGCAAAGGAAGGGTCTTGTTTGCAGGCGATTTCTCTGCAAAACTTCTAAGTTGTTCCAGTCCGCATCTCGGTAAGAATACACAATACTCATCTTTTTCCCTCTTTTCCGTTTTGTTTTTGGTTTTATGATTTTTTATTTTTCTGTTTCGTCAAACAGCATTTGCGCTTCCACTGCCCGTTTTCCTTTCTTCTTCGGCAGTTTTACCTCGGTCATAATAATGGAAGTCAAAATGATAATTCCACCCAAAACCATGTTGAAGGTGAGCTTATCATAACCGAGAACGACCGAAAAGATTGTCCCGAACAGGGATTCCGTCGCCAAAATAATCGCCGCCTTTGCAGAATCAACGTGTTGCTGCGCGGTTGTCTGCAAAAAGTAGCACAGGCAGGTGCTGAAAATACCCAGGTAAGCCACTGCTGCCATTCCTTTCGGAGAGGTGAAGGCAGAAAAATCGCGGTCGTTAATCATAAACATAATAAATCCGCAAACGGTAGCCACCGCAAACTGGAGGAATACAACAACCTTTGCATCCATCTTTTCTGCCAAAATACCGGTTGTGATAATCTGGCAGGCAAATAAAAATGCGCACAGGAAGGTCAGCAAATCCCCCAGACGCAGAGAAAATCCTTCCGAAAAGTTAATCGACAGGATACCGATACCCAACAGACACAAAAAGGAAGAAACAAAAATTTTCATTCCCGGACGCTTCTTGCTGATAATCCACCACAAAAACGGAACCATCACAACATTGGACGCTGTGATAAACGCATTGTTGGACGGTGTGGTGTACTGCAAAGCGATGGTCTGCACATAGAAAGCCAAAAATAAAAACAGACCAATCATAATTCCGCCCTTGATGTGTTCCTTTTTCATGTTTTTCCTTAAATCTTTATAAAAAACCACACCGACAATCAATGTTGCAATCGCAAAGCGGACAAACATAATAAACTCGGAGCTTAAATTTGCATCCAAAGCCATCTGTGAGACGATAAATCCCGATCCCCAAATAATTGCTACCAACAGCAGCGATAAATTGCTGAGCATTTGTACTTTTTTGTTTTCCATAACCGGTTCCTTTCTTCGTTTCAAAAATGTATTTTTATGTTTTTTGCTTTTCTTTTTCCCCTTGATTACCACTCTCGCTTTACCGGAAACTTTTTATCTCTTTATTATGGTATCATAGAGTTTCTTTGACTGCAAGAGTTTTTCGCCTGTCTTTTTTGATTTCGCTCAAATTTAGTATAAAATTTCATTTTCACTCGATTATTTTAGCTTATTTTTCATTTGTAAAGTGGAGGATATTTTAACTTTTCTCCTTTCTGTCCAAAAAAGGCAACAAAAAAGCTCGTAAAAATCGCTGTTCAAACGATTTTTACGAGCTTTTGGTCTGAGTGGCGGGACTTGAACCCACGGCCTCTACCACCCCAAGGTAGCACGCTACCAGCTGCGCCACACCCAGATGCTGTATTTGAGTATAACACAATCTGTTTTAAAAATCAAGACTTGATAAAATAATTCCTGTCAATCTCTTTTTCTGATACAAAAACATGGGATTCTCCGCAATATAAAAGCGGAGGATCCCATGTTTTTTATTACTCTTCTCTGATAAAGTTGGATTTATCCACACCGCACAGTGGGCAAACATAATCGTCCGGTTCTTTGGTCAAATCCCCTTCGTAGATATAGCCGCAAACTTCGCAAACCCATTTTTGTGTGGCTTGCGCAGCAGATTCTCCCGAACCTTCCTGCTTCATAAAGTTGGATTTATCCACGCCGCACAGCGGGCAAACATAATCGTCCGGCTCTTTGGTCAAATCCCCTTCGTAGATATAGCCGCAAACTTCGCAGACCCAACTTTCTCCTGCGGATTTCTTTTCTTTTTTCTCCGGAGCAATATAGGACGGTGCATTTTTCGGCGCGCCCCCGCGAATAACCTCATGGTAATAACGATAGGTCATCGGAACATTGTTGGTAATTTCAATCGCGCGCTCTACCTTTGCCAGCACAACCATATGGGTCGGTGTTTCGGCAACCGATACAATGCTGCAAATCAGTCCGCCGCTGCACTCTTCTTTCAGAACCGGCAAACCGTCCTCCATCGTGTAGTCGATTCCCTCATACTTATCGTGGTCGCGTGAGGAAACAAAGCCTAATTTCTGAATCACTTCTTTTCTTGTCTTTTCGGAAAGAATGGAAACAGAAAATCTGCCGTTCTTTTTCATCAAATCCCAGGTGTAATTATCCTTGTTCATGCTGGTTGCAATCATCGGATTTTCGCTGGTAATCTGAAAAACGGTGTTGACAATGCAGCCGCAGGGGCGACCTTCCTCCTCCACACCAATCAGATACAGTCCGTAAGAAAGATTTCTCAATGTTTTTTCAATCATGTCCATTTTTAAATTCTCCTTTTTTGTTTTATTGTGCATAGCGGTCGATTCCCCGCACCGACACTTCTCCTGCGCGCACTACAAACTCTTTTTCGTCCTTGATGCACACCAGCGAACCGTCCGGCGCGATTTCTTTGGCATAGGCGCAAAACTGCTGCCCGTTTCCATCTATTTTAACCGTTTTGTGAAGGGTGATACAGCAGTTGCTGTATTCCTGCCTTGCCTGTTCCCCATTCACATCCGTTAACTTGTAAAATAACGCTTGGGATAGCTCTTCCAACAGCTTCTGTTCAAAATCCTGTCCGAAATCAGTACCTTTTCCGAAAACCTCTGCTAGAGAGGAGGCGTCCTCTAACCCGCAGCTTTCAAAAAATTCCCGACTTTGTCTTAAATTGATTCCGATTCCGCAGATTGCTGCTCTGCGACCGTTTACAATTCTGCTTTCGCACAAAATTCCCGCTACCTTCCACCATCTTCCGTCCGACTGTGCCAACACATCGTTTGACCATTTCAGCGCCGTCTTCATCCCCATTTTTTCTAACGCCCGGCGAACTGCCAACCCTGCCAGCAAAGGCAACAGTGTCATCTGTTCGCTCTCCAATTCCCAAAACAGCCAGGAACACAGCAGACTGTCCCCTTCTTTATCCTGCCATCTCCTGCCTAACCTCCCCTTTCCGGCGCTTTGGTGCTTTGCAGCCACTAAAGTGCGATCGGGCAAATCGGCAGCGTTTCTTTTTAAATATTCGTTGGTGGAATCTACACTTTGCAAAAAGATTCTGTTTTCCTGTCGATTCATCTGGTCTCCTCTAAGCGCAGATGGGAACAAACGATATTTTTTCCCTGAATGTCAATCACGCCGTAGGTTGGATAAAACGGACCGCGGGGACTGCCCAAACTGCCGGGATTAAAAATGTGAATCCCGTCCCGATATTCGTAGTACGCTTCATGGGTGTGACCGTACAGCAACACCTTGACTTCCTTTTTCTTTGCCTCCTGTATCAGCTCTTCCAAGCTGTGTTTTACATTCCACTGATGACCGTGGGTGCAATAAAACTGAATATCCTTCACATAGGAAATCAGCTGATATTCGTCCGAAGAGCCGAAATCACAGTTGCCGCAGACACACCAATCCTCTTTGGGAACGCCGCGCATCGCTGCATGAAAATCCCTTGTTCCGTCCCCCAAAAAGATAAACAGCTCTGCCTTCGGCTGCTCCTCTATCACCTTTTTTATCCGTTCGATTCTCCCGTGAGAATCCGACATTACTACAATCCTCATGTTTTAACCTCTTTTCTTACTTTTTATTATCTTATAAATTGTCTGTTTTTGCAACCGGTTCTTTTATTTTTTACCGTTTATTCATGATACTTTTGTTAAAAATCATCCGGTTCTTCTTTTTCTTTTCCCTTATATCAGTCAAGTTTTCGCCCTCATCTTCATATAGTAAAGAGTAGAAAGAAAATATGCAAATCTGTTTTACAAGGAGGAGCGCATCATGAACAATCCAAACCAAATCAATCCCGCTCAACTGAACCTTTTGTTGAAGGCTACGGCAAAACAGCTCAATACCGACCCGGAACTGCTCAGGCAGCAGCTTGAGCAGGGGGATTTGCAATCCCTGAACGCCAATCTTAGCGCACAGATGCAGCAGCAAATCAATCAGACTCTGTCCGATCCGAAAGAGCTGCGCCGTGTTCTTTCTCAAACCGATTTAAACCAACTGTTAAAAAATCTTCGCTGACCGACCGATTTTATAAAAGGAGTGAGCCGACTTGTCCCAAACCGAATCCAACAATCCTCTGGGAAGTATGATTTCCCAGCTGCTTTCCAACCCACAGCAAATGCAGCAGCTGCAACAGATGGCGGCTTCTCTCGGATTGACCGCGCCTAACGATAACGGGGCTGCGTCGGCTTGCCCCCAAAATGAATCCTCAAACGGTACAACCTCCGTTTCTCCCAATCTTTCCTCTTTGCTTGGCGCGCTTTCTTCTCCTCCGCCTTCCCAAAATACATCCGCTCTGCCCGCTTTGGACAGCCGCATGGTCACCATGATTCAAAAAGTTATGCAGTTGTTTTCCCAAAGCAACCCTAAAATTGATTTTCTGTGCGCCCTGCGTCCCCTGCTTTCCGAACAACGAGCAAAAAAAATTGATGACGCCATTCGCGTCATGCAGTTGGTTCAGGCTCTTCCTCTCTTAAAAGAATCCGGTATCTTCGGGGGTGATGCTCAGTGAAGTGGGAACAAAATAAACAGTACACACCACAGGAAATTCAAAGTATGCAGCAAAACGCCATCGAACGGGTACGCCAGATGCAGCAGCGCTCGGAACAGGCTGTCCGCCGCTCCCCGAAAGCTCCCTCCCTGTTTATTCCGCAACATTCCGACCCTCCCAAAGAGCCTGTCACCCCACCTCCGCTTTCTTCTCCTGCCGCTTCTCCAAAACCTCACCCAAGCAGCAGCTTTCACCCGGAACCTCCCGAACCTTCTGCGCCGGTCAATACAGCTGCTTCCTTCGGGCAAATTTTAGAACATCTGCATCTGGACAGTGACCGACTGATTTTGCTCGCCCTGCTGTTCCTGCTTTTTTCCGAACACGCCGATCCGGAACTTCTGGTGGCTTTGCTTTACTTATTGATGCAATAACAGAGGAAAGAATCGACAATCTCGCAAGAAAAATTTTGTTGTTTTTCATTTTTTCATTGACATCTGCCGTAAAGAACAGTAAACTGATTTTATAGTTCTTTTTTCCCGACCGTTTTCGGCAGGACAAAAAGAAACTCGATTTTATCAAACAGAAAAAAATTCCGTATCCGGTTTTAAAATAGAGGAGGTTATACTATGATGCAATCCCTTATCCCGTTATATTGTCTGACCGGCTTTGTCGGAGCAGGAAAAACAACCGCTTTGATGACTATTTTAAGAGAAAACCCCGATAAAAAAATCGGCGTAATCTTCACCGAACCCGCCGAATATCTCAAAGAGGAAGATACCGATTTGGAACAGCTGCCCAACGGCTCCGTAAAATGTATTTGCGAAGAAGAAGCTCTGCCGCGCGCCCTTACCCGAATGCAGGAACAACAGCCGGATATGGTATTTATTGAAATTTCCGGTCTGTCCGACCCTGTTCGTATCAAACGAATCCTGGACCGTCCGCAAAACCGCGCCGTTTTGGAACATTACGACCAACGCAGAACCATCTGTCTTGTAGATGCGGACAACTTTATGGAACAAATTCGCGATGTAAAGATGGTGGAACACCAGCTGTGTCACTGCCACCTTGCCGTCATCAATAAAGCGGATTTGGTATCTCCTGAACTGTTGACCGCACTGCGCGCGCAGATTCATCGTGTTAATCCCGAATGTGAAATCGCAAGCTGCTCCTTCGGCGGATTCAGCCTGGAGCTGCTCTCCCATGAAATGAATATTTCCGAATCGGACGAAGAGTGCAGCGGAGATATCCAAAATCCCGATTCCATCGTTATCAACTGCGTCCATCGTCTGGAAACAGAAAAAGTGTTGGCTTTCATCGACCTGTTTAAAGAAGAAACCTACCGTATCAAAGGCTTCTGCCTGTTTGAAAACGGCTGGAATCAAATTGATGTTGTCGGCTCCCGCGTCAGCCTGTCGCCGTGTATGCCACATTCCTCTTCCCGTTTAATCTTTATCTCAAAAATCGGTCATGCGCTTTCTCAGCCGCTCACCGAACGCTGGAGAGAAATCATTTCTCTCCCTATGCAGCTGCATGATTAAATCAAGAAATGCTTTTACGGCAGAATTGCAAAATTGCAATTCTGCCGTTTTTGTATATTCTTTCCTAAAAATGATAAAATCCTTTTATTTTTTTAAATACAATACTAATTGACTATTTATTCACAAAAAACTATACTTTATATCGAATTTTTAAAACAAAAAGGATGTGCTTTTACAGTGAAAAAAAAGTTGATTCGTTCCTCGGTAGCTCTTCTTGTTTCAGGCTGTATATTGCTTGCTTCTCCTTACGCAACAATATCCTTCGCTGACGGAAGCAATCAAATTGCTCCGGAGCAATTTGATTTACAGGTACCTGTAAATCCGAATACGGAAAACTCTTCTGAAGAGCCTCTTTCGGAAGAAAAGCAGTGCAGCTGCGGCGCTCTGGACGGTATGCCGCATGATTCTTCTTGTCCTCTCTACGAACAAAGCAATCAAACCGACGGCTCCGAAGACAATCTGTGTAATTGCGGCGCTCTGGACGGTATGCCGCATGATTCTTCCTGTCCTCTCTACGAACAAAGCAATCAAACCGACGGCTCCGAAGACAATCTGTGTAACTGCGGCGCAAAAGACGGTTCCGCTCATGCCGAAAACTGTCCTCTTTATTCTGCCCCTTCGGCTGAATCCCTTCCCCAAAAAGATGTTGTTGAAATTGACGGTTTAAGCTGTGAATTTAAATTTGACCATCAAAATAAAACCGCCTGTTGGACCGGAGTAAAAAATCCGCCCGAATCACAGGTTACTTTTTCTCTGCCTTCTTCTGTTTCATATCATGATGCAGAATATACCGTCACAGAAACCTCTCTCTCTTTTTGGAGTCCGATAAAATGTATTTCGGAAATTTCTCTCCCGAACACACTGACTGATATGAACGGGAATTTTACACTTCCTAATATAAAATCTCTTACAATTCCCGGGAGCATAGCAAAATTCACAACTTCCCTTCAAGGCTGTTCTGCTTTAGAAACCCTTACTTTTGAAGAAGGCGTAGAAGAAATTGCCTCCAATTCCATGGTAAACAACTGCAATAATTTAACTACGATTTCTCTGCCTTCTTCCTTAAAAGTGATTTCTGAATCGAGTACCTTCAGTGATACTCCGGCTTTAACCTCTGTTAATCTTCCGGATGGCGTGCAAATTTTGGAAGGCGGTCTGTTCTCCGATTGCACCTCTCTGCAATCCATTACCCTCCCGGCGTCCATCAGCGAAATTCCGTACAACACCTTTAAAGGATGTACTTCTTTGCAAGAAGTTATTGTCAACAATACCATTACCTCCGTCGGCAACTCTGCTTTTTACGGTACAACGAATTTAACAAATATTTTTGACCTCAGTCAGGTAACAGAACTTGGGGACTCCTGCTTTTATGAATCCGGCATCGGCGGTGCTGTTGACCTCTCTCTGATTGATGTTATCCCATACGGCGCTTTCTATCGAACCAATATCAATTCAGTCACTTTTTCAAACTCTTTAACAGAAATTCAAAACAAAGCATTTGGGAATACCAACCTAACCGAAGTTACCTTTCCCGATACCTTACAGTCTATCGGAAATCAAGCCTTCTGTTGGTGCCCTTTAGAAGGAACTTTGATTATTCCCGACAATGTAACCAAGATTGATGAATACGCTTTCAATGGATGTGAGGCAGAAACTGTTAAAATAGGAAAAGGAATCACCGAATTAAACACAAATGTTTTTGCAGATTGCGGCAGCTTAAAAGAGGTTATTTTTAATAACAGCCAAGATACTGTTAAGCTAATCGGAAATTTTCCCGATACTGTCACTGTAAAATATACCTTGCCTTCCATTTCCGATGATACAGGCGCTGCTATTCGCCCTGACGGTCCTTCTTTGCAGGATGCGGTAAATGCCTCTCAACCAGGAGATACTATCAAGATTGAAAAAGATATTAAATTATCATCTCCCGTTATCGTTCCTTCCGGAAAAAATGTTACTGTTTCTTCCGACAAAGCTTTCACCATTCTTGGGGTAACTTCTAAAATTAATACCCTCTTTCAAATTGAGGAAGGGGCTTCTCTCACCCTCAGCGGCAATTTAACTCTTTCGGGTATCTTCAACACCGGCTCGGTGATTTCAAATTACGGCACTTTAACAATAGAAGACAATATTTCTGTTCAGGATTCCACACTGTCTCAAGACAACACCGCTGTCATTGATGTCAAAGGAAACACCGCCAAACTGTTTTTACACGGGGGAACCCTTCAAAACAACTCCGTCAACAGTTCCTACTCCGGAACTGTCAGGGTAAGCGGCGGAGCTTTTATGGAAATGAGCGGAGGTATCATTGAAAACAATGCCGTTTCCCTCGGAAATAAAGATATTGAATCCTGTTCTTCTTCCGGTATTTTATTACTGTGCGATAATCAATCCGCTTCTCTTTCCATAAGCGGCGGTACAATCCGAAACAATCTTGCTGCTCGCGGCAGTGCTGTCATGATGTTCTCCCGAGATTCTTATAATCCGGATACCAGACTTTCTTTTCAGTTATCCGGAGGAACAATTACTCAAAACACCTGTCGTTCTGCCAGCGGCAGTCCTATTGCTTCTGCTTCGGGAGCCGTTCATTTAGAAGGAAATTCGGAATTTTACATGACCGGCGGAACAATTTCCGGCAACAAAGGCAGAAGCGGTGCCGGCGTTTGTGTTGCTGATACTCATTCCAATCCAGGAAAAACATCCTTTACTATGGATGCGGGTACAATTTCCGATAATAAAGGGGTCAGCGGAGGAGGAATTTACTCTTTCTCCGATTATGTTCAGTTAAACGGCGGTAAAATCATCAACAACACCGCAGAACAGGGCGGCGGAATTTACAGCGAAGGAAATTATCAGGACTACACTTCGGTTCATCTTTCCAATGTCCTGATTACCGACAATACAGCGGAACAAGGCGGCGGCATATGGCTTTGCCCGACAGGAGCGTCTTCGATTTATTCCCATAACGGCGCTGCTGTTTTCGATAATTCTGCTACCGGTGCAGGAGATGACTTTGCATCTCCCCAAAACCAAAATGATAAAACAAAAACACTTGATACCCGACTTCTCGGCGGCGGTGATATTAGCTGGCATCGTGACGGTATGATTTATCAGCTTACTTCCAGCGACCGTTTAAACACTGTTGTTAATCCCGACGCTCCGCGTTACGGTGAACCCGGAGTTGATACCGCGCCGGTTATTGTGAATCAATCCGGGGAAGCTTTCTCATTAAAAGCCGTTGTATCAAATTCCGATAAACAGCTTGCAAAAGATAAAGCTCAGCTTATTGTTAGTGGAAACTCAGCCACACGAGGCGGCGGTATCGGTGCAAACGGCGGCATTATAATCGGTGAAGAGGATGGTTTTAATCCGGATCCGAATCCAGACCCAAATCCAAACCCGGACCCGAATCCGAACCCGGATCCGAATCCAAACCCGGATCCGAATCCAAACCCGGATCCGAATCCAAACCCGGACTCGAATCCAAATCCGAATCCGGACTTTGATCAGAAACCTGACTCGGAAAACCAAACAAAGCTAAATTCTGATAATGTAAAAGAAGAATATCAGAAATATCCAAATAAAAACACAGAAAATAATGTTCCCAAAAATGATTCTTCCGAAAACATCAAACAACCGGTTTCCGATAAAGTTATCCCAAATACCGGAGATTCTGTTCCCGTTGCTGCACTTGTATTGGCAGGATTGTCACTCACGTCCGTTTTGCTTCTCACTAAAAAACATTGATAAATAGCCAAAAAAGGAAGCTCTCAAGAGCTTCCTTTTTTGGCTATTTTATTTACAGTGAATATAATCTTCTACCTCGTTCCACGCAACCGGAAAACCCGCTCCGTGCGCGCAAAAAACAGAATAGGAAGGATTTGCCATATCGTGCAAAGAATCGTATCCCGATTCTTCGACCACCTTTTCCCGGTCTTTGCACAGTTCGTAGCGGTCAAAGTTCAGGCTTAAAATTCCCCTGCCTTTCGTATAAGAGATAAACTCTCTGCCGTATCCCGCCATCTTTGCGGCGGGCGCGCGTCCACACACCGTTGCCTGGTCTTCCGAAATTTGCGGGGCGTCAAACTCTGCGTCCATCTTTTGCAGGTCGGATAACAAGCGTCCCACCTGTTCCTGCTGCACCGATATTTCAAAAGAATAATAGGGTTCCAATAAAACAACGGCTCCTTCTGCTTTTGCCTGTTCCAATCCCTGACGGATTGCGCGGTAGGTCGCTTCCCGAAAATCTCCGCCCTCGGTATGTTTGATGTGGGAGCGTCCGGTTAACAGAGTAATTTTTACATCGTCCAGCTCCGCGCCAATCAGTGTGCCTTTGTGTTTCTTCTCAAAGATGTGAGTTTTTATTAAATTCTGCCAGTTTTTTCCCAAAACATCCTGGGAACACTCACTGTCAAAGGTAATTCCGCTGCCCCTTTCTCCCGGAGACAGACGCAGATGAACCTCAGCATAGTGGCGCAGAGGTTCATAATGTCCGTAACCGATTACCTCTTTTGAAATAGTTTCCCGATACAGGATATGACATTCTCCAAATTCTGCCTCAATACCGAAGCGCTGCCTGCACAGCTGCTTTAACACTTCCAGCTGGATTTCTCCCATCACCTTAATTTGAATTTCCTGAAGTTCTTCTTCAAAGCTGACGCCAAGCATCGGGTCCTCCTCTTCCAAACGGCGAAACGCTTCCAATGCAGTACGCGCAGAAATGTCCGGCGGCAAAATGACCTTCGCGCCCATCATCGGCTGAATTTGATATTCCCTTTTGCTGCACCGAGCTCCGATTTCATCTCCGGGGCAAACTGCGTCCAATCCGGTTGCCGCACAGATTTCTCCGGCGCGCACCTGCTGCACTGTGGTAAACCGTTCGGATTGATACAGGCGCAGTTCGCTCACCTTTTGCTTTCCGCAGTTTCCGTCCGGCAGCAATACATTGACCTCTTCCTTTGCCCGTAAAACCCCTGACTGAATCTTTAAAAAGACCAGGCGTTCCTTTTTGGGGCTGTATCGAACCTGCCATGCAACCGCTTGCAGTTCTTCTTTCTCGGCAAGCGGAAGGGTCAAAGAATCCAAACCGGATAAAAATTCTTCTATCCCGGTATCTTGCAGTGCCGAACCGGAAAAGCACGGATACAGTTTACATTCCTTTACCGATTTTGCAAAACTAAATTCCCATGCTTTCGGATCAAATTCTCCGTTCAGATAACGCTCCAACAGTTCCTCGTCCTCCTGCGCCACCTGCTCTGTCAGTTCCTCATTCCATCGTTCTTCTTCCTTTATTTTTTCGGAAAACAATCTTTCGCAGCAGCAGAGATTGGAAGTCATCTTTTTGCGAATCTGCCGAGCCGTCTTTTCCGGCTGCGCCCCCTCGCGATCTGTTTTATTCAAAAAGAAAAAGGTAGGAATCCGGTATTGTTTAAGCAGCTTCCACACCTGCTCGGTGTGCGCCTGAATCCCCTCCACACAGCTGACAATTAAAACAGCGTAGTCCATTGCCTGCATCGCGCGCTCCATCTCCGCGCTGAAGTCAACGTGTCCCGGAGTATCCAATAAATAATAGCGATTTTCCCCAATTTCAAATGACGCATGGTTGGAAAAAATGGTGATTCCCCGCTGCCGCTCCATCTCGTCACTGTCTAAAAAAGCATCCTTATGGTCCACCCTGCCCAACTTCCGAATCCGTTTGGTATGGTAAAGCAGCTGCTCGGAAAAACTGGTTTTCCCCGCGTCAACATGAGCCATCACACCGATTGTCAGACATTTTCCCATCGTAACTTCCTCCCGTTTGCAATTTCATTTTTATATTAACGCTATTGTATCATATTTCATCAAAAGAAAACATCCTTTTTTTCATAGATTTTAATTCTTTTTTCGCTTTCCTCTGTAAATTTATTTTCACTCCGATTCTTTTTTTATTTCTGTGTTTTTTGTAAAATTTAGGTAAAATAAAACAAAACCGTGTAAAATATTTGATTTAAAATTGCGCATTTTTCTAAAATATGGTATGATAAAGAAAATAATATAAAATGCCGAAAGGAATCTGCCAACCGTTTTATTGCGCGATTCTAATCCGCACTTTAGTTTTGTGGAGGTCTTTATCATGCCGATTTATCCGATACAACAAGAGGTTTTATCCTATTTAGAACAGCACCGCGAGCGTTTTCTTTGCGCTGTCAGAGAACTTGCGCAAATTCCCGCGCCGTCTAATCATGAAGAACTGCGCGCGCAGTGGTGCAAACAGCATTTGGAATCGCTTGGCGCAACAGGTGTATTCATCGACGATGCGCTCAATGTCATCTTTCCGTTTCATGTCGGAGAGGAGCAAACCGACCTGTGCGCTGTTTTAGGGCATACCGACGTTGTATTTCCCGATACCGACCCACTGCCTTTCCGGGAAGAAAACGGGCGATTTTATGCGCCGGGCATCGGAGACGATACCACCAATGCAGTTGCCGTGATGGAAATGGCTGCGATGGCAATCGACCTCAATCTTACTCCCAAAACCGGAATCCTGTTTGTCTTAAACAGCGGTGAGGAAGGTTTAGGCAATCTGAAAGGCGTTCGCCGCCTGATGGAAGAGTACTCGGGAAGAATCTCCCGTCTGTATGCCATTGACGGCGGCTTGGATACCGTTGTTACCGAAGCGGTCGGCTCGAAACGCTGGAAAATTACGATACAAACCGAGGGCGGACACTCTTTCGGGGCATTCGGCAACCGAAATGCCATCTACTACGCCGCTAAGATGATTGATACCTTCTACAGTTTAAAGGTGCCGGACTTTGGAAAAACCACCTATAATGTCGGTGTCATTGAGGGAGGGACCTCGGTCAACACGATTGCGCAGAACTGTTCGATGCTGTATGAATATCGCTCGGACTGCCGTGAGGGGCTGCAATATATGGACCGTTTCTTTGAATCGGTAGTTCAATCGTTCCGAACCTTCGGCATCGAAGTTTATACAGAACTTATCGGAGACCGTCCCTGCCGCGGAGAGGTTGACCCTTCTCCTTTAACACAGATTGTTACAGAGTCCTCCTTAAAATACGGGCAGTCCCGTATCGAAGAATCCGGCTCCACCGACTGCAACATTCCTCTGTCAATGGGAATCCCCGCCGTATGCTTCGGAGTTTATGACGGACACGGGGCGCACACCAGAGAAGAATGGGTGGATATCGAATCAACCCGTAACGGAATGAAAATTCTTGCCGATGTTTTGCTCAGTGAGATGCAGTTTTAACCCTCTTTTACCATATCGGAGGAATGAATTATGGAAGAAATTACAACTTATCGCCACCCCGACATCTTTGTCAACCGAGAATTGAGCTGGCTGGAATTTAACCGCCGCGTATTAAGCGAATCGCTGAATCCCAAAATTCCGCTGATGGAGAGGCTGAAATTTTTATCTATCTACTTTTCCAATCTGGACGAATTTTTTATGGTTCGGGTCGGCTCCCTGCATGACCAAAGTTTGTTGGAACCGGAGAAACTCGACGATAAAACCGGATTAAACGCTGCCGGGCAGATTGATGCCATCCTGCGGCGCGTCAATGAAATCAACCCTATCGCCCAACAAGCGTGGGAATCTATCTGCGCGCAGCTGAAAGCGCAGGAGATTGACATTCTGGACATCTCCCGCATGAGCAAGCTGGACGAACGCATTATTCAAAAATATTTCAGCGAAGAAATGCGTCCCCTGCTTTCCCCCCAGATTATCGACCGCCAACACCCCTTCCCGTTTTTAAAAAATAAAGAACAGTTAATTGTTACCGTCCTTGACAACGGAAAATCGCAGAAAGATACAAAAGAAAAAGAAGGCAAAGATCCAAAAGAAAACAAACCGTCAAAGGAAGGAAAAGAAAATAACCTGCGCTTGGGGCTGGTTGCCTTTTCCCAACTGCCGCCCTACTTTATCTTCACCATCAACCAGCGCAAAAAGATTTTGTTTACCGCTGATGTTCTGCTCTACTTTGCCCAGAAGCTGTTCGGCAAACAAAAGGTACTGGAAAAACATATCATGCGCGTTACAAGAAATGCAGATATCTCGGTCGATGAGGGATTGTTTGATTTTGATATCGATTTTCGCGGCGTTATGGAAGAAATGCTGAAAAAACGCAGACGCTTAGATGTGATTCGCGTACAGTTTTCTTCTCAGCCGGGAGAAAAACTTTCCGCTTTCCTTTGTAAAAAGCTCAAGGTTTCCCCTTCCTGCTTCTTTGTCCGCGGTATTCCGCTTGATTTTTCGTTCGGTTTTTCGCTTCCCTCTGCTTTAGACCCGCATAAGGAACAAAAAAACTGGTTTTATCGCGAAGCCAAACCCTTTGTCCCTGTTGATTTTGCCAAAGGGCAGGCAGGCGGCGCATTTCATTATCTGCAAAACAATGACCTTTTGCTCAGCTTTCCTTTCCACAGTACCAAACCTTTCATTGACCTGCTCAATGAAGCGGCAGATGACCCCACCGTTGTTTCTATCAAAATTTCCCTGTACCGTTTAGCAAACCACAGTAAAATTGCTTCTGCCCTTGCTCACGCCGCGGAAAACGGCAAAGAAGTGCTGTGCGTTCTTGAACTGCGCGCAAGATTTGACGAACAAAGCAACATCGACTATGCCACCATGCTGGAAGAAGCGGGCTGTACCGTCATTTACGGATTAAGCGATTATAAAATTCATGCAAAGCTCTGCCTGATTACCCGCAAGGTACATAATCAGATTAAATATATTACACAGGTCGGCACAGGAAACTATAACGAAAAAACCTCCGAGCTTTACACCGACCTCTCCTTTATCTCCTGCGACCCTGCTATGGGTCAGGACGCTACCCGTGTGTTTCAGGCGCTTTGCATGGGCGAAGTTGTGGACTCTGTACAAAGCCTGTGGGTTGCTCCCAACTGCTTTGAACCAAATGTTCTGCAATATATCCAACAGCAAATTGAACTGAGCCGACAGGGAAAACCCGCCTATATCTTTATCAAGGTAAATTCTTTAAACGATATGGAAATTATGGAAAAGTTAATCGAGGCTTCTCAGGCGGGGGTAAAGGTAGAGATGGTGATTCGCGGCATCTGCTGCCTTTGCCCTGGAATTGAAGGATATACTGAAAATATCAAAATCAAAAGCATTGTCGGACGGTATCTGGAACATTCCCGCATCTTTTTGTTCGGTACCGGTGAAGAACAGCGCATCTTTATCGGCTCGGGCGACCTGCTGAACCGAAATACCAGACGCCGTGTTGAAGTATTTGCAGAGATTAAATCTGCACCTGCCCGTCGGGATATTCTGCACTTAGTGGACACCATCCGCATGGATAATCAAAACTCCTGGCTGATGCTGCCTGACGGAAGCTACCGCCGAGAAGCCAACGAACACCTTGAACCGCTGGATTCTCACCTTTCTCTGCACGAATATTTTGAAAAACCGTTGGAGATTTCTGATTCCGGCAGTTCTCTCTTTGAAAAACTGCGCGGTTTATTCCACAAAAAAGGTGGGAAAACAATATGAACCCGATTACATATCGAACCCTTGATGTAACAGAAATTTATCCGGAACTGTTCGAACATTTTGAACGATTTCAAGAGGTTACGCATTGTTGGCGAAAGGAAAACGGAAAATGGCTGCTCAAAGAAATTGCTTTTACGGAACAATGGGACGAAGCCGATTACCGCTCCCTGTGTGAAAAGCTCAAAAAAACAATCGAACGCCAAGGCGTTGTTTTTTCTGCCTTTTCAGAAGGAAATTTATGCGGATTTTGCTCGGTGGAAAACGAGTTGTTCGGACCTGAACTGCAATACCTTGCGCTTTCCGAATTATATGTTTCTGCTCCGATGCGCCGATTCGGTATCGGAAAACAGCTTTTCACTCTCGCTTGTGACTTTGCAAAAGGAAACGGAGCAAGAAAGCTCTACCTTTCTGCTCATTCTTCTAAGGAATCTCAAGCATTTTACCATGCGTTAGGCTGTCGAGAGGCGCAGTGGTATCATCCTGCGCTCACCGCTGCCGAACCTTGCGACTGCCAGCTGGAAAAAGAACTTTTTTAATTTGATAACATTAAAATAAAAAACTGCCCTTTCTTGCTCTGATGATTATGCTCAGAAAGAAAGGGCAGTTTTTTGTATTCTGTTTATTCTGCCGGTGGAATCGGCTGTTCCTGCGCTGCCGGAGCAGGTTCTTTTGCTTTGTTTACCAATGCGGAAAGGCGGTCGATTGCCTCAGGAACCATATTTACCATTGCGTCTGCTGTGGTGCGGTTCTGATTGACATTCAAAATACGAACGTCTCCTTCCCGCTCTACCAGAAAGCAAAGCGGCTGAATGGTAACTCCCGCTCCCGCGCCCCCGCCGAAATCGTCCTTTGCAGATTTTGCAATATCACTGCCGCCCGAACCAAAACCAAAGGTCACTTTGGAAATCGGGATAATGGTTGTTCCGCTTGCAGTCACAATCGGCTTTCCTACAATACAGTCCACATCGACAAGGTCTCTCAGACCTTTCATGGATTCTCCCATTAAATCATGAATATGCTGGCTCATAATACCATTCCTTTCTGTTTTTCCTGCTGTTGTTCTGTATCAGTATCGGTTCCGTCCGGTTTTGAGGAAGGAGCGGAACTTTTTGTCTGTTTCTTTTTTCTGAGAAATATTGCCCGAACCAAAGCAAATACCACCGTTCCCCCCGCCCTTATCAAAACAATGGGGCGAATCCCCACGCAACACGAAAAAGTCAGTTCGCTTTCTTCTTTCCCTGTAAAATCAGGAACAATCTGCAAATTTGCTTTTTTTACCCGAATCCAATTTTGCGCCAGAGCCAAAGCGGTGTAAGCCGATGTTTGCAGTTTTTGCGCCGCAAGGGCGGCAGCCGCGCAATCCTCCCGCACAATTCTTGCTTTCAGGCTCAGGCGGTACAGGCAAAGGTCATTGAGGATCATCGCCGCCGCTTTTTTTAAGGCTCGCATCAACTGAGGCAAAACCTGTTTTAACATTTCTTTCGGGTCAATGCCCTCGCTGTCCTTTTTTTCTTTCGGGGCTTCGGAAGATTCTTTTTTCTGCTTTGATTTTATCTGCTTTACAGCCTTTCCTTTTTTGGGAAAGGGATAAAGTGAAAAATGCAAAAACAAATACTGCAACCGAACCGTAAGCTGATTTTGTTCCGGCAGATTTTGCGCCCCCAGCTCCCAAACTGTCTGCCGCAAAATCTGCTCGTCCTCGGGCTCCAATCCCATTTTTTTAATTTCCTGCTCTGTCTGTGGGGTCAGCCAAGACGCAGTTTCTTGAAGCGGAGGATTGGGCTTATCCCACGAAAGCGAAAGCTTCAGCGGAACACGCAGCAGCAACAGGATTCCTGCAAGGATTCCCAAAATAATCCATAATACCGTCAACTGCCCCTCCCCCTTTGTCTGCTTTATTCGTTACGGCTCCTGCTGCGGAATTTTTGGCAGAGCCTCAATGCTCTTCATTCCAAAGCATCTTAAAAAGTGTTCGGTTGTTCCGTAGGAAATCGGTCGCCCCGGAATTTCCAATCGCCCGTTTTCTTCAATCAATCCTTTGCTAAGCAGAGAATTTACCACCGAGCTGCTGTCTACTCCTCTCACCTGCTCGATAAACGATTTTGTTACCGGCTGATTATAGGCAATAATCGCCAGCACTTCCATCGCCGCCTGACTGAGCGGAGTGTTGTTTTTTATCTGCAACGCTTCACGAATAATTCCGGCATATTCCTCCCGCGTCACCATTTGATAGCATTGGTCAAGATCCAGAATTACAAACGCCGTTTTCTTATAAAGTTCGTTGATATGTTCCACAATGTTTGTCAGCGTTTCCCCGTCAATTTCCAGCAGTTTTAAAAGCCGCTCCTTTTCATACGGTTCACCCGAGGCAAACAGGATTGCCTGGATACTTTTTTCCAGCTGCGCTAATTTTGTCAAGCCTTTCCCTCCACACCGTTACAGCAGGCTGACGGTCTTTCCGTCGTCCTCTATCATCACTCGTTTATTTTTTACCAGTTCCAGCACTGCCAAAAAGGTTGCCACAATGTCCGAGCGGTCCTTGCTTTGGTCAAACAGAGATAAAAACGGCGCGCTGCGCTCCCGGTACAATACCTTCATAATCAGAACAATCTTTGAGCTTACCGATACCACGCGCTTTGCCATAATCGGCTCAAACTCCTTTTTGCTGTCCTGCGGCAATTTTCTTTTTCCCACCGCGGCAAGGTAAGCTTCCAGCAAAACCTTCGGCCTGTGCTTTCGGGCATACTGCGTATCCTGCTCAACCTGCTGCGGCTGACGGAAAAAAATCTCGTCCCCCACATAGCGGTTTTGCAGAAGCTGCGCTACCTGACGGCACAGCGTATATTCAATCAGCTGACCTGTCAGCTCCTTTTTCAGCTGTTCTTCCAGTTCCTCGTGTTTTGGAAGCAGCGATACCGATTTGATGTACACCAAACGCGACGCCATCTCCAAAAACTCGCTGGCAATCTCCATCTCCCTGCTTTGAATCACTTCCATATAAGCAAGATACTGTTCCAACAGTTTGGTAATTTCAATATCATAGATATTGAGCTTATGTTTGGAAATCAGCTGTAAAATCAAATCCAGCGGACCTTCCACCTGCGCCACCTTAAACGAAAGCTGCTCTACCAATCCGCTTCCTCCTTAAAAACCGACAAAGGAGGTCAGACGGTTCAACAAGCCGTACAGGAAATTGCTTGCCATTCCCAGCGGAACATCCAGAATATTGGTGAACACAACAACAAACAAAAATACCATGTAAATAATCTGTTCGTGTTCTTCAATCCAATCCTGAATATGGTAAGGCAAAAAATAAGCTAAGATTCTCGAACCGTCCAGCGGATGAATCGGAATCAGGTTAAATACGGCAAGGCTCAGGTTAATCTGGCACATTAACAGAAAAATGCTTGCAAGCACCCCTCCCAAGCCTGTGAGCAGGATTAACTTTGCAAGCAGCATCGCAATCGCCGCCATCAAAAGATTGGATACAGGACCTGCCAGAGCCGTCAGAGCAATCCCTGCCCGGCGGCTTACCTTGGTAAAATAGTTCGGATTCACCGGAACCGGCTTTGCCCAGCCAAAACCTGCCAAAAGCAGCATTAAACTTCCCATCAAATCCAGATGATGAAAGGGGTTCAAAGTCAGCCTGCCGGAAAGCTCGGCTGTATGGTCCCCCAATTTGTTTGCAACCCAACCGTGCGCGCACTCATGAATCGGCATTGCAGTAAACAGTACCAGCGCGCGAACCAGAATTGTTGTAATCAAAATATCTACTCCTTTAACACACATTTTCCACCACGGTTTTCTTACTCTTTGTTTCTTCCGTTGTGTTTTTTTCCTTTTCATTCCCATTATACCTTTCAAAATAGTAAAAAACAAGGGATTGCTTCGGTCGAAAATTGTTAATTTTCCTTTTTTTTAAATATTATCGGAAAAAGACTTGAATTTTCAAACGAAATCTGGTAGAATACGAATGTTGACTTGTTAAAAGTTAGAAGGAGGTGCAGACTAATGGCTAAATGCGATATCTGCGGAAAAGGCGTTACTTTCGGTATTAAGGTTTCCCACTCTCATAGAAGATCCAACAGAACCTGGAAACCAAATGTAAGACGTGTGAAGGCAATTGTAAATGGTACTCCGTGCCACATCCACGCCTGCACCCGTTGCCTGCGTTCTGGTAAAGTAACCCGCGCTATCTAGTTTACACAAAAACAGCAAGCCGTCGTCCATTAGGATGATGGCTTTTTGTTTTTGTGTAAACTTTTTTAATATCTGCTTTGTAAATTGACTTTTCCCTTTTGTCATGTTATCATTTTTGTAATTTTAAGAAAATACCCAACTTTCCGCAATATAATTTTCAAAAAATAACGGAGGTGTCACCGCTGTGGAGAATATAAAAATAAAAAATTCCGATGAATTGGAATTTGCCGTATTCTGTATTGAAAATACTGCAATCCGAATCGGAACAAACTCTGAAAATGTTTATCAGGCGCTGGCAAAGAAAAGTGATATTTTATATAATTATCTGATTCCTGAATATGATATTCTTCATACTCAAAGTAAAGATTACATTGTTGACGATATTATTGAAGTTATGTCGGAACGAGGAATTAAAATATGATTGTATATCATGGTTCTTATTTAGAAATTCCAACACCGGACTTGCTTCATTCCAGAAAAAATGTCGATTTCGGACCGGGATTTTATACAACCCCTATCTATACTCAGGCTGCAAAATGGTGTGAAAAATTTAAGCGCCGCGGTCAACCGGGTATCCTTTCTTATTATGACTTTGACGAAAAAGCATACCAACATCTTCGTGTATTGACTTTCTCTTCCTACTCGGAAGAATGGTTGGATTTCATTTTAAATTGCCGGCAGGGGAATGATTCTACCGATTACGATATTGTCATCGGCGGAATTGCAAACGATAAAGTTTTTAACACGATTGAACTTTATCTTGACAATTTAATTGATAAAGGTGAATCAATTCGGCGTTTACGCTATGAAAAACCAAACTTACAAATTTGTTTTCGTACGCAAACAGCCCTCACATCTTATCTGCATTACAAAGGAAGTGAAGTGATTTGAAGGCAAATCCAATCCTTTTACAGAAAAAATATGCTCGTATCATCGAACTCTTTTCCAAAAGAGAGGGAATTACGCTTGATGATGCTCTCGACTTTTTTTACTGTTCTCAACTCTATCCTTTGATTCGGGAAGGAGTATCCGACCTGCACTGTATGAGCGATGAATATCTGACCGAAGAATTATCGGCGGAATATCATAACAAACCGTAAACAATCGGACAGGAGGGATTTTATGATTCTTGTTACCACTGATTTTATCTCCGGAAAGGAACTGCAAACCCTTTCTTTGGTGCGGGGAAGCACCGTACACTCAAAAAATATCGGACGCGACCTGCTCTCCTCTTTTAAGACTTTAGTCGGAGGCGAGATTACCGATTACACCGAAATGATGGAAGAAGCGAGGGTTATCGCCACACAGCGTATGACCGCGCAAGCCGAACAATTAGGGGCAGACGCCGTCATCGGCATCCGTTACGCTTCTTCGGCTATTATGCAGGGAGCTGCCGAGATTATCGTTTACGGGACAGCGGTTCGTTTTATTGCCGAATCACCAAAGAACGAGTGATTTTTTCTTGTTAATCTGCTGTAAAAATCAGGCAATTCTTGGTTATTTATCCGATTCTGTTCCGTTTTTTCCGAATAGGATTGACGCAACGATTTGCTTCGTATTATACTAAAAGAAAAGATTTCTCTTTTCTTTTGACATCCACTTATTATCTGTTTCCTATATTCGGAAAGGGTACTCCTGAATCCAGGAGTACCCTTTCTTTTATTCCAGTATTTTTTCTTTTAACTGCTTCGTTTCCTGTTCGGTAAATCCCAATTCATAAAAATATTCTTCCGGAGTCGAAAAACGCTCCGCCATTTTTTCTAAAAAAGTTTCGATGTATTCTGCCTGTGGCATCAGCCAATGAATTGGAATCTCCGGATATTCCCGACAAAATTCTGCTACTTTTTCTTTTAAGTATGCCCCCGTCAGGATATAGTCCGCTACAATATCCTGTTTGCAAACCCCCGTCAGAGAAAGCAGCAGCGCCGCCGTCACCCCTGTTCGGTCCTTACCTGCGGTACAGTGGAACATCACCGCGCCCTGTGCCTGCAATATTGTTTGAAAAACACGAAACATTGCTTCTTTCCCCATAGCAATCTCAAGGTAGGTATCTTCTACCCTTTCCTGTTCGCTCGGCAGTCTGCCGTTTCCAAAAGCAGGAATCGGGCAGTAAACAATTCCCTCTGCCTCTTGCAAAGAATTTGGCTGACGGATTCTCTCCTGCTCGCTTCTTAAATCAATGACTGTTGTAATTCCCAGTTCCCGTATCGTTCTGATTTCTTGTTCGCCCAAACCTGCCGGCAAATCGCTGCGATACAGTTTGCCCCAAGCGGTCACCGCACCGTTTTTCGCTTCATATCCGCCCAAATCCCGCAGATTTACCATATTTGCAATTTGAATCCTTCGTTTCGTAAAAACTCCTCCTTTTTATAAAATACAGAAAAGACAGCACAAAGAAAAATCTTTGCGCTGTCTTTTGTCTTACTTATCGTCTGCTTTAAAAGCTGCTTTTTCGGATATTTCGTTTTGAGAAGGAAAATGCAAAATCGAATCGTCCTCTGTCGGCAGCTCTTTCTGTTCCTGCTCCGAGCGGACAGTATCGGTGTTCTTCGGTTCTTCCTTCTTAGAAGAATCACTGAGTTTTTCTGCATTTTTCTTTCTGCGATGCTCGTCAAAAACAGTAAAATCTCCCTGCATCAGGCGTTCAAAGTCTGCGCCGTTAATCTTTTCAAATTCATACAGGAATTCCGCCACTTTATGCAGCTGATCCATATGCTCGGTAAGGATATTCTCACAGCGGTCATACGCATCGTCGATAACGGCTCTGATTTCCTCGTCAATCTGAGCGGCAATCGTTTCGGAATAATCTCTGGAATGACCCAAATCTCTTCCCAAAAAGACTTCGCTCTCGTCCTGACCGTATACAATCGGACCCAAACGGTCGCTGAAACCGTATCTTGTTACCATCGCTTTTGCAATCTTGGTTGCGCGCTCCAAATCGTTGGAAGCTCCGGTGGAGATGTCGTCCAACACCAGTTTCTCGGCAATTCTTCCGCCCAGCAGGGTAACAATGTTTTCCTGCATTCCTTTTTTGGTATCATAGCTCCTATCCTCTGCCGGCAGGCTCATGGTGTATCCCCCTGCCATGCCGCGTGGGATAATCGAGATTTCATGCACCTTATCCTGTGTCTGACAGTAATAGGTGCTGACTGCATGACCCGCTTCGTGGAAACAGGTCAGGCGTTTATCCTTATCGGGAACAACGTGGCTCTTCTTTTCCGGTCCGGCAACCACCTTAATGGTAGCCATTTCAATATCTTCCATAGTAATGGCTTTTCTGCCTTTTCTTGCCGCCAGCAGCGCAGCCTCGTTGACAAGGTTTTCCAAATCAGCGCCGGTAAAACCGACTGTTGTCTTAGCGATAACGTCCAGCTCCACATCGGGACCGAGCGGTTTATTTTTGGTGTGAACCTTTAAAATATCTTCTCTTCCCTTTACATCGGGATAACCGACCACAATCTGGCGGTCAAAGCGTCCCGGACGCAGCAAAGCAGGGTCCAGAATATCGCGGCGGTTGGTGGCAGCCATGACAATAACGCCTGTATTGGCTCCAAAGCCGTCCATCTCTACCAGCAGCTGGTTTAAGGTCTGTTCGCGTTCATCGTGTCCTCCGCCCAGTCCTGCGCCTCTCTGTCTGCCCACCGCGTCAATCTCGTCAATAAATACGATACTGGGCGCGCTCTTTTTTGCCTGGTCAAACAGGTCGCGCACACGGGATGCGCCAACACCGACAAACATCTCCACAAAGTCAGAACCGGAGATAGAGTAGAACGGAACGCCCGCTTCGCCCGCCACTGCGCGCGCCAACAGGGTTTTACCGGTTCCGGGAGGACCCATCAGCAAAACGCCTTTGGGGATTCTTGCGCCCAAAGCGTTAAACTTTTTCGGGTCCTTCAAAAATTCCACTACTTCTACCAACTCTTCTTTTTCTTCGTTTGCGCCTGCAACGTCCTGGAAGGTTACCCTTCTTCCGTCGTCAATCGGCTTAGGCTTTGCTTTTCCGAAGGTGTTCATCTTGCCTCCGCCCGCGCCTGCCTGACGCATCATAACAAACCACAGCAAAACCATACCGCCCAACAGCAGCAGGGTCGGCAGCAACGCCACAATCAGAGGCGTTTCCTTTGGCGGCAGATAGTTGCGTTTAAAGGTGTTTCCGCTTGTCTGTTCATACTTTTCCACATACGGCTTAATATCCTCGTTGAATTGAGAGATACTTGCCAGCTGATAATCAATCGGCTGTTTTTGTCCCTCTACCATCATGCTCAGCTCGCCGTCGTTGTAGTCAATCTGGTACTCCTCCACCTTTCCCTGCTTAAAATAATCCAGAACCTGGTAATATTTCAGCGTGGAAACCGGCTTATCCAGTGACATCATGGCAACCAACAACACAATCAACAAGCCAAACATCGCAAGGTACATCATAATTCCTTTTGATTTTTTCGGCACCGGTGATTCACTCCTGTCTAAAAGTTAATTTTTTGTGGGATTTCGGGCAAATCGCCCTCCCGTATTCAAAACAAATTTTCTGTATCGGTCAAATTGTTTATTTGCTGTATACTTCCGGTTTCAAAACGCCGATATAAGGCAGATTGCGGTATTTTTCCGCAAAGTCCAAACCGTAGCCGACAACAAACTCGTCCGGAACCTCAAAGCAGGAATAATCCGGGGCAATATCCGCTTCTCTTCTTGCCGGTTTGTTGAGTAAGGTAGCAATGCGAATACTTGCCGGATTTCTTTCCTTTAAGATTTCTCTGAGGTAATATAAGGTCTTTCCGCTGTCCAGAATATCTTCCACCAACAGCAGGTCATAACCTTCCAGATTTAAATCAAGGTCCTTGATAATCTTAACAACGCCCGAAGTTTTTGTTCCGTTTCCGTAGCTGGAAACAGACATAAAGTCAATTCTTGCATGACAGTCTACGGCGCGCATTAAATCTGCCATAAATACAACCGAACCCTTGAGAACGCTGACCATCAGCAGATTTTTGTCCTGATAATCCTGTGTAATCTGTTTTCCGATCTGCTGTACCTTCTGCGCAATTTCTTCTTCGGAAAGCAAAACTCTTAAAATATCGTCCTGCATCTTTTTCATCCTGTTATGTCCTCCTTATTTGTATCAACGCAATTCTGTCGCTGTTTCCGTCAGGCATCACCCTGCGGTCGCATCCGAACCCTTCCGCCCAAACAACGCCGTCCTCATCGCTGAGAATCACGCTTTCCCAACGCTGCTTTTGCGGAAGTTTTGCATCTGTCCACATTTTTTTTAAAAGGCGCGAACCTTTTTTATAATACAGCGAAATGCGGTCTCCCTCTTTTCTTTGACGAAACACCGCAATATTCCTCATTTTATCACAGTCTAACGCATTTTTTAAGATGGTTGCGTCTTTTTTAAAGAAAAGTTTATATTCTTGCCCGCTGCACAGGGTTACCTGCACTGTTTTTCCCGGAAAAAGCTCCGTTTTTCCCTCCTGAAAAGGTTGTTCAAAGTACGGCTGACGCTCTTCCCGATAAAAAACCTCTGTATCCAAGGTGATACTCGTTTGGTCTGCAACAAGGGCAATTCCTCTTTTTAATTCTGTTTTTCCCTCTGCCGCTTTGATTCTCTGCTCCATCCTCTGCGCTGTCTGCGAGTCGGGACAAAGTCCCGCTTTCTGCATCAACAGGAACAGAATCCGCTTTTGCACAGCGGGGTGCAGCAATAAAAATTCCTGCCGGTCTATTCGGACAGGAGATTCGGAAAGTAAAATCCGATGCCATTCTTTCTGCGCCGTCTGCTGCAAAAAATCATCGTCTTCCCGCGCACTCTGCGCAAATCGTGCAATATTTTTTACTGCGGCACAGTTGAGCTGACACATCATGGGAATCAAACTGTGGCGTATCCTGTTTCTGGTATAATCGTCCGAAAGATTGCTGCTGTCCGTAACAAAATCAATCTCCCGTTTTTTACAAAAATCTTCGATTTCTTCTCTGCTGCATTCAATCAGCGGACGCACAATTCTGCCCCGAACCGGCGGGATTCCTGCCGCTCCGTGCAGCCCCGTTCCCCTGGCTAAATAAAACAGCACCGTTTCTGCCTGGTCATTTTCATGGTGAGCGGTGGCAATTTTACCCCTTTGCCCAAAAGAGGCAACCTGTTCTTCCAAAATACGATACCGCTGCTCACGGGAATATTCCTCCACAGATTTTCCGCTCTGCTTTGCCCCCTCCTTGGCGTCAATACAAAAGGAGGAAAACAAAATTCCGCGCTCGGCGCAGAAATCTCGGCAAAACCGTTCGTCCCGCTGCGCTTCTTCCCCGCGCAGATTGTGGTTGATATGCACAGCGCTCACCCGAATGTGAAGTTCCTGTCTCAACTCCCACAACAGCTCCAAAAGCGCGGCAGAGTCCGCTCCTCCCGAAAAACCTACCGCCACAAAATCCCCAGGTTCAAACATCTCAAAGCGCCTGATGGTCTGCAATACTTTACGGAGCATCGCGGAACAGCTCCCTACTGAGGAATCGGGTATGCTCGCCGTCAAACGCCAGCTTTACCGTATCGGTGGCGCCGTGACGGTTTTTTGCCACAATAACCTCGGCAACCCCTTTGTCCTCGGTATCCTCGTTATAATATTCGTCGCGGTATAAAAACAAAACAAGGTCCGCATCCTGCTCAATCGAACCGGATTCACGCAGGTCGGACAAAACAGGACGGTGATCGCCCATTCGTTTATCCGGACCTCGGGAAAGCTGAGAAAGGGTGATAATCGGAACATCCAGTTCCTTTGCCATAATCTTTAATCCCCTTGTCATCTCCGACACCTCCTGCACGCGGTTTTCAATCCGTCTGCCGGAGGACATCAGCTGAAGATAGTCGATAACAACCAATCCCAAATTGGGAATCCTGCGCAGCTTTGCCTTCATTTCCGCCACGGTAATGCCTGCCGTATCGTCGATATACATCGGCATTTTGGCGATTGTCTGCGCCGACACCGCCAACTTTGTCCAATCATCCACACTTAAATTTCCGGTACGCAGCTGAGAACCCTGAATCAAAGCATCGGAGGAAAGCATCCTGGTGATAAGCTGTTCGCGGCTCATCTCCAACGAAAAAATAGCGACCGAATATCCCTGTTTTGCCACATTGGAAGCAATATTCATCATAAAGGTGGATTTTCCCATTGCAGGACGCGCTGCCAGAAGAATCAGGTCGGTTCGGTTCAGTCCCGTTGTCAGACTGTCCAGCGCCGAAAATCCGGACGGAATTCCGACATAGCGGTTTTTCTCGTCCCCCGAAATCCGCTGCAACTTATCATAAAGCTCAAAGATTGCGCGGTCCACCTTTACTAAGCCGCCCGCCTCTTTTCCCTGACGAATCTCATACAATTTGTGTTCGGCAAATTCCATCAGTCCTCTGGCGTCAGCGTCGCTTTTCTCGGAATTGCTGATAATACTTTTTGCCACGTTAATCAGGGTGCGCATATAGTATTTTTCCTGCACCAGCTTTGCATACGCTTCCACATTGGAAGCGCTGGGCACAACCTGTACCAACTGGGTAAGGTATACTTTTGCGTCCCCTTCGCTTAAAAAGACCTGCTCCGCCTTCGCCTTTTCAAGCACTGTGACAAAGTCAATCGGCTGCGCCGCAGTGAACATCGCCAGCATGATGGAAAACAGCTGCTGATGCTGCGGACGGTAAAAACTTTCGGGAACCAAAAATTCCAAAACGCGGCTGATACAGTCCGGTTCAATCAAAATCGCGCCCAGCACCGATTGCTCCGCCTCCAGGCTGAAGGGAAGCTGTTCGACGGAAAATTCCGTATTTTCCTGAGCCATCTGCTTTTTCCTCCTTTCTTTTCTTTCTTGTTAACCCTGCCTGCCGATTGTTCCCAAACAATCTGAAACAAAGACAGGCAGCCGTCTCTGAATCATCTTCCGAGACGGCTTTTGCTCTGCGTTTTATTCTCCGACTTCCACCGTCATCTTTGCGCTGATTCCGGTGTACAGTTTAATCTCCGCGGTATAGCTGCCGAACGCTTTAATCTCGTTGACCTGAATCTTTTTCTTGTCAACCGAAGCGCCGAACTGTTTGTGAATCGCATCCGCAATCTCTTTGGTTGTTACCGAACCGAACAGTTTGCCGTTGCTGCCTGCCTTTGCGGTCAGCTTTACGGTTTTGCCTTCCAGCTGTTTTGCGCAAGCCATTGCCGCTTCTTTTTCTACCTGAATCTTGTGCTGAACGGAGGCTTCTTTTGCTTTCATTTCACCGATTGCCTGGTTGTTTGCTTCAATTGCCAGACCCTTCGGCAGCAAAAAGTTTCTTGCGTAACCGTCCGCTGCGTTAATCATCTCGCCTTTTTTGCCGCTTCCCTTTACATCCTGTGTTAAAATAACTTTCATTTCTATCTTCTTCCTTTCAGATTTTTATTTTATCTCTTCCGGCGGCACCATCTGCACCGGTCCCGGCTCGGAAGCTGCCAGCGCTTTTGGCTCGTCCTTATCCTCCAGAGTATCGTAATACTCGTCGATTGCGCGCAAAAGCCGCTCCTTGCCCTCTTCCAGATTGATTCCTTTGGTCTGTGCGCCTGCCATGGTTAAATGACCGCCGCCGCCCAGCTTTTCCATAATGATTTGAACATTGATTTTCCCCATACTTCTTGCCGAGTAGGCAACCACCTGTTCCGACTCATAATAGAAAACAAACGAAGCGTCTACGTCTTCGATACTGAGCAATTCATCTGCCGCCTGAGCGGACACCATTTTAATCTCTTCAATGCGCTCCTGCACCTGACAGATTGCGCAATGACGATAGATGGTCGCCGAAGAAACCACCTTGCAGCGTTCCTGGTAAGCGTTCATACTGGTTGCAAACAGGCGTTTTACCTCTACGGTATCTGCGCCCATCTTTCTTAAATAAGCTGCCGCCTCAAAGGTACGCACACCGGTGCGCTGAATAAAGTTTTTGGTATCGAGCATCATGCCCGCAAGCAGCGCCTCTGCCGCCGTGCTGTTCGGCTTATATTTATCTCCGAAGTACTGCACCAGCTCCGCCACCATTTCGGATGCGCTGGAGGCGTACGGTTCGTGGTGGAAGATAACCGCGTTGTCGATGTAATCAACCATCTTGCGGTGATGGTCGATTACCACCACATTCTTGCATTTTTTATACACTTCCGGAGCCTCGATAAAGTGCGGAGTATGTACGTCCACAATAATCAAAAGGGTATCGTCGCTGACATAATCGGTTGCAACCTCCGGCTCGATAAAGGCAGTTTCAAACCCCTGCGACAATAGCCTGCTGTGCAGCTGTTTTACCATATTCGCCCTGCTGTTTAAAATAATCTTTACCGGTTTTCCCATCTGCTGAATCGGGTAGTACAAACCTACCGCCGCTCCAAGGCAGTCCAAATCCGCAAATCGGTGTCCCATAATCAGGACATTGGAACAGGAATCCAACAGTTCGCTCAGCGCTGCCGCCACGATTCTGGTTTTTACTTTGGTTCGTTTCTCAATTCCTTTGGAAACGCCGCCGTAGAACTCGTAACCGTTCTTGTTTTTTACCGCTGCCTGGTCGCCGCCGCGTCCCAACGCCATATCCAGCGCCTGACTTGCAAACTTTTCTGCTTGCAGCAGGCTCTGCGCATCTCTGCCGACACCGATGGAAAGGGTTGCCGGCATCTTATCGTTCGCGTTAATCTTGCGCACCGTGTCCAGAATGGTAAAGCGTTCTTCCACAATGCTCTTCATGTAACGCTCTTCAAAGGCGACAAAGAAGCGGTCCTTTTCCAGCTTTTTGATTACGCCGTTATAATTTTCCACATAGCACTCGATCTGATATTCAATCTCGCCCATAATCTGCGAGCGTTCGTTTTCTCTTGCGCTTTGCAGAAGTTCCTCATAGTTATCAATGAGGATAATCGCCGCTACCGGTCGGGAAGAAAAATATTCCCGCGCAATCCGCTTGAGCTTATCGTCGTCCACCAGATAAATCACGTTCAGACGGTTGTCCTCGTCGCCGGTGGGCGCGTGGTAGGCGGTGTACTGGTGTCCCTTATACTCCACACCGTATCCCTGCGCGGGACAGTCCATTTCCAGATTAACGCTCGGAAAATATTCTGCCAAACCGTGACCGAAGCAATCCTCCCCGCCAAATACCTTTTCCCTCATCTGATTGTTATACCAGATAACCTCTCCGCCCCGGCGCGTTACCAGCACCGGAAGCGGAAAGTCGCGTAAAGATTTATTGGTGTAAGGGGAAAGCTGCTTTTCCATCGTCTGATAAAATTTATTCACGCTTTTGCTCAGCGAGGTCAGCTGATGCAGCACCATTACGGTAAACATCAGCAGGATAAAGAAGGCTGCGTACAGCCACTCGTTGCGGGAAGAAACCGCCGTCACCAGCACCGCCAGGTTGACCAGTCCCAATGAAACCATCAGCGGAATAAACAAAAACAATCTCTTTTTCATTTCACTGCCTTACTTTCTTCACTCATCAAAGCACAATACCGAAAATTACGCCTCCTGAATGACGGTAAGAATCATCGGGCTGCGCTTTGTTTTGTTATAAACATATTTGCTGACATCGTCCTTCATTCTGTTTTTCAGACTCGTCCAGTCGCGCACACCGCTGCTCATTGATTCTTCCAGCGTATTTTTCGCAATCTCTCTTGCGCCGTTAATCATATCTTCTGCTTCTCTGACATAAACAAATCCGCGGGAAATAATATCCGGTCCTGCCACAATCTTTTTGGTCTTGGTATTGATTGCCGCTACCACAACAATTAAGCCGTCCTCTGCCAGATGCTTTCTGTCCCGCAGAACAATGCTGCCGACATCTCCGACGCCCAAACCGTCCACCATAACCGCGCCCGAAGGAACATCTCCGCCCAGACGGAATTTTTCTCCGTCTGTTTCCAGCACCTTTCCGATGGTCGGGATAATTACATTTTCTTCGTCAATTCCCATCTGGTTTGCCACAATCGAATATTTTTTCAGATGCTTATACTCGCCGTGTACCGGAAGGATATATTTCGGTTTTGTCAAAGCAATCATCAGTTTCTGCTCGTCCTGGCAGGCATGACCGGAAACGTGTACGTCGTACATCTTTTCATAAATCACTTCCGCTCCCAGACGAAGCAGTTCGTTTACCACACGATTGACAAACTTTTCGTTGCCCGGAATCGGACGGGCGGAAATGATGATAAAATCGTTCGGCGTTACTTTTACCTTTCTGTGTTCGCTCATCGCCATGCGGCTTAAAGCGGAAAGCGGTTCTCCCTGGCTGCCCGTTGTAATCAGAACAACCTGGTTAAACGGCAGTCGGTTTGCTACGTCGATATCCACCAAAATGCCGCTCGGAACCTTCAGGTAGCCCAACTCAATCGCAGTTGCCACTACATTTACCATGCTGCGTCCCGATACCGAAACCTTTTTATCATATTTTGCCGCATAGTCGATAATCTGCTGGATTCTGTGGATGTTGGAAGCAAAGGTCGCAATAATAATTCGGCGATCCCCCGCCATCTGGAACAGCTTGTTAAAAGATTCTCCCACTGTTCGCTCGCTCGGCGTGCTGCCCGGCATCTCAATATTGGTGGAATCCGGCAGCAAAGCTAAAACGCCCTCTTTGCCCAGCTCTCCAAAGCGTCCGAGGTCGATAACGCCTCCCTCAATCGGGGTGTAATCTACCTTAAAGTCACCGGTCTGCACAATAACGCCCGCCGGTGTGCGGATTGCCAATGCGCAGGCATCGGGAATCGAGTGGTTGACGCGGATAAATTCTACCGACATACAGCCTGCCTTTACCACATCGCCCGGCTTTACCTCGGTCATGCGCACCTGATTGCTCAGTCCATGTTCTTTGAGTTTGTTTTTAATCAAACCGACCGTCAGTTTGGTTGCGTACAACGGAGCGTTGATTTCTTTCATCAGATAGGGGATACCGCCGATGTGGTCCTCGTGACCATGGGTAATAAAAATACCCCTTACCTTCTCTTTATTCTGAATGACATAGGTAAAATCGGGAATAACAATGTCGATGCCGAGCATGGTTTCATCGGGAAACGCAAGACCGCAATCCACAATGAACATATCGTTTCCACATTCGTACACGGTCATGTTTTTGCCGATTTCATTTAAACCGCCCAACGGAATAATGCGGACAATCGGCTTTTTGCCGTCCTTTTTCTTTCTTCCTCTGCCGTTTTCTTCATGGTTTTTTGCCGGCTTTTCTGTTTTTGCAGGCGCCGGTTTGCGGCTACGGTTCTGCTGTTTTCCTGCGGGTTTCTTTTCCGGCTGCGGTTCTTTTACCAAATCAATCGCGCTCTGTACCGCTAAATCCAGAGCGTCTGCCGTATTCGGCTGTTTCGGGCGGCGATTATAATATCTCCTTCTCGATGCCTGGGAATCCCCGTTGTTTTTTTCGTTCATACTGTTTCCTCCTAAATTCGTCAAGCATTTTCCCGTTTGTTTCTGCCTGTCTTTGCAAAAATCGTCTTCGGGAAAAAAGGTGTTCAGGCGGCAAAGGGCAGCGTTTTTATAAGCTCACGCTTTATTCTCTTCCTGTTGATTTCGTCTGTCGTTTTGAAACTATTGATACCGATTCTTCAAAGCCGACCTGTCAGAAATACAATCTTGTTCCGCCTTCTTTTTTATTCTCTCTATTCAAAACAGGAAAAACCTGTTTACAACAATTTTATAAAAATACAGTCCGAAAGACTGCACAAGTCCCCATCATAAGGTATTCTTTTTTATTGTACCTTTCCGCATGAAAGATGTCAAGCTCCTTATCGTGAAAACCGTTCCAATCCAGTATGGGAAACACACGGCGGCAATATTCTGTTTTCTATTGTATTGAAGTGTACAATCCGATATAATAAAGGTATCCCTATCAAACACACCGACCGAAAGGAGCAAACAATATGCAATTAGAACAGCTGATTCCCCTGCTGCATTTTTCTCCCGAAATCGAGCAGGCGCTTTGTCAAATAATAGCCGAAAGAGAAACAACCATTTCCGAATTTTCAAAAAATGCTTACATCGGAGAATATCTTTGTTTTCCGATTTGCCGGCATATTCTTCTCAATCGTCTTGCTACATTCGTCTATCTTCTGCCTCAAATTTATCAGAAGTATCGGGACAAAGGTGTGGAGGAATCGGTCATTTTAGATACCTTCCGGGATATTTCGCTGCGCGCAAATTCTCTTTTCCAAAACACCGGAAAAATCGGACTGACCAAAGACGACGTTATCTGGCTGCGGCATATCTTCCATGCCGAGCTGTTTCAAATCGGTTCAATGCAGTTTCAGCCCTTTGAGATGGTTTACCTGGACAATACCGATGAGGGGCAAGACCCTTTCATGACATTTCTCCCCGAAGCAAAAGCCGCCTTGCCCAAAGGAACCCCCGTTATCAACTGCCACATTCCGCACGGAGCCAACCTCTCCCCCGAAGCGGTAGAGTACTCCTTGTCGCAGGCAAAGCTCTTTTTTGAAAAAACCTTTCCCGAGGTTTCTTATCGGGCGTTTGTCTGCTACAGCTGGCTGCTGTACCCTCCGATGCGTCAATACTTAAAAGAAGATTCCAATATCCTCAAATTTGCCGAGCGATTTGAGGTCATCGGTTCCCGCTGCGATTACCTCATGGCTTTCAAGCACCTGTTTCCGTACGGAAAAGCTGCCGCTTTTCAACATTCAACTTCGTTGCTGCGCTCTGCGCTGGACCATAAAAAATCATTCGGATTTGCCTGCGGCACAATCAGGATATAAAATTTTTACACAGAAAGGACGGTTATTATGCCGGAAAAAAAGCAGGTTGAAATTTTTACCGACGGCGCCTGTTCGGGCAACCCGGGTCCCGGAGGATACGGCGTTATTTTACGATATAAAGGAATCAACAAGGAACTTTCGGGCGGAGAAGCGTGTACCACAAACAACCGCATGGAACTGACTGCGGTAATCACCGGACTGTCCGCCTTAAAGGAAAGCTGCTGCGTCACCCTGTACTCCGACTCGAAGTATATCATTGACGCCATTCAAAAAGGATGGGCAAAAAAATGGCAGGCAAACGGCTGGATGCGCAACAAAAAAGACCCTGCCCTTAATCCCGACCTTTGGGAAAAGCTGCTACATTTGCTGGAACAGCACGAGGTCAACTTTGTTTGGGTCAAGGGGCACGCCGGACATCCCGAAAACGAACGCTGCGACCGGCTTGCCGTAGAACAATCCCAGCAATTTAAGTAAACAGCGACACCGCTAATAAGAAAATAAAAAAACATTTTATTTTCTGCTTTTTCCCTCTTGAAAAATACACCGAATTGGTATATAATAAACTCATCCGAACAGGAAAAGATGTTTCCGCCGACTTTCAACCGGTGCCGGGACAAATGATAACGCACAATGAAAGGACGATATTTTATGGAAAGATTCGTTTATGCCGACAATGCGGCGACCACCAAGATTTCTCAGCCGGTGCTGGATGCCATGCTCCCCTTTTTAACCGAGCAATACGGCAATCCTTCCAGCCTTTACCGTTTTGGAAATCAGGCAAAGCGCGCAATAGAAAAAGCCCGTCAGGATGTTGCCGACGTTCTGGGCGCAGACCCGTTTGAAATTATCTTCACAGGCTGCGGAACAGAAGCGGACAACTGGGTAAAAGAAATCATGCGCTCTTTGCAGAAAAAAGGAAAAAACCATCTGATTACCTCCGTTGCCGAACATCACGCGCTGCTTCACTCGGCGCAGCGTCTGGAAAAAGAGGGATTTGAAGTAACCTATATCCCGATTGATTCTAAAGGACAGATTAACCCCGAAGATATCAAAAAGGCAATCCGTCCCGAAACCGGACTGGTTTCTATCATGTTCGCCAACAACGAGATCGGAACCATTTATCCGATTCGGGAAATCGGCGCAATCTGCCGGGAAGCAGGCGTTCTGTTTCACACCGATGCAGTACAGGCTGCCGGTCATGTAAAAATTAATGTAAAAGAAATGAATATTGATATGCTTTCCCTTTCCGCGCACAAATTCCACGGACCAAAAGGGGTCGGCGCTTTCTACTGCCGCAGAGGGATTCCTCTGACCAGCTTAATCGACGGCGGCGCTCAGGAGCGCGGCAAACGCGCGGGAACAGAAAATGTAGCGGGAATTGTCGGACTGGCTACCGCTTTAAAGATTGCAAACGACACCATGGAAGAAACAAACCGCCGTGTCAGCGCAATGCGCGACCGACTGATTGACGGTATCCTTTCTTCTGTTCCGCAGTGCCGCTTAAACGGCTCCAGAGAAAATCGTCTTGCCGGAAACTGCAACATTTCTTTTCTCGGTATTGAAGGGGAATCTCTCCTGCTTCGTTTGGACCTTGCGGGAATTGCCGCTTCTTCCGGTTCTGCCTGCGCGTCCAGCTCGCTGGACCCAAGCCATGTTCTGCTGGCAATCGGACTTCCTCACGAGGTAGCGCACGGTTCTGTCAGACTTTCTCTGTCCGACTTTAATACCGATGAAGACGTCGATTATATTTTAGAAAAACTTCCGGAAATTGTATCCACTCTGCGCTCGATGAGCCCGATGTGGGAAGATATGCAGAAGGGTAAAATTTCTTACGATTTATAGCAGATTGAACCTGCGCACCGTTTCGCGAACTCGGGTTTAAAAAATTCCTTTTTCACTAATACCCCGAAATGCTGAAAAAATTGCACAGAAACGTGCAACAATCACACGATTTCATAAAATTTTATTTTTTCTGCTTTTTACAGAAGTCTTTGGATTCTGTGTATTTCTTTTTCAGCTGACCGATTTTCACTTTATTTCGGCGGGTTTAAAAAATTCCTTTTTCACTAATACCCCGAAACGCTGAAAAAATTGCACAGAAACGTGCAACAATCACACGATTTTATAAAATTTTATAATTTTTATATATTTTTTGACTCAGAAAGGACAATTACTATGATGTATTCCGATAAAGTTTGGGACCACTTTTCCAATCCGCGCAATGTAGGTGAAATTGAAGACGCCGACGGTATCGGCGAAGTAGGCAACGCAACCTGCGGCGATATTATGAAAATTTACCTGAAAATCGACAAAGATATTATTACCGATGTTAAGTTTAAAACGTTCGGCTGCGGCGCCGCTATTGCCACCAGCTCGATGGCTACCGAAATGATTAAGGGAAAACCGATCAGCGAAGCGCTGAAATTGACCAACAAAGCGGTTGTGGAAGCGCTGGACGGTCTGCCGCCGGTAAAGGTTCACTGTTCCGTACTGGCAGAACAGGCAATCAAACACGCTCTTGCCGATTACTACCGCCGCAACGGAATTGACCCTACTCCGTTTGTCGGTGAATTAAAGGACGCTGAAGCTTGCCATGTGCACTAAAAAAGTTCTTGTCGCATTAAGCGGCGGCGTTGACTCTTCGGTTGCCGTCCATCTTCTTCGGGAGCAGGGATATGACACAGAGGGAATCGTTTTGGAGTTTTCCCCTGCGCACAAAGCCGCTGTAGAGGCTGCCAAAACGGTTGCCGAACAGCTGGATATTCCGCTGCATGTTGTAAAATGTTATGAAGAATTTGAGCAGAATGTTATTCTCCCCTTCTGTCGGGAATATCGGGAGGGAAGAACCCCCAACCCCTGCATCTTCTGTAATCCCACCACCAAGTTCGGCATTATCTGCCGCAAAGCCAAAGAGATGGGATTTGACCGGATTGCCACCGGGCACTATGCGCGGGTGGAACATCTGCCGGACGGAACCGCCGTACTCAAAAAATCTTCCTGTCTGGACCGCGACCAGTCCTATATGCTGTATCGCCTAACGCAGGAACAGCTTTCGATGCTGCTGCTGCCGTTAGAGGGACTGGAAAAACCGCAGGTTCGTCAGATTGCCCGCGAAATCGGCTTAGCCAGCGCAGATGCGCCGGACAGCCAGGAAATCTGTTGGATTCCGGACGGGGATTATGCCGGATTTATCGAAAAGAAGCTCGGGAAATGCAGCGCCGGAGAGTTTATCTCTCCGGACGGCGCCGTTTGCGGAACCCATAAAGGCTTGCTGCACTACACTGTGGGACAGCGTAAGCGTTTGGGAATTGCTTTGGGATACCCTGTTTTTATCAAGAAGATCGACCCTGTCAGCAACCGCATTTACCTTGCCCGCACCGGAGAAGAATATGCCGACGGGATTCTGCTTGACCACTGCGTCATTCAGCCGAACCCGCTGCTGATTCCAAATAAAAAAGAAACCGCGCGCGTTTGGGTAAAGGTTCGTTCCCGCGCCTCCGATGCGCCCGCAGTTCTCACCCTGTTGCCGGATAACCGCGCCAAGGTTGTGTTTGACACCCCGCAAAGGGCTCCCGCTCCCGGACAGTCCTGCGTCATCTACTATGAGGACACCGTTTTGGGCGGAGGATATATCACCTCTCAAACAGACGGCACCCGTTAATATGCTTTGTAAAGAAAACAAAAAGGAGTAAATCCAATATGGATTTACTCCTTTTTATCTTCTCTTAATAGCTAAAGTGATTTGCAGCAGGTTCTACCGTTACTTTATCCATTGTAACGCGTTCGCCGGTGCGGTCGGTTGCTGCGATTTTGTCAACAACTTCCATTCCTTCAAACACCTGACCGAATACCGAGTGTTTGTAATCTAGCCACGGGGTTCCGCCGATTTCTTCATATTTTGCAATTACTTCTTCCGGGAAGCCCTGTCCGCGCGCATTGACGCCGATTTCCTTCATCTGAGAAAGCAGTCCCGGGTCGCAGTCGTTTGCCTGTACAATAAAGAACTGGCTGCCGTTGGTGCAAGGACCTGCGTTTGCCATCGACAGCGCGCCGCGGAAGTTGCGCAGTTCCACGTCAAATTCGTCCTCAAACGGTTTGCCCCAGATGCTTTCGCCGCCCATGCCGGTTCCTTCCGGGTCGCCGCCCTGAATCATAAAGCCGTTGATGACGCGGTGGAAGGTCAGACCGTCATAGTAACCTTCCTTTGCATGGGTTACAAAATTCTCTACTGTTTTTGGCGCTTTTTCCGGGAACAGTCTTAATTTAATGGTTCCCATCGAAGTCTGCATAACAATTACTTCGCTGTCTTTTGCCGGTTTTTCAAACTGATACATACTACTCTTCCTCTTTTCCTTACTGCTGTTTATTCTGCATATTCAAAATAATCGGTTGCCGGAGATACGCTGATTGATTCGATTGTAACCCGTTCTTTTTCCGGAACCATACCGTTTTCGTCTGTGTTTTTGGTTTCCGCTACGATTTTATCGACAACATCCATTCCCATAAACACCTGACCGAATACGGTGTGCATTCCGTCCAGCCACGGGGTTCCGCCGACTTCCTGATATTTTTTAATGGCATCTTCCGAAATGCCGTTTAACTGCATCTGCACTTCATAACCGGTTGGAATTTCGGAAGCCTGAACGATGAAGAACTGGCTGCCGTTGGTGCCGGGACCTGCGTTTGCCATCGACAGCGCGCCGCGGAAGTTGTGCAGCTTGTCGCTGAATTCATCTTCAAACGGGTCGCCCCAGATGCTTTCGCCGCCGGTTCCGTTGCCCTTAGGGTCACCGCCCTGAATCATAAAATCTTCGATGACGCGGTGGAAACTTACGCCGTCATAATAACCGTCTTTGGCATGGGTTAAAAAGTTCTCCACTGCCTTAGGTGCATACTGTGGAAAGAACATCACACCGATTTCTCCGGCTGTGGTTTTAATAATCGCTACTTCGCTGTCCTTGTCGGGATTGCTGAACTGAAGCCAACCGTCCGGGTCGGAGAGATTGAGCTTTTCTGTCGGCGCGCCGGAAGCGTCCGCGCTGCTTTCCTCCTTATCCTGTTCGGTCTTTTCTTCCTGCTGTTCCTTGTTTTCTTCGGTCTGCTGCTCTGTTGCGGGAGCTGTATCTTTTGCGTCTTCTGCGTCTTCCCCGCAGCCTGTCAGCGCGCTCATGCTCATCATCGCAGCCAAAAGAATTGCCAGCCATTGTTTATTTGATCTCATTGTTTTTTGTTCTCCAATCATTTTTGATTCTCTCCCCTGTCATCGGATAACGAACGGCAAGGCGAGAGCTTTGGTTTGTAAAACCCCTATTTTGACGGTTCCTGATATTTTTCTATCGTTACGCGGATAATCTCAATATCGGTTATTTCGTCCGCATCGGTGTTTGGGGTTTCCCGAATAATGCGGTCCACTACATCCATTCCCTCTACTACCTGGGCAAACACAGACTGATGCAGCCAATCCTCCGGGTAGCCGCCGTGCTTGCGGAACAAATCAACCAACTTTTTGGGGTAATTGTTCCGCTCAATCTCCTCCAGCTCTTCCTTGTGAACCTTGCAGGAGCCGACGATATAAAAACGGCTGTCCATCACATCGGAAGGGGTATAGGCTACTACCGCTCCGGGGATTGTTCCCAGGTTATAGGAGATTTCCGGGCGAACCGGTTCTTCAAAAATCGTTTCCCCCTCCTGGTCAATCGGCTTGCCGCTTCCGGCAATCAGCCTTCCCTTTACCCTGTCCTGTTCCTCAACCTTTTCAATTCGGGAAATTTTCTGTCCGTCAAAATAACCGGACTGCGCCAAATTGATAAAGTTCTCCACCGTTTTCGGGGCCTCGCTTGGGAAAAAACGCATTTTAAAATTGCCTTCCGAGGTTTCCACCACCGCAATATCTTCCCCGTTTATCAAATCTTCCGTTTGCAGCAGGACGATTTTGCTCTGATCAAAAATCTCCATTCTCTGCCCCAAAGAGCAGGCTGTCATTGAAAACATCAAACACATTCCCGCCAGAGCGCACGATAAGCGCTTTATCATCATCCATCACCGCCTTTAACCGAACAAAGATTTTAATAAGGGTTACGGTCGGAAGAGTGCCTTCCCTTTTCTCTTTTCCATTATATAATATATTTGGACATCGCAGATAAACAAATTGTAAATTTTGATGAAATTATGATTCGTTTTTTGCCGATTCCAATCAGCACAGCGGCTGTTTTTGATAGCTGTCATACTTTCCGTCCCAAACAATCGAACGATAGTTTTTGCGGTCGGTGTCGCCTTCGGTGCTGATAAAGAGCAGTTTTGAGTTTTCATTCAAACAAAGCTGTTCTTTTATCTTCTGTAAATTGGGGTTGCTTAAAATTTCCGCAATACAGCCAAATGCAGAAGCTCCCGATTCACCCGATACAACGCGCGGGTCCTCTCCGATGGGATTGCCCAAAATTCTCATGCCCTTTGCCGCCGCATAATCCGGGAAAGAAAGGAAGAAATCACAGCAGTCCTTTAAAACATCCCACGCAATCGGACACGGTTCTCCGCAGGCAAGCCCCGCCATAATGGTGTTCATTTCCTCGGTAACAAAGTGCATCTTTCCGTCCCTTGCCGCAGCTGTGCGGAAGATACAATCCGATTTATTCGGTTCTACCACACCGATAAACGGTGGGTTATCTTTGTAAACATTGGTAAAAAAGCCTGCCAGAGAAGCCGGCATCGAGCCTACCCCCGCCTGCAAAAAGATGTGCGTCGGGCGCTCTTTCATCTGTTCCAGCTCCCGATAAATTTCGTTTGCCATGGTGGTATATCCCTGGATAATCCAACCCGGAATCTCGGTATAACCGTCCCAGGAGGTATCCTGAACCAACACGCAGTTTGGCTGCTGCGCGCGTTTGCTTGCCATTCTTACCACATCGTCATAGCGCAGCTCGGTAATCGAAGCGTCCGAATTTTCTTTTCGGATATTTTCCAATCGCTCCGGCGCAGAACCCTTCGGCATATAGACCACCGATTTCTGTCCAAGCTGATTTGCAGTCCATGCAACCCCTCTTCCGTGGTTGCCGTCGGTTGCAGTAACAAAAGTCAGTTCTCCCAACTGTTTTTTCACCTTGTCCGAGGTCATCACCTCAAACGGCAGCTCGGAAAGGTCCTTTCCCAGACGCTTTGCAATATATGTACCGATGGCATACGAGCCGCCCAACACCTTAAATGCATTTAATCCAAAACGATAGGATTCGTCCTTTACAAAGATATCCCCCACGCCCAGCTCTTTTGCCGCATTTTTCAGGTGAGCCAGCGGTGTTTTTTGATACTTTGGAAAGCTGCTGTGGAACTGTGTCGCCTTGTCGGCAACCTCCCGGTTTAAAAAGCTGAGATCGGCACTTTTTTCCCGATTTCTTTCATATTGAACCACTTTAAACTCTTCTGTCATAAAATTTCCTCCTGACACATCAATCATTGGATTCTTTTTCCCCAAAATTAAAATATGCTACTCCGATTTTACCCCAACTTGCCGCCGTTTGCAAGAGAAAAAACCGTTTTTCAGCTATCGAAACAGCGTTCTTCTTTTTTCTTTCTTTTTTTCAAAAACATTTTTTTAACTTTCTTTTGTTCTTGCTTGTTCGCTCTTGACTTTTCTTCGGTCAGGATATAAAATTTTATTATGTACCACAAAATATGGTTTTATATACTATATTTTACAGAAAGGTCGGGTTACTTTGAATCAGGATAAAATTGCTATTCTCGTCGATTCCGGCAGCGATGTGCCGCAGGAACTGTTGGAACGTCATCATATTTTTATGATTCCCTTAAAAGTTATCTTTAACGAAGGGGAATATCTGGACGGACTCACCATTGACGCTCAGGAAGTGTACCGCAGACTTCCCACCGAAATTCCCAAAACATCATTGCCGAGCGGCGAACAGGTTCTTTCCGTTTTGGACGAAATTTATGAACAGGGATACCGCAAGGTTTTGGCAATCTGCATTTCCGGCAGTTTAAGCGGAACCTGCAATATGCTCCGTTTAATCTGTGAAGATTACGATAAACTGGAATGTCGCGTGATTGATTCCAAAAACATCTCCATCGGCAGCGGAATTATCGCCATTCGCGCAGCGCAGCTTTTGGAGGAAGGTCTTTCCTTCGAGGAACTTTGTCAGAAAACCGAGGAGATGCTTAGCAGCAGCAAAATCTTTTTCTGTTTAAAAACATTGGAATATCTGCAAAAAGGCGGACGAATCGGCAAGGTGGCAGCGATGCTTGGCAGCGCGATTTCCTTAAAGCCGATTATCTCCTGCAACGAAGAGGGCAACTACTACCCGATGGCAAAGGCTTTAGGACGCACCCCATCGGTGAAAAAGGTGCTGGAACTGGCGCAAAAATTTGCGGAGGGCTGTCCGAAGGTCATGCTTGCCGTCATGCACGGCGGAGCCGCCGAGGAAGCCGAGGCTTTGCTTACGGAGGTTCGCAAAAAAATTCCAAACGGCATTGTCGCGGTGCGCGGTCAAATCAGTCCGGCTCTCGGCGTTCATACCGGACCCGGATTACTGGGAATTTGTGTTTTAAAGTTAAGCTGAGAAAAGAGGGGAGGATTTTATATAAAATCCTCCCCTCTTTTCTGTTTCCCTTCTTTTACATTCCATGTACAAATATAACGAATGACCGTTTCTTCGGAAAATTTTCGTTCTGTTTTTTCTGTTTGAAATCCGATTTTTCGGTAAAACAGTACCGCTTGCTCATCTGTTTCCGCAACTATTTTTTCTATCCCGTATTCTTTTGCAACTTGTCTTATCAGCTCCGAACCGATTCCCTGCAAACGATAGGCAGGGTGAACGGCAACCCCCATGACTTCGGCTGTGTTGTCCTGACAAAACCGAAAAACAATCATCCCTTTTATCCGGTTTTCTTCCATAGCGGCATAAACGATGATGTTTTTTTCTTCCATCCACTCTGTCATTTTTTTCCGATATTTTTCTTCTGTCGCTTGATACATACAGTGACGGAAAATCTCATATCCATCTTTCAACTCTTTTAGGGTGCTCAGCTTTTTTATTTTCAAAATCATCTTCCTTTTTTATCAAAAAATTTTTCATACAGAAAAATCCACAGCAAGCTATTTTGCTGTGGATTTTTATCTCATTTCTTAGCCAATCATGGAAAACAGAACATACAGCCAATGAGCAGAGATACCTGCGCACAGACCGCCGATGGTGTGGCTGATGATTGCTTTTCCGGTCATCTTGCTGTAACCCAAGCTGTCCATCATTGCAACGTGTGTGCTTAAATAACCGCTCCAGCACATACACATTGCTGTAAATACCGCAACATCGTTTCCGCCTGCCAAACCGTTCTGCACCAGTTTCGGTACCAGACCGATTGCAGCGCCCGCCGCGCCCAGAGAGGTAATCGGAACAGAAACACCCTGAGAGCTTGTAAATCCGAACAGAGGTTTAAGGATAAATTCAAGTTTATCGCCCAACGCCGGCAGCAAACCGATTCCTTCATAAGCAGCTCCTGTGTAAGTGCCTGCTTCGGAAGGACCGTTTGTCAACATCATAACAAAGGTACAAATAATCAGTACGCCCGGAACGATGGCAACACCCATGCTGACGCCGGATTTTCCGCCTTCCAGCATTGCAGACATGAATCGGGACGCCGCGCTGCCCGGACGAACCATACGGTAGTCGGTGTACATAACCGCATTGATTCCTTCTACCTCGCAAAATTCGGTTTTGCCGTATTCTTTTGCGGTAAACATCAACATCAAACGAACACTGACAACACTTCCGATGATGGCGCCGAGGTTACCGATTAACGCCGGCATGATAAAACTTTCTCCTGTAGGAGAAGTGATACCGATCATAAACGAAGTGATAATAAGACCCATACCGAACGCCGTACCGATATTGGTCAAAGCCGGCAGCTGATATTTTTTAAAATATCTGCGGAAGCCCTGATCGTCTGCCAGAGTCAGAATTGCCGGGTTATCCGACAGGTAGGTTGCCAAAATACCCACAACGCTCGCGCCCGGCAGGTCATACATCGGCTTCATCAGCGGAGAAAGAATCTTATTGATTACCGCTACGATACCGAACTCGGTAAACAGACCGGAAATTGCTCCCGCAAGCACCGCAATCGCCATGATGTACAAAACGGTGTCCATCAAAAGCTGATATGCTGTCTGCATCATGGTGTTGAGCATATTGATGGTACCCATCTTTGATGCCAGGAGTCCAAACAACCCCAAGAAGCACACGATGAATATCAAGCTCTCCAAGCTCACTACCTTTTTGATATTAGGATGTTCGTTGATTTGTTCTTTTGTCGCCATCCTCTTCCCTCCTGAAAACTAAAGATTCCTGGTGTTTGAGCAGATTTTTTCCCTTTGTAACCTGCTGACAACCAAAGTTTTTCTTACCTTTCGTTATGATAGCACATTGTACATAGGGTGTCAATCTGTTCTCACACTTTTTGGAGGGTATGCACCATCTTTTTATGATTTTTTATGAAAAATATAAAAAAATCCCGCAGTATTTTTTCCTATTGCTGAATTTCATTTCTTATTATCCCATTTAGAATAAATTTTAAGGCAATATTATATCCTTTTTAAAATTTTATTTGCAACTTTTCACTGCAGTTTTCTCCCGTTCCTTCTTTTTTATCCAAACAACCCATTATAAAATCTTTCTTCCTCTGTAATGATTTAAAAAAGTTTTTAGCCGTTCGGTTTGCGGATTGTCAAAAATCTGTTCGGGGGTTCCCTGCTCTCCGATTTTTCCGTCCGAAAGAAAAAGAACTTTGCTTGCCACCCTTTTGGCAAAGTTCATCTCATGGGTGGTCAGCAGCATGGTCATGCGCTGCGCTGTCAGGGATAAAATTACCTGCTGCACCTCCCCCACAAGTTCGGGGTCCAATGAGGAGGTTGGTTCGTCAAGCAGCATCAGCTGCGGATTGGTGGCAGCCGCCCTTAAAATTCCCACCCGCTGCTGTTCTCCTCCCGACATTTTGGAGGGATATTCGTCCGCTTTCTTTTTCAGTCCGATACTCTGTAAAAGCTCAACCGCAAACTCCCGCGCTTCTTCTTCTTTCATCTTTTTCACCTGAATCAGCGGCTCCATAATATTCTGCGCCGCCGTTTTGTTGGCAAACAGATTATACTGCTGAAAAACCATGGAGGTTCTGCTTCTCAATTCATTTTGCTCTCTGATTCGGATTTTCGGCGCTGTCACCTCACAGTCGCCAATTCTGATTTTTCCTTGCTGCGGGATTTCCAATAGATTAACACAGCGAAGCAAAGTAGATTTTCCCGTTCCCGACGGACCGATTACCGCAACGATTTCCCCCTGATTGACGGTAAAATCAATCGAATCCAACACAGTATGTCCGTCAAATTCCTTTTTCAGTCCCTGTACGGCAAGTAAAGCGCGCTCCATTCCTTTCCCTCCTTTAATACATCTTTGCCAATCTGCGTTCCAGCAGCTTTTGAACATAGTTAAAAAAGGTAACAACCAACCAGTACAAAATCATCACCGCAGTAAAGGATTCCAAAAATTTCAGGTTGGTTGCCCCCTCCATCTTTGCCACTGCCATGATTTCGGTAACGCCCAGTGTAAACGCCAGAGATGACTGCTTGATAATGTCCACAAAGTTATTGGAAAGCCCCGGAACCGCCACACGGATTGCCTGTGGCAGAACGATGCGAAGCAGCCCCTTTCCCCTGCTCATGCCGCAAGCAAGACAGGCTTCCATCTGCCCTTTTCCTACCGAGGAAATCGCCCCGCGCAGCGTTTCTGCCATATAGGAGGAAGCGTTAAACGCTACCCCAAACACAATCAGCGTCATGGTGCTCACCTTTTGCAGCGGAACAATCAGCTGGGGCAGACCGTAACACAGCCAAAACAGCTGAGCCAACAGCGGCGTTCCCCGAAACAGAGATACCCACCCTTTACAAAAGGGACGCAAAATCGGGATTTTTAAATAATCTGCCGCTGCAATCACCAAGGCAATCAGCAAAGACAGCGCCAATGCTGCCACAGAAATCCCCAGCGTCACATCCAGATATCGAAACATGATGGGAAACAATCCGAAAAAAAACGAAAAATCAAACATAATCTGCCCTCCTTTTAACTCCGCTGTAAAATCAACTGTTCTCTTCTTTTCCTCTGCTTTTAGAAAGAAAAGCCTGACCCCCGACCCTGTTGCCGGAAGTCAGACCTTCGGTTGTGCATCCAATTACCGTTTATTCCGGAGATACCGTCGCATCCATTCCAAACCATTGTTCGGAAAGCTGTTTGAGTTCCCCGCTCTGCCGCATTGTTTCCAAAGTGTTGTTCACCGCCTGCGCAAGCTCGGTATTCTCCTTTTGGAAAGGGTAAGCTGCCGCCTCTGTATAAACAATGTTGTCGGTAATTTTAAAATTCTGTCCCTTGTTTTCAATATTCATCTTGGTTTGCAGCATCGGCGCCACACGCCCGTCAATCCTTCCCAGCTCAACATCGCTGTCCATCGCCGGAGTCGCCTCATAACCTACAATTTCTATTCCAAGATTTTTTTCCTCATTGAGCCGTTTGAGATTCTTTTCACCGTCGCCGCCCATCACAACGCCGATTTTGGTATTCTTAAAATCCTCCCAACTGTCAAGCTCGCTGTCCGCCTTGGTGACAAGGTTATAGGAAGAATAGAGATAAACATCGGAAAAAAGATACTTTTCCCGTCTGGTCTGATTGTCGGAGGATACCTGACGCGCCACCGTATCAATCTTTCCGGTATCAAGCATCCCGAATAACCCCGAAAAATCTGCCGCAGTATATTCTATCTTCCAGTTATTTTCCTGCGCAATTCGATTCCACAGGTCAATCTCAAACCCTTTCAGCTCATCGTTTTCCATATAACACATCGGGTAGTAATCTCCGCTGACCCCCACTCGAACTGTTTTTTGCTCCGATTGCGCCGTCTGCGTTTCTTTTTGGGAGTCATCGTTGGAGCAGCCTGTGACAAAAAGAACAGCTGCTGTCATCAATAAAGCCAATACTCGTCTTAACTTCATAAATTATTTCCACCTCCATTGTTTCTTTTTATATAAATCAACAATATATTTTGTCTTAATTATACTATGGAGGGTTTGGGTTCGTCAAGTTAAGTATTTGTATCTAAACTGTTAAATGTTGCGCGTTACCCTTGGCTTTTTTCCGTCTTTCCCATGAAAAACGCAATCAAAATTCCCGCAATCAAGCTGAATACCGACAAAACGGTCTGCAAACCCGGAGTATAGCCTGCGCTGAGCAAAATCGGCAGCACCGAACCTGCAATCAAACCGAGAATTGCAAAATAGGTTTGCTGTTCATACCGCTTTAAACAATAGTCGATTCCTTTTGCTCCGGCAAACAATCCGACCAGAACACCGAAAGCGACCGGAATCAAAATCGGAATATTCAAAGAAGAAATCGCCGTCAGCACCGAGGTGTATACCCCCAGCAAAACCATCACCATTGAACCGCTGATTCCCGGCATAATCATACAGGCTGCTGCCAACGCCGCCGACAAAAACAAGCGAACCGCCGTTCCCACCGTTAAGGTTGTAATCAGCGCGCTGCCTTCATCGGAAACATTTTGCAAAAAGGTCATCAAAATCATTACCGCAAAGCAGGCAACAAAGGGCAGAATACTGGACTTTTTCATCTTTTCCCGAACCGCTCTGTGATAAATCATCGGAATGCTGCCCAAAATTAACCCTAAGAAAAAGATATTAGTAGGCATGGTAAAGTCCCGCAATAAAAATTCAATCAGGCGGCTGAACAGCAAAATGCCTAAAACTGCCCCGATTCCGATTGGCAGCAGGTAGAAAAACGAACGCTTAAATTCTTTCTTTAAATTGGACACCGCCGCAATCAGCTTGTCGTAAATGCCGATTACCACAGCCATTGTCCCTCCGCTGACACCCGGGATAATATTGGCTACCCCAACTACCAGACCTTTGAGTATGCGAGATAAAAAATCCATTCTTTGTTCTCCTTCATTGTTTTTAAATCTTCCGCCTTTGTCAAAAAAATCGGTCGGAGCTGTCTGTCCCGACCGATTATCATCTGCGGCTTTCTTGATTATACCGCGAAGGGAAAAAGGAATCAAGATAAAATTTGTTTCGACTTGCTCTTTCTCCCCCACACTCCCGCCGTTGCGGTAAAACATCCTCCCACCAAAACAGGAAGATAAAAGGTAAACACTCTCCACAACAAAACAGCAAAGGGTAAGAGCGATTCCGGAAAAAACAGACCAAACACCGTATAAAATCCAAGCTCTGCCCCTGCCGCCGCCCCGGGCAGAGGAACAAAGGAGGTAAAATTTAACACAAATGCCGCCGCGCACACCATGAACAAAACATCAGCCTGTTTCAGTCCGAGCGAATAAAAAACACAAAGCGGGATCAAAAATAAAGCGGTCAACTGCGCCAATGTCAGCGTAGCCATACACGCAATGCCCGCAATATCCCGCTTCATCTGCGCAAACCCGCGGTAAAACTGTTCCAACTCTTCTTTCGTCTTTTGAATTGCTTTTTGCCGATTTTCCTCAGAAATAAAGTGAAGCCTTATTGCCAGAGCAATCGAACCGTACAACACCGCTTCTGTTGGTTTTCTGAAAAATCCAAGACACATCAGTCCTGCAATCACCAGAAAATTTATCCCAAATCCGACAAAACACAGCCACCCGACAGAAGAAATTTGCCCACAAAAATTCTGAAAACAGATTGTCAGAGTCACTGCCGAATAAACGGTCATTACAAACTGATAAACAATAAATTTAATCAGCAAAGAACAGCTTGCAAAGGAGAGAGAAACGCCCTTCTTTACCAAGTAAAACGCCTGCATCGGCTGACCCCCGCCCGAAAACGGGGTAATACAGTTAAAAAACTGTCCTATCATCGCCGCACAAAGAGTATCAGAAAAACACTGAAAAGGAGCAAATTTTTTAAGAGCCGTGTGCAGTCCCAAAGCCTCGGTGAACCAATAAAAAATCAACAGGATTAACGCTGCCAAAATCCAACGGATTCGGATTCCCCCAATCAATCCGGACAGATTGTCAAATCCGTATTTTTGAATCAGCCATGCGCCCATTATCAAAAATGTAACACCGACAAATCCGATCCCCCATTGATATTGTTTGTGATTTTCTTTCATCTTGCCCCACCTGCAAACTGAATGACATTCTGTTTTTTTCCTCTCCGCTCTTCCCCTTTTCGCAAAAGCCGATGGTAAAATTCCCTCCACATTGACAAAACATGCTGTTCAGAGTAAAATTGACTTCCCTTTTGGCTCATCTCAAGCGCAGTACGGTAATACTGCTCCCGGCTGCTGAGTAAAATCAACTGGCGGATAAATTCGTTGTTATCCGAAGCCTTCAAATAATATCCGTCTAAAATACTGTGATACAGCTCCAAATCCCTCAGTAAAACAGGAACAGAGCAGCTCATTGCTTCTAATACAGTCATCGGAAACAGTTCCTCAAAACTGGGCAACAGCATCACATCGCCCATTCGATAAATTTCCGGCATTCTTTCCCGTGGAATGAAACCGGTGAAGGTCAGATTTTTCGGTGGATTTGCAATCAGGCGCTCAATCTCTTTTCTTCCCTCACTTATATTGCCGAACGCAAAATCTCCCGCCCAAACAAACTGCATCTGCGGCAAATCCTGAGCCAGCGCAGCATATTCCGGTACGCCCTTTCTGGTTTGCAGCTGACCGGCGCAAACCACCGTAAATTTTTTCTCATCCAAGCGGTACTTTCTTCTCAATCTTTCCTTTTCTTCCCTGTTTGCCGAAAAAAATTGCCTACCCGATACATAATTGGGAATATAGGTCACTTTCTTTGGGTCAATACCGTAATGCTCCAACTTTGGAATAAAGGAAGGATTGACCGTCATCAGATAATCTACACTTTTATAAAACAAAATCATATAGTCATAAAATACTTTGCGGCACAAAGGAGGCAAATTTAAGCTTTGCTCCACCGTTTCGGGCAAAAAATGTACCGATGCTACGGTAATCCCCTTGTTTTTGAGCATCGGAAGCTGCATCAAAAATTCCGGATTTAAGGTATGGATGTGGGTAATATCGGCAGGATAACACTTATTTACCGTCAGCTTTACCCGAAAATCATCTCCGTCCAACCTTCCTCTTACTAAATTTAATTCTTCTTCATAAGCCGACAGCACTCCCTGTCCCTTTACTCGGTCTGCGTGTGAGAGCATATTCAGCGTATATTGTTTCATCAAGCGTCCCTCCTTACAGGCGGTTAAATTTTGGTTTTCTCTGTCTGTTTATAAAACGAAACAGATTTTCAAATTACTACGCTTGACAAAAAATTCATAATACTTTCTTTTCTTAGAAAACGGCAAAAAAAGAATCCGCCTGCCGAGCTGTTTTCTCAAAGCAAGCGGATTTTTTGATTGCTAATCTTCATATAATTCGTTAATCTGATAGCACAGCGTCATTAAACTGTCCCCCAGATGAACATTTTCCACAACAATCGGGGTATCGCTGTTGCGGTGATGCAGTCCCAAATCGTAATGGGAAAAATTCCAGAATGCGCGGATTCCGTACTGAATCAAGCGGTCGCCCAGTTCTTCCACCACATCTTTGGGCAAACATAAAATTGCTGCGTCCGGCTTTTCCTTCGCGCAGAATTCTTCCAGTTCGCTTTCCGGCATAACCTCAATTCCGTGAATCTTCTGACCGATAATCTTTGGGTTTTTGTCAAAAATACCGATCATCTGAAAGCCTTTTGCCTCAAAGGAAAGATGTTTTACCAACGCCATTCCCAAGTTGCCTGCGCCCAACAGGATAATCTTCAATCCCTTATTCAGCCCTAAAATATTTCCGATTTCTTCATACAACGCGTCCACATTATATCCGTAACCCTGCTGACCGAATCCGCCGAAGCAGTTTAAATCCTGACGAATCTGTGATGCAGTCAGGCTCATGCGTTCTGCCAGTTCTCTGGACGAAATTTTATGAACGCCGCTTTGAATCAAATCATATAAAAATCTGTGATAGCGCGGCAATCTGCGAATTACAGATACCGAAACACCCTCATACCTTGCCATAATTGTCCTCCTGCCTTTTTTGTTCCGTTTCAAAACGAAAATCATTCTTTACTGACTATTTTATTACTCCGTCAGCTATTTGTCAATCTTTTAAATTGTCTCGCCGTTAAAAACAACTTTTGAGATAATCTTGTTTAACTTTGCGTATCAGACATACTTTATTCACAATTATAGATTATAATGAAAATGAAAAAGGGAATCTTTCTCTTTGTTTTCGTATAAAATGCTGTGAAACTTTCCCGATTCTTTAAACAACTGCCGACTGCAATCAATATTATGATAAACCTGAATAGGATGGATTAACGAATGGACAGCAAAAAAACAACTCTCACCGCTTCTTTTAACAGCACCGCTGTTTTAGTAACAAACCAGTTTCAGTGTGAAAGACTGATTCAAGCCGGACGAAGTGTTGCCGATATTTCAAAAACCGAGCTGATTGTGCTGAATGTGCAGAGCAACGAATATCCGGCAAATCCGGATGCAATCCAGTATCTGTTTAATATCTCTTCTCAAAATGAAGCTACCATGAATGTCATGTATGCTGAGGATATTTTTAAAACCATCGTCCAATATCTGAAGGATAACAAAACCGCTTATGTTGTCACCGGTATGCCCCAAACGCAGGATTCGGTGCTGCACCGCATCTGGAATAAATTTTCCCATGTTACCTTCTTTGTTGTGGACGAAAAGGGAACGCTGCACGAAGTAACAGACAAAAATGTCTGCCGGGATACCGCTTCCTGTTCCTGAAAGGAGGATTTTAACGATGTGCCAAACCGAATTGGATAAAACCCTTCTCTGGCAAAACTTTTCTCTTTCTTCTTCCTGCCCGGGACAAACCGTTTCCTGCCTGTTGGCTGAACCTTCCGTTCCGCTGCGGGGAATCGTTCAAATTTCCCACGGAATGGCAGAACATATCGAGCGTTACCGCCCTTTTTTCCGCTTTTTAGCTGCGGAAGGATTTGTGGTGTGCGGCAACGACCACATCGGTCACGGAAAAAGCTGTACGGACAGCCGGAGGTTGGGATTTTTTGCCGAAGAAAAAGGCTACCAGTATCTGATTGAAGATTTACACCTGGTTTCGTTGGAATTAAAAAAGAGATACCCCTCTCTGCCTCTCTTTCTGTTTGGACACAGTATGGGGTCAATGATTGTCCGCCTCTACCTTTCCAAATATTCTTCTCTGTTAAAGGGCGTAGTAATCTGCGGGACTGCCGGACCGAACCCCGCCTCCAAAGCGGGTATGATGCTTTGCAAACGGGTGATTGCCGCTCAGGGAGCAGATACCCCCGCGCCGAAGCTCAACCGGCTGATTTTCGGCTCTTACAACAAATGCTTTGACCATCCGAAAAGCGAAAACGCATGGCTCAGCCGAGATGAAGAAATGGTGGAAGCCTATGACCGCGACCCCTTGTGTGGATTTCCCTTCACTGCGTCCGCCTATCTCGATTTGCTCTCTCTGCAATATTTCAGCAACACCAAGCTGTGGTATAAAACTTTAGACCCCACTCTCCCGATGCTGCTGATTTCCGGCAGCATGGACCCTGTGGGAAACTACGGCAAGGGGATTGGCTACATCGAAAAACAGCTGCAAAAGGTTGGAATCCACGATGTCACTGTTTGGCTCTATCCCGAAGCGCGACACGAGCTTTTAAACGAAACCAACCGGGACGAAGTGATGCGAGACGTTCTGTCTTGGTTTGCCGTTCACCTGTAAGATCTTAAAAAGGCAGACTCCTACATCGGAATCTGCCTTTTTGTTTCGCGTTTTTTGTTCCAAAATTTTCTTCTTGATTTTTTTCTTTTTTTCCTGTATAATTCTTCTATACTCTTTTTTTAGGCAAAGTGTTCCTTTGCTTTTTTTCTTGCCTGATTTACTTTTACGAACTTATGCGTTAAAGTAAATCGGCTTCCTATTTTTCTCAGAAAGGATTTGTTTTGTATGAATCATTCTTCTCACCGAACCCATAACGGTCAATTCACCGGCAAATTAGGGTTTATTCTTGCCTCTGTCGGCTCCGCAGTCGGCATGGGAAATATCTGGATGTTCCCCTACCGTGTCGGACAATACGGAGGCGCTGCGTTTTTTATCCCTTATTTTCTGTTTGTCGCCTTATTCGGTCTTGTCGGGCTGTCGGGTGAATTTGCTTTGGGCAGAAAAACGGGAACCGGACCGGTCGGCTCCTTTGAACAGGCTGCCCTGAGCCGAGGAAAAAAAGGCGGCGCTGTTTTGGGATATTTCCCCCTGCTCGGTTCGTTTGGAATTGCAATCGGATACTGCATTGTTGTCGGGTGGGTGCTGCGCACAATCTTTGGCGCGGTCAGCGGCAATTTGTTCTCTGTCGATGCTCAGGTTTACTTTGACCGGGCGTCGGGCAGCTTCGGCAGTATTCCTTGGCATTTTGCCGTTGTCGCCGTCACCGCTCTCATTCTGCTGTTCGGCGTCACAAACGGAATTGAAAAAATGAATCGTTTTATGATGCCTGCCTTTTTTATTTTATTCTTTATCATCGCAGTGCGGGTATTTTTTCTGCCCGGCTCAACAGAAGGCTACCGCTACCTTCTTGTCCCTAAATGGGACGCTTTGCTCCGCCCTCAAACCTGGATTATGGCAATGGGGCAGGCTTTCTTCTCCCTCTCGATCACCGGTTCCGGCATGATTATCTATGGCAGCTACCTGAAAAAAAGCGAGGATATTGTACACGCCTCTGCGCTCACCGCCTTTTTGGATACCTGCGCCGCATTGATTTCCGGATTTGCAATCATTCCTGCTGTCTTTGCCTTCGGACTCGACCCACAGTCGGGACCTTCCCTGCTGTTTATTACCCTGCCGCGTGTCTTTGAGCAGATGCCGATGGGCAGAATCTTTGCCGTATTTTTCTTCCTTTCCGTTTTGTTTGCCGGAATTACCTCTCTGGTCAATATGTTTGAAGTCTGTTCCGAATCTTTTCAGACTCGCTTTCACCTCAAACGCAAACCCGCTGTTCTGCTGGTCTCTGGCATTATCTTCGGAATCGGAATTTTTATCGAAGCTCTTCCTAAAATGGGACATTGGATGGATACTGTCACCATCTTTATCGTGCCTATCGGCGCGCTGCTTGGCGCCGTTATGATTTACTGGGTACTGGGACTGGATTCCGTCAAACAGGAACTGATGCTTGGCAGAAAAAAGTCGCTTCCGAAATGCTTTGATTTTCTTGCCAAATACCTGTATATCTTCCTTTCCGGCGCTGTGGTAATTCTCGGAATTGCGCTGGGCGGCATCGGATAACCGTTATTTTCTAAAAAAGAGAGATAGACAAAAATCCATCTCTCTTTTTTGCGTTTTAAATGAGGAATCCTCCGTTCGGACTGATAACCTGCCCTGTCAGGAAAGAAGCTGCGTCCTCTGCCAAAAAATAAGCGCAGTCCGCAATCTGTTCCGGTGTTCCGATTTGACACAGCGGAGTTTCTTCTCTAAGTTCTTCCAAAACCTCGGCAGTCAGATTTCCGTTCATTTGGGTGTCTATCACTCCCGGCGCAATACAGTTGACGCGGATTCCCGATGGTCCCGCCTCTTTTGCCAGCGCCTTTGTCAAGCCGATTACCCCCGCTTTGGCTGCGGAATACGGAACCTCACAGGAAGCGCCTGTAATGCCCCATATAGACGATGTGGTGATAATACAACCTTTCTGCCGACGAATCATTGACGGCAAAGCAGCGCGGCAGCAATAGAACACGCTGTCCAAATTGACGGACATCATCATTCTCCAGTCCTCCGGGGTAAAATCGGTCAGCAATCCCTGCCGCGCAATTCCCGCGTTACAGATTAAAACATCAATATGCCCAAACTGGCGCAGCGTTTCATCAACCATCTTTTGCGTTTCCTCCGCATTTGAAACATCCGCCTGAATCGGAATCAGAGCCAATCCCTGCTTCTGCATAGAATCGGAAAAGGTTTTCATTTCTTTTTCGGAACGATTAAAGTTTGCAATTACCTGATATCCCTGCCGCGCAAATTTTTCTGCCTCCGCTTTGCCGATTCCTCGGGAGGCTCCCGTAATCAAAACAACCTTTGCCATCATTTCCCCTCCGTTTTCTTTTTTAGACAACAAAAAAGCCACCGGATATTTCCGGCAGCTTTTGCTTGGTGACCTATCGGAGACTCGAACTCCGGACACCCTGATTAAAAGTCAGGTGCTCTACCGACTGAGCTAATAAGTCAAATCCTTTTTGTTTTCTGTGAGCTGTCCTCACAACGTCATTTAGTATATCACAGCTTTCGGGTTCTGTCAACACCTTTTTGCAAAAAATTTGAAAAAAATATCAGGATTTTTTTATCCTGATATTTTTTCCCTTTTTTCTGCCTTTTTATGCGCGTTCTCGATCCGGGTGCTGTCTCGACCAGCCCAACTGCGGCATGGTATCCAAACGATACATATCCTCCTGAGAAACAGAAAAAGAAAACAAATCCATATTTTCTTTCATTCTTTGCAGATTGGAGGATTTCGGAAGCGGCACTACCCCTTTCTGCAACGCAAAACGCAGACAAATCTGAGCGGCGGATACCCCGTACTTCTGCGCCAGCTCCAAAATCAGCTCGTCCTGCAGCACCCTTGCCCGCCCAATCGGACTCCAGCCTTCCACTATAATTCCTTTTTCCTTGCAGTATTGCAGCGTTGCCTGCTGGGTATATCCCGGGTGGAACTCTATCTGATTCACCATCGGAGCAACGGAAGAATGTTGCATCAAATTTTCAAGATGATGCGGCAAAAAATTGCTCACGCCGATTGCCCGCACCTTCCCCGACCGATACAGCTCCTCCATCGCCCTCCATGTCTCCAAATCCAATTCTTTCCAATGCTCATACCCCACCTCGGGCAGCGGCCAGTGGATCAGGTACAGGTCAAGGTAATCTGTTTGCAGCCTGTTTAAACTCTCCTCAAAGGCTTGCAGCGTTTGGGAATATCCCATCTGTGTTTTCCAAAGCTTTGAGGTAATAAAAAATTCTTCCCGCGAAATTTGGCTTTCCGAGATTGCCTTTGCAAGATGCGGCTCGGTTTGGTAAAAGGACGCGGTATCAAAACAGCGGTATCCGGCTTCGATTGCCGTTAAAATAATTTTTTCGTTATTTTCCTGCGCCGCCTGATAGGTTCCGTAAGCAATTACAGGCATTGTCACGCCGTTTCTGAATGTAACTTCGGGCAAAATCCGACACATATTTTTTACCTCCTGTTTGTTGGGTATTGATTGTTATTTTTCTATCAATTAATCTCAGAGTAACATATTTTTGCTGCAAAAACAAGTCTTTTTTCTTTCCTTTTCTATGCTTTCATGATGGCTTTATAACTTTTCCATGACTTTTTTGCCAAAATCATGTATAATAAAACCATCAACCAAAATATAAGGAGCTGATTGCTATGGAGCTTCCGTTTGATTCCGACATTCAGTATCTCACCGGGGTCGGACCCAAGCGCGCCGCGCTGTACCACAAACTGGATATTCACTCAATCCGTGACCTGCTCTATTATTTCCCCAGGTCTTATATTGATTTAACCTCACCCTGCGATATTTGTGACGCTCTCCCCTGGGAGGTATGCGCCGTCCGCGCAAGAATCGTCGCCAAATCCGCTACTCAGTATATCCGAAAAGGTTTGACTGTTTCCAGAGTAAAGGTTGCAGACGATACAGGCAGCATGATTATTACCTTTTTTAACGCCAAATACACGGTGGATGCTTTAAAGCAGGAACAGGAATATCTGTTTTACGGCAAGATGAGCGGCTCTCTGCTCAAAAAAGAAATGCAGGCTCCCGCTATTTATCCTGCCGACCTTCCCTGCGCTTTCATTCCCGTTTATCCGCTTACACAGGGACTTTCTTCCAAAATGATTGCAGCCAACATTTCCCAGGCAGTAAAGATGCTGGACGAATCCCTTCCTGACCCAATTCCTGCATTTATCCGACAAAAATATCAGCTTTGTCACCTGCACTTTGCATTAAAAAACATTCACCTTCCCTCCGACCGGGAGAGTGTGGAAATCGCCCGCCGCCGATTGATTTTTGAAGAGCTGCTCATGCTCTCCCTTTCCCTTCATTCGGTGCGCACCGATACCTTTTCCCAAACCTCCTATGTCTGCAAGCAGATTGACCTCTCCCCCTTTGTTGCCCGGTTGCCTTTCCGCTTAACCAACGCCCAAAATCGGGCAATTCGGCAGGTGTGTGACGACCTGAAAAAAAACACGCCGATGAACCGTTTGGTACAGGGCGATGTCGGTTCGGGAAAAACGATGGTTGCCGCAGCCGCTTGCTTCGCGGTATTTCAAAACGGATTTATGTCTGCGATGATGGCTCCCACCGAAATTCTCGCGCAGCAGCACTATCAGGGTTTATCCAAACTGCTGACCCCGCTGGGAATGAGGCTTGCTCTGTTGTGCGGCTCGATGAGCGCAAGGGAAAAAAGGGATGTCAAGGAACGAATTGCGTTAGGAATGGTAGACCTTGTAATCGGTACTCACGCTTTAATCTCCGATGATGTGGATTTGCCCAACCTCGCCCTTGTCATCACCGACGAACAGCATCGCTTCGGTGTCGGACAAAGAACCAAGCTGTCCGAAAAATCCGACCACCCCCATACCCTTGTCATGTCGGCTACGCCGATTCCCCGCACCCTTGCTTTGATGATTTACGGCGATTTGGACGTTTCTTCGATTGATGAACTTCCCCCCAACCGACAGCCGGTTAAAACCTATGTCATCAGCTCCAAACTGAAGGAACGCGCTTACCGTTTTTTAAAGGAGCATTTGGACCGCGGATTGCAGGGGTACATTGTATGCCCGTTGGTGGAAGCGATGGAAAATACCCCTTCCAATCTGCTGAATGCCGAAGAATATGCCGATCAGCTTGCCAGAGGACCGTTTTGTGATTATCGAGTCGGCGTTCTTCACGGAAAAATGCGTCCCAAAGACAAAGAACGAATTATGGACGCTTTTGCCTGCGGGGAAATTCAACTTCTTGTTTCTACCACAGTCATTGAGGTTGGCGTCGATGTTCCCAACGCAGTCATTATGATGATTGAAAACGCCGAGCGTTTTGGATTAAGCCAGCTCCATCAGCTGCGCGGACGGGTGGGACGCGGCTGCGAGCAATCCTACTGTATTCTGATTTCGGATAATCAAAATCCCGAAACAAAGGAACGGCTTCAGGTTTTGCACCGCACCAATGACGGATTTCAGGTTGCCGAATATGATTTAAAGGCGCGCGGTCCCGGCGACTTTTTAGGCAAACGCCAGCACGGATTGCCGCAGTTAAAGATTGCAGACCTCAGCACCAATATGGACTTGCTAATGCAGGCGCAGCAGGCGGCTCAGGAACTGTTTGCGCAAACGCCTTGCGAACAATCGGATTCTTTTGGAAAAACCGAAATCCTCACCCCACGCGAAAAAGAACTGCTCCGGCAAAATATCTCCCGCATCTTAAACCATGTCGGGGAACAACTCAATTAACACTTGATAAAAAAACGCAAAAAACCTCCAAACCGTTGTTTATTCCGGAAATATCCGGCACGGTTCGGAGGTTTTTCGTTTTTATTATTTCTGTAAATCGGCAAGCAGTTCCTGCTTGATGTTCCACAGTTTCGGGGAAAGGTCAACATAATAGTTGTGCGGATTTTCAAAACGCTTTACCTCTTCCCAAAGGGTATCTACCTGCTCTTTGCAGCGGGTGCGAATGGTTTGAATATCCGGCAGGTCATAAACCAGCTTTCCTTTTTGGAAGATTGGCTTGAGCATTTCTTTTGCATACACATTTTCCAGAGTACACTTTTTCCATGTTGCCAGCGGGTCAAAGATGGTGATGGTGATTGGATTTTCGGTATCCAGCTGCTCGTCATGCACGCAGACATAATCCGCTACCGCCATGCCGTTTTGGTCAAAGAAGCGGTACAGCTTTTTAAAGTGCGGATTGATAATCTTTTCCACGCTCTCGCTTACCTTGATTCTCGGCACAAATTCGCCGTCCTTTTCTACGGCAACCAATTTGTAAACACCTCCGAACACCGGGTCGGATTTGCTGGTAATCAAACGCTCCCCAATGCCAAAGCTATCAATCTTTGCTCCCTGAAGCTGTAAATCACGAATAATATACTCGTCCAGCGAGTTGGAAGCCACAATCTTTACATCGGAATATCCCGCAGCGTCCAGCATTTTTCTTGCTTTTTTGGACAGATAAGCAATATCTCCGCTGTCAATGCGAACTCCTTTCGGACGATACCCCTTCGGAACAATCACCTCGTCGAACACCTTGATTGCGTTCGGAATTCCCGATTTCAGCACATTGTAGGTGTCAATCAGCAAGGTACAGTCGTCCGGATAAATCTCCGCATAGGAGCGGAACGCTTCATACTCGCTGTCAAACATCTGCACCCAGCTGTGCGCCATCGTTCCTACTGCCGGAACCCCGTAATCGCGGTCGGTAATGGCGCAGGCAGTCGCCCCACAGCCCCCGATATAGGTGGCTCTTGCGCCTAAAATTGCCGCATCGTAGCCCTGCGCGCGTCTGGAACCGAATTCCATAATCAGGCGATCCCCTGCCGCGCGAACCATTCTGTTTGCTTTGGTTGTCACCAAAGACTGATGGTTGATGGTGAGCAGAACCATTGTTTCCACCAACTGCGCCTGAATGACAGGACCTTTGATGGTTACTATCGGTTCGTTCGGGAACATCGGCGTTCCTTCCTCCATCGCCCAAACATCGCACTCAAAATGAAAATCGGCAAGGTACTGCAAAAATTCCTCGTTAAAAATCTTTTTGCTTCTGAAATATTCAATATCCTGCTGTGTAAAATGAAGATTTTGCAGGTAGTGTACCAGCTGTTCCAATCCTGCAAAGATGGCAAAGCCGCCCCCGTCCGGAATTTTGCGGAAAAACATATCGAATACCGCAATCTTATCCTTCATTCCGTTGATAAAATATCCGTTGGACATGGTAAATTCATAGTAATCGGTCAGCATGGTCAGATTGCGTTCTTCTGTCCAATTTATCTGCATAGTTGTCAAACCTTTCTTTATTCATGCCGCTGCGGCAGCATGGTTATTTTCTGTTAGCGAAGATGAAACGATTCGGGAGAACCGTTGTCAAAAGACTTGAGATTTTTCGGCTCGTAGGTCACCCCGTGGCAGGAACAGCTGTAAATATTTTCCATCATGTCCGCCGCCTGATAGGCTGCCGCATAAAAAATCTGCGGAAAACTGCGGTTATCCGGTTTTTCCGGCGTTCCTAAATGAAACCATTCCTCCCGTTCCAGATTTAAAATATCCTCCTTCACCTGCTTGCGGCGAATATGCGGCGAAAGCAGGTTCGGAACGTTAATCAGCGCTTCTCCCGCGCTCACTAAGCGCACCCAAGTTCCGTGACGGTCTGTCAGCAGCGGCAGCAGCTTCCAGTTTTCTTCAAAACATTTTTGAACCTCGATTGCCTGTACACGAATCCCATACACCTCCCACAGCAGGGTAACATACATCTGAGCGATAATCTCATGCTCCCACTGCGCGCCGTACAGCCGCTTTGCCGGACGGTAGCTGCGGATATTTCTGCCTTTTTTCATCTCATAAAACGCTGTGTCGATGTCACTTTCAATTCGATGATGGGTTCCTCTTGCCGTGTCCGGATCAAGCACCTGCTCTTTTCTCATCTGCTTAAAATAGATGTAGGGGTGGCTTTCTCTATCCAGACAATAATGCCCCGTAAAACCTAAAATATACGATGCCAGCGTTTCATATTCCGCCCTGCCCCGATGCAGGTTCAAATAACAGCTCATTGCGGTAAACAGTTCGTCTGTTTTCAGCGCGTGCATCAAATTTCCGTATTTCCTCAGCGGACTTCTTCCCAACACCGCATCGCGGAAAAATAACAGGTCCGGACCCTGCAATCCCCAAAAATAGGGCGCGGGGTTCATCTCCAACATTTCCTGAATCGGCTCGTCCAACATCGAAAACACCTGTGTTCCAAACAGTTCATGCGTTACAAATGCAGGCATAGCGTCCTCCCTTCCTTTCCTTCCTTTTCCAAAACCTTAAAACAGCTCTGTCGCCACCTTAATCAGCAGCAGCAGCATGGTAACAATCAAGATTGGGCGAACAATTTTCACCCCGTTTTTCAGCGCTAAACCGGAACCGACCCAGTTGCCCAGTACAGCAAACACAGTGCATTGTAATCCAACAACAAACAAGACGTTTCCGCTCATTGCATAGGTAATCAGCGCTGCCACATTGGAGGAAAGATTGACAATTTTTGTTGTTCCGCAGGAGCGCAGAATGTTCATTCCCAACACTGAGTTAAATACCAGCGTCAAAAAAGTTCCCGTACCCGGACCGAAAAATCCGTCATAACAGCCCAAAACCAAACCGATTGCCACCGACAGAAAAATTGCCTGAGAAAGCGGCGGTTCCTCCGAACGCTCCTCGCCGAAATCTTTTTTCTTTAAAATCATCACCGCAATCACCGGCACCGCTACCAGCAGCACATAGCGCAGATATTTTTCATCAATCGCCATCGCTAACTTTGCCCCGATTGGCGAACCTACCAATGCTGCCGCAGAAGCAAACAGCGCCACCTTAAAATTGACCTGATGCTCCTTAATAAATCGAAACGAAGCGGTCAGCGTTCCGATACTGGATGCAAACTTATTGGTTCCCAACGCCATGTGCGGAGGGATTCCCGCCGCATAGTAGGCAGGCAGGGTAATCAGACCGCCGCCGCCGGCAATCGAATCCACCAAACCTCCCAGAAAAATACAAGCAAATAAAATCCACATTGAATGATCCATTCCTGATTCAACCTCTCCCGACTCAAAATCTTAATTTCCTGTTTTTCCACACAAACCCTCTATCGTTTTAAAACAACCGATGTTTCCTTTTCTTTCAGATAGGTGGAGTGCAAATCTGCCAGATGCAGCTTTACCGCCAGCGGATATTTTTCATAAGCGTGGCTGATGGCATAACTGCCGCCCCTTGCCGCTTCGTCAAATCCGCCCATATGCCAGCGGATTGCCACCGCTTCCGAAGGCTTTAATCGCAGAAAGCGTTCAATCAAAAAGACCGATTTTTCTCCGTGTCCATACGGAAACTGGTCCTCAATCGAATAATATTCCTGCTGCTCCCAGCGTCCGGTTTCCTGATTCTTTACATTTTTTAAACTTACCTTGTAAAACTGGGATTTGCACACATCATGCAAAAGCCCGCAGATTGCGTAGCTTTCCATGCTTTCCCCTTCTTCAAAGTATTGCAGCATCGTTTCAAACACGCTCACGCTGTGCATTACCAAACCGTGTTCGCAGGCGCAGTGATATTTTGTGCTTGCCGGAGCGGTAAAAAAATCGGTCTTTTTCAGCCAATCCAGCAGTTGCTGTGCGCCTTCCCGCTTGATATATTCGCAGAACAGCTGTTCAAACCGCTGCTGATAATCTATCTGTTCCATAATTTCCTCCCTGTTTTGTAAAATGGAAAAGTCTTGCCGTATAAAAACTTTTCAGACTCATTATAGCACAAATCCCCAATAAGTCACCTGATTTTTGAAAAAAAGCAAAAGAAAAAATCCGTATCCCCTCAATAAAAAAGAAGATACGGATTTTTTTGTCGGTTACGGACAATATTTCTTTCCCTGCCAGCTGTTTCGGCGAACCAGTTCCTTGTCAATTTCGTTCATGACGCACAGTTTTTTTAAGCTCCATTCGGGACCGATTAAGGCTTCCCTTTCTCCGTCTCCCGTCACGCGCTGAATCACCAACTCCGGCGGAAACAGCTCCAGCTGGTCGCATACAGTCTGTACATACTCTTCCCGGGACAGCAGTTCAAATTCCCCCGCTTCCAGCTGCTGCGCCATTACCGTCCCCTTCAGGACGTGCAGCAGATGAATCTTTACGCTGTGCAGTGAAAGCCTGCTGAGGGTGCGCGCCGTTTCCAGCATCATCTCCCGGTTTTCCCCCGGCAGTCCGTTGATAATGTGGACACAAACCGGAATCCCACGGTCTGCCAGCTTTTGATACCCTTCCAGAAAATCGGCGTAGCTGTGGCAGCGGTTAATCCGCTCTCCGGTTACATCGTGAACCGACTGCAATCCCAGCTCCACCTCCAAATAGGTTCGTTTGGAAAGCTCGGCTAAATAATCTGCCGTTTCCTCGCTGATGCAATCCGCTCTGGTCGCAATCGCCAAGCCTACCACATCGGGAAAGGTCAACGCCTGCTCAAACTTTTCTTTCAGCACCTCTAACGGGGCATAAGTGTTGGTATGCGCCTGAAAATAGGGAATATATTTGGTATCTGCCCATTTTTTCCCCATCATGGCACGGATTTGTTCAAACTGCTCGCACAGAGGCAGATTTTTATCGCCTGCAAAATCCCCGCTTCCTTTGGAAGAACAGTAGGTGCAGCCTCCCACCCCTTTTGTACCGTCGATATTCGGGCAGGTAAATCCTGCGTCCAGCGAGATTTTTGCAACCTTACAGCCGAATTTTTGCTTGAGAAAATAATGAAAAGTATGATACCGCTTGTTGGTATCGGAATACAAAAACGGATTTTCCATTATTTATTCAGCAAAGCTGCCGCTTCTTCATCGGCAAAGATGGTAACATCCGGGTGCAGGCGCAGAACGCTTGCCGGAACCTTTGGAGTAATCGGACCGTAAACGGTATCATAGATGGTCTGCGCTTTCTTTGCGCCGTTTGCAAGAAGAACAATCTTCTTTGCCTTCATAATGGTTCCAATACCCATAGTCAACGCTTTTTTCGGCACTTCGTCCATCGAGGAGAAAAATCTTGCGTTTGCTTCGATGGTGTTCTGTGTCAAATCAACGATATGTGTTTTTTCCGGAAATTCTTCGCACGGCTCGTTAAATGCAATATGTCCGTTGTTTCCGATACCCAGCAGCTGGATATCCACGCCGCCCATATCTGCCACAACCTGCTCGTAACGCTCACACTCTGCCTGTAAATCCGCAGCAACGCCGTTTGGAACATTGGTGTTCTCCTTGTCAATGTTGATATGGTCAAACAGATTATGATTCATAAAATAGCGGTAGCTCTGGTCGTTGCTGCCGTCCAGTCCTGCATATTCGTCCAGGTTCACGGTTCTTACCTTGCTGAAATCCACACGACCCTCTTTGTACATTTCAACCAGTTCGTTGTACATTCCAACCGGGGTGGAACCTGTTGCCAGACCCAAAACACTTTCCGGCTTCAGGGTGATTTGCGCTGCAAAAATGCGGCTTGCCAGTTTACACATCTGGGTATAATCCTTCGTAACAATAACTTTCATGATATTTGCCCTCTTTCTTTGAATGATAAAAGCAACCGTTAAGCTGTCTGCCTTTCTATTTTACCATAAACAGCCGCGGGGGTCTATGCTTTTTTTGATTTCTGCCCTTTTTCCCACAAAAAAAGAGACGGCTTTATGCACCGTCTCTTTCCCTGTCTTATTTCTTGCCGTTGAGCGCGCCGGTTACGATTTCTTTTGCCTGCTCGTTGTCCGGGGAGATAACAACCACGATATAGCGTCCCTTCTCCTCAATGACTGCGCTTTCCAGCTTGCTCATTTCTTCCGGTTTATATTCTTCGTAACGAACCTTCAAATCATTGATGCGGTCGTTGATCAAAGCCTTTACTGCCGGAACCTGATCCTCTTCCTTTACCTGGAACATCGCAATTTCGTCCGCATTTCCGGTCGCATAATCGCTCATATAGATTGCGTAGCTTTCCAGTGTTGCCGGGTCAATATAATAGTAGTTGTTCAGCGCAGCCTCACCCTGTTTTTGCATATTGCTTGCAGAAAAATCAATCGAGCTTGTCAGATTGCTGTACAGCTCGTCAAAGGAAAGGTAGCTTTCCTCTTTTCCGCAGCCTGCAAAGCTCAAAACCATCATCGCCATTGTCAGTGTCATCGCTAAAATCTTTTTCAGTTTCATCTTTTGTTCCATACCTTTCTGTTAAAAATCCACAATTTATTGTTCCTTAATTGTGTGCGTCTTTAAATAGTCAAACCATTTGTTATAGTATTTTCCGCCAAAGTGCATACCGTCGCCGTTCGAGTCCTGCGGCAGACAACCCTTTTCGTCCTTGATTGCCGAAGCAACGTCCAGATAATACACTTCCTCTTTTTCCGCTATTTCCACAACCAGTTCGTTGTAGCGGTTGATTTTTTCATTGGAAATATCCTCTCTGGAATCGTCAAACTCCTGGGTAACGGGCAGTATCGACTGTAAAAAGATTTGGCTGTCGGGGTGCTGTTCCTTTACCTTCTGCACAAACTCGGTATAAACCTTGGTAAAATGTTCCTCGGTAAACCAACCCACACCGTTTGCGCCGAACATAATATAGATTTTTTTCGGATTTGCCTGTTCCAATGCGCCCATAACGGTAGTGTTTCCCTGCGCGGTACGAATCTGGTCATCGGTAAATACATTATCCAGATTGATACCTCGGGCAGCGATAACCGTCGCGTTGCTCATAATTTCATACAGCTTGATGCCTTCGGTGATGGAATCGCCCACAAAAGCAGCATCGTCAAAGTATTCGTCCGAAACGCTGAACCCCGCGTTGGGAACCAAAGCGGCAGAATTTAAAATTCGCTCCGAGGTAAGCGCCGATACATCGGTGTTTTCCACCGGTGTCTGGGTTACCTGCGAGGAGGTTTGCTGTTCCTGCTCTTCCTTTTGCTCCTCTTTGTTTTCCTCTTCTTTTCCCACAGCCGCCGCATTGTCTTGTTCTTCCGGTGGCTGCGGCTGAGCGGTCGGCGTTTCTTTCGGAACGTCCTCCCCCTGCTGCGCCTGCGCAAAAAGCTCGTCTTTTTGTTTTTCCTGTATCTTTTCCCAATAGGTCGCCGCTCCCAATGCCGCGGCAAGCGAAATAATTAAAACAATCAAAAAGGTAAACGCCGCTTTTTTTCTGTCCTTTTTTCGATGCGCGTAAATGCTCGATTTACTGTACAATGTCCCGCCTCCTTGCTTTTTCCCGCAAAAAGCCCTGTGGGAAAAATTTCTCCTTCATAATATACTACATTCATCATAAAATGTAAATAGTCGATTGAAATTTTCATAGAAAGTTCATATATTTTACGGTAGTAGTATTTCTTTTTCTGCCCTTACAAACATTTTGCGCAATTTTTTTCAAAAAACGCTTGACTTTCAAATTTAAGCGTGATATAATAAATGACGTTGAATCTCAACAGAATATGCGAGTGTGCTGGAATCGGCAGACAGGCACGTTTGAGGGGCGTGTGTCTTTGACGTACGAGTTCAAGTCTCGTCACTCGCACCATAAAATCGAGGTACGAAAGTATCTCGATTTTATGTTGTCTAAAAACATTTCCCTCAAAAGAGAAAGGATAAAGTTCTCCCCGACAGTGTAAAAGGCTGTCGGGGAGCTTTTCTTTACAGGCTCAGCTCGTTGAGTCCGATTAAGGTCAAAATATAAATTTTCAGCGCCTTCATCATATAATCCACGCTGTTGCACTCGTCGGGCATATGTTCCTCGCCTTTGCCCTCTCCGCAAGGATTCGGCATACCGTGGAAGTGCGGACCAAATGCCACCGCATTGTCAAAATGTCTTGCATAGGTACCGCCGCCGATGGTGTACGGAACACCTTTCTCGCCGGTAACATGGTCATATGCTGCCAGCAGAGTTTTAATTTCCATCGTATCCGCCGCTTTATAGCATGGCTCGGAATCGTTTCTCAAAATTGCTTTGCCGCCGATTGCTGCGATATGTTTCTCAATTCTCGGGAACAGGTCAGAACCTTTGAGCGTTACCGGATAACGAATATCCAGCTTCAACTGAAGATTGCCGTTTTCCATCGCGTCCACACCGTTGATGTGGGTCAGCTTGCCGGACGGTTCGTCCTCAACCTCAACGCCGATGCCTGCGCCGTGGCAGTCTTTCAGCACTTCGGCTACTGCTTCCATCGCTTTCTTCTCAGCGCAGGAAAGCTGCGGCAGGGTTGCAATCAGTTCACACAGCAGCTTGGTTGCATTGACAGAACCTTCCGGTTTTGCTGCGTGAGCGGTTTTGCCGACAGCAGTCAGGCTGATTCCGTCCTCTGTTGCCTGAACACTGTATACATTTTTGTCATAGTCGCCAAGGTCTGCTTCGCTGATTCCTTTGAGAACTGCGGTTGCGCTTGCGCACACTGCGTTGCCCACTGTACCGCCTGCAAATCCTGTGATAACCTTTCCGTCTACCGGCAGTTCAATCACAATGCCCAACTGTCCCTTTTCACCGATACATACCGGGAAATCCGCGTCCGGAGTAAAAGCAAACGCCGGCATTTTTTCTGCTTCCAGGTAATGCGGCAGGTCGCCCATTCCTGTTTCTTCGCTGCATCCCATGACCAGACGGAAGGTATAATTCGGCTGAATTTCAAATTCTTTCATACATTTCAGCGCATACAATCCCAAAACGGTAGGACCCTTATCGTCGGAAACGCCGCGTCCGTAGATGTAACCGTCTTTTTCAATCATATCATATGGGTCATGGCTCCAGCCTTCGCCCTCCGGCACAACGTCCAGATGTCCGAGAATTGCAATCTCTTTTTCTGCGCTACCGTAAACTGCGGAACCTGCGTAGTAGTCATAGTTTCTGGTCTTAAAGCCCATGCCTTCACACATTTCCAAAGCCTTGTCCAAAACCCGATGACAGCCTTCTCCGAACGGAGCGTTCGGGTCATCGCTCTTGGTGCTGATACTCTTAATATTAACCAAAGCGGCAATATCATTCACAATATTCTGTCTGTTTTCTGCAATAAAGCGGTCGATTCTCGATTCCATTTCTTTAGAAACCATGGTAAATCCCTCCGTTATTCTTAATCTCAAAATAAGGCTCTGCTGTTCTTGCCTGCCTTGATTTCATTATACCACAAAATTTTGGCTTTACCATCATTTTCTAAAAAAATTCTTCCAAAAAAGCAGATTATCTGGCAACTATCACAAATCAAAAGTCGGCTTTCCGCTATCTTGCGCCGATTCCCATAAAAAATCGACCCTAAGGCTTTCGAATCGCTTCCGGCAAAGCCGGATGTCGGAACCCTCAGGGTCGATAGTTTTTTCATTAGGTGCGCAGCTTATGTTTATTGATGTTCCAGATACCCACAACCTCGCTGACTGTACTTACCGTTACAAAAGCCTTCGGGTCATTTTCACGGATATAGTTCATCAACAGCGCGTATTCGTTCTTTGCCAGAATGGTGACAATCTCCTGTCTTACCTTTCCGTCATAGCCGCCCTTTGCGTCATACAGGGTAACGCCGCGGTTCAAATCGTTCATGATGTATTTTGTCAGCTCCTCGCTCTTTTCGGAAAGAATGCAGACGCGTTTTCTCTTGGAGAAGCCGCCGATGTACTCGTCCAGAACCAAACCGTTAAAATAGGTTCCGAGGATACCTACCACCAAAGTTTTGGTATCATAAACCAAAATGGTGCTGGCAACGGTCAAAATTCCCACAATCATAATACCTTTGCCCAGTTCCAGATGCAGATATTTGTTCAGCACCTTTGCGATGATGTCCAAACCGCCCGAAGAAGCGTTTGCGTTAAACATCAGAGCCTGACCCACGCTGACCAAAATGATACAGCACAGGGTATCCAGAATCAAATCCCCCGTCAAAGAAGGATTGTTCGGGAACAGCAGCTCAAACACATACAGGAAAATCGGCAGAAGAATCGAGGTGTAAACCGTCTTTCCTCCAAACTCTTTCCCGACAAACACAAAGCCTATCACCAGACAGATGACGTTTAAAATAAAGGTCATCACCGATACCTGAATCGGAATAAAGTTTACCAGTACAATCGCAAGACCGGTAATGCTTCCCAAAATAATGTTGGCAGGCATCATAAAGAAATATACTGCCATTGCCGTAATCAAAATACCGACGGTAATCACCCCGTACTCCTTGATTACGCTCGATTTGTCTTTTGTCTTTTCCACCGTAAACAGTTCCTCCCTTTGCAGACCTTTTTTCCCGAAGTCCGCTTATTAAAATATCAAATTTTGAAAGCGGACAAATTTTGCCCGCTTTCAATTCTTACCGTTGATATTGTATCTCATTTCCGCGCAACTTTCAAGGACTTTTTCCGCTTAAAAATCGCGGCTGTACGGTTTGCGAAAGAGAATATGAAACAATTTTGCCATCAAAGGCAGATAGGTCAGAACAAATACGCACGCCGAAGCTGTCAAAACCGGCTTCTTTGCTTTTACCGGCACGAAAAGTCCTATAATGATACCGACAGAACACAAACACAATTTCACAAAAGCAAGGTCTTTCCAGTCAGACTGTTCTAAATATTCATTTGCTATGAAAAGCAGATTTTTCATCATCTTTCCTCCTTTTCTTTTATGACTCTATGCTCAGGCTTTCCATTTTTCGGAAGAAATATTTTTTTCATTCAACGTTTTCTTTACATTTTCCCGAATCAGGCTGTAAATCACCGACAAGGTCGGGATAGAAATCAACATTCCCAAAACGCCCATCAAGCTGCCGCCCAAAGTAACCGCAACCAAAACCCAGATTGCCGGCAGACCGACCGCTCCGCCTACAACTCTCGGATAAATCACGTTTCCTTCAAACTGCTGCAAGCACAGGAACAGAACCACAAACAAAATTGCCCGGAAAGGGTTTACCATCAAGATTAAAAACGCGCCCACAACGCAGCCGATAAATGCGCCGAACACCGGAATCAGCGCGGTAAAGGCAATCAAAACGCTGATAATCAGCGCATACGGGAAGCGCAGAATCGACATGGTGACAAAAAACAGCGAACCTAAGATAACCGCCTCGATGCACTGTCCCGATAAAAACTTGGAAAATGTTTTGTTTGCAAGCTTTCCGACCCGAACCAGATAATCTGCGTGTTCTTCTTTCAGAATTGCATAAAAAATCTGTTTTGCCTGTCTGCTCAGTTTTTCCTTGTTCATCAAAAGATAGAAGGAAAAAACAAACGCCAAAAATCCGGTCACAATGCCGCTGAAGATGGAGGCTGCAATATTAAAGGTTGTATTTAATACGTTGCCCGCTCCGTTTTGCAAAAAGCCCACCATACTTGTGATGGTTTCTTTCCAGTCAATATCCAGATTAAAGTTTAGGTTTTCAAGCCAGGTCGCCACCTGCGGCATCCAGTTCATCAACTCGGTACTCCATTGATGCAGCTTTTGCGGAAAGGCTTTAAAGCTGCTCACAATCATGGTGACATTCTCTGCAATCTCCGGCACAATCAAAAAGATTCCCACAAACACAATTCCGATGACCAAAAGCAGCGACAGCACCAAACTCAGCGGACGCTTTGCGCGGTACAGCACCGAGGGCTTCGGCTGCTGCTTTTTCCCCTTCATCGCTTCCAGTTTTCTCTGATGCGGCTTTTCAAACAGCTGCCGCTCCACAAAGCGCATGGGCACGTTGATGACAAACGCCAGCGCCCCGCCGATGATAAACGGCATGGTCAAGCCAATCAGCAAACCGAAAATCTTCCCGATAAAGTCGGTGTTTTTCAGTCCCCAATTCAGCAAAACGGCAAAGGCGACAATCCCCGCTATCTTTTTGACATTTTCTTTATCTAACTGCATATCTTCTTCTCGTTCCTCCTTGTCTTATCTGCCCGTTTGATCCGGCAGAATCAGCTCTCCCCTCGTTTTGGGCATCACAATCTTTGTCGGAAATTCTTTGCCCTTTAAATACCGGCCCGCCGTAAAATCCCCCCAGAAATGGATGGGAACCACCTGCTTTACCCGAACATGGCAAAGCAACTCCTGCAATCCCAAAATACAGTTTTCTTCCTGCCGCGGGTCCAGCGGAACAAAGGCAAGGTCTATCTCTCTGCCGTCCAGCTGCTTTGCCAGATATTCCATCTCCCTGCGATAGCGCAGCTCTTGGTCTTTGTTAAACGCTTCTTCCTCGCCTTCCCAGTGCCACCGGTTTAGATCCCCCGCATGGTAAATCAGTTTTCCGTCCGTTTCCACCAAATACGCAACGCCGATGTCGGTGGAATCTAAGGTCGTAATCCGGCAATCGGGCAGATTGACCTGCATATGCGGGTGTACAAAAACAGCGGGAGAAAAAATCTCGTCCAGCTCCTCCGGCAAAACATATTCTATTCTCTTTATTTCGTCCCTGAACGAAAAGATTCTCGGATCAAAATGGTCCTCATGCTCATGCGAAACAAAAACGATTGTGTTTTGGTCTTCCGCTTCTTTCGGGTCAAAATATCCCTGCTGCAAGCCTTGCCCCTCTTTTGGTTCAAGCGCCTCTCCAAACAGGTCAAACAGCAGCAGATGCCGCTGCGTCTTTACTGCCACTCCGCTGTGATGGCAATACCACACCTTCACCTTTTTCCCTCCTCATTTGATAAAATCTGCCGTCAAAATTACAAAAAGTATAAAAAAAGGTCGCTACGGCGACCTTTTTTCTCCTCAATCGGGCTTTCTCACCGATTAAAATTCTGCATCCTCCGGAAGTTGCTCTTTGATCTTCTCTGTTTCCTCTGCGGACGCTTCTTCGCACTGTTCTTCTGCGCACGGCTCTGCGCTTTCTTCTTCCGGCTGCTCAAACAGTTCGATGGTTACTTCCGGTTCGTCCTCATGCTCCTCCTGTTCTTGAGCAAAAAACTCGTCGGAAACCTCCTGCGCCGCGTCGCCTGCTTCTTCCGCAGCGGTCTGTTCCTGGCAGCAATCCTCCTGCTCTTCTTCCGGTTCGTCCCCGCCTTCGCCTTCGCAGCCGCACGGACATTCGGTGTAATCCTCGTCCTCGTGCTTGCGGTCCTTCACCAGTTTTACGCATACTGCGGCAGCGCCCGCCGCAACAGCGCCCAATATTGCTAAAATAGCTGCTTTTTTCATAATCAAAACTTCTCCTTTCAGGACTGAAATTTATCTTTTCAAATTGGTTTTTTCCTTACTTCCATATATATCATAAAATGAAACATTTGTCACTATAAATTTAGTGAACAATTTAATAATTTTCTGCAATTTCCCCTTCTTTCGCTTTTTTCCCGATATTTCCCGGGAAATTTCTCGGAAATTTTTGAAAAAACGCTTTTTACACTTTATTCCCCGGGAAATTTAGGCTATAATAAGACTGATTTTGATGAATAACCGCAAAGGCAGCTGCTTTCTTGCGCTCCGGGCGGATACTTTAAAAGGAGTCTTTATTTATGAACGTACTTGTTATCGGATGCGGCAAGGTCGGTTCCCGCCTTGCGGACGTGCTGTGCCAGCTCGGTCACGATGTTTCCATCATCGCACAAAAGCGGGAGAGCTTCGACCTTCTCTCCGATGATTTTTCCGGATTCACCATTCAGGGCGTTCCCATCGACCTGGATATCCTGCGTCAGGCAGGCATCGAAGGATGCGATGCGGTTGCCGCCGTCACCGAAGACGACAACACCAATATCATGGTTTGCCAGATTGCAAAGGAAATATTCAATGTAAAAAAAATAATTGCCCGCATCTTCGACCCGCTGCGCGAGGACATCTTCTCCCGCTTTGATATCCAGTCCGTCTGCCCGACCAACATCACCGTTTCCTCGGTGTATGCCATGTTAACCGACCGTACCCAGACCCGCCACATCACCGTAGGCAACGAGGTGCTTTCGGTGTCCACCATGAAAGCGCCCGAAGAACTGGTCGGCAAAACCGTAATGGAAGCTGCCCGCTACCTCCAGCCGGAATCACTGATTGCCGTAGTGGACGAAACCGGCACCATCACCATGACGGTAGATGTGCTGCTCGGTTCGGCGCACCACCGTTCTATTCTGTCCACCGATAAGCTGCTGGTCAGCACAGACATCCGATAATTAAGCGGAAAGAGAGGAATTTCGTCATGAATGTTATCGTGATAGGAGGAGGCAAGGTCGGGTTCTACCTGTGCAAAACCCTGTTGGAACACGGTCATCAGCCTTTAATCATCGAAAAAAACAAACGAACCTGCGAATATGCATCCAATCAGTTAGACATTCCCACCATCAATGCCGACGGCTCCACCATCGAGGCGCTCACCACTGCCAATGCCGCTAAAGCGGACGCTGTGATTGCCGTTACCGGCTTGGACCAGGACAATCTGGTTTCCTGCCAGCTTGCAAAAAAAATCTTCCATGTGCCAAAAACGGTCGCCCGAATCAATAACCCCAAAAACGCCGCTGTCATGAAGCTGCTGGGCGTGGACATCCCCATTTCCAGTACCGACAATATCGCCCGCCTGTTGGAACGCGAGGTGGACAGCGCCAGAATTAAATCGCTGCTCTCCCTCAACCGCGGCGAGGCTTCGCTGAGCGAAATGCTCATTCCCGACAACTATGTTCTGCACGGTAAACGCCTGTTCGAGCTGGATATTCCGGAGGATGCCGTAATCACCGCCATCTTCCGCGACGATAAGCTGATTATCCCGCGAGGCAATGCGCAGATTATGAGCGGGGATAAAATTTTGGTTATCGCTAAGGACCGCATCATTCACGAGCTTTCCGAAGCGTTAAAACTAAAATAAAATCGCAACGAAAAAAGAGAAGCTGAAAAATCAGCTTCTCTTTTGTTATTCTTTAGTCCTGACGGGAACGGCGGTTTGCCGAACCGCGCTTTACCTCTCCGCGGTATTTCTTTAAATCGGACATTTTATCGTCGCTGGTCTGTTTAAATTTATTGAGCATATCCTCAAAAGAAGCGCTCTCGTTTCTTTTCGGATTCCACTCATAGCTGCTCACCTGCTGAGGATTAAACGGACGTTTATTTTCATAACGCTGCTTGCCGTTAAAGTTTCTGGAGCCGTTTCTCTGCCCGCGCGCGCCGTTGTTTTCCTGTCTGGGTTCTCTTGGCATCGCTTTTTTAATCGAAAGGCTGATCTTTCCCTCGTCGGTAATGTTGATTACCTTTACCTTCACCACCTGGTCCTGTTTGAGATATTGAGAAATATCTTCAACATAAGCCGAGGAAACCTCAGAGATATGAACCATTCCGGTCTTGCCCTCCGGCAGCTCCACAAAAGCCCCGAATTTTGTGATTCCGGTTACTTTTCCTTCCAGTACGTCTCCAATTTCTAACTGCATATTCCTATTACGTCCTCCTCAAAAATTTTTCCCGGTCAGATTAGCTTGCCTGACTGTCAATATAGATAAATTCGTCCGAGTAACCGTACCCATACTGTTCAAAGGCATTTTTTTCAATCGCTTCTTTCTGATCTTCCTTGCCCTTTTCCAGCTGACTTTCCAACTCCTGATTCACCTTTTCCTGCTCCTCGATGCTTTTTTCCAGCTGTTCGAGTTCATACTGCTTTTCAGAAATCTTCATCTGGGTTCCCACAATTTTAAAGGAGCACACCCCCACAAAAACAACCATTGCGATTACCAGCAACCGGTTATTGTTTTGTTTCTTCTTTTTCCTTGATGCAGCCATTGGGTTCTCCTCCTTGTCGTCGGGTCTTTTTCCATCGGATAAGTAGATTATACATCATTATCCGCTCGCGTTTCAAGTTATATTTCTGCTTTTGCACAACTTTTTTTAAAAACTTTTGCAAAAACCTGCCGGCAAAGCGCAAAACTCCCACAACAGGTGAAAAAATCAGCCTCAGCCAGAAAAACAAGATTCGTTTTATCACCGAAACAATCTTCCCGCACACCGCTACCGCCGCCTCTCCCAGCGTACAGTGCCACAAAATCCAGCCAATCAGTTCCCCTGCCAAAAGATAAGCGCGCACCTCCCCGCAGTTGTCCCTGAGCAAAAATCCGAATGTAACCACAGAACTCAGCAAAAAATACAGAATATCCTCGGCGCACACCGTCCCTGCCCGATGGCGCGTCTGCCCGCGAATCACGCGCAGCAAGTCATAACAGGCGGACAGCCCGACGCCCAACGCAAGGGAATACAAAAAAAGCTGCGTTTCCTTTGCGATGGTAATATCGGTCATCATCTATCGAAAAATCCGGGAAAGAAACCCGCCCCGCTCGTTCTGCCGGTCCGCGTAACTGAGCGAATCAATCTCCCCCTCCAGATGCAGTTCCCCCGATTCCACGTCAATCCGGTTGATGTGCAGCTGACTGCCGTGTACGGTAAGCTCGCCAAGTTCGGTGTAAACCACCACTGTCTCCTCGTCAAAGCTGTCAATGTCCTCCACGCCCGTCACGGTCAGGTTACCCCGTTCTTCCAAAATCAGGTTGTGCGCCCCCATGCTCTTTTTTTCTTCAGTCATAAAACAGCCGTCCTTTCTGTTATTGTAATTCCGCTTTATTCTTATGACGGCTTGTTTTTCTTTAGAACCAAAATTCCTTGCCTTGCATGAAATCCGGCTTTTTTTGACACCTTAACAGCAGATGAATCTGTTAAACTTTTTACCGGAAAGGAAGGATTGCTATGACAACAAAATTACTCGCTCTGCTTTTGGCTCTCCTGCTCACAGGCTGCGCCCCCAAAGAGGATACCAAACCCGCGCAGACCCCGCCTGCCGCTTCCGAGGAGGTTTCCGCCCCTGCCGATGCGCCTGCCGACGGAGTTTCCGCGCCCACGCCTCCAACTTCCGATGCGCCCGCTAACGGCATGAATCGGACGGTCAACTATAACAACTGCCGCTACACCTTGCTTTCTCCCAAGCAATCTCCTTTGCCGGAAACGCCTTCTTTGGGTGAACCGCTCGAAACGCTGCCGGACGGAACCGTCCTCTACGCGCACCCGGACTATCACCCCGAATTTCGCCTGATTGTGCAGTCTGACGGTCAAATGCAGCTTGCCGAGCTTTCCGGCTTTCTCGGGGAAGAAAAGATGAGCGTTTCCTATTGGTTAGAACATTCTCAGGTCGAGCAAAACGTCGTTTCCTTTTCTGTTTTAAACCACAACGGAACCGAGGTTCTCAAAGAAGCTCAGTTAAGCCTTCTGCCCGACCTGCTCAAATCCCTTTCTCAGGCTGTTCCCGCCCAATTAGATTCCCCGCAGTATGAAGAAATCGCTGACGAACAGTCTGCCGGACGCTCCTATCGGCTCTGCTTTACCTTTGCCGACGGCACTTCCTCTTTCCTGTACTGTCTGCCGGAATTGGAGCTGATTTCCCTTGCCAACGGATATTATCGGCTGCCCGAATCGTTTGTAAGCGATTACTCCTCGCTGTTTTCCGACCTTCCCGATTCTCCCCCGCCGGCATACTAAGCCGCTTTGACTATCGGTACACCGTTTGCGTCCCGTCAAAATTCACCGACACAATCGACGCTTTTTCTTTGTTCCAATCTGTGTTTTCTAAAGAAACCGATGCCTTTCCGTCCGGCTGTACGGAACAGTCAAACACCGTTTCTCCGACAACAAGGTAGGCGTACTGTGTGTCCTGCGGAAGCTGCGCTGTTAGGTTTGTAATCTTTTCCCCCTGATTCAGCTGCAAGTTTAGCTGCGACAGCTGCCCTTGCTTTGCATTTTCTTGCAGTTCTAATTTTGGATTCAGCGAAAAATCTTCGACCCCTTTTTGATTAAAATAGGTCGGATTGATTGTATATTCCGCTGCCTCCACAATCACGCACTCGGGTTGGAAGATGTTAAAATAATAGTCAAAGTCCAGCAAATTCTCGTAGTTGTGTACATAGATGTACTCGCCCAAACCGCTCTGCAAAAACTTAAATCCCATTTCATTCATGTAACTTCCCTGAAAAACAAGCGTTTTCGGCGCGCCTTCCTTTACCTTTTCGGGATTGACACAGTACCCAAACGCCCGATGCTGATTATTGCGGACAATCTCCGCGTCATATTCGGGCGTTTTTACTTCAAGCGGGGTTTTTCTGCCAAAAAACGGCTCGTACTCCGCAATCGGAAAAGTTGAGGAAGGAAGCGTTTCGTTTAACTTTTCGCTTATAGCAAAATCGCTTTTTTCGTTTGGTTGCAAGCTTGGGAAGTCTTTGGATAATTCTTCCAAAATATGGTTGACTCCGTAAAACGCGCCCAAATCGTTCCAGTGTCCGGCATTGTACTGCTTGTTAAACACCTGCTCCCCCGCTTCTTTTTTCTCCCGAAGCAGCTCGGTGTTATCAATATAATGCACACCCAGCCGCTCAAGCTCCGCTTCAAATTCCTGCACCCAGCTGTTGTCATAGCAGATTCCGTCTGCCAGATATTCGGTGTATACCGCCGCCTTTTCCGGGTTAAACACAAAGAGGAACGGAACGCCGCGCTGCTCACAGTAGCTTTGTATCTGCGCGAGCATCTTTGCAAAATCACGATGATAGTCGGAAAAAACGACGTTGCTTTTTGCTTTTGAAAAAACATATCCGTCCTTTCCGTACTCATACAGCGGGTGAATCATCTTGTGAAACAGCCGGTCATTGAGATCGGTGTACCCTTCAATCATCCGGCTGCGGAATCCGATTCGGTCGCTTACATAATTTTCCAACCGCGTTGTCAATTTTTGCGAGGAGTCGGTGTTTTCCCCAAATGGATTGTTGGTCAACATTCGGTTGTCGATGGGGGAAATCACATTTTCTTCCCAATTTAAAAAAACGATTGGCAGCAAAAGCAGGAGGAAAAAGAGGATTATCATTCCAATCTGTAATTTTTTCATCGAAATTTTCCCTCCTTAATACTGAAAGTAGATAAACGGACTGTAGGTGGAATTTACCATAAACATTACCGACAAAATTCCCAAAGCAAACAAGCCAAGCTGCATAATGCAGAACAAAACGGGGTTTTTCTGCGCTTTTTCTACTGCGGCTTTGAGCTTTTGACTGTGAAACAGTGTTGCGCCCACCGTTCCGATGAGCATGAGCAGAATAATCCTGCCGTCAAAGTAATACTGCCAGGTAAAATCTATCGTTTCGCAGCGCACAATACCGGTCATCATGCCGAAATAGCGCGCTATTTCGGACATTCCGTTTAAACGGAAAATCTGCCAGCTAAACAGCACAATCATCATGGTTGCCGCCCACTTAATAACTTTCGGGATTTTTTGATACCAACTCTTATCCCGAACGCAGCGTTCTGCCACAATGCAAATTCCGTTGACAACGCCCCACAAAATGTAGTTCCAGCCTGCGCCGTGCCAGAATCCGGTGACTAAGAACACAATAAACAGGTTGCACAGCGTTCTGTTTTTTCCCTTGCGGTTGCCGCCCAGCGGAATGTAGAGATATTCCCGAAACCATCTGCCCAGCGAGATGTGCCATCTGCGCCAAAATTCGGTAATGGAACAGGAGCAGTACGGAAAGCAAAAGTTTTCCTCAAAGGAAAAGCCGAACATCGCAGCAAGTCCCAGCGCAATATCGGAATATCCCGCAAAGTCATAATAAATCTGGAGCATATAGCAAAATGCCGCGCCCCAGGCAGTGGGCAGGTCGATGCCGACCGCAGCGTTGGACTGAATCTGCGCGACCAGCGCCCCTAAGGTATCTGCCAGAATCACCTTTTTGGAAAAGCCGATGATCATTCGATTGATTCCCCAAAGAATACGGCTGCTGTCCGCCTTTCTGTTTTCCCGCATGAGGTTTTTAGAAAAATCTTTCCACAGCACAATCGGACCGGAAATCACCTTCGGGAAAAAGGTGAGATAAAGCGCCGTATCCAAAAAGCTGCCCGGCTTTGCATCTCTGCGGTAAATATCGACAAAGTAAGAGATTGCCGAAAAAGTAATAAACGAAATTCCCAAAGGCGCAGCAAGGCTGAGCAAAGAAATCTCGCTGCCAAACAGGCGGTTTAGATTGGTAACTGCAAAATTGTAGTACTTAAAGTACAAAAGGGTAAGCCCCACCGTCAGCACGCAGCACAGCGTTGCCAACAATCCGGCTGCCGTCTTTGAGGGCATTCCCGCAATCACCCGCCCCAACAGGTAAACCAAAAACACATAACCTATCAGCCACGCAATCCCGTCCCATGCAGTCCAGCCGTAAAAGACAAGGCTTACCGCAACCAGCGCCCAATCGCTCAGTCGCAGCCGCTCGAACAGGCGGATTTTTTTCTGCAAACAGACAGAAAGGTAATACGCGCCTAAACTGACGGGAAAAAACACAAATAAAAAAAAGGAACCGGTAAAAACCACTTTTCCTCTCCTCCCCTTTTCCAAAACAAAATTTTAACTGTTTTATGATACCTTCTTTGGTGGTTTTCGTCAATCATTATCTAAAATTCTGTTACATTCTCCTAAGTTTTTTTTAAATTTTTTAAAAAAAGAACTGAAACCTGCTCGACTTTCTTCCTTGTTTCTTTTATAATAACGAGTATCGAGTCTTTTTATTTTGATTGACGGGAGATGAATATTGTGAAAAAAGACTTTGCTTTTTACCGCAAGCTGTTCGCCTCTACCTTTTATCTGAGCGCGTTCACCTTCGGCGGCGGATATGTCATTATTCCGCTGATGAGGAAAAAATTTGTGGAGCAGTTTCACTGGATTGAGGAGGAGGAGATGCTGGATTTAACCGCAATCGCTCAGTCCGCGCCGGGCGCAATTGCAGTCAACGCGTCGATTTTAATCGGCTACCGCTTAGCCGGAATCTTCGGCGCGCTTGTTACCGTGGCGGGAACGGTGCTGCCGCCGCTGATTATCCTTTCGCTGATTTCTTTGGCGTACACCGCCTTTCAAAACAGCCTGATTGTCAAACTGGTGCTGCGCGGAATGCAGGCAGGCGTTGCCGCAGTCATTGCCGACGTCACCATCACCATGGGCTGGGATGTTTTAAAGAAGAAAAAGCTGCTGCCCATCCTGATTATGGCAGGCTCTTTCCTGGCTGCCGCCGTATTTGACGTAAACGTTATCTTAATTATCTTAGTGTGCGCCGTAATCGGTCTGCTGGCTACCCTGCATGACGAGCGCAACGGAAAGGCAGGCGCATAGCATGATCTATCTTCAGCTGTTTATCAGCTTTTTTCAAATCGGTCTGTTCAGCATCGGCGGCGGATATGCTGCCATGCCGCTGATTCAGCACCAGGTGGTTGACCTGCACAACTGGCTTTCCATGCAGGAATTTGTCGATGTCATCACCATTTCCCAGATGACGCCGGGACCGATTGCCATCAATTCCGCAACCTTTGTCGGGATTCAGATTGCAGGCTTGCCGGGCGCAATTGTCGCCACCTTAGGCTGTGTGTTCCCCTCCTGCGTCATTGTGCTTGCGCTTGCCTGGGTTTATTTTCGTTACCGCAATCTGTCGGTGGTACAGGGCGTGTTGGGCGGACTTCGCCCCGCTGTGGTTGCGATGATCGGCTCTGCCGGACTTTCCATCCTGGTGATGGCTTTCTGGAACGGCGCCGCTTCGCTCACCCTTGCCGATTTGGATTGGATTGCCGTTCTTTTGTTTGCGGGCGCATTGTTTGCGTTGAGAAAATGGAAATTAAATCCCATCTATGTCATGCTTGGCTGCGGCGGAGTCGGGTTAATTTTATACCTGATTTTGGGATATTAAAACAATATGATACCAAAGGGCAGATGCGAAAAGGGAGTATCTGCCCTTTTTTTGCCGATTTTTTCTTGACAAACCTCCCCGTTTGTATTATTGTATTATTATCATCATACAATAATACAGGAAACGAGGTAATTGTTATGGACACTGTTGCTTGCAGCAAAAAAATTTCATTCAGTTCGTTTGATTTAAAGGTTCTGGGCGTCATCTTTATGACCTTTGACCACATCTGCTACTTTTTAAGCGGGATTCTGCCCGTTCCGTTTTGGTTTAGCATCATCGGAAGAATTGCCGCCCCGCTGTTTTTGTTTACTGCCTGCAACGGCTTTGAACATACGCGCAGCCGAAAAAAATATCTGCTGCGGCTTTATCTGTGCATGGTCATAATGTCTGTTGTCAACATCGCGGAAAACATCTTTCTGCCGCACCCTACGGGAGCTGTTGCGATGGGCAACATTTTCAGCACATTAACCTATCTTATTTTCTTTTTGATTTGTATTGAGGCGGTTCGCTGCAAATCCAAAAAGAAAAAGGCTCTTGGAATTTTGGGAATGATGCTGCCGTTTCTGCTTCAGTTTGCCTATCTGTTTTTGGTAAACCTGCTTGTCATGCAAAACAAGACCGAGCTTCTTATGGCTGTCAACCGATTCATTCTCATATTCGCACCGCTTCCGATGAGCATAGAGGGTGGGGTTATTTTTCTTGTTTTGGGCATCGGAATTTTTTTGACCAAAAACAACAAGGTTTTGTTTTCCTGCTTTTTTATCGGAATCAGCCTGTTTTTCCTTGCTGCCGCGCTGCTTTCCGGCAGTACGGGAAAGCAGCTGTTGACCGACCAATGTCAGTGGACAATGATTCTTGCTCTCCCGCTTCTGCTAAAGTATAACGGAGAAAAGGGACGCGGCATGAAGCAGTTTTTCTATCTTTACTATCCGCTTCATATGCTTGCGCTTTTACTGCTGGCAAGGGCAATCGCGTAGGGAACAATTATTCTATCACCTTTATTTCAAGCTGTTCGGCGCCGCAATAGCTTTGCAGGGCGGATGTTGCCTGCTGCAAAACGCCGTCCAAATCTTCCCTTTTGCCGAATCCGTAAACGCACATTAAAATCTCCTTGCAGCTTTCCCCAATCATGGCGCGGGTGCTGTCGCTGTTCGGGTTTCCGAAATATCCGAGGTCATCGCACAAAACGGGCAGAAACTCGATATTCACAGCGTCCTTTCCGATTCCTTCATAATGCGCGCCCTGCTCGGAAACGGTCCAGCGAATTGTCCCTTTCACCTTGTTTAAATCATAGGTTCCCAGAGAATATCCGCTCATAACCGACACAAGGTTATTGACATCCACAACATTATTGATGCGGTACAACCCCTTTCCCTGAATCACCCTTCGGTGCATTGCCTCGGCAGAATTGCGGTAGCGCTGCACATCTTTGCCCAACCGTTTGCAAAAGGCGCGGGTGGCGGCGATGTGTTCTCTTTCCTTAATCTGTTCGATACACATTTTCTGCGCAAGTTCGGCGCAGACAGAATCTATCTGCTCTAAAAGCGCGGGGCTGCTTGGCTCAACCTTGACCGAACACTGAATACAGCCCAGATATGCGGGCAGCTCCCCGGTTTGAATTGAAGAATCTACAATAATCTCATGCATGATAAAACTTCCCCTTCGTTTTGTGACAAAGAATCCGAAATTTCGGTTTTTTTCCCCTTTTTTTCATGGGGAAAGTTGGATTCTCTCTTGTAAGAATTTTAAAGCTATGGTAAACTGGATAGGAACAGGGACTGTTTTTCAACAACAGTTTGAATCTTGAAAAAAGGATGTGGCATCATGATTTCCGCAGCAAAAAAAGAATTTATCGAATTTATGATGAGCGCCGACGTTCTGCGCTTCGGCGAATTTAAAACCAAAAGCGGCAGACTTTCTCCGTATTTTGTAAACACCGGCAACTACAAAACCGGCGCGCAGATTTCCGCGCTTGGCAAATTCTACGCGCAGTGCATTATGGAACACTGCGGCGACAACTTTGACGCAATGTTCGGTCCTGCATACAAAGGTATTCCGCTTGCAACCTCCGCTGCCGGCGCGCTGGCAAGAGAATTTAACGTGGACAAGCCGTACTTCTTTAACCGCAAAGAAGCCAAAGACCACGGCGAGGGCGGCTGCCTGGTAGGTTATCAGCCGAAAGACGGCGACCGCATCATCATCATCGAGGACGTTATCACCGCCGGCACAGCCGTCCGCGAAACCGTTCCGATTCTGCAAAATGCCGCTAAAGTAACCATTCCGGATATGTTTATCTCGGTAAACCGCTGTGAAGTCGGTCAGACTCCGGGCAAAACAGCCGTTATGGAAGTAAAGGAACAGTTCGGCATCAACGTTCACGCAATCATTACCGTTGCGGACATTTACGAATATCTCAAAGAGAAACCGGAATACGCTTCGGTTCTTGCTAACATGGAAAAATACATGGAGCAGTACTGCATCCTGTAAATTGCAGCGATTGGCTCTCGGACGGCGCAGGGATTTTCCTGCGCCGTTTTTATCTTCTGTTTAAGGTAAGAATCATCCTGGTATCCATTGTTTTGCTTACCTCAAACCCCATTCGTTGATACAAACGCACCGCTCCGGTGTTTTTTCGGAAAACATACAGGAAGATGGGGTCCGGGTGGGTATCTGTCATTATTTTTTGCAGCACCTGTGTGCCGATTCCCTGCTTGCGCGCAGAAGCGAACAGATAAAAATCATCCAATTCCCATTCCCCCGATTCCTGTTTGGAGAGCGCGTAGTATCCTACCGTTTTTCCGTCTTTGATAATTTTACGGTAGTTCTGCGAAGTGTTCTTTACCTTTTTTAAGCACCATGCAAACACCTTTTCGGTGTCAATGGCTGAAAGGTCCTCGTATTGCTCAATCAGCTGCTTTTGAAAGGCGAAGATGTTTTCCACATCTTCCGGTGCAATCGGTTGATAAGAAAGCTCCATATTCGATTTTCTCCTTCGTTGTGATTTGTTGTCTTTTCTATCATATCCCTTTTTTTCTGCTTTGACAATGCAACTTTCACACATTTTCGCCTCTTTTTGCAATTCTGCAAATTTTGTGTGCTTGCGCCTTCCGGTTTTCCGATGTATAATAGATAGAAATTCCGATTCAGAAAGGCGGTTTTTCTATGACATTAAAAAAGATGCTGACTGCAAAAAACACTTTTTTCGCTTCGCTTGTCTTATTGCTTGTCTGCCTTGCGGCAATTTTGTTTTTCCGATTTTCGCAAGAGAAAGGAACGGCGGTTTCTTTGAGCAATTCTGCCGACAGCGGGCAGGAAGCGGTTTACTATGAGGGAGAAAAGGACACCGCCTTTTTGCTTGCCACTCCGCAGTACGGCTCTTTATATCAACCTTTACTGCGGGAACTGAACCGACAGGGTTATCCTGTTTTGGTTTCTCCCTACCATCTGGACGCCTCTTGGAATCCGGACGAGCAGACCGCGCAGGTGGAGCAAAGCGCGCAGCTGCTTGCCGAGCTTTCTTCGGTGGAGCCAAAAAATCAGGTATGGATTGGGATTCATGACGGGGCGACCGCCTTGCTTGACCAGATTGTGGGAGGAACTCTTTCTTCCCGCGCTGCCGTTCTGCTTTCCCCTATCTTAGATTCCAAACAGATTGACAACGCCATCATCGTGAACGGAAATTATCAAAATCAAACCGACTGGATTAACTCCCTTTCCCCCGATATGGCGCGGCAGCCGATTTTGTTTTTAACCTCCAACAACGACAATCTTTCCACCCCGTACCAGATGACGCTGCTGTACAACAAATTTTCCACCGACGAGATTATCCATGTCGGCGGGGTGTACCATGCAAAGCGCAACGGCATCTTTCTTTCCATCATTGACGGAGGATTTCATTGTCTGACCCCTGTGCAAACCGGAACCTTAGCGGAAATTTCTTCCTTTTTGTCGCAGATTCCGCAGCCGGTTTCGCTGCCTGTTTCCTCTGTTCCGGCTGTACAAAACATTTTGACGCTGTGCGCCTGTGTTCTCCTGCTGATTGTACTGAGCTGCGCGGCGGCGACTGCGCCTTCCTACGCGCCGGAAATCTCCTTCGGTCTTCCCTCCGCTTTGAGCTTAAAGGGCAAGGGACGGCTGTTTGGGGTAATTGCCCTGTCGGGACTTGTTTCGATGCTGTGCGCCTGCGCGGTTTATCTGCCTTTGGGACAGCGTTCGGACGCTTCCGCCTTTGCCATAGGCGCGGGATTATTTTCCTTCTGGCTGTCTGCAAGACTGTTTGCGAAGCTGTTCCGACTGAAAATCTCCCCCGCCTTTCAGACTGTTTCCATTCCGAAGAAAAACGCGCTGTTCAGCCTGATTGCGCTGCTGCTGTTTGGCGGTTGTTTGTTTATCATGCTTGATATTTCTTCTTTACTGCCGCTGTATCGCCGATGGATTCTGCCGATTGTATGCATTGCGGCGGGCGCGGTTTTCCTGCTTGGATTGTTCCTTACCTTAGACGAGCTTTTGCGGGAAAATGGGTCGATGGGAGTGAGAATCGGATTTTACCTCATCTTTGTTCTTCCGTTTTTGCTGACTGCTTTGACTGCCGCAGTCTTTTTGGGAAGCAGCGCCGGATTCTACTGCTTGCTGCTGCTTGCCCTTCTGGTTGCGCACACTTTGCTTGCGCGGATTTTGTTCGCCCTGTGCGGGCACATCCTGCCGGCTGCGCTGCTGCCCGCCTGTTTCTTCGGCTTGTTTGCCGTTATCTTTCCGATTGTATAACAATTTCTTATCAAAGGAGCTGCTGATTGTTGATTTGCAAAACGGTTAATCTGGAAAAAAATCTTCCTCTCGCTTCCGAAGCTGCCGTGCGATTGAGCCAGGAAATTCGCCTGGCAAAGTGTTCCCGCTGCCGCGCGCTGAAGGTGATTCACGGCTACGGCTCTTCGGGAAAAGGGGGAGCCATCAAGGCTGCCTGCTTAAAATTATGCGCCGAACGAAAGCGTTCCGGCATGATTCGTCACTTTGTCCGCGGGGAAGACTTTACCCCCTTTACCGATGACGGAAGAAAGGCGGTTGAAATCTGCCCGCAGTTAAAAAGCGACATTGATTTCGGCAGACAGAATGACGGCGTTACCATCATTCTTTTTTGACAGATTCTGTAATATCAAGTCACAATATTACAGATTGTAGCATAAAAAATACCGAAACCCCGACTTTCAAGGAACAATGCCGGAGTTTCGGTATTTTTCTGTTTGATTTAAACGCCGTAGGGCAAGGTATGTGAACTTACCGAGCCAAAATCTTTAATGGAATAAATCTTGCCGTCGCGGGACCATTCGATGATGGAAGCTCCCTCGTGGCTTGACTTTCTTCCGTTATGAACCCATTCAAAGTGCCATTCGGTCACTGTTGTCTGACCGTCGTGAAAAAAGGAAGTTACCTCCCACTGCGTCACCTTGTTTTGGGTATTCCAATCGGTGAACCACTGTGTGAGCTGGGCAATTCCGTGGTATTCCGGTCCGTGCGACTCGCTGTAATAAGCGTTTTTGTCAAACAGCTTTTCAATGCCGTCGCAGCTGCCGGACAGGCACATCCGAACCCACTGCCGGATTTTATCTTCTTTGATTTCGCGTTCTTTCATCAACGCTGTCACCCCCTGAAAATCAATGAGAAATTGTACCGATTTTTTTCTTTTTTATTTTGACGCCCGAAGTTTTTTTCCGAGCATTTTTCCCAAAGGACTGACTCCGACTAAAAATCCCACAAAGGCGGGAATCAGCCAGCCGATTCCAAGCGACGCCAACGGGAACTGCATGACCAGTTCGGTCAGACCGCCCAGAGAAATCCCCGCCGTTTTAAATCCGTCAAAGACAGAAAACAGCAGCGCAAAGAACATACTGCACAGGTAGACCTCGCTTCTTCCGCGCCAGAAACGGTCGAAGAAGGAGAGAACAACCAGAACGGTGAGCAGCGGATACAGCACAACCAGAATCGGAAGAACGGTATCCAACAGCATATCCAAACCGACATTGGAGATTGCCCAGGTGAACAGGCAGACAATTGTGATGATTTTACGGTAGGAGAATTTGGGGAACATTTTGGAAAAATAATCCCCGAAGGCGGTGGTCAGACCAATCGAGGTGGTGAGGCAGGCAAGAATCATCGCCGCGCCCAAAATCACATTTCCCCATCTGCCGAACAGGGTGTAAACCACATGGTTTAACAAAATGCCGCCGTTGGCAAACGGATCCATACCCGAAGTCTGAGCGCCGACCATACAAAGCGCGCCGTACACCAGACAAAGCAGCACAACCGCTATGATACCCACGATTGTTGTGTATTTTACAATATTCTTATGTTCGTGAACCCCTTTGTCCCGGAAAATATCAATGATGATAATGGCAAAAACCGGGGCGGCAAAGCCGTCCAGAGCAAGATAGCCTTGAAGCAATCCTTCAACAAACGGACCGTTGGCATACTCCACCATTGGCGGCGTAACCTCCCCCAGAGGATTGAGCATCGCCGCAACAAAGATAACCAAGATGGACAACAGCAGAAGCGGACTCATCACCTTGCCGACAATATCAATGATTTTGGTCGGTTTAAGAGAAAAAAGAAAAGTAATCCCGAAAAAGATTGCGGTATAAATCAGCATCGGGACAAACCGAGAGCCATCCTGCGGCAAAAACGGAACCACGCCAATCTCAAAAGAGACCGAACCGGTTCTGGGCAGGGCAAACAGAGGACCAATCAGCAGATAGATTGCAGCAGTTAAAAAGATACCGACCTTTCTTCCCGCCAGACCCATCAAATCATCCATACTGTTTCCGACCAGAACAACCGCAATAATGCCCAAAACGGCAAGCCCTGCATCGGTCACGATAAATCCCAGCAGCGCCTGCGTTGCCTGTGTGCCAGCCTGCTGTCCCAAACTCGGCGGGAAAATCATGTTGCCCGCGCCGAAGAAAATTGAAAACAGCATACAGGAGGCATACAAAATTTGTGTGGTGCTCAACTTTTCTTTCATTCTGTTCCACTTCCAATCTTTCTGAAAATAATAAGTCGGGGGTTTCTTCTATCTTATTATAATTTAGAAAAACTGTCAATTACTTTCCTGTTTCTGCTATATTTTTTGTGATATTGTTTTAAAATTATTCCCGATTCTTATTTGTTTTTTGCTTTTTTACTTTAAAGTATTGGTTTGGTTTTGTGAAAAAGCGCAATCCCCCGACAATTTTTGTCGGGGGATTGCTTTTCCTCTGTCTTTTTATGCGCGGTATACCACTTCTCCGTCAATCATAGTGAGCATAACCTTTGCATCGGTATCCAGACCCAGTTTTCCTTTTACCAGAATAATGTCTGCGTCCTTTCCCTCTTCCAGGCTGCCCAGACGATCCTGTATGCCTAACTGAACTGCCGGATTGATGGTAACCATACGGATTACCCTTTCTTGCGCCAAGCCTTCTCTGACCGCTTCGCCCATATGGTGATAGAGCGATTCTTCACTGAGAATCGGGGAATCGGTGATAATCGCTACATTGACGCCGCGGTCATCCAGCATCTTTACCGCTTCCACATCCACCTTTCTGCGTTCGCCCGGCGCGCGGTAGGTTGCAATCGGACCGTAGCAGATATCGCAGCCGCTTTCTGCAATCTCGTCCAGATAATCGGTTGCGCCCCACGCATGTTCTAACGAGAAGCGCACACCGTACGCTTTCGCCACCTCGATTGCGGTGAGCATATCGTACTGAGTGCAGTGAATCTTGCACGGAATTTCCCCTTTGAGCGCCGGAATAATTGCTTCCAGGTTGGCGTCATAATCGGGATTTTCTCCGTTATTCTTTTTATCCAGATATTCCTTTGCCTTGCGGAAGGTATCCCACAAAACATATGCGACTCCCATGCGGGTCATCGGCAGGCGTTTTAAATCTCCGTAAGTATTTTTGGGGTTGCCGCCCAACGCAATTTTAACTGCGGCAGGGGCTTTTACCGTCATCTCAAAGATATTGTCGCCGTAGGTTTTTGCAACAAACGGCTGTCCGCAGAAAACGTCGCCGCTGCCGGGGGTAAACAGCATCGAGGTGATACCGTGTTCATACGCCACCTTCAATTCTCTTGCCTGCGGATTCATGCCGTAACGGGCGTCAACCGCAGCAGAAACCGGGTCGGTCATCTCGTTGGCATCGTCCACGCTTTTATCGTGATTAAAATCAAACAATCCGATATGGCTGTGCGCGTCGATTAACCCCGGAAGAACATCATAGCCTGTCGCATCAATGACCTGCGCGTCCTCTGCCGCAATATGGGGAGCTACCTTGACAATCTTGCCGTCCTCCACCAAAACATCTCCGGTGAAAATATCGTTTTCCCCTGTCATTGTGCAGAGGGTTCCTCCCTGAATCAGAATCTTTTTCATTAGAATACAACCTCCCCGTTAACCATGCTGTGCGCTACCTTCGCCGCATATGTTGTGACCGGATGACCGGTAAATACAGAAATGTCCGCTTCTTTTCCGACTTCCAGTGTTCCGACCTTATCGTCAATTCCAAGCATCTGCGCCGGATACAGCGTCATCATCTTTACAATTTCTTCCGCCGCAATTCCTGCGCGGTAAAGCTCGATTGCTGTCCAGAGGAACACCTCTCTGCCCTCGGAATATCCGCTGTTGGTATTGGTGAAGGCGATACGGTTTCCGTTTTCTACCAGCTCCTGCACTTTTGAAAGGTCCATATGATATTTTGCAATCTGAGAACAGTTGTTGACATTTCCCAAAACAAGACCGACTTTCTGCTCCTTCATCTGCTTGAGCGAGTCTGCAAATCCGTAACCGTCCACAATATTCAGCTCTGCCTGTTCGTCCTTCATCAGGTGCAGCAGACCGTCAATCTCATTTTTGCTTGCGGCAGAACAGAACACCTGCATCTTTTTTTGGTCAAATACTTCGATAATTGCCTTTTGTTTATCGGTGCGTTTTTCTTCCTTTTCTGCCCGCGCTGCGCGAAGCGTTTCGCCAAAGAGGTGGAAAATACCCATTTTAGTCATCGGCACCTGACTGGAAGAACCGAACGTTTCTTTCACGCTGCTCATCACGCTGCACCGCAGACCTGCGTGTTCCTTCACCATGCGCTCGCCCATCTTTTGCGGAGCGGTTTTGCAGACGGCAATCTGACCGCCCATTAAGGTATTGGCAGTCGATGAAAGACCGATTGTTGTAATACCGCTTTTATAAAACTCCTGCGCGTTTACCTCGTCCGGGTCAATGCTGTATTTTAAGTTCATCTCCGGCATGATTGGATTGGTTCTCTCGTCATTATCCAGATAGCGGCTTGGGATTCCCATCGCGCCGATGGAAGACACCGGGTCGATGAATCCCGGAAAAACATGGCAGTCGGACGCATCAATAACATGAGCATCCGGTTCGCTGAGGTTTTCGCCGATTTTACGAATCAACTTTCCTTCGGTTAAAATGTCGCAGTGGGGCAGCACTTCCCCGTTGCCGATATGCACCGTTGCATTTTTAATTAAGTACATTTTGTGTTCCCTCCCGGCAAAATTGCCTTTGATTTTAAAACAGACGCCCCGATTTACAGGGCGCCTGTCGATTAGAATCTTATTTCTCAACGTAAACCTGAGACCAGTCGATGCTGCCGTTTGTGCAGATTGGGTAGTTCTTTACATATTTTGCAACATAGGACGGGCTGGTTGCCAGATATTCCGGCATGATGATTGCATTTTTAACCAGCAGTTCTTCTGCCTGGCAGTAAATTTCTGCCTTTTCTTTTTCATCAACGGTATTCTTTGCCTGTTCGCACAGTTCTTTGAATTTCTTGGAATCTTCGTTGTTCCAACCGGTCTTTTCGGAATTGAAGTAACCGTTGTCCGGGTCAAACAGGGTCAGGATTGCGCTTGGTTCGTTGTAGTACGGACCCCAGCCGCCGCTTGCGATGTCATAGTCGCCTGCGTCGATTCTGTCCCACATGATGTTCCATTCCATCATATCAATCTGTACATTGATGCCCAGAGTGGTTTCCCAAACCTGTTTAAACCATTCTGCTGTTTTCTTGGAAAATTCGCTGGTGCCGCGGCTTGCGTAACGAATGGTAACCTGAGAAGGGTCTTCCGGTTTGCCCAGTTCCTTTAAGCCTTCTATCAGCAGCGCTTTCGGGTCCGGGTTTTCTTCTGCAAGCTGTTTGATAAAGTAGTTTTTATCGCCTACCAGCTCATGGTATGGGGTTTCACCGACCATCATGGTATCCGGCATTGCGGAATAAATCGCTGTACCGTTGCCGTTGAGCAGGTCGTTGACATACTGTTCACGGTCAAACGCGATGGAAAGAGCCTGACGAATCTTGGTGTTGGAGAGGTATTCGTTTTCCAGGTTGCACATCAAAAATTCCGGAGCACTGTCGGGAACAACTTCGGAGCTTGCGATACCGGATTCTTCAATCATCTGCATCCAGTTCGGGTCGGAGGTGCCGGTAATGTCGATTTCACCGCCCAGGAAAGCCTGAACTGCGGTTGCGTTTTCCTGAATGATTCTGGTGTTAATCTTATCCAGCTTTACATTCTCTGCATTCCAGTAGTTTGGATTTTTTACAAGAACCATTTCGGTGTTCTGGCTCCAGCTTTCTACCATAAACGGGCCGCTGCAAATAATCTTGTCTGCGGAAGAACCGTATTCTTCGCCCCACTCTTCATATTTATCCTGTCTTACCGGATACAGGCTGCTGAGCAGTTCGAGGAAGTAGGATGCCGGATGAACCAGTTTGATTTCCAGAGTTTTATCATCGATTGCTTTTACTGCGATTTCGTCCGGAGTTTTGCCGTTATTGTACAGCGCTTCGCCGAAGTTTTCGATAACGCCGTCAAACAGCCATGCATTGGTGGAAGCGGATTCCGGATTTGCCATCAGTTTGAGGGTGTATTCAAAATCTTTTGCTGTCAAAGGCTGACCGTCGCTCCATTTTGCATTTTCACGCATATGGAAGGTGTAGGTCAAACCGTCTTCGCTGACATCCCAGCTTTCCGCTGCGCCGGGAACCGTTTCGGTGGTGTTGCCGGGAGCTGCGTTGACCCTTACCAGAGTGTCGCAGATTCTGTTGTGCGCCTGGTTATCGGGAGCGGTGGTGTTCAGAATTGGGTTTAAGCCGACAACAACGCTGTTGGAGCTGAGGTTGACAATCTGTTCGCCGGAGCCTTCTTTCTTATCTTCGCTGCTTTCGGTATTGGCAGAACCTGTATTTGCATTTGTCGATTCTTCTCCGCCGCCGCAGCCTGTCAGCGAGGCAAAAGCCATCGAGGCTGCCAGTAACAGCGCAAGCCATTTTGTTCTTTTTTTCATGATTACTTCCTCCTTAACTATCTCTTAACCGGATAAACCGGATTCTCGGTAAAATTATTGGATTTCCCGAACACGGTGACAGGCAACAAAGTGTCCCGGAGTAATTTCTTCTAACTGAGGGGTGGTCTGTTTGCACGCTTCGGTAGCATATTTGCAGCGGGCAGCAAAGCGGCAACCGGGCTTTGGATTGATTGGGCTTGGGATTTCGCCCTCAATCGGAATTCGTTTCTTTTCCTTTTCTGCATTCGGGTCCGGAATCGGAATGGCAGACATCAGCGCTTTGGTGTATGGGTGAAGAGGTTTGGAGTACAGCTCGTCGCTGTCCGCAAACTCTACCATGTTGCCCAGATACATAACACCGACACGGTCGGAGATGTGCTTTACCATCGACAGGTCATGCGCAATAAACAGGTAGGTAAGTCCCAGTTCTTTCTGCAATTTAATCAGCAAGTTTACTACCTGAGCCTGAATGGAAACGTCCAACGCAGAAATCGGTTCGTCGCAGACGATAAATTCCGGTTCGATGGCAAGCGCCCTTGCAATTCCGATACGCTGACGCTGACCGCCGGAGAACTCGTGCGGGAAACGCAGAGCGTGTTCCTTGTTTAAGCCGACCATCTCCAGAAGCTGATGGATGCGTTGACGGCGTTCCTCGCCTTTATACAGTCCGTGAATATCAATGCCTTCTCCGATAATATCTTCTACCGTCATGCGGGGATTCAGCGAAGAATACGGATCTTGAAAGATAATCTGCGCGCGTTTTGTAAATTCTTTTTTCTCTTTTTTATGTAAACTGTGGATATCTACCCCATCAAAAATAACCTGACCGCCGGTAGCCTCGTACAGTCCCATAACCGTTTTGCCGCAGGTGGTTTTTCCGCAGCCGGATTCGCCTACCAGACCCAGCGTTTCGCCCTTATAAATCTTGAAGCTGACGCCGTCCACTGCCTTTAAAGTCTGTTTTTTGCCGACCTGAAAGTATTTTTTCAAATCCTTTACTTCAATCAGTACTTCTTTTTCAGCCACGTTTTCCTACCCCCTTTTGAAAATCTCTTCCGGCAGGCCGCTTATGTCTGCCTTTGGATGATGCAGCCAGCAGGAACATTCCTGTGATGAGCTGAACTTTGTAATTTCCGGATATCTTTGTCTGCACACCTTCATACCGTATTCGCATCTCGGAGCGAAGGAACAGCCGACCGGCGGATTGATTAAATCCGGAGGAGTTCCTTTCAGAGAGTACAGCGCTTCTTTGTTGTTAGTGTGGATTTTTGGAACGGAGCTGAGCAGCGCCCTGGTGTACGGGTGGGTTGCATGGTAGAAAATTTCGTCCACTGTGCCGCGTTCGATAATTTTTCCTGCGTACATAACCTGAATTCGGTCTGCTACGCTTGCTACAACACCCAAATCATGGGTTACCAAAATAACCGCCATATTCAGCTCTTTTTGCAGTTCGCCAATCAGGTCCATAATCTGCGCCTGAATGGTAACATCCAATGCGGTGGTCGGTTCGTCCGCAATCAGCACCTCCGGTTTGCAGGCAAGTGCAACCGCAATCATCGCCCTCTGACGCATACCGCCGGAAAACTCGAACGGATACTGTTTCATACGCTGCGCGGCGTTTGGAATCTTAACCAGTTCCAACATTTCAAGCGCCTGTTTTTCCGCTTCCTGTTTGCTGACCTTCTGGTGAATCAGAATACTTTCCATAATCTGATTGCCGATTTTCATGGTTGGGTTTAAGGAAGTCATCGGGTCCTGGAAAATCATCGAGATTTTGCTGCCCCGAATCTTTGTCATCTGTTTTTCGGTATAATTTAACAGGTTTTCCCCATGGAATAAAATGGCAGAATCTCCGTCCTTTTTAATCTCGGTGTTGGTTTGGGGAAGCAGACCCATAATCGCTTTGGAAGTTACCGTTTTTCCGCATCCGGATTCGCCTACGATTGCCAGCGTTTCCCCTTGATTCAGATGGAAATTAACGCCGCGCACCGCGTGAGAAATTCCCGCGTAGGTATGGAAGGAAACGTTTAAATCCTTTACCTCTAATATTTTTTCGCTCATGATTTTCTTCCTCCTACTGTCTGAGTTTCGGGTCAAGCGCATCGGAAAGTCCGTCGCCGATCAGATGGAACGATAAGATTGTGATAACAATCAGCAGGCAAGGGAAGAACAACTGATGCGGATAGAACATCAGCTGCTGCTGACCTGCGCTTGCCAGCGCGCCCCAGCTGGTTTCCGGCGGTCTGACACCTAAACCGATGTAGCTTAAAAACGACTCGCTGAAGATAAAACCCGGAACAGACATAGTAACGTCAACCATGATGATGCCCAATGTGTTTGGCAACAGGTGTTTTAAGATGATTCGTTTGGTATCTGCGCCCAAAGCTTTTGCAGCCTGAACATAGTCCATCTCTTTAATCTGCAAAATCTGTCCGCGAACCATACGGGTAGTTCCGACCCATGAGGTCAGCGACATGGCAAACACCAGAGAGAACAAACTTCTGCCCATAACCATAGAAAGGATAACAACGATAATCAAATACGGCAGATTGCCGATTAACTCGCAAATTCGCATAATCAGGTCATCGACCCAACCGCCCTTTAAACCTGCCAGCGCGCCGACCAGAGAGCCGACAACAAACATAACGCAGGTACACGCAAGACCGATGTAGATGGAAACTCGACCACCTACGCAGACACGGGTAAACAGGTCGCGTCCCATATCGTCCGTACCGAACCAGTGTTCGGCGCTGGGACCCTGGTTTTTAATCGAAGCGTCGATAAACTGATAATCCTGACCGGAGATGGCAGGACCTGCGAAAAGCAGGCAAACCACCAAAACCAAAAGGACCAATCCTAAGATTGCCATCTTATTGGAGCGAAATCTTCTCCAAACATCCGCCCAATATGTCAGGGATTTTGTGCCGATATCTTCTCCCGACAGACCTTCTGTGCCGATTCGCTCAAACAAATCGTCGGTCAGCGGAGCTTGTTGTACTACTGCTTTCTGCTGATTTTCACCCATTTTGCTCACCTCACCTATTTTTTACCGTTGGCTACTCGGATTCTCGGGTCTACCAAACCGTACAGAATATCGACGATAATCAACGATGCAACATACAGAATTGCATAGAAGATGGTCAGTCCGATTACCATAGTGTAGTCATTATCGGAAACCGATTTCATATAATAGAAGCCAAGTCCCGGAATCGAGAACATTTTTTCAATAACAAAGGAGCCTGCAAAGATACCTGCCACTGCGGGACCGATCATGGTAACGATTGGAATCATAGAGTTTCTGAAAATATGCTTTCTGACAACTCTTCCCTTGCTGCATCCTTTTGCCTTTGCCGTTACAACGTAATCCTCGCTGATAACCGACAGGGTACTGTTTCTTGTGTATTTTGTGTAGGAAGCAATTCCGCCCAATGCAAACGCCGTAACCGGAAGAACATAATGCTTTAATTCGCCCCAGCCGAATACCGGAACCAGCTTCCACTTAAACGCCAGGAAGTATTGCAATAGCGCCGCAAAAACGAAGCTCGGAATACAGATTGCCAGTACAACCATCACTCGTATGACGTTGTCCACCGGCTTTCCTCGGTTGAGCGCCGAAACCATTCCCAGACAGATACCGATTGTTACTTGGAAAATTAACGCCATCAAACCGATTTTTGCGGAAACCAACGTGTTTTCTTTAATGACATCGTTGGCAGATTTTCCGTTATAGATAATGGATTCTCCAAAGTCGCCTGTTGTCAGAAGGTTTTTCATATAAATAAAGTACCGTTCTACAACCGGTTTATCCAAACCGTATTTTGCACTGATGATTTCCTGCGCCTTTTCCGGCATCTGACCTACCTTTGCTGCAATCGGATCTCCCGGAGCCCCTGCGACCAAAAAGAATGTGGCGGTCGCAATCAAGAACAGGGTAACCAACGCATACGCAATTCTTTTGACAATAAATTTCAGCATATGTTTTTCCTCCTTCTTGCTTCTCAAAATTATGCCCCAAGCTCTGTTTCTTTCTGAGTAAAGGTTTTAGTGTGCTTTGTTAAGCACACTAAAATGAGCCGGCTCATTTTAACACCGATGAAAGGGGTCTGTTCTTTTCCCGCTTTCTGCAAATGATAAAAACGCTTCACCTCTTTTTCCGTTTTTTGTATGAGTGAATTATCTGAAAAAAGGATATTCCCTCAATATTTCATTTTTATGTTTTTTTCGTTTATCTGACCGAAAAATAATTTCTGTTTTATATTTTAGCACAGCAAAATCCATTTTTCAATATTTATACGGCAATTTATTCAAGTTTGTTCATAATTTCCTTAAAACCCCGTTTTTAGCAATTTATTTCAGCAAAATGACGATAGAGGTTTTATTGTTGTTTTTCTCTGTTTTTTCTCAATATCAGGTATATATTTAGATATTTTGTATAATTTAAAGAAATTTTATTACATATTCTGCTCAAAAAGTCCGTTTTTGTTTTGTTCATAGTTTATACATTTGTATGTATAAATATTCTATTCATTTTTTCTCTTCCGCTTTTTTCTGTTCTCTCTGAAAATTGTTGTTTTTGTCTAATCTGATTTTAATAAAATATCGGTTTTAACGAAAAAATCCGATTTTAATCTACCATTTGTATTTTTTTATTAATGATTTGTACAAAAAGTATTTTTTATTGATTCATTTTTTCTGAAATTTCATTCGTTGTAGGGATTATTATACAAATTTGAGGTAACTTTTGAAAATGATTTCTGCTATTCTTTATATTCTATGAGTAAATCCGCATTAAAATGAAATTATCCATAACATTAAATCTTCATCATCAACGGGATTCTTACTTTATTTTTTATCATTGAGCGAATCAGCCTGCGGATTGCTTTTTTATGAAAAGCACAAGAAAGGTCCCACCTCCCATCGGGAAATGAAACCTTTCTTGTTTTGGTTATTATGAAGTTAGGAAGTTGTCTGATAGTAAAGTAAATACTGCAATAAAAAGTTTTTTCTTTTTACTTTTGCTCTGTATCTATTGTATCACATCATTCTTTTTCTTGCAATATGAATTTTAGTTCTATATTTCATAATTTTTTCTCTTTATTTTATACACTCTCGTGATTTTATCAAAAAAATATTGCATATTTTTATATAAAATATCAAAACCGGTTATTTCTTTGTTTTTTGTTTTCTTTCTTAAAAGAAAGGTGAGAATATTTTTCCCCATTTTTATGCTTTCTGCCGATAAGTTTGCAATTTCCCTGTTTTTCTCCTCTTTTTTCAGGAAAAATCGGCTTTTAAATCAACAAAAACCGACTTTTTGCAAAACCTTCCTCAGAAAATCAAATTTCTGTTTTGCTGTTTTCTGTTTTTTCTTCTTGCGCTTCCCGACTTGTTGTGCTATACTGTTTGCAACAAATGAAAAGTATTTACATTACTTTTTAAAGGTTTTTCAATTTGTATCTTAATTATCATCTTAAGGAGGATATTCAAATGGATTCTTTAAAATTGATTGAAGCTCTTTCCAACGCATACGGCGCGTGCGGATTTGAGGACCAGGTTGTAGAAATTGCAGAACACTTTGCCCGCGACGAAAAACTGGGTTCTGTCAGACATGACTGCAATCTTAACGTCTATGTCAACCCGGAAGAAAACAGCGGCAGCAAGCCGGTTGTTATGATTGACGCTCACAGCGATGAGGTCAGCTTTATTGTACAGGCAATCAAACCAAACGGAACTCTGCGTTTCTTGCCTTTAGGCGGCTGGTCCGATTACACCGTTCCGGCGCACAAAGTAAAGGTACAGACCTATGACGGCAAATGGGTTTCCGGTATTGTAGCAAGCACACCGGTACACTTCCTGTCTGCCGCTCAGAAAAACGCCTGCCCGACTATTGCCGACATGGTAATTGATGTCGGCGCTACCTCCAAAGAAGAAGTAGAGAAGATTTTCAACATTCACATCGGCGCTCCGGTCGTTCCTGACGTTACCTTTGAGTACAATGAACAGAATGACGTTATGCTCGGAAAAGCGTTTGACAACCGTTTAGGCTGCGCTGCTGTTCTGGACACCATGAAAGCATTGAAGGGCGAAAAACTGGACGTTGACTATGTGGGCGTACTCTCCTCTCAGGAAGAAATCGGTGAGCGCGGCGCATTTGTTACCCGAGATGTTGTAAAACCGGATATTGCAATCTGCTTTGAGGGCTGCCCTGCCGACGATACTTTTAATCCCGATTACTTTATCCAGACCGCTATGAAAAAAGGTCCGATGCTCCGTCACTTCGACCGCTGCATGGTGACAAATCCACGCTTCCAGCGTTTCGCTTTGGAACTGGGCAAAGAACTGGGTATTCCGGTTCAGGAGTCGGTTCGTTCCGGCGGCGGCACAAACGGCGGTCCAATCCATATGTCTAACGGCGGCGTTCCGGTTATCGTAATCGGTGTTCCGGTTCGTTATATCCATTCTCATCACGGATTTGCCTGCGTTGCCGACTACGAAAACAGCGTAAAACTGGCAGTTGAAATTATCAAACGCCTCAATGCAGAAACCATTCAGTCTTTTTAAACCATAAAATATAACAGCGAAAAAGCAGGAACGAATTATCGTTCCTGCTTTTTCTTTATGGATGAATCTACGAGGTTTTCTGATAACTTATGATTCTGTCCAAACAGCGCTGTCCCAATGGTAGCCCTGCGCTTCCAGATTTGCTTTCTTTTCATTGATTTCTGCATTGAGAAGGTTCCCCGATGTTTCATAGGAGCGGACAATGCGGTTATAGTCTTCCTGTGTAATGGCTCCGCTGTTATAATCCCGCTGAGCAATGGTAATCTCTGTCTGCAACTCAAAGTTTTCCCTTTGCAGACGATCCATCTCCTCGATATCATAGAGAAACTCTTCTTTTCCCGCATGGATTGCCTGCTGTATTCTTGCTTCCAGAATATTATCCATCATTTCGTTTGCCCTTGTAAAATACACTTCGCGGCTGACATCCCCTTCGGAAAATTCTTTTTGATATGCTCTTAAATCATTTTCCATTTTGATAATGTCGGACGGAAAAATTTTCCCGTTTTCCGAAGCGGTAATTACCGTTTCACTTGAATACTCCTGAGCATAATCTTCATACATACTTTCTTCCTGCAAACGGGCAATCTCATCATTCAGGCGCTCGATTTCCTCTTTCATTCCCTCGGTTTGGGCGGATACTTCTTCATACTTTAGTTTCCAGTTGTATTCTTCGCTGGGAACATAGCCGTAATTGCGAATCTGGGCAGCATTGACAAATTCAACGCCTCCGCCCGGCATCAGGTAAACGGCGTCCGCCTCGGAGCTTACAATAGAAAGCGTCTTGGGAACTTCCAAAATAAAGTTGCCTTCATAGTGGAGTTCGGAGCCAATCACCTGCATCAGATTTTCACGGTTAATCAAAACCGCTCCGTTTTTTTCTTCACGGATTTTCAGCACAGCCTTTCCTTTTTCGGTTGTAATCTCTGCCTGATAGTGGTGAAACGGGTTATCAAAGCTGTAAAAATGAACCTTGTTATCCTCAGACTGCTTCACACCAATCATAATATTTCCGTAGTCTGTTTCATTGATTACGCGAAGCTCGGTGACATCCGCCGCCGTTTCCCAGTGCCGATAGGCTGCCTCCTGCTGTATTGCTTCATTAAAAAGATTTATCCCATCTTTTGCCGCCATAGGAAGGGTAACTGCCATACCTGCCACACCGACTGCAAAGCAAACACCCGCTGCAATTACTGATTTTTTCATTTAAAATCCCTCCCTGTTTGGTTCTTCCTGCTCTGCCTGAATCGGAAGCGAGCTTGGTAAAGCTGTCTGCTGCACCGAAAAGCGCTCCTCTTCACAGGATTCTGCTTTTTCCTCTTCATCGCTTTCCGGTTTGTCCTGCTGTTCAAATCCTTCACAGCTTTCCCCTGTTTGAACTGCCTTTTGCGCAGCATCTGCCGGAAGAATCAGCCAGCTTTCTATCTTTTTAAGAACCTTCAGCCAAATCCAACCGCCTTTTTTCAGCCCGGATTTGGTAAAGCTCCAAAAACTGCGGATTGCGCGGAACAGCAGAATAGAAATCAAGCTGCAAAAACCGATGCCTGCAATCGAGGTCATCAAGATTGCCGCCCCCCAACTTGGATAAAAGGCAAATCCAAAACCGGAAAGAATGACTCCCAAAATGCTAATCAACAGCAGGAAAACGGAAACGGCTTCTGCGCCTGCCAACAGTCCGAAAACTGCCACTGCCGCCCCCAGGAGGAAGAAGGTGACGCCTGCCGCACAAAACAACAAAGTTAAGGCTATCAGCGCGTAAACACACCAGCGAACCGCTCTGCCGCAGCATTTGATAAAACGAATCAGGAGATTATCCGAGCTTTGCGCTTGTTTTATTTTCTGTTTTCTGTCAGATTTTTCTTCTTGGATTTTTTCTTTGGAAGGGGTACCTTTTTTGGTATTTCCCTCTCCCTTATCCCATTCGTGGAACTTGGTTTTTACCTCTTCCCAATATCCCTTTGCAGAATCCCACGGTTTCTTTTTTTCCTGTCCGTGAGCTGCGGCATAATCACTTTTCTGTTCCTGATTTTCTTCAATCAGCTGTTGAGCCACCAACTCCGGTGTTCCCAGTTTTGCGGATATTTCAGAATCGGATTTGCTTTGTCTTCTGCCTTCTTCAAAATATTCCGCATAATCCCGCATAATATCTTCTATTTCTTCCCGGGATAATTTGTGTTTTAAACACGATTCCAATTTTTCCAAATATTCCTGCTTATTCAAGAACCTCACCTCTTAAAATATCATTGACCATTTTTGAAAAATCGTTCCAGTCTGCCTTCAGCGAGCCGAGATATCCGCTCCCTTTTTCTGTCATGTGGTAATACTTTCTTGCCGGACCCACCGTACTTTCTTTTAAGTAGGTTACAAAGTATTCTTCCTGTGTCAGCCTGCGCAGAATCGGATAAACGGTTCCCTCGTTTATTTCGGTATAGTAGGCAATATTCTGTACAATCTCGTACCCATACATATCCTTTCGCTGGATCAGAGCGAGGATACACATTTCTATCACACCTTTGCGAAACTGTGTGTTCACTTTCGTCCCTCCTCTCCCTATGCCTATATTATAGCACAGTACTATGCAATACACAATACTAAATTTTATTCAATACCAAACAAATTTTAGTAGTGTTTTTTGTTCTGTTTGATGATTTTTGTTTTCCACTGCTTTTCCCAGGTTTCCCAAAATACAGAAAAAAGAGATGCGGAAGTTTTCCACATCTCTTTTCGGTTTCAAATATTTTGTTATTCTATTCTCCCATCAAAATCGGGGATACAATGTAATAACCCAAGCTGTCCGTTAAAAAGTACACAGTACCTGTTTCCTCATCAAATTCCGATTGGATTCTCCGCAAAGAGCCGTCCTCCATTACTTCATAAACATAAGAATCTGTTCTCTGCGCCGGAAGGTAGAGCTGCCCCGGCTGTTGAAAAGAATCTTCCTCTCCCAAAAAAGAGTAACACTGAATGTCAAAAGATTTATAACGGTTGGCAATTTGATTATCAAAGCTCTGGTCCAAATTCAGATAGATACTGGTATTTGGCTGAATCTGCGCATCTTTAAAAAACACATGATTTTCAAAGGAAAGCGTAACCGGACTTTCCCCCGCATTTTCCCCCGCGTGCAGATTCATCGGAGAAACAATCTCATTGATGGCGCCGGGAATCAGTTCTTTTTGGGGATTTGAAAAACTTGCCTGCAAAATAAGAGGCTCTGACTGTGCGCCGCTTGTCTTATCATACAGCGAAATTTTTCCCTGTATTGCAATCGGTTTGGACTGCTGCAAGCTCTGCGCAAAGTGAACTGCCACGCTCAAAGTTCCGGTTTCGTTTGCCCATCTCACCGCAGTTACTACATTTTGGTCAAATCCTTCTGTCAAAAAGTCCCAATTTGAAGGACAGGATTTTTCGGAATACAGCAAACCGTTTTCAACATTCAACAGTGGAAGATATAAAACATCTCCCGGATAAAACAACAATTCTTGTTGCAAATCCGGCTGCTGCTGAATCGGAAGAGAAAGTGTTTTTGCCGTTTGCTGACTGTGCTTTATCTGCGCCCGAGATAAATCCAACGAATAAGAGTCATCCTGCATGGAAATCGGCGCAGAGGTGCCAATCATCATACCCATCGGAAAAGACGCATAAGAAACGGCACTGAATCCCACTGTCATCACCATTGCCATACCAAATGCTATCACCGTTTTTTTCAATTTCATTCCGTGCCGCCCCCTTCCCTTTTAAGATATGATATTGCATCGGAAGAAATTTGTTGCCTGATAGATTTTCTGTTTATAAGTATACTATAAAAATTACAAAATTACAAGGGAAATTTGCAATTTTTGTAATTTATTTGTCATTATTGTCGATTTTAGTCTTTCTTTTGTAAGAATAATCAAAACCACCCGTTGAACGGGTGGTTTGAACAGACCCTATAAGGGTCTATCTCTTGTGGTTGCCCCCTTAAGGGGGCACTGAACTAATATTCAATCACATATTTTGCACTGCAAGCCCCTTTTCGGGGCTATATTATGTGATTCCTTTGCTTGTTTTAAACTATATTGATTTTCTTTAGGTTCCAGCTAATGCTGGAACCTATTTCATTTACTAAAGTATTTTTTATTGACCCCCAGTTGAACTGGGGGATTTTTCATGCCTATTCGGCGCCATAAAAAAGAGGTACAACCCAAAGGGTTGTACCTCTTAAAAAAGCAATTGAAATTCAAAAGCTAAGATTATTCAGCAATAGCGGTAACTACGCCGGAACCTACGGTTCTGCCACCTTCACGGATAGCGAAACGCAGACCAGCTTCGATAGCGATTGGAGTGATCAGTTCAACGTCCATCTCTACGTTATCGCCAGGCATGCACATTTCAACGCCTTCCGGCAGTTTGATAACACCGGTAACGTCAGTTGTTCTGAAGAAGAACTGAGGTCTGTAGTTGTTGAAGAATGGAGTATGACGACCACCTTCATCTTTTTTCAGAACGTAAACCTGACCGTGGAAGTTGGTGTGCGGATGGATGGAACCCGGTTTGCACAGAACCTGACCACGTTTGATGTCAGTTCTCTGAACACCACGGAGCAGAGCGCCGATGTTGTCGCCAGCTTCAGCGAAGTCGAGCAGTTTTCTGAACATTTCGATACCGGTAACAACGGTCTTCATTTTTTCTTCCTGGAGACCTACGATTTCGATTTCGTCAGACAGTTTCAGAACGCCTCTTTCAACTCTACCGGTAGCAACAGTACCACGACCGGTGATGGTGAAGATATCTTCAACCGGCATCAGGAATGGCAGATCCTGTTTTCTTTCCGGAGTTGGGATGTATTCGTCAACTGCTTCCATCAGTTTGTAGATTGGCTCGTAAGCAGGATCGGAAGGATCATTTGGTGCTTCCAGAGCTTTCAGAGCAGAACCGCAAACGATTGGTGTGTCATCGCCCGGGAATTCGTACTCGTTGAGCAGGTCACGGATTTCCATCTCTACCAGTTCAAGCAGTTCCGGATCGTCAACCTGGTCAGCTTTGTTCATGAATACTACAATGTAAGGAACGCCTACCTGACGGGAGAGCAGGATGTGCTCACGGGTCTGTGGCATCGGACCGTCTGCTGCGGATACAACGAGGATAGCGCCGTCCATCTGAGCAGCACCGGTGATCATGTTCTTAACGTAGTCAGCATGTCCTGGGCAGTCAACGTGAGCGTAGTGTCTGTTGTCAGTTTCGTACTCTACGTGAGAAGTGTTGATTGTGATACCACGTTCTCTCTCTTCCGGAGCTTTATCGATGTTAGCGTAATCTTCAAATTTAGCCTGACCTTTGAGGGACAGAGCTTTTGTGATAGCAGCAGTCAGAGTAGTTTTACCGTGGTCAACGTGACCGATGGTACCGATGTTAACATGTGGCTTAGTTCTTTCGAATTTAGCTTTTGCCATGGTTATTTCCTCCCTTTTATACGCGGATTTTCCCTATTTTATTGAAAGGGGATATCCGCAGTCATATTTGTATATGTTACATTTTGTATTGTAACAATTTATTGTTTAAAAATCAAGGGCAATCCTGTAAAAAAGCAGAATTATTCCTCAAAAACGCGCTTATTTTTGAAAGAACAGAGGATTATTCACCTTTTGTTCTTGCAGAAATAATTTTTTCAGCAATGCTCTTTGGAACTTCTACATAGTGAGAAGGTTCCATGGTGTACTGACCGCGACCCTGTGTCTTAGAACGCAGGTCGGTAGCGTAACCGAACATTTCAGACAGCGGAACAAAGGAATTTACCTGCTGTACACCGTGTCTTGCTTCCATACCCTGAATCTGTCCACGACGGGAGTTCAGGTCGCCGATAACATCACCCAGATAATCGTCCGGAGTGATAACGGTTACTTTCATGATAGGCTCGAGCAGTACAGCGTCACCTTTTCTCATAGCCTCTTTGAATGCCATAGAACCGGCAATCTTAAATGCCATTTCAGAGGAGTCAACTTCATGGTAAGAACCGTCGTACAGTTCAACCTTAACGTCAACTACCGGGTAAGCTGCAAGGATACCTGCCTGCATTGCGCCCTGAATACCGGCATCAACAGCAGGAATGTATTCTTTCGGGATTGCGCCGCCGACAACGTTGTTAACGAACTCGTAACCCTTACCGGATTCGTTCGGAGTAACTCTGATCTTAACGTGACCGTACTGACCTTTACCACCGGACTGACGAGCGTATTTCATATCGACGTCCGCAGGTTTTCTCATGGTTTCTTTGTAAGCTACCTGAGGTTTACCTACGTTTGCTTCTACCTTAAACTCACGCAACAGACGGTCAACGATGATTTCCAGATGGAGCTCACCCATACCTGCGATGATGGTCTGACCGGTCTCTTCGTCGGTGTAAGTTTTGAAGGTCGGGTCTTCTTCTGCCAGTTTAGCCAGAGCGATACCCATTTTTTCCTGACCTGCTTTGGTCTTAGGTTCGATTGCTACACGGATAACCGGTTCCGGGAATTCCATGGACTCCAGAATAATCGGAGCTTTCGGATCGCAGAGGGTATCACCGGTAGTAACCTTCTTTACGCCAACCGCAGCTGCGATATCGCCTGCGTAGCAAGCTTCGATATCTTTTCTGTGGTTTGCGTGCATCTGCAGGATACGACCGATTCTCTCGGTGTGTCCTTTAGTTGCATTGAGGACGGTGTCGCCGGTATTGACAATACCGGAGTATACGCGGAAGAAGCACAGTTTACCAACGAACGGGTCGGTTGCAATCTTGAATGCAAGAGCTGCAAACGGAGCTTCATCGGAAGACGGTCTGTCCTCTTCTTCTTCGCTGTCGAGGCTTACACCTTTGATGTCAGGAACATCGGTCGGTGCAGGCATATAGTCAACAATTGCATCCAGCAGTTTCTGAACACCCTTGTTTTTGTAGGAAGTACCGCAGCATACCGGAACCATTCTGTTCGCCAGAGTATCAACACGGATTGCGTGTTTAATCTCTTCGATGGTCAGTTCCTCGCCGTTGAAGTATTTTTCCATCAGCTCTTCGTCCTGTTCGCAGATGGACTCGAGCATCTTGGTACGATATTCCTCTGCCTTTTCCTTCATGTTGTCAGGAATTTCGGTAACGGAAATATCTTTGCCCATGTCGTCATTGTAGATGTATGCTTTCATCTCTACCAGGTCGATTAAGCCTTCAAAGAAAGCTTCCGAACCGATTGGCAGCTGAATCGGAACAGCATTACATTTCAGACGGTCATGGATCATATCCAGAACATTATAGAAATCTGCGCCCATGATGTCCATTTTGTTTACATAGATCATTCTTGGAACGCGATATTTATCAGCCTGGCGCCATACAGTTTCAGACTGTGGCTCAACGCCGCCCTTTGCGCACATTACTGTTACAGAACCGTCGAGAACTCGCAGGGAACGCTCTACTTCTACTGTAAAGTCAACGTGTCCGGGGGTGTCGATGATGTTGATACGATGACCTTTCCAGTAGCAGGTAGTAGCAGCGGAAGTGATAGTAATACCTCTTTCCTGCTCCTGAACCATCCAGTCCATCGTTGCGCTACCATCATGAGTTTCACCGATTTTATGGTTGATACCGGTGTAGTACAGAATACGCTCAGTGGTAGTGGTTTTACCAGCATCGATGTGCGCCATTATGCCGATGTTACGAGTCAATGCTAATGAAACGTCTCTTGGCATATTGTCCTCCTTCGCAATCTTATAATCTTATTCGAGTAGCAAAAAACCAGAATCAGTAAAGAGTGCAGTGCCCGACATTCAGGCACTGCTTTCTTTAAACTGTCCTGATTAGAATCTGTAATGTGCAAAAGCTTTGTTAGCTTCAGCCATTTTGTGAGTATCCTCACGTTTTTTAACTGCTCCGCCGGTACCATTGATTGCATCAATGATTTCACCAGCCAGACGCTCTTTCATTGTTTTTTCGGAACGAGCTCTGGAGTAGTTTGTCAGCCATCTCAGACCCAGGGTCTGTCTTCTTGCCGGACGAACTTCCATCGGAACCTGATAGGTAGCACCACCGATACGGCGTGCTTTTACTTCGAGAACAGGCATAATGTTTTCCAGAGCCTCTTTGAAAGCTTCCAGAGCATCTTTTCCTGTCTTTTCGTTTACGATTTCGAATGCACCGTAGACGATTTTCTGGGCAACACCCTTCTTACCGTCATACATGATATTGTTGATCAAACGTGTTACCAGCTTAGAGTTGTACATCGGATCTGGCAGAACATCACGTTTAGCGATTTGACCTCTTCTTGGCACTTCGCTTCCCTCCTTCACAGTCTGAATTCATAGGTACTCGGAAAGTGACAAAACTCCCGTTTGCCAATGTGAAGTCTTCTATGATGCCGATTGCAGGTATTCCCTGCGTCCGGCTATATAAAAGCTCACACGAGCGCTTGTTTTCAAAATTAAATCAATCGGGGTTTTATTACTTTTTCTTTGGACGTTTTGCACCGTATTTAGAACGGCTCTGCATTCTGTTTGCTACACCCTGTGTATCGAGTGTACCGCGGATGATGTGGTAACGAACACCAGGGAGGTCCTTTACACGGCCGCCACGGATCAGAACAACGGAGTGTTCCTGAAGGTTGTGACCGATACCCGGAATGTAAGCGGTAGCTTCGATTCCGTTGGAAAGTCTTACTCTGGCAACTTTACGCAGCGCGGAGTTTGGTTTCTTTGGTGTCTGGGTTCTGATTGCAGTACATACACCACGTTTCTGTGGAGAATTCTGGTCGATAGCTTCTCTCTTCAGGGAGTTCCATCCTTTCAGAAGAGCCGGAGCTGTGGACTTTTTCTCAACAGACTCTCTGCCTTTACGAACTAATTGGTTAAAGGTTGGCATATTGCACCTCCTTGCTAAAGTATAGAAATTTTTCCGGCAGGGGCAACCCTTGCGGCAAGCCCTACCAATTAAATATTTTATCATTCAATTCCTTGCTTGTCAACAATTTTACGCTCGACATTTGCACCAATTTTGCGTGGATTTATGCCCTTTTCCTTATACAAAGCGAAACATTTCTCTTTCAACTTGCCCCATTTTGCCTTTATCTATACTAAAATACATGAAAAAGGGGGAGTTTTTCGTTAAATCAAGACATCATTTTTTGTGAGAAATATTTTACAAGCCTGCCGTATCGGTATTAAGCGGTTTTTGATTTTCTTTTACAACAATCATATCCTGATATTCGCTCTTTTTGAGCCAATTATCAAATCCTTTCGTTTTTCCTTTTACACAATAGAATTCCAAATATCCTTTTGTAATTTTAATCGGAATCGGAGCATTTTGTTCTAATTTTGTAAACTCACTGTTTTTTTCTATTTCCGATTTTGCTTTTTCCAATTCTTTCTTAGAGTATCTGCACAGTTCATAGTCTACCGAAACCGAAAGCTGTTTCTGCTCCGCATAGCTATTTACTAAACTTTCTACCTTTGCCATATATTTTGCACTCGGCACTCCGACTTTCAGCGTCCCGATTCCGTTTTCCAAATAAGTATACTGAGATTTTGACAGATTTTTTTGGAGATAATTCTTTAATTCTTCTGTTTCTTTTCTGTCTTTCTCTCCCTGTTCAAGCAACTGTTGACTTTCCTGCAACTCAAACTGTGTTTTTGCAAATTCCTTTTGCTCCTTGCTCAACGAGTGATACCACATTTGCAGCTCCCGTGTCTTTTTATCTGTCTGCTCTAAAGAATTTTCCGGCAGTTTTTCCGGTTCCTCCTGCTCAACCCCAATGTCAGGATTCGGCTTTGTTCCGGCTTCTGCCGCGAAGCTCTGTATCGGCGCCGCTGCCATCATTGCTGTTATCAAAAAAATGAGCAAACTTTTTTTCATGCCTGTTCCTCCTTTATTCCTTTATCTTTTCTACTTAGAAGAATAAGTTGGTTCTGCTTCCTTTTCAGATTGTACTTCTATAAAAGATTTTTGAGGGATTTTTTCCAAAGAATCTCTGAGAATTACTTCTCCCAAATTATGGTAAAGTGTCACCTCTTCATACTGTTTCTTTGATAACTGATACATTTCTCCCTGATTGCTAATATAAAAATACGGGGAATTTTCATTTGAAATCGTATCTGATGCCAATGCTATAAGAGTCATACTGAATGTCATAATTGCTGTCGATAAAATAATCCATTTTTTCATTTTATTTTTCCTTTCTGTATTTACAAAATACCAATCTATCTTTGCCTTTTCGATCACCCTTTTTCTTTGTATTGTTATCATTTAAAATTCATTCTTTTTTAATCATATATTTTTTCTTTATAATTCAACTATACGACAACTTTATTTTTTTATCAAGCCATTAAAACGATTCTCTTTTATTTTTGTCAAATATTACATATTCTATTTTCAGGCATTGTTTATTTTTTACAAGACAAAAAGGCACATCGGACAAGCCGATGTGCCTTTTTATATTTTTTGTTAGATTGCAACGCTTTCTTCTTCGGGAGCTTCGGTAATGGCATCTGCCGCTGCTTCTGCTTCCTCAAGCGGAGCTTCTTCTTCCTGTTCAATGTATTCTACAATACCGGTACCTGCAGGAATCAGTTTACCGATAATAACGTTTTCTTTCAAGCCGCTGAGCGGGTCAACCTTACCCTTGATGGCAGCTTCGGTCAGGACACGGGTGGTTTCCTGGAAGGAAGCGGCAGACATAAAGGAATCGGTTGCCAAAGATGCTTTGGTGATACCCATCAGCACTGCATGAGAGGTTGCCGGTTTGCGGTGGATACCGTCCTGAGCTTCGAGCGCGAGCAGTTCCTCGTTTGCTTCACGCAGCTCGGACTTATCAACCAGAGCGCCGGTAATCAGCTTGGTATCTCCGCCGTCGTCAATGCGAACCTTTCTCATCATCTGGCGAACGATAACCTCAATGTGCTTATCGTTGATATCTACACCCTGTGTACGGTATACACGCTGTACCTCTTTAATCAGGTAATCCTGAACAGCCAGTTCGCCGCTGACAGCCAATACTTCGCCCGGTTCCACAGAACCCTCGGTAATCAGCTGACCTTTTTCAACATACTGACCTTCTTCGACAATAATCTTATAGTCGAACGGTACAATCTTGGTGAACACTTCGCCGTCCGCGCTGGTGATGTTTACTGTGTTTGCGCCCTTGTTATCCAAACGGAAGTTTGCAACACCGGAAACATGGCTGATGATTGCTGCGTTCTTCGGTTTTCTTGCCTCGAACAGCTCTTCAACCCTCGGAAGACCCTGTGTAATATCGCTTGCGGAAGCAACACCGCCGGTATGGAAGGTACGCATGGTAAGCTGTGTACCCGGCTCACCGATGGACTGTGCGGAAATAACGCCGACTGCCTCACCGATGCCGACAGGCTGACCGTTTGCAAGGTTTGCGCCGTAACATTTTGCGCAGACACCTTTTTTCGCCTGACAGTTGAGGATAGAACGAATCTTAACCTGTGTAATGCCCGCATCGACAATCTTCTGAGCGGTTTTCTCATCAATCATCTTTTCACGGGTAGCCAGAACTTCGCCGGTCTGCGGATGAACAACATCATCTGCAAGGTAACGACCGGTCAGACGCTCTGCCAGACTTTCGATAACGCGTCCGCTGTCCTCAATATCGTATACCATGATGCCCTCGTGGGTTCCGCAGTCATCGCTGCGAATGATAACGTCCTGAGATACGTCAACCAGTCGGCGGGTCAGGTAACCGGAGTCCGCGGTACGCAGAGCGGTATCTGCCAGACCTTTACGCGCGCCTCGAGAAGACTGGAAGTATTCCAAGATATTTAATCCTTCACGGTAGTTGGATTTAATCGGGATTTCAATCGCCTTACCGGAGGTATTTGCAATCAGTCCTCGCATACCTGCCAGCTGACGAATCTGTTCCATAGAGCCTCGAGCACCGGAATCCGCAAACATATAGATTGGGTTGCGTTCACCGAAGGTGGTGCTCAGTTCCTTTTTAACCATATCGGTAGTTTCGTTCCAAACTTTGATAACACGGTCATAACGAACATCGTCGGAGATAAGACCTCTGTCATACTGGCGTTTGATCTGAGCTACCTTTTCGTCCGCCTGCGCAATCAGTTCCTGTTTGTTTTCCGGAATCAGAGCATCGCGTACCGCAACGGTCAAGCCGCTCTTGGTGGAGTACTTAAAGCCCTGATTTTTAATGCGGTCCAAAACCTCGGAGGTTCTGACAGTACCGCAGGAACGGATACATTTATCAATAATTTTTCCGAGCTCTTTCTTTCTAACCAGGAAGGAAACTTCCAAGTCAAACTGCTTCTCGGAATCGGTTCTGTCCACAAAGCCCAAATCCTGCGGAATCGGGTCATTGAAGATAATACGACCGACTGTCGCATCAATAATGCGGCTGATGGTCTTCCCGTTGATTTCTTTGGATACGCGAACCTTAATCGGAGCGTGCAGACCGACAACACCGGTATCGTATGCCATCTTCGCTTCGTCAAAGTTGCGGAATACCTTACCTGCGCCCGGCTCGTCATCACGAACCATAGTCAGATAGTAGGAACCCAAAATCATATCCTGGGTCGGGATGGTAACCGGACGGCCGTCGGACGGTTTGAGCAGGTTGCCTGCTGCGAGCATCAGGAAGCGCGCCTCTGCCTGCGCTTCTGCGGACAGCGGAAGGTGAATTGCCATCTGGTCGCCATCGAAGTCCGCGTTAAATGCGGTACATACCAGCGGATGCAGACGGATTGCGCGTCCTTCTACCAGAATCGGTTCAAATGCTTGAATACCCAGACGGTGCAGGGTAGGCGCACGGTTTAAGAGAACCGGATGGTTCTTAATTACAACTTCCAGCGCATCCCAAACTTCCTTCATCGAAGCTCTGTCCACCATCTTGCGGGCATTTTTGATGTTGGTTGCGATTTCCTGGTCAACCAGGCGTTTCATAACGAACGGTTTAAACAGCTCGAGAGCCATTTCTTTTGGCAAACCGCACTGATACATCTTCAGGTCCGGTCCTACTACGATTACCGAACGTCCGGAGTAGTCAACACGCTTACCGAGCAGGTTCTGACGGAAACGTCCCTGTTTACCTTTGAGCATATCGGACAAAGATTTGAGCGGACGGTTGTTCGGACCGGTTACCGGTCTGCCGTGACGACCGTTGTCAATCAAAGCGTCAACCGATTCCTGCAACATTCTTTTCTCGTTGCGAACAATGATGTCCGGAGCGCCCAGCTCGATGAGTTTTTTCAGACGGTTGTTGCGGTTGATCACTCTGCGGTACAGATCGTTTAAATCGCTGGTTGCAAAGCGTCCGCCGTCAAGCTGAACCATCGGACGAATATCCGGCGGAATAACCGGAACAACATCCATAATCATCCAGGAAGGCTTGTTGCCGCTGAGGCGGAATGCCTCAACGACTTCCAAACGTTTTAAGATTCTTGCTCTTTTCTGACCGATCGGCAGGGTTTCCAGTTCGTCTTTCAACTCTCTGGAAAGCTGATCCAAGTCCAAATCTTCCAGCAGGGTTTTGATTGCTTCCGCGCCCATTCCGGCCTGGAACTCGTCCTCATATGCCTCGCGCATATCGCGGTATTCTTTTTCAGAAAGAAGAGTGTATTTTTTCAGATTGGTTGTACCCGGATCGGTTACAATGTAAGAAGCAAAGTACAGTACTTTTTCCAGAAGTCTGGGCGACATATTGAGCAAAAGACCCATTCTGGAAGAGGTACCTTTAAAGTACCAAATATGAGAAACCGGAGCTGCCAGTTCGATGTGACCCATTCTTTCACGGCGAACTTTGGACTTTGTTACCTCAACGCCGCAGCGTTCACAAACCTTGCCCTTGTAGCGCAGGCGTTTGTATTTTCCGCAGTAACATTCCCAGTCTTTGGTAGGACCAAAGATTCGCTCGCAGAACAGACCGTCACGTTCTGGTTTCAGGGTACGATAGTTGATGGTTTCCGGTTTTTTTACCTCACCGTAAGACCATTCCCTGATTTTTTCCGGAGAAGCCAAGCCGATTTTAATAGACTCGAATACATTAAATTCCATTTACGACCCCTTCTTCCTTAATTACATATTATCATCACTGTCATCATCAATTCCAAAATCGGAGAATTCGTCCAGCAGACCGCCGAAATCATCATCGTCCTGCAGGTCGGGATGCTCCATTGCAAAGCTGTCCTCAAATTCGGAATCCAGAGCGACAGTTTCGCTTTCAAATTTTGTTCCGTCGTCCTCTTCCTGGTAATGTTCGTTGCCGTTAAAGCCCATATCATCGTCCAGGTCTTGTTTGAGGTCGATTTCTTCGTTGTTTTTATCCAGTACCTTAACATCCAGCGACAGGGACTGAAGCTCTTTAATCAGTACCTTGAAGGATTCCGGAATACCCGGCTTCGGAACATTCTTACCCTTTACGATTGCCTCGAAGGTCTTAACACGTCCGATGACATCGTCCGACTTCACAGTCAGGATTTCCTGCAGGGTGTAAGCTGCGCCGTATGCCTCCAGAGCCCAAACCTCCATCTCACCGAAACGCTGACCACCGAACTGAGCTTTACCGCCCAACGGCTGCTGTGTTACCAGAGAGTACGGACCGGTAGAACGAGCATGAATCTTATCGTCTACCAGGTGATGCAGTTTGAGGTAGTACATATAACCGACAGTAACCGGATTGTCGAACGGCTCGCCGGTACGTCCGTCATAAACGGTGGTCTTACCGTCGCCGCGCAGTCCTGCCATTTCCAGGCACTCTTTAATATCGTTTTCGTTTGCGCCGTCAAATACCGGTGTCATAATCTTCCAGCCCAACTCAGATGCGGCGCGTCCGAGATGCACTTCCAATACCTGACCGATATTCATACGGGAAGGTACGCCCAGAGGGTTGAGCACGATGTCCAGCGGACGTCCGTCTGCCAAGAACGGCATATCCTCCTGCGGCAGGATTCTGGAAACAACACCCTTGTTTCCGTGGCGTCCCGCCATCTTATCGCCGACAGAAATCTTACGCTTCTGAGCGATGTAGCAGCGTACCACCATGTTTACGCCCGGAGAAAGCTCGTCGGAATTTTCTCTGGTAAATACTTTTACATCAACAATGATACCGTATTCGCCGTGTGGAACACGCAGGGAGGTATCACGAACTTCTCTTGCTTTTTCGCCGAAGATTGCACGGAGCAGTCTTTCTTCTGCGTTCAGTTCGGTTTCACCCTTCGGTGTAACCTTGCCGACCAGAATATCACCGGAGTGAACCTCGGCGCCGATGCGGATAATTCCGCGCTCGTCCAGTTCTCTCAGCGCATCTTCGCCGACGTTTGGAATGTCACGGGTAATCTCTTCCGGACCGAGCTTGGTGTCGCGCGCTTCGATTTCATGTTCCTCAATATGAATGGAGGTATAAACGTCATCGCGAACCATTCTTTCATTCAGAAGTACCGCGTCCTCGTAGTTGTAACCTTCCCAGGTCATAAAGCCGATCAGCGCGTTTTTACCCAGCGAGATTTCGCCGTTGCAGGTAGCCGGACCGTCTGCCAGTACCTGACCGACGCTGACTCTTTCGCCTGCGCTGACAATCGGGCGCTGATTAAAGCAGGTACCCTGGTTGGAACGCAGGAACTTAATTACATTAAACGTTTTGAGTTCGCCGTCATCGGTTCTTACAACAATCTTGTTTGCGTCTACGCGGTCAACCACACCGTTTACATCGGAAACAACGCAAACTCCGGAGTCTACCGCCGCTTTATATTCCATACCGGTACCGACAATCGGGTTTTCGGTCTTGAGAAGCGGAACTGCCTGACGCTGCATGTTCGCACCCATCAAAGCTCGGTTGGTATCGTCGTTCTCAAGGAACGGAATCATTGCGGTTGCAACGGATACTACCATCTTCGGAGATACGTCCATGTAGTCTACCTGCTCGCGCTCCACAATCTTAACCATATCGCGGTGACGAACCGAAACCATCTTGTTTGCAAAGGTGTTTTCCTCGGTGAGCGGTTCGTTTGCCTGAGCAACGATAAATTCGTCCTCGCGGTCGGCAGTCATGTATTCTACTTCGTCCAGGACTTTGCCGGTCGCTTTGTCTACGCGGCGGTAAGGAGCCTCGATGAAGCCGTATTTATTGATTTTGGCAAAGGTTGCCAGATAGGAAATCAAACCGATGTTCGGACCTTCCGGCGTCTCTACCGGACACATTCTTCCGTAGTGGCTGTAATGTACGTCACGAACCTCGAAACCTGCGCGATCACGGGAAAGACCGCCGGGACCCAACGCAGAAAGACGTCTTTTATGAGTCAGCTCTGCCAGAGGGTTGTTCTGGTCCATAAACTGAGACAGCGGAGAAGAGCCGAAAAACTCTTTAATCGCAGCGACAACCGGACGGATGTTAATCAGAGCCTGTGGGGTGATAACGTCCATATCCTGTGCCTGAGTGGTCATTCTTTCACGAATTACGCGTTCCATTCTGGAGAAGCCGATTCTGAACTGGTTCTGAAGCAGCTCGCCGACAGAACGGATTCTTCTGTTGCCCAGATGGTCGATATCGTCGGTGGAACCAACTCCGTTGCCAAGACAGCAGATATAGTTAATGGTTGCAAAAATATCGTCTTTGATGATATGTTTCGGGATTAAGTCGTCCACTCTCTCCTTAATCATCTGACGCAGCTCTTCATCGGAATTGCAGCTGTCCAGAATCTCGCACAGAACAGAGAAACGAACTTTTTCATTGACATCGATTGCTTCCAGCTCTTCCTGAGTATAGCAGGAAATGTAGTCCAGAATATCGACCATACCGTTGGAAATTACTTTAACGATGCGGTCTGCGCCTTTGAGGAATACGGTATCAACGCCTGCGCGCTCGATTTCCTCCGCTTTTGCGCGGGTCAGAACCTCGTCCGGCTCTGCCATCACTTCTCCGGTACGGCTGTTGATAATCGGCTCGGCTACAATATGACCGTTAATTCTGGAAGCAATTCCCAGTTTCTTGTTGTATTTATAGCGTCCTACACGGGACAGGTCATATCTTCTTGCGTCAAAGAACAGCGCATTGATGTGGGACTGCGCGCTGTCTACTGTCGGCGGCTCGCCCGGACGCAGCTTTCTGTACACTTCCAGCAGCGCCTCTTCGGTGTTGTTGGTGCTGTCCTTTTCGATGGTTGCGACAATGCGCGGGTCATCGCCGAAAAACTCCAAAATCTGCGCGTCGCTGGAAAGTCCCAAAGCGCGAATAAAGGTTGTTACCGGCAATTTTCTGTTTTTATCAATACGAACATAAAAAACATCGTTGGAATCGGTTTCATATTCCAGCCATGCGCCACGGTTTGGAATTACTGTGGTCGAGAAAAGCTCTTTTCCGGCTTTATCTCGGGAAACTCCGTAATACACGCCCGGGGAACGAACCAGCTGAGAAACGATAACACGCTCCGCGCCGTTGATAATAAACGTACCGCTTGGTGTCATCACCGGAAAATCACCCATGAAGATGTCCTGCTCTTTTACTTCGCCTGTTTCCTTGTTCAGCAGGCTTGCGCGCACACGCAGAGGAGCCGCGTAGGTTGCGTCGCGCTCTTTACACTCTTCAATGGTGTATTTTGGGGTTTCGTCAAGACGGTAGTCGATAAAGTCAAGAACCAGATTGCCCTGATAGTCTGAAATTTCGGAAATATCTTTGAATACTTCCTTTAATCCCTCCTCAAGAAACCATTTGTAGGAGTTTTTCTGCACTTCAATCAGGTTTGGCATTTCCAAAACCTCATTAATCCGAGAAAAGCTCATTCGAACATTTTTACCCAGATGTACCGGCTTAACATTCACCATAGGCTTATCCACTCCAATCCGTATATTTTAACAGTTGTTTATTGTGTACAACTTTGATTCCTCAGAATCCAATATTTTGCAAAAAGGTATTGAATTCTTTTTTCTTCTATGCTACAATATATTTACATAAATACATAAATAGCCATTTTGATACATTATAATATTATATGCTATTTTGCAACTAAAGTCAATCTTTCCAACCCCATTGACAAAGAAGAAAAACTCCGATTTTTTTATCGGAGTTTTGTTTATATATGCCAAATTTTCGGTTTCGACTCCGGTTTTAACTCATCTGCTCCCCATTTTTCTCTCGCCGGAAGCCGTGATATCTTGTTCCCTGAAAGGTAAGCTCTCCGCAATCCCCTTCCGCCAAAAGACCGTATTCCCGTCCGGAAACGCAAAATTCCATGCGGTCGCCGCTTTGCACCTCAAAGGTCAGGTAGTAGTCGGTGCTGCTCATCGTGTGTCCCAACCCATTTGGGGCATTGTAATGTCCGGAGGAGTGTTTTTCTCTTTTTCCTACCAGCTTTGCCCTGACTGTCAACACTGGAGAATGATTGTTTTTGTTCCATTGGGACGCGCCTCTGACTGCCGCAAGTACAAAGGAGCCGATTACAATCACAAAAACAATGGCAAAAAATATCGGGAACAATCCTTCCATTAAATCAAAGATTCCGAATCCCACCGTAACACCTCCTTATTTTTATTATTGTAACATAAAAATCAAAAAAGAGCAATTCTTTTTTTTGTAAACCGAACGAAACTATCTTTTCCTGTATTTTTTGTGCCGATTGTAAATCAATTTTTCGGTTGTTCCTGCATTTGACCATCATTATTTAAAGACAAAAAGGAGGGTGCTGCGATGTTTCCCGATTCCGAGCCGGATTACCCGAAAAAAACGAGATTTTTATTTGCTGTAAATTGCTGTGTTCTTGCCTTTGCCTATCCTGCCATCTGGCTTCCTGTTTCTTCTTGGAATGATTTTGCCGCTTCAGAAAAATATCTTCTTTTCCTTTCTCCGATTATCCTTGTCATTTTTTATTTTCTGGAAAATCGGCTTCCGTCTGTCATTCGATTCGCGGAGATATGCTTTCTCTTTTTCCCTCTTTTATTTTTTGTTCGGATTTTTCTGGAAGCCCTTTCCTCTTCTTATGTTGAAATACTCGGTTTTGATTTTGTTTTCAAACAGTTTTTATCCTGCTGCACCGCTTCTTTATTATCTATGGTTTTACTTCTTTGCTCTAAAGAAACCAAACATCACCCCAAAGACGCCTGTTTGCTTTCTCTTTCCCTTGTTTCTTTTTCTTCCGTCTTTTTTCGTTCTTTTGCAAATTTTCTTGTATTGCTGTTTGGATTTGTTTATCTTTTCCTGTTGGAACTGAGCTATTTTATCTTACAGCGCAAAAATGACACATAAAAAATTCCCGACCTTGTGTCGGGAATTTTTTATGTAGGCCGAAATCAGTCTGTTAGTCCATTTTTGCAACGAGGAACTCGTAGAAACCGCGATGTGTTTCGTACAGGTCAACCTTGGAGATAATCTCCATCGGAGCGTGCATACAAAGAACCGGAACGCCGATGTCGATGGTATCAACATCCAGCTCGGAGATGAATTTTGCAACGGTTCCGCCGCCGCCCTGGTCAACTTTGCCCAGTTCGCCGAACTGCCATACAACATCTGCGTTATCCAGGATAGAGCAAACTTTGCTGGTGAATTTTGCGTTGCAGTCGTTTGTGCCGCCCTTACCGCCGGAACCGGTGTATTTTACAACACATACGCCGTAGTTGAGGAAAGAGGAGTTCTGTTTCTCATAAGCATCTGCGAATGCCGGGTCAAAAGCAGCGCTTACGTCAGCGGACAGACACTTGGAGTTGGAAAGAACGCGTCTTACCGGAACGCCGAACGGTTCAGCCAGATCTGCCAGGAAGTACTCGAGGAATCTGGAGTGCATACCGGTATTGCCGTCGGAACCTACTTCTTCTTTATCTGCGAAGATAACAACGGAAGTCCATTCCGGATTGGTGTTTGCAATCTCAGCGGTCATTTCGGTGTAGGAGCATACGCGGTCATCATGGCCGTAAGCGCCGATCATGCTTCTGTCAAGACCGAGATCGCGAGCTTTCAGAGCCGGAACAACGCTCAGTTCTGCGCCCAGGAAATCTCTTTCGGTGATGCCGTATTTTTCGTTAAAAATCTTCATCAGGTTCAGTTTTACTTTTTCAGAAGCTTTTTCATCTTTAAACTGTCTGGAACCAATCAGAATGTTCATAGACTCGCCTTTGAATGCTTCTGCCAAAGTCTGCTGTCTCTGTTTGGAAGAGAGGTGCGGCAGCAGGTCGGTTACACAGAAAATCGGATCGTTTTCATCTTCACCGATGGTGATGGTAACAACAGAACCGTCTTTCTTGTAAACATCGCCGTGCAGAGCCAGCGGAATTGTCGGCCACTGGTATTTCTTGATACCGCCGTAGTAGTGCGGTCTGAGGAAGCCCAGTTCTGCCTCTTCAAACAACGGGCTCGGTTTAAGGTCCAGTCTTGGAGAGTCAACATGAGCTGCCAGAATCTTAACGCCCTTTTCGATCGGACGGGTACCCATTGTACCGAAGATCAGGGATTTACCGCGGTTATTGTAATAGAATCTTTCGCCCGGCTGATATTTTTTGCCCTGCTGGAATTCTTCGTAACCGTTTTCTTTGAGCTGTCTGATTGCTTCTCTGACTGCTTCCATCTCGATTTTGGCTGCATCCATGTATTTTTTGTAGCCTTCTGCATAATCATATGCTTTGTCGATTTCTTCGTCAGACAAACGGGTTGTACCGTTTACCATCTTCAGCATCAATTCTTCTTGGAGCTGTTCGCCTTTGGTTTTTTCCATATCGTTCATCCTCCTGAATCAAGAATTTTCTCTGTTCAAAATATGAAACAGATTTTTATCCAAACCGTCGATCGCGGTTAGAACCGATTTTATCTATGAATAAAGCTGCTTATAAATTTCTTTTGCCTGAGCAACTTTATTATAATACCATTCTGTATCAGAATAGGGTATTTTGTCAAGTGTTTTTCCGTCTTTTGAGTATTCTTTTTTTGACAACCAGGAATTTACGTTGCCCATTCCCGCATGATAGGAACAGATTGCAACCTTTTCGTCGCCGGTTTCCTCCAGTAAAAGGCTTAACATATAAGTCCCGTACTGAATTGCCACCCTCGGGTTAAAAATATCCTCATAGGTTACCCCGCTGTCATCTCCCATACGGTACTGAACCCAATCAAAAGAATCCTCGGTCATCTGCATCAGTCCCTTTGCGTTTGCTTCTGAAACTGCTTCGGGGTCAAAGTTGCTTTCGATTCGGGTAACTGCGTAGACCAAATTGCGGTCCACCCCGTATTCCCTGCTGTAGGTTTCGATATATTCCCGATATTTGCGGGGATACATCTGTTTATAGATTTCTTTTCCTGCCGGTTCTGCTGCGGCAAAACCTGCCACAATCACAATGACAATCAAAACCAGCCACAAAACAAGCGGCTTTTTGTTTGCGCGTGTTTTCTTTTTTCTTTTTTTGCCTGCCACCGGTTTCCTCCGTTTCGGTTACAGAGTTTCCTGCTGCGCGCATTCTTCCATTCGGCTTTCCAAACGGCTGATTAACGCCGAGGTTCTGTTCTTTAACGAATCCACACCCTCGTTATTTTCCAAAATCTCATCGGAACGGCTTTTATAATATTCCTCGTCGTGCTGCGCGCTGATTCTTTCCTGCGCTTCCTGCTGTGTCAGACCGTCCCGGCGAATAATGCGTTCCTTTCTGGACTGCTCGTCTGCAATCACCGACACCACATAGTCGCATTCGCGGTCTGCCCCGCTTTCAAACAGGGTGGGGGCATCCAACACAATGATGCCCTCCCCTTCCCGGCGGCTTCGTTCTATTTCTTCGCACAGACGCCGGATAATGTACGGAAACATCAGGGCATTGAGCTTTTTGAGCTTCGCTTTATCGGTGAACACCGTTTTCGCCATCTTTTTTCGGTTCAGCGTTCCGTCCGCGTTGATATATTCGCAGCCAAATTCCAACGCAATATCCGCAATACAGGCGCTGCCTGTTTCCACTACTTCCCTTGCGACCTTGTCTGCGTCAATCACTGCCATTCCGTTTTCCCGAAGGTAATCGGAAACGGTTGACTTTCCCGCTCCTGTCTGACCGGTCAACCCAACAACCATATTTTTCATCTTTGTGACCATGCCTTTCCTAAAATCTGTTATTCTCCTCAAGGGAATATTCATGATAGGCGGCTGCGCGAATCAAGCGGTTGTACACCGCCAGACCCACCCCTGTTTTTCCCGGACAGCGCGCGTATACCTGCCGGGCTCCGCGCTCGTCCAGCTCCCGCAGAGCGGCAAACAGCCTTCTTGCCTGATCCTGCTCGTCCTTTCCCAGACTGAGAAACGGAACCTTTAGTTTTGCGGTATCCTCCTCAAAGCACAACGCAAACACACCCTCCCCGGCATGGGCATTGACATAAGAAACAAAGGTGTCGCTGTCCGCATCCAGAACGGTAATCTGCGCTTTCGGGGCATAGTGCTTATACTTCATACCCGGAGAATCTGCCCGCTCGCCCGCCTCCAGCTTATCCGTTACCGCATGATGAACAAGCAAATCCGGCAAAATTTCCCGCAACATCTGCGGTGTTACCGCGCCGGGACGCAAAAGAACCGGATGTTCGCCTGCAAGGGAAATAACGGTAGATTCCAGACCGACGCTGCATTCGCCGGCATCGACAATCGCGTCTACCCTGCCCCACAAATCGCGGACACAGTGCTGCGCGCAGGTGGGACTGGGAGAACCCGAAAGGTTTGCCGAAGGAGCCGCTACCGGAACGCCCGCGCAGCGGATAATCTCCCGTGCTACCGGATGAGAGGGAATACGGATTGCAACCGTATCCAAACCGCCGGAGGTTTCCTTTGGGACAATATCCCGTTTTGGCAGAATAACAGTGAGCGGACCGGGAGAAAAACGGCGGCACAGCTCATTATAAACCGCGGGGATCTCCCGGGCATATTGGGAAGCTTTGCAAGCGTCCTCGATGTGGATAATCAAAGGATTATCCTGCGGTCTGCCCTTTGCCGTAAAAATCGAAGTTACCGCCTTTGCATCTAAAGCGTTTGCACCCAAGCCGTACACCGTTTCTGTCGGAAATGCCACCAAACCGCCGTTTCTGATAATTTCTCCTGCCTGCTCGATCAGACGGTGGTCTTGCTGCAAGTCCCTTACCTTGAGCAGAACGGTTTGTTTACTTTGGAATCCTTTGCACTCCACCATCAAAGACCTCTTTTCAATAATAAAGCGTTAGTTTTCGCTGCCGGCAGCCTCAGAACCTGCTTTGAGCTTTTCTGCCTGGTCAAAGGTATTGAGCGCATCAAACAGTTCGGTCAGGTCACCGTTAAGCATCTGTTCCAATTTATACAGGGTAAGTCCGATTCTGTGGTCGGTTACTCTGCCCTGCGGATAATTGTAGGTGCGGATTCGTTCTGCACGGTCACCCGCTCCTACCTGAAGTTTTCTTTCGGAAGCAATCTTTTCTTCCTGCTCTCTCTGCATCTTTTCATAGATACGGGAACGCAGAATCTTCATCGCCTTGTCCTTGTTTTTGTACTGGCTGCGCTCGTCCTGACACTCTACAACTGTTCCTGTCGGAAGGTGAGTGATACGGATTGCGGACTCGGTTTTGTTAACGTGCTGTCCGCCCGCGCCGCCGGAACGGTAGGTATCAATCTGAAGGTCTTTCGGGTTAATCTCTACCTCTACGTCATCTACCTCCGGCAATACCGCTACGGTAACGGTGGAGGTGTGGATTCTGCCCTGAGTTTCGGTTTCCGGAACGCGCTGCACGCGATGTACGCCCGATTCAAACTTGAATTTGGAGTATGCGCCGTCTCCGTTGATGGAAAAGCTGATTTCTTTGTAACCGCCCAATTCGGTCGGGTTTGCGTTTAAAACCTCAATCTTCCAGCCCTGAGCCTCTGCGTACATCGAGTACATTCTGAACAGGCTGTTTGCAAACAGCGCCGCTTCGTCGCCGCCTGCGCCGCCCCTGATTTCCACGATAACGTTTTTATCATCATTCGGGTCTTTTGGAATCAGCAGGATTTTCAGTTCTTCGGAGATGGTTTCAATCGCCTTTTTGCTGGTTTCATACTGGTCTTCAATCAGTTCGCGGAAATCCTTATCCAAACCGCTTTCGTCAAGCATCATTCTTGCTTCTTCCATATCGTCTTTTGCTTTGCTGTATTCCCGATATTTTTCTACGATAGGGGTCAGGTTTTTATATTCCTTCATCAATTCTGCGTACTGTTTCGGGTCGCTGACAACATTCGGGTCCATCAGCCTGTCATTGATTGCCTGGTAGCGTTCTTCCGCTGCGCTGAGCTGTTCAAACATCTTTTTTCATTCTCCTTACTTTTCTGTGGTTCTATCGGAATCTCTTTGCTGTTACAGATTGTTCTGCACCGCTACGGTCTTTGAATCGACTTGATATTCTTTTCCGCCTTAGAGCGCGGAATCATAATTTCATGTCCGCAGCCGATACATCTGAGCTTAAAGTCCATGCCGCTCCTTAATACCAAAAACTGATTTTCTCCGCAGGGGTGTTTTTTTTTCATAATGAGAACATCTCCCACTTGCACGTCCATTTTTCCTCAGCTCCATCCGTTTCAAAATAAATTCTACATACTTTTTTATTATACCAAATTCTCCCGCTGTTGTGCAAGATTTTCTGCTGTTTTTCTTAAGAAAGTCGGGGAACAGAAATAATTTTTCTGTTCCGTACATATAGATAAAGCAACCTGACATTGAAAATATGACGGAATAAAATCTGTTTTTGCCTGTATACCGGAAACATTTCCCTCAGGCAGAAAACAGGAGGAGGGAAGAAAATGATTCATTACTTGCCGGAGGGCAGGCTCATTCATACGGCGCAAAACGATTTATTGTGTCAGACCCCCGCAGGACTTTGGGAAGCGCAGCATACCCAAACGATTTTGGAAGCGAAGGTGCTGCTGTGTACCCGAGAGCATGACCTGATTGTTGATTTCGGATTCTGCAAAGGCGTGATTCCGCGGTGCGAGGGGGCAATCGGAATTGCGGAAGGGTACACAAGGGACATCGCCCTGCTTTCCCGTGTCAATAAGCCGGTCTGCTTTGTGGTGGATTCCATTCGGCAGAACGAGGACGGCAGCATTACTCCGCTTCTTTCCAGAAAAAACGCGCAGCTGCGATGCCGACAAGAATATATCCAAACCTTACGCTGCGGGGACATTATTCCCGCCCGAGTCACCCATTTAGAGCCGTTTGGCTGCTTTGTGGACATTGGATGCGGAATCCCCTCTCTGATTCCCATCGACTGTATCTCCGTTTCCCGCATTTCTCATCCGTCCGACCGATTTTATGCCGGACAGGATATTCGCGCCGTTGTCACCGACATCGACCAAAATTTGCGCATTTCGCTCAGCCACAAGGAGCTGTTGGGCAGTTGGGAAGAAAATGCCGCCCTTTTTTCTGCCGGTCAAACCGTTTCCACCATTGTGCGCTCGGTGGAAAGCTACGGCATCTTCACCGAGCTTTCTCCAAACCTTGCCGGGCTTGCCGAACCGAAAGAAGGGGTGCGTCCGGGGCAGCAGGCAAGCGTTTACATCAAAAGTTTTATCCCGGAAAAAATGAAAATCAAACTGATTGTCATTGATTCCTTTGACGCTCCGGCTTCCCCTACTCCCCTGCGATACTTTACCGACGCTTCACATATCGACCGATGGGTCTATTCTCCCGAACACTGCATCAAACGGGTTGAACGCATTTTCTGCCCGTCAAAATCCTGTGTCAATTAAAATACTTGATACAACGATTTAAAAAATCCTCCTTTTGTTCAAAGGAGGATTTTTTCTGTCTTAATAGGTCAGCACTTCAAAACCGTTCTCTGTCACTGCTACGGTAATTTCCCACTGCGCGGAAAGTTTTCCGTCACTGGTAACAACAATCCAATCCTGACCGTCCTCATCCATTCTGACATGATACGAGCCTTGATTTACCATCGGCTCGATGGTGAACACCATACCCGGAACCAAAAGCATATCGGTTCCCTTTTTACCGACATAGCCGACCCACGGGTCCTCGTGAAATTCCAAACCGATTCCGTGTCCGCCGATTTCCCGCACAACAGTGTACCCGTTTTTATGCGCGTGGTCGGAAACTACCTGCGCAATATCGCCCAAAAATCCCCACGGACGCACTTCCTGAAGTCCCAACTCCACACATTCCTTTGCAACCTTTACCAGATTGGCAGCCTCATCGCTGACCGAACCGATACAGAACATACGGGACGAATCGGAAAAATAACCGTTATAGATAGTGGAAACATCGACATTGATAATGTCTCCTTCCCGCAGGACAATCTTGTCCGACGGAATTCCGTGGCAGACCTGATTGTTGATAGAGGTGCAGACGCTTTTGGGAAATCCTTCATAGTTAAGCGGCGCAGGAATTCCTCCCAAACGGGTGGTTTCTTCATAAACAATTTTGTCAATTTCTCCTGTTGTCATGCCTGCGCAGATTTTTTTTGCGATCAAATCCAAAACCGCAATATTGATTTTGCTGCTTTGGCGGATTCCGTCTATCTGTTCGGGGGTTTTAATCATCTCATGGGTGGGAACAATGTGTCCTTCCCTGCGAAAATGGTCGATTCTTTCGTCAAAATCAATATGGCAGTGTTTATATTTTTTGCCGCTGCCGCACCAGCACGGGTCGTTGCGACCTAATTTTTTTTCGGACATAACTTATCTTCCTCCTGTCTGATACTCTTCTCTTGTCAATGAATAGATACAATCGTCATGAAGCACGCCGCTGTTATCCAATACGGCGCATCGAATACAACCCTCATGAACAAACCCTGATTTTTCGGCAACCTTTGCCGAAGCGATATTCTCTTTATAACACCGAAGGGAAAGCACCTGCGTCCCCTGCAAAAACAGCTGTTCTGTCATCTTTCGCAGCGTTTCGGTCATATAGCCCTTTCCCGATTCCTGCTGCGCCAGATAATAGGACAGACAAAGCGCAGCAACCCGATAGCGCAGCTTATCCTCGCTCCAAAAGAAAGCGCCGATTACTGTGTTATCCTCTTTTTTCTCCAAAACAACCATGCGTTCCCGCCCCTTGTCCAGGTCTTCCCGCATCTGCGCTTCGCTCATCGGTTTCATCGGATTAAACGCAAACACAAAATCGCTGTTGCGGATTGGGAGCAGCGCGGCTGCGTCCTCTAAAACGGGAGGACGCAAAATCAATCTCTCTGTTTGAATCACTTCCAAGCAGGACGCCCCCTTTTCTTCAAAATACACCAAAAACATCGGCTTTGTTTTTAGTATACAGCAGATATACCATGAATTGCAAGATAAGTTTGTAAACTGCCTGACAATCTTTTTCTGTTTTTATGCTAACTGCTTTTTTGGTTTTCTTTCATTACAGCAACTTTTTACAGAAAAAAGACAGGGAAAGTTGCCGTTTGCAATCTCCCTGTCTTTTCTATTCTTTATTGTTAAAATATTTATTTCTTTCATGCGGAATGTAAAGATAAACCGCATCAAAATACAAACGTTGTTTCAGGTATTCCTGTTCTTCTTCATTTTCCTGCAAAAACTGAGGTGAAGAAAGTAGTTTTGTATGAAAACCATCCTCTCTCCATAAAGCAACTCCCATATCATCAAATTCATATTCGGTTGCCAAATCTTTATCTCCTTCTCCATAAACATCATTGAGAATATGAACACATGGCGTATATTGTTCTAATTTTTTTACAACATCTTCCGCTTTTTCTTCAAACAGACTGATACCATACAGAAAAAACGGAAGTCGAGTTTCATTATCTTCCGATAATATGTCAGCGAACACTTCAATTCCTACAACCTTGTTTTCAAAAAACTCAACAATAAAATCAGCATAGTAAACAGAAATCCATTCCTTTGGAAAACCTGTCCCCACATGAGACCAGTCCCTGTTATTGCCGGGTCCTAAGATTTTATCCACTTCTTCCCTCGTCATTCCGAAATAAATATTTCCAATTCCCACTCCCGGAATAATTTCCAGTTTTGACAGACAAGAACGCCACATTTTTCTGATTTGATTATGAGAATATTCTGCCATCGTAATTTTCCTTTCAGTTTATTTTATAAATAATCGTTAAATGTATCGTGTAATTTAACAATCATTGTCTCTAATTATTCTAAAATATTCATATTTTACATTATTACTACTAAAAATCCCCGCTGCCGAACTTTTCGGCAACGGGGAAAAACAATTTAGTTTTCTTTTTTCCACTTTACGCCCTGCGGGGTATCCAGCAGAACAATTCCGCGCGCTTTTAAGTCATCGCGGATTTTATCGGCAAGGGCAAAGTTTTTCTCTTTTCTTGCCTGTTGACGCTGCGCAATCAGTTCTTCAATTTCTGCATCCAGATTATCTTCCTTTTTGCGGTCATACAGCAATCCCAAAACATCGGTAACAAGGCAGTCAAACATTTCGCTTGCATAGCAAAGCGCATCTTTTGCTCTCGGAGCTGCGATAAAAGTATTGATGTCACGCACCATATCGAACACTGCTGCAATTCCGTCGGCTGTGTTGAGGTCATCATCCATCGCTTTGATAAACTGCTCTTTTCTGCTGTCTATCTGCTGTTTAAACGCTTCGTCAGCTGCGGTATCTATGCTTTCGGAAAGCGCATTTTTCATCGCAAAGTCCAGATTATCACGGCAGTTATGTAGGCGCTCAAGCGCTGCTTTGCACTGCTCGATGATGGTAAGGTTATAGTTAATCGGACTTCTGTAATGTGCGGAAAGCATCATATACTTAATCGGTTCGTAGCCGTATTTTTCCGCTACCTCGCGCACGGTAAAGAAGTTGCCCAACGATTTGCTCATCTTTTTGTTGTCTACATTGATGTAACCGTTGTGCATCCAGTAGTGCGCATATTCTTTGCCTGTGCAGCATTCGGACTGCGCAATCTCATTTTCATGATGTGGGAAAATTAAGTCCTGACCGCCGCAGTGAATATCTATTGTTTCTCCCAAGTGCTTATGAATCATCGCGGTACATTCGATATGCCAACCCGGTCTGCCCTCTCCCCAGCGGGAAGTCCAGTGCGGTTCTCCCGGTTTTGCCGATTTCCACAGTACAAAATCCAGCGGGTCTTCTTTATGCTCGCCTACGCTGATTCTTGCGCCGCTTTCCAGCTCTTCCAACGGCTGATGGGACAGCTTTCCGTAGCCTTCGCACTTTTTGGTACGGAACAGCACATCGCCGTTTGCTTCGTAAGCAAAGCCTTTGTCTTCAAGCGTTTCTACAATCCGCTTGATTTCTTCTATGGTTTCTGTCGCTCTGGGATGAATGGTTGCTTCGCGGATTCCCAATCCCTTGGTGTCGGTCAGATATTCGTTGATATAACGCTCTGCAACTTCTTTTGCGCTGACGCCTTCTTCATTTGCTTTTTTGATAATCTTATCGTCAATATCGGTAAAGTTCTGAACAAAGGTAACATCGTAACCTCTGAACTCCAGGTATCTTCTCATGGTATCAAAGATGCAGATTGGGCGGGCGTTGCCGATGTGGATAAAGTTATAGACGGTAGGACCGCAGGCATACATCTTTACCTTTCCCGGCTCAATCGGCACAAATTCTTCTTTTTCACGGGTTAACGTATTGAATATTTTCACAAAAACCTCTCCCTTCTTTAATTAACCGCATCGGGACGCGTCTTTTTTCCACAATATTCCCTTTTAAATGTGAAAAACTCCGCCTTCATCAACTCGAAAGTCCAATGAAGGCGGAGTAAAAAACATTCCGCGGTTCCACTTCAAATTTATCGCTCTGCCCTTTAACGCAGGGGATACGTTTCTCCATACTCATTTCCTATTTTCCGGAGAACTGCTGACAGGCGCATTCAAAAAGTTTCCCTTCCTGACCGGCTCTCACCTGTTCCGATCTCTCTGTCGGGGGAATATCTTTTCTACTTTTCCTGTGTTGCTGCATTTGAGTTTCTTTTGATTGTTTATCAGCGTATCATATTTTGGCGCGAATTGCAAGCGCTTCGACTAAAATTACTGATTATTTTATCTGTAAAACCAGCCATCGCTCCTTGGTGGATAATTTACGCGAAATATCAGCATCAGAAGTATCAAACAGTTTTGTATATTATATCGTTTTTCAAATTCTATTGTGAATCTGGTATTATCCACCAAGTTTTACGCTTACTGATTGGCTATTTATCCTAATTGATTTTACTACAATATAATTGTAAAATCAATATAAGAATTCATTTTTCAAATGCCAAATGAAAGCGTGATTTTTATGTGCTAAAAACACCACTATTTATTTACTGTCTTAAATTAACCGAAAAAGGAGAGCATGATAATGAAAAAATCAGTGATATTAGTGGCAATCGTCACATTTATTTTTGTAGGCTGTAATCAGGAAAAACCACCGACAACTACTTCCGATTTTGATTTGGCATTGACTGAGTATGAAGATATCTACACCTTTCCGGAACCAACCATACAAATTAAAGTAACGCGTTCGTCCCAAGGGAAAAAAACAGAATTTGTGATTGGACCTGATGTCTATGATATTGAAGACACCTCCGTATTCCCCATCATAAAGTGGTTTGGTGGACTGGAACTTACCAAATGCAGATGGGCTCCTAAGATAACAGAAAAAAATGTTTATTATGATTTTGTTGTCGATGGAAAGGAAGCATTTGGATACTATGAAAAGGGAGAAAAGGCATTTATCTTTGTCGAAAATAAGTGTTATAAAGCAGAAAATCCGTCTACTCCACCGATAGAGTAATATCTTTTGAAAAAGGAGAGTATCAAGGTTTTGATACTCTCCTTTTGTTTATTCTTTTCTTTTATTTTGCCTGCGCAATCAATTCTCTGTTCTTCCAAACATAATTGATACCGGAAATTAGGGTCAAAGCCAAAGACAAAGCCATCAATCCGATATGAATGAATGCGGCAACACCGCCCACATCGACCGACATCATCGGGTAGAAATTCTGTGCAAGCAATGCGTAGCAAATCCACACCATGGTAACTGCCGTTTTATATTTGCCCCATTTGTCCGCCGCAATTACAATGCCCTTGCCGGAGGCAATCAGACGCAGCGAGGTTACTAAAAATTCCCTTGCCAGAATCAGAACAACCACCCATGCAGGAGCCAAACCCATCGGGATAAAATAAATCAGAGCCGAAGTGACCAAAATTTTATCCGCCAACGGATCCATAAACTTTCCGAAATCGGTGATGAGGTTATACTTTCTGGCAATCTTTCCGTCAATCAGGTCGGTCAGGGATGCCAGAACAAAGATGAGAAACGCCCACAACAGATGATGCGGCAGATGTTCTAACTCAATAAAAAGCATAAACACCGGTATCATTAAAATGCGAAGCATTGTCAGTTTGTTTGGTAAATTCATCGTAAAGCCTTCTTTCGGCGGACCGATGCCGCCACATTTTTGTTTTGCAGATTATTCCGGAAGAACCTCTCTGCCAATCAGGTCATATCCCACCGAATCCAAAATTTCAACCCAGACAAAATCGCCCGGCTGCACATCTTCCCGTTCGGTGATAAAGCTGGTTTTGGTGTCGATATCCGGCGCATCCATATAACTTCTGCCGACATACATCTGCTGTCCGTCATCGTAGCCTTCCACCAAAACTTCTAACTTTTTGCCTACCAAAGATTTGCCCAGTTCAAAAGCAATATCCATCTGTTCTTCCATAATCAAATCAGCACGATGCATTCTCACCTTCGGGTCAATCTGGTCCTCGCGCTCCCCTGCCGGAGTATCCTCCTCGGTGGAATATGCAAAGCAACCCATACGCTCAAAGCGAACATCGCGTACAAATTCGCACAGCTGCGCAAATTCTTCCTCGGTTTCTCCCGGGAAACCAGCGATAAAGGTGGTTCTTAACACAACGCCCGGTACCTTATCGCGGATTCTTTTCATCAGCGCAGTTAAAGATTCAAAACTTCCGTTTCGGTTCATTTCCCGAAGAACTTTTTCGTTCGCGTGCTGAAGCGGAAGGTCGATATATTTTACAATCTTTGGCTCTTTTGCCATAACTTCCAACAGACTGTCGGTTACTCTGTCCGGATATCCGTACAAAATACGAATCCAATGGAAGCCGTCAATCTTGCACAGCTCGGTCAACAGTTTATCCAAAGAATACTCTCCGTACAAATCCTTGCCGTATTTGGTGGTGTCCTGTGCAACCAGGTTCAGCTCCTTCACACCGCTTGCGGCAAGACCTCTTGCTTCCTCTAAAATATCTTCCATCTTTCTGGAACGGAATCCGCCTCGAATCAGCGGAATTGCGCAGTAGCTGCATTTGTTGTCACAGCCCTCTGCAATCTTTAAGTATGCGGAATATCCCGCAGTACTCAGAACACGGTCGCCGTTGAGCGGCAAATCTGCCTTATCCCCGAAGGCTGCAACGCGCTGACCGTCCAGAGCCTGCTGAACCGCCTTTGCAATCTCTGTATTTTTGCCGATTCCCAGCACAACGTCTGCCTCCGGAATTTCTGTTGCCAGTTCCTCGCGATAACGCTCTGCCAAACAACCCGTCACTACCAAAACTTTTAATTGTCCCTGTTTTTTCAGCTGAGCAAATTCAAAAATTGTGTCGATAGATTCTTTTTTTGCGTCCTCAATAAAGCCGCAGGTGTTGATAATCACAACATCGCACTCCTGCGGGTCTGCGCACAGCTCATAGCCGTTATTCAGCATCAGCGCCAGCAAAATTTCGGCATCTACCTGGTTTTTGGAACATCCCAGAGATACCATTCCTACCTTTACTGCCATATTGTTTCCTTTCTGTTTCCCGTATGGGATCTTTTGGTTTATTCCTCCTGCAATTCTTCCTGTAAAAACTGCATCACTCTGCGGATATCGTAATAAGAATATCCCTTTCTCATCAAAGCGCGGATTGCTCGGTCAGACTCTTTTCTGTCCCGATAAAAATCGGGGTATTTCTTTTGCAAAATCGCCCCGATTTCCCGATCAGAAGTTTTTTCTTTTTCGTCGAAATTTTCGGGCTCTTCCTCTGCAATCTGTTCGGACAAACGCTCGATTGCGCTGCGAACTTCCCCTGCATCATATCCCAGTCTAACCAAAGCTCCGAACGCTTTGCGCTTTCCCTTTTCCTCCCGTAAAACGGAACGATACTTTTTCTGCAAAACCGATTCGATTGCCTGTGTTTCGTCATAATCCTCAAAAACAGCCAGCGCGTCCTCAATATCATTCTGAGAAATTCCGCGGTGCGCCAGTTCCTGCCGAACGCGACTGAACCCATAATGTTTGAGGTTCACCAAATCCTTTGCGCAGCGAACGGCATAATCCGCATCGTTAATCAGTCCCAGTTCCTGCAACCGTTCTAAAACCTCATCCACGCTTTCCTCTTCAAAATCCTGCATCAGCTTTTCTTTAAGCTGCTTTTTGGGGTAGGACTTTGCGCAAAGCAAAGCAAAAGCTTTTTCCTTTGCCCTCATATATTGCGTTTCTCGACAAAGCTGCTCATATTCCGCTTGAGTGAACCTTTGCCCCACCTTTAAACTGCGTCGGGCAAAGGTTTCCTTATCCACCGAAAAGGCAAACTCATCGTCAAAAAAGACAGAGATTCTTCCTCGTTTGGTTTCCTGCAATCGGGTAATGGTTCTGCTTTGCATGGGATTTCGGACATCACACATTATTTATCGTCCGCCTCAATATCAATCAGTTTGCTGGAAGAACCTTTCGGCGCGCCGAAATCCTCGTCCATATCCATATCCGGAATGGATGCCGGCACCGCTTCTGCCGCTTCTTCTGTTTCCTGTTCCGCCGCCTTTGGAGCCGCTTCCTTTTCGTCCTCGTCTTTGCCCTTCTTCTTGGAGCCTTTGGACATGGCAAGCAGGCGGTCTTTTTGTTCCATAACCTGTTTTGCAATCTCCTCGCAGAACTGCGGGTTGTCTTTCAGGTACTGTTTTACCTTATCGCGTCCCTGACCGATTCTGTTTTCCTGATAGCTGTACCAGGAACCGGATTTTTTGATAATATCCAGCTTCACGGCAAGGTCGATAACCTCGCCCTCTCTGGAGATACCCTCTCCGTACATAATATCAAATTCCGCTTCACGGAACGGGGGCGCAACCTTATTTTTTACAACCTTTACCTTGGTAAGGTTTCCGATTACATCGCTTCCCTCTTTGATTGGGTCTTTTTTACGAATATCCAAACGAACCGAAGAATAGAACTTCAAAGCGCGTCCGCCGGGGGTTGTTTCCGGATTTCCGTACATAACGCCGATTTTTTCACGAAGCTGGTTGATAAAGATGCACACTGCGTTTGATTTGGAGATAGCGCCGGTCAGCTTTCTTAATGCCTGAGACATCAATCTTGCCTGCAAACCCACAAAGGAATCGCCCATCTCGCCCTCAATCTCCGCTTTGGTAGTCATTGCCGCTACCGAGTCCACAACCACTACATCAATCGCGCCGGAGCGTACCAATGCTTCGCAGATTTCCAATGCCTGTTCTCCCGTATCCGGCTGAGAAACCAGCAGCGAGTCAATATCAACGCCGAGAGCCTGCGCATAAACCGGGTCCAATGCGTGTTCTACGTCGATAAACACCGCTTCGCCGCCCATCTTCTGCGCTTCTGCCACGATATGAAGGGCAACCGTTGTTTTACCGGAACTTTCCGGACCGTAAATCTCAATGATTCTTCCTCGCGGCACACCGCCGATTCCCAACGCAATATCCAAAGAAAGAGAACCGGTCGGAATTGCCTCTACATTTAACGAGGAATTTTGACCCAACTTCATAACCGCACCTTTTCCGAACTGCTTTTCAATCTGCGCCAACGCAGTTTGCAAGGCTTTTTCTTTTTCTGATTCTGCCATATTGTATCATGCTCCTTTCCAAAGGGGACCGTTTTATTCTATGTATCTTTTTACTTTCCAATCCCTGCCTGCTTTCAGGCACAGGGTACCTTTTTATTATATTATATCGCCCTCAAAAAATCAACGAACCAAACCGAGAAGATTTCTTTCCTTCTCTGTTTTTCATCTCTCTTTTCCTTTTCCCAAAAGATAAAGAGGGCAGATCCCCTTTCGGAGATCGCCCCCCTATCATTCTTTCACAAAATAAAACCGCTTATCTTCTGTCATCGGGATATTCTGCCCGCGGACCGCCGATGAGCTTTGGACGGCTGCGCACAAAGGTAGCGTGGGCCTGTCCGATTTCCTTAATCGGCAGTCGAACCGGAATAGCAACGTGTTTGATGTGCTGTCCGATAAAGGTGTCACCGATATCCATGCCCGCTTTGGCAACAACATGTTCGACCATCACCGGGTCTTTTGCGCGCTCATATGCCGCTACCGAACAGGCTCCGCCCGCATGGAGAGCAGGTTTTACCGTAACGATTTCCAAATTATTCTTTTCTGCCGCTTCCCGCTCAATAACCAACGCGCGGTTAATATGTTCGCATCCCTGTACGGCGAGATAAATTCCCCGTTCGTTCAATATCGGCAGGATTGCGTCGATGACCGCTTCTCCCACCTCTGCGGAAGAAGCCTTTCCGATATGACCGCCGCAGATTTCGCTGGAGCTGCACCCCAGTACAAAAACATCTCCCTTTTTCAGGTTTGCCTGTTCCAGCAGCTGTGTCACTGCCTGCGATACCTGTTGTTTGATCTGCTGTAAATGAAGTTCCATAATAACAACTCCTTTCTCACCTTAGGGACAGGCTTTTCGGTTTGCAAAAACCGTTATTCAAACTATCCACACCCTGCCGGAGAATCGAGCTTCTGCGAGATTCTCTCTGTGACGGTGTAAATACTTAAATTTTACACCTTTTGATACCGTTATTCAAACTATCCGCACCCTGCCGGAGAATCGAGCTTCCGCGAGATTCTCTCTGTGACGGTGTAAATACTTAAATTTTACACCGTCTAAAACCGTCACTTAGCGTCTTACTTCAATCAGAGATTTGCCGCCCATGTACATTCTCAGCGCTTCCGGAATACGAACGGAGCCGTCATCATTGAGGTTGTTTTCCAAAAATGCAATCAGCATACGCGGAGGAGCAACAACGGTGTTGTTCAAGGTATGCGGCAGGTAAGTCTGTTTTGTTTCTTTGTTCTTTACACGGATTCCCAGTCTGCGAGCCTGCGCGTCACCTAAGTTGGAACAGCTTCCTACCTCGAAGTATTTCTTCTGGCGCGGGCTCCATGCTTCTACGTCGATGCTCTTTACCTTCAGGTCGGCAAGGTCGCCGGAGCAACATTCCAAAGTACGAACTGGAATATCCAGAGAACGGAAGAAATCAACCGTATTGGTGTACAGCTTTTTAAACCACTCCATGCTTTCTTCCGGTTTGCAGACAACAATCATTTCCTGTTTTTCAAACTGGTGGATACGATAAACGCCGCGTTCTTCAATGCCGTGCGCGCCGACCTCTTTTCTAAAGCATGGGGAATAGCTGGTCAAAGTCTGCGGCAGCTGCGATTCGTCCAAAATGGTGTCGATAAATTTACCAATCATCGAGTGTTCGCTGGTACCGATCAGATACAGGTCCTCGCCTTCAATCTTGTACATCATGTTTTCCATTTCGGAGAAGCTCATAACGCCGTTTACTACGCTGGAACGAATCATGAACGGAGGAATATAGTAAGTAAATCCTCGGTCAATCATGAAATCTCTTGCATAGGAAAGGATTGCAGAATGTAATCTTGCAATATCGCCACACAGGTAGTAAAAACCGTTGCCGCTTGTCTTTCTTGCGCTGTCCAAATCAATGCCGTTCAAACGCTCCATAATATCCACATGATACGGAACCTCAAAATCAGGAACAAAAGGCTCTCCGAAACGCTCAACTTCTACGTTTTCGCTGTCGTCTTTTCCAATCGGAACCGATTCGTCGATGATGTTCGGAATTACCATCATACGCTTTTTAATTTCCTCGGTCAGCTGTTCTTCCTTTACTTCCAGGTCTGCCAATTCCTGCGCCATCTGGGAAACCTGAGCCTTTACCTGCTCTGCTTCTTCCTTCTGTCCCTTTGCCATCAATCCGCCAATCTGCTTGGAAAGGGTGTTTCTCTGTCCGCGCAGATAGTCGCCGCGGGATTTTGCATCGCGGAACTGTTTGTCCAATTCCAGCACTTCGTCAACCAGAACCAGCTTTTCGTCCTGAAATTTCTTCTTGATGTTTTCCTTTACCAGATCCGGATTGGCTCTTACTAATTTAATATCCAGCATAAAAAAATCCTCCTAAAAAATAATTCGGTATCAAACAAACGGGAGAAAACAAAAAAATCCTTCCGCCCTCATTCTGGGACGAAAGGAAATTCCGTGTTGCCACCCAAATTGCAGAACCTGTTTCACAAACAGCTCCTGCCTCTCTTAACGGCGCGCTATGGGGCGCCTCCCCTCGGCTGTTAACCGAACGCTCGGGAATCGGAAAATTTCCCGCAGTTCACCGGCTCGCACCAAGCGCCGGCTCTCTGAAAAACTGTTTGAAAGAAATTTGTTTCCGTCATTGCGCTTTTCACAATATAAACTGATACAAGCACATTATATACCCTTTCCCCCGGGTTTGTAAAGTCCTTTCTTGCTCCTTTTTATGCTCGAATAAGAATCTCGCTGTTTTCCGGGCCGATCTCCCGCCCGGTAATCCAACCGTCTTTGACTTCAAACACGGTTCGGCTTACTTCCTGCTCATAGGTAAAGCCGTTTTCGTCCTGAATTCTCATCACGAAAGTCACAATGTCCCCGTCTTTCAAATCGGAAATTTTTCCGCTCCATCTGGTGGTGACGTCACTTTGCTCGTTGCCCCAAACAGTCATCACTTCCCGCTGACCGTCCTCATTAACCGTCACCGTTTTTTGGGGTTGCTGCTGCTCCTCATCGGCAGTTTCTTTTAAATCCTGCTTCAGCAGTTCTTTGTCATTCAGATACAGGCTCACGCTTCCTCCCACCATCTGCGGGTCATTGGTTACGCCGCCTGCATCATAGCTGGTCATTAAATTTACCGTCGCATATGCCTGATATTCAATCGTTTTACCCTTAGATTCGGAGGTATATTCTTCAAATCCTACTGTCATCTGTGGGTGCAGAAGACGCAGACCCCAGGCGGAATACTGGTCCTCCAGCTTTTCCTGACGCACCACACCGTCATTTTCCACCTCGGCATTTAAGCTGATATAATCTACCAGAGGAATGGTCAGCTCCGCTTCATACACGCCGGATTCCACCCGCTGCGCCTGCGCGGTCTGTTCATCAAATCCTTCGGTATCAAAGACCATGTCATAACCCTGTCCTTTTGCGGAATAACCGCTGTAACGAACCCTCACCTTGGTATCGTCATGATATTCCTTTGGCATGATACGGATTGTCACCTTCATGCTTTGATCCTTTTGGCTGCACTCTCCCCACTTCACCTGATAGTCAGAAATAATGCTCGCTGTTTGCTGCGCGCTTTGTGTAATGGTGCTGATTGCCGAATTTAAGGTTGAGTTAATATCGCTGTCGATATTCGTTACCGAATTTTGTACCATCGTTACATTATTTTCCAATCGTTTTAAGCGGATTAAGGTTACAGCAGAAAAAGCGGTCGATAAAACCGCTACCGTACACAAAGCGCAGATTGCTGCTGTTTTCCAACTTTTTTTCATAAATGTCCTCCTGTTTTTTTACACTGTCAGTTTCTATTTTTATGCGCCCTTGCGCGGATTCTTCTTTTTCCCCTGTCACTGTTTTTCCTTTTATCGCTACAGTTTTGTAAATCCCTTTAATTACAGTATATCCGATTTTTCCCTTAATTTCAAGGAGGAGTTGTCTTTGGAAAATTTCCGTAGTATAATCGTTTTGTAAACTTTTTAAATTCGTAAAAGGAGAGAATTTCTATGCCTTTCTGTCATACCGGCTTTTTTGATTCGGACAATACCCGTCTTTTTTATGCCGAATACCCGGCGCCTCAGCCCGACGCCCCTGTCCTTTTCCTGCTGCACGGAAACGGAGAAGAACACGGTTATTTTTCCCGGCAGATTGCTGCTCTTTCTTCTCGATTCCGGCTGATTCTCCCCGATACCCGTGGGCATGGACAGTCCGAACACGGCAGCAAACCGTTTTGTTTTTCTCTGTTTGCCGATGATTTGTTGTCCCTCATGAACTTTTTAAAGATTCCGAAAGCGCATTTGCTTGGTTTCTCCGATGGTGGAAATACCGCTCTGACCTTCGCGCTTTCCTATCCGCAGCGGGTAAATTCCCTTATCTTAAACGGCGCAAATCTCAATCCCCTCGGTGTAAAAGCTTTTACCCAAATCCCGGTTGTTCTGGAATACGGTTATCGGTGTCTTTGTTCTCCGTTTTCCAAATCACAAAGACAAAAATCGGAAATTCTTGGACTGATGGTTCATCACCCGCACATTTCTGCCGATTCTCTGCATCATCTCTGTGTTCCCTCCCTTGTTATTGTCGGAGAAAAGGATATGATTCGGGACAACCACAGCCGCCTGATTGCCGATTCCATTCCCGACTGCCGCTTTGTAAGCATCGAAAATTCCGGTCACTTCTGCGCTGCCGACTCCTCCGAGCGGTTTAATGCCGAGGTGCTTTCTTTTCTTTCCGCTCTTCTGTAATCTTTCCTCTTGCTCATAAGTTTTTTGCTCCCGCATACACTGAAAAGGAAAAGGAGGTTTTATCTAATGAAAATTATTGTCTTAAAATCAAGCTCTGTTTTTCGATTTGTTTGCTTCTGCCTTTTCTTTGCGGCGATTATCTCTGTCAGCCGCTTCTTTGCTGCCCAAACAGATGCAAAAGAAACCTTTTCCTCCTCTTGCGGTCGTTCTCTGCCTATCTATTCTGTACAAACTCAGGAGAAAAAAGCTGCCATCGGTATCAACTGCGCTTGGGATGACCAAGATATTCCGCAAATTTTACAGACCCTGCGGGAATACAATACCCGAGCCACCTTTTTTCTGTTAGGAGAATGGGCTGAAAAATATCCCCTTTCTGCTAAAGCAATTACCGATGCCGGACATGAAATCGGCAGCCATTCCTATTCCCATCGGGATATGGACTGCCTTTCCCAACAGGAAATATTAGAAGAAATCCGTTCTTCCCAAACTGCCATCGAAACGGTCTGCGGAAAAAAACCGATTCTGTTTCGACCGCCCTCCGGCTCTTATAACGAACTTGTCATTGATTCCATTCATTCCTGCGGCTGTATCCCCATCCAGTGGAATCTGGACACACTGGACTGGAAAGGACTTTCTGCCGAACAGATTGCCGAGCGTGTTTCTTCCCGATTGTCCTGCGGCTCCATTCTTTTGCTTCACTCCGGCGCAGACTTCTCCGCTCAATCTCTGCCGCTTATCTTAGAGCAGGCTGATGATTGCGGATTTTCTTTTGTGCCGGTCGGCGAACTGCTTTTGCCAAACTCCAAACAGGTAGACCACGAGGGCAGGCAACTTCCTTGCGAATCTTGATTTTTTATTCAATACAAATAGTATAAATCTCTTTCCTTTTCTTTCTTCTGCTTTATTATACAAAAAGTTTTATTTTACGATTTATTTCGTATTTTTTGTATTATATTTACGATTTGTATTTTTTACAAATAAAAAACAATCTGTTTTGAGATTATACATGGTCCATTCATTTTTTTAAGGTATCTTATAAGAGCAGTTCGGTATACAAAATGTAATCTTCCCGAACTGAAACGATTCTCGCAATCGTTTGATTGGAAAGGAGATTTTTTCAATGAAAAATATGGTCGCAATTTTGTTGGCGGCAATGATGATGCTTTCTGTTACTGCTTGTTCTTCCGATAAAGAAGAACCTTCCGCCGATTCTGCTCCAAATTCCCAGAGCGAGGAAGTACAGGAAGAAGAGCCGGATGCTCCTGCCGATTCCGAGCAACCGGAAGAAACCCCGGCAGAAGATTCCGAGCAGCCGAAAGATACCTCGGCAGAGGATTCCGAGCAAACCGAGGAACAAACCATTTCCGGCAAAGTAACAGAAATTTCCGATGACAGCGTAACTGTTGAAATTGAGGACGGAACTGCTTTAACCTTCCCTCTGACCGAAGATGTGGATAAAACACAGGCAGAAAATATCGCTTCGGGTGACACCCTCGAAATCACCTATACCGGTTCTGTTGAAGATACCGACACTTCAAATGCTGTTGTTGTAAAATTAGTTCAAACTCCGGCAGATGCCGAATAATTCTTCTCTTTCTTTCACCATCACCACTCTCTATAAAACATAAATTCCAAAAAGGTTCGACGATTTTTTTCGCCGAGCCTTTTTTGCTGCATACTTTTCTCTCTTGTTACCCATGATAGCAGCAGTAATAAGGAGGCGATTCTTATCAAAACAGTATCTCGTATCCGTTCCTTTCTGATTGGATTTACCTCTGCTTTTCTTTTGTTTTTAACGCTTTGGATGGCTGCTATTCTTCTGATTCCTCCCTCACTTCCCTCGGATTCTCTTTCTCCCGACTCCCCCTCTTCCGCCTACCTTCCCAATTCTTCCGATTGTATGAATCTTCTTCTTTGCGAAAATACCCCCTCCCCATCTGTTTTTCTGCTCCTGCGGTTTGACCCTGTAGTAGGAAAAATTTGGATTTCATCCCTTCCCCCTCGGTTAAACCTTACCTTAAACGGTATTTCTCAACCAATCCAGCATTTTTTTAAAAACGGTGTCGAGGATACCTGTCTTGCCATTTCTCAAACCTATCAAATCTCACTGCCGTATTATCTGATGCTCTCCCGTGACCGCTTTGTTCCCCTTATCAATCAATTCTCCCCTACCCCCTTCACCCTTTCGGAAGATCTTTCCATGACAGTACACCAAACCCCGGTTTTATTAAAAAAGGGAATCCAGCTGTTAGACGGTGCGCAGTTGTTGGAATGGCTCAAACAGGAAGCTCCTTCCTCTCCTGTCAAGCAAGGAAACTTTCTTTGCGACACCCTCGTTTCCTGCATCAATCATCATCTTTCTCTGCTCAGTGAAAACCGCTCTCAGCAACTGTTTTCTGACATTGTAAACCTTTGCCGGACAAACCTTGCCTTTGCCGATTATGCCTCCAGAAAAAAGGCTGCCGATTTTATCTCCCGCTTCACCGAATCTCCCGCTTCTGCGCTCCGCCTGCAATTTACCCAAAATCGAGATGCCACACTTTCCCTTTCTCCGGATTCTTTGTCGGAGTTTCAATCTGCATTTTGCTCTTGACCGCCACGCCGAAAACGAGTATCATAAAAGAAAAATCTTTGTGATACGGAGGAGTTTTCATGAGTTTTCAACCAATTTCTGCCGCTGAATTTCAAAACAGCGTCTTTCAAACCATCGGCAAAGAGTGGATGCTGATTACTGCCGAACAGCAAAAGGACGGACAGTCCCTTGCCAACACCATGACGGCAAGTTGGGGCGGCTTAGGCTATCTTTGGAACAAAAATGTTGCTTTCGCTTTCATTCGTCCTCAGCGTTACACCAAAGAGTTTGTCGATCACAGCGATTTTTTCTCTCTGTGCTTTTTCGGCGGGGAGCGTATGGAAGAAATGCGTTATCTCGGCACTGTTTCGGGAAAAGAGGAGAATAAAATTCAAAAGTCCGGTCTTACTCTCACTCACTTGGAGGGTATTCCCTGCTTTGAAGAAGCAACCGCCGTACTGATTTGCCGCAAACTCTACCGCCAGCCAATGCAGGAGAATTGTTTTTTAGACAAATCCATTGTGGAAACCTCTTATCCGCAAAAAGATTTCCACGACGTCTATGTTGGGGAAGTGGAAAAAATATTTGTTCGCTCATAATCCAAAAAGAGCAAAGCCTCCGCTTTGCTCTTTTTGCTTTTATTCTGCCTCTTTTGTTTTGGCAAACCCATCTGTCTGCCTGCGTTTTTTTCGGCTTTTCTTTAAAAAATAAATCGGAAAAAGGGTAACTGCCACAGAAAACAGAATCATCAACCCTGCCGCGCTTTGATAATGAAACCGCTGCGCTGCCATCTGCCATGAATTTCCCGCTGCTGCTCCAATCCAGATTAAAACGGTATCCCAAACCAATGTTCCTGCTGCGCTCAGCAGCAAAAACGGCAGCATCGGCATTCTTGCCGCCCCTGCCGGAATGGAAATTAAGCTGCGCACCATCGGTACGCAGCGACAAAACAGAACCGCTGCCCTTCCCTTTTTCTCAAATCGGTTCATTGCCGTTTCAATCTCTTCCCGCTCAAACCCAAAGCGTGTTAATTTTTCTACCGGCAACATTCTGCCCAGTCCGTACAGTACAACCGCCCCCAACAACGAACCCAAAGTTGCCGCAAAAATTGCCTGCGGTTTGGTCAAAACGGTGCAGGTAGTTAAAAAACCGGCGCAGGTCAGCACCACCTCGGAGGGAATCGGCGGAAAGATGTTTTCCGCCGCCATCAGCAGCAAAATCCCGACGCTTCCCCATGCTCCCATTCCCTGTATCATCTGCATCATCCATTGGTCCATCATTCCACCAGCCTTTCACACCCTATTTCTATGTTATCGGAGGTTTCTTTATGAATGAACAACAGTATCGGGCTCTTTGCTCCTTTTTCGGCAAAACCCCTCGCCGTGCAAAATGGGTTTCCAATTTCTGCCGTATCTTTCCGGGGACGCTCTTTCTTTTGTATCTTATGGGCTCTCTGTGCCTGTTTTCCTTATTTATTTATCATCGGTTTTCCTTGCCGATGATTCTTTACTGGATTGTTCCCGCCTTTGGCTTTCTGCTTACCACCTGGATTCGCAAAAAAAGAAATGCTCCTCGACCCGCCGAGGTTTTCTCTTTTACTCCCTTACTTTCTCACAAATCCGGCTGCTCCTTTCCCAGCCGCCATACAGCCTGTGCTTTTCTGATTAGTTTTGCTCTGCTTTTCCTTTCCCTGCTTGGAATATTTTCTCCGATTCTTACTGCTTTCTCCTTTTTGCTTTCTGTCCTCACCGCAACTTCCCGCGTGGTTGCCGGAGTTCATTTTCTCAAAGATGTGATTGGCGGATTTTTATTTGCAGCTGTTATCTCCGTTTTCGGATTTTCCTTCGCTTTTCTTCTTTTTTAACTTCATACATATTGTTGGCTTTCTTATCTGCTTTTTAGGCAATTACACAATGAATTGTCATATATTTCACAATCAATTTGTGAAATACTACTTGACTGTTCCTCTTTCTTCGTATATAATGTGCTTGAAAAAGGTTTTCCGAAACGTTTCCCGATTCCTTTTTTAAAACAAAATATCAACTAAAGAAAGTCTGTTTCAGGGCGAGGTGCAATTCCTCACTGGCGGTAATGGGTTTATGCCACAAGTCCGCGAGCTGTTTTTGGCAGATTGGGTGAGATTCCCAAACCAACGGTACAGTCCGGTATAAAGAAACGGTGTGTTCATTCTGCACTGCTGCCCTCTGAAGTGTGTTTCAGGGGGCTTTTTGTATGATTTTTGAGCATCGCTTTTGGATTACAACAGACCTTCTCGATTCTTTATCACATTGAGAAAGGGACTTTTTATGAATCATATTGTTTTACCCAATCCCCCTGCGCAGCGTCTGTCCAGAGTTCGCATGATTTCCCTGGTCGGCGTATTTGCCGCCATTTCCGCTATTTTGATGTTTATCGAAGTACCGATTCCGTTTTTACCGCCTTTTTTAAAGATTGATTTAAGCGGCGTTCCTATTTTAATTATGGGATTTTTATACGGACCGGTTCCCGCCGTTTGCGTCACGATTGTTAAGGATTTGGTTCATCTGCTTGCCACACAAACCGGAGGAGTCGGCGAACTTGCCGATATGTTGGTACTTTCTTCCTTCGCTGTTGTTTCTTCCCTTATCTACCGCAAGTTTTCTTCCCGAAAGGGAGTTGCTCTTTCTGTTGGATGCGGCGTTGTCACCATTACCATAATCGGAAGTCTTGCCAATAAATTTATGCTCATTCCTTTCTACTCCAAAGTTATGCCGTTGGAAGCAATTATCGACGCCTGCCATGCTATCAACCCCATGATTGACAGCATGGACGCCTACGTTTTGTTTGGGGCTGCCCCCTTTAACCTCATCAAAGGAATTATCCTTTCGGCGCTCACTTTACTGCTTTATCGAAAGCTGGCAGGATTTATCCGCTCTCGTTCCTTATAAAAGTTTCATTGTTATTTCAGTGCGGATTCATCTGTATTTCAGCTCATTTCACTATAATACAATCAGAAAAATTGATATAAATTTATCAATTTCCTGATTAAGACTTCTCCTATTTTTTCACTATACTATTAACATAAAACCGGTCGGAAAATTCCGACCGGTTTTATGTTTTTATTCTATTTCATTCTTTCCCAATCCGCTTCTTTAAATCCGGTTAAAACAAAATCTTCACCTATTACCAAAGGGCGCTTTACCAACATTCCGCTGGTGGCAAGCAAAGCAAGCTGTTCCTGTTCGCTCATCTGCGGTAATTTATCCTTTAAATTCTGTTCTTTATACAAATTGCCGCTGGTATTAAAAAAGCGTTTTAATGGCAGTCCGCTTTTGTGATACCACTCAGTCAGTTCTTGCTGAGTCGGATTTTGCTCCACAATATTTCTTTCCTGATAGTCGATTTGATTTTCTTTGAGCCATTGAATTGCTCTTTTGCAGGTGCTGCATTTTGGATAATGCAATACTAAAACCATCGTTCTTTTTCCTTTCCGAACATTCTTTTCCGTCTAAAAAAGGCAGAATCCTCTTTTTGGATTCTGCCTTTTGCGGGTCAAATATTATTTGCCAAAGTATCTGTTGAGCAGACCCTGGAATGCGCAGCCGTGACGAGCTTCGTCTTTTGCCATTTCATGAACGGTGTCATGGATAGCGTCCAGACCGAGCTGTTTTGCTTTGGTTGCGATTTCTTTTTTGCCTGCGCAAGCGCCGTTTTCAGCAGCAACACGCAGCTCCAGGTTTTTCTTGGTGGAGGTGGTAACTACTTCGCCCAGCAGCTCTGCAAATTTTGCAGCGTGTTCTGCTTCTTCGTAAGCAGCTGTTTTGTAATATTCAGCAATTTCCGGGTAACCTTCTCTTGCTGCCTGACGGGACATAGCCAGGTACATACCAACTTCGGTACATTCGCCCTGGAAGTTCATTCTCAGACCTTCCAGAATTTCAGCGTCTACGCCTTCAGCAACGCCGATTCTGTGTTCGTCAGCCCATACCAATTCGCCCTGAGCCTGTTCTTCAAACTTAGAAGCAGGAGCTTTACACTGTGGGCAGAATTCCGGAGGTGTTTCACCTGTATAAACATAACCACAAATTTTGCAAACCCATTTTTTCATTTTTATATCCTCCTTAAATTTTTATCTTGTTAAGAACCACTGTTGTGATTCTTTGTTTTCCTCTTACGATTTAAATAATACCACATTGGTATATTTTTTGCAAGAGGTTTTTGCAAAAAATATTGAAAAAATTTCCTGCCTGATTTTTGTATCATTTCACCAAATTTTTTTCTTGCGCCTATGTATATCTTTCCCCTCAATTCCTATACTATGAGTAAGTACCGCAGGTTGGTACAAAAATTAAAAAAAGGACGGATGATACCATGTCAAAAAAGAATCAGAAAAACCCTTCCAAAAACACCGCCTCTGATACCACTGTCCAGACCGGTAGAAACGGTGAAGCTGAAGCTCAAAACTGTGTCACTCGCCACCCCGACCGACCAAATGCAAGAAACGGCAAATAATCCTCAAAAAGAATAACAAAAAACAGGGCTTTGACGAATATCGTCAAAGCCCTGTTGCTATTCTGCGCCAATATCATTAAAGCCGCTTCCCAAAATATCATGGGTATCGTTTACCATCATAAATGCGTTCGGGTCAATCTGCTGTACCAAACGCTTTACTGCCGGATACTGGTGGTCGCGGATAGCGCACAAAACCACCTTTTTCGGGTCGTGGGAATAAGCTCCCTCCGCGTGCAGCAGCGTTGCGCCGCGCACCATTTCAGCCATAATTGCTTTGGAAATTTCCTCCGAACGGTCAGAAACAACATACAACATCATACCTTTATCCATTCCGTATAACAGGTAGTCCAAAATCTTAGAGGAAACAAAGATACAGATTAAGCCGTTCAATCCGCTTTCGATGTTTCGATAAACCAGCATGGAAAAAGCCAGAATTGTAAAGTCGCCCGCAAACATAATCTTTCCGATGGAAAATTGCGGCATCTTCTTCTTCACCATTCGTCCCACGATATCCAAACCGCCTGTGGTCGAACCTCTTTGCAGCACCAATCCGATGCAAACTCCCATCAAAACGCCGCCCATCAAGCCTGCCATAATCTTTTCGCCCTGATAAACATAGCCTCGCGTCAATGCCGGAGCCAAAACATCCACCGCAAAGTTGATGATGACAACCGATTTAAAAGTTTTTAAGAAAAAGCTCTTTCCTAAAATCTTCACGCCCATCAACAGAAGCGGGACGTTAATCATAAAGGACATCAGTCCAATCGGAACCCCGAAAATATAGTTCATCAGCGTTGCAAAACCGGTAACGCCGCCCGGCGCAATATGATTGGGCGCGGTGAATACATTTACCGAAATACCAAACGATAAACCCGCAATTAAATCTACCAACAAATCCACCAGCAACGTTTTTGCCTTGCTCTCCTGTTTTATCATTCCGCTTTTTGTCATGCCTCAGTCCTCCAGACCCTGTTCCAGCTCTTGTTCGATTTTTTCAAACAGCTCGTTGATTCTGTCAATTTTCCCCTGCAAATAAAGATAGCCGAACAGGCACTCCAATCCGGTAGCGCGTCGGTAATCCTGCATCTTTCCGTTTTTGGGCGGCTTAATCGAGCTGATATTGCGCCCTCTTTTTAAAGCAGCCTGTTCTTCCTCGCTCAGCAGCGGCTCGATAACTGCATACGCCCTGCTTTGGTAAGAAGCGCGCACCTGCTCCACCGCCTGCAAATGCAGCTTGTTCACCGGCATATTTGCCCGATGCACAATCCGTTCCCGCACCAGAATTTCATAAACAGCGTCCCCCAAAAAGGCAAGCGCCTGCGGACTGTACAGTCGAATGTCCGCCTGTTCCTTGTTTAACGATTCCGTCGCTCAACATTCCCTTCTGTCTGTCCCGACCTTTATCTGATATAATCAAACTCAAAGTTCAGAATACTTACCGTATCCCCTTCGTTGATTCCCATTTCCTCCAAACGGTCGATGATGCCGCTCTGACGCAGCACACGCTGGAAGTAACCGAGAGATTCTTCGTCCTCCAAATTTACCATACCCAGCACCTTCACCAACCAATCGGCTTCCACTACGTAGACGCCGTCCTCGTCCACAGTAATGTCAAACTTCCACTTATCCTCGCTGTTGTCCGGCATAACAGGAACGTAGTTTACCTCAAAGCGTTTCATCGGCGGCAGTTCGTCCAATTTTTTGGAAATAGCGTATACCAAAGGCTCGATTCCCTTTCTGGTCGCTGCGGAAATACAGAAGAACTGACAACCCTGCTCCTGTACAAACTGTTTAAACTCTTCCACCTGTTCTTCGGTCGCGATGTCGCTTTTGTTTGCAACCACAATCTGCTCTCTGGTGGATAATTCCTCGCTGAAGTTTGCAAGCTCACGGTTAATCGTTTCAAAGTCTTCTTTCGGGTCGCGTCCTTCGCTTCCGGATACATCGACAACATGAACGATTAAACGGCAGCGTTCCACATGACGCAAAAACTCATGACCCAAACCGATTCCGTCGCTTGCGCCCTCAATCAGACCCGGAATATCTGCCATAACAAAGGATTTTTCTTCTGCTACTTTCACTACGCCCAATACGGGGGTCAGCGTTGTAAAATGGTAGTTTGCAATCACCGGTTTTGCTCCGCTCACCACCGAAATCAAGGTGGATTTTCCCACGTTCGGATATCCCACCAATCCAACGTCTGCAAGCAGTTTTAATTCCAGAATCAGCTCAAAGCTCTCTCCCGGAATACCCGGTTTTGCATAACGCGGAATCTGTCTGGTCGGACTTGCAAAATGGCTGTTGCCCCAGCCGCCCTTTCCGCCGTGCGCGATGATAACCGGACTTTCGTCCACAATATCTGCCATAACCTGACCGCTTTCCGCATTTTTTACTACGGTTCCCACCGGCACTTTGATGATTAAATCCGCCCCGCTTTTGCCAAAGCAGCGGTTTGTTCCTCCGTTCATGCCGTTTGCAGCCGCAAATTTTCTTTTATATTTAAAATCAATCAGCGTGTTCATGCTTTCGCAGCCCTGAAGCACCACATTGCCGCCGCGACCGCCGTCGCCGCCGTCCGGACCGCCTGCCGCAACAAATTTTTCACGATGGAAAGAAACCGCTCCGTTTCCTCCCGAACCCGCTGTCACTTTAATTGTCGCTTTATCAATAAACATCATTTCGCCTCATTTCTTTTACTTTACTGTTTTATTGTTCTGTATATTCTGCTTTTTAATGCAGAAGTTTCTATGAAAAACGGCAGTTCGCCGTTTGTTTTTTTAACCCAAACAGAAAAACTGTCACCATAATTAACAATGCTGTAATATAAAACGGAACGGACATTCCAAAGGTTTGCAGCAAAAATCCACCCAAGACCGCTGCTATCATCGCCCCCAAATTTATGCTGCACGAGTAAATACCGCTCAACGCGCCTTTTTCCTGTTCTCCCATGCAGCGCGAGAACAGAGAATCGACAGCCAAACGCATTGCTGTTACTGCAAAGCTATATCCGCACCACCCGATTCCAAACAGAAACGTTGTTTCGCTTTGTGTCATCCAAATCAGGAAACCTATCGCCAACAATCCCGCTGTCAAAAAGGAACGCTGCTCTCCATACCGTTTTACCTTCGCTCCGATCGATGGCATCTGCCAGGTAAGCAGACAGGACGGTATTAAGCACACCAACCCAATCGCCATCATATTTTCTCCAAAGCGTTGTATCATCACCAGAACGAACACCGCCCCCAGAACGTTCTCTGCCATCGCAAAGCTAAAACGAGCCAGAATAATGCGCATTTTCTCTGCGGTCAGCAGCGAGCGAACGCTCTCCTTTTGCGAGGAAAGTTCCCCAATATCATTCCCCATTCCCTTTGCCGCAATCCAAACTGCCGCAAAAGCAAATGCTGCGCAGGCAAGGAAAAAGAATTTCCAGCCTGTCAGAAAATCCAATCTTGCAAATGCCGCAAAATAGAGAATCAGACCGTACAAACCGCCTCGATTTTCCGCTGAAGCCTGCTTTCCTCGATTGACCGCCATCTCTTCTTTCCCTTTGTTTGCCAACATTGCATAGGTAGACACTGCCAAAAGCGCGGTTCCGATTCCATTCAGTACCTGAGAAAGATAGAGCAGTACCATGTTCTGTGCAAAGGCAAGCACCAGATATGAAACTGCCATCACAAAAATTCCTGACACAAACACCGGTTTCGTTCCGATGCGGTCGCACATTTTCCCCGAAATCAATTTGCTCAACAGGATAAACAGGGAACACACCGAAAACATTCCGGTTGTTTCCAACGGAGAGAGTCCCAAATCGGTGCAGTAAATCGGCAGCAGGAAGGATGCAATCCAGACAGGAAAGTAGGAAAACATCAAGCTGCGGTTCAGTGTTCTCATAAACACACCTCTTCTTTCTGTCGGTACTTGTTCAGTACAATTTTATTACAGCAAAGCTTTATTGTGCTGTATTTCCATTATACCGCAATCATCCACACCTTGCAATTTTTTTCGAGATTTTATCTTATCGAATTTCAATCTTGTTTTAGCAGTGTAAATCGCTGATTTTCTTTCTGATAAAACCCAAAAAAATCCCGAGACCTTTACATCTCGGGATTTTCTGCTTCATCGTAACGATTACTGAACCGGAATAACGCTTACTTTCTTGCGATCGCGGCCCATGCGCTCAAATTTAACTTTACCGTCTTTCAGAGCGAACAGAGTATCGTCGCTGCCGATACCTACGTTCTCTCCTGGATGAATGTGAGTTCCTCTCTGACGGTACAGAATGTTACCGGCCAGTACGAACTGACCGTCTGCACGTTTTGCGCCGAGACGTTTGGATTCAGAGTCACGGCCGTTCTTTGTGGAACCAACACCTTTTTTATGAGCAAAGAATTGCATGCTAAGTCTAAGCATTGTTGTACACCTCCGAAAGATTTACCTGGATTGTTCCCTCATAATCTTCTGCCAAAAGGTTTAAATGGAGCAGCAAAGCCTGCAAAAACTCCTGACCCTTCTGCGCGTTTTTTTCTGAGAGCATCATTTTTATCAAATTGTCCTCAACGGTCACTGTTGCGTCCAGCTTCTGGATTTCGGTAATCCCGTTTACCGTCAGCTGTACTGCCGAGGACACCGAAGCGCAGACAATATCGTGACCGTAGTCGTCGTAGCCTGCGTGTCCGCTGACAGCAAATCCTGTCAGCCTGCCTTCGGATTTAAAAAACCTTGCAGAAATCATTATGCGTTGATTGCAGTGATTTCAACTTTGGTATATGGCTGTCTGTGACCCATTTTGCGTTTGCTGTCTTTTTTGGATCTGTAGGTGAATACGGTGATTTTTTTGCCTTTTCCGTTTTTCAGAACTTTGCCGGCAACTTTTGCACCCTCAACAACTGGGGTACCTACTACCATACCGTCTTCTTTGCCCAGAGCGATTACGTCAAATTCAACGTTAGCTTCTTCTTCAGCATTGAGTTTTTCAACATAAACGACATCGCCTACGGATACGCGATACTGTTTACCGCCGGTTTTGATGATTGCGTACATAATAAATTCCTCTTTCTGTATAAACTCGCTATCGTGAGAGGCGGTGCCCTTGTTTTAAGCGCACACTTAAAAAGCCCGTGATATGCGGTACAATTTATCCTACCATATCCGGCATAGGCTTGTCAAGCAAATTTTCCCGTTTTTATGCCGAATTTCTCCCCTTTTATGCTCGCCTGTTGGGGCAAAATATCAAATCGGGGCAAAATTTCTCCGATTAAGCCTGTTACCCAAAATCAGGACAGCAGATTTTTCTCTGCTGTCCTGCGTGTTTTGGTAATTACCACTTCATTCGATAGTGGTTTTGCTTATTGTTTTCCGGGGTGATATGGTATGTTTTGGTTGTCTTTTTGCCGGATTCTTCGGTTTTGGTCACCACAAACTTCAGCGGTGTTCCGTCTATCTTTTCCGCGCTGTAAAAATAACCTTTTCCGTCAGTGTAACCCTGCAATACTTCCGGCATTCTCCAAAGGATACTATCTTTTTCATTCTCTGTTTCTCCTTAAAAAATTACCACACAATCTTATAACAGTTCTGTTTTCCTTTTTTGGGAACGATAATATAGGTTTTGGTTTGCTTCTCTGCGTTTTTTCCTGTCTTTGTGAGAGTTAACTTCATATCAGATCCGTCCGCTTCATTAAAGCCATAAAAATACCCATTCTCATCTGTGTATCCCCAAAGGTCAAATACTTCGTTTTCACTCCATTCCGGCTGCCAGTTTTCTACGGTCGATTTTCTGATTGCTTTCACCTCTAACCCACTGATTGGCTTTCCGTCTTTGCTAACCGCGTAAATCCGAACGCCTTCTTTTTTATCCTTAAATCGCTCTTTTGGAGTTTTTCCTTTCCAAATCACTCGGTATTCCCCATCTGCCTGCTGCGCTTTTTGAAAAGAGTACTCTTCTCCGTTTCCGTAACTGACACAATAGTCCACATAAAACCGGTCCGCTGTATCTTGTTGAAAGATACATAAAGTTGCTACTCCGTTTTCATCGGTATATGCAATCTTTTTTTCCTTTTCGGTGTCCTTTTGAGGGCTTGCGCCGCCCCCGCCGTAAGTTTGGACACAAAGATTGGGAATCGGATTTCCCTTTTCATCAATAACCCGCACCCTATGTTCCTGCGGCTTTACCGACCCCTCCGGCATGATTTCTTCCTCTTGTGTTTCTGTCGGGATCACAATATCGTACTGTTTCTTTCCCGCTTTCTCCGCAAAGCACGGCACGGAAAGCATTGTTACCATACTTCCCGCCAAAAGAATCGTTCCCCATTTCTTTCGATTCATAGGTTCACCTTCTTTCCCCAAATTCGATACTTGTCATATTTTTTATCTTATACATACCACCAAACTTAAATATTGTCAAGCAATCCCCTCTTTTTTCTGTTAAATTCTCCGTTTATAACAAGAAATATTGTCAAACCTGTAAAAGGTGAACAGCTATTTCTTTTAAAATACAGACAAAAACAGGAGAGCAATTATTTCTGCTCTCCTGTTCCACTTTTTCTTTGATTTTATTTTTGGGTTCTATTTTCGGTTTTGCCGTTCCGATGCAAAGATGGTATTTCTTAGCAGCTCGGTAATTGTCATCGGACCCACGCCGCCCGGCACCGGAGTGATAAACGATGCTTTTTCCTTCACTTCTTCAAAGTCTACATCGCCGCACAGCTTGCCCTGCTCGTTGCGGTTCATGCCTACGTCAATCACAACCACGCCGTCCTTTACCATATCCGCAGTCAGGGTGTGTCTTTTTCCGGTTGCTACAATAATGATGTCTGCGCGACGGGTTATCTCCGGCAGGTTTTCGGTTTTGGAGTGGCACACAGTCACTGTCGCATTGTTTTTGAGCATCAAAGCTGCCATCGGTTTTCCTACAATGTTGCTTCTTCCGATGATTACGCAGTTTTTGCCCTGTGTTTCGATGCCGTATTCGCGGAACATCGAAATAATTCCGCTTGGTGTTGCAGGAGCAAAGCCCTCGTCCCCGATACTGAGCAGACCGACATTGACCGGGTGGAATCCGTCTACATCCTTCTCCGGCAGAATTGCCCGCAGCACAATCTTTTCGTCAATCTGCTTTGGCAGCGGAAGCTGTACCAGGATTCCGTTCACCGTTTTGTCGCGGTTCAGTTTTTCCACCAAGTCAAGCAGCTCCTGCTGGGTTGTTTCTTCCGGCAGTTCGATTACCTCGGATTCGATTCCGACTTCCAGACAGGATTTATGCTTGTTGCGCACATAAACCTGAGATGCGCTGTCATTTCCCACCAGCACAACCACCAGTTTCGGAACCATTCCCTCCTGCTTCATCTGTGCAATCTTCACTTTCATTTCGTCCTTCAGCTTCTTAGAAAGAGCTTTGCCGTCAATTATTGTTGCCATTTCGGTTCCTCCTTAAAAACCAATTCGGTTATTTATTTTTTCAGAAAGAGTTTCCTCCTCTGTCTGATTCCTGTTTGACAACTTTGTTCCAATGCACCTGTTTTTTATTCCACACTCTGCTGTTTTGCCCTGTTATGCCTGTTTTTGATCCAATCGTAAATCAAGATACATCAATTCAAAATCCGCATATGCTCCCTTTACTTTAAAGAAAGCAGGTGATGTTCCGATTCTTCGGAACCCGAACTTCTCATATAAATGAATTGCGCGAAGATTATCGCTTCTTACCTCTAAGTTTAGCAGTTCAATTCCGTTTTTCTTTGCATATTCAATCAATTCTTTGAGTATCATGCTGCCAACACCGCAATTCCAATACGCTTTCTTTACGCTGAGTCCTACCTCTGCGCGGTGACTCATTCTGCGAGGAAGACCGGTTAAACCGCCGTCTGCAATAATTTCTCCGTCTTTACAAACAATCAGATGAAGCGATGTCGGACTGTTGTGGACGCTTTCCAGAAATTCTCCTTCTTGCTCAACAGTAATCGGCAGTCCCTCCGCTCCAAAGGTCAGATTTTCTGTTTCTCCGCCGACTGTTTTCATATATTCTAAAACCTGCTGCGCATCTTCAAGGCGAGCCTCTCTGATTTTAAACTCTTCCACAATTTTCCCTCCTAAATCGCTTCTTTATTGTTTCTGATACAAAACCGCTTTTATTTCCCGGGAAATTTCCCGATTTTTTTGTTTTTCGACCATTTCCCGGGAAATACGGTAAATTATTTTTCTTCTTCGGGTTCTCTTTCTGTTTGCGGTTCGGTATTTTCTTCTACAGATTCTTCTGTAGATTCTTCTGCGGAAGAATCTACTTCTCCGTCCGCTTCGGTCTGCTCCGGTAAAACTTCTGTTTCTTCCGCTTCCTGCTGCGAGCAATCCTCTGTGTTATCGGTTACAGGCTGCTCGACTGTTTGCTCGTCCGATTCGATATTTCCCGGGAAATTTTCTGCCTTTTCGACTTCCGGATTTTCCGCATCGGTTTGTTCTGCCAAGATTTCTCCGTCTTTTGCTTTCTTTTCTTTCTTCTCTTTTTTCGGGTAAAATTCCCCTTTTACAATCAGCTGTCCTTCTTCGCTGTCCACAAACAGCGCTTTACCGTTTTTCTTAACTTGAATGGTTTTTACAATATCAATAATCAACGCTGCTGCCACCAAAACGATTGCCAGCACCTGAGATGCCCTCAAATTGGTTCCCGGAATCATCAAGCTGTCGGTGCGCAGTCCCTCAATCACTGCTCTGCCCGAACCGTACCACATCATATAAATCAAAATCAGTTCCCCGTCGAACTTGCGGCGTTTGGTGTACCATGCGATAAATAAAAAGCCCAGCAAGCACCAAATAGATTCATACAAAAAGGTCGGATGAACCGGCATATTCGGGTCGATGTTCATCCCGATTGCTTCCAGTTCCTGTTCGTGCTGCGTTAAGTATGCGGTAATTTTTTCGGACGCCATGCCCCATGGCAAACCGGTATTTCCGCCAAAAGCTTCGATGTTGACAAAGTTTCCCCAACGACCGATACACTGACCAATCAGGAAACCGCCCGCTGCCAAGTCCAAAGCCGGCAGAGCTTTTACTTTACGGATTCGGCACATCAGATAACCGATTAACACTCCTCCGATAATGCCTCCGTAAATTGCCATGCCTCCGCTGCGGGTATTAAAAATCTGGTCCAGATTCTGTCCGTAATAATCCCAGCGAAGCAATACAAAGTAGGCTCTTGCTCCGACAATGCCGCCGATTGCTCCGCCCAAAACAACGTCCAACATTCTGTCCGCATCAATACCAAACTCTTTTGCGCGGCGACTTGCATATAAAATTGCCAGAATAAAGCCGGTCGCAATCAAAATTCCGTACCAATAAACCGGAATACTTCCGATATGAAACGCAACCCGATTTAATTCAAATTCCAGACCCAAGCCCGGAAAGCTCACTATGCTGTTCATCTGCTCCATAAAACTGTTTCTCCTTTATTTTTCTGCCATAACAATCGAAAGGCTGCTGTACTCTGTGCAAAAATCTTCATTCAGACGCTGTATCAGTTCCTCTTTGGTTGCATTTGCCACAATCTCAACCATTTCATAAATATCAATGCCCGAAAAGTAACAGTTGCTCATCGCGCTTGCAACCGAATCCGGCTTGTTGAATAAACCAAGGTACCTGCCGTAGGTGGATTTTTTGACGCGCTCAAAAATCTCGTCCGAAATCCCGTTTTTCTTTGCGTCCTCAAAAGCCTTGATTGTTCTGCGGTAAACTTCGTCCGGGTCTTTGGATTCACCTGAAATCATCGAGCCGAGATAATCTCTGCCCACCAGCGTTTCTCCCGTAATTCCCCCGCTGATAAAACCGTCCTGATACAAGTCCCGATAGAACGAGGTCATCTCTCCGGTCACTGCGTCGATTATCATCTCGTCAAATACCATGTTGTGGAAATTGCCCTTCTCCCCCGCATTCGGCGCTTTAAATCCGATATAGAACATCGGGGTGGCAATCGGAAGATATTGAACAAAGCGTTTTCTCTCAACTTCTCTCGGCTCATCTTCCGTCTTTTTCTCAATGCTGATTGGTTCCGCAGGTTTTAAGATGCGGTCTGCAACCTTCAAAACCTGCTGCGGGTCAAAGTTACCCGCCACAGTCAGCACCATATTGTGCAGATTATAAAAGGTATGATAGCAGCGATAAAGCAGCTCTGCGTCAATCTGCGCGATAGACTCCACCGTTCCCGCAATATCAATTTTCACGGTATTATTGTGGTACATACTTTGCAGCAGATTAAACATCACGCGCCAACCCGGATCGTCCTCGTACATCTTTATTTCCTGGGAAATAATTCCCTGTTCTTTTTCGACCGTTTCTTTGGTAAAGTAGGGATGGGTCACGCTGTCCAGCAAAATTTCCAACGATTCTTCAAAACGGTCCGAACAAGCAAAGAGGTAGGAAGTCTTGTCAAAACTGGTAAAAGCATTGGCAGATGCTCCGGTCTGCGCATAGCGTTCAAAGGCATCTCCGTCCTCGCTCTCAAACATTTTATGCTCCAGATAGTGGGCAATTCCCGCCGGAACGGTAACAAAATCAGAGTCTTTCTGTGTTTTAAAACAGGTATCAATCGAACCGTACTTGGTGGAGAACATCGCAAAGGCAGTGGAAAATCCTTCCATCGGGTACAAAAGCATAGTTAAGCCGGACGGATGGTTTATCTGAAGATATTCCTCCGAGAGACGGCTGCTTTTTATGATTTGCTGTTCCATCTTTTATTCTTCCTCCTCTGTTGTTTCGGGCATTAACATATAAAATGTATCCGGCTTAATCTGGTTAACTGCCCAAATCACATCTTCTTTGGTCACTTTGCTGCAAAGTTCTATCTCCATATCGGGGGAAAATTCGGTCTGACCTAAAATCTGCGAGAGATACCAGCTGTCCAGTGCGCCCAAAGAGTCTCCGGTTGCTTTGAGGGCGGTTTTCAGATAAAGCTTGGTTTCTTCCAGATCCTTTTCTTCAAATTCACCGCGCTGCATCATCGCCAGCTGATTCAGGATTTCCTCCTTTGCGCGCTGCGCATTTTCCGCTTCAACACCGCTGTCAACCATCATCAACCCGCTGGTTCTGTCATAACGCGCCGAACAATAGTAGCACAGGCTCATCTTTTCACGAACATTTTTAAAGAGCAGCGAGTTTGCCGTACCGCCAAACAAAGCCATCGCAATTCGCTGCGCATTCTTCTGTTGATAGGTTTCCATATTTTCCACACGGAACCCCATAACCAGCTTGCCCTGTTTTACATCCATCTTTTCAACCGATTCTTTCACCGGACCCTGTTTGGTTCTTGCGCAAATCCGCTCTACGGTAATCGGCTCTCTCTGAATCCCCGCAAATTTTTCTTTAAAAATTTCTTTTGCCGTATCGGGGTTGCCGCAGCCCTCAAACATAATCTCAATTTGGGCAGTTTTTATCAAATCTTCATATGCTTTTGCAGCGGAACGGGCAGTTATCTTCTGCGCATCTTCGGCATAACCGTATTTTTTGATGGCGCAGCCTTCCCCCTCGCACATAATATCCTTGCAGCGCATCAAAGCATATCCGCGTTTATCGTTAATTTCGGAGGCAATGGTTTCCAGAATATACTGCTTTTCCAGTTCTGTTTTTTTCTCGTCAAATGCTCCGTCGGTAATATCCGGCTCCAGCAAAAGCTCGGCAAGCATAGAGGCGCACTCTTTCACCATATCCTCCTGCTCCAACGCAAAGCGATTATCCAGTCCGAGGATTCCCAGCTCAATAATCTGGTATTTGCCGAACTTATCTACTCCCGCATCAAACATCGTTCCATACAGTTCGCACAATCTTTCGTTTAATTTGGTAAAATCGGGGCAGCGCTTGCTTCCCTGTCGAAGGATAAAGGGAACAACCGCGCGATCGGTAACCTTATCCCGTTCAAGCGGCACAATCAGGTTCACCGACATTCTGTTATATTTAAATTTTTTATCGGTAATCGAGGAAAAAGAAACGCCCTGCGCGATGCGTTCTCTGTTCAACGGATAATCCATACCATTCCACTCCTATTCTGAATTAGTAACTTCCTTGTTGATTATATCATAAACAACCGTTTGATTCTATATCCTCTTTATGAATTTATTCCATCATTTGGGTATTTTCTGTCGTTCTTTGCCGAGTCTTTGCCAAAAGGGAAAATTTCTGCTTCAGACAACAAAAAAGTGCTATGAAAACCATAGCACTTTTTCGTAATTAATGTTAAAGGAGTATTATGAAAAAATTATCTTCTTTCATCCGTTCTTTTTTATACTTATAATTCACACATACAATCTAAGGTTCTTTTGAAAATATTTGCTCGATTTTTGTCAATAAAATTCATTCCGAACTTACTTTGAAAAATTTCCTTGTTTTTTAGAGGGCTGATTCAAAAACATGAATCAAAGAATCAATTAGTACATGGGTTTTTCCTCACTTTTCTAAAATTCTTTCAATCCATCGAGGATGCTTGGCTGTTCGGAGAAGTTTTTTATCATAGGCATCACTTTCCGTTTCACTCAATCTCACTCATTTATTTTTTATAGAAAGAAGCGAATCTTATTCAATCAAACTGTTTCATCGGTATCACCTGACATATGATGAAGAATCAATGTTAACTAAATTACGAATCGAAATCTATATTAACAATGAAAAGGTAATATTATCAAACTGTCACGGTTATTTTCGTACTATTCTGTTGTCGATATTCAGTTGTTTGATTCAGTTGTCAAAATGCTTTCTCCGACACTGCTTCCGTCGGAGCCTATCAAATATAAATCAGATATCAGGCTGCCGCTGCTGTTATTTTGCTTTATCGCTTTCAGTCTTTGTTATCCTGATTTGGGGAACTTCTGTTGAAACGCCTTAATTTCAGGTTGTTCTGACTGCTGAAAAAGCGGAGCTGCTTATCTTTTGCCCTGCGAGGAATCGGCGGATTCCTCAGAAAGGATTATAACTGGTTCTTCTCCTGTTTTCATAGGAATCACCCTTTCTGTTTTATATTTAATATTACCTTTGTTGTGATTTTATTATAACCGATTTCTTCCACAATTTCAATAGATATTTTCAACAAATTTTATCTTTTTTATTGAACAATTTATAAAATCTCGAATTATGATTGACTTTAGGCGCAGAATGCTATAATATAATCATAGCAGATGTGAAAGGAGCAAAAGACATGATCGATAACGAATTCGGAAACGACATTTTGACCCTGGAAGACGACGAGGGCGTTGAACATACATTTGAAGTATTGGATGCGATTGACAACGGCGAAAACCGTTATATGGCGCTTTCCCCTGTTTTTGACGATCCGCAGGAATCTTTGGAGGACAGCGGCGAGCTTGTTATCTTAAAGGTAGTAAGCGTAGACGGGGAAGAATTTTTGGAAACAATTGAGGACGAGGACGAGATGGACGAAATTGCGGACATCTTCATGGAGCGTCTGGAAGAAGATTACGACGTAATTTCCGACGAGGAATAAAACCGCAGTCTTCTGCACATCCTGTTTGATATACTCCTGCCGTGTTCGAGAAAGTATGGTTTTTATAATCCAACACTTTTTAAAAGGGATGCCAATCTCCGATACTGAATTGCAGACCTCCCGCAGCATGGATTTCCATCTCTGCGGACGAAGGGAGCGTGAAGGTATTGGGCAGCAACCCACCTGTCTGTAAGACGGGTTTTACTTGCCATGGCGACGGCACGGCGGGGTATTGATAAAAAAGCAAAGCACACAAAAGTTTTGTGTGCTTTTTTCATACCTGAAAACAAAGAACCGGAGGAAAACAAGATGGGAAGAAAATGGCTGGAACGCACCGAAACGCTGTTGGGCAAAGAAAAAACAGAAAAACTCTCCCAAAAAACGGTGGCAATTTTAGGATTGGGCGGAGTGGGCGGCGCCGCTGCCGAAGCGGTATGCCGAATGGGAATTCGGAAAATCATTCTAATCGACAGCGACACAGTGGATATCACCAACCTTAACCGCCAGCTTTTTGCAACAACCGAAACCGTCGGGCAAAGCAAATGTCTTGCCGCAAAGAACAGGCTGCTTTCCATTAACCCCGAGGCGGAAATTATTTGCTGCGAGCAGTTTTTTCTGCCGGAAAATTCCGATTTTTTATTTGAACAGCAGCCGGATTTAATTTTAGATGCCATTGATACGGTAACTGCAAAGCTGTTTCTTGCCGAGCAGTGCGCAAAACGAAATATCCCGCTTATCACCTGTTTAGGAACGGGAAACCGTCTGGACCCCTCCCTGCTGCGCTGGGGAGATATTTCCGAAACCGTCGGCTGCGGCTGTCCTTTAGCGCGGGTTATGCGCCGAGAGTTAAAGAAAAGAGGCGTTGCCAAACAGACGGTTATCTATTCTGACGAACTGCCCGCAAAATCCATCTGTATCGGTACTGGAGAAAACGGCAGACACAGTCCGGCAAGCTGCGCCTTTGTGCCGCCTGCGGCAGGATATTTGATGGCAAGTGTCGGGATTCGCAAAATTATGGAATAATTTTTTATTATATATCAATACTTGTGTGAATAAAATAATAAATCGGAAGTTGGAAAAGGAAAATCACCGGAGAGTTTCATTAAATTCTTGAAGGACAAAATTACTGATAAGATGTCACCGGAAGAAATTATAACTGTATTTGAGCAGATGTGCAGTATTCCGCTTGAAGAAGATATGATTTTATTTGAAATCGGAACATTTTCTGCTTTTATATCCGAACCTGTGTTTAAAATTTCGTTCGTTAGGCAATTTCCAAATGACGATGAAGAATTTTACCAAATTCATCCGGATATTCTATACAAGCCTACCGGTGAAAATATTTAATGAAGTAAGATGGAACGAAGATTTAGGTGAAAATATATTTGACTACATTAGAAAATCAGAGGCTTTTGCCTATGCAAAAAATCAAGAATACATCAAAGTAGAAATATATTCAGACGAAACCTAAATTAACAATTTCGGTTTATCAGGGAGAGTTGTTAAAAAACTTTCCTTTCACCTATACCCCGAAATGCCCCAAAAGTTGCACCAAAGTATGCAACAATCACACAGCTGCGAAAAATTTTTATTTTTTTCTACTTTTTCGCGGGAGTTGAACCGAGTTTTTACCGGCACTTGCGGATTTTGCGGGGAAAATTTATGTTCTAACTAATTCTCTTTCCTTTCCGACTCTGCCCCGATTTGAGCTTTAAAAATTTCCCTTTTCACCTATACCCCGAAACACCTCAAAAGTTGCACCAAAGTATACAACAATTACACAGCTGCGAAAAATTTTTATTTTTTTCAGCTTTTCCGCGGGAGTTGGGCTAATCTTTTACCGGCACTTGCGGATTTTGTGGGGGAGAATTTATATCCTAACTCATTCTCTTCCCTTTCCGATTCTGCTATGATTTGAGCTTTAAAAATTTTCCTTTTCACCTATACCCCAAAACTCCCCAAAAGTTGCACCAAAGTATGCAACAATCACACAATTACAAAAAATTTTATTCTGCTACGGTGATAACATGAAAAAATTGGAAATATCTTTTACAGATACAAGCGAAAAAGTTGTGATTGATGAAACTTCATTGATTATAGCTCTTAGCAACAAAACCACACCCGACGGCTTGACCGAAAGTTTTATATTAGATTTTGATGAGGACTTGCCGGATAAATTATTGAAACAGCCTTTGATGTTTTACATCTATGATGACGTACCCATCTTAAAATTATATAGGAGCGTATATATTTCCTCTTATCAATGGAAAAATTAGAACTCGGATATAAAAACCCAAACAGCGGGCAGTGAAACACTGCCCGCTGTTTGGGTTTGAGAGTAGGTACGATTGTGTATGTCAAAACTGTCGGCGAACAGCGGATGCAAACTGTCCGCCGACCGAAGATATCAAACTTATGATACCAACTGAGAACGCAGCCAAAGAAGGATCTTTTTTTCTCTGCGGGAAACCTGAACCTGGGTCATGCCCAACCGCTGCGCTACCTTTACCTGGGTCATATTCTGAAAATATCGCAGCTCAATCAGGCTTTTGTCCCGCGCATCGAGCTGTTCTAACATTTGTTTGAGCGAAATAATATCGGAAAGCAGTTCCTCCGGAGAAGAAACCGGGAGATCAATCTCGGAGCTGTCCTCTTCACTGGTCAGCGAAACCGGCGGAGCCGCCGCTCCCAACGCTTCTACAATCGCCTCTTCCGAGGTTTGCAGCAGCTGCGACAGCTCGCCGACTGTGGGTTCCCTTGCGTTTAACTTGATAAATTCCTCCCTTTGCCGCGTCACCTTCATGGAAAGCTCTTTGAGGCTGCGGCTGACCTTGACGGTTCCCCCGTCCCGAAACAGTCGGCGCATCTCCCCCAAAATAACGGGAACGGCATAGGTGGAAAAGCGAACCCCTCGCTCGGTATCAAAAGCGTCGGTCGCCTTTACCAATCCCATACAGCCTGCCTGAAACAGGTCATCGTATTCAATCCCCTTTCCCTTGAGCTTATGGGCGCAGGCGTGTACTAATCCGATATTCTGTTCAATCGTTTTACTGCGGTCAGCCTCGGCTGTTGTGTACATAGCTTTCTCCTTTGGAAACAATCTGCTTTTCCAGCGTGACCGTCGTGCCTTTTCCGGGTTGAGAGAAAACCTTGACTTTGTCCATCAGGCTTTCCATGACAGCGAATCCCAGCCCTGCGCGTTCTTCTTCGGCTGCTGTGGTGAAAAGCGGCTCCATCGCCTGCTTTACATCCGAAATGCCGCAGCCTTTATCCTTAATCTTGATGACGATCCGATTGTCCGAATAAATATTTGCTGTTATGTACACTTTATCTATCTTTTCCCGATAACCGTGAACAATGCAATTTGTCACAGCTTCGGAAACGGCGGTCTTTACATCGGTCAGCTCTTCGACAGTAGGGTCCAGCCCGCAGAGAAATGCCGCTACCGCCGTTCTTGCAAACGATTCGTTTGCCGACCTTGAATCAAAGCAAAGACGCATGGTATTACTTGCTTTCATCACAAAACCTCCATTGGAAGCGATGATTTTTTTGTTCGCGGATGTATTTTTTGCTGCTAACAAAACTCTGCCAACTTGTCCAGTCCTGCCAGCTTCATAACCTTGCGTATCGGAGAAGGAAGGTTTTGCAGCGCTACTGTTCCTCCTGTTTCCTGCATCAGACGAAAGCGACCCATCACCAGTCCGATGCCGGAAGAATCCATAAAGGTAACTGCCGCAAAATCTAATACCAGTCTTGCCGCGCTTGCCTGTATCACACTTTCGTCGATGGTTTGGCGAATCTGCACGGCGCTGTGATGGTCAATTTCTCCCGAGAGGTATGCGTAAACAATCTCCTCTTGAATCCGTATTTCAACAGCCATAGCTTATCTTTTATCCCTCCGTTTCGGCATCAGCCTGTCCGCTCTGTGTTTGGTACACCCTTATCTTACCACCTTTTTTATAAAAAACTTCGGGAAGGCTGTCCGTAAAAAAACAAAGCTTTTGTCGATTGATGCATTGTTTTTGCGTTTTTTTGACACTAAAAGAGAGAGGAAAAACATTTACAAAAATAGCAACTTGTTTACAGTTTTCCAAAAATCATAGTAACCGCGCTGTATTTATGTTACAATGAAAGCGGAAAGATACCCCCTTGTTCAGAACGGAGGAATGACAATGAAACATTTTTTTAGCTGCCTGCTCGCTGTTCTCTTAATTGCATCCCTTACCGGCTGCGACCGTCCGTCTCAGCCGCAGGAGCAGGAAAACCAAACCATACAACAGGAAATCCCGGACAAACAACCGGAAAACAACGATTCGGAAAAGCCGAAACCCGAAAACAATGAAGAAAAGCAGGAGCAGTCAAACACCTTATCTTCTGCGGTATCACAGCAATCTGCCGAGGAAGAAACCGAAAAGAAACCGGAGCAGCCGCAGTCCAAACCGCAAAATGAGGAAACGCAAAGCGCGTCTGCCTCTTCTTCCTCTGCGCCCCTTCCTTTCCCGCAGGAATTGATGCAGCGTCCCGCAGAGGAGTTCAAAAACAATCCCAATCAACTGGATACCCGCCTGTACTCCGTCTTTAAAAACGTGATGGAACAAAATTTTGAGCGAAAAAAAGGCACCCTCTCGGTTTACCGCCTGAATTTTGACGGAACAGAGGGCGCATATGAGCTTACCTTTGACCTGAGCAACGCTTATGATGAGGAAGGACGGTTAAACAAGAGAAACGCCATTGAAGCGCAGATGAAGGTGGCAGAAACGATGCAGTCCGGCTACAACTATGGACAGGGCAGCCGTGAAAATTACAAAAGCTATGAGGAATACCGAAAAACATTGGACTGGTTAAAAACCCCTCTGCTTTGCGAAGGATTTGCGTTAAAATATTTCTCCGACCTTACCCTGACCTCCGAGGACGGACATTATCTGATTGAAGCAACCTATTCTCCCGAAGGATTACAGGAATTGTACGGAAACGAAATTTACGGAACGGTGCAGTCCTTTATCCAGATTGACAAGGACGGAAATTTAGAGGTGTTACAATGGGAGCAGACCGAAATAATTGATGACTACCCTACCGTCACCTCCTGCTCAAAATACACCTTTTCCGAATAAAATAAAAACCGACAAAAAGGGATTGCCGTAAACATTTACGGCAATCCCTTTTTCTTTTTATATCGTCGATTATCGAATGACCGCTCCGTAGCCTTTGGCAAGGCTTGCAAGCGTTTTTTCTTCAATGCTGCTGCGGGAATCCACAAAAGCGCAGCCGTTATACATCAGCAGAGCCATCTCCAGTGCTTCTTCCGTATCGGAAAGAAAGGAAACCGGCATATGGAGCATATGCGCGTTGAGGGCAAAATCATACGCATCGTCTACCGTTTCAATGCGAATGGTCGCAACATCCGCCCCGCTTTCTTCCAACTCCAACAGTTCGTCGGACATATCGTTTCGACAGTCAATCGGTTCGCTCTGGTCAAAATACTCATCCAGAAAATAAGGTTCGGTTGCTCCCGCCATCAAAATAGTGTCCGAGCTTTCCTTTTGAATCCGAACATCTTCAAAGTGAAACTCCCGCATCATCTCCCCGATTGCGGCAATATGCTCCGGCGTTGTGTAGCAGCAGCCCCCGAGCATGGTGGCTCCCCGCTGTAACAATCCCTTCATTTCCTGCGCCATCTCCTGCGGGGAAAGAAGGCTGTCAAAGCTCTCTCCCGCCCGTGGACGGACAACAATCGGAATCTTTGCATAGGGCGCAATCTCTTCAATATGGCGGTACAGCTTGCTCGGACGGTCACAACAGGAAAGTCCGAATGCAGCCGCCCCCAGATTCTGGCAGATAATCAGCGCGGACACAAGGTCGCTTCCCATACAGGTTTCGCCGTCTTCCTCCACATTCAAAGTAACCAGAATCGGCAGTCCTGTCTGACGGCAGCCCAAAATTGCCGCCCTGCTTTGCGAAACGGTGTTCATTGTATCGGCAATCAGCAAATCAACGCCGCCTCTTTGCAAAGCAAGCGCCTGATGCGCGTAGATGTTTACCAGCTCAAAAAACGGCGTATCTCCAAACGGTTCTGCCTGAATGCTCAGCGGAGCCACCACGCCTGCTGCCAGCGCGCCGTTTGAAAATGCGCGGCAGCTTTCCGCGGTCAGCCTTGCCAGACGCTCATTATACTCGTCCGTCTGTTCCTGTTTTCCCCACTGTTCCAGCATAACGGCATTTGCCTGCGCCGTCGGCGTACAGATTATTTTGCTGCCTGCCTGCAAAAACTGCCGATGCAAGGAGCGAACTGCTTCGGGATGTTCCAGCATCCATTCTGCCGGACAGCTGTACTGCGGCATCCCGTTTAATAAAAGATTGGTTGCCGTTGCCCCGTCCATGAGCAACGGCTTTGATAATCGAATGTCCATTCTTTCCTCCACAGCCTGTTTAGACTGTTACCTTTTTGTTTTTTCTCTCTGCCGAATCCGAGCGCCGCCCGACTGTTTACATCGAGGTGGGAGCGGTAATCTTTAACAGCTTGAGCAGATTTGCAATCACGGTGCGTGTTGCGATGCACAGAGAGATTCTTGCCTGCATCAGCGCTTCGTCTTCGCCCTGAACGCGGCAAGCGTTGTAGAATTTATGGAACAAGGTTGCAACTTCCATCAGATAATGTGTCATTCTTGCCGGGTCATAATTTTTTGCCGCATTGATAATTTCCTGCGGACACTGAGCCAGAGCGCGGATCAGTTCCTTTTCTTCGGGAGCGCACAGCAGTTCCAGTTCCTGCGCGCTGCATTCTCTTGGCTGAATGTTCTGCGCAGACAGATTCTTTAAGATGGAACAGATTCTTGCGTGCGCATACTGAACATAGTAAACCGGATTCTGAGAAGATTCTTCTACCGCAAGGTCAAGGTCAAAATCCAGAGTGGAGTTTGGCTCGCGCATATTAAAGAAGAAACGAGCCGCATCAATCGGAACCAAATCGGTTAAATCGGAAAGGGTGATTGCCTTACCGGTGCGTTTGCTCATGCGGTACGGCTCGCCGTCCTTCATCAAACGAACCAGCTGCATCAGCACGATGTCCAGCTTGCTGCCGTCCAGACCGATTGCGTCCATCGCTCCTTTGAGTCTTGCAACGTGTCCGTGATGGTCTGCGCCCCATACATTGATGACGCGGTCAAACTTTCTGTCTGCAAATTTATTTTTATGGTATGCAATATCTGCGGTAAAGTAGGTCGGGTTGCCGTTTGCGCGAACCAGAACTTCGTCCTTTTCTCCGCCGAATTCTGTCGCTTTATACCATACCGCTCCGTCCTTTTCATAGGTAAGACCCCTTGCAGTCAGGTCATCGACTACGGCTTTGACTGCGCCGGACTGATGCAGGGTGCTTTCCGGGAACCATACATCATATTCAATGCGGTATTTGGAAAGGTCGGTTCTGAGCTTTTCAATATTTTTGGGCAGGGCAAAATCAACCAGTGCCCGGCGTCTTTCTTCGGAGGAAAGATTGAGCAGGCAGTCGCCGTGTACATCCGCATACTGCTGCGCACGTTCCTTAATATCTTCGCCGTGATAGCCGTCTTCCGGGAAAGCGATTGCATCCTCTCCTTTAAAAATCTGGAGGTATCTTGCTTCCAGAGAAAGACCGAATTTTTCAATCTGGTTGCCGGCATCGTTGATGTAAAATTCGCGGGTAACATCATAGCCGCAAGCGTCCATCGCCGCTGCCAGACAGTCGCCGATTGCGCCGCCGCGGGCATTTCCCATGTGCATCGGTCCGGTCGGGTTAGCGGAAACAAATTCCACCATTACCTTCTGACCCTTTCCGTAGTCGGAGCGTCCGTACTCCTCTTTCTCTGCCAAAACACCGGAAACGATGTCGGCAAACCACAGCGGGCTGACAAAGAAGTTGATAAATCCCGGACCTGCAATCTCAACCCGTTCAATATAACGGGCAGAAGAAAAGTCCATGCTTTCCTTTAAAGCTGCCGCAATCTTTACCGGCGCGCTGCGGAACGCTCTTGCGGAAACCATCGCTGCATTGGAGGCAAAATCTCCGTGGGAGGTTTCTGCCGGAATCTCAACGGTAAAGCCGGGAATTTCGGTTTCCGGCAGTTTTCCGTCCTGCATTGCTTTGGTAAACGCATTTTTTAACAGGCTCTCTACTTCGGACATTGCGTCCTGAACAAAGTTTTTATTCATTTTCTTTTTCCTTTCCTCACAGCAAAAAACAAGCTGCCCTTTGCTTTGCGTTTTATTTCTGATTTGCCAAAATTTCTTTCAGCGTAATTGTTACCGTATTTTCACTGGCAACGGTCGCTTCAATATCCAATGTATAACCGAAGCTGAGTTCCCCGCCCTTTTCGCTCAGGCGGTTTTCAAAACTGTTTCCCATCACCCCGATGGTCATTGCGCCGTAACCGGTATCGTACTGGCACTGATGGCGCACACCCTGCTCCACAATCAGCTGGGAACGCGCCGAGCCAAAACGGGTCATTGTCACCTTGTCATGCGGTCCGACCTTCAGCGTGGTGCGGCAGCCGGCATATCCGGTCGCTTCCGTTTCTTCATAACTGATATAATACATCTGATTTTTTCGGTAAAAGCGTCCGGTTGTCATCATCTCCACCACATCGGTTTCGCCGGAAATTTTCTGCGTCCCCTTGATGGAGATTAAGACATCTTTCTTTATATCGTTTGTTGCTTCCATCATTTGTTTCCTCGTTATTTTGCTTTATTTGCGACCGATATTCCGCTACAACAACTCAATGCGGTTGACGGCTCCCGTTACCTTTTCCCCCAAAAAGACGGAGGCTGTCTTATCAAAGGTTTCGGTTTCATCGGTCACATTATATTCGGTGGTTCCCATCTCTTCCCGCTGCGCGAGCATCGCATTTTTCATCAAAGTATTTCTGACATATCTTGCGGCGCATCTGCCGGGGTCAATCAGCGTCACCCGGTAATTTAACAGGCGATTAAAGGTTTCATACAAAATCGGGTAATGGGTACAGCCTAAAATCAGCGTGTCAATCTCTTCCCGAATCAGCGGTTCCAGATACATCTGCACGGTAAGCGTGGTAATCTGATTATCCGGCTCAATCATTCCGTTTTCCACCAGATGCACCAAAAGCGGGCAGGGGTTTCCGTAAACATGAATATCTCCGCGAATATTCCGCATCGCCTTGCCGAAGGCGTTGCTTTTTAGGGTGGCGTTGGTTCCCACTACGCCGATTCTCCCGCGCGAACTCATCGCGCACGCCTCCTGCGCTGCCGGCAGCACAATATCTACATAAGGAACGGGCAGCTTGGAGGAAATTTCTTTGGGAAGGGTGCTGCTCACCGTTCCGCAGGCTGCCACCACCATCTTAATGTCCTTTTTGAGCAGGAAGTCGATATCCTGCTTTGCGTATCGGATAATGGTTTCCCGACTTCTGGAGCCGTACGGAACCCGTCCGGTATCCCCCAGGTAGATGATATTCTCGTGCGGCAGCAGTTTGCGCAGTTCCTTTACTGCCGTCAATCCGCCCAGACCGGAATCAAACACACCGATTGCTCTGTTATCCATTCGCCCTGTCTGCCCCCTTATCTGCGTTCCAAACCTAACTGAATCAGGCGATCCAACAGCTCGGAATAACTCATTCCGCAGTGCGCCCACAGCTTTGGATACATACTGATTGAAGTAAAGCCCGGAATGGTATTGATTTCGTTTAAGATAATTTCTCCGTCCGATTTGCGCACAAAAAAGTCAATTCGCGCAAAACCTTCGCAGCCGATTGCTCGAAACGCTTTTTCCGCAGTCTGACGCAGCTTGAGCGAGGTTTCTTCCGATACCCTGCCCGGAATGTGCAGCGCAGTGGTTCCGTCGATATACTTTGCCTCATAGGTATAAAATTCCACAACCGGAACCAGTTCGCCCACAACGCCTGCCGCTTTCGGGTCGGAATTTCCCAGAACGGCAGTTTCTACCTCCTGCATCTCGATACATTCTTCTACTACTGCCTTGTAATCCTCTTTGAGCGCCGTTTCGCACACTGCTTTCAATTCCTCTCGGTTATGCGCTTTCCCCACGCCGACCGAAGAGCCTGCATTCGCCGGTTTCACGAACATCGGATAACCCAGCTTTTCCTCTGCCTGCTGCGCAAAGTGTTCAAAATCCTGCATCTTCTCTTTGTTGACAATCGTCCACTTTGCCATCTTGATGCCGTGCGCCTCTAAAATGGTGTGGGTCATCTCTTTATCCATGCAGTTTGCGCTGGAGATACTGTCGCAGCCGACAAAGGGCAGCCCCGCCAGTTGGAACAGTCCCTGAATGGTTCCGTCCTCGCCGTGTTTGCCGTGCAGAACCGGAAAACAAATATCTACCGACACAATTTCCGTTTTGTCCTTGCCTATCATCAAAATACCCTTGTGGGAGCGGTCGGGAGAAACTACCGCTGTGCGCAGCCTGTCATCCGTTTCCCAGCTTTGGCCGGTAATTTCTTCATTCTTTCCGGTATATTCCACCCAGCGCCCGTCCTTTGTAATTCCGATGCGAATTACTTCGTACTTGTCTGGAAGGTTTTTCAGCACCGACTCGGCAGACATCAGGGAAATTTCATGTTCGCTGGATACCCCGCCGAACAGCACCGCAACTCTTATTTTATTTTCATTTGTCATAAAAAAGGACACTCCCTTATCTTGTTCCGAAATATTTATCCTCTGTCAAAACAGACCCCCTATTTTATAAAGAAGTCTGTTTTCTTTATCGGTAGCTACTATTGTATCATAATTCCCCCACCTGTTTCAATGGTATCATTGTATCATTTTGTACATTCTATGCCCTGTTCCCTTGTCACTATTCACCTTGTATTTTTCTAATTAAGTCAGATAAATTCCCGTTGTTTCCTTGTTTTTTCCTTTCCCGCTTTTCTGAATCGGGAAAGGATTCTGCCAAAACGGACAAGGAATCTTCCGAAAAAACCCGACTTGTATTACAGAATAAATAAACTTCTTAAAAACAAAGAAAAAAGCGAAAAAAATACATTGACGAAGCTTTTTGGGTATGGTATGATGATGATACCTCTAAAAGGGTTATTTTTTTATGTCCAAAAATGAACCACCCGCCAACAGACGTCTTTCGTCCGGTTGGAGATTCAAGCGTTTCCTTTACGAGGGAGGCAAAAAAATCCGTTTTATCAGGAGGTGCCGATATGAGGATTAAAATTACCTTAGCTTGCACAGAGTGCAAACAGCGTAATTACAACACAAAGAAAAACAAAAAGAACGATCCTGACAGACTTGAGATGAACAAATACTGCAAGTTCTGCCGGAAACACACACTTCACAAAGAAACCAAGTAGGCGAAAGGCGGGCTGTTTAAATGGCTGATGAAAAGAAACCAGGCTTTTTCAAGCGTATCGCCTCTAGAATCACACGCTTTTTCAAAGATACGAAAAGTGAAATCAAGAAAGTTGTATGGCCAAACAAAAAAACCGTTATCAACAATACCGGTGTTGTTATCGTCGTATTAGCAACTTTCAGTATCTGCATTGGGCTGATTGACTTTGTTTTCAACGCCCTTGTCGGTTTATTCCACTAATCAAAATCTTACAAAACGACCTACACCATTGGAGGTATTACTATGGCTGAAGCTCCAAAATGGTATGTGGTGCATACCTATTCCGGTTATGAAAACAAGGTTGCAACAGATATCGAAAATGCGGTGGAAAACCGTAAGCTGCATGATTTAATCGCCGGTGTTATGGTTCCTACCGAAAAAGTTGTTGAAATCAAAGACAACAAAAAGCGTGAAGTGGAACGCAAAATCTTCCCGGGCTATGTGCTCGTCAACATGATCATGACAGATGATTCCTGGTATGTTGTCCGCAACATTCGTGGAGTAACTGGCTTTGTCGGTCCCGGCTCCAAACCGGTTCCGCTGTCTGACGAAGAAGTAGCTGCCCTTGGTGTGGAGAAAAAACAGGTCGAAGTCAACTTTGAGGTTGGCGACTCTGTTAAGGTCATCGACGGTTACCTTGACGGCTTCATCGGTGTTGTGGAAGAACTCGACACCGACCGCAACATGGTCAAGGTTGTCGTTTCCATGTTTGGAAGAGAGACACCCGTAGAGCTTGAACTGGATCAGGTAGAGACAATAGAATAATATCGTCTTGAGAGGTGACTTAAAACCCTAACCCGTTTTAGGTCGTGCCCGAAAGGGCTTGCTGTTTTTGCACTGGGTAAAAACAGCGCAGTGGGAGGGACAGAAAACTCAACATTGTCCCGACTGACCACATTTTATGGAGGTGCATTTTACTAATGGCTCAGAAAGTTACCGGCTACATTAAGCTGCAGATTCCTGCCGGAAAAGCGACTCCGGCACCACCGGTTGGCCCTGCTCTCGGTCAGCATGGTGTCAACATCATGGCATTCACAAAAGAATTTAACGAGAGAACCAAAAACGATGCAGGTCTGATCATCCCGGTTGTTATCACCGTTTACGCTGACAGATCCTTCACATTCGTTACCAAGACCCCTCCGGCTGCTGTACTCATCAAAAAAGAGTGCAAGATTGAGTCCGGTTCCGGTGTTCCGAACAAAAATAAAGTTGCAAAAATCACAAAAGCACAGGTGCAGAAAATCGCTGAAATGAAAATGCCTGACCTCAATGCTGCAAACCTTGAATCTGCTATGAGCATGATCGCAGGTTCTGCTCGCGCAATGGGTGTCGAGGTAGTTGACTAGTACTCCCCGGGTGGGAGGAGATTTCCGCATTTACCACTCAAGGATAAGGAGGAGTAATTAAAAATGAAACATGGAAAGAAATATCAGGACAGCACTAAAGTGGTTGACACTGCTGCTCTGTACGATACCACCGAAGCTATTGAAAACTGCCTGAAAACCGCAAAGGCTAAATTTGACGAAACCGTAGAAATTCACGTAAGACTGGGTGTTGACTCCCGTCATGCTGAACAGCAGGTTCGTGGCGCAGTAGTACTGCCAAACGGTACCGGTAAAACTGTTCGCGTTCTGGCATTCTGCAAAGGCGACAAAGTTGACGCAGCTTTAGCAGCAGGCGCTGACTATGCAGGCGCTGAAGAATATATGCAGAAAATCCAGGGCGGCTGGATGGATTTCGACGTTGTTATCGCAAGCCCTGACATGATGGGTATTGTTGGTCGTCTGGGTAAAGTTCTCGGTCCAAGAGGCTTGATGCCTTCTCCGAAAGCCGGCACTGTAACTCCTGATGTAGCAAAAGCTGTTCAGGAAGCAAAAGCCGGTAAGATCGAATACCGTCTGGATAAAACCAACATCATCCACTGCCCAATCGGCAAAGCTTCCTTCGGCGTTGAAAAACTCCAGGAAAACTTTGAAACACTGATGGGTGCTATCGTAAAAGCAAAACCGGCAGCTGCAAAAGGTCAGTACGTAAAATCTTGCGTTCTGGCTACCACTATGGGTCCTGGCGTTAAAGTCAACCCTTCCAAATTCTGCTAATCGGCTTTTGGCTGAAGATAGAATACAAAAACTCCCGTACCTTGCGGTACGGGAGTTTTTTATTGACTTTGAGTATTTTAAAATGTTAAAAACACTGAAATCAAGAAATAAAAATGATTTTTTTCCACAAAGATCAGTGAAGAATGTTGATAAACAAGGTCAGCACAATTCCGTTGATAAAATCAATAAACAAACTTCCCACCAACGGCACAATAAAAAAAGCTCTCGGCGCAGGACCGTAAATATTGCTGATTGCCTGCATATTTGCAATCGCATTCGGCGTTGCGCCCATACCGAATCCACAAGCTGCCGAGGACATTACTGCCGCTTCATAATCCGAGCCCATCATGCGGAACACAATAAAATATGCCATCAGCGCCATCAGAACCGTCTGTGCAAGCAACATAACTACCATCGGACCTGCAAGCTCTGCAAGTTCCCACAGCTTCAGGCTCATCAACGCCATGGACAGGAACAGGGAAAGCGATACATTTCCCAACACTTCGATAATATCTTCCATAATGGTAAACTTTTTGGTAACGTCCGACATATTCCGCAGCAAAGCCGCTGCCAGCATCGCCCCGATGTAAGAAGGGAAAGTTAATCCTGTTTTTTGAATCAGCGAAGAAATCACACTGCCCAATCCCGCCGCCAAAAACAGCATACAAAATGCTTTGAGAATCTGCTCCGCAGTCGGTTTCTGGTTAATCTTTTCTTCCGAAAAACTGTCAACTCCGTTTTCGTCCATTGGACTGTGACAAACCAAGCGATGCTTGTTAATTCTTCTTTTGGCAACCGGACCGCCGATTAAGCCTCCCACAATCAATCCAAAGGTTGCCGCAGCCATTGAAACGGTTCCTGCGCCCGCTACGCCGAACTGTGTTTCGAGCATCGTTCCAAAAGAACCTGCCGTTCCGTGTCCGCCCACCATCGGAATAGAGCCGACACACAGCCCCATTAACGGGTCCATATCAAATGCTGCCGCTAAACCGACTCCCAATGCGTCCTGCAAAACAACAATTCCTGTTGCCGCCGCAACAAAGATGAGAACCTGCAAGCCCCCTTTTTTCAGCAGCTTTAAGCTCGCTGTATAACCGACGCTGGTAAAAAACAGTGTCATGAATACATTTTGCATGGTGTCATCGGTGTTAATCGTCATAATTCCCGTCAAATTTAAAATCAGCGTCAGCACCGCAAAGATAATTCCTCCGATAACCGGCGCAGGAATACAATATTTTTCAAAAAACGATACTCTTTTGCGAAAAAAAGAACCCATCGCAAAGACAATGACCGCCATCGCCACGGTCTGGTACAAATCCAACTGAATAACCATAAAACATTCCTTTCTTTTCTCTCGTTATTTCGCTATCTGTTATCTTTCCCCTTTTTTGAAATATTCACCCCTTATTGCTATAAAATTTGTTGTTAATCTTCTATCAAAATCTGCCCGAAACGAGCAAAAAGCACCGGTAAAAACCGATGCTTTTTGCTTATACGGGAAAAAGACAAATATTAAGAAAATATCAAACGGAAGGTGCGGCACTTTTATTTCACCCTTCTATGCCGCAGTTTAAAAAAAGACAGCTTATCCATAGCATAGACAATTACGGTTGTCTGGTAGATACTCCCGCTCCGAATCAGCCGGATTATATGGACAGCTTCAAACAAAAAAGAAGTACAAATAAAGAAGTGTGAAAAGTTATTACTATTACAGTATAGTGAATTTCCTTTTAGAAATCAACCTTTTTGTTCATGTTTTATGCTATAAAGCCTATTTTTTGTATATTTAAACGATTTTACCTCTGTTTTTTTCTTAAAATTTATGATTTTTACGATTTAACTTGATGAATTTTTTGTAAGAATATAGATAAATTTCTACTTTTTCTCATAATCTTGCTTTTTTTCTGAGTTACCCTGTCTGATTGCAAGGTATTTTTCTTTGGTAGCCAGTCCTCCGCGGATATGCCGCTCCCTCTTATTTTGTTCCAAAACCTCCTGAACCTGCTCGTACAGCTGCGGACTGAATTGTTTGATTCTTTGGGTAACATCCTTATGAACGGTACTTTTTGAGATTCCGAACTTTTTGGCAGCCTGTCTGACCGTTGCGTTTTGTTCGGCGATGTACTGCGCCAATTTTACGGCTCGTTCTTCCGGTAAACCTTTCACCCTGATTCCCTCCTTGTGGATTTTCATTTTCATTATCCATTGTATGCAGCAGGGGCGGGCTTGTTTCCTTATCTACTAAAGAGAAAATATATTCAGAAAAATTTACTTTTTATTTTAGCATTTAAAATCATTTAAACTTCATGTTTTAATCTCACATAATTCATTTTTATATTGTATATTTACTTTTATAGAATAAGAATATTTTCTATTTTTTAAGGGGTGATTTTATGAAGTCTGTTCGTGTTATCTCTTTGTTTCTTGCTCTATTCCTTATGTTTATTTTTGTCGCTTGCAATCAGTCCTCCTCTGAGTCTGTTCCGCCGCAGTCTTATGAAACAGAACTGTCCGGCAAAGAAATTTTGTCACGATTTACTCCTATTACCGACCCTCAAGCATTACAACAACTCAATGAAGATTATATCCATCCGTTTAGCTACTGCATTTTGGACGTTAAAGACCCTACCAAGATTCCACCCGACAGTTTAATTGTCTTTTATCTTGTGAAAGAACGACCGGAAAAGGAGGGGAAAACAGAGGAAGGACTTCCTATCTATCCCCAAGAAAAGGTTGAATCGTGTATTCAAAAATATTTTGATGTCAGCACCGAGTATTTGAGAAAAGCAAGAATGTACAATGAAGAATTAGAATGTTATCATACCTGGGGAATCGGTTCTACAACCGACTCAAAGGTTGTCGGAGCATTTCAGTTGGATGACTATCTTTTGATTCAATATGAATATTTTTCCGAACTGCGCAATGGGATTGAAAATGTTACCGTTGCTTACGGAACTGTTTTAATGAAAAAAAATCCGGAGAATAACGGAGAATACCAATTTATTTATGATGACTGTCACGAACTCCCCGAACCTTCTTGTATTGTAATCGGAGAAAGTTTTTAACAGGACATAAAAAATCCACACATTTGTGTGGATTTTTTATTGTCTGTTTTCGGTTTTATTCTTTTTGAGCTTCTAAAATTGCGTTTACCTCATCTATCGTATAACCGTCTGCCTGAGTTTCCCAGTTTCTCATTTTAGAACCGCTAAACTCTGCATGGACATTATAGCGTGTCAAACACCAGCCTGCATTATAGTAGCATGGCATAATGTGGATATGTTGCAGCATATATGCTTCTGCATCGGCAAACGCTTCATACCGCGCGTCCATATCCATTGAAATCGCGTCTGCTTTTTCCACCATATCGGTATAGGTTCGATACTGTTCCAACAGTTCTTTGGTTGCCGGTGTTTCTTCCACCAAATTGATGTTGGAGTATGCTTTAGCATACCACGCATTGTCATTTCCCATAATGGTCTGACCCAAATAATTTTTCGGGTCATTGTAATCTGCGCTCCAACCGTTAATAACAAAGGACTGCAAGCGAGGATCTCTGACTTCTTTACTCAGGCTGGAAATATAAGTTTTAATATTGAGCTTAATATAATCTGCTCCCAAATCATTTTCAAAGCTGTTTTTTAGTACAGTTGCATTGTCCAGCTGAGTTTGATTTGCTCCGGCAATATAATAATCCATTTCTACCGGGAAAGTTACGCCCAAGTCGGTCAATTCTTCGATTGCCTGCTGTTTATATTCTTCTCCCTTTTCTTTATTGTATCTTCTGGTGTTTTCCCCATTATTTTCCGGCAAATTCAGACGTTCTTCTACCAGTTCAATATAATCCCTGCCTTGTGATGTTCTTACAAGATTGCGGCAGGTAAATGTATCATTTTCACATTTTAACGGATCTACTGCATTAAATCTTCCGTAATAATCCTTTAAATCCAATCCGTAGTAGATTGATTTTCGGAAGGCTTCGTTTGCAATCGCCGTATTCCAGTTTGTGTCCGGTGTACCGTCTTCTTTATTCTTTGCGTAATTCCAATGGAATTGATAAGAACTGGTGCTGGGCTTATCGGGAACCATATATTCATAAAATTCGTGGTTGGGATTGCTGCTGATTGTCTTAACCATACTTTCTGTCAGCTTCACATAATCTACCTCTCCTGCCTGATAAAGCTGATATGCCGTATCCCAAGATTCCACCATTCTAATCGTAACATGGTCAAATCTGGTACACTCGGTATCCCAATATTTCGGATTTGGAGTAAATACCTTTTCATTTCCCTGGATATAAGAAGTCATCGTATAACCGCCGTTATACCACATATTAGTATTGTTCATTGAAGCGATTCCGTCAACACCTAACCGGTCTACCAATCCCTGTGCCAAAGGATACAGCGCATTTGAAGTTGCCAGTGTATCAAAATACGGTTTTTCCGCAATACAATGATAGATTAATGTTAATTCATCGGGAATTTCCATTCCTACCATTTCTCTGAATTTTGAACCTTCGCCGCCTGTCAGCGCATATGCTTCTTCCTTAGACAGCGTTTTTGTATATTCATAATACTCTTTGGCTCCTTTAATCATTTCCAGTGGCATCGAAGTGTTCACAGACTCATTTTTGTGAAAGTTTAAAACCCACTCCATTCCGGTTGCAAAATCGTTAGCGTTACAGTCTGCCATCTCTTTTCCGTTAACATCAACCCATTTCACACCGTCGCGGATATGAAATGTCCATGTCAATCCGCCGTCCTCGGTTCCCCATTCCTCTGCGATTGCGGGAACCAGTTCTCCCCTGCTGTTGGAAGTAAGCAATCCGTCCCATAAATTCAACAATGCCTGGGCATCCTCCGCAGTCTGACTGTGTAAAAAGTTAAAAGTTTCCAACTCTCCTGTTGCGATATTTGGAATGGTAATTTCTTTTAATTCATTTCCGTCTTTCTTGCTGTTCTGCGCTTGGGCAGAGGATGTATCTGTCGGTCTTTCCTCTGCCGGATTTACCCCGGAACAACCGCCAAAAATCAAGATGACCGCTAAAACAGGTGCGAATACTTTTGCCAATCTCTTATTCATTATTCTCCTCCTCTGCTGTACAGGTATTTTTCAGCGATTCATGATTTTTTTGAAATCAAAAGAATCATGAATCATTATACAGTAGAATATCAGAGAATTTCATTTTAGTCAATAGTTAATATCTATTTTTCAACTTTACTTTTTATTTTTATATAGTTTGTACATCATGCTTTTCGGTTTTTATTTATATTCTACTCAATCAGAATAAAGCTTTAAAGGAAAAAATAAAGATTCTCTACACATAATCGGCAGATGTCGCATCTTTTCAAATCGGAAAACTCACTTCGCACAGAAAAACACCGTCTTTGATACAAAGTTTTGCCGTGCCTGCGTGCGCACGGGCAATTTGTTGAACCAATCGCAGACCTGTTCCGTGCGACGCCATTCCGTCCAAGTCGGTTTCCTGTGTCTGCTCTGTCGGCTGAACCGTTTTATCTGTGCTGTTTTTTACCGAAATGATACATTGGTTTTCTTTCTGCTTTACCTCCAGCACAATGCTGCATCCGTCGGGATTATGGCGAACGCAGTTGTTGACAAGGTTGTCCAACGCTCTGCGCAGCAGCGCTTCATCGGCGCACAGGCAAATCCCCTGTCCCTCTTCGGAAATGATAACCTCCAGCTCATATCGTTCGTCTAAACCGCTGTTTAAAAAATCAGCGGCGGTTTGGCGAACCAACGCTGCCGGATAAATCATTGTTTTTCTCAGCGGCTGCATTTCATAATCCAGACGCATGGTCAGGTTTAAATCCCCCACCAATGATTTTATAGTCTGGCTTTGGCGGCGAATTACTGCTGCCTTGTTCCGCTGTTCCTGCGTCAAATCGCTGTCCTCTTCCAGCTGGCTTGCATATCCCATCACCATGCTCAGTGGGGTACGAATATCATGCGATATTCCGTTAATCCAGTTGGAACGTGCCTTATCCCGCTCCTGCTGTTCTTTGGAAAACCATTTTTTCAGTACCTTTCTTAAAATGACAACCACACAAATCAGAGAAATCAGAAAAATACCGCCTACCCAGCCCGGAATCATTTTGACAATATTCATATCAAATTCTATTCCGTATTTCCAAATACTGTTTTTCGGAAATCCCAAAACCAGCAATCCGTCCTCCCGAATTCTGACATGAACCGGATAATCTTTCAGATACCAACGGCTAAAAGAAGCGACATCGGTAAGAGTGTACCGGTTTGGAATTTCCTGCGGTTTTTCCCATTCCCAAATTACCTCTCCCTGCTCGTCAATCAGAATTGCCCACAGTTCATTTTTGCTCAACAGGCTGCTGTCCGTCAGCTGATAGCCCTGTTCGGTCTTTTTTAACACGGAAGAAATCTGTTCCATCGACACATTCCACGATTGTTTTTCATGGGAGGTTATCCATATAAAGCTAAACATTCCCGCTACGGTAATCCCCACAATCAACAGCGCAGAAAGCAAAATCAACAGCGCTGCCTGATAAATTTTTCGGATATTCATTCTCTTCCCGCCTTTTCCTTTGCCAAGCGATACCCCAATCCCCGCACTGTCAGCAGCCATTTGGGATGAGAAGGGTCCTCCTCAATCTTTTCGCGCAAACGGCGGATATGCACCATCAGCGTGTTTTCATATCCAATCAACACCCCGTCCCACAAAGAAGAACAGAGCGCGTCCACCGTTACGATATTTCCTCGATTTTCCCACAGCTTTCGCAGGAGGGTATACTCCTTTGCGGTCAGCTGTACCGTATTTCCTTCCCATGAAACGGTTCCCGCTCCCCAGTCTATCACGCGGTTTCCCAGACACAGCTCCTGCTTTTGTTCTTCCCGATATACCCGCCGCATCACCGCCGCCAGACGCAGCAGCAATTCTTTGGGTAAAAACGGTTTTGTGATATAATCGTCTGCTCCCAGTCCCAAGCCCTTCAGGCGCGCCTCGTCCTCGTCCCTTGCGGACAGAAACAACACCGGCAAATCCGAGCTGCATCTAATCTGCTCACATAAAGTAAATCCGTCCCCATCGGGCAGCATCACATCCAACAGCACCGCATCGGGCAAAAACTGCCGATATTCCTCCATCGCCTGCGCGCAGTCCTTCGCTGTTGCCACCACATATCCCTGTTGTTCCAAAATATCCCGAAGCATAACCCGAATCTGCGGTTCATCATCAACCAATAAAATACGATTGTGCCTTTCCTTCATTTTGCTTCTCCCTCCCAATTTTTCTTTTATTATACCACAGCTGCATTCATTTCGCCGTATTTTATAAAAAAGTAAGGAAAATGTAAGGAGAGCTTCATCGAGATGTAAGGCTGACAGGGTATTCTGTTGGTAAAAGGAGGTTCTCATGATGAGCAATCACAATATCATTCAAACAGACAATCTTTGTAAACAATATTCCGGCGTTTTTCGTGTCAATCATCTTTCCCTTTGTGTACCCGAGGGTTCTGTTTATGGATTTTTAGGACCCAACGGCGCAGGAAAATCTACAACCCTTAAAATGATTCTTGGATTGGTGAAACCGACCGACGGAACAATTTCTGTGTTTGGCAAACCAATGAACGAACAAAACCGGATTTCTGTTTTAAAACAGGTGGGCAGCTTAATCGAAAGTCCCAGCTATTACGGGCATCTCACCGCAAAAGAAAATTTAAAAATCGTACAAACCTTGAGAGATGTCCCCGAAAAACAGATCGACCAGGTTTTACAAATCGTCCGACTGGAGCATCAGGACAACAAGAAAGTCGCTCATTTTTCTCTCGGAATGAAGCAGCGTCTGGGACTTGCCGCCGCTCTGCTCGGATTTCCCAAACTGTTGATTTTGGACGAACCCACCAACGGTCTGGACCCTGCCGGCATTCAGGAAATGCGGGAGTTAATCTGCTCTCTGCCTGCTCGATTCGGCATGACTGTTGTGGTATCCAGTCATCTGCTCAGTGAAATTGACCAGATGGCAGATACCGTCGGCATCATTCGGGAGGGGGAAATGGTATTTCAGGACAGCCTTTCCGCCCTTCACGCAAAGTCAAAACATCAGTTAGCAATTCGCACCTCCGATAACTATGCCGCGCTGCGTCTGCTGCAATCCTGCTCTGTCAGCTGCGAGTTGTCCGAACAAGAAGATTATCTGCTGATTTCCATGCTCAGCGACCCGTTGGCTGCCCGTCTTTCCCGCACTCTTTTTGAACATCGGATTGACCTTTTGCGCATGGAGGAGCGACAAACCAGCCTGGAGGATATTTTTCTTTCCCTGACCGGAGGAAAGGCGGCGAGCTTATGAGAGCGTTAAAGATGGAATTTTTTAAAACCAAACACAAAAAAATCCCCCTTGTCTGCCTTGCTTTTATTCTTGTACAACTTATTTGGTTCAGCGTAGACCTACCGCATTTAAGCGAAAGCGATCTGTCTCAGGGTTGGCAATTTCTTTTATACAATATCATTCTGATCGACGCTATCATGCTGCCGATGGCTGCCGGAGTAATTGCAAGCCGCAGTTGTGAAATCGAGCATAAAGGAAACACCTTAAAGCTGTTGGAAACGTTGCAGACTCCACGAAGCATCTACCACGCAAAGCTCATCTGGGGCGCGTTGTATCTGCTTATCACTTTGCTGCTGCGCGCAGCGGTGTTTACCGTATTCGGATTTGCAGTCGGATTTTCCGACCCCTTTCCGCTTGGGGAAATGCTGCTTACCACCACACTCAGTTTTTTGGTTTCGGTAACAATTTACCTGCTTGAGCAAAATCTTGCGTTGTTGTTTTCTAACCAGGCAATTGCCCTGGTAGTAGGGATATTCGGCAGCTTTGCCGGATTTCTTTCCCTGCTTTTCCCTCCTTGGGTTCAAAAGCTGTTGATTTGGGGATATTACGGCGTTATTTCTCCCATCGGCATGAATTGGGACCCAAATACCAGAATCTCTGATTTTTTCTGGCGGCAGCCGGATTGGAGCGGGGTTATCTTAACTTTATTTTGGTTTATTGCGCTATTTTTTGTAGGAAGAAGATTATTCCAAAAGAAATCTGCCTAATTCTCCCCGATAAATTGTTTTAGAAAGGATTGATTTTTCATGCTTAAAACGCTGCGCGCGGAACTGATAAAATACCGCCGCAATCCAATCTGGCTGATTTTCCTGATTCTTCCTGTTTTCCCTGCCCTGTTGGGAACCTTTAATTACCTGGGAAATATTGCAGTTTTGGATCAGGAATGGTTCAGCCTTTGGAGTCAGCACACCATCTTTGCCTCCACCTTCTTTCTGCCCGCGCAGTTAGGAGTGTTTTGTTCGTGGCAGTGGCGATTGGAGCACACCGACCACAACTGGAACGCTGTGATGAGCGCTCCTGTTTCGGTCAGCAGCATTTACCTTTCCAAATTTTTTTGCGACATTGCCGCCTCCCTGCTTTCACAGTTTTCCATCTTAGTTCTTTTTATCATAAGCGGTAAACTTGCCGGTATTTCTTCTCCGCTTCCGCCGGACATTTTCAGCTGGTTTGTCTTCGGTTCACTCGGCTCTCTTTGCGTCTGCGCGGTTCAGCTCTTTTTCAGTCTAATCATTCGTTCCTTTGCAATTCCTGTTGCAATCGCTTTGCTGGGCGGTATTGCAGGTCTGCTGATGACCTCTCAGGGTGTCGGACTGCTCTGCCCCTATTCTCTGCTTTGCTTGGGGATGCGCGCCAACAATCCGCTGCGAGAGCTTCCCACCATTCCCTTTCTGTTGAGCTGTCTTTGCTTTATCACGCTGTTTTCTTTTCTGTCCGTTCGATATTTAAAAAAGCACGATGTCACCACCGCTTAATTTTTGATTTCCTCACTTATTCATAAAGAACCCCGAAGCGGCTGCCTGTTACTCCGGCGCCTGCTTCGGGGGATTTCTCTTTGTTTAAAAATCACTTGCGAAAACCATTCTTTCGTAGTACAATGCTTACATCTTGTATTGACTTAATATCTTGTTACGGGAGGATTTTCCCTATGATTTTTATCAGCCATCTGATTGCGGACGAACAGATGAAAGAACTGCTCACATTCACCAAAGCGGGCGTTGAAAGCATTGAATTTTCTGTTGCAGAAAATTTGGATTGCCTGGATAAAACCATGCTTTCCTATGAAAAGCGGCTTCGACTGATGGGCTGCGAACAGCTCATTCTTCACGGTCCCTTTCTGGATTTAAACCCGATGAGCTATGACAGTCAAATTCGCCGCATTACCATGCAGCGGTATCAACAGTGCTACCTTGCCGCGCAAAAGTTAGGCGCACAAAAAATTGTTTATCATTCCTGCTTTCTTCCCCGCATCTATCTGCCGATTGGCTGGGCAGAACGGGTCAGCGAATTTTATCGGGAATTTTTGGCAGACAAGGACAGTTCCATTCAAATTGTAATGGAAAATGTGCTGGACCCCTCCCCCGAATTGTTGGCAGAGGTTGCTCAAAGCGTTCATCACCCTGCTTTCTCTCTGTGTCTGGATTTAGGGCACGCTCACTGTTATTCCTCTGTTCCGCTCAGTGAGTGGATTTCCTGCCTTTCCCCCTTCATCACCCATCTTCATCTGCACGATAACTGCGGGCAGGCCGATTCCCATCTTGCTTTGGGAAAAGGAAATATTCCGTTTACTCAACTCCTTCCCGACCTGCTCTCCAAAAATCCAACCGTTTCATTGGAATGCAGCAGTCAAAAAGACCTTTTATCCGGTTGGAAATTGATTCGTAACCTCCAAAAAGGACAGAGCAGCGATTGACAAAATCGGATTCTTCCGATAGAATAATAGCAGAACAGATTGCCGCGGGAGGAATTCGGTGAAAATCCGAAACAGTTTGATCCCTGCTGTGAGAGCAACGAAACAAGCCGATACCACTGAATCCGTTCGGGAAGGGGCTTGCAGTAGGCTTTTGGCTCAAGTCAGAACACAATTCCGCGCAGCTGCAACAAATTTGCGTCCGAAGGCATCAATCGGAGGTCTTTTTTTGCGCCTTTGAAACCTCCTTCGGCAAATCAGGAGGAATAACAAATGAAGAAAAAAACGATTGCGATTGCAGGCGGTCTGCTTGCTTTGCTCTGTGTCCTTGCCGGTGTACTGTATTTTCAGTTTAAGCCGCAGACCACAGCAGGAGAAAAAGAAATTTCTGTTGTCGTTGTACACGCAAACCAAGAAGAAAAAACCTTTACCTATCAAACCGATGCAGAATATCTGGGAGAAGTGCTGACCGAAAACAAACTGGTGGAAGGCTCTCAGGGCGAGTACGGCTTGTTTATCACCACTGTGGACGGAGAAACCGCCGATGACAGCAAACAGCAGTGGTGGTGCATCACCAAAGGCGGGGAAATGGTAAATACCTCTGCCGACCAAACCCCGATTGCCGATCAGGATCAATTTGAACTGACCTTAAAAGAAGGTTATTAACAGGAAAAGAGGACTTTATCTTTGAAACATCCAAATACACGGCAGTTGGTACTGATGAGCATTCTGACCGCGGTTTTGTTTATGGGACAGGTATTTATGGGATTTCTTCCCAATATTGAGATTGTCAGCCTGTTGGTTATCCTGTACACTCTGTTTTTCGACCGCCATGTCTTTCTCATCATCTATGTTTTTGTGCTGTTGGAAGGCTTTTTGTACGGGTTTGGAATGTGGTGGTTCAGCTATCTCTATCTGTGGAGTATCCTGGCTATTGTCACTCTCTTTTTCAAAAAAAATCGCTCTGTCCTGCTCTGGAGTATCATATCGGGATTTTTCGGATTGAGTTTCGGCGCGCTGTGCGCAATTCCCTACTTTTTTATCGGCGGCTGGCGGGCAGCCTTTTCTTACTGGGTGTCGGGAATTATCTTCGATATTCCGCACTGTATCGGAAACTTTGTTCTCTGTCTGCTGCTGTTCCGTCCCTTGTATCGATTGCTTGACTTTGCAGTTAATAACCGACCTATCAGAGCCAATCAGCAAGAATAAATATTTTTATGGGGACTCATCGAAAACAAAATTTCTGCCACTAAAAAAACGGGAAGCAATCGCTTCCCGTTTTTTTATTCCTTTATTTTCTTTACTGTCACACGGTCAAATCGACAGAGCATTTCTTCGTATTCTCGTTCCTCTTCGGAAAGGGGATTCTGTAATTCTTCTTCCGATTGTTCCCTGTAAAGCGTAGTCCCCCAATCTTTAAATTCATAGATGAGTGACTGCTCTTTGTTTTTTCCTTCTTCCCAAATAAGCTGTCCCCCACTCTTTTGTTCTAACTCCTCAATCACTGTTTGAGCTTTTTGAGAAAAAAGCTCTGTTTCAAATAAAGTTACCGGAATTTCTCCTCCGCAGGAGTACCATGTTATTTCAAATAATATTCCGTCTTTAAAGCTCAGCTCACAGACCGGCATAATTCCGCTTTTGTCAGTCTGCATCTCATAAATAAAGGATTCTGCTTCCTCCGAGGTATCCCATACTTGAGATTTCCCTAAAACTTCTTCTGTTTGATCAAGTGTCATTCCAAAGTGAATCCTGTCTGTCCCTTTATCCGGCAGTAAAATCACCTGTTTTAACTCCGCAAGCCCCATTAACGGTTCCCTGTCTTTTGCCGCTTCAGCCAGTTCCGATAAAAAATCACTGACCATACTGTTCCATCCCGTTTGCTCAAAAGATTTTTTCTCAGATTCTAAGCTTTCCAATAAACAAAAACTGTCCCATTTTTCCGCTTTTTTCTTTTCTGTTTCCCTGCTTTCCATTTTCTCCCGCCTTTTCTGTTTTGCTTTTATTATATCCTTCCTTTTTGTAAGAAGCAAGCCTTATTCCTGCTTCTCCCTCTCAAATTGTTTACAGTTTTCCGTTTTGGTGATACAATCATTCTTAACCTATATTTTTATATTCTGTTTTCAGATTCGGAGGAATTTATTGTGAATCAATCGGAAATTATCGGAAACCGCGTAAAAGAAGAACGCCTAAAACAAAAATTAACGCTAAAGCAGCTGAGCGAACAGGTTGGACTCTCCATCGGCTACCTTTCCCAGGTAGAACGCGGCTACGGAACTTTAAGTTTAAATGCTTTAAAAAATCTTTCTTCTGTTTTAGGAATCGAAATGAGCGCCTTTTTCGATACTTCTCCGGAAGAAAACCCCGGTTATATCACTCACGGATATCAGAGGGAACAGCTTCAGGTTTCCCGCCAATTCATTCAGTATTCGGTTACCCCTCCCCTTGCCGATACTTCAATGAGAGCGAGTGTTTTTGAGGTTTCTCCTACCCTTCCCGGAGAAGAAGAGCCTGTTTACTCCCACCCCGAAGAAGAAATTCTTTACGTCTTAGAAGGGTGCTGTACCTTAACTGTCTCCGAAACCGAATACCTCCTGACTCCCGGCGACTGCGCCCACATTCCACCTAATATTCCCCACGCCTGGAAAAATCCTTCCCCCCATGTCGCTAAGTTGATTGGGGTGTATTTATAAAAGCAAAAAGTCTTTCTCTTATAATTTGGGATATTAGAGAAAGACTTTTTATTTTAGCTTTATATTTAAACTCTATCTATATAAATTTATCCCCTACTCATATGTTCCTTTTACGACAATCTTACCGTTCCGCATCATAACATTTCCCATTGCCAAGACAGTATTCAAAGTCAAATCCTCTTCTAACAGCAATAAGTCCGCATCGGCTTTAGGGCAGATGCAGCCTTTTTTCGGAAACAGTTCCAACGCGCGCGCTGTGTTGGAGGTTGCAAAGGTCAGAGCCTGCTCCAACGGCAGATTTGCGTCGCGCACCATTGACACAACGGTACGGTATACCGTATCCACCGGAGAATAACCGATTTTAACCAGATTTCCGCTCTCGTCATATTTGGACCAACTGCCCATTCCATCCGAACTCAAGGTAATTTGCTCTAAATTTACACCCTCTTTCTTTGCCTGCAAAATTCGCTGTGCCGTCGGATGTTTTCCGCCAATATCACAGGTCATATCAATATATCCGCCCCGGTTTGCAAATGCAAACGCCTGTTTCAGCAGCGATTCGGTTCTTGTGACATGGGTTGGATGAAAGATTTTTTTCGGAATTGCTGTGCGCTCCAATGCTTCAAATACCGGGTTCAATCCCCGCTCATCATCTCCCATGTGCAGAACAACCATTCCGCATTTTCCGGAAAGCATTCCCGCAACACGCGCATCACTGCCAAGACGAATCAATTCCTCTACTGTTACATTCGGTGCGCGATGGTCAGACAGCGCCAGTTTTACACCAATTACCTCATCAAGAAAAACCAAGTCCTTTTTTACATCTCCGGTCAGGGTTACGCTCGGATAGCCGTAAGAACCGGTACAGGCATAGGCTGTCAGCCCTTCTTCCCGCAGAGCTTTTACCTTTGCCAGCAAATTTTCTACACTTCTGGTAATTCCGTCGGTTCCCAGCAAGCCGACTACCGTTGTTACTCCGCCGCCAATCAGTTCCTGAAAAGAAACCGGGGGAACCTGAGTATGAAAGCTGCCCTCTCCTCCGCCTCCGGTAACATGAACATGAGGATCAATCATTCCGGGAACCAGACATTTTCCCTCTGCATCTATCACCTCACAGCAGGGCAGATTACAATCAATTTGATTTTCTACTGCCTCAATTCGGTCTGCGCAAACCAGAACATCTTTTACCCCCAAATATTGCGGTGCGTAAACCTTTGCCCGCTTGATTAAAATCATTCTTCTGCCTCCTTGAATGATAATTTTTCTTCCATTTTAACATAAAAATATAGTAAATACTATATTTTTATCTACTTAAATCCCATAAAAACAACTTTTTGTAATAATGTTTAATAAAATCACAATATTTTTGGCAATATTGATGGGTTTTACTATATATTTTTCTTTTTGATTGCGGATATCAAAAAACCTCTCCGACTCTTTCGGAGAGGTTTTTGAGGGATTGATTTTATTCTAAAGCAATATTCCAACCCAAATCAAACGGACCCTTTTCTTTATGCAGCTGTTCTATCAGGTAAATTCTTTGCGCCAAACCGCTTGATAAGTCCTGTTTATCCTGTTGTGTATGGTACTCATATCCCAACAGGTAGCTGTTTGTAAAATCTTCCCAGTTTGAAAATGCTGCCTGCAAGGTTTTGGCAAATTCTTTACAAAGTCCCAACGCTTCCTTCGTTTCCAGATGTCCGGCAGTAAATCCAAGCTGAGCGCCGTATATTGCCCGGGAAATATCGTATCCCAACAGAGCTTTTTCTTCATATGTTTTATACCCTGCAATCATATCGTACAGCCATCTGCGCTGGTATAAAGAAAGGTGTGGAAAGGCTGCGTCCATACAGATTTGTTCTCTGCTCAGCTCAAAAAAACCTCTGTTTCGATATTCATTCATCAGGTGATTATAATGAAATCGTTCCCCTGTCTGGACAATTTCGTGGAGTTTATCCAACAATTCCCCGCTGTTTACCGCGCTGTATTCCGTTTGCAGAAGTTGATAATCCGCTTGAATCCGTTCCTTTTTCCCTGCCCAATATCCGCCGAAAATCTTCCAATCCTTATTTTCTGCTGCAAAAATCGGCGCGCAAACTGCATTATACCACAAAACATCCGGTCGCTCCAACAGTTCCCGCTGCGCCCGAATCTGAGGGGTATTTCGTAACGAAAACAACATTTCCTTCCACCTCTTTTTTACTTTTTGTATTTTTATGTTTTATTATTACTTTTGATTGCTGCTCTTTGCAGCTATTTCTCGCAACTCTCCTGCGCATCTAAAATCCGCCCGTCCCACTGTTTCAAGCCGACTCGAACCGATCTTGCCATTTCTTTACTGAATTTTGCCCCTGTTTTTCTTGCATAAAACGCCTGCGCAAAGCAGTCTGCATGATATGGATTCTGCTCTGACCGGAACGTTTTTTCTCGTTCCTCAAACATCTTGCGATATTCTTTCTCACTTAACCTTCGGTATTTTTCTTCAAATACCACATACTCTTGTTCAAAGCGCGGTCGGGGTGTCGGTTTCTTTCCCTCTCGATAATATCCAAGACAAAGCAAAGCAACAGGAAAGGTCCACTGCGGAAGATGAAATAACTTTTGATGAAATTCTATCTGTTCCAAAATATCCCCGATATAACAGGAACCCACTCCGAGCGATTCCGCTGCAATAACGGCATTCTGCGCTGCTGCCATAGTATCTTCTATCGCCAACAAGAGGTCGGATTCCTGCGGAGCTTCAAAACAAAGTCCCTCTCTGCTGCAGTATTCCCCCACATGGTTCATCCGGTAATAATCAAACCATTTTTGATGATCTGCCACAAACAGCAGCAAAACCGGAGCCGTTTTAATAAATGCCTGATTATCGCAGCTCTGTGAGAGCAGCTCTTTCGTTTTTGGGTCCTTAACAACAATGATAGAATACAGCATCTGATTACCCGCTGTGGGGGCTCTCATCGCCGCATGAAGGATTTTATCCAATATTTCCCAGGAAATTTCCCTGTCATCATATACCCGAAGCGACACTCTGTTTTCTATCGTCTGCAAAACCGAATTGTCCATTTTTTCCCTTCTTCCCTGATTTTTTAGCTTGCTTTCAGTATACCGCTTTTTGGAAAGAGATACAAGCCGGAAAGAGAAAACAAAATGTAACAATCTCGTTTTTTCTGTTTTTGGGCAAAAGAAAAGAGCCCCGGCGTCCCTGGGCTCTTTCCCCCACAACACTTTGTCAGGCGAATGCGTCCATTCACGGACCGACCTGATCACAATCGGTTCTACCCGAAAAGCATCATGGAATGTTACCTGTACATCATAGCACAGGTTATTTGTAATGTCAAGGGTTTGTTTATAAAAACCCTGTCATCCTGCCGAAATACTCCGGCAGGACCGATTATATCGATATATCCGGTGATACTGAAAAGAAACTTTCAAACAAACTTAGATCAGTTCGATGATTGCCATCTCAGCTGCGTCACCGCGGCGAGGACCGATCTTGATGATGCGGCAGTAACCGCCGTTTCTCTCTTTGTATTTTGGAGCAATATCATCAAAGACTTTCTTAGCGACGGTTTCCTTTGTAACGTAAGAATAAACCTGACGCTTGGAATGAAGGTCATCCTGTTTTGCCTTTGTAATGATTTTTTCAGTCATTGCCTTGACTTCTTTTGCTCTTGTAACTGTGGTCTCAATCTTGCCGTTTTCCAGCAGGAAAGTTACCATCGCTCTGAGCATAGCCGTTCTGCTGGCAGTGGCTCTGCCGAGTTTTCTGGTGCCTGGCATCCAAATTCACTCCTTTTTAATGGATTATGGAATGTATCTCAACTAGTCGTCGTTTTTATTAAGGCTGAATCCCAGAGAATCAATTTTTGCAAGAACTTCTTCCAAAGATTTTTTACCCAGGTTTCTTACCTTCATCATTTCGTCCGGTGTTTTGGTAACCAAATCACTGACGGTGTTTACGCCTGCGCGTTTGAGGCAGTTAAATGCGCGAACCGAGAGGTCGAGCTCTTCAATGGTCATCTCAAGGGCTTTTTCCTTACCGGTATCTTCCTGAGTGTCCATGATTTCTGTGTTGCTCACTTCTTCGGACAGGTCTACGAAGTGGCTGAGCTGTTTGGTGAGGATCTTTGCAGAAAGGCTGACGGCTTCCTTCGCAGAGATGGTTCCGTCTGTCCACACTTCCAATGTCAGCTTATCGTAGTCGGTAATCTGCTCAACACGAGTATTTTCAACAGTATAATTTACCTTTAAAACAGGAGTATAGATACTGTCTACATAAATCTTGTTCAATGCAGCCTTCTCGTTCTGAGCTTTGTCCTGCATTGGTTTGTCAAGATTTTTATCCTTTGCAATCTGCTTATTCTTTTCAGAGGAAACATAACCCTGTCCCTTTTCCAGAATAATCTCCATGCGAAGAACAGCGTTCGGTCCTAATGTTGCAATATGCATGCTTGGGTCCAGAATCTCGACATCGGAGTCGCACTGGATAGAACCGGCGGTAACTTCGCCTTCTCCCTCAGCATTGATATAAACAAGCTTCGGTACGTCACTGTAAAGTTTCGCAGTTAAACCTTTGATGTTGAGGACGATTTCTGTTACGTCCTCTTTTACGCCCTCAATAGTTGAGAATTCGTGTTGTACGCCATCAATTTTAATTGATGTGACGGCAACACCAGGAAGCGAGGAGAGCAACACACGTCTGAGGCTGTTGCCTAATGTTGTTCCGAAACCTCTGTCAAGCGGTTCCACAACAAATTTGCCGTATGTTCCATCAGATTTAAGTTCTGCTGTCTCAATCTTTGGTTCGATTATCTTTACCATTATAACCCTCCTTAAATGGCAGCGACCTTTAAGCCGCCGTTATTTTTCGCGTTCCCATGCTGATGTAAAATTGTTCTCCGAATAATTGCGCGAACGCAGAGATTATTTGGAGTACAACTCAACGATGAGATGTTCTTCAACATCGAGATCGATATCTTCGCGATTTGGAAGGTTAACAACTTTAACGGTAAAGTTGTCTTTATCCATATCCAGCCACTGTGGAACCGGACGGGAACCGTTAGCTTCCATAATAGCTTTGAATTTATCAGAAGATTTGCTGCCTTCTGCCAGAGCAACAACGTCGCCTGCTTTCAGAAGGATAGACGGAATGTTTGCCTTATGACCGTTTACAGTGAAATGGCCATGTCTAACCAGCTGTCTTGCTTCTGCTCTGGAAGATGCCAGACCTGCTCTGTAAACAATATTGTCGATACGGCTTTCCAGGATTCTGAGCAAGTTTTCACCTGCCATACCCGGCTGTTTTTCTGCCATCTCAAAATATTTAGCAAACTGACCTTCCAAAACGCCGTAAAAACGTCTGGTTTTCTGTTTTGCACGGAGCTGAAGTCCGTACTCGGAAACTTTCTTGCGGTTCTGACCGTGCTGACCCGGAGCATAGCTTCTGCGGGACAGAGCGCATTTGTCAGAGTAGCATCTTTCGCCTTTGAGGAACAGTTTCTGTCCTTCACGGCGGCAGAGTTTGCAGACCGCACCTGTATATCTTGCCATATTCTTTGTACCTCCCTAATCAGATTACACGCGTCTTCTCTTAGGTGGACGGCAGCCGTTGTGCGGAATTGGAGTAACGTCTTTAATCATGTTTACTTCAAGACCTGCTGCCTGCAGTGCGCGGATTGCAGCCTCACGTCCGGAACCCGGTCCCTTAACGAATACTTCTACGGATTTCAGACCGTGAATCATAGCAGCTTTTGCAGCTGTTTCAGCGGCTGTCTGTGCAGCAAACGGGGTGGATTTTCTGGAACCTCTGAAGCCCAGACCGCCTGCGCTTGCCCAGGAAATTGCGTTGCCCTGAGTGTCTGTAATAGTAACAATGGTATTGTTAAAAGTAGACTGGATATGAGCAGCACCGCGTTCAATATTTTTACGTTCACGACGTCTTGGTGTGGTGGCTTTTTTTCCGTTAGTAGCTTTAGCCATTTCTCAATATCCCTCCCCTTACTTCTTCTTGTTAGCGATTGTTTTCGCCGGACCTTTTCTTGTACGAGCGTTGGTCTTGGTTCTCTGTCCTCTTACAGGCAGACCCTTTCTGTGACGAACGCCTCTGTAGCATCCAATTTCAATCAATCTTTTGATGTCGAGTGCAACGTCACGACGAAGGTCACCCTCAACAACAAAATGTTTATCAATGTAATCTCTCAGCTTTGTAACGTCATCTTCGTCCATGTCTTTTACTCTGACATCAGGATTTACTCCTGTTGCTGCTAAGATGTCGTTTGCGGACTTTCTACCGATACCGTAGATATAGGTCAGTCCAATTTCGATCCGCTTCTCGCGAGGCAGGTCTACACCAGCTATACGAGCCATACTTTTGTTGCACCTCCATTATATAGGTCTTGCATATCCCAAAGAGCTATCTTTTTGATTAGCCCTGACGCTGTTTATGCTTCGGGTTGCTGCAAATTACCATAATGCGTCCTTTGCGTTTGATGATTTTGCATTTTTCGCACATGGGTTTAACGGAAGGTCTTACTTTCATTTGAAACTACCTCCTTGTCATGAAGCGCTTTCTTCCTGAAAGCGGCTTCTACCCTTTTACTTACTTGGATTTATTTGGAACGCCAAGTGATGCGGCCTTTTTGCAGGTCATACGGAGACATCTCCACAGTAACCTTATCTCCCGGCAGGATTCTGATGAAGTTCATCCGAAGTTTACCGGAGATGTGAGCCAAAATCACGTGGCCGTTTGGCAGCTCAACTTTAAATTGAGCGTTTGGCAAAGCTTCCAATACTTTGCCTTCAATTTCGATTACGTCTTCCTTGGACAAGTAAAAAACCTCCTTGTGAAGTTTTCCGCCGAGCCTTACAGCCGGCAAAAACCTAAACTGGTCAAAGCTTTTCTGAGTTGTTTGTTGGTAGTGAACGCTGCCGGATCCAATGTGGCGCCGGTATCTTCCAGGTGCTTGAGGTTTTTTTTCTTTTGATGGGAAAGCGGCTGCTTTCTTCCGTCGCAAAGATATGCTCTGTTTTCCTGTATACAGGTGACCACAAAAAACCTGTCCTGATCGCTTCCGGCGATTGGTCTGACAACGGAGCCTGTGTGTATCATCGTTCCTCCTATTCTGTAATTACGCCAAAGTCATAATCACAGGGCCGGAGGCGGTGATGGCAATCGTGTGTTCAAAATGAGCGGAAAGGCTGCCGCTTTTTGTCAGCACAGTTCCATCCTTTTTCACCACGACCTCACTGCCTTTGACATTTATCATCGGCTCGATTGCCAATGTCATTCCGGGCAGAAGTTTTAAACCATGACCCGGTGTGCCGTAATTCGGAACAGCGGGCGATTCGTGCAGCTTTCTGCCGACACCGTGTCCCACATATTCCCTGACCACCGCAAAGCCGAAACTTTCGGCGTAGGATGCCACGGCATATCCCACATCTCCCAGGCGGTTGCCCGGCTGAGCTGCAAGGATAGCGCGGTTCAGGCACTCCCTGGTAACATCCATGATTTTTTGCGCTTCCTCGGAAACTGTGCCTGCGGCAAATGTCGCTGCATTGTCCCCCGTGTAGCCGCCTATCGCAGCGCCCACATCGACGCTGACGATGTCCCCTTCCTCGATGATTCTGCCGGAAGGAATTCCGTGAATCACCTCGTCGTTGACGGAGATACAAGCCGAGGCCGGAAAGCCGCCGTATCCCAAGAAGGTCGGTTTCGCTCCCTGAGAAACAATAAACTCATGAAGCATTTGATCCACATAAGCTGTGGACACACCCGGTTTAATCAACTCGCCCGCAAGTTTCAGAGCCTGAGCGCTGATCTTGCAGGAAAGTTTCATATCGGATAATTCTTTGCTTGTTTTGAGTACAACCATTGGGTTTACCCCTCCAAAGCAGACTTGACTCCTAACGCATTGAGTGTATCTTTCGTTACTTCCTCAACCGGCTTGTCGCCTTCAATTACATAAAGGACGTTGAGCTCTTTGTAGAAGTCTTTGAGCGGTTCGGTCTGTTCGTGGTAAACCTGCAGTCTGTCCTTAACGGTATCCGGATGATCGTCCTTGCGGATAATCAGTTCTTTGCCGCATTTATCACAGGTGTTTTCAACCTTTGGCGGGTTGTAAACCAGATGATAGGTTGCGCCGCAGTCGCCGCATACGCGTCTGCCGGTCATTCTCTGCATGATCGTCTCATCAGGAACTTCGATGTCAATCACATGATCAATCTCAACGCCCATTTCGCGCAGAGCCTGAGCCTGCGGTACTGTTCTTGGGAAGCCGTCGAGAATAAAACCGTTTTTGCAATCATCCTGTTTCAGACGTTCGTTCACCATTTCGATCACTACTGCATCTGGCACCAGTTTTCCTGCATGAACGAATTCCTGTGCCTTTTTACCGGCGTCTGTTCCGTCCCGCATTGCAGCGCGGATGATGTTGCCGGTACTGATCTGAGGAATATGACAATACTCGCAGATTTTTTCAGCCTGAGTGCCTTTTCCTGCTCCAGGCGCTCCGAGAAGTATGATGTTCATAAAACAGATCCCCTTTCTGGAAAGAAAAAATTATTCCAGGAAACCTTTATAGTGACGCATCATCATTTCAGATTCGAGCTGTTTTACTGTATCCAGCGCAACGCCGACGATAATGATGATGGTGGTTCCTCCCAAGGATACGCCCTGGATGTTGGTCAGAGCTGCAAGTCCAATTGGAAGGATTGCGACTACCGCGCAGAACATAGCACCCATCAGGGTAACTTTGGAAATAATTCTCGCGATAAAGTCTGAAGTTGGTTTTCCGGGTCTGATACCCGGGATTGCGCCGTTGTTCTTTCTAAGGTTGTTAGCCATTTCAACCGGGTTGTACTGGATTGCAACATAGAAATAAGCAAAGGCAATGATCAGGATGAAATACAAAAATGCGTAAAAACCGCTGTTGTAATTAAAAATCGACAGGAAGCTTGCCCAGAAGGAACCTTCCTTCGGCTCAATAAACGCTGCGATTGTGCCGGGGATTGCCATCAGGGAGCTTGCGAAGATAATCGGCATAACGCCGGACATGTTTACGTTGACCGGAATGTAGCTGGATTGACCGCCGTACATTTTACGACCAACAACACGTTTTGCATACTGAATCGGGATTCTGCGTTCTGCTTTTGTCATCAGAACGATGAAGCCAATCAGTACAACGAAAATTACTACAAGGAGCGGAACACCGACTAAGTATCTTAAACCTTCAGCGGTGCTGCCTGCCTGCAGACCCTGGTAACCGAGTACCAGATACTGCCACATCATTAAAACTACGCTTGGACCTCTGGAAACGATACCGGCAAACAGAATCATAGAAATACCGTTGCCGATGCCCTTTTCGTCAATCTGTTCACCCAGCCATACGCACAGCATGGAGCCGGCAGTAAACATCGCTAAGATAGTGAACATAATCAGCAGGTTTGCAAACGTATTGCCACCGTCCATTACTGCACCTTTACGGTTCAGAATCTGGTAGTAAGCAAAGGACTGTACCAGCGCCAGAGCGATGGTAACATATCTTGTGATTTTGTTTAATCTCTTTCTTCCCTCTGCGCCCTCTTTTGCAAGCTGCTCAAGAGAAGGAATCGCGACAGCCAACAGCTGTACAACGATGCTGGAGGTGATGTATGGGGAGATAGAAAGTGCAAACAGGGTTGCGTTCTGGAACGCGCCGCCGGTCAGCATATTCAAAAATCCCAGCAGGTTTCCGTCGCCGAAGCCCTGCATCACCGAGGCGTCCAGGAATGGTACCGGCAGAGCCGCACCAAACCGGAAGATTACAATGATCATCAATGTGTAGCAGATTCGTCTTCTTAAATCAGGCAGTTTCCAGGCATTTTTGATGGTTTCAAACATCCTAGATCACCTCGGCCTTTCCGCCTGCCTTTTCAATCTTTTCTTTGGCAGAAGCGGAGAATGCTGTAACATTTACAGTGAGCTTTTTGCTCAGTTCGCCGTTGCCCAGCACTTTAACGCCGTCAAGTGCTTTTTTAACCAGGCCGGTCTGGACGAGAAGTTCTTCTGTAACAACGGTGTCGTTGTCAAATCTTTCCAGGTCGCTTACGTTAACGATTGCGAACTGTTTTGCGAAGATGTTGTTGAAGCCTCTCTTCGGAATACGTCTCTGGAGTGGCATCTGACCGCCTTCAAAGCCCGGTCTTACACCGCCGCCGGAGCGAGCCTTCTGACCCTTATGTCCTTTACCTGCTGTTTTACCATTACCGGAACCCGCACCTCTGCCTACACGGTAAGCTTTTTTTGTAGAGCCGGGAGCCGGAGAAAGTTCGTGCAATTTCATTGTGCTGCACCTCCTCTTTTTTAAGCTTCGGTTACCTCTACGAGGTGGGAAATCTTATTGATTTTGCCTTTGGTTGCTGCGTTGTCAGGCTGAATTACTTCGTTGCCGATTTTTTTCAGTCCGAGGGAACGAGCAGTTGCAATCTGGTCATCCTTGCGGCCCTGGAAGCCTCTAACCAGTTTGATTTTCAGGTTTGCCATGGTTTGAGTCCTCCTTAGCCAAGAATTTCTTTAACTGTTTTACCGCGGATAGCAGCAACTTCTTCAGCGTTTCTCAGTGCAGCGAGACCCTGGATGGTTGCGTTTACTACGTTGGTTGGGTTGTTGGAACGCAGACATTTTGTACGGATGTCCTTGATACCTGCTGTTTCCAGTACTGCACGGACAGGACCGCCGGCGATAACACCGGTACCCTGCGGAGCAGGTTTCATCAGAACGCGGCCTGCGCCGAACTCGCCGATGATTTCATGCGGAATTGTTGTACCTTTCAGTGCAACTTTAATCAGATTTTTCTTTGCATCTTCGATACCTTTTCTGATTGCGTCCGGTACCTCTGCAGATTTGCCTGTGCCGAAGCCAACGATGCCGTTGCCGTCGCCGACAACTACCAGCGCTGCAAACTTCATAACACGGCCGCCCTTAACCGTTTTAGCAACACGGTTAATAGCTACTACTCTTTCACTCAGTTCGAGTGTAGAAGCGTCAATGCGAGTCAAAAGTATCCCTCCTCGTTAGAATTTGAGGCCGCCCTCGCGGGCTGCTTCAGCCAGCTCTTTTACACGGCCATGATAGATGTAGCCGCTGCGGTCAAAAACAACCTCGGAAATACCTTTTTCAAGAGCCTTGGTTGCAATGTTTTTGCCGACTTTGCCAGCTGCTTCCTTGTTACCGCCAAAACCTTCAAAACCTTTATCCATTGAAGATGCGCTTACCAGGGTTGTTCCGGTAACGTCGTCAATAATCTGGGCATAGATATGTTTTGCGGAGCGGAATACGTTGAGGCGTGGACGCTCAGGTGTGCCACTGATTTTTGCTCTGACTCTCTTGTGTCTTTTGAGACGAGCAGCATTGCTATCAAGCTTTTTCACCATTTCGATTCACTCCCTTTAATTATTTACCTTTACCAGCTTTACCTTCCTTGCGGATGATAACTTCGTCAACATACTTAATACCTTTGCCCTTGTATGGCTCCGGTTTGCGTTTTTCACGAACTTTAGCTGCAAACTGTCCTACAACCTGTTTGTCCGGACCGCTGATGATTACTTTGTTCGGACCCGGAACCTCGATGCTGATTCCTTCGATTTCCGGCATAATTACTTTATGGGAATAACCGAGAACCATAACCAGGTTTTTGCCTTCTTTAGAAGCTCTGTAACCAACACCGTTGATTTCCAGTTCTTTTTTGAAGCCGTTGGTAACACCTTCTACCATGTTGGCAATCAGTGTTCTTGTAAGACCGTGTAAGCTTCTGTCGTCTTTGTCATCGCTTGGTCTTGTAACGACAACTTCGTTGTTTTCAACTGCGATGTTCATTCTGTCATTGAATGTTCTTGTCAGAGTACCTTTTGGACCTTTTACAGTCAGAGTCTGACCGTTGAGGGTTACCTCAACACCTGCAGGGATTGCTACAGGCTTTCTGCCAATTCGAGACATTCTTTGTGCACCTCCTTACCAAACAAATGCAAGGACTTCGCCGCCGACATTCTCTACGCGAGCCTGTCTGTCGGTCATGATGCCCTTAGGTGTAGACATGATTGCGATACCCATGCCGTTCATAACTTTAGGCATTTCCTTGCAGCTGGTGTAAATGCGCAGTCCCGGTTTGGATACTCTACGCAGACCTGTGATAACAGGTTCTTTGCCCAGACCGTATTTAAGGGTAATTCTGATAATACCCTGTTTACCATCGTCTACAATCTGGAAGCCTTTGATGTATCCCTCATCCAGGAGAATCTGTGCAATTGCTTTTTTCATGTTGGAAGATGGTACATCAACCGTGTCATGTTTCGCTGCGTTTGCGTTTCTGATACGAGTCAGCATATCAGCGATTTTATCTGTAATTTGCATGACGTCAACCTCCTTTGCTCGTGCTTACCAGCTCGCCTTTTTCACGCCAGGGATCTGACCTTTGTATGCCAGTTCTCTGAAGCAAATTCTGCAAATACCGAATTTGCGAAGATATGCGTGTGGTCTGCCGCAGATTTTACATCTATTATATGCGCGAGTAGAGTATTTAGGTGTTCTTGCCTGACTTACTTTTTTCGATGTTTTAGCCACTGAACCTTTTCCTCCTTACTTCGCGAACGGAGCGCCCATGAGTTTGAGCAGCTCGCGGGATTCCTCGTCTGTTTTCGCAGTTGTTACGAACGCAATGTCCATACCGCGAACTTTGTCGATTTTATCGTATTCAATTTCAGGGAAGATCAACTGTTCTTTGAGTCCCAGGCTGTAGTTGCCGCGACCGTCAAAGCCGTTTGGATTGATTCCTCTGAAGTCTCTTACACGTGGGAGAGCGATGTTGAAGAGTCTGTCAACAAACTCGTACATAACCTCGCCTCTGAGTGTTACTTTTGCGCCGATAACCATGCCTTCACGAAGTTTGAAGTTCGCAACGGATTTCTTTGCTGCACAAGGAACAGCTTTCTGACCGGTGATAGTAGCCAGATCTGTCATGATTGCATCGATAATCTTGTGGTTGTCTCTAGCTTCGCCACAGCCAACGTTTACGACTACCTTATCCAGCTTAGGAATCTGCATGACGCTTTTATAGCCGAACTTTTTGTACAAAGCCGGTGCTATATCTTTAACATAGGTTTCTTTAAGCTTTGCCATGTTTTCTCCTCCTAATTAGAATGTTTCGCCACAATCGTTGTTTTTGCAAAGACGTGCTTTTGTGCCATCAGCCAGAATCTTATGAGCAACTCTTGTTGGCTTGCCGCATTTCGGGCAAACAAGCATTACTTTGGAAGCATACATTGCGCCCTCAGCTTCAACGATACCGCCCTGCTCGCCCATACGACGAGGTTTCACATGTTTTTTAATCATGTTGCAGCCTTCAACGATGACCTTGCCTTCTTTTGGGCTTACCGCCAAAACCTTGCCTTTTTTACCCTTGGATTTACCGGACAGGATAACAACGGTGTCGCCTGTTTTAACGTGTACGTTCATCTTGAGCACCTCCTTACAGAACCTCTGGGGCGAGGCTGAGAATCTTGAGGTAATCTTTGTCTCTCAGTTCTCTCGCCACTGGGCCAAAAATACGTGTGCCCCTTGGATTTTTATCTTCTTTAATAATAACAGCTGCGTTCTCGTCAAAACGGATGTAAGTACCGTCTTCGCGTCTTACCCCTTTAACGGAACGAACGATAACTGCTTTAACAACGTCGCCTTTTTTAACCATACCGCCTGGAGCAGCTTTTTTAACGGAAGCAACAACGACATCGCCGATGTTTGCATATCTGCGTCTGGAACCGCCCAGAACGCGGATGCACATGAGTTCTTTAGCTCCGGTATTGTCGGCAACTTTCAGATAGGTCTGCATCTGTATCACAGTGCGTCCCCTCCTTTCGGTTGTACTGAATCAAATATTCTATCAGAAAACAGTTGCAAAATAATCTTAAATTATTTTGCTTTTTCGATTATTTCAACGACTCTCCAATGTTTGTCTTTGGACAGAGGGCGAGTCTCCATAACCTGTACCTTGTCGCCAATGCCGCATGCGTTTTCTTCGTCATGTGCTTTGAATGTTACGGTACGTTTCATGATCTTATTGTAAAGAGGGTGTTTTACGTTATCTTTGATTGCAACGACAACGGTCTTGTCCATTTTGTTGCTGACAACGGTGCCGACCCTTGTTTTTCTAAGGTTTCTTTCGTCCACCTTGCGTCCTCCTTCCAAGAATTACTGCACGTTCTTCATTGCATTTTCCTTGATAATCGTGGAAATTCTGGCAATGTCTTTTTTGACAGCCTTAATTCTCTTCGGATTCTCAAGCTGGTTAATTGCGTGCTGGAAGCGAAGGTGGAAAAGCTCAGCTTTCAAGTCTACAAGCTTCTCGGAAAGTTCTTTTTCGGACAAGTTTCTGATCTCAACAGCTTTCATTACTTTTCACACTCCTTTACTTCTTTCTTGATGAATTTGCACTTAACTGGCAGTTTGTACATAGCCAGACGCATCGCCTCGCGAGCGAGCTCTTCGGATACACCGCCGATTTCAAACATAACGGTTCCCGGCTTAACTACTGCTACCCAGTATTCCGGGCTACCTTTACCGGAACCCATTCGAGTTTCAGCAGGTTTTTCGGTGATTGGTTTATGCGGGAAGATCTTAATCCAAACCTGACCGCCACGTTTGATGTAACGTGTCATAGCAATACGAGCTGCTTCAATCTGGTTGGAAGTGATCCAGGATGGTTCCAGTGCCTGCAGACCGAAATCGCCGTATGCAACATAGTTGCCTTTGTGAGCTGCGCCCTTCATGCGACCTCTGTGCTGTCTGCGGTATTTAACTCTTTTCGGGAGAAGCATTAGTTTTTGCCTCCTTCCTTACGAGGCTGTCTTTTTACTGCCTGGAGAACTTCTCCAGCGTAAATCCAGACTTTAACGCCGATTTTGCCGTAAGTGGTGTTTGCTTCTGCGAAACCATAGTCGATATCAGCACGCAGTGTCTGAAGCGGAATGGTTCCTTCATGGTAATGTTCGCTTCTTGCGATTTCAGCTCCGCCCAGACGGCCGGAAACCTGAACTTTAATGCCCTGAGCGCCCAGCTTCATGGTACGTCCGATGCACTGTTTCATTGCGCGGCGGAAAGAGATACGTCTTTCCAGCTGAGAAGCAATGTTTTCTGCAACGAGCTGTGCGTTTTTGTCTGGCTGTTTTACTTCAACAATGTTGATGAATACCTTTGCAGGTACTTCTCTGTTTTTGTTGATGATTTTTTCGCACTGTGCGCGCAGCTTTTCGATTTCAGCGCCGCCCTTACCGATAACCATACCCGGTTTTGCACAGTGAATGTGGATTCTTACTTTGGTTGCATCGCGTTCGATTTCAACGCGCGGTACACCTGCCAGCTGCAGGCTGTTTTTCAGGAACTTACGCAGATTGTAGTCCTCTACCAGGATATCGCCAAAAGCGTCGTCCTTAGCAAACCAGCGGGAATCCCAATCTTTGATGACACCGACACGAATGCCGTGTGGATTAACCTTTTGTCCCATAGTTTACCTCCTCCTTTGGCTATTCCTTTTCCTTCAGAACAATGGTGATGTTCGAAGTTCTCTTAAATACTCTAAATGCTCTGCCCTGTGCTCTTGGTCTAACTCTCTTGAGAGTTGGTCCTTCGCCAACGAAGCACTCTGCAACATAGAGGTTGTTAACATCCATGTTGTGGTTTTCGCCTGCGTTTGCGATTGCGGATTTCAGAAGTTTCTCTACCGGCTCGCATGCAGCCTTTGGAGTGTGCTTCAGAATAGCCAAAGCCATTTTGGTTGGCTTGTTTCTAATCAGATCAAGCACAATCTGCACTTTACGTGGTGCAATACGGGCATATCTAAGGTAAGCCCTAGCTTCCATTTGTTATCCTCCTCTCGGCCTTTGCTTACTTGCCGGATTTTTTGGCGCCGGCGTGGCCTCTATAGGTTCTTGTAGGAGCAAATTCTCCCAGTTTGTGTCCAACCATATCCTCGGTTACATAAACCGGAACATGTTTGCGACCGTCATGAACTGCGAATGTATGTCCAACGAAATCAGGGAAAATTGTGGAAGAACGGCTCCAGGTTTTCAGCACTCTTTTTTCACCGGCAGCGTTCATTTCCTGTACTCTTTTGAACAGTACAGGCTGTACAAAAGGTCCCTTTTTAATACTTCTACCCATTAGTTCGTCTCCTTTCAGCCTGCATTACTTATCGTTGCGGCGTTTGACAATGTACTTGTCGGAGCGGTTGCTCTTCTTTCTGGTCTTATAGCCAAGAGCAGGTTTGCCCCAAGGAGTAACTGGGCCCGGACGGCCAACTGGGGATTTACCTTCACCACCACCGTGCGGATGGTCGCATGGGTTCATAACGGAACCGCGAACGGTAGGTCTCCAACCCATGTGGCGTTTACGACCGGCTTTACCGATAGATACGTTTTCGTGATCGATGTTGCCTACCTGACCGACTGTTGCCATGCAGTTTACCGGAACGTTTCTCAGCTCGCCGGATGGAAGTCTGATCAGTGCGAGGTTACCTTCTTTTGCCATCAACTGAGCCATGATACCTGCTGCGCGAGCGAGCTGTGCGCCCTTGCCCGGATAAAGCTCTACGTTGTGGATGAAGGTACCAACCGGAATGTTTGCCAGAGGCAGTGCGTTACCGGTCTTGATGTCTGCGTTTGCGCCGGATTCGATTACGTCGCCTACTTTCAGTCCGTTTGGAGCGAGGATGTATCTCTTCTCGCCGTCTTCGTACTGAACCAGAGCGATGTGAGCGGAACGGTTCGGGTCGTACTCGAGGGTGAGTACGGTTGCAGGCATATCTACTTTATTACGTTTGAAGTCGATGATACGGTATTTTCTTCTGTTACCGCCACCACGATGGCGAACAGTGATTCTACCGTAGCTGTTACGTCCTGAATTCTTTTTCAGCGGAGCCAGCAGGCTTCTTTCAGGAGCAACCTTGGACAGCTGGGAGTAGTCAGTGGTTGTCATCTGACGTCTTGCGGCTGTCGTTGGCTTATAGGTTTTAATAGCCATGGTTTCACTCTCCTCATGATTTTTTGCGGGACTGAGTTAAATCCCATACAAGTTGGAAGGGTGTTTTCCTTGACGGGTCTACCCTTCGGGCAATTACATCATGGAATCGAAGAACTCGATTGTCTTGGAATCCTCGGTCAGGGTTACGATTGCTTTTTTCCAGTCAGCAGTGTAACCGCCGTTCATGCCCTGGCGTCTGAATTTGCCGTTAACGTTGATGGTGTTAACTTTAGCAACTTTTACGCCAAACAGTTCTGCAACTGCTTTTGCGATTTCGATTTTATTTGCATTCTTTGCAACCTGAAAGGTGTACTTTTTGTTTGCAATGCCCTGCATGCTAGCCTCGGTGATAACAGGCTTCAGGATAATATCGTGTGCAGTTTTCATTATGCGTACACCTCCTCGATTTTCTCAAGTGCGCTCTTAGCAACGATGAATTTATCGCAGTTAAGAATGTCATACACATTGATTGTATTAACCAGAGCGGTTTTAACGCCGGGGATGTTTGCAGCGCTCTTGATGAGTTTTGCGTCAACTTCCGGCATTACGATAAGAGCTTTCTTATCTGCGCCCAGGTTGGAAAGCATCTCTGCAACAGCTTTGGTTTTGTAACCGTCTACTGCAATGTTATCAACAACGATCATGTTGTTGTCAGCAACTTTTGCGGAGAATGCGGATTTCAGAGCCAGTCTTTTTACTTTCTTAGGCAGCGCGTAGCTGTAATCTCTTGGCTTCGGACCCAGAGCGATACCGCCATGTGTCCACTGTGGAGCTCTTGTAGAACCCTGTCTTGCGCGGCCTGTACCCTTCTGTTTCCACGGTTTACGACCGCCGCCGGAAACTTCAGAACGGGTCAGAGTAGACTGTGTGCCCTGACGCTGATTTGCAAGGTAGTTAACTACTGCAGCGTGCATAACGGAAGTGTTTGGTTCAATTCCGAAGATGGCATCGGAGAGGGTCATTTCGCCAACGCTCTTGCCGGTCATATCAAATACAGTAATCTGTGGCATCGTGTTTCCTCCTTTCCTTACGCCATCTTAACGCTGTCAGTGATGTATACTACACCGTTTTTAGCACCCGGGATAGCACCTTTGATTGCGATAAGATTGTTTTCAACATCAACTTTAACGATTTCGAGGTTCTGAACTGTAACTCTTTCAGCACCCATGTGACCCGGAAGGCCTTTGCCCTTAAATACACGGGAAGGGTCGGAACAAGCGCCGTTGGAACCTGCATGGTTTGCAACAGGACCGGTACCGTGGGTTGCTTTCAGGCTGTGGTTGCCGTAACGTTTAATTGTGCCGGCGTAACCTTTACCCTTAGAAGTACCGCAAACGTCTACTTTGTCGCCGTTTGCAAAGATGTCAGCTTTGATGAGGTCGCCTACGTTAAGGGAAGCGCAGTCATCGAGTCTGAACTCTCTGAGTACTTTCTTCATAGCTACGTCGCTCTTTGCGAAGTGGCCCTGAAGAGGTTTGTTTACGTGTTTGCTTGTGACCTCGCCAAAACCGATCTGCACGGCTTCGTAACCGTCGTTTTCGATTGTCTTTTTCTGAACGACGACACAAGGACCAGCTTCAATTACTGTTACGGGAATGAATTTTCCATTCTCGTCAAAAAGCTGGGTCATACCGAGCTTTTTGCCTACGATGCACTTTTGCATTGTATATACCTCCTATTGGTTATTGGTTGGCGGCGTTTGCCGTCAACATTACCTTTGCAGACAAGCACGACTTCTTATCGAAGGTGCCGGAAGAACTGGATTTCCGTTCCTCCTAAATTTCAGTGGAAAACTTTGATTAAAGTTTTACTTCGATTTCTACGCCTGCAGGGAGCTCAAGACCTTTGAGAGCCTCTACTGTTTTCTGAGTAGGTCTCAGTACGTCAATGAGTCTTTTGTGAGTTCTCATCTCAAACTGTTCGCGGGAATCTTTGTACTTATGAACAGCACGCAGAATGGTAACGATTTCCTTTTCGGTAGGCAGCGGAATAGGACCGGAAACTCTGGCACCTGTTCTTGTTACTACCTCAACGATTTTTGCTGCGGAAGAGTCTACCAACTGATAATCGAAACCCTTCAGTCTGATTCTGATTTTTTCTTTGACTGCCACATCATCGCCTCCTTAGAGCATTTTTCTTGAGTGGGACGACGCCTTTTGACTTCCGGCTCAAAATGCCTTCAGCCAACACCTTTTGTTCTTGATTGCATTGAACACGCTTCCGCGTGTTTCCTGACTTTCCAAATAAAAAATCGGGCAATCCGCATCGCGCAGATTTACCCGGGACTTTAGACAGTCATGATTGTAAAATCATTTGTCACAATCAGAAGAAACTTCTGTGTTATAAAGCCGCCCGGTTTTAAATCGGACATACTCGGCGGAAATTACCTATCGCTCGGATAGCAACCTCCCGCTTCAACGCATATCTTGTGCAGTCACGCTTAATTATAATACAATACTTTCCCCTACTTTGCAAGGGTTTTTTTCATTTTTTTTGCCGAAATGCGCGATTCTATCTTTTCGTTTGTTTTTAAGAATTTCTACAATGTTTTTTGTGCAATTCATACAACACCGCTTGGATGATGGGAGATTCCCCGACCGTACGGGGAATCTGTCCCTTATTTTATCTGTCAGTTTGCTTTGCAGCTTTCCAGACAGGCAGTCAGATTTTCATACTCTTCCTGCGGCAGCAAAAACTGCTGCGAACCGAAGCTGAAAGTCACATAGCTTTCCAGAATACCCGGAAGATAGCTTTTGCTGTTGACGCTCAGCACCGCTTCTTCCCCTTGGGTATATCCCAGTGTCAAAGTCAGCGTATCCGAGCCGCCTGCCGCCAGCACATTGTTTCCTGCCGCTCCTTCAATCTTTTCTGCTTTCCCAAGCAGCTCCATCAAATATTCTAAGGCTGTGCCGCCTTCATATTCCTTTTGCAGGTCGATGCGGCTTTGTACTGCGCCGGAAGAAAGCATCATGCGTTCCGGCGTTTTCAGCTGCGGGGCTTCCTCGGTGGTGGGCAGCTCTACATTTACCACTGCGCTGCAATCCTGATTGAGTACCCCCACCTGACGGATTCCGTCCAGATGCAGCTGTTCCCCCTCTTTACGGAAGGTATAGCGGTAAACCGGTTCGCCCGCAAGCTCCTGCCGATAGTTGTCCGCTGTCAGCTCAACAATACTGCCGTCCTGCGCGATGTAAATCAACGGCTTTTGCGGGTCGCTTCCTTCGGTTAACAGCAAATCTGCCGAAATGACGGTGTCCGAATCCTGATACTGCACCAGCATCGGCCAAATCTGCGGGTCATTTCGCTCGCCTTTGTGAGCAAACACCCCTTCCCTTGCATAGTAATAATATTTCGGACATAAATCCTGGAATCCCAGCGTTCTTCCGCTTCCGAACAGTCGGCTGTACACCGCCGCTACATCTTCCTGATAGTAAAACTCCCGCAAATCTCTGCCTTCCTCCTGCTCATTTTGCAGAAGTTTGGTCAGGGTGTGGTTGGGGTAGGTTTGACTTTGGGCAATTACCTTGCCGTTTTCGTCCCGTTCTACCTTCATATCAAAATCAATCGGAGGGGTATTCTTTAAAGAAATGCGAAGCAAATCATTGGTTCTTGCGTGTTCTATCCCGTCAAAGGCGCGGGGAGCTGCGGCAGACAGGGTAACATTCTGTACCTGTTCAATCAGCATCAGCGCAGTATCGTCCATCTCGGACAGATATTGAGAGGGGAGCTTTGCCTGATCCCAGTCCTGATAGTGGGAAACAAAAACGCCCTGCCCTTCCAGCTCGGTCGGAATCCGGCTGTTGTCGGTCGGTTGCTGCGTCTCTTCCCGGTTGGATTCTCCCACTGTCATCTGTTGCTGCGGCGCATTTTCCTCAGAGCTTCCCGGCGTCAGTTCCCCGCAGGCGGAGAGAGCGAACAGCATAACTGCCAGCAGCGCAGCCAGATATTGTTTTTTTCTCATCATTTTAAAACTCCTTTTCACACTCTGTTGCGCCGCGCTGCGGCAGCTTAACACGAACGCAAATCAGCTTTGCCAACTGCAAATCGCAGTTTTTCAGCTGAATGATTCCTTCTTCCAAAATAACCGCCGTTGCCTGATAGGGCAGCTCACTTTCCTGCTCTCCCTCTACGGTGCAGCAACCCTGAGCCGCAAACACAGCCAAAATCTCGTTTTTTCCGTTGCAAAGGCTTTGTTTTTCTCCCGGCTGCAAATCGACTGTTGTTATCTCCCCTTGCGCCCCACTGCGGAGCATTAGGTTAAAATCGGTCGCCTTGCCGACGCTTACCGTATTCCAACCGCCGTCAAAGCAGTCCTGCTCATAAGGAGCCAGTTCCTTTTCGCCGTGTCCTTCATAATATAAATGAAGTTTCCCGCTTAACGGCAAAATCAATCGCTTCACTCCCGGCAGGGCGGTAAACTCCGAACGCTCGCACTCTACCGTCGCGCTGCTGATGCGAAAGATAAAATCCCGCTGCGCGTAGCTGCTGTTTGGCGGGTAGATATAAATCTGTCTTGTCTTGCCCCCGCTCCAGCAAGAAACCGAATATTGTTCCTCTTTGATTATCTCTGTCTTCATCTTTTTATTCTCCCAAACGAAAACCGTTTTCTTTCTATTATACACCCCCTTGCCCCCGCTGTCATGCCCTAACTTGCCTTTCTCCGAAAAAATTACGCCGCTAAGGGGCGAAATCCCGCAAAAAGAGAAAACAAAAGGGGATTCCTGACGGAAATCCCCTTTCCTTTACTCTACGGTTACCTCTGCATGAACATCGGAAACTCCGTTATTATAAAAAGTTACCTTCACCTTGCCCGGTTCAAACTCATTCAGCGGCAAATAGCAGGTTTGTGTTCCGCTTTGAACAAAGCTCTCCTGCTCTGTTCCGTCCTGCTCAATGACAACCTTCATTTCTTCTCCCTGTTCAAACCGGAGCCGGATTGCCAGACGCTGCCTGTCGGGGTTTTCCACCTTTAATTTGGAGGAGGTATGGTAGTTTTCGCTTGCTTTATTATATCGAAAACTCCAGACATTGTCCCTTGTGCTTTCCACATTCATCATCACCCAGCCGGTGTTCCAGTCTATATCATCGGAGCCGACTGCCGAAACCACCAAAAATACCACGCTGCATATCATCATAACCAGACCGATACTGAACACTGCCAACATTTTTTTGGTGCGGCTGCCGATTTTAGCATCGGTTTTTCTTTCGGTGTTCTCCGGCAGGGGGTATTCTCTGCCGCAGCGTTCGCAGTAGCGCGCATCCCGATTCACCTTCCATCCGCAAAAGCGGCAGGGCAGCTTTTCTTCCCGTCGCGCAATCAAATAAAGCAATCCTCCCAAAATCGGGGAGGACATAAGAATTACCGCGACCCACATCCACGCCCGTTCTCCCCTCTCTTTGGCGTCCCGATATACCCAAACGCACACCGAGCTTGTCATCAAAAGCACCGAAAGCAAGGTTAATGCGATACAAACGATTAAAATTCCCGTCGATTCCATCTGTTTTCCTCCTTATCCTTTTTTCAGACAAACGGTAAGCCGCTTTTTTAAATCAAAGAAGCGAATCCCCACCAGAGTAATGATTACTCCTGCCGCTGCGCTGAACACTGCCAACAGCATTGCCGCAAACTGCACAATCGCAATCGGAAACAGGATGCAGGCTGCGGCTCCAAACAGCAGTGAAACCAAAAGGTTGAGCAGCATGGGCAGATAACAGAGAGAAATTTCCTTTTGCTGCCGCTTTCTTTCCAACTGCGCAAACAGCAGATTGTTCTGCCGCTTCAATTCCTGTTCTTCGGGTTGTTCTCTGGGAAGTTGTTTTAAAAGCTGTTCCAGCTGTCCTTTTTCTTCCTTAAAGTCTGCCATATCCCCGCGCCTCCATCTCTTTTCTCAGTTTTTCTTTTGCTCGATTCAGCCTGCTTTTCACAGTACCCTGAGCAACACGCTCGATTCGCGCAATATCTTCTATCTTCATATCAAAATAATACATCAGTACAATCGGGGTTTGGTACTTGCTTTCCAGATTCTGCACCGCCTGCGCCAGTTCTTCGTACAAAAAACCGTTTAGCACATCGTCCTGAACATCTCTGCGCGCCGCTCCCGATTCCTGCTCTTCCTCTGTCGAAACCGTTGGGGCAATCTGCGCTCTGCGTCCTGATTTTCTGCACTCGTTTTTCCAAATTCCATTTACAATCGAAAACAGAAAGGCTCTCGGATTGTTTTCCCGGTCTATCTTTACCCGCAGCTGCATCAACTTTAAAAAGCTCTGCTGATATAAATCCTGCGCATCCGCCGCGCATCGGGTCAGCTTTTTACAAAACCGCATCACATCTGCTCCGTATTCCTCTGCCAGTTGCTCTACCTCTTTAACTTCCATCGCTCTCCCTCCTTTTTATGTTCTCTATCTATATCTCGTCGCCGAACGGCAAAAGGTTCCCGATTTTTTCAAAAAACTTTTGAAATTTTTGAAAGCTCAAAAAAGGGAATCAGCCTGTTACAGCCGATTCCCCTTTTGGGTCGTTGGTTTTTTGTTTGATTGATTGACAGAACCGTTTACTTTTCAAAACGGACGGTAATTTCTCCGACACCGCCTTCTACGCTGATGCTCTTGCCTTTTCCTGCCCGGCTTTCATAGTTGCCGTTTAAGGTCATGGTTCCGATCTTAATGTTTTCTGCTTTGGAGCTTTCAATCTCAATATCATAATCTTCCTGCGCAGCCTTTTGACAGATAAGGTCGATGTCTCCGACTCCGCCTTCCAAATCCACTTCACCGGTGAAGCTTCCCGTCGCCTTGATGTCACCGACGCCTGCCTGCGCATCAAAATCTTTGGAAGTTAAGTTGGTTGCCGTAAAGTTGCCGACTCCGCCCTCGTGGCTGAATTCGTCCGCATTAACATCCTTTACCGTAACATCTCCGACACCGCCGCTGATTTCTATCGAAGCCGCATCCAGCTTTTCAATCGAAATATCGCCGACTCCGCCGATAATATCCAACTCACGGAGTTTTGTTCCCTTTGGCACGGTGAGGGTAATGCTTTCATTGAAAGACTGTTTGGATTTGTCAAAAAGTTCGCCTTTCGGACGATAGGCAATCTTTAATTTTCCGTTATTGCCAAGAATATTTTCCAGTTTTTCCGGCTGAGAAAGATGATAGGTTAAATTCCACTTTTCCCCCTGCACAATATTAAAATTGCCAATCGAAGAGGTGACCTCTATTTCCGAAATTTTTGCGCTGTCCGGATAATTGTAGGAGTCTTGATTTCCCTTTGCGGCAATCGCGCTGTTTTGGGAGGTTGTTCCCGCAGACTGCGTAAGGTCGGTTTTGCGGAAATCGTCAAAGTCATCATCGAAATCGTCGTCAAAATCGTCAAAATCATCATCGAAATCGTCGAAATCCCGATAAAATCTTAAATTTCCATGATTGATTTGCAGTTTTCCGTCATTTACTGTGACTGTGCCCGCGCCCATCATGCTGCCTGTCGCCGTCAATGCGGTTCCTACCGTTAATAAAGCTGCTGCCGCAATTACCATTCCTTTTGTCCAACGTTTCATCTTAAAATCCTCCTTTAAGCGAATTTGTATCGTTTTTTGTTTTTCTTTTTATTTACTCTGATTTTCTTCTTCCCCGAATCATGGCAATCAGATTTTTCATCAGACTGCCCATCGCCGAGAAAAACAAAATCAGTAATATGCTGATTCCTGCAAGCAGACATCCGCCGCCCAGTACGGCAATTCCTGTTGCCGCATCGACAAACAGCGCCCACAGTCCCAATCCCAAAAGGACAACTGCCAAAATACCGAACACTGCCAGCAGAATGACTGCCGTCAATAACAGGGAAAAAATCACTGCTGCCGCCGCGATGCTCAGCGGAAACCACAGCGGACTGGTAATGCCAATCAAAACCCCGATTAAACATCCCTTTGAAGTTTCTCCCTCTTTATTTTTTGCCTGCGCGCATTCTGCGATGATGCGCTCCGCTACCTCTTTTGGGGTACCGAGTTCCGAGATAATCTCTTCCATTGTTTTATCGTCTGCATCCTGCAAATATTCGATATAATAGCTCAGAGCCGCATCCCGCTCTTCCAACGGAAGATGCGCAATCCTTGCTTTTAATTCTTCGATATATTCTTCCCTTGTCATGCTGTTTCCTCCTAACAGGTTGTGGTTTGCGCCGCCTGCTCCATAATTTCGTCTATCTTTCCGCGGAAATGTTTCCACTGTCCGTAAAACTCAAGAAACTGTTCTCTGCCTTGCGGCGTTACCGAATAGTATCTTCGGTTCCTTCCCTGAAACGGTCGGTCATAGGTTGTCAGATAACCGTCCTTTTGCAGCCTTCGCAAAACCGGATACAAGGTTGATTCCGAAACGTCCATAATCTGCTTGACTTCCTGTGTAAGCCTATACCCGTAGGTATCTTCCCGCATCACCACTGCCAGCACACAGGCGTCCATCATCGCCGAACCTAACTGAAACGCCATCCGCTCTCCCCCTATCTGTTATTTTAACTATATTATATTCAGTATAATATAGTTTGTCAATATAGTATAATTACTAAAATAGCATCCGGCTTTTTCCGCAAAATGCACAGCTGCCTTTTTTCGCAGCAACCGGAAAAAAGGCAGCAAAAAAGGAACCCCCGTTTCAGGGATTCCTTTGCCGTTTTATGCAAAAATTATCCGACAATAATCTTGCCTTCGGGAACAATCAGCTTTCTGCTGACGCTTTTCTGCGCTGCCAAAGAAAGTCCGAAGGATACCGGTCCCACACGCCCGATGAACATGGTAAGAATCAGCACCACTTTGGAAATCTGAGAACTTACCGCCGTAACGCCGCTGGACACGCCGACCGTTGCAAAGGCAGACACTGCCTCAAACACCGCGTCGATTCCGCTGAGTCCGTTGGCTTCCAGAGGACAGGTGGTCATCAGCACAACCGAGGTGGTTCCCACTACCATAATACCGAAAAACAGAATGGTGATGGAGCGGTAGATAACCCCTGCGGACAGTCTGCGTCCCATCATGCAGGGTTCTTCCTTGCCGCGGATGATGGAAACTGCCGTCATAATAATAACCGCAATCGTTGTTACCTTAATGCCGCCGCCGGTAGAGCCGGGAGCCGCGCCCAAAAACATCAGCACGATAGAAAATACTTTTGTTGCATCCCGCATCGAATACAAATCAATCGAGTTAAATCCTGCCGTCCTCATCGTGACCGACTGCATAAAGCCCGCGCCGATTTTTTCTTTCAAACCGAGCGGCTGCAAGGTTTTGGGGTTGTCCCACTCAAACAGCAGGAAACAAAATGTTCCCAGAAGAATCAAAAACGCCGTCACCATCAAAACAATCTTGGTGTGCAGCAGCAGCGTTTTTGTTCTGCGATACGCCAGCAAATCGTTCCAGACAATAAAACCCAAACCGCCGACAATAATCAGCATCATAATGGTAAACAAAACCAGATAGCTGTCATTAAAGGTGGTAAGCGAAGTGTACTCCCCTAAAAACCCGAGAATATCAAAGCCTGCGTTACAGAAGGCAGAAATTGCCAAAAACACCGAGATTGCAACCCCCATCATGCCAAACCGCGGCACAAAATGGAAGGACAGCAGCACCGCCCCGATGGATTCTACCGTCAAAGTAAAGGTGATAATCATGCGCAGCAAATTCGGCACATCTCCGAAACTGGTGGAGTTAATCGACTCGCTTGCCAGCTTCATGCCGCGCAGTCCCAATTTTCTGCCGATTACCAGGTTAAAAAACGAGGTAAAGGTAACTAAGCCCAATCCCCCGATTTGAATGAGCATAATCAATACGCCCTGTCCGAATGCGCTCCAGTAGGTATAGGTATCGTACAAAACCAAACCGGTTACGCAGGTTGCGCTTGCCGAGGTGAACAAGCAGTCCAAAAACGGGGTGAAGGTTCCGCTTCTGGAAGAAACGGGCAAACAAAGCAGCAGAGCCCCGATTAAAATAACTGCTGCAAAACTTTCTGAAATAATTCGGGCAGGATTGCTGGAACCCCGCCGCTTTATCGCTCTCATAAAACAAGAGTCTCCCTTCTGTCGGAAATTCGTCTATCGAAGGCGTTTTCCTGCCATTAAAATCAAATGTTTATCGTTTTTAAAGCTGACCATGTGGTATGCCTTGTGAATTTCGGTCCAAATAATGCGGCTGATTTCTTCCTCCTGCATTTTAACCGCCGAGCTTTGCGCTTCTCCTAAAAAATAGACCACCCGTTTTCTGATATTCGGTTCCGGATAATATTCTACCATATGGCGAAACCCGCTTTGCAGCAGAATATCCAGTCCCGTTTCTTCTTTTACTTCGCGCAGCGCGGTCTGGCGTTCCGTTTCGCTGCCTTCCACATGACCTTTTGGGAAGGACCAATGCCCCCCGTAGCGGTTTTTGAGCAGCAAAAGCTCAATCTGCCCCTTTGTTCTGCGGTATACCAGAGCGCCGCAGGACTTTTCAAATTTCATGCCCTACCTCCTGCCCTATCCGGAATCTTTACACGTCAACTACTATATCACATTTTGGCAGGATAGAAAAGGGTGAAGCGTATCTTTTTCTCCTCAAAATTTTTTTGTCGGCTGTTTTTCCCTCTTCTTTTCCGTTTTCCCTTCCTTTTTTACCTTGACAAACTCTTTTATTGATAGTAAACTGTGTATGTTGTCATTTTGCCCCCATAGTTAAATGGATATAATAAACCCCTCCTAAGGTTGTGCTCAACCAATCAACTCGAAGCCAAAAGTGATAGTTACCAATTCAATTTCATATAAGTCTCTGTAGCTCAGCAGGATAGAGCGTTCGCCTCCTAAGCGAAAGGCCGTGGGTTCGAATCCCGCCAGGGACGCCAGATTAAACGCCGAAAACCATTGATTTATCAGGGTTTTCGGCTTTTCTTATTTTCTCCGATTGCCTGAACATCCGAAAGATAAGGCCCTTGCTAACGGCCTTGCTAACGCGATTTCCGAGGATTGCAAAGAAAGGCGGCTGCTCTGTGTTCAAAGCCTTCTTTTCATGTCTGCTAATTTTGTTAGCAAGGATCGTGTAGATTTGCAAACAAATCGAGGTGCTTTGCAAACACGACCTCAAAACCTGCAAAAAAACCTGCTAACAAAAAAAGTGATTGATCATAATACAATCCCGTTCAAAAGAAGAAAGCCCCTCATAAAATGAGAGGCTTTCTTTGCTGGGCCTGCTCTTACAGAGCACTGACAATTTGCTTTAAGAGCGCAGCGGTCTCAGGGTTTTTGAGGAGTTCAAGGATTTTTGCCGTATCACTTTCGGCAGTTGTTGTGCCTGTTTCCTTTTCCTCAACCTCCTGTATGGCTGGTTCTGGAGCTTTCGCTTGAGAATAAAATGCGTCCTCAAACCGCTGTGCGTTAATGCAGCGATCCTCATCAATGATGTGGGAATAAACATCTGCCACCATCTTCATTTGTGCATGGCCAGAATCACCCTGGACTGCTTTCATATCGCCGCCATTCAGTTTGAGTTTGTAAGTAATACTGGAATGCCGGAGAGAATGGAAAACCACATGGGGGAATCCGTTTTCCTTGATGAGCTTGTTAAAGGCCCGGTTGATGATCTGACTTTCCATAGGGCGTCCGTTGCTGGTGCAGAACACAAGATCGTTGTCGATGTATTCATCACCGAACAGGTCTTTCAGCTCGTCAATTTCGGCTTTTCTGTCCACCAGCATTTTAGCAACCGTCTTGGGAAGGTAGACCCGCCGAATACTGGTCTTGGTCTTTGGTTCTTTCAGAACAAGTGCTGTATGGGTGCTTGCGATACAAGGAGGAAACTTTTTGATTACCCCTTTATCGCTGAGATCATCCAGCGCCCCACGAGTGACACGCTGCAATTCCTTGTTGACGAAAATGCTGGCATTACCAGCATCAATGCTGTGCGGAGATACATCGACACAATCCCATGTCAATCCGAGCATCTCTCCCATACGCAAAGAGCAGGAGAACGCAAGGTTCAGGGCCAGCAATAAAATCGGGTCATCACAAACCTCCATCGCTTTTGCGAGCATATCAGCGGTCCAGATTTCCCGCTCCTTGTGCTCCTCTTTAGGGAGGGTTGCGTTCAGAACAGGATTCCTTGCAATCAGTTCCCAGCGCACAGCTTGGTTAAAGGCATTACGCAGCAGCTTGTGGATCTCACGAACAGTATGGGGAGTCAAATACTCGTTTGTCGGTTTGCGGTTGTTTACACTGACTGCTTTCACGCTCAGTAAATCCCGGTAGTATTTGTCCATCATTCGCGGAGTGATTTCCCCCAAGCACATATCCCCAATAATAGGGGTTATGTAGTTTCGCATTAAACCTCGACGGCTTTCGTATGTGGACATTGCCCAGGTGTTTACCCCATAGATGGACATATACTCATTGAGCAAGTCATTCAAAGTCTTGGCATTGGGAACGATGAAGGTACCGGATTCCTGCTCGTATTCAATCTGAGCTTTACGCTTTTTGGCTTCTGCATTAGTATCGAAGGTTTCCCACCGCTGCCGTCTCTTACCGGCTTCATCAAAATAGGCATATACCACCGAATACTTATTTTTACGCTTTACAATAGATGCCATACTCAGCAACTCCTTTCTGTGATTTTTATGTAGTGACTTTGACCGGCGTACCAGCTTTCAAAGCTATCGTTAACGACCCGGATTCGCCGGTCTATGATCATGGTCTCTAAGTGTGCTCGCTTTACTAAGTCATAGGCTGTTGCAGATTTAAGGCCAAGAAGTTCAGCGAGTTCCGGAACAGACATTGTTGTGTGCCGCCACTTTGCGCCTGGGGGTGTGCCATCCACCTTTTTGTAGTGGAATTGTCCAGCGTACCAATCCTCAAAGCTATCCAGCATCACTCGCATACGGCCAGCCACCTGGATGGTGGTAAAATAGTTTTTCTTGACCAGCCAGTATGATTCGACCTTGCCTAAACCAAGCATCCTGCCCATCTCTGGGACAGAGATACTTTTTTTCGTCTTTGCTTGCTGCATTATGTTACCTCCTCTTAAAATTGAAGATTGCTTTTGTTGTGGCTCCATTGTAAGAGGATTCAGGAAAAAAGTTAAGGATGCCGATTGTCCAACCGACATCCTTGACAAATACTATGATTTTTGATCCAGCCATTCATCAAAACTCTTTTTGGAAATACGGATATGGCCGCCTACTCTGACGCTATGAAACAATCCTTTTTTCACAAGATTGTATGCGGTGGGACGGCTGATTCCCAAAATGTCCTGTATCTCATCTACGGTATAAGTGCGTTTTTCATAGCAAACAGCACTTTGCTCATTTACGCGGTTCAATGCCGCGATTTTTTCTTCAAACATGGTATGCCTCCTTATAGAAAGAAAAGCCAGCTCATGGTGCCTCCATTTCTTCCGGGATATGGATGTCCAGGCTGACTTGCAGAGCTTCATCAACGGCGCGCATTTCCTCTCGGGATACTTTCCCAATGTAGGATAAAATGCGCCGCTTATCAATCGTTTTGATTTGTTCTAACAGAACAACCGATTTCTGGCCCAGCTCTTGAACGCTTTCCAGAGTATAGTGAACCGGGAGTTCCTTTTTCTTGATCCATTTGCTGGTGAGCGGCGCGACAATCAAGGTGGGACAAAAAAAGTTGCCCATATTGTTTTGAAGCACCAGAACCGGGCGTGTGCCACCTTGCTCCGAGCCAAAATAGGGGTTCAAATTCGCAAAATAAAGATCCCCGCGTTTGAATACCCAATCTTCGTTCATTTCTTTATCCTCCTATGTCTTACATGATACTTCCTATGTAAGAAGGAGGTTCCACCTTTCAAAGCAGAACCTCCTTCAATAAGTGCCTGTTTTTATCCCTTATTTGTCCACGACACCCCAGGGATTCGGGTAATCATCAAGCCACAGTAGGTTACACTGCTACCCAGGACTTTCACCTCCTTTCCATACGGTCTTACCCATGGCCTGCGACGGCTGTTAGCACGCTCGGACTACAGCTATAAGAGGGCGCTCCGCTTCATCATGCCATGACCAGAAACCAACTGGTGTATTACAGCCTGATATAAAGCCAAGCAACGCAAACTCCTCTCACAGCAAAAGTAAAGTGACCTGTTGAGAGCTGCAATTCACCTGGCAATATACCGCTGATGTAGCGGCGTAATTACGCCCGAAGCGGAACAAACTTGATGATTCGTATCTGAACTTGTCAAGGTACAAGCGAGTGGGAAAACCCCTCTCACTTGCGTCCGCCACTTTTTTGCGATTTATATAAACAGTTTTTTTAATTTTTCCAAAATTTTTTTCTGGCGATACAATGCAGCTGGCTGTGATATACCAAAAAGGTGGCCCAGCTGAATTGTGCTTGGTTTGTCCATGCCAAAATAAGCAAGGATAAATTCCCTTTCGGATGGTTCAAGCTGATTAAGTGCTGCCTGCAATTTTTTAAGCTGTAGGTTATGTAAAGCCACATCCTCAGTTCCTGGTTCTTCGTTCACAAAAATATCGGTATCTTCATACCCCTCGTCACTCTGGTCCCTATCCTTCAGATCAGACATAGGGATTGTTAGATACCTGCCCTCATGTTCTTGGAGATACCGACTGTGCCGTTCCTCGTGACGATACTTCTCAAATTGTTCCTGAGAACATTCGATAATAAGGCGGTCACTGTCATCATAGATCATCCTTGTTGTTTCAATAAAAAAGCGCCCAGAAAAAGCACCGGAGCTGCGGGCTTTTCTGAACGCGGTAAAACTGATTTCCTCCCATTCTTGTGGGCAATTATTTTTCCAAATAAATACTCTTGTCATATCCTTTCCTCCGTTCAATTTCGTGTTCAACAGCGAATTGAACGGAGATCACGGATACCTTGCTATGTACGCCTCCCAGCGCATACCGGCCCTCCCAAACCGGACAAAGAAAAAAGCCGAAGATGATTATTTCATCCTCGGCTCTGATCCCTGCCACCGTATTAGTGGCAGGAATAAAAATTGCCCAGCACCACCAGGCACCGGGCTTTTAGGCTATTATTTTGGCGCATACCTGCCACTGTAGCCAGTATAGCAGGTACAAAATCGGAATGGAGTAGGGATTCCGTTGGGACTTTATCGGGATTCAGTCGGAAATTAGTCGGGGCAGCTTTTCCGACACCTCTGGAATAGCATATCCAAATAAACAGACAGAAAAGATATAGATGGCCTCCTTTTTGCGGTCATAGAAAACGCTGCGTTCCATATTGAGTTCCTCCAGCATTTCTTTCTCTGTGCTGTTGAAGCGATAGATAAACTGCTTCGTCAGGATTTCATAGTAAAGCTCTCCACGATCAGGATACTTTCTGAGCCGCAAAAGTGCGCGATCAATTATCTCCACGAACATCCGGCTTTCAACGACGCAGCACACCTTTTCCTCGAAGTCCTGCAAATCAATATCTGGTGCAAAATTCTCCAAATAGCAAAGACCTGTATCAATATCTTGCTTGCCGAGATCCCAGGCGTATTCCTGGAGTTCCTCTACACGCTCGCTTAAAACCCAAACGACATCACGGTAGATTTTTAAGATCAGCTTACTACGATGGAATACAGCGTCACTGTCCAAGCCAAGCGCCGAAAGCTGGCTATGACATCTGCGGATGGTTGCACTTTCTTTTCTCATTGTTTCCTCCTTCCTTGTTCGCAGAGTTGCGAACATTCAGGGTAAAAAAAGAGTATGGAAATTGAGTAAGGGGCGCTCCGGCCCCTCGACTCAATTCAATCACATCAGCCATTAAATAAGATTGTGGGATTGTAGGCGGATTTGCATAGCTTGTTTGGAAACAGCAAAAATCTGGGACATCTCGTAGATCAGCTGTTCCGTTGAACGGCCAGAGCGTAAACGGTAAAAGCATTTTTTCACCTGCGGCAAGGGCATAAGTAAAGCAGTAGCCATAGCGTCGGCCTGACGCTCAATGATACCGTTACTTTCATCCGTAGAAGAATTCCCGTCATAGGCGGCCACATCACCAGTTCCGGTATAGAGCTTTTTGTGGAGTACCCAGTGAGCAAGCTCGTGACCGCAAGTAAACCGCAGACGCCCCAATCTCTGAGGCTCACACAAGCGTTCATCAATCAGAATAGTGCCTGCTTTAACCCCGATAAGGCGATACTCATGTTGATATTGGTCATACAGAATCACAGCTCCATCATCAAAAATGGTTTCGCCCAAAATACTGCCGTTTTTCCGAAGAATATGATATTCAAGAATCAAATCAAACTTCGTCTCGATAATGGTCTCTATGGGGATAGCGCATGGCTCACCCTCCAAAAGAGCTGGATCATATTCCATGAGAATTTTCCGCGCAATGGCCTCGATTGCAGCTATCCGAATTTGTGGAACAGACAAGACGGCTCCCTCCCTTAATGCTGACGATTCTTCAGCATTTCCATAAAAGCCTGCCATTCCTCATCTGTAGCATCTACTTCTTTGGCTACACGGAGCGCGGCTCGAACAATATCATTTTCCATAATGTACTCTGGCAGATCCGCCGAAACAGTATTCCGGGATCTGGCTGCCAAATCCAGCAACAGTTCATGCTCCTTTTTGCTCAGCTGAAGGAACTCAGAAATTCGGTCTACAAAGTCGCCGTCTGGAGCAGGGCGGCGGTTTTGCTCAATATCACTGAGATAGCCATACGCTATTTTAAGATATTTTGCAGTGTCTCTCAGATTCTGTTTGAGTTCCTTTCGTCTTGTGCTGATAAAAGTTCCGAAAGTCATGACGGCTTGCCTCCTGTCTCCCAGGATGTTCGCAGCACTGCGAACATCTTGGTTTTATTATAAGACGGAACAGGTGTTCGATTCAAGGCAAAAAAAGAAAAGCAGGGCGAGGTGTTAAAGATATTTAACACCTCGCCCCAATTCCTCAAATAAACACCCTTGCTACATTTCTCATCTGGTTTACACACTCTTTGGGGGAAAGAATCTTGATCTTCCCCATAAACTTAAATACCCATCCATAGAATGTGCCGCTTGGGTTTACTTTGATTGTTGCTATAAAACGATCCTTATCATAGGGTCTAACAGGGACATTCTCTCCGTAATGGTCAATGATAACACGCATAAGCTCGTTATCACACTGCAGCTCAACATCCAGTGTGCCCTCCGAGGCAAACATATCAATCATTGTGTTTGTGTATGCAGCCACATCAAAATTTTCAAGCTGAGCAAACTCTGTTGATAAGACCTCAACGCCTGCCAGACGATCTACACGGAAGTGGGCAACTCTGTTATGCTTATGTGAGTAGCCGATCAAGTAATAATGGTCATTTTTCCACTCCAGTGCATAAGGGTTCAGAAGATAGCGGTATCCGTCATGTTTCAGGATTTTTTCTTTTGTCTGAGTGTATTCATAGTATTGGAATTCGATTTGACGATGCTCCAAGATAGCAGAATGAATACTGTCGATTATGTAGTAGACTTTTTCATTTCCTGGTTTCACGCGGCTGGATAAGCTGGCAAGCCCCTTGAGCTGTTCTGCCTGATGGATACTCGTCAAACATCCCAGCTTCTGTACCAGAGCCTCCGATTTCTTTGCAGAAATGATTTTGGAAGAAGCCACCGCATCCGCCAGCATTTTTAATTCCGGGT
>CAJJZS010000003.1 GCA_905197685.1 uncultured Oscillospiraceae bacterium | reverse complement strand
CCGACGCCGTTTTTCTTGAGCGCTTTCATGACTTTGTTCGGCATCTTGTCATAGTCGCCTGCATGAACGGTAATGGTATCACCCTCGTCCGCTTTGTTGATGCGGTCGATAACCTTATCCCAGAATTCATTGTAATCTTCTTCCTCTTTATCTACGGTTGTACCGCTGTCAGAAGAACCGCTGTTGGAAGAACCGCCGTTGGAGGAGCCGCCGTTAGAAGGTTTGGATGGTTTTTCCGGTTTCGGATCCGGGTTAGATGGGGCAGGAATTACCTCTTGATTTCCTGTATCCATATCTGTTACTGTTCCGCCAAACTGTTCTGCTTCGTCCTTTGCATCTTCCACGCTTGGATAATAGCTGAACGGCGCGTCCGGATTTCTGTTTGGGCTGTACAGCTCTGCATTTAAGTTGTTGCTCAGATACTGCGGGTCAACATGGTTGGAAAAGCTGCCACCGGAAATAAAGTCTTTTACCTGTACCCCATCCTGTGTTACAGAAACGGACGGTAAACCGTCATCAGAGATAAACTCGCCGCCGGTAATGGATACCCCTCTTCCGCTTGTGTCATCTTTGCTGACACCCTCAGGGTAAATATGGTTGAATACAACTGCATGAGAAGGAACTTTTGTATCATTATCTCCTACTTTACCACTTACATTTCCTGTTGCAATAATGCTTGGATTGCCGGAAACATTCAATTCACCGTTTCTCATCAAAATGCCGACACCGTTTTCAGCATAAATTGTACCGCCTGTAATATTCAATACACCGCTTTGTGGGTGATAAATTGCATTTGCAACATATCCTGCCGCCTGAATTCTTCCAATCAGTGTGCCTCCGGTGATATTGATCGTCGTACCACCAAGTCCGGGTGTCCCGTTTCCTGCTACCGCAGAGTTATCTTTTCCTTCGATAACACCACCGTTTACATCAAGAACCGCGCCCGAACCATGAACGGTCGGACCTCCCTCCTGCGCAACCTGATAACCGCCGTTTATCACTGCATGAGCATTATCGGTAATCTCTACGGTATAGTTTTTCTTAGACTCCAATGTTCCGCTTTCTAAGGTAAATTTGCCACCAGCTCTTACAATAACTGTAACTGCATCATTTTCTCTCTCGGAGTCAATATTTACAATCTTACCGGACTGATAGCTTACATTGTAGTTTCCGTCTACACTTGGCTGTCCTGCGGCGCTGTCTTTTACTGTCAAGTTTCCTTTAACATTCAGCACCTTTTCCTCTGTCAAGGTTTTTCCGTTCAAGTCTAAAGTAACGGTGATTCCCTGCGGTACTTCTACGGTTTCGGTTGTGTCTTTGTTTAAGACAACTGTTTTGCCGTTTGCATTATTGATTGCATCCTGAACGGTCGCATATCCTTTGCCGTCTACGGTTGCCACTACATTTTCGTCTGCTAATGGAATCACTGTTCCATCTTCCGTAATTTCACAGGACGGGTCTAAATATGGTTTCAAATTTTCAACATTTGTTTTGCCGTCTTTATTCAAGTAGGTTCCACCCGAAACGGTTAAATCTCCTATCGGGCTATCTACTTTCAATATTTCCCCTTTTTGATCCATGGACTTAAATGTTCCACCGTAGAAATTTGCAATCGCGTTTTTCTTTGAGCCACCGTCATTTTTATTTCCTATCATAGCTGCCCATCTTGAAGCGCTTTCAAAATTTCCTCCATAGATGTTGGCTACTACTTCACCGGATTCACCCGCTACATACAACGCGTAAAAGGCTTTCTCTTCCCCATGTGTTTGACAAGCTACTGTTTTAAATGTACCTCCATAGACTTCCATTATTCCTGCAGCTGCTGTAAGAGCACCCTGTACACCTGTTACAGTAACACTTCCCTCATCCGATGGAGAAATTGTTAACTTAGCATCATTATCTCCATCTACACCGCTGCGGATTGTATACCCCCAGTTTGAACTACATCCACTACAAGATGTATTTGTAAAATCTCCTCCTGTGATCAATGTTTCTCCATTAACATCAATAGCAGGGAAAATACTGTTTGTAAAATTTCCATCATTAATCGTTGTGTCAGAACCTTTATAACTACGAATAATTGTTGCTCCGCCGCTAAAATTTCCACCATTGATTACAGCCTTGGCTCCATTTTGATTCCTTAAATGAACAATCATGGCTTTATCATCCATTTGAAATGTTCCATTTTCCACAGTCAGTATACCATAGTTATCAATAAAACCTTTATAACTTGTTGCTTGGGTTGCATCAAAAGTACCGTTTCCTTTAATAGTAAGGGTAGCATTATTTACAATCAAATTTTTATTATTGTCTGAAAATGCAACAGATAATGTTTGTCCATTCATATCTAAAATGATATTTTTTCCGCTATCAATGGTAATCTGGTCTAACACATCAATATTGCTTATCAATTTAATATAGCCACCGAGTTTAACAGCTTCTGCCAGCTCATCAGCACTTCCAACTTCATACGGCTTATCTTCTGTTCCATCGCCGGTTAACGCAATCGGTTCTTCCAAAGTCATAATGCCGTCCTGGTCGCCGACAATCTTATCACTCTCGGTTTCCGGAATTGCAGTCGGGGTGTTTACGATAAAGTTTGTAACAAAAATATCCAAATCAGCCAAGTTGCCTTTCAGCTCTTCGGAAATGTCTGCCTTTTCTGCTTCGGTTAACGCGTCAAATTCCGCTTTTGCGCTTTCTACATCACTTTTCAGTTTTTCCGTATCGGTTGTTTCGGTTAAATCGTCCAGTTTCGGCAGAGCTTCCAGCTGTGCAATCACCGATTTTACCGCTTCGCTTGTTTCTTTGTTTGCTTCATTTTCGGCGTCCGGTGTTTCGCCCTCTGTCGTGTTATTTTCCGGTGTTTCGTTTGTGTTTTCGTTTTCCGGTTGGGTCTGCTCAATTACATTTTCTGCCGCAGGTTTGTTTTCATCGTCTGCGGAAATCATCACGCTGCTCACGCTTAAAATCATCGCCGCGCACAGCATGACAGACACTGCCTTCTTCCATCCTTGTGTCATTTATTCTTCCTCCTTAGTAAAAGTTTCATGTTCTTAGAACATGAAAAGAGCTTAAGCTCTTTTTCTCGACTGTTTCAGAAAAATTATAACAGATTCCCACATTGTTGACAATATATTTCTTCATCCTTTACAAGCAAAAAGCCTTGCCCCGGTTTGGAACAAGGCTTTTTATATCCTATATTTTCTCCCAAATTTCCTGCTTGCTTTGCCGATACCATGAGGGGAAAACGGTGGTAAAATTCTGATACCACCCCATCACTTCTTTCGCCTGACGCAGCATTACTTCGATTTGTTTTTCTCCAAACGGAACTGCCCACGGAAGAGAACTTAGCATATTACTGCCGATATAAAAGGCAAGGGTTTTCCAAAATTCCTGCGGTACGGAGCAATCAAAGTAACCGTCTATCATTCCTGCGCCAAAAATAGGAACCTTCTGCGCGCACCAAACGATACGGTTAAATTCTTCCCACGGGTCGCCGAAATCAAAGCGGTCAAAATCAATCACTACAAGCCTTCCGTTTGCTATCATCATATTTCCGATATGGTAATCCCCATGATGAAAGCACTGTGGACGGTTTTTCAGCAAGCTGCGATTTTGATTGAGATAGTTAATAATTTCTTCCGCGCCGTCAAATGAAAGCGGACACTCCCGATAAAGTCGAATATTTCGGTCTGCTTTTTTAGAAAATCGAGCTGACCATTCCTCTGTCGATTCGGGAGCGGGAACAGAATGAATCTTCTTCAAGATTTTTCCCGACTGCACGCCAAGCCGATACTGTCCTTGTTTTGGCAGATACGGCACAACCGTTTCTGCGTCCTCCCCATCAATCCATTCATAGATTAGGTAGGTTCCCTGCTCACATTCCCCCAGTTCCAACGCTTTACAGGTCGGCACACCCAAGTCTGCCACCTTCTGCATCATCAAAAATAGCTGTTTTCTGTCCTTTTTCTTGTCATGCGGGGTAATGCGAAGCAGTCTTTTCTCTGCATTTTTTAAGGTCAGGCAATATTTTCGGTCAACCGACCAACCTTTTTCTATCGGCTCTGCGCTTACTATCTCTTCCGGCAGCATTTTTCTTTTCCCCTTACACTTTACTACTTCACCCGTTCAAAAAAAATCGGGCAGACCGCATCGGTGGAAAGGCGCATTGAAAGATTGCCGTCCTTGTTAAAATCTGCGCGGTAGGTGCGGGTATCCATTACCTCAAAGCCGACAAACTTCCCGTTTCCGAGATAATCAAACTCCTGGTCCATCAAACCGTATTTCTGGCGCAGGTGACCGTCCTGATAAACAAACTCCATCACGCCGTATCCGGGATTGTAGTATTGACCGATATATTTCTGCGCTTCCTGCTCGCTTAACGCAATCGTTTTTCTTTCCTCTTCGGTATAATCCGGTCCCAGGTTAACAGTGCGCTTGTAAGCCTCGATTAAGAAAGAATAATCCTCCTGCAAATCGTCCAACAGCAGGTCGCACAGTAAATATTTTAAGCAGTTGAGAGCCGGTGTGTCCACCGTATTTAACGAAAGAGCGTATGCGGCATTTTCTTCCGGGAAAAATCCTACCATCGAATTAAAACCGTTGGTTCCTCCCGAATGGAAAGCGACCGGGTGACCCTTATACACTGCGGTAATCCATGCCAAAGCGTAAGACTTTTGCAGTTCCTGCGGGTGCGCCGAGCGTCCCGGAATACAAATATTCGGCTTAATCAGCTCTGCAAAACCGTTCGGGCTGATCAAACGCTTTCCGTCCAGCTCGCCGCCGTTTGCCAACATAAGAATCCAACGCTCCAGGCTGTCTAGGTTGGTATATAATCCGCCGCACGGATTGCTTGCTTTGCCTACCACCTCCGGCACACGGTAAATTTTGCCGTTTTCCTGCGCGTAAGGCATCGCTGCGTTTTTATCCTCAATGCTGTCAATTCCCCTGAAATACATATCCATACCCAGAGGGTCGCCGATTCGTTCTTTCAGCAGCTCTTCCCAGGTTTTTCCGGTCAAGCGCTCACACAGATATCCCAAAGCAACATACATCTGGTTTTGATAGTTATACTTTTCACGAAAGCCGAATGCCGGCGGAAAATAGGCAATTCGGCGCACCAAGTCTGCCCTATCCTCCCGAACAAAGGTTCTCATTACATCGTGGCGGCACAATCCGGTGCGATGGCACGCCATATCTCGAGGGGTAACGTGTTCTTCCGCATATTTGTCTGCCATTCTGAAGTCCGGTATCAGCTGCTTAACCGGAGTATCCCATGTCATTTTCCCCTCTTCGCACAGCTGACCCGCTACCATCGTTGTAAACGCTTTGGAGCAGGACGCAATCTGAAACAGCGTCTTGTTATCGTTCTTCTTTCCTGTTTCTGCATTGGCATCGCCAAAGCTCTCTTTCAGCAGCGTTTTTCCGTTTTTCACCGCTACCAAAATTCCGCCTGCCAAACCGTACTCTCTGCGAATCTGTTCGATTGTTTTTTGCAATAATTCCATAAAAAAGCACCTCCCGGTTTTTCCTAAAATTATAACACCCCTTTCCTTAAAAATAAAGTAAAAACTTTTATTTTCTATAAATCTTCCACACAAATCACCTTGTTTTTGTAGATAATACCAATTTTTTATCGACCGATTCCTTCAAAAAGCAAAATAAAAAAGCCCTGCCCACAGGCAGAACTTTCCTATTCACTAAAATAATATAACTCTCAAACTACCAAACTATATTTTTTGTTTTTCTTGCATCTAAAATAAGATGACTTTTAAACAGATATTGTCCGGTAATTTATAGACTGCACATTTTCCCGACCTCTAAAATAACACGACTCTCAAACAGTCCGTCAAAAGATGTGATGTTTACTAAAGTTTTCCTAATCTCTAAAATAACATAACTCTCAAACATCAGATGCTTGCAAATGAGGAATCTTCATGTTTTCCTAATCTCTAAAATAACATAACTCTCAAACTCTGCTCCTCTAAACTGTATCCATCTTTTTGTTTTCCTAATCTCTAAAATAACATAACTCTCAAACGGAACGACGTTTCTTTGCAAGCTCGCCCAAGTTTTCCTAGTTTCTAAAATAACATAACTCTCAAACAGCCGTATGAAGCATTTAACGGGTGGGGAGTTTTCCTAGTTTCTAAAATAACATAACTCTCAAACCGACAATTTTGTCAGAAGAATAAAACGAGCGTTTTCCTAGTTTCTAAAATAACATAACTCTCAAACCGACAATTTTGTCAGAAGAATAAAACGAGCGTTTTCCTAATCTCTAAAATAACATAACTCTCAAACCGAGAAAAGCTCTATCTGGACACCATCAAAGTTTTCCTAATCTCTAAAATAACACGACTCTCAAACTAAAGTAAAAGGAAAGGACTGAGAGAATGAGTTTTCCTAATCTCTAGAATAACACGACTCTCAAACGCACCGCTGGTAATGGTTAACGTGCTTGATGTTTTCCTAATCTCTAAAATAACACGACTCTCAAACGGCGGCTGGATAACCGACCAAGTATCGGGAGTTTTCCTAATCTCTAAAATAACACGACTCTCAAACCAGTAGAATACTCCGGGAAAAGGCGGTCGGGTTTTCCTAATCTCTAAAATAACACGACTCTCAAACCTAAGTTTTCGCAACACGCTTTCGGCGTTCGTTTTCCTAATCTCTAAAATAACACGACTCTCAAACATTTACAGGCAATCCGATTGGATGAATTTTGTTTTCCTAATCTCTAAAATAACACGACTCTCAAACCTCAAGTTAGAGAAACATCATGACACACGCTGTGTTATTTTAGATAATATTACCAGTATACAGCAATTTTTTTCAAGAATCAAGATGCAGTTCACAAAAACTCTCGTCTATCAAAAACACATCTTCCTGCGGCAGCGGCGAAGAAAAATGCTGCTCAACCAAAAAAATTTTCCACTTTTGATAGGCTGCCATACGGTACAGTTCCGAAAGTTCCTGCTCGGAGAAATAACAATGCGCATGAACCAGCACAAAGCACTGTTCCTTCATAAAGCCGTGATACAGCTCTATATATTGCATCAACCTTTCCAAAGGATGTTCCGCATTCAGCGTCGGCTGACACTTCAGCGCTTTTAACAGTGGCAGAACATACTCTCCCTCGCAAAAAGAAACGGGATAATCCAAATAAGTACAAAAATCCCGTAAATACTGTACGATTGTTTGCTGCAAACAGTCGGTTTTTTCTGCCAGTTCCTCGTGCACCAACGATTGCAAAAAAGCCTGAAAACGGTTTTGCAACTTTCTGTCATCCAAAGCAAGGGAAGTGTAATCAAAAATAACATGGAGATGCTCCGCGCAGTCCATCGGCTCAAAATCCAGGGAGAGGACAAAGTCCCCGTCCTCTCCCCGAGCCTGTCTGCCAAGCGAAAACACCATGCTGCGAAATGTCTGTGGATGCTCCAACACCAAAACCGGAATTCTTCCCTCTTTCCAAACAATCGGGGCAGAAAACATCGGATGGCTCAGCCTCATAAAATCACTAACCTTTCTTCATTGTCAATAATCTGAGAATGATATTCTCCCAACACCAGTTCCATTCTGGAAAATTGTTTCTCTGTCACCGTAAGCATCTGTATCAAACCCTTTTCTGGTCGCCGCTCCCGCACCGAATCCATAATTCCTTTCGCGGCGGTGGGGTTTAATGCCAGTTTGCAGTAAACCGATTCCTGCATCATCAAAAACCCGTCCTTGATTAACCCTTGACGAAAGCGGGAATATGCCCTTCTTTCTGCCGAAGTTCCCACCGGAAGATCAAAAAATACAATGACGCGCATAAATCTACCTTCCATACTCAATCCATTTGATTTCTGAAATTTCCCCGCTTTCCAAGCTGCGAAAAATACTGTTACAGTACAGGCGGATTGCATAAAGCAGGTACTGTTTTTTTCCGTCATACTGCACTTCTTTGTTGAAAAGACCGAGTAAAACCAACTTTTCCTCCTTTTCAAACTTTTGCGGATTCAGGTCTGCCACCGCGCTGTCCACAATCGGGCGGAGCGGTTCTATCAAATCACAGCCAAAGTTAAACGGGTTATAGGTGTTTGGGTGGCAAATTCCCAGCTGATTCAGATATCCGGCAGCCGATATTTCCCGATTGATAACCGAAAGCAGCAAACTGTATCCGTAATTTAAAGCTGCGTTTATCGGACAGTCTTCTGTGCGTGTAAACCGACCGCCGAACAGCGCACCGAAATAAACCTTTGCCGCAAGACCTTCCCGGTTAGTCGAATCGTTCCATTGAAGCTGCTCCAAATATTCCTCTAAATATTCCGCCTGCGCAAATCCTCTCCGCTCTAAATGGTTTTTCTGACATTGTATTTTTCGTCTGACAATCTCGGTCCAAACCTGCTTACAATTCCCCTCGGACCATTTTAACTGCTGATGAATCTTTGCGCTGCCGTCATGGCATCCGCAGGTAGGAATCAGCTCCGCGCAGGGGTTGCGTTCGTGGTCACAGACAATCACCTTTATTTTTCTTTGAACCAGCTCACACATCAGGTAAGAGGTCAGTGAAACGGCGGTACTTTCTAAAATCAGTACACCGATCTCGCTCAGATGAATCCGCTTTACCTCCTCCAGGGTGCGGACTACAAGATATTCCATCTTGTAGTCCAGTTTTGCGTTGCTGCCGATAACCACCGTCCGCCAGCTCATCGGATTTCCTCCGCCAACAGGTCAACCTCTTGCTCAAAAAATCCGGTAACGGACTGATGAATCAGCCGGAATGTATGCTCTTTTCTATTGTTTAAATTTTTGGAAGTATATAAAATTCCGATTCCTGCTTTTCCGTTCAACAGTTTTAAGTCTGCGCTTGCCGAATTATTGGCAAATAAATTAAAAATCTGTATCAAAATACGGCACTGATTCGGTACGCAAAGGGCTGCAAAGGGTTGTCGGTTTTCTTTTAAGGTATTAGCCGGGGTTTCAAACTTTTTCCCATAAACTGTATTTTCCAGTTTTTCAACCAACAAATCATATAAAGCTTGATTTTGCTCCGCAGACAGTTTGTCAAAAGAGGTTATTTCCAAATCCTTTCCCGCCTGCCTGCACCGTTCCAGATATTTGGAGATATTTTTCACATACACATGCCACTCCGGAGCAATAATCAACGGATTTGCATTTTTATAAATAATCTGCAATCCTGTTCTGCCCGAAATGTGCATACGGAATCCGTCATAGGATACCAAGGAGTTGATTTTTATCTTCGGTATCAGTACCTTCGGCTGTTCCAGCCCCAAAACTTCCCGGCAATATCGTTCCGGCTCTTTTTCGTACATTTCCCGGTTCATCAAATAAACCGCTTCCAGCGAACGAATCCGTTTTTTCTTGTTGGTATGTTCCACCAAAGTAAAATATGCGCCGCTTATCTTATTATATCCACCGTATTTTTCAACGCTCATTCTCGGGTCGGAACTCTTGATTGACGCTTGTCCCTGTCCTTTTGGCACAATTTGTTGATCAAACAAACAGCCTTTCACCTGTGATGCGCGTCGGGTAAACAAAATATTGTTTTTTCTCATTGTTTTTCGCACAATATCAATGCTTCCCTGCGTTCCCGCAGTCCACGCCTTTTCCCCGTTACGCAAAACATCATAAGCAAACACACGGTTGAGGCTATACTTCCGATTGTTTTGCTGCTGCTCTTTCACAAACCGGATTGGATTTTTTGTAAATTTCAGATGATACACATTTCCAACTACGATATTTAAATAAGCGTCCTTTGCATGGTGGAAATCATTGACATCCCTGCATTTCACAAAAACAGGGTCCTGATCGGTATCATCCTCATTTTTCTTACATTCATACGACATTTTTTGAATCCCATCTTTGGTAATACGCTGATCTCTTCTAAAATCAGACACATTTCCTGCCTTTACATAAACGATTTCTGTCTGATTTCCGAATCGTTTACCCAACAGTTCTGCAACAATTTTACAGGATTGTCTGGTTTCCACCAACTGCCGCGCAATAAATCCTGCCTGCTCTTCCACACTAAAACCGGTTGTACGAATCAAACGCTCATATTTTTTCGCAGAGATCAGCTCCTTTTTCCGAAGCATTGTCCAAAACGGCTGCATCTTCTGTCTGATTCCCGAAGAAATCGGATAATTGTCCGATTTGTCCGCATTCAGATTCCGTCTTACCAAAACACGGTTGTGAATACTGTCATCTTTCGTCTTGCTCTGCGGGTAGATATGGTCAATGTCGTAGTCGCTTTCCAGACGGTTTAAGTCAATCGCTTCCCCACTGTACATACATTTCCCCATCTGGGTGTAATAGAGATACAGCTTGTCCCTGCGCAGCGCTCCATCGGACAGGTCGGAAAGCTGCTCGTACAGGGCGTTACATTCTTCCCCGCATTTTTCATACAAAGCTGTCAGCTCCTGTTTTCTGGAAACGGTTCGGATTCCTTTTTTCCCGTTCTTTTCGGTATCTCTTGCCATCTCTACAAAAATACGCTTCGGAGGACATTTCATAATACCTTCCAGCTCTCCGACAATAGCTATTGTCTGATGGATTGCCCGCTTAATCGAAGGGGAAGCGTAACTTTCGTCCAGATATTCCTGCAAGGTTTCTCCCTGACTGTTCCTCTTTTTCGCTCGGTATTCCGCTACTGCCTGCCCAAAGGTATATTTTCCGCCGAGCAGCTCCATCAGATTATCGTTGGTGTTCCACAGCAAATCCATGATAGAGCTTGCCTCGCCGGTTTGCGGGTCAATATGATAAATCTCTGTTAAAAAGGCGCGGGACAGCTTTCCCCAGCCGCTGCACGGAACAGACAACGCTCTTTTCTGCTCCTGCAAAGTAAGAATATCTCCGTAAGTCTTGGCAATCCACCCTGCAAGCAGCTTCTTATCCTTTCCGAACAGGGTGATGTGGCGGATAATGTCCTCTGCAATTTCAAAACCGTCTGTCTCCGATTTTTCCAACAACCATTCGTACTGTTTCCACATGGCGAGCGACGCCGAAACATCTCCGTCTAATCCGCTGAGGATATCCTCCTTGTCCAAATTCAGATAGGTTCTCAGTTTTGCATGGCTTACCTTTTTCCCCGTTAAAAATAAATCCCGATAGATATTCTGCTTTGTCTGAACAGAAATCGCGCTGCCGTTTACCTTTAATTTGTTGATTTCATTCAGAACCATATATTTACTGTACAGCAGAGATGATTTGGGCAAAACATCTTCCCCGATATAACTGCATTTTGCGGTCATTCGGGTAATAAAGTTTTCCCTGCACTGCTCTAAATCAACTATCTGCGAAAAGTTCCACGGATAAATTTTTTCTTCCTTTCGCACAATCCAGCTGTGCGCGGAATCGGCATTGAGCGGACCGACATAATACGGAATTTGAAAACAGAACATTTGATGAATCTGTTCTGCCTTTGTCAGTCCGCTTTCGTCCTTTTCCAGAAGAAACGGAAGGTACGCAGAAGCGTTTTCCAAAATCTTTACCAATTCCAACTCATGCAGCTGATGGGGGATTATTCCGTTATCCTTGGTGGTTTGCTTGGGCAGAAAGGTTCCTTCCTCCAGCTGAACAAAAATATCCGCAATCGTCGGTATCTTATCCTGATACGGTTTTAATTTTTTAATCAGATATTTGCCAAAATCTTCGCTGTTGCAGCGGTAGTTTTTCGCATCTTTTCCGCTGTAAGCCGGGTAATTGTTGAGGCCCTTTTTGCTGATATGGAAAATCTCTCGATACAGCTCCTTGTCCTCTGTCTGCTTCACTGCCTGTTTTAACAGCAATAAATCTGCTTTGTGCTTTTCATAGGATTTTACCTTTGCAACCGAAAGATACCTTTCTCCGCTCCGAATGGATTCTAACAGAGCCCAGTCATAGATTTCTTTGATGGCTAAAATCAGTTCTATACGGTCATCTAAAATTGCCATTAATTTGTCTTTGATCGTATCAAAATCATCTTCCAGACTTATTTTTGATAAATCTTCCGCCTCTATCTTCTCTCCGTACAGTGAATCCAACGAAACTTTCGCCCCTGAAAGCAGTTCTGTCACCGCATAAAGAGGTCCGTCCTTCTTGCTTACTCCAAACAGTTCGCTCAGCTTCTTTTTCTTCTGGGTCTTGTTAAGGGAATGTGAAGTCAGCGTTTCCCGAAGTGCGGCAAAATCTTTCACCGAAACGGTCTGCTCAAATTCCCGCTCCAGTTCATTCTGCAAGCGTTCTAAGCCGGCTTCCGGAGAAATCATATCCAAAGAAAGATCCCCGTATAAAAAATGTCCGCGATATTTCATGATGTGATGTACCGCCAAATATACCAACCGCACATCAAACGTTTTTTCACTTTCTATCAATGCCTTGCGCAGGTGATAAATTGTGGGATATTCTCGATAATATGTTTTGTCCGAGTAATCTTTCTCTCCAAACAGCGTATATTTTCCCAACGGAAAATCCGCCTGTTTGTCCTCCTCCTGAAATTTGCTTTCCCTGAGTCTTTGAAAAAATGCCGGATCTATCGAACCGATTGCTTCAGAAAAAACTTCTTCCAACCACTGACATCTTTGACGGCGACGCTCGATTCTTCTTCTGGAAACACGGCTGTTTCTGCGTTCCTCCGCAGTTTCTGCCGAATCAAACAGACGAACTCCCCACAAAGCCTTGCCGTTTTCTTTTCTAATCCGATATTCTGTATCGGTTACTGCCCAACCGACCGAATCCGTTCCGATATCCAATCCTAAAAAATATGGTTTCTGCTCCATTTTTTCCTCCTTAATGTTTCCTCTTGACATTTTTTGCGGCATCGGATATAATAAAAGCACTAAAATAACATGACAGGTTCAAATACGGCTCTGCCAAAATCGCTGATTTATTCAGCTTCACAGTGTGTGAAAAGAAAGTCTGCTTTTGCAGGCTTTTTCTTTTTATCCGCAGAACTGCTTTACCCCCCATTCCGATGCTCACAATCTTTTCTTCCGTATCCATGTTATTTTATCTATAATGCTATCATATAACAATATCCCGAAAATTTCAAGGTGAAACCGTGAAGTTTCTAACGCATACAAATTTCCTTCGACCTTTTCTCTTACAAAGAGGGCAGTCTAATCCGGACTGCCCTCTTTTCCTCGCTCTGTTTCCTGTTTTAAATAGGGTGCCGTTATCGACTGCGGACAATTTTGCATCTCTTGCGGCGTTCCCGCAAACAAGAGTGTTCCGCCCTCGTTTCCTCCTCCCGGACCCACCTCTATCACATAATCGCAGGATTTAAGAACCTCCAGACTGTGTTCAATCACAAAAACAGAGTTTCCCGCCTCCACCATTTCGTTCAGCAGCAGTATCAACCTCTGAATATCGCTCAAATGCAGTCCGTCCGTCGGTTCATCCAAAATGAAAATACAACCACTTCTGTCAAGATATGACGCCAACTTCAGCCGTTGCAGCTCCCCACCGGACAAGGTGGATAATGCCTGATTTAGGTGGAGATAATCCAACCCCACCCTTTTTAGAGGAATCAGAGAACGCGCAATTTCTGTGTTTTCAAAATGTCGGATTGCCTTTTCCACCGTTAAATCCATCACCTGCGCGATGTTCAGTCCCCCTGCCTGATAGCTTAAAGCTTCCTCGGAATATCGCAAACCTCTGCAAAGCTCGCATACGGTTTCAATCGAATCCATAAAGGACATATCCGAAACGATTACCCCTTTTCCGCCGCAGGCAGGGCACTTTCCCTCTCCGTTAAAGGAAAACAGACTCGCTTTTTTTCCGCATTGTTTTGCAAAAATGCGGCGAATCTCGTCTGCAATCCCCAAGTAGGTCGCCGGCGTGGAGCGCAGACTGGCGCCGATGTTTTTCTGGCTGATATATACCGCCTTCTCCCCTGCCTGCTCTGCAAAACATTCCATCAGCGAGCTTTTTCCCGAACCCGCTACCCCCACTATTGCAGTAAGCGTGCCCAACGGCAAACGCACCGAAACATCTTTTAAGTTATGTCTTGTTGCGTGTTCCAAACAAAACCATTCTTTGGGAAGACGCAAATTTTGTTTTGGTTCGGTGTAACAACGCAGCGCTTTTCCGGTCGGTGTGTCACTCTGCAAAAGCTGCTCATAGCTGCCGGTAAATAAAATTTCACCACCCGCGTTTCCCGCCTGCGGTCCCATATCCACCACATAATCTGCCAGCTCTATCATGTCCCGATGATGCTCTACCAGCAGAACAGTGTTTCCGCTGTCCCTTAGCTTTCGGATTGCTTTTTTCATTCGCTCAATATCGCGGCTGTGCAGTCCTACACTCGGTTCGTCCAATACATACATCAGGTCGCACAGTGAAGAATTTAAAAATTTTGCGATTTTACATCGCTGCGCTTCTCCCCCGGACAAGCTCCCCAAACTGCGGTCTAAAGTCAGATACTCCAACCCGATTTCCACCAGAGCATTCAAACGGGCTGCCAGCGTTTTTTGAATATCCTGAGCCAACGGCTCGTTGATTTGTTCAATCCACGCAATCACCTCTCTCAAAGGCATCGCCGTTACCTGCGCAATATTTTTTCCGTTTAAGATACAAGACAGTACCTTTGGGTTTAGCCGCGCACCATTGCAGTCCGGGCAGACGCCGCGCTTTGTCATCGGTTCCAATAATTCCCGATGCAGCTTTCCTTCTTCCGAATTCAATACACTGCGGTACATTCGGTGTACCAGACCCTCATATTTGGCTGTTTTGGGCCATCCTTCCGGCGGATTTTTGAGCTTTATCTGCGGGGAATATAAAAACAACTCCAATTCTTCCGGACTGTAATCCCGAATTTTTTTATTTAAATCAAATAATCCGCTGTTTGCATATCGAATCCATCTCCATTGTCCCGGTTCAAAGGCAACATAATGAATAACGCCGGGGTCATTTAAACACTTTTCAAAATCCACCAGTTTGTGAATATCCAGTTCGGTAATCTCTCCCAAACCGCTGCACCGCGGACAGCACCCTTGCGGATGATTAAACGAAAAGGTGTCGGAATATCCGACAAACGGCTTTCCCGCACGGGAAAACAATAAACGCAGCAGCGCATAGGTATCGGTATAGGTTCCCACTGTGGAGCGTTGATTGGGCGACGGCTTTTTCTGATCTATTACAATTGCTGTCGGCAGATTTTCAATTCTGCCCAGATGCGGTCGTCCGTATCTCGGCAGATAATTTTGAACATAGGTCGGAAAGGTATCATTTAATTCTCTCCTGGACTGCGCTGCAATCGTGTCCAAAGCCAGTGAAGATTTTCCCGAACCGGATACCCCGGTAAACACAATAATCTTGTGCTTGGGAATCGACAAAGAAAGATTTTTCAAGTTATTTTCATAAGCATTGTATATATTGATAAATTCCTTACTCATTTTTCTTTCTCCTGAATATTTTTCTTTAGTATATCATGTTGTTTCTCAAGATTCAAATAAAAAATCAAACTAAAAAACGATTTACCAAAAAGGCGCCTGCCGAAAAACTTTCGACAGCCGCCTTTTTTACTTTTATTTTCCTTAATTAAATTAAAGTGTGCGCCCATTTCTTGCTTCTAAAACGCATCCACGAGAAGATAAGTTTTACCCACTCTTCAAAGAACACCATAGCAACAACCAAATGCAGCGGCAGCTCCAGAACCAGTACGCCGAAGAAAGCGAGCGGAACACCGATAACCCAAACGCCCAGCAAATCCAAAATCATACAGATTTTGGTGTCACCGCCGGAACGCAAAATTCCGCAGAACAAAACATAGGTAAACATTTTAGGCAACATATAAATTGCATAAACAATGATGGTGTTTGCCAACATAACGTTGGTTTCCATATCAAAATCGTACAGCGCAATTACTCCGTTGCGGGAGAAGAATAAGCCGAGCGAAACAATCACATTCACAACAAAGGTCATCTTTAAAAAGACAACCGCATAATCATACGCTTTGTCCTCGTTGCGCCGTCCCAACTCGTTTCCAATCATAACCGCACTTGCATTGCCGATTCCAAAAAACAGACACTGGAACAGGTCATTGATGGTAGACGCCACCTGAACTACTGCCAAAGCAGATGCACCCAACATTCCGTAAGCGATGTAGTAAACTGCATTTCCCAAGCTCCAACCACCCTCCGATACAATAACCGGGAGCGAAGTCTTTAATACTTTGGTAAACAGCTTGCGGTCAAAACTGAACAACTCTTTCGGTTTTGCAGCCAACGGATGTTCCGAATGGAGATATACGCAGACATACATCAGCACAAACTCTACCAAACGGGCAATCAAGGTAGCTAATGCCGCACCTTTTACTCCCATCTTTGGCAGTCCCATCTTTCCGAAAATCAACAGATAGTTTAACCCCAGGTTGATAAATAACGCTAACGTGTTGATTACAGTCGGAACCTTCAGCATATGAATTGCCCTGCAATTAAAGTTAATGGCAAAGGACATCGCTGTAAAGAAATAGGAAATTGCAACGATGTGCAGATACTGTGTTCCCAATTCGATAACATTCGGATCTGAGCTGAATAATCCCAACACCTGCGGAGCCAAAAACATCGCAATCGCCGTAAACAGCAGCGACATTCCGCCTCCCAAAATCATGTCAATACCTAAGGTTCGGCGAATGTTTTTAATATCGCGCACACCCCAGTACTGGGAAACATAAACTGCCGCTCCGCTGTAAATACCGAAACATAAACTGGAAAACACAAAGTATAACCGGTTCGCCGTTCCTACTGCCGCCAGCTCATCCACACCCAATTTTCCAATCATGATTGTGTCTGCCATATTCAAGCCGATGCTGATTAAGTTCTGAATGACAATCGGCACGGCAATGGTCAGTACCGTTTTGTAAAACGCTTTGTCCAAATGGCTTTTTTTCATCACCTTTTCTTCCTTCCCTCTCTTATTTTTATTTCATCGGAGTTTTCCCCGATAAGATACAGTGTTCCCTTTATTTTTTGATAATTTTTTTCGCATAATAAATGAACAATTTTGATTATATCAGATTCTTTTTTCCTTTACAAGAGATTTCTTTGAGCAAATTTTCGATTATTTGTAAGTTTGTCAAACATACCAAACAACAAAAACAATCAAAAAAGATTAAAAATCTACTGTTAGATTTCCTGTATCAACAATAAACGGAAGAAAAACAATCTGCTGCAAAACAGAAAATTCAGAATTATAGATTGTCTTTATAGAATTATCTTCCTTATCTTATCCACAAAATAAATCAATTTGAATATCAAATCCAGCACTTTATATTATATACCAAACTATATTTAAAATCAATCCCCTCTATAGAAAATACTAAAAATCAAGAAACCCAAAAGTCCGCTTCCGTTATTTGTGTATTATCTTTCTTAAAATTGGCAGTGCTGCATCAATACTCCGAAAACAAAAAAACACTGCAATTTCTATCCATTCTGAGATAAAAATTACAGCGTTTTTAGTTTCTGTTAACTTTTATATAACTTCGTAGTGAGCAGACCTGCACCGAGAATTAAGGCAGATACAGCAATCCATATCCAAGCGGTTTTACTTGAAGCGGAATTGCTCACATCGTTCATATTGGGATTGAAATTGCCTCCGGTCATCTGTCCCTGATCTCTCGAAGGAGCTTCTTTCCGGTTTCTTCCATCTAATGATGGCAGATTCTCCCCTTTCTCGCTCTGTCCGGACGCTCCAATCGTAACTTCCGATGATACGGTAAAAGATTCATCCGTTGAACCTTCTTCTGCTTTCTCCTGTTGGACTGGCATTTTCCCCGGAATTTCCGGCATCTGAGGTTTTTCATTTCCTTCTTTTCCCATCCCGCCATTCATTGAACCTATATCAGTCAGATTGATTTCCGAAGCATCTGCATATTCCATCTCTTCGGTTGTTTCTCCGCTTTCCAGCTGCATTGAGATACTTTTACTGCGCAGACTGCAAAACGCCTTGAGCGTCTGCACTCCTTGCTCAAACTCTTCTTTGGTATAAAAAGCAGTAGGGTCTTTTTCCACATATGATGCAATCAGCTGGTATGCGTTGTCAATGATACTTTGAATATCCACCATATCCAAAAACTCAGAAAAATACTGATGATACAGCTCTGTGTAATTTTCATCGGACAGAATCCAATTCCACATCGGACGGTCCTCTCCGGAGCCTGAGGACACAGGAGAATCAATTGGTGTATTGACTGTACTCTGCGCGCTTCCACCCCGGAATGTTCCAAATGCCAGATTATAATCCCACGGAATCATCGACATCTGACCGTTTTCCTCGTACAAATAATAGTTGTGAATCATCGCTCCGGTGTAACTGTCACCATTACATACATAATTGTGAACCACAAAATACCGAATGACTTCTTCCACATCCACAACCGATTCAATTTCTTCATAATTTGATAGTTTCTTTAATGATTCAATCAAGCGAGATTGATCCGATTCCGCTATATCGGTTTTTGCATTATTCCAAATGTTAGAATAACTGTCTAACTCATCATCAATATATTGCAGCTTGACATCTGAAGAACCCATTCCAAAACCGTCAAAATTGAATTTTTCCTCCCTGTCATCTTCTCCTATCTTGGATGAGACAAAATTCTCCGGTATATCAGAAGAATCAAAGCTCTCCGGCACATTTCCCCCAAACATTTCTGACGGGTCAAAATTCCCCATATCCGGTATCTGCGGTACGTTTTCTTTAGAATCAGACTGAGTCAAACCTTCTGAGGATTCTCCCTCCTTTTCAAATCGGTCCATATTAAAATCTTTTCCGTTTCCGCGACCGCCACCAAAGCTCATGCTGTCCGGCTTGTACAGTTCTCCGTAATCGGAACCATAGTTTCGCTCCAGAAAACTGTCCTCTACTCCCTCAACTGCCAGATACAGTCCCCAATCTTGACCGTTGACAGTGATATAAACATAGCTGCACAGCGGTGAACTCACACCAAACTCGTTCATTAAAGTATAGGTCAGATAATCCTTCATCATCGTAGAATCTTGAATCAAATTATTTAGGCTCAGTTTATCCAAGCCATGATAGGTAATCGAACTGTCATAGTGGTCAAATTCAATTTTGAAACTGTACCGCTCGCTGTCCAAAGAAGAGACCGTAGACAGGGAGGTGTTACCTTTGGCGCGAATCCCCACATTCTTATACGCCTCTCCGTCAATCACAACGGAAGCGTCATAATATTCTTCGCTCATGGCATTTTTAATCACTTCATCCCAGTCATTCATAACTATATCTATTGTATGAACTCGGGTATTATTAAATAAACGAGTTTCGTAACCCATCATACGCGTCATTTCCTTGAGTCCAATCGCTCCGCCATTCATAAATAAAATGGTAATTCCTAAGGTAAACGCTGTAACTGTCCACGCGATTTTATCCAGTTTCTTACTTGCAGACATACTCCTTACCCCATGTAATTGCCATTATAGGAAACGATTACCGCACTGTTTACTCCGGGCATTTCAGACAGAATATTGATAAAGTCAGTATCATCTTCTTTCAGACGAACTTCAATGTTCATTTCAATCGCACCCTTTACGGCAGACTTGCTTTTGACCGAAGTACGGGTTACATTCTTAGTCAGAAATTCTCTGGCTTTTATCTCTGCATCGTGGTCAGTACAGTTGAGAACCACCATATACGGATGGGTATGAGGCTTCTGATTGACAAATACCAGCAGAATCAAACCGATGCAAACGCTGCCAATAACTGCCAGCGGTATCATGCCTGCTGCAAGAACAATGCCTGCGCCGATCGACCAAAACAAAAAAGCAATATCCAGTGGGTCCTTGATTGCGGTACGAAAACGCACGATGGACAGCGCGCCGACCATACCGAGGGAAAGAACCACGTTGGATGTAACTGCCAAAATGACAATAGATGTAATCATTGTCAGGGCAATCAGGGTGGTACCAAATCCGGCAGAATACATTACTCCGCGGTAGGTCTTTTTGTAAATAAGAAAGATAAACAAACCAATCCCAAAGGAAAGCACTATGGTCAGCAGCATATCTATCACACTGATAGATGACACATTTTCCAGAAAACTGGATTTAAAAATATCGTTAAAAGTCATTATTTAAGTTCTCCTTTTCTTATCTTCTGTTTTTTAGTCATACATTCGGCTAGCGGCATATTTGGAAAAAGCAGCATTATACCTGTAACCAAGCTGAACTGCATCACGAATGATATCGGGCAGGAAATTGTCCCACTTTACTTCGAGAATACAGGGAGAATTCTGAATCGGGACAGTCACACAACCGGGATTCAAAAAATCTGTGCAGCTCATCCCGGTGCGAATTCCATAATCCAACGTAACCCGAACATTTCCCGGCGCAAACACAAACGGCTCCCGAACATAATCCACAATTACCTTTGCTTTCATCCTCTCGTTGCAAATGTGTGTGTAAAAATCAAGAATCACTTTATTTGTACTATAAGACATCCACTCTACATCACCGTCAACTATCGCTTGAGCTTGCTCCGGAGTTAAGAACGCCGTATTTTTGTAACCGAGTCCAATATGCTTAAACTTCAGTTCTAAATGAATGGTAGACGGATTGTTATTATACAAACGAATACGATATTTTTCTCGAGTAATAACCCCATCCAGTTTTTCACGCAGAGCTTTGTCATTCGGCGTATCAAAATACAAACTGCGTATTTCATATTTCCCATTCACAGCATGGCAATCCGGTTTCATAACCATTTTCAGCCTTTGTCGCAAAACTAACAGATCGTGATTGCTGATTTCATGTTTTACTTCATGTCGAAATTGCAATCAATACCATCTCCTTTCTACACTTTCATTATAAGAATCGAACCTAAGAATTACATAAAAAAACCTTCCCGTAATGCTGGGTGCCCATAAAACAGGAAGCAACAAATTTTCTATGGCTACGGCATCTGGCAGTTGAGGTTAGAAAAAGAGAATGAGCGATACTTGGTTTGAACGACCAGGTATCGCTCATTTGCGTATGTGACAAACTTCACTTTTTCTTTTCATTTAGGTACAATCAAAATGCAAATAAAATTGATTGGAGGTACTATTATGGTGCAGAATTTAACCCATATTCAATGTGGGGACTACTTTATCCCTGACATCAGATTAGTAAATGCAGAAACACAGATACTCGGAAAATATGGCAGGATGCGTAGGGCATTTCTTGAGGAAAACAATCAGGTGCTATTGAATGATTTGATTTTGACGGAGAAGTTATTTCCGCATCTTTGGGAGATTGACGAAACCGCACATCACAGAATGAAGCAGTTGACAGCAGAGCTTTTAGAGATAAATCCAGCTCCAGATAAAGAAAAAGAACAGCTTTCTTGGGTCAGGCATATGAATGGGATAAGAGCGCAGGCAGAAGAAATCATCGTTGCAGAGCTGATTTGTTGTTGAACTGAATATTCTACATTAAAGGCTGGCTGATGAGGTCAGCCTTTCTTCTTTGGTGGAAAAATAGTTCTTGAGTTGTCAAAAGGACAATTCTGGACTTATCGTAATCACAATTCTTGAGTTGTCAAAAGCACAATGTAATAATACTGATATTAATAATACTGATTATAGTAATACCGATCCTTTCCTTTCTTCCGATTTTCTGGAAAAAAATACGACAAGATTAGATAAACAATCTCTTTCCTTTCAATGATTGAGAATTACAATCTGAAATTGAAATTTGAAAAAATAATGTTATAATGTTCTTATAACACAAAATTATGAGAAGTTATGCTGGCAGGAGGTAATAACATGGCTGTTTGTTATAATAAATTATGGAAAATTCTTATTGATCGTGGGATGAGCAAAACGGAGCTTATCAAGGCAGCCAAAATTAGCACAAATGCCATGGCAAAACTGGGGAAAAATGAAGATGTTCGAGTAGAGGTCTTAGTTAAAATATGTGGAGTATTAAATTGTTCTATTGATGATATATTGGAAATTGTTCCAGATAGCAACAGTTAGTGGGAGGAGGATATACAAATGAGTACAATTTTATCGAAAAAAGAAATGTCTGAAGAAGATATCAAATTGCAGTATATTACCCCTGCTATTACTTCCAAATGGGATAGAGGCAAAATTACCATGGAGACACAGGTTACAGATGGTAAAATAAACCTGAAGGGTAACTTTGTGTTCCGTGAAAAGCCAAAGCGTGCAGACTATATTCTGTATCTGAACGCAAATAACCCGATTGCTATTATTGAAGCAAAGGACAACAAGCACAGTATTTCACATGGTTTACAGCAGGCCATGACCTATGCTCAGATGCTTGATCTTCCGTTTGCCTATAGCTCTAATGGTGATGGTTTTGCTGAGCATGATTTCCTTACCGGAAAAGAACGTCAGTTCGGTCTGGATGAATTCCCAACAGAAGCCGAACTGGTTGCCCGCTTCAAGCATGAGTCTGGAATGACACCGGCACAGGAAATGGTAATTGAGCAACCTTATTATAGCAGCCAGAATACATACCCTCCTCGTTACTATCAACGTATTGCTATCAATAGAACCGTAGATGCCATTGCAAGAGGTCAGAACCGATTATTACTTGTTATGGCTACCGGTACGGGAAAAACCTATACTGCTTTCCAGATCGTTTACCGTATGCTGCAAAGCGGTTTGAAGCGAAAGATACTTTACCTTGCTGACCGTAATATTCTTGTGGATCAGTCCATTCAGCAGGACTTTGCTCCGCTGGAAAAGGTTATTCATAAAATTAATGTTGCCAAGGATGATAAGAGTACCATTACTTCCCACGAGGTATATTTCTCTCTGTATCAGCAACTGGTTGGTGAGGATGATAAGGAACATTTCAGCGAACTGTTTACCCCGGATTTCTTTGATCTCATTATCGTAGATGAGTGTCATCGTGGATCTGCGAAAGAGGAAAGCCGTTGGCGCAGAATTTTGGAATATTTCAATTCTGCTACCCAGATTGGTATGACTGCAACTCCAAAGGAAACCAAATATATCTCCAACCTGAGTTACTTTGGCGAGCCTATCTATATGTACAGCCTGAAAGAAGGTATCGAAGATGGCTTCCTTGCGCCGTTCAAAGTTATCAATATTATGACCGATATTGGTGATGGCTGGCGTCCTCGCAAGGGGCAAAGAGATATTTACGGTAATGAAATTGAAGATCGCATCTATACCAACAGCGACTACGATTATAACATCATTATCGAAGATCGCATTCATCAGGTTGCTTCTGAAATCACCCGCTACCTGAAAAGCACAGACCGAATGGCGAAAACCATCGTGTTCTGTGCCACAGAAGATGCTGCGGAGCGTATGCGTCAGGCATTGGTTAATCTGAACTCTGATATGGTAAAAGAGAACCCTGACTATGTTGTGCGTATTACCGGCAGTGATGATTACGGCAAAAAGAAACTGGATTACTTCATTTCCGTTTCTGCACCTTATCCGGTTATTGCGACCACATCTAAACTACTATCTACCGGTGCAGATTGTAAGATGACAAAGCTGATTGTTCTGGATGAAATGATTGGTTCTATGACTGAGTTTAAGCAGATTATTGGACGAGGAACCAGACTGCGTGAAAAGGAAGGTAAAACACATTTTGTGGTTATGGACTTCCGTAATGTCAGCAGGCTGTTTGCAGATCCTGATTGGGATGGCCCAATTATGATTGATCCGGGATTCACTCCAGGTGGTCATACACCGTCTCCGAATGGTGATGGCCCAGTTGACCCGCCTATACCGCCTAATCCTCCAGCTGTAAAGCCGGTTGTTGGTCGTGATGGCTGCAAGGTAGAAATTATTCATAAAACGGTTTCTGTTTATGATGCAAATGGCAAACTGCTCCGCAAGGAAAGCATTGTCGATTACACGAAAGAGAATATTCGTGGTGAATATGCATCTTTGGATAATTTTATCCGCCAGTGGTCGAAGGAAGAAAAAAAGGAAAAAATCAGAGAAATGCTTTTGGAGCGTGGCATTGACCTTGAATTGATGAAAGCAGATCAAAACATGGTTGATGTAGATGACTTCGACTTTATCTGTCATGTGGCTTTTGATAAAAAGCCATTGACCCGCAAAGAAAGAGCTAACAATGTGAAAAAGCGTGATTTTCTTAGTAAATACAGTGGTGTTGCAAGGGAGGTACTGGAAGCACTTCTCGATAAGTATATGAACACGGGTATTTATGAGATAGAAAAGACAGAGATTCTAAAACTTGATCCGTTCCTAAAGCTTGGAAAACCTGCAAAGATTGCCGGTTATTTCGGTGGGAAGTCAGGATATATGCAAGCAGTTAAGGAACTTGAAGAAGCAATTTATTCAGAAGAGGCGGTATAAACTATGAGTAATTTATCAGGATTTGTAAAAAGGCTCCGTGATATCATGCGCAACGATGCAGGTATCAATGGAGATGCCCAGCGTATTGAGCAGATTGCATGGATGCTCTTTCTGAAAGTATATGATGCTAAAGAGCAGGATTGGGAATGGGACGATGAAGAGTATGTTTCCATCATTCCAGAAGAATGCCGTTGGCAGAACTGGGCTGTTGATGACCATACCGGTACTGCTTTAACAGGCGATAAGTTGCTGAACTTTGTGAATAACACTTTGTTCCCAACTCTGAAAAAACTCCCTGTTGATGTGTCTACCCCAATTAAAAAAGCTATCGTGCAGACCACTTTTGCCGATGCCAATCAGTATATGAAAGATGGTGTGTTGCTTCGTCAGGTTATCAATGTTATTGATGATCTCGACCTTGGAGACTATGAGGAGAGCCATGCTTTCGGTGAAATCTATGAAACCATTTTGAAGGAACTGCAAAGTGCAGGTTCCTCTGGTGAGTTCTATACTCCTCGTGCCGTGACTGATTTTATGGCAAAGATGATCAATCCGCAGATTGGCGAACAGGTTGCAGATTTTGCCTGTGGCACTGGTGGCTTCCTTACAAGCTGGCTGAAAGAACTTGCTACTAAAATCGAAACTACCGAAGATCAGTCGGCTTATGATGCATCAATTTACGGTATCGAGAAAAAGCAGTTCCCTTATATGCTGTGCATCACAAATATGCTGTTGCATGGAATTGATGTGCCGAAAATCTACCATGACAACTCTTTGCTGAAAGATGTTCTGGACTACACACAGGATGACCAGTTTGATGTTATCCTGATGAATCCTCCGTATGGTGGTAATGAAAAAACCGAAGTCAAGAACCACTTCCCAGCAGACTTAGCAAGCAGCGAAACCGCAGACCTCTTTATGTCTGTTATCATGTACCGTTTGAAAAAGAATGGTCGTGCAGCTGTTATCCTGCCAGATGGTTTTCTGTTTGGTACTGATAATGCAAAAGTTGCTATCAAGAAGAAGCTGTTTTCTGAGTTCAATCTGCATACTGTAATCCGTATGCCACACAGTGTATTTGCTCCATACACATCTATTACTACCAACATTCTGTTCTTTGATCATACAAAGCCAACAGAGGAAACTTGGTTTTATCGTTTGGATATGCCGGAAGGATACAAAAATTTCTCAAAGACCAAACCAATGGAACTTAAGCACTTTACTCCAGCGATGGATTGGTGGGATAACAGAGAAGAAATCAATGTAGACGGCTTTGATAAAGCAAAGAAATTTACGGTTGATGAGATTGCTGCCAGAAATTACAATATTGACCTTTGCGGTTATCCTCATGAGGAAGAAGAAATCCTCCCTCCCAAAGAGTTGATTCAGCAGTATCAGGAAAAACGAGCAAGCCTGAATGCTGATATTGACCGCATCTTGGCACAAATTACAGAAATCTTGGGAATTGACTTGGAGGAAGAATAATGACCGGACAACAGCTGAAAAATTCAATATTGCAGATGGCTGTTCAGGGCCAGCTCGTTCCGCAAGACCCAAATGACGAACCGGCTTCTGTATTGCTTGAAAGAATCAGAAAAGAAAAGGAACAACTCATTAAGGAGGGAAAAATTAAAAAAGAAAAGAACCCTTCATATATCTTCCGTGGTGCCGATAATTTGCCTTATGAGAAAGTTGGCAAGAATGAACCGGTTTGCATTGCTGATGAGGTGCCGTTTGAGATTCCGGAGAGTTGGGAATGGGTACGTTGGGGAACATTGTCGGAATCTATTCAGTATGGCTACAATGCACCAGCACAAGAAAATGGACGAATAAAGATGGTTCGCATTAGTGATATTCAGGATAATTCTGTAATGTGGGAAACAGTTCCTTACTGCGACATAAAAGAAGAAGAAATTGATGCGTACCTTCTGAAACCCAATGATATTCTGTTTGCAAGAACAGGAGGAACGGTTGGAAAATCTTATCTTGTACAAGAAGTTCCAGAAGAAGCTATTTATGCGGGTTACTTAATTAGAACCAGATATAGTGACCAGTTATGTCCGCAATATTTGAAATACTTTATGGAAAGCGAGTTATATTGGTCGCAATTACGAGAAGGCACTATTGCCACCGCACAGCCCAATTGCAACGGAAAAACACTGGGAAATATGCTTGTACCAATTCCTCCAGCGCATGAGCAAATTCGCATTGTTGAAAAACTTAATGCGATTATGGCTCATATAATTGAATATGGCACAGCCTATTCAAAATCAAAACATTTGAACAATATCTTCCCAGAGCAACTTAAAAAATCCATTCTCCAAGAAGCCGTTCAAGGCAAACTTGTACCACAAGACCAAAACGATGAACCAGCATCTGTTCTTCTGGAACGCATTCGTGCGGAAAAACAAAAGTTAATTTCTGAAGGTAAAATCAAAAAAGATAAGCATGAGTCCGTCATTTTCAGAAGGGATAATTCTCATTATGAGAAGTTGGACGGAATCGAGCGTTGTATTGATGATGAGATACCATTTGACATTCCGGATAGTTGGGTATGGGAGCGTTGGGGCAATATATCCCAATCAATTCAGTACGGATATAATGCTCCTGCAAAAGATTGTGGTCGAATCAAAATGATTCGTATTAGTGATATCCAAGACAATTCTGTATTGTGGGAAACAGTTCCTTACTGTGATATAAAGGAAAATGAAATTAGCACCTACCTTCTGCAACCAAATGACATTTTGTTTGCAAGAACAGGAGGAACTGTTGGGAAGTCGTATCTTGTACAAGAAGTTCCTGAAGAAGCAATCTATGCAGGATACTTAATCAGAACCAGATACAGCCAATGGCTATGCCCTCAATATTTGAAATTTTTCATGGAAAGTGAACTGTATTGGAGCCAGCTGCGTAATGGCACTATTGCAACAGCGCAACCAAACTGTAATGGCAAAACGTTAGGAAAAATGTTATTGCCTATTCCACCATTATCTGAGCAGTATAGAATTGTCGAAAAGGTCAATGCTCTGTTTGATTATTGCAATTCGATATGAAGTACAAGGCATACACTTCAACGAACCGAAGTGTATGCCTTCCTTTTTACCAATCTACGATTGTATCAACAATTTCTCTCTGTTCTGTAGCTGTTTTTCTGAGGTAAATACGGGTAGTTTCGATGCTTTCATGTCCCATAAGATCAGCCAGGAACGCTATATCATTGCAACGGTCAAGGAAGCTCTTGGCAAACCTGTGACGGAATGAGTGTGGATACACAACCACAGGATTGATGCCATATTTTACTGCCAGTTTCTTCAACTGTCCAGAGATGCCACGGGTGGTAATACGTTCCCCATACTTGTTCAAAAAAATGAAGCCGCTTTCTTGTTGCTTTTCGGCCAACCAAGAAAGGGCTTCATTTTGTAATTCTTTGGGGATATAAATTCTGCGTAATTTACCACCTTTGGAGTACAGGTCAAGATGCCCTAACTTAACATGTTCAGCCTTAATCTGAATCAGTTCGCTGACTCTGGCTCCAGTGGCGGCAAGGAAGCGGATTACGAAATACCAGAACATTTCATCGTCATTCTTCAGACAAGATTTAAAGTATTTGTAATCTGCTTCACTAATGACATTTTCCAGAAAAGTTTTCTGCTGCACACGGATAAAGGGCAGTTTCCATTTCTCCTTGCCAATGCACTCTAAGTAGCAGTTGATGGCTCGAAGTCTGAGATTAACTGTCTTGGGCTTGTAATTCTCAATCAGCCATACCTTGTACTCACGCAGCTTTTTCTGGGTGACATCATCGTATTGCTCCCCATACTGTTTGATGGCAAACAGATACGATGAAATTGTGTTTTCCGAGAGGTTTGTGCCCCTCAAATGTCTTTCGAATTTTTCTTTTTCTATCATGGCGAAAGACCTCCTTTCGCCAGATATTATACAATTCTACGCTAAATCAGCGTGATCTTATTGAACAATTCTTCAATCCTATCTACAATCTTTTTTTGTTCTTGTGAAGATGGTATGGGTACAAGAATATCACATATGGCATCCAATCTAAAACTGTTTTTAATGCCATGCTGATTTCCTTTATAACACTTTTTTGCATGTTCAGTTAGCAAAAAATATGGTATATATTTATTTCGGAGAGCAGGCAAAAATCTTAGGATAGCAGTGTGTTGGTTAATATAAGCAGTTTCAAATTTATCAGGAATAAGTCCGAGCATTCCAACTTCACCAGTAATTGAAAAAAGCAAATCACCTGCCTGTAACGCTGTTCGGATTCCTTCTGCCTTTTTGGGTACCTGGACTCTTTGAATATTATTCAAACGCAAATCAAAAGAATCCTTTGATAGATTTCCCATACGTAAAAACAATGCCCCTGTTTCAGCATAATATTTTGCCCAATCACGAGAACCACTTGTAATTAGTTCTGTTATACTGCCCAGACGGGTCCACATCCAACTTTCCGGAATGTCAAACGGTATCTCATCATCGATACAACACTCAATTCCGTCCAACTTTTCATAATGAGAAAATTCAGAAATTCAGCTTATCAATGCGACCGAATATCTTGCTAACTTCATCAACAATTCGCTGTTGCTCATTTAGCGGCGGAAGCGGTAACAAAAAAGTTTTCATTTTTTCCTGCGAAATATTAACCTGTGAAGCTGCCATTCCTGTCATGGCGTTAACAACAAAATATTGCATTGCAGGACTACTTAATGCAGTCATTACATAATGCGGATTCACCAAATTACGCAGATATGATAATCGAACAGTCTTATCCGATAGAATCAAATTTTCAGGCTCTCCATCTACAACACAAATAACTCCCGTTCTATTTCGAGGGCCAGCTCTGGTGATAAGCAGATCTCCGTGATGTACTACCATAGATTCCTGTAAATTGAAATCCGGGGGTAAGACTTTGTTTTCTTCAGCGAGGAAGTACCCGTCCTGAATTGCGGTAGTTTTTATAACGCCCCACTCGCCAATAGTCCGAGGGCGATTCTCACACTGAGGGCTTTTTCCTGCATCTGTGGATGTAAGTATTGCAGACAATCTAATCCATTCCCAAGAATCTGGTAGTTCAAAAGGAATAATATCATCAATATTTTCTTCCTTAGAACCACGCTTTTCATAATGAGAATTATCCCTTCTGAAAATGACGGATTCGTGCTTGTCCTTCTTGATTTTACCTTCGGCAATTAACTTTTGCTTCTCCGCACGAATACGTTCCAGAAGAACAGTAGCAGGTTCATCAGCAGGATCTTGGGGAACAAGTTTGCCTTGTACTGCTTCTTGCAAAATAGATTTTTTAAGAAGGTCAGGAAAAGCCTTGTTCAACGAATTTACTGTCGAACATGCTTCGCCACATCGTTCAATATACGGAAGCACTTCCTTGATTTTGGCAACAATGCGATATTGCTCAGCTAACGAAGGTAACGGCATAAGCGTAGCTACGATTTTTTCCTTTGAAATATTTGGCTGTGCTCCACCTTCACTTTGTTTTACAAAGGCAACTTTCTGCGACATCAAGAAATAAAACAAGTATTCATTGCAAATTTCAATAGGCAGACAAGCGCAACATGCTTGATTAGTGGTAGCAGGAAATGTGAGTATTCCTAATTTACCGATTGTTGCACCATACATTGCAATCAAAACAGAGCCAGCTGGATTCAGCCTAACCGATGTTTTTTCTAAAGCCAACCGGCTTATGTTTTCTGGAATATATTCAATGTATCCATCATTCAGGTCACCGGTTTTGAGCCAAGGAATATCTCCACCATAGTATTCTGGAATTGATCTGCTTGGCGTAGCACCCGAACCCCAATCGCCAATACTTCCTAAACGTACCCATTCCCATGTGTCCGGAATCTCAAAAGGCACCTTATCTGCAATACACACCGGCTCATTTTTTCCAACTTTCTCATAAGGCAAATTATCGGTAGGGTACATGAATTTACGATAGAATAACTTAATCCCAATTTGGGACGAAGTTATAAATTGGTTTTTAGATAAGTTATTGATAAGAATTTATAAGCTATAAAGATGAGTATCGGGATTTTTCTATCCATGGGAATTTAATTTTTACATTATTTATGCTGATGTTACCACTTCGGACCAAGTTGGACTGAAGTGACAACACAACGTCCCGATAATTTATCAGGAATAAAAATAACTTCTGCCCAAATTGAACAGAAGTTAAATTTGTCAGTTATCTGTTCTGACTTCGTGCCAAACTGGCACGAGGTCACTTCTCGCCAAATTGGCGAGAGGTACGATTCCTGCTCTTTGACTTGTTCCCGATTTGGGAACAGGTCAGATCGTGAGAACTCTTAATTTCACTTGTATCCAAGTTGGGCACAAGTTCAAAATACCAAAAGAGAATTTTGGCTTGTGGAAGAATTGGTCACAGGCAGTATAGAGAAATTATTCCCAAGCTGGGAATAATTTAGAGCCATATTTTGACCTTTCACAAATCGGCAAGCAGTGTAAACCTGTACAGGTTCACTTATTTTCTCGATTTTCCCTCTGGGTCAATCTTCGCAAATTGCTTGTTGGGGAAGCATCCCCAATCCCCTTGCACGGTATCTGCGATACCGGCTACACGTTCATTCTGAACGCTTTTGTAGATACTACTTCTGGACAAATTGTCCAGAAGTAAAAACTGTTTTTAGAAAAAGCTCTGATGCAATTTCTACCGAAACGAAAAATATTTCTTTAACTCAGTTCTGCATACTTGTTTTTTCTACAATTATCCAGTAGAATAGACATAGAAAGCAGAATATCTGTTCGGACTCAATTTTATAGTTTTGTGGGATTACCCGATTTAAAGTCTTACATATTTTTGTGAAGATAAATTCTTCTTCACGTTGGCTGTTACATAGAACCATCAGAAAAGTGCATGTGTTATTGTACTTGTTTCTTGATGCTCTGTGTGACAGCTTTTTTGTTTTTCTTCCACCCAATTTGGGCGGAAGTTAGCAGACAACACACGAAGGAGGAAATAAATGACTCACGAATTTGATTTTGATGTAAAACACGACGATTACGAAGAGTGGTTCAGCCAGATTAGTCAAGCATCAGAAAATACTTGCCTAAAATTTTCTGAGCCAGGTCCTTATGCAAAATGCGTTCGTTCTCAAGAAAGCTCAAATAGAATATCTGCCAAAACAGATGCAGACGGAAATATCCATGCAGATAATCTCTCTGCTTACTGGATACCACAACTTACACTTCAAAAAGAAATTGGAGGTACAGTTTATACAGTTACCGGATACTATGAGGGCAAAACGGATTTTATTCGCAAGTTAGAGCGAATGACTGTTGATAGAATGCGCAGAACCATGGAGGGTGACACCGATGACAAATAACAAATTGTTTGATACAATAACCTTGACTAATCAAGAACTGCCAGTTGCCCCTATGAAGGAGGAAACAGAAGTGTTAAGGGCAACAGATAAAATAACCGCTTTATATTGCAGACTCTCCCAAGAGGATGCGCTGGCTGGCGATAGCAATTCCATTGTGAATCAAAAAAATATCCTGCTTCAATATGCAAAGGATAATCGCTTTCCGAATCCCACTTTTTTCGTAGACGATGGCTACAGTGGTACTACTTTTGATCGTCCCGGTTTTCAGAAAATGCTGGATGAAATCGAATCTGGTAATGTAGCAGTATGTATCACAAAAGATCTATCCAGACTTGGCAGAAACTCTGCCATGACGGGCTTGTACACCAACATTACATTCCCGAAATACGGTGTTCGCTATATTGCCATCAATGACAATTTTGATACCAGCGACCAAAACGGCATGGGTATTGATATGGCAGGTATAAAGAATTGGATTAATGAGTTTTACGCTCGTGATACCAGCCGCAAAATCAGAGCCGTTAATAAGTCTAAAGGTTCTCGTGGCATTCCACTGACGGTAAATGTGCCGTATGGGTACATGAAAGATCCGAAGAATCCAACTCAGTGGCTTGTGGACGAAGAAGCAGCCATTGTTGTGAAGTATATCTTCAAAATGGCAATGGAGGGACGTGGACCGAGTCAGATTGCATCGCAACTGACGAAGGACAAGGTACTTACACCAACAGCCTACAAACAAAAACAGGGGCTAAATACTCCACAATCAACACCTGAGACTCCAACAAAGTGGCATCAGACAACGGTGCGAAAGATTATTGAACGCAGAGAATACACCGGCTGTACCGTTAACTTCAAGACTTTTACCAATTCTATCTGGGATAAGAAAAAACGTGAGAATCCGATAGAGAATCAATCCATCTTTTATGATACTCACGAAGCAATCATCCCGGAGGATATATTTGAAAAGGTTCAGGTTCTGCGACAGAATCGCCAACGCAGAAGCAAGACCGGAAAAACAAGCTTGTTCTCCGGTTTAGTCTATTGTGCCGATTGTGGTGAGAAGCTGTACTATTGCACAGCTAATAATTTCGAGAAGCGACAAGATTTCTTTGAGTGTTCCACGCATCGTAAAAACAATGATAAATGCAAAACTCACTATATCCGAGCTGTCGTTTTGGAAGATATGGTGTGGATGCACATGGAAACAGTCATCAGCTATATCCTCCGCTATGAAGCTCACTTCCGTGCAGTTGTTCAGGAAAGTATGAGCATGGAGAGCAAGGAAAAGATTCAGGCATGGAAAAAACAGCTTACACAGGCTGAAAAGAGAATTTCAGAGTTGGACAGGCTGTTCGTGAAGATTTACGAGGACAATGCAAAAGGAAAGCTGTCTGATGAACGTTTCTCCATGATGAGTGCAAATTATGAGGAGGAACAGAAAAAACTCAGAATGGACGCTGTAGAGCTTCAGAAGAGCATTGAAGAGCAAGAGCATCAGAGTGAACGGCTGGAAAAGTTTATCCGAAAAGCAACACACTATCAGGATTTAGATTCATTGACACCGGATGCTCTGCGAGATATGGTCAATGCTATTTATGTAAGTGCACCGGATAAATCTTCGGGTAAACGTCAGCAGAAAATCGAAATCTATTATGATGGTGCAGGTTTTATTCCGCTGAGTTTATTGACGCAAAGAGAAACGGCGTAACCGAAGTCACGCCGTTTTCTCCCCGAAAATCGGGATTTTTAATTTTTACTGTTTTATGGGCACTGCCGTAAACGGGAAGGTTTTTGAACATTTTATAAAGTGGCAGTAAAACGAATTCTGTCGGAAGAAGGATATTCCGCTGTCAGTTTTCCCCCAAAACTCTCACAGACAGCTCGAGCAGCTGAAAGTCCGATCCCATAGCCAAAAGAATCATTGTCCTGTGTCCGCGCAGAATCTCCCCGATAAAATCGTTCAAATAATCGTTCCGGGTCCGTTTCGTGAGACGGGTCGCAGGTATTTTCTTCAACGATTTGAACGTGTCTGCCGTGTTTTTTGAGTGTCAGGGAAATTGTTCCATTTTCTGTGGTATATTTAACTGCATTATCTAAAAGGAGCGTCAACATCTGCCGAAAACTTTCCTTGTTAGTCTGTATCATAACCTCCGGTTCAACTTCTGCACAAAAAGAAAAATTGTGAGACAATGCCGCATCCTGATAAACAATCAGCAATTCATTTGTTACCTTACTAATATTCACCGATTCTGTCGGCAACGGAATCTCCTCATCCAGTTTTGCAAGCGTCAGCAGATTTGACATCAGCACATTCAATCGTTTGGTCTGTGTGCGGATATGCACATTGTACTTATTTTCTCCATGAATTAACGCCATCGTATCATTATTGGATTGAATAATCGCAAGAGGCGTTTTCATCTCATGACCGGCATTAGTGATAAACTGCTTTTGTTTTTCCATTCCTGCAAGAACAGGGCGAATTACCTTTCCGGAAAGCAAAATGACAATTCCTAAGAGAACCGACCAACAAAGCGCTGCTATCACACCGGAAGCAAACAAAACCATATAGAAATTACTTATTTGTTCCGAGATATCCATAAAAAATGTAAGCCGATTTGCTCCATCTTGTTTTACGGCAAATTTATATTTATCCACTCGACCGGATTCTTTTCCTGACTTCCAAACTGCCACTGCATAATTTTGGGCAGTCTCCTCGTCAATAGAAAATATTTGGTCGGTATTTATATCTATGATATTGCCGCCCACATCACTTTTGACAATAAAAAACCTTGAAGAACGCATTCTGTCCATATCCAACGGTGGCACAAATGGAGGAGGACGGTGAAAATCCATTTTATGGAAAGCGCCGTCTGCATCTACCAGAGTTTTCAACATAGAATCAGACTGGCGTTCCAACATCATCCAATTCAGTCCATTGATTGCAAATACAATAAATGTTAAAAGACCGGTCACTGCAATCATCGTAAAAACGATAAATCGCCGCTTTAATATCTTTGTCATAAGCGATACTCCAATTTATAACCAACATTTCTCTTTGAGACAATCTCTACCTTTGAGTTCATTGCAGACAGCCTTTTCCTCAGATAGGAAATATACATCCATACACTGTTTATATCTGTTTCTGCATCATATCCCCACGCTTTTATCAGTAATTTTTCCGATGACAGGTAGAACGTATGATTGAGCATGAGCTGCTCCATCAGACGATATTCCTGCTTTGGTAACTGAAAAGCAATTTCCCCTACGCTGATTTCTCCGGACTGCATATTTAATGTTAAATCTCCAAAGCGTATCAAATCAGGGTGATATTCCTCCCTGCGTCTAAGCATTGCGCGAATTCTGGCAATCAACTCCCCCATATCAAATGGTTTGGGGAGATAATCGTCCGCACCTGCGTCCAAACCCTGAATCCGATCCTCCACCTGTGTTTTTGCCGTCAGCAAAAGTACCGGCGTTCTGCATCCGTCTCTGCGAAGTGCCGAAAGCACCTCTAATCCATCCTTTTTTGGCATCATAATATCAAGAATAATACCGTCATACTCACCGGAAATGGCGTAATCGTAAGCATCCTCCCCATTATATACAGCATCCACAATATATTTGTGATAGGTAAGATAATCAACAACAGCTTCGGATAAAGCCGGCTCATCTTCGGCGTATAAAAGTTTCATAGTTACACCTTCCTTGTGAATTGTTTTATCTATTATACCATAAACCCCTAAGATAAACCTATGAAAAGGTTCCTTTCCCATCAATTTCTTTTTTTCCTGTGGGTATTACGATACCTTTTAATTTTCTTTTTGGAAGATATTACTGTTCTCTCCTACACCGGTTTTACATTTGCGTTTCATTTGGAAAATATAATATTTCCAGACTATTTTTCAGCACAGACTCTTTCCTTCTCCTGACAGGCAACTTTGCTCTCCGCATAGGTCAAGTTTATTTTACTCATCTTAGACTTTAGTTGAGTTTGGACAACAAACATACCGTCTCGACCATTGTTTCATTTTCCAAGGGCAATTCTTTCACTTCTGCACCATTGACAGGAACGGGGAAGTTGAAGATAATCTTCCTGATCCAGTTGCCATCCGGCTGTTTTTCCGGGAATAACTCGATCCGCTCAATAAACGCCCGCATGAACTCCTTCCGTTCCACCTCGGAGGCGGCTTCATAGACCTGATCGAATGCCAGCAGCAGGCGATAGATATTGTCGCCCGAAATCTTCTCCTGCCGGATGCTCCGTATTTGGCTTTGCACATCGTCAATCTGAACTTCAATCTCATCTATTTTACCATACTGCTCATCATAGCGGCGCTGTAAATCCGAAATTTTCCGGTCATAATACGGGTCATTCACATCCAAACCGTCCATCTGCCGTTCCAGGCGGGCCTTTGTGCCCAACGTCTGCCGAAGCTGCGCCTGCAATGCTTCCAGCTGCTTCTCTAAGTCGTTCGTATCAACAGCGGAGCCGATTTTTGCCTTGATTGCATCCGCAAAACGCGGATCACTAACCATAGCAGAGATAATTGACGCTACCATGCGGTTCATCTCTGGCTGCTCAATATTCAGCCGGAAAGTACACTCATGACCAGTCGGTGTAACTGTGTTCTTGCAGTAATAGTAATAGCGGGTCTTTTTGTCCTTGCTGTGGGCTTTCGCAATATTCCCGTACAGGCTTTTGCCGCAGCAGGGGCATTTCAGAATACCGGACAGGATATGTGCGTGGGTAGGGTCATTTACTTTCTCACGCCGGTAAGCATTGACTTTCCGTTTCTCCTGCGCGAGGTTCCAATCTTCTTCTGAAATAATAGCCTCATGCTTCCCCTCATACACGGGGAACTCCGATTGCTCAACTACGTGCATCTCATTCCGGGTGCCGATCTTCTTCTCTGTCCGGCGTCTGCCATAGGCGATTTTTCCCATATATACCGGATTATCAATGATACTTTTCACAAAGCTGGCGGAAAAACCGGGAATGGTACCGTTCTGCCGCAGCTTCTTCACAAAGCCCTGCCGGTTCAGATATTTCGCCACGCCGCTGACACCATCGTTGGTGTGAATATAGCGGTCAAAAATGGTTCGGATCACGTCCACTTCATCCTCAGCAATCAGCAGCTGCCCGTTTTCAAGACGGTATCCATAAGGGGCAAATCCGCCGTTCCATTTTCCTTCACGAGCTTTCTGCTCCCGTCCGGCCATCGTCTGCGTCCGAATATTCTCACGCTCTATCTCTGCCACCGCAGAAAGGACAGAAATCATCAGCTTGCCGGAATCTTTTGAACTGTCAATGCCATCTTCCACGCAAATCAGATTGACACCGAAATCCTGCATCAGTTGCAAAGAGTTCAGCACATCAGCAGCATTTCTGCCGAACCGGGACAGCTTGAACACCAGCACATATTCCACGCCGTCTTTGCAGTCCTGAATGTCTTGCAGCATCCGCTGAAATTCATGTCTGCCCTGAATATTCTTGCCGGAAAAGCCTTCGTCAGAATACTCACCAGCCACTACCATATCTTCGTATTCAGCATATTTCCGCAGTTTATCTCGCTGAGCATCCAGACTGTATCCGTCCACCTGCATGGAAGTAGATACCCGTGTATAGAGATAGCATTTTGTTTTAGTTCTCTTCATGTAGGCCGACCCTTTCTTCCATCTCTGAACATTCATCCGTTACTTTCTTCTTCGCCAGACCTTCATTCTGAATGTAGTACTCCAACAAACGGAGCACATATTCCGGCGCATGGCGGTTATCCAGTTCCCACTCTGTCACAGTCCGATAGGGAATCTGAAAATATTTACAAAATTCCTTGCGGTTCATGCCGGTGCTTTCCCGCAGTTCTTTTATTTTGGTTTTGCAGTCCATTTCACTTACCCCATAAAGCAAAAATACACGTTGCGTACTTATTATAGCATACGCTAAATAAATACGCAACGTGTAAATTCAGTTTTTATCAAGCGGCTTTGTCAAATTTCTGATACACAGGAACGGGTTGTTTTCCTGATACCGCAGACTGTGTGCAGTCATCCTTCGCAGTCTCCTGCATCTGCCCCAACAGCTGCGGCCCGTACTTCTGCAACAGCCGCGCCATCACATCAACACAGCGGTCAAATGCCGCATTATATTTCGGATCATCATAAACTTTGCTCAATAGGCCGCTCCTTTCCTCTATAGCTGCTCTGCGCATAGATGTTCAATACTTCTGCCGGTATCTGCTCTAAAATCGCCACAGCACTGTCATAATCGCGCCGCAGCTTGAGGTCTTCGATCTGCTTTAGGGTGCTGACCTTCTGCGCCGATGCGAGAGATTCTTCCAGTTCAGCATTTTTCGTTTTCAGCTTTTTGTTTTCGGATGCTGTTTTCGTGAAGGCTACGCCATATTTCCGCAGCAGCGTGTCCATCTTCTCCACGCTGGGAATATAGGTGTCCAAAATTTTGCAAATTTCCTCCGCCCGGCTTTTTGCATTAAATGGAGTAATGCCAGTGAGCAGCTGCCCCAGTTTGTCCTTCTGTTTGGTCAGTCTGGTCATCTCCTTGAACACACGGGGCGGGATGTGGTCGCGTCCGGTCAGACTGGCGCTTTCGCCGCGCTCCAAATCTGGGAACTTCTTGACCATGTGTTTCCAAAACTCATCCTGCCACCAGGTCAGCTTCTTTTTGTTGCCCATAATTTCTTTGGCGCTGAGCCTGCCATCTTCCGTCAGAGGGACAAAACAAAGGTGCATATGAGGCGTTTTCTCGTCCATATGCACCACAGCGGATATAATTGTCTCTTTGGATTGATGCTGTTCCAGAAAGTGCAGGGCTTCCTCGAAAAACACCCGAATCTCCGCCCGTTTCTTCCCCTTGAAGAACTCCGGGCTGGCAGTGAACAACGTCTCGATCATACGGATACTGTCTTTCCGGGTACGACATCCGGCAGCGGCAATTTGCCGCTCTGATTCCGCCCGGTACTTACCGGGCGGTTTGACTAGATGGAAGTTGTACTTGCTTCGGCTGCTATCCACATCGGGATTGCTGGCGTAGTTCTCCTTTGTGCGCTCATTGTGGGCCTCGATATTTCCTATTTCTGGCCCCTTGTACTTTGCAAATCGCATAATCGCGTACTGTGCTTTTTCCATGCTCAATCCCTCCGTTTCTGCCAGACCAGTTCATAGCCCAGCACATCGGCCAGCTCCACAGCCTCCCGATACCGCAGCGACTCCCGCTGCAATTTCCCGGAAAGATTGGATACGCTGTCGCTCCAGCCATATTCGTCATGCAGAAGATCAACGACTTCCTGCATGGTGTACCCGGCGCGGATGATCTGCGCCTTGATTTCGTTTCGGATATTTGATTTCATGGTAATCCTCCAAATTTTCTTGCCCATAAAAAGAACCGGATGCGCTGGATAGCGTACCGGCTTCTTGGGATGATAAAATTATTATAGTTGCTGTTTTGCGATAGAAATGCTTCCCCGCGTATCATTGGTCAACGGCAGAATATTCGACTTCACGGAAATGTGGGGCTTTTCATCGTTCGGACTGTATCTGTACGAGATGGCGCAACGTGTACACTGTTCCGCGAGCCGTTATTCTGTGAACTGTATGCGGATAATTGAGAAACATTTCGCCGTTTTGAGATTACTCTAAAATACGCCTGCAAAATCACCTCTTTTGCTGACCGCTTTAGCCGTAGTCAAAATGACCACACCCACTTCATCTCGCTAAAGTAGTCGGGTTCAAAATGACCACGACTACTTCACATCACAAAAGCACGAATAATTTCACGGTTCAGGTGGTGGACACAATGTCCACCACTTTAATCGCATGAAATATTCCTGCAATATATGAGGTAACAGGGTTAATCGCTGCGTACATACGTACCGGCGACCAGAGCGGAAATCAATCCCGCCAGTCTTCCGGTACGTACGTACACTGTGAAGCGTCCGTAAACTCGTTTATATGCGGCCTTGCCACTGCCTCGATGCCCATAAATCCCCACACCCGGCGTCCTGCCGAATTAGTGATCGTGTTGCAGTGTTCCAGATTGTACTTGCCGCAGGCTGCCACCAGCGCATCGCTGAAACTGCGGCGTTTGAGTGCAGTCAGACTGTTTTCCTCGCACCACATCCGGTAAATGTCGTAGCAATCCTTTGAACTGATGGACGCATCGGCTTTCAGCCGGATATAACCTTCGGATTCCAGAAAATCGAACACATTGTTGTTGTCACGCTTGACGGCCTCCCGGTTCTCTCTGGTGCGCTGGCTCTCGGTGAACTTGAAGTTATTGGCGACCAGCCGCTGCAATCCTACAAAAGCCCATAGGAAGATGCCCTCGATCTCCGCTTTCATCTTCTCGGCCAGATCGGGATCATCCACACGGTCAACAGGCTTCTTTTTGGTGGTCAATACCAGCTGCCGCCGGTAAAAGCCGTCGCTGCGGTCAAAGAGGGCCTGCAAGTCACCGTTGCTGAACGCCAGAAGCCTGGCGCACATCCAGCCCTGATAGCTCTGCTTGCCTTTGCGCTCCAAATCCATCTTGCCCTGTGCAGTAACAATAGATTTGACGTAGTTGGTCTGACGCAACGCTTCCATCCGCATATCGTCATCCACACAAAGAAGAATGTGTTCCAGATCAGCGCGGGCAAAACGGTTCTCGGAGATTTTACCGATGCTGCCGTCCTTCATATTGCTGCCGAACAGGGCGGACAGCACCGCACCGATCTGGCTCTTGCCCTCGCCGCCATTCCCCTTAATGACCATCATCCGCTGGCCTTTGTTGCTGGGGATCAGACAATACCCGACGAACTCCTGCAAGGTGGGAATGTCCTCCGGGTAAAGCAGCCCATCCAGAAAAGCCAGCCAGCTGGCCGGTGTGGGGGCGTTGGGATTGTAGGCCACCGGCAAACGACAGCGCACGATCTCCGGTTTCCCCTCTGTAAAGGTGCCATTCAGAAACAACGTGCCGTTTGCCAGATGGATACGGTCAGCCTGCGGTGGGAAGTCCTCCACCAGCGCCGCCAGTTTTATCAGTTCTACAATATTGCTGATTTTGCGGGGGATGTTGCTCACCGCACAGCAGCGTAGCTCGTCAAAAATTTCGCTGCGTAGGGGCAGATCATTGGTCACACGGCCATCGGGCGTGAAAAAAGCCTCGTTTGTGTAGATGATTTTGTGTCTGCTCAGAAAATCATCACAAAACAGGGCTTCATTGATACTCTTGCCGTCAAACCAGACTGGCTGGTTGACCTCACGCGATTGCTCGTTCTTCGCCACGGTGCCGCACCTCCTTTTCCAGACGTTTGAGCCTCTGCTCCAGCGCGGCGATGGTGCCGTCCTTCAGCAACATATCCACCACCTTCACTCGTTGCTCCAGTTCCGCAAACATGAGAACGTCCAGCAAATGATCTACATACTCAATCATATGGCACGCCTCCACAAAACGGTCATCTGGATTGTCCTCCGGCAACTGTGGGGCGTACTCGACCTTCCAGCGTTCCAACAGGTGCAGGTAGTCGCACAGCACCCGCTGACAGTGCATCTCATTGTTGCGGAAGGCCCGCGCCAATGGATAGGGCTTTTTCAAGGCCATCGCTGCCGGGGGCTTGTCCGGGTCGATGCCGAAGTCATAGGCCAGCTTCTTTGCGGCCTCGTAGCTGCTCAGACCGAATAGTCGTGCCACAAAGTCGATCACGTCCCCGGTGGCCCCGCAGCCAAAGCAATAGAAATAATCCCTGTTCAGCTTCATGCTGGGATGCCGGTCGTCGTGGAAGGGACAGCAGATCATATCGCCCCGGTTGACCTTGCAGCCGTAGTGCTCGGCGGCCTGTTTCATAGTGACAGCGGATTTTACAGTTTCAAACATATTCATAGGCTTTGCCCTCCATAATTTATTGACGGTATCTGCCCGTCTGCCTGAATATACGGGGAAAAAGCCTATAGACCGAAAAATCCGCTAAAAGTGCAAGAAACGAAAAAATGCCGCTCTGAAATCTTGCAAAAATGCAAGACCTCTGAGCGGCGAAGCCAGCGGAAAGCATTTGCCCGCGCTGGTTTTATAAGGTATAATGGATAAAGAAAGTTTTCAGAAAAGAGGTGCGTCACATGGAGGGAGCCTATCTGCCCGGAAATATCCGGCAGCGGATGCAGGAGCTTATGAAGGAACATAAAATTACCCAGGCACAGCTGGCGACCCGCATCGGCAGCACCGAGAGCGCCATCAGCCGGTTTGTCAGCGGCAAGACCGATAAGATCAGCACAGAACATTTGCTCCGCATTGCGAAAGTGTTTGAAGTCTCCACAGATTTCCTGCTGGGGGAAGTCAACACGCCTGACCGGACAAACTTCGATATTGAAGAACTGGGCCTGTCGGTACAGGCAGCGCGGAATTTGTACACAGGAAAAGCCAATGCGGAGATCGTCAACCGTCTGCTGGAAAGCCCTCGCTTTGCAGAAGTCACCTACATGATCGAGCAATATTTTGACGATACGCTGGCCGCCGGTTTTGCCGGACAGAATCAGATGCTTGCCACCCTCAGCGCCATGCTGCGCCGGAATGTGAAAACGGATGCCGCTGTGCAGGCGGCCAGAGCTGTCAACAGACAGAAAGTCCCTGTATATCAGGCCGACCTGACGATGATACAGAACACATTTATGGCGGCGCTGCGGGAAGTGAAGAAAGAGATCGGCAACGATTTCACAGTGGCGCAGTCTTTGACCAAGGACATCACCCAGCAGATGTTCTCCGAGTTGACAAAAGGCCAGGATGTCCAGGCACCGACCATCACGCCGGAAATGATTTCCGCCGCCGTCACCCAGAGCGCGGCAGGAATGGACGGCGTGCAAAAGGAAGCGTTGGACAAGTTTGGTCAGGCGCTGACGGATTTTCTCCAATCCACCTTAGACCACGCGCAGGAGAAGCAAAATGCCGACCCGGAGCAATGAGCAGCTGTGCAGGCTGGCGCAAGCAGGGGATACGGCTGCCCGTGACATTCTGCTGGAAAGTAATCTGGGATTCATCCGAAAAATCGCGTTGGAGCAATACCGAAGCATGGGGCTGGATGAAAATGATATTGGAATTGATTTAGATGATTTGGTGCAGGAGGGAAGTATCAGCCTGCTGAACGCGATCCCTTTGTTTGATGCGGAACGCGGCATGAAATTTCTAACCTATGCAGCACCGGCAATCCGCAACGCCATGACAGACTGCATCCGCGCCGCCCTCGCTCAATTTGAACAACGGATGGTGGATAAGAGAGACGGCCCCGGTTTCCAGAGGGTATATCTGGATGACGTTCTCTCAGATGATGAACGGATGCTACGAATCGAAGCTATAGCCGACCCTCACACCAAAACCCCGGAACAGATCTACATTCAAAAAGAACAGCTAACAGAATTGTATGCGGCGCTGGACAAGCTGACTGCCAGAGAGCAGACCTATTTGCTGTACCGCTATGGGTTTACCGATGGAATCGAGCACCCGCTGATCGGTGCGGCGCTCCATTTCCATCTGAGCGAGAGCCGGACAAAGAAGGTGGAGGGCAAGGCGATGGACAGCCTGCGCGAAAAGCTGCCGTGGTGGTTCTGATATGATGGTAAGCAGCGGCTGACGGGGCTTTGATATACCTTTGTTTCGCAGATGACACGGCTGACAGACAGTGCATATCCGCACCGCCTGCCAGCCTTTTTCTGTCGCTTATGCTGCCCCGCAAGGGGCAACCTTTCCCGCCAGAACGCCGCAACTGTAGCCACACTTTCCGGGGTGTGCTACATTTCCGGCTGCCATCTGCTCCACAAAGGTATAACACACTAGACTTTCCTACGGAAAATCGTGTGCCACGAAACCGCCGGTTTCTTTGGATTCTTCCGGTCAAAGGGGAACGCTATCCCCTCTGAACACCCCAGACAAAGGAGAACGCTGTTCCCCTTTGGAATCTCCTTGCCAACAGGGCTTCCAAATGTCATGATGCCTTTCGGTTTCACAGGTCAAGCTATGCGACCTTTTTCACGGCTCCTTACTGCACAAATTTCATAGGATTTTATTTTCACTAAAGGAAGTGAAAGTGTCTTAAACTGATTCAATTTTTACCACCATTTTAATTTAGGTAGTTCTGCACCAGTCCAATAAGTTTGTCAATTTTGGGTTTAGTAGTAGAGTAATATACCTGCTTGCCGGACTTGTGCCTGCGCAGCAGTCGTTTTGCTCTCAGCAAACTGATTTGATGTGATACGGCAGAATTGGTCATGCCGGTCTGCTCGGCTAATTCACTGACACAATACTCATTTTGGGATAGCAGAAGGAGAAGTTTGACTCTGGTAGGATCGCCTAATATCTTGAAAAAGTCGGCTGTTTGCCGTAGGGTTGTTTCATTCGCAAAAGTAGCCATATTCAATCACCTGTTAAAATGGGCGCAGGCTTGTTTCATCCTGCGCCCTTGGCTTTGTTTACGGGTTCATTTATAGATTCTGCACACGCAGCGCACGGATTGCATTCAGAACAGCAAGAACCATAACACCAACGTCTGCGAAAACTGCAAGCCACATATTGGCAATGCCAATGGCAACCAAAATCAGGCAGGCAAGTTTAATAACGATGGAAAGCACTATGTTCTGATAAACGATGCGCAGACACTTGCGGGAAATTTTGACTGCCTTCGGGATCTGCAGCGGATCATCGTCCATCAGGACTACATCGGCAGCCTCAATGGCAGCATCGGAACCCATTGCGCCCATAGCAATACCAATATCCGCACGGCGCAGCACAGGAGCATCGTTGATGCCATCACCGACAAAGGCGACTTTGTCTTTGTCAGAGGACTTATGCTCCAGCAGTTCCTCTACCTTGGAAACTTTGTCAGCAGGCAGCAGCTCACTGTACACCTGGTCAATCCCCAAATCTGAGGCCACCTTATCAGCTACCTTTTTAGCGTCGCCGGTCAGCATGACTGTCTTGCGGACTCCAGCGGCCTTCAGCGCCCGGAGAGCTTCTTTACTGTGCGGTTTCTCAATGTCAGCAATGACGATATGCCCGGCATACTCCCCGTTAAGCGCCATATGGATAATGGTGCCGACACTGTGACAGGGAATTGGTTCGATTCCGAGACGATGCATCAGTTTATCGTTGCCTGCCGCTACTTCAACGCCGTCTACTTTCGCAATGACACCGTTGCCGCTGATCTCCTGAATGTCGCTGACACGGGAGCGGTCAATCTCCTTGCCGTATGCACGCTGAAGGCTCTTGCTGATGGGATGGCTGGAAGCGGACTCTGCCAGGGCGGCATACTCCACCAGTTTGGCATCCTCTATCTCGTTGTGATGGATGCCGTTTACTTCAAATACTCCTTGAGTCAGTGTGCCTGTCTTATCAAAGACAACCGTTTTGACCTGCGACAGCGTTTCCAAATAGTTGGAACCTTTCACCAGAACGCCGGCCCGGCTAGCGCCGCCAATACCGGCAAAGAAACTCAGAGGGATACTGATAACCAGCGCACAGGGACAGCTGGCAACCAGGAAGGTCAAGGCACGGTAAATCCATGTCTCCCATGCAGGAGCCAGTCCCATACCGAGCATCTGAACCAGCGGCGGAAGAATTGCCAGGGCCAGGGCCGCATAGCAGACTGCCGGGGTATAGATGCGGGCAAAACGGGAGATAAAGTCCTCGGATTTGGACTTGCGGGAGGAAGCATTCTCAACCAGATCAAGAATTTTGGAAACGGTGGATTCGCCGAATTCTTTGCTGGTCTTGATTTTCAGCACACCCGTCATGTTGATGCAGCCGCTGATGACCTCATCGCCGGTCTTGGCATCACGGGGCATTGACTCACCAGTCAGCGCAGCCGTGTTCAGCGTAGAAGTTCCCTCAACAATGACGCCATCGATGGGCACTTTCTCACCCGGCTGCACAACGATAATGCTGCCAATCTCCACTTCATCGGGATCGACCTTCTCCAATTTTCCATCACGTTCGATGTTCGCATAGTCGGGGCGGATGTCCATCAGGTCGCTGATGTTTCGTCGGCTGCGCCCCACGGCGTAACTCTGGAACCACTCACCGACCTGGTAGAACAGCATGACGGCGATCACTTCCAGATACTCACCATTTTCATAGATTGCCAGTGCAAGCGCGCCCAGGGTAGCGACAGCCATCAGGAAGTTTTCATCAAACACCTGACGGTTCAGGATGCCTTTGAAGGCTTTTTTCAGAATATCGTAACCGATAATCAGGTAGTCGACCAGATGAAGCGCCAAACGAACCCAGCGCCCAGCTGCGCCCAGTTGGTCAAATGCCTCTGCGCCCAAAAGCTGTAAGCCCAGCAGAAGCACGGTTGCAATCAAGATGCGCCACAGCATGACCTTTTGCTTTTTGGTCATGCCGCTATTTTTTCCCTGTCCGATGCACAGAAGGATGATAGATAAAATCGTTACAACGACCAGAAGGCCGCTTTCGATCATTTCCTGCATGATAGCACTCCTTTCAATAATTGCTCAAATGTTTATTTGTTTCTGGTGAAAAAAGCGCCTGAAAACCCGCGTACAGTCCAGGCGCTTTTTTCGCGGTATCCGATGATCAGAGGGCAATCTCGCAGTCGGGTTCTACCTTCTTGCAGGCCTTCAGCACATTCTGCATAACTGCACCGGGTTCCTGCCCCTCGTCAAATTCCACGATCATCTTCTGCGTCATAAAATTCACGGTAGCGGCGGCCACACCAGCAGTCTTGCGGGCAGCATCTTCCATCAGATTTGCGCAGTTTGCGCAGTCAACTTCAATTTTGTAAGTCTTCTTCATAAGAAAAATCTCCTTTTGAAAATGATTTTTAACAATTAAGTGGTTGTTTAATCGTCATGACTGTAGTATAATTCACGCAGACACCAAAGTCAATATATCCAGTGTAGCCACTGCCAAACAGGCGAAAGAAATTACCAAATGAGCGAAAAAGGAGAAATGAGCGTGAAAAATAAGATATTACCCCATGAACATGATGCTTCACATGATCTTGCGAATTTAGAGACAGCACTGTTTCAGGTAAGCCGGTTTGAAACCGTAGCAGATATTTTCAAGCAACTTAGCGATACCACACGGATACGCATTTTCTGGCTTTTGTGCCATACAGAGCAATGTGTTATTAACATTTCTGCCCTGCTGGATATGTCCAGTCCTGCCGTCTCCCACCATTTGCGTGCGCTCCGAAGCTGTGATCTGATCGTGAGCCGCAGAGAGGGCAAGGAAGTCTATTATAAGGCCGCAGACAATAGTCAGGCCCGGCTGCTGCATAAAACTATCGAACAGGTCATGGCGATTGCCTGTCCGGAATAAAGGGGGAAACTGAGGTGAAACAGAAGCAAAAAGAAATTTTGAAGGCTGTCCATCGTGAAACAGGGGAGCCACATGGGGAAATGACAGAGCTATATCCCGGTATTGGGATCACATTTTTTTCCGTATCCGGTCAAGACAGTTTTCGATTCTGCCATGAGCCATTGGCTCATGTGATGGAGATCAACTATTGTATATCAGGTAAGATCGGATGGAATATGTATGGTGGGAACCAGATTTATCTTGGGTCAGGTGATTTTTCGCTGAATACAATGGATACGTGCGTTAATTCCATTGTCACTCTTCCAAACGGTTCCTATGAAGGTATCGTGATTTGCATTGATCTGGAACAGCTGACTGATGCGCCGCCAATGCCTTTAGCAGGTTCTTCTGTCACAGGGGAACTGTTGCTCGAAAAATATTGTAAAGGCGGAACATGTACGGTGCTGGCAGGAAACGAAATTGTCCAGCAAATCTTTCAGGCACTTTATCAATCGCCGGAAGAAACGCGGACAACATGGCAAAAAGTTAAAGTTCTGGAGCTTCTGCTCGTATTAAGCGGCATGGAAGTCAGCCGTGAAAAACACCTGACAGAGTACCGTTCAGAGCAGGTGGAGATCATCCGTCAGGTACATGACCAGCTGATTGAAAATCTTGAACAGCGGTGCTCCATCGAATCCCTGTCAAAACAGTATCTGATGAATCCAACTACCTTAAAAAATATGTTTAAGGAAATCTATGGGACATCGATTGCTGCACATATTCGTGAACACCGTATGGAAGCCGCTGCGCAGCTTCTCCAGTCCACCGATTTGAGCGTGGCAGATGTTGCCAGAAAAGTAGGGTACGATAGTCAAAGCCGTTTTTCAGACACCTTCAAGCGTCATTTTGGCGTATTGCCAAAAGAGTATCGGAAAAATCTCAGAAAATGACCATACATCGGTATGAGAGTTAGCGAAAATGAAAAGGGATAAACTCCATAAAAAAGCTGTACCGCCGAGAATCTGTGGTACAGCCTTTTAAAAAGTTTAGATTTTTTGTTGTATTTATATGCTATATAAGATTGTAAAATTTCAGTGCTTCCCTAATTGCGCTCTCTTTTTCTGGCGGACACTGCGGCACTTTGGCATCTTCCTTTTTCGACAAATTATAGTTCTGCCCAACCTCCAACCCGCATTTGCGTTTTATCTGTGAGATGTACAGGGAAGATACCTTCAAGCCAGAATGCTCCAGCACATACGCCTTGATCTGCTCATAAGTCGCGCCCTTCTGGAAACCGGACATATCCATATCCTCCAGTGAGAACTCCACCCGCACTTTCTTCGAGTCGATTTCTCCCTTGGAAAGCAAAACAACCGTCTCCACGTGTGTTGTCCTTGGGAAGAGGTCAACAGGAGCGGCTTTCAGAGTATGGTAGCCCAGTTTCTCCAACTCTTTGCAGTCGCGCGCCAGCGATGCACTGTTGCAGGAGATATAAATCAATTTCTGTGGAGACATCTGAGCGATTGCCTGAAGAACCTCAAGGTCACAGCCTTTGCGCGGAGGGTCTACCACAATCACATCGGGACACAGATTCTGCGCTGCAAGCTCCGACGCTGCCTGTTTTGCATCTGCGCAGAGGAAGGTTGCGTTCTTTACCCCACAGTGTGCCGCATTTGCTTTTGCATTTTCAACCGCTTCCGGCACAATTTCCACACCGATTAGCTCACGAACCTGATTTGCCATCGACAAACCGATAGTTCCTGCGCCGCAGTAAAGGTCAACCAACAGCTCATCTCCACGAAAGTCAGCTAATTCTGCTGCCAAACGATACAACTTCTGCGCTGCCTGACGATTTACCTGGTAGAAACTTTGCGGAGACAATTCAAAGGTCACACCGCACAAGGTATCCTCAATAGTATCCTTTCCGTACAAGGTGACGCACTTTTGCCCCAAAATAACATTATCTTTTCCCTGATTGATATTCAGCACCACCGAAGCCACCTTTGGACAAACTTCAAGCAGACCTTCTACATACTCCTGTGCAAAGGGCAGCTTATTCCCATTGACAACCAAACAAACCATCACTTCGCCGGAAACCTCGCCCCAGCGAAGATACAAGTGGCGAACGGTTCCTTTTCCTGTTTCTTCCTCATAGGCAGAAATCTTTTTATCCTGCAAAAACTGCTTGGTATATTCCAAAATATCCTGGAAAAATGCCGGCTGCAAATCACACCCTGCGCAGGAAATAACACGGTGGCTGCGCTTTGCAAAAAATCCTGCCTGCACCTCTCCGTCCGTTTCGCGAATGGGGTACTGCGCCTTATTGCGGTACTCTTTTTGCAGAGGAGAGGGAGTAATCGGCAACATTTGCGGCGTTACCCCGCCCAAGCGTTTTAAGTTGGATTCCACAAACTCTGCCTTATGCCGAAGCTCTGCCTGATAGGAGATATGGCGAAATGCGCAGCCTCCGCATTTCTGATAAATCGGACATCCGTCCTCCACACGGTCTGCGGACGGGGTTAAAATTTCCTGTATGATACCGAAAGCGTAGTTTTTCTGCACTTTGACAATTTTTATTTTTAATCGGTCTCCGACCGCTGTATAGGGAACAAACACAACCATTCCGTCCAGCTTTGCAATTCCGTTTCCGTCTGAAGACATTGCGGTGATAACCGCTTCCTCCACTTGATTCTTTTTTAACATAATATCCTCCTGCTGCAATCCCTTGCTCTTTTTTGTTTTATTATATCAGAAAGGGCAACTGCCTTCAACCAATCCTCGCTTTGAATTGATGGGAGCAATGCAGATAAACAAATGCAGACAGATTATTCTTTGGATAATTCGGACAAAACCTGGTATCAACATCTGACAAAAAACACAAATCAAACAAATTTTATTGACACTTATCTCCTCTTCTGATATTTTTAGAATATCGGTACAAAAGGGAATCCCTTTTGTACATTAACAAATCAGCATAAAGTCTAAGAGGAGGGTATAAAAATTGAGAAAGTATCTCCATACAATACGCTGGTATATTGCCGCTACGATTGCAGCAAGCCTGATAGAAGCTGTCATCAGCGCAGTGATGCTGCTGTTTCCCGGTTTGCTGATTGATAACTACCAAAAGGGATTTTCCTATATGGGAAAGCTTTTAGCCGTCTACGCAGTCATCTTTTTTCTTTATCTTGCCGAAGCATATTTTTCCAATCGACTGGCAGATTACCGCCGCATCAGATTTGAAAAATCCATCAAAAAAGATTTCTTTGACGCTGTTATTCGACGCGATTTCGAGGCATATCACCGGTATGATGTGGTAGAATACATTTCTATGCAGGCAAATGACATTACTGAAATGTGCCAAAACTATCTAAGTCCGCTGCTTTCTGTCATTCGCTCTGTTATTATGATTGCTGTGTTTGGAGTATCCCTGATACTTTTTGTGGATATTTCTGTCGCTGCGCTGATTCTGTTTTTCTCCCTTGCGGTAGTGTTTGTACCGAAACTCACTGACAAAAAATTATCTAAACGGAATAAGGATTATATGGACGGAGTCGGACAATACACAGCTTCTGCAAAGCTTTTATATGAGGCTCACGATATTCTGGATTCAAAGGGACGCGAAAAACTGTCCGAACTTCACGATGAGGAGCTGAACCGCGTTCTGAATCTCAATATGAATTTTCGGAAGCTAAACAGCTTTGCTATGGTTTTAAATGGCGGTTCCGTAGAAGCAATCGGTCTTATTGTTTTTGCAGCGATTGCCGTTTTGCTGAATTGTCACGCCATCACTTTAGGTATGGCGGTTAATGCTTTTACTTACAGTACAAAATTTATTGACCCGATGTATGAAATGAATGTCTGCATCGGATTGGTACATTCTGTCCGCGAGATACAGAAAAAGATTACGGCAATCATTGAAAAAAATATTCCGAAAGCTCCCGCAGCTTCTTTACCAATTCATAACATTTGCGCAACTGCGATGGAAAAACACTATGAAGGAGCAGAGATCCACACTCCGCCGGCAGAACTGACTTTCCCGAAAAAATATCTGGTGCTGGGAGAAAACGGCGCAGGAAAAAGTGTATTTTTCCGGCTGCTCATGCGCTTTGAAAAAGCAGATTCCGGTTCGGTTCTTTATGACGGTCGGGGCGACAATGATTTTATCTCCGAAAGTATCTGTTATGTACCCCAGTCCCCAATAATTTTTAACGCCTCCTATCTGGAAAATGTGACTGTCTACGGAACTTATGACAGGGCAAATCTAAAAAAATATGAATCGTATTTTCCTGCTAACATCATCTCTCATATTAAGAACAGCACTAACCCCCGCAATATGAGCGGCGGGGAAAAACAGGTTATCGCCCTGCTTCGGGCATTGTGCAGTGAAAAAGATATGATTCTTTTAGACGAGCCTTTTTCTGCGATGAATCGGGTTACCATAGATGAATTTATGAAACACCTTGCTCAAATTGATAAAACTTTGGTTATCATCGCTCACAATGCAGAAAACTATGCAGACCAATTTGACGAACAAATTATCGTTCGCCGATAAAACTCTTAGAAAATGAAAAGATTTTCCGGCAAGAATTCTTTTAAAAAACGCCTTTGTATGGATTTATCGCTGTACAAAGGCGTTTGATATGACAAAACAAAAACAATCAACCTTTTACCCCACAGTGATTTTTCCTTGTTTTGCTGCCTTCCGCTCTTTGCTCTTTTTTAATTTTTCTGTTATACTGAATACATGATTTTAAAGCAAAAAGGAGCGTTTTACATGGCGGATAAAAATCGCAAACCCTTCAAAAAAGCCTATCTTGAAATCACCAATGTCTGTAATCTTAATTGCAACTTCTGCCCCAAAACCAACCGTCCTGCGGGATGGATTGACAAAGCGCAGTTTATCCATCTGATCGAGCAGGTGAAGCCCATGACCGATTATGTTTATTTTCACATTATGGGGGAACCGCTGCTGCACCCGTTACTTCCCGAATTTTTGGAGATTTGCCATCGGGAAAATCTTAAAGTTTCGCTGACTACCAACGGAACTCTTTTAAAAAGTCGGCAAAATATCCTGCTTTCTTCCCCCGCCCTATATCGGGTGAGCATTTCGGTTCACAGTTTTGAAGCGAATCGAACCGGGCAAACCCTGCAAGAATATCTGTCTGACATTTTGGAATTTTGCAAGGCGGCATCGGATATTGGAAAAACCTATGTTGTTCTTCGCCTTTGGAACAAAGACAGCGCAACCTTAAAAGCGGCAAACCAGAAAAATGTAGATATTCTTTCCGAGCTGACCCGGTTTTTCCGTCTTGATTTTGACCTTGCCGAAGCGTTGGAATGTCGTCCTTCCGTTTCCTTATCTCCACGCATTTACTTGGAAACTGCCGAAAAATTTGCATGGCCCGACCTTGCTGCCGAGCAATCCTATCGACAAGTATTTTGTCACGGTCTGCGCGATCAGTTTGGGATTTTGTGCGACGGCACTGTGGTTCCCTGCTGTTTGGACTCGGAGGGCAGCATTGATTTGGGAAATGTATACAGACAACCCTTAGCAGAGATTTTGCGCTCTCCCCGCGCACGCGCTTTGTATGAAGGATTTTCTCACCGAACCCCGTCCGAAGAGCTATGCCGCCACTGTGGATATGCGCAGAGATATTCAATCTGATTCGGTTTTTATTCTGCCGCTCCCATAATTCGGTCTAAGCTTTGTCGGATTTTGTCTTTCATCCAAAGCCCCAATTCTGCTACCGGTATGCTCAGCAAAAACCACAAAGCGGTAAACCCGATGCACACTTGTCCCAACAAATTCAGCGGCTGTCCCCGATAATCCCAAACATTCCACCCCAACAGCAGATTAACCAGACACCCTGTTGCAAACTCCAACATCGTAACAGCTGCCGCGCTGCAAAAACAGCAAAACCACAGCGGCAATCTTCCTTTACACACCGATGCCGCCTGTATAATCAACAGATAGCACACTCCTCCTAGTAAAAACATCGTCCAATGAGTAAATCCCCGCCAAAGAATTTCCAAAACAGAATAACCGAGTCCGCCTGCGAAAAAAAGGAGCAGATTGCACAGTACTTTTTTATTCATCATTTATCCCATCCGTTCTTTTTTCTTTAGTATGGCAAAAAACAAGGGAAATATCCAAATGGATATTTCCCTTGTTTTTTAGGAAGTGCCTCTTTAAAGAAAATTGATTGCAGAAAACTTACTTTTTAGAAAACGGTTGATACTGAGCAGGCATCTTTTTTATTAACAGGAACACCAGCAAAGAAGCCAATGTTTTATCCAACAGATTGTTAATCAGCTTCGGAATAAAGGAAGCTGCAAAGATGCTTGTACCGCTCTGTTTTAAGAAAAGGAAAAGTACATCGCCTACTGTTCCGGTCAATCCTCCGTACACCGCTATACCAATCGGGGTTCCGATTAACGGAGCTACCACACCGCAGACAATACCGCAAAGGATTGCTGTTTTCAGATTGTAGTTTTGATTTTTCTTTGCAACAAATCCGACTATCAAACCGACTGCAACGCTGACCAGCGCAAACGGGATATCCTGCGGTCCTAAAATCAACGCACTGATAATATTGGTAAGACCTCCCACCGCTGCACCGTAAAACGGTCCGAACATCGCCGCTGTAAAAAAGGTGCCGATGGTATCTAGGTAAAACGGCAGTTTCAGCGCCGCTCCCAAATATCCCAGAACCATATTTAATGCGATACAGATACCGCAAAAGGTTAAAATTGTTGTTTTTCTTTGCTTCATTTTGTTACCCCTCTCTTATTTTCAGCGCATCTTTCGCTTTTATTCTATTATAAGAGAACTTCTTTGTTTTGTCTAATTGATAATTTATATCAATCGGGTAAAATGAAACGAAAGCTTCTATGAAGACAAATGATACCACTGTTTTGGTTAAAACCATTTTATGGGGTCTGTTCGGAATGTCGGATGCTCTGAATCGGCATATGGGTCATACCTGTTTTCGTTACAGCCAAACTCCTGTAAAAAGCAGATTTTCCCCTGAGGATTCCACTCTATCAGACTTATACCGTCAAACGCTTCCTTCACCCCGCCCTGCATTTGGTTTTTAAAATACCAGCGCACTGCCGTTTGATTTTCCTTGTGAAAATATTGCAGAATATCCCATTGAAGCACCTTTCCTCTAATGTTCCATTCCTCAAACCATCGCTTAATTTCTCGTGCGCCCCGGTATTGCGGTCCCCAACTTTCAATATAAATCGAATCTTCAGAAAACAACTGTTCTATCCCGGTATCGGTTTGGGTAAGCCACATGGAAAACCACTGTTGAATTTTTTGTTCCCGTTTTTCTTCCATCTTTTTTCCTTCTTTTTTAAAATAAAGTACAACAGGATTCCCCCAAAAACGATCGGGGGAATCCTGCGCTTTTTCTCTTATTTTTCCGAAAGGGTCGCATTTCCGAACCAATAGGTTCCGTCGGGGCTGACGCTCCAACCGGAAACTTTTGCAGTATCTGAAGTTGTGGTAAGTACTTCTCGATACAGCGGCATCACATATGCGTCATCCAGCAAAATCTGCTCTGCCTGAGCAAATTTTTCATTTCTTTCCTCCGATTTTGCCTGAATTGCTTCCATCATCGCTTTATCAAACTCAGGATTGGTATATCCGCAGCCGGACTGGGTGTTGGAAGAAAGATACGGCTGCAAATACAGCTCTCTGTCCGCTACATCCGCTTCCCAGACGCTGCACAAAACATCGGCATATTGCAGACTGTTGCGGCTCATTTGGAAAGTCTGTGCGTCCTGAGGGGTCAGGGTAACAGTCAATCCCAACGCTTCCCATGCGGATTTTACCGCTTCCAAAGCCGCCGCTGTCTGTTCATTTTCCAGGTAAACAATTTCAATTTTGTTTTCTTCATCTGCCGCGCTTTCAATCACGCTTTTTGCCTGTTCCGCATCAGCAGAAGCAGAAAGCATTTCTCCGCCCATGCCGCTGACAGACAGCAGAGCTTCGCCTCCTGCCGCCTGCGCTGCCGCAGTACGATCCAAAGCTGCGCTCAGCGCATTTCTGACATCTTTGTTCTGCAAGAGTTTATTGCCTGTGTTGGCATTTACCACCAGGTTTACCACTCTGCCCGAAGGGGTCTGTTCCGCGGAGATTGTATCTGCCAATTTCGGAACTTCGACAGTGTTTCCCTCGGTATCGGTCTGATTTTCCGGCTGAGCGATTTCACCCTGCGTTAAAACAACATCGCCGAATGCCATGCCCACCGGAGCAAAGTTTTCGTCCAACATTCTTGCTACAATGTAATCCAGTGCAACCTGTTCCTGATTCCAGTAATTTTTATTTTTTGCAAGGACAAACTCTTTCCCTTCGGTATATCCTGCCAACGCGAACGGACCGTTGGAAACGGCTTTCTGCGGATTTTTCGACCATGCTTCATCTCCGGAAACCAAATCTTCCCGCAGCGGCATAAACGCCGGTTCTCCCAGCATTTTATTAAAATATTCAGCAGGCTGTTTCAGCGTTACTTCCAGCGTTTTATCGTCCAACGCCTTTACCCCAAGCTCGTCCGCTTCCTTGGTTCCCTGCGCAATCTGGTCATAGTTAAGCAAAGCAGACAGCTGATAAGCGTTTTCCGCCTTTGTCTGCGGGTCTGCGCAGCGTTTCCATGCAAATTCAAAGTCCTGCGCCTTTACCGGCTGTCCGTCCGACCAAGAGGACTCCCGCAGGGTATAGGTTAAAGTAACGGTTCCATCCTCATTTACCGTTTCCTGTGGCATATCAGCCGCCATTGCCGGCTGAACCTCGTCTCCGTTTGTCCGCATCAAACCTTCAAAGGTGTTGTTGACAACACTCTTGCTGTCGGCAGAAACGGTGTGTGCCGGGTCTAAAGTGCTGCTGTCGATTCCCAGATTCCATGTCAGCACCTGTCCTTTGCAGTCTGTGCTTACCAGATTGCCCTCGGTCGAGGCTTCTGTATTCTGCTGTGTCTGCTGCTGCGTTCCCTGTTCGTTTTCTTCTGAACCGCATCCGCTGAGCATGGAAACGGACAACATCATTGCTAAAAATAAAGCGATTATCTTCTTCACTGTTTTTCCCCCATTTACCCTTCGGGTCTGTTTTTCGGCTGATTGCAAGCAGAAGATTTGCGCACCGAAAAGCGGCGTTTCTGCCCAATCCTTCCTGTTCTAAAAATTATGATACCATGCAAAACGAGATTTGTCAAAGTTACAATGCCCTTTGTCGGATATTTTACATTTTAGAAAAATTTTTCCCGCTGTTTTTCTCAAAAATCCCTCGAATTTCCCCTGCCAGATAAAGCGAACCCAACGCGCACACCAACCCGTCTTTACCCGCGCTGCGGATTGCAAGCGCTACTGCCTGTTCTGCTGTTTTACAGCTCTGCGCCTGCGCTCCTTTTTCTTGCAAAAATCCGGTCATCTGTTCGGCTGTCATTGCCCGTTGGCTGTCCAGTTCAATGCAGATAAACTGCTTTGCTAACTCAAGCAGCTGTTCTAACATTCGTCCGGTATCTTTGTCCTGCATCATTCCCACGATGAATACTGCCTTTTGACGGGGGTAGTATCGTTTGAGCGACTCTACCGCTGCGCCCACACACTGCGGGTTATGTCCTCCATCCAGAATAAAATCCGGTGAAACGGACAACCGCTCAAATCTGGCTGCCCATCTGGTATGCAGCAATCCTTCCTGTACCGCCTGATTGGATATCCGATAACCCTGCCGCTTTAAACAGGAAATTGTTTCCAACACATTGGCGGCATTACACAACTGGTGCCTGCCTGCCAACGGAAGAAACAGCTCCCCGTACTCGGAATCTGTCAGAGAAAATCCGTTGATACTTTCTTCCCGTATCATAAAGCGTTCGGGCGAAGCAATCCTCAGTTCCGAATGAGTTTGGCTGCAAATTTTCCGAATCTCTTCCGTGGCTTCTTCACTTTGCTTTGCCAGAATCACCGGTGTTCCGGCTTTAATAATTCCTCCCTTTTCTCTTGCAATTTCTTCTATCGTATTTCCGAGCGTTTCGGTATGGTCCAATCCCAACTGAGCGATAACGGCAGCTTTTGGCGCAGGAATTACATTGGTCGCATCCAACCTTCCCCCGATTCCTACCTCTAACACCACAAAATCGCACCGTTTCCGGGCAAAATATCGCAGGGCAGCCAGTGTCAGCACCTCAAACACAATCGGCGCTTCTCCCATTTTGTCACACACCTGCTTCACTGCTTCTATCTGCTCGATAAAATCTTCATCGGAAATGTCCTCTCCGTTTATTTTTATCCTTTCGTTATATCGTTCCAGATGCGGCGAGGTGTACAACCCGACCCGATAACCTGCTTTTGACAAAATTGACGCTGTCATTGCGCAGCAAGAACCTTTCCCGTTGGTTCCCGCTACATGAATCCAGTTTCCTTTTTGCTGCGGATTCCCCATCTGAGCCAAAATTTCTTTTAATCGTTCGATACCGCACCGTCTGCGCGCAAACTGCGTCTGTTCCACATAAAATACCGCCTGCTGATATGTCATTGTTCCTCCGCCTTTTCCGATAAATATTAGACAAAAAGGGGAACACCGTTTTTTAAGACAGCGTTCCCCTTTTTTGATTTCAAAAAAACCGAATCTTACAAATCTTATTTGATGTAAGCGATTGCTTCAATCTCTACCAGAGCGCCCTTTGGCAGTTTTGCAACTTCGTAAGCTGCGCGAGCAGGACATTCTTCGGTAAAGTATTCTGCGTAAACTTCGTTCATTGCACCGAAATCACCGATATTCTGCATCAGAACGGTGGTTTTTACCACATTTTTCATCGAAAGACCTTCCGCTTCCAGAATTGCTTTGATATTCTCCAAAGACTGTTTGGTCTGCGCTTTGATGCAAGCTTCTGCCAGTTCACCGGTAGCCGGGTTAATCGGCAGCTGACCGGAAATGAACATATTATCGCCTGCTACGATTGCCTGAGAGTATGGACCAATTGCGCCCGGAGCGTTTGTTGTTGCAACTACTTTTTTCATGAAAATCTCTTCCTTTTCTTTAATTATCGTTCTTTCCTCCAACGGTCGAAGGAAATCGTTTGTCTTAGTTTATTCTATCACAATCCCCATTCCCTTGCAACACTGTTTTTGTAAAGAAATTCCTGTCTTTTTTATTTTTCCGAAAGCATCATCTTTGCGCACTTATAAACGTCACCGCAGCCCAGTGTAATCACCAAATCTCCCGGACAGGCGCGCTGCATCACATAGGAGGAAATCTCCTCGAAGGTCTTAAACCAAACGCAGTTCGGAATTTTCTGCGCCAAATCCTTTGCATAAATGTTATAGGTGTTTTTTTCTCTGGAACCCATAATTTCGGACAAAACCACATGATCAGCCAACTGAAGCACCCTTGCAAATTCGTCGAGCATCATCGCTGTTCTGGAATAGGTAAACGGCTGATGCACCGCCCACACCTTGCGGTATCCCATCTTTTTTGCCGCCTTTAAAGTTACTTCAATCTCTGCCGGATGATGTCCGTAATCGTCGGCTATGGTAACGCCCTTATTTTCTCCCATAATTTCAAATCGTCTGCCCGCTCCTTGAAATACCTTTGCCGATTCAATTGCCTGTTCGGGGGTACAGCCGGATTCGATTGCTGCCGCCACAGCGGACATACTGTTTAAAATATTGTGGTCACCCGGAATGTTCAGCTCTACCCTTCCCAGTTTTTCTCCGCGGTAATACAGATCATACGAGCTGTGTCTGCCGTCTTGGTGCAGGATATTTCCCGGGAAATAATCGTTTGTCTGATTCATTCCAAAAGAAATCATCTTTTTGCCGCTCACCCCTTCCACGGCTTTTCGGCAGTTTGGATCATCTCCGTTATAAATAACCGCTTTGGTCGCCATCTGCGCAAACTGATGAAAGGACTGAATAATGCGTTCCAGTGTCTTAAAATACTCCAGATGGTCCTCGTCCACATTCAGCATTACCGCAATATCGGGATGACACTTTAAAAAATGATCCTCAAATTCGCATGCTTCACACACCATTGTTTCGCTGCTGCCCAATCTGCCGCTGCCGCCGATTGCTTCTAACTTTCCGCCCACCACAGCCGACGGGTCCAGTCCGCACTCCATCAGCATCTGGGTAAGCATCGCCGAAGTGGTGGTTTTTCCATGTGTGCCGCACACACAGATACAGTTATCAAACCAGCTTGTTACCAACCCCAGCAAATCTGCCCGTTCGATAGTGGGGATTCCGCTGTGTCTTGCGGCAATCAATTCCGGGTTGTCCTCCATAATAGCCGCAGTATGTACAATCAAATCTGCTCCTTGGATATTTTCTGCTTTTTGACCGATTGTGACCGGAATATTCATCTTTTCCCGTTCAAAGGTAATGGTATCGCCCGGATTGTTGTCCGAACCGGTAATTCGGTACCCCATACCGTGCAAAATCTGTACTAAAGGAAACATTCCCGAACCGCCGATTCCGATAAAATGAATCTGCTTTTTATCCTGCAAAAAATCTTTTTTGATGTGCGTCATCTGAATCATCCTTCTTATTCTGTATTGATTGCTTTTCAGCTTTTATCGTTTCTTTTTTGGTTTCCCGTTTCTCCTTCTATTATATCGGGAACGAAGGAAAAAAGAAACAGGATTTGCTCGAAAAATCCGCAGATTTTTTTGTTTCTTTTTTCGGTCAATCGGATTTTTGCGCTCGAAACGGTATAAGTACCCTGTTGCGACGCATACTATCAGCAAACGATTTTTCGCAAAACCTGACAGAAAGGAACGAACCTATGAACATTACCGACATTCGCATCCGAAAAATTTATTCTGAAAACCGTCTGCGCGCTCTGGTTTCTATCACGGTAGATCATGACCTTGCCGTCCATGACATCAAAATTATTGAGGGCAGCGAACGGCTGTTTGTTGCGATGCCAAGCCGCAGAGACGAAAATGGTAGTTTTCGGGATATTTCCCATCCTATTACCCCTCAGGCAAGGCAGCAGTTGGAAACTGCGGTGCTAAACGCCTATCGGGACTGTCTTTCACGAACAGAAGAGCCGCATACCGAAGAACACTCCTCCTGTTCTCCCGCCCGGCAAACACAGCTTTGGGAGCAAGATCCGCAAAATGCCCCCGATATTACCTATCTGCAATAAACATCGCAAAAAGCCCCGACCGAGTGGAGAATCGGTCGGGGCTTTAATTATTCTGTTATTTTATTTTTTTGCTCAGTACTGCGCCGCACAGCAAGGAAACTGCCGCTGCGGATACTGCAAGAGATACCATATCCTTTGCGCCGGTATCCGGATTGTCTTTACCGCCGCTCAGATAGTCCTGCTGCTCCTGGTTTTCTCCGTAGGAAGGAATTTCGGTTTGTGGTTTTTCTTCTTCCTGCGGCTTGTTGTTTTCGGTTTCCTGCTGGCTGACATTAAGCTGCTTTGGAGTGAGAACATACTCGCCCAACGATTTTGTTTTCAGTTCCATCGCTTCGGTTTCTTCGTTGTAAACGGCAGAGGTTGCTTTCAGGCTGTTATTGCTTCCTACCTCGTACAGGTACATTGGCTCTTCTACCGGAATGGTGAGGGTACCGGTTGCGCTGAAAGAATCCAAGTTTCCTCTGAAATTATAGAAATACAAATCCTCATCGTAACGGCTTGCAATCTCTTTGTTATAGTTGCGGTCAAAGTCGAACATCACCTTGTCGCCGCCGAACATCTTTACGGTAAAGTATGCGTCATCGTTAAAGTTGAAGGTCGCCTGACCGTCCTCTTCTTTATTTACTTCCCATACTTCTTTTTTGAAAACGCTGTTTTCCCAGTCAAAGTTTACCGGATTTTCTGCCTTTGGATTGGAGAAAACACCTTCAATCTCAACCGCTTCGGTCTTGTTCTGACTGTACCGTTCGGAAACTGCCAAACTCATCTCATATTCCAGGTCTTCCAGACTGTTGTATTCGTTTTTAGTCTGAACCTTTACATAAAGCGCGCCTTTTACCAGATTTTTATCCTGAGACTGCGCCTTGTAAAAATCTGCGCTTTCTACCAAATTACGGGATTTTTCAACAAGATTAAGTTTCCATTTTTTGTCTGCTTCTCCGGTATATGGAACGTGTCCTGTCATCTCCTCTTTGGAAGCGCCTACCGTGATGCTTTCTCCCTCTTGGGTGGTATAGTAAAGCGGGAAGTACAGCTCGTCACCCGGTTCCAGAGCAATCTCGTTGCTTTCGCTCAGGTCAAATTCCAGATTTTCATCATTTCTGATTACCTGAACACTGTCTGCAAACGCAAACTCGTTTGGCCACACCGCCTTTTCTTCTCCCACCTCGCCGCTTACAATATCGGCAAAAGCGTTGGTTCCCATTGTAAACAGCATTGCGGATACAACAGAATATGCAGCAAATTTTTTCATCTTTTTTCCTCCTATGATTGTTCCGTTTCTTCTGTCAAAACCCCTGCTGTCCGATTGTGTATTAAAAAAATCCTGTCTGCTGTTGAAGTTCTCCACACACTTCCTACGTCTGTGATTTATTATATCTGCTCTTTTCCCTTTTTGCAATACCCTTTTCGTCGGTAATTTTTCGGAAAAACGGCAATCTTCCCCCGATTTTCCTGTTTTTTCCGATTGTTGTTTTTGATTCGTAAAAAATATTTGCTGTTTAAAAAACTCCTGTGTTTAAACTGCCAAAAACGGGCATACTGTAATCGGAATCAAAACCACAAAATCAGTGTATGAGGTGATTGTATGAATCTGACAACCAAAGAACTGACCGCCATTGAGGAACAGCTCGGACAGGAACAAATCCTGATTCAAAAATTTAAAATGTATTCCGAGATGACGCAGGACCAGCAGCTGAAAACCGCCTGCGAACAGATTGCGTCCAAACATGAAATCCACAAAAACAAGCTGCTGAATCTGTTAGCCTAACGATAGGAGGAAAAAATGATGAATAAACACACCTTAACCGACCGAGAAATGCTTACCGACGCTTTGTCCTCCGAGAAATTTATGACCGATAACTACAACAACTACGCCAACGAGTGCGCTTCTCCTTCTTTAATGAACGAATTTATGAATTTACTGTCGGAAGAACATCAGATTCAGCACGATGTTTTTTCCGAGATGCAGAAGCGCGGCTGGTACCCGACACAGGACGCCCCGGAAGAAAAAATCCGTCAGGCAAAGATGAAGTTTTCCTCCCCTATGAATTAGTTTTCAAAGACCGTTCGGAGCTTATCCGAGCGGTCTTTGTCTATTCTGTATATTTTTAAAACAAAACATTGTTTAAATCGTCGTGATGATAAAAAATCAACAAAAAACTTCTCTTTATTTCCCCACATCTTCATATTGATTTCAGTCAAGAGATACGATATTCTAATATAGAGTAGATTTGTTTCTATCCTAAACTAAGACATCTTTATGGAGGGGTTCTCATGCAAAACACTTCTTCTGTTGCAGATAAAATTTCTCAGGGCGCATATGATCGCGCCCTCTCCTACCTGTACCATGACAGACAGATTCCCCATCAAAGGGAACGCTACTGTCGCTTGCTCAGCATCTTTTCTCAAGTATTTCCAAACAGTCCCGCTCCTCGCCTTTTCAGCGCCCCGGGACGCACCGAAATCAGCGGAAATCATACCGACCATCAAAGAGGCTGCGTGGTTGCTGCAAGCATCAATCTGGATATGATTGCAGCCGCTGCAAAAAATGATTGCAACTGCGTGCGTATCCAGTCGGAAGGCTTTGAATTTCAGGAAATCTGCCTGGATGACCTGAGTGTACATCCGGAAGAAATCAACACAACCCCTGCTTTAATCCGCGGAGTGGCTGCCGTTTTTGCCGAAAAAGGATTTCATATCAGCGGTGTTGACCTGTGTGTATCCTCCGAGGTACTCAGAGGTTCGGGACTTTCTTCCTCTGCCGCTTTTGAAATTTTAATCGGAACCGTCTTTTCCTGCCTGTATAATGACAGCTCGGTTGACCCTGTTCTGCTTGCGCAAATCGGACAGGCAGCCGAAAACAAATTCTTCGGAAAACCCTGCGGTCTGATGGACCAGATGGCTTGCTCTGTAGGCGGATTTGTTTCGATTGACTTTTATCATCCCGAACAGCCGATTGTGGAAAAAACTGACTTTGACCTTACCAAATTCGGCTATCAGATGTATATCATTGATGTAAAAGGAGATCATTCCGACCTTACCGAAGAATATGCTGCCGTTCCTGCCGAAATGAAATCGGTTGCTGCCTTTTTCGGCAAGGATTACCTGCGCCAAGTGCCTGCCGAAGACTTTTACCGCAGCCTTGCCGCTGTCCGCGAACAGACCTGTGACCGTGCTGTCCTGCGCGCTCACCATTTCTTCTCGGAAAATCTGCGGGCGCAGCAGGTTTCCCACACCTTAAAACAGAATGATATTCCCGGATTCTTAACGCTCTGCAAAGAATCGGGACGCTCCTCTTATATGTACCTGCAAAACATCTATCCGTCCTTCTCCCCCCTCTCTCAGCCGGCAAGCGTGGCTTTGATGGCTGCCGAACATTTACTGAACGGACACGGGGTTTGCCGCATTCACGGCGGAGGATTCGGCGGAACCATTCAGGTCTTTATCGAACAGCAGGAAGCAGAGCAGTTCGTTGCTCAAATGGAGCAGATTACCGGTAAAAACAGCTGTCACCTCTTATCCATCCGTCCGTGCGGCGGCTTTGAGCTGACAGAAAATCAACAGTAACAAGGAGGATTTCTTATGGCTGAATTAAGATGGCACCCTCTCATCCAGGACTGGGTCATGATTAACTCGAACCGGCAAAACCGCCCGCAGATGCCTAAAGACTGGTGTCCGTTCTGCCCCGGTTCCGGCAAAGTTCCCGATGATTACGAAGTTTTAAAATATGATAACGATTTCCCTGCGCTTTCTCAAAATCCGCCGATGCCGGATGATGTTGCCAATGATTTTTTCAAGGTTCGTCCCTCTTACGGCAAATGCGAGGTTATCCTCTACTCTCCCGGACACACAACCACTTTGGCACAGTTAAGCGACCAACATATGAGAAAGCTGGTAGATTTGTGGGCGGAACGCTATGAAGAAATCCGCAAAGACGAACAGATTAAATATGTCTTTATCTTTGAAAACCGCGGCAGCATGGTCGGCACTTCGATGCCGCACCCGCACGGTCAGATTTACGGATATTCCGTTATTCCAAAAAAATTGCAGTTGGAACTTGCCTCCGCTCAGGAATACCGCGCGCAGAACAACCGCTGCTTATTCTGCGATATGCTTTCTGCCGAAAAGGAATTTGGCAAGAGAATTGTCTTTGAAAATGATTCTTTCACCGTATTTCTCCCATTCTTTACCGAATATCCATACGGAATCTATGTTTTCCCAAAACGCCATATTTCCCACATCACCGATATGAATGAACAGGAAAAAAACGACTTTGGCATCACCTTAAAGCAAATTGTAGGAATGTTTGACACTCTGTTCCATAAGGAATTTCCTTACATGATGTGTATGCACAACGCTCCGGTCAACAGCGGGGATGTTGAAAACGATTTTCACTTCCATGTTGAATTTTTCCCGCCGCTTCGTTCGGAACATCAGCAGAAATTCAACGCTTCCAGCGAAACCGGCGCATGGGCGCACTGCAACCCGCGCTGCCCGGAGGAAACCGCCGCTGAACTGCGTGACGCTTATGAGCGTTATCAAAATTCTCTGTAACCTTTGCCTGACTCGGAAAAAGACAATATTAAGAACCACGGAACAAAGAAGGACAGCACAAACGGCTGCCCTTCTTTGCTTTATTCTTCTGTTTTTTGCTGCTGCCAAATCCGAGATTTTTTCACCCACTCTACCAGCTTTGGTTGAATCTGTGGGTAGGTCTGCTCTGCCGGCGGTTCACAAAACAGCTTGACACAACTCATCTCAAACTCCTGCGGCAGAGGGGAAAGCCGGCTGATCTGCGCAAAAAACAGCGCGCCGAAGCTCTCCTCTCCCTCTCGTTCCACACAATAAACTCCCAAATCAAACAGTCGGTATTCCGCCGCACCTGTTTCCTCATACAATTCTCTGCGCGCCGCCTGCTCCGGAGTTTCTCCCGCTTCAATATGACCGCCCGGAACTTCCCATGTATCGCGCTTTTTGTGTCGGCAATACAACCATTTTCCGTCCATTTCACAGACAATCACAACAAAACGCAGCTGCGTTTCTTTCCCTTTCGGACATTGTTCCAAACAAAAAACATTCATTTCACTTTCCTCCTTTTCGGCTCATATTTTCTGCTTTTCTTTCATATGATTATACCACAATTCAACCGGAAAGGAAAGATTCTATGGATCAAAGCGTTCTGTTTTTCTCGCTTGTTGCCTGCATTTTTATCGAGATTTTGTTTTTATTCAACCACCGTTATCTGCTCAAAGGCTGCTTGTTCACCGCTGTCAGCGGAATTGCCGGACTTGCCGCGCTGCAATTTCTTTTTCCGGTAATCGGACTTGCCCTCACCCTCCCTGCGATGGCGGTATGCGCTGTTTTTGGAATCCCGGGGTGTATTTTTCTTTTGCTGATTCGATTGATTTGCGGCATATAATCGGCTATAATAAAGCTATTCCCAAAACAAGGAGGAATCGCTTTGGCAAAACGACCACAGTATGAATTAAACTGGACACAGGGCAAAAAGGGCAGCGAGGACGCTTTCTTTGTTCGTGCAACTGTATTTGTTGTAGAACAGGGATTTCAGGTAGAATTCGACGATTTGGACAAGGTCAGCTGGCATCTGACGGTGTATGACGGGGAGGAACCAATCGGTGCAGCGCGCATCTATAAGGACGCTGACGGCATCTGGCAGCTGGGCAGAATCTGCGTACTGGAAGAATACCGCGGCAAAAAAATCGGCAGATTGATTTTAAATGCCTGCGAAGATAAGGTACGGGAACTTGCAAAAGGACCTGCCACAGCTCATTTAAGCGCACAGGTACGCGCAAAAGGCTTCTATCTTAAAAACGGATACACCCCTTCCGGCGAGGAATATTTAGACGAGTACTGCCCGCATATCTCCATGTCCAAACAGTTGTAGAAACACAAAAACAGACGGTAAAAAACCGTCTGTTTTTGCGTTTTTCCGTCTATCATGCAAGTACAAAATTAACCTGACCTGCGGATACATCAACCGAAGCTGTTTTAACCCGTATCGGCTGACCGATTCGGTAAACGGTGGAAGTCAGCATCTCTTTCAGCTCAATTCCTTCGTCCAGCTGATAGTCGCCGACCGGAAGGTCGCGCACCGATACCATGCCCTCCACGCTGTTTTCCAGTTCCACATAAAATCCGTACGGAGCAACGCCGGTAATTCTTCCGTCAAAACATTCTCCCAGATAACCCGACATATATTCCGCTTTATAGCAATCGTCACAGTCACGCTCTATATTCATGGCATTTACTTCCATCTCACTGGAATTTTTGGCAGCTGCCTGCACAAAGCTGCCGTAGCGCTTCTTGAGCTTTTCCTGCGGCATTTTTGCAAAATAGCTTGTCAAAATACGGTGAATGGCAAGGTCGGGATAGCGGCGGATTGGGGAGGTAAAATGAGTGTAGTTATCCAGTACCAAACCAAAATGCCCGATATTTCTTTCCGAGTAAACCGCCTTGGACATGGTACGTAGCAGCTGCCCGTTGATGGCAGGCTCTAACTCTGTTCCCCGCACGCTCTCCAATATCTGCGAAAAATCCTTTGGCCGCGGGTTTTCTAACAGCTTATCTGCCGTAATTCCCAAACGATTTAACAAACCGTGCAGCAGATTTACCTTGATAACCGGCGGATTTTCATGCACACGGTATAAAAACGGCAGCTCCTGTTCCATTGCAAGGGTTGCCGCCGCCTGGTTTGCGGTGAGCATAAATTCCTCAATCATCCTCTCGCTCTCTCCCGTCGGACGAGGTACAATATCCAGAATTTTTCCGTTTTCAATCACAAACTTGGATTCGTTGGAGCTGATGTTCATCGCGCCGCGGTCAAATCTGCGCTTGCGCAAAATCTGCGCTAACTGCTGCATCAGACGAATCTGCGGTATCAGCTGCGCATATTTGTTTAAAATTTCTTCATCTGCCGTATTGTCCAAAATACGGTTAATTTCGCTGTAAACGCCCTTTACGCGGGAACGGATATAACTCTTTACAAAGCGGAATCCTTCGATTTCTGCGCTCGGCTTCAGGGTAATCAATGCAGAAAAAGTCAGGCGCACCTCATCGGGATTTAACGAACAAATTCCGTTCGACAGTTCTTTGGGCAGCATTGGAATCACCTGGTCTGCGTAATAGATGCTGGTTCCGCGGCGGTAGGCTTCCAAATCCAGCGCACTTCCCTGACGGACATAGTGGCTGACATCTGCGATGTGAACTCCCAAAAACCAATGTTCTTCGTCCCGTTCCAAAGAAACGGCATCGTCCAAATCCTTACTGTCTGCCGAATCGATGGTGAAAATATCCATATCGGTCAAATCCATTCGATCGCTGAGTTCGGATATCGGAATTCCACGCGCAGCAATTTCCTTTGCCTCCTGCGCAGCCTGAGGGTCAAATTCGATGCGAGCATTGTAGTTTGCCAAAACTGCTTCACAGCAAATTTTCGCCTGATTGGAATCACCAAACACCTTTTCTACCGAAACCCGGTGAGAAAAATGACTGCTCCCTCGGAAAACAATCTTTGCAAGCACCTTGTCCCCGTCCCTCGCTCCGTGCAAGCTGCCTTTCTGTACCTCCAGCAACATACGAGGCATACGGTCAGGACGAAGATAATAACCCGACGGTTCGCGGCAAATCACACCAATTAGCGGAGTGTCGCTTTCCTGCAACACCTTTACAACCGCGCCTTCCCGCTTTTCGTTTGCTCCCCGGTTCTGTCCCGGCTTGAGCAGCACCAGAACAAGGTCTCCCGGCATTGCGCCGTTCATCATCCTGCCCGGCAGAAAGATATCCTCCTCCTGCTCCCCTTCCTGCTGTGCTTGCGGACGGGCAAAGCCGAATTTTTCATTGAGCGAAACAATCTCCGCCCGAATCAAGCCTTTGCCGTTGCTCAGAACAACCGATGTGCCCTTTCTCCACAACTCGCCGCGCTGCTCCATTGATTTTAACAAATCATAAAACTCGCCGCGTTCCTGATGCAAAATTCTCGCCTGCACCTCCAATGCGCGGATTCCAATCGGCTGCTCCTTCTGATGTTTTAACACCCGCATTACACGCGCATCCAAACTCAGGTGGTCAAAACCGCGGTTGGCACGGAATGGTTTTTTATGGTGAAGCTTTCTTGCCATAGAATTCACCGTCCTTTCTTTCTGTACCTCTATTATACCCCTCTTTTCTTTACGGAACAAGTGGCTGAAGGAATATATTTTGAGTACAGGAAAAAGGTGGAAAATCGGCAGTTTTATAAGCATCCTTTTTGGATATGTTCTCCTAAAACTGTTCCAAAGATAGGTCTTCCTTTTTTCTTTTTATTTTGCCCTATTTTTCTGTTTCAGCCGCAGTTTCCTCATAGTATTTTGCCTGTGCCTTCCACATCTGAGAGTACAGCCCATTTTGGGCAAGCAGTCGTTCATGTGTGCCGTTTTCACGGATATTCCCCTCGTCAAAAACGATAATTCTGTCGCAGAAGCGGCAGCTTGACATTCGGTGAGAAATATAAATTGCGGTTTTATCACAAACCAGACGGTCAAATTTCGAGTAAATCTCATATTCGCTGATTGGATCAAGTGCAGAGGTCGGTTCATCCATAATAATAATCGGGGCATCTTTATACAAGGCACGGGCAATCGCAATTTTCTGCGCTTCTCCGCCGGAGATTTCCACTCCATTGTCACCGGTTTGGTACAAAATGGTTTTCAATCCCTGTTTCATCTGCCGCACCCTCTGTCCGATTCCTGCTTTTTCCAAACACCGATAAACCTCTTCCTCCTCATAATCGGTGTTTGCCGCTACATTTTGCCCAAGTTCAAAAGAAAAAAGTTTAAAATCCTGAAAGACAACCGAAAACAGACTTTGATACTCCTGATAATCATACTTTTTAATATCAATCCCGTTGAGCAGAATCTCTCCGTCCGTTGGATCATACAAGCGGCAAAGCAACTTAATAAAGGTTGTTTTTCCCGCTCCGTTTTTTCCGACTAACGCTAACTTCTCTCCAACCCGAAATCGGAAAGAAACATGGTCCAAAACCTTTTTCCGACTGCCCGGATAGGAAAAAGAAACATTCCGAAATTCAATTTCATACTCGTTATCGTTTCTCTTTTCCACCGGAATCTGTCCCTCATACTTTTTATTGGAAATACTGAAAAAATCGGTATCGCATTTAAGCTGTTCCGCCATGACATTCATCTCTGTCAGGTTGCTCATCACGGCAAGAAACGCTTCATGGAATCCGGTAAGCGCACTGACATATTTTAAAATACTTCCCACGCTGATAACGCCGAGCAAAGCCTTCGCGCCGACAGCAAGATAAAACAAAACAATCGCCGCCTGACTGATCAGCACAATTCTGCCGCCGTAAATCCGATCGGCTTTCACCTGTTTTTTCATAAATTCCGTGCTGTGCCGAATACAGGTGCGAAATCGGTCTAAATACAATTCTGCAAGAGAATAAGAGCGGATATCCTTTCCGTTTTGGTACTTGGAAATGGAGTTGTGAAAATACTGAAACTGCCGGTTAAACTGCATCTCTTCCTTCCAGCTTTCCTTTACCATATCCTCCTGTTTTTTAAAGTTTTGCAGAGAAACCCACAAAGAAATCGCAATTCCCGCTGCCAAAACAAGAGAACTTAAAGGAGAAGTAAAGAAAAAAGTAACCGCTCCTTGACTGGTGAGCGTTTCGGAAAAGAAAAACGGAAGCATCAAAACAACTGCATACACCAAAGAAACCAGATTTTGTACCACTGTTCCAAGTATCTGTAAAAAATTTTCCGCTCCGCCAAAATTTACAACCTGGTCATGCATGCGGATCATATCCCGAATTTCGGTTTGTTCCATCCGTTCATAATCCAGCTGAAGCGCTTTTTCCGAAAAGCACTGGTCAGAGATATAATAAAGATTGAGATAGCTTTTTCTAAGCCAATCTAAAATCCCAATCAGAAAAGCTGTAATCAGGTTTAACCCCACCATCCAGTATACCGTCTGCATTATCCGCTCCGGGGAGCTGCGTGCAATCAAGCGGTCTAATATAACAGATGAACAGATGATGTTGATAAACGGCTTAATCGCGGTCAATGCGCTTTTGGCAAGTTCAGACGGAATTGCCCAATGATGATAAAAATGTATCAATTTAATCACCGCAACAATTTGAGGGTTTATCGGTTTTAATATTTTTTTATTGATTTTCATCTGCTTTCTCCCTCAATTCTTTTTGATAATAGTAAGCTTGGTATTCAAACATTTTTGCATAGTTTTTCCCCTGCGCCATCAGCTCGCTGTGTGTCCCCTGTTCGGTGATTTCTCCGTTTTCCAGATAAACAACCCTGTCACAAAACTGTGTGCTGGAAAGTCGGTGAGAGATAAAAACAGAGGTTTTGTTTTTGGTTAAATCGTTGTATTTTTCATACATTGCCGCTTCTGCCAACGGGTCAAGCGCAGCGGTCGGTTCATCAAGCACCATAACGGGAGCATCTTTATACAGCGCCCTTGCTAAAATCAATTTCTGTATTTCGCCGCCGGAGAAAGATTCCCCTTCGGAATATAAGTCTTTGGAATAGGGGGTTTTTTCTTTCAGCGGCAAAGACTGCACCTTTTCCCACAATCCTGCCCGTTTTAAACAATCCTTTACCCGTTCATGGTCTGCCCGCTCCGATTCGCAGCAGGCAACATTTTCTTCTATTGCAAACGCCATTAAAAACGGTTCCTGGAAAACAGTTCCAATCAGATGAAAATATGCTTCTTTTGGAATGGAATTGATATTGAGGCCGTCAATCAGAATCTCCCCACTGTCCGGGTGATACAATCCGGTCAGCAGCTTAACAATAGTGGTCTTTCCCGCTCCGTTTTGTCCGACTAAAGCAACCTTTTCTCCCGGGCGAATGGTGAGATTCAAGTTTTTCAGCACCGGAGTTTGTGTTTCTGGGTATGTAAAGGTAATGTTGCGAAATTCTATGGACGGAGCATGGGAAATATCGGGAGATTGACCGGATTTTTCCGAAAGATGATCGTCCATTTCTTCATATACACGCAGATAACCGTACTGAATACTTGCCGTGCGCAGCAAAGAATAGTTGCTCACCAACTGGGTCAGCCATTCGGTAAAACCGGACACAATTCCGACAAAAAAGGTAAATTGCGCAATATCCATTGTTCCGTTTAAAACTCTGCCAATCAAAATTCCGTATGTCACAATATCCCGAACAACTAAAAACAGCTGATTGGAAAGGTCAATCCACTTTTGTCTGCCAACCACATTTGCTTTCAGCTGCTTTCTGTGATCATTTAAGCTCTTCATCCGCTTCGGAAACCAATTTTCAATTCCGTAAAGACGGATATCTTTGGCGTTACCTATTTCTGTGGAATAATCTCGCAGCATATAAGAAGTAAGGCTGCATTCTCGGTCTTCGTCCATCGTTTTTTGATGGTACTGATAAGAAATTTTCTCCAAAATCAGACTGCTTGCCGTCATCGCTGATAAAACCAACAAAATCTTTGGGTCCAATGAACCCAAAAACCCCGAATAAACAAGTAAGCCTAACAAATGAAACAGAAAAATCGGTGTTTTATCCAAAATCTGTCCGATTCCCCATGACTGCCCGTTGAGCGCCCAGAACGCATTTTGAAAGTCAACCTGTTTTCCGTGCGGTTCTACATTCTCGTAGCTTGTAGTCATCGCTTTTTTGTAGTATTCGGGAATACATTTTCCAATTCTGTACCGACAAAGGTGATTGGTATTTTTTCCCCGGACAACTTTTTGAATCCATTTTACGGCAGCAAACAAAATTCCCATTCCAAAAACAACAATGAAAAATTCAGAAAGTTCCCCCTTCTCGATTGCTGCCACAATCACTGCCGGAAAGATGCTGTTCATCATCGGCAGCAAAAAAGACAGAAAAATAAGCGCGGGAACTAATAATCTCATACTCGGACATTCTGAAAATAAATCCCGATAAGCATAAGTAATATTTTGCCACAGAGTATAGGTTGGTTTTGGCAAAGAACCGTTTTGATTCATGTTATTTTCCCCCTTTCAATTTGTACCCAGTATAGCACAATCCACACAATAATTGGAACATTGAGACACGAACGGTCGTTTTTTGAGCATGAAAAGCAGGAGAGTTTAAAAAGGAAAAGAAAACAGCCGCATAATAAGCGGCTGTTTTCTTTTCCTTTTTTGTATTATTATCCTTTTTCTGATTTTATCTAATAACAATATCGTTTTTTATTTGAGAAAAAGATTGCTGCGGACAAGCACAGAGCTGTCAGTTCGGCGGCAGGGGTAGCAAACCACACGCCGGTAATACCGAACATCTTCGGTAAAATCAACATAGCTGCCGCCATAAATACAAATGACCTGGAAAAAGCCAAAACGGCGGAAAGAAAACCGTTTGATAAAGCGGTAAACATCCCGCTTGCAAAAATATTAAATCCGATAAACAACAGCGCAATCGAGCAAATACGGTTTCCCGTTACTGCAAGCGCATAAACCGCATTATCCGGCTGAGTAAAGATTGATACCATTTTCTCGGTAATCCCAAATGAAATCAGGGTGCTGAACAAAGAAATCAGTGCAATTATCTTTAAACTGATTCCTACCAGTTTTTTCAGTTTATCCGATCTTTGTTCCCCATAGCAATAGCTAATCATCGGAGCAACACCGTAAGAATATCCCGTATACAGAGAGCTGACGAACATCAGCACATACATGATAATAGTAACTGCCGCTACTCCGTCCTCGCCGGCGTACCGCAGCATGGTGCTGTTAAACATCATGGTAACAATCCCTGTCACCAGTGAGGTTGCCATCTCGGAAGAACCGTTTGCTGCCGCCTCCCACAGTACACGAAGTCGAAAAACCGGTTTTGTAAAGTGCAGCAAATTATTTTTCTTTGCAAAAACAATCAGTCCCACAACAGCTGTCACCGAATATCCCAATCCGGTTGCGATTGCCGCGCCACGAATCCCCCAATCCAATCCGGCAATAAACCAATAGTCCAAAACTATGTTTAAAATTCCGCCCGATACCGAGCATACAAGGGACAAGCGGGAACGATCCGATGCAATCAGATATAATGTAAAATTGTTCATCAGCAAAATCGGAACAGTAAACAAAAGATATCCGCTCAGATATTCCCGACAATAGGCATAGGTTTCATGCGACAGTCCCATTTTTTGAAAGATGGGGTCCATACACAGGTAACCCACCAGACACATCAAAATTCCCACCGCTGCATTGACAAAAATTAACGCGGTAAAATCCTGCCTTGCCTCGTTTTGCTTTTGTTCTCCCATCTTTCGCATAATAACAGCGCTGCCGCCCGTTGCCAGCATGGTAGAAATTGCCGTCACCAAGGCAATCAGCGGAGCTGTTAAGTTAATTGCCGACAAAGCCTGTGTTCCAATCAGATTGGATACAAATAAGCCGTCCACCATAGTATAAAATGACATAAACACCGTCATTGCAACGGTTGGCAGAGCAAATCTGGCAATTGTTTTTAGGGTAATCGGCTGTTCATAGATATTTTGCGCGTTTAGGTTGTTTGAATATTCCACTTTTTCTTCTCCTTTGGGTTGATTTTTTTCCTGACAAAGGCTATCATAAACTATGCGGTAACCACACAGTCAACAGGAAATTCCTAATTTATCAAAAAAGGAGTGTAAAAGATGAAATCTTCCCAACTGTTTACCTCAGGAGAATTTGCAAAATTGTGCAATACAAGCAAGGTCACTTTGCGGCACTATAAAGAAATCGGACTTCTCCTCCCTTCCTCTGAGGGAGAAAACGGATATCAATACTATGAAGCGGAACAATTTTATGACTATTATCTTATCCACATTTTAAAAAAGACCGGAACCCCTCTTGCTCAAATCCACTCATATATGGAAAACCAAAATCCGTCCTCTTTACTGGAATTGCTCAGGCGGCAGCGCAAAAAACTACAGCAGGAAATGCAAGAACTGGAGCAAATGGAACAGGTTGTTCTTCGTTCAATGGAAAATATCGAACAGGGAATCAACGGTAAATTCTCTCAGAACACACCTTCGGTTTTATTTTTGGAAGAGGAACATCTGATTGCAATTCCAGTAAGCGAACTGAGTGAAGAGGATGAGGAACTTGCCTTTATCTCTCTTTTGCACAAATACAGTTCTGTTTGTTTGACAGAATCGCTGATTACCGATTATCAAACCGGTGCTATTTTAAACGAAGATGACTTTTGCAGCGGAAAACAAACTGTCACCCATATTTACACTAAAATTGATAAGCCCTCCGACAGCCCGTATTACCGACACAAGCCCTCCGGCTATTACCTTACCTTTTTAGACCGCGGACACTGGGATACCCGAGCTTCCTTTGAAGTTTTGCTGCAATATATGAAAGAAAACCAAATCAGAGCAAACGGCGCTGTCTTTGAATATGATTTAGCCGGCTACCTGTTAAACGGACAAGAGAAAAACACCATGTCATTATTTATGATTCCCGTTTTATCAAAATAGGCTTAACTGCTCTGTTCGGTATGGTTTTTGGCTTTCCGCAATAATATCCTTCATTCGATAAAGAATATTGTTCGACCGACATTCCTCACAAAACACCTGCCACAACTGTTTTGCGTGAGGACTGAGGCACTGATATTGATCTCCGAATTCCAAATATCTCTTCCAAATCGTTGGGGAATGTTCCCGAACTTTTTGTAAAAAATATTCTCTTTGTCGGTCACGCAGCGTTACCCCAAAATAAGGATAAATAAACTTTGCGCCGCAGTCTGCGCTTTGCCTTACCAGTCGCCGAATCTCTGTCGGAGAATCCTCCAAAAAAGGAAGCACCGGCATCATCAGGATTCCTGTAAAAATTCCCGCCGAACTGAGAGAATCTATCGTTTTCAAGCGTTTGGAGGGCATGGGGGCGTGGGGCTCTATCCAAGAAGCCAAATCATCGTCTGCTGTTGTAACAGTTATTTTTACAATACAGGGCGCATTTTTTGCAATCGCGCAAAGCAGATCGCGGTCACGCAAAATGAAATCGGATTTGGTGGCTATCGCCGCTCCAAAGCCGAATTGTTCCAACAATTCCAAAGCGGAACGAGTATAAGCGCATTGTTGTTCCAGCGGATTGTATGGATCCGACATTGCTCCTGTTGCTGCTATCCCTGTCTTTTTACAGCTTTTTAGCTCCTCTCTCAGCTTTGGGATTGCATTTTGTTTTACACGAACCTGTCCAAATCGGTCAATTCCGTAACAAAGACTTCGGCTGTCGCAGTAAATACACCCATGAAAACAACCCTGATACAGGTTAAAATTATAGTCGCTGCCAAACCATGTATTGTCCTTTTTTCGGTAAAGAATTCGTTTTGCCGGTATTTCTTCCATTTTTCTCACTCCTTTTTGATTCTGACTTTTCAGCAATCTAAAAATATGGTATACTGTTGTTATAAAACGAACTACTTGTTGACGATTCTATTTTGGGAGGGAATCTTATGATGCAGCCTCTTTTCTCCGCTCTGCCTGTCCGCCCGCAAATCTTACAGGCAATTTCAGAGCTGGGATTTCAGGAAATGACAGAAATACAACAAAAAGCAATTCCGCCACTGTTAGAAGGCAAAGATGTGATTGCAAAAGCTCCGACCGGAACAGGAAAAACCTATGCGTTCGGTATTCCTCTGATACAACAGATTGACCCGGAAATTCCGGAAATTCAGTCGGTAATCCTTGCCCCAACCCGAGAGCTTGCCACCCAAATCTGTGATGATCTGCGCGCGCTGACCCGATTTTTACCGCAGATTAAAATTCAGGTAATCTACGGCGGGCAACCGATGGAACGGCAAAAACAAAAGCTGAAAAACGGGGCGCACATTTTGGTGGCAACTCCCGGCAGATTGCTTGATTTTATGAAGCATCGCTTTCTTTCACTCAGCCATGTAAGCACTGCGGTATTGGACGAAGCGGATAAAATGTTGGATATGGGATTTTACAAAGATGTCCGCAATATTTTAGACAACCTTAAATCGCTGAAACAGCTCTCCATGTTTTCCGCTACCATTTCCCGCGAGGTAATGGATATCGGCTGGCTGCATCAACGGGACGCCGAGGAAATCACCGTCTTACCCGTACAGGAAAACGAACCGAAAATCGACCAGTACAGCATCCAATGTATCGGCAGGGAAAAGATTGAAATTATTCTGCGCCTGATGAAGCAGTTTGAAGTAACTCGCGCCGTTGTGTTCTGCAATACCAAGTACACCACCGGTATGGTTGCCGAGCAACTGTATCAATGCGGAGTAAGCACCGCTTGTCTGCACGGAGATATGCGGCAGTCCGAGCGAAATAAAATGATGGAACTGTATAAATCAGGAAAAATTGATATTCTGGTAGCAACCGATGTGGCTGCGCGCGGAATTGATGTCAGCGACATTCAGGTTGTTTTTAATTATGATATTCCCACCGACAACGATTCCTATCTGCATCGTATCGGCAGAACCGGACGAGCAAAAAAAGAAGGAATTTCCTTTGTTCTTCATTCCAAAGACGAGCAAAAACGATTGGACAGTATCATTCGCTATACCCGTTCCGACATCATTCCGTTAGAATTGGACGGATGGGGCAGCTTTGTTCCCCTCAAATGATAAAAATTATTTCCGAAAAAGCAGCAAACCGAGCGTAATTCTCGGTTTGCTGCTTTTTTATCTGTTTTCAAAGCCTTTGATGAGCGGGTGGTTTTTAATCAGCATCATCAAGAATCCCATCTCTGCAAATCCGGTATTTTTCCAATAAACCTGATAACCGTAATGTTCGCTTGAAAAAATACAGCTTTCTCCCTGATAGAGATTGAAAGTAAAATACTTTAAAACACCCTCTGTATCAACACAGTGTTCGGTTAACTCCGACAAAATCTCCGGTGTCAGCTTTCCGCGAAATACAATCTCCTCCGTTGAGCTTTGCTGTTTTTCTGCGTATAATTCCCCGACAGAGATTGCCTCTGCCTCATCCTTCCAAGCGCGTATCTCAAAACTGTCGGCTTTTTGAGCCGCTTGATTTACCAGCTCTTTCCACCAGTCATATTCCTCGAAAATTTCTTTTCCTTGTTCATTGGTTTGATGCGTTTCAAATTCCAAAGCTAACATAAAAAACTCCTTTCTGATTTTCTCACCTTTTTGCTTTTATGCAGCAAAACTCCGACCATATCAGTCGGAGTTTTGTATTGTTTCTTCATTTCAGGAACAAGTTTCGTCCATTGATTTCGAACTGGTTATTGCGTTCCGTACATCGAAACTGATGCTTTGTACAAAACCAAAGCCTGATACAGCCTGCTAAGAACGAATCTGCGCGCCAAGCTCCTCCATCGCCTTAAGGATTCTGCTCATCGCTGCTCCTACTTCTTCATCGGTAAGGGTGCGGTCAGCCGCTCTCATGGTGATATTAAATGCAACGCTCTTTTTACCTTGCTGAATCTGGCTGCCCTTATAAACATCGAACAGCTCAACTTTTTCCAGAATCTTACCGGCAGCATTTTTAATCGCTTTTTCCATTGTCAGCACCGGCAGACTGTCATCGCACAGCAACGCCAAGTCGCGGGCAGATGCCGGGAATTTTGGCAGCGGAACATAGGTCTTTTCATCGTTCATCAAAGCAAAAAGTTTAAACATATCCAGCTTGCCGACATAAACGCGGGTGTTTATCTCATAATTTTTGCATACCAAAGGATGAACTTCTCCGATAATTCCGAACTCTTCCCCATCTTTGGAGAGGATTGCGCAGCGTCCCGGGTGGAAGGTCGGGTCCTCTGCGCAGGCTGTCACATCGTAATCTTCGATATCCAGCAGTTCCAGCAGGTTTTCCACAACGCCTTTTAAGGTAAAGAAATCTTTGTTTTCACCGTACATTCCCAACACAAGGTTTGGAATTTCGTCCGGCAGCGCTTCTCCTTCAACCGGAAGATATTCGTTTCCGATCTCATACAAAGAAACTGCGCCGTTGCGGTTGTTGTAGTTTTTGGAGAGGATGTCCATCATCGACGGAATTGCGTTGGTTCTCATAATACTGGTATCCTCTCCCAGAGGATTGGTAATCACAACCGATTTGCGTTTCGGGTCATCTTTCGGCAGACGAATCTTATCATACTGTTTCGGGCTGACAAAAGAATAGGTCATAATTTCGTACAGTCCCTGCGCCAACATGGTTTGATTGATTTTCTGTTCAAATTTTTGGTACTCGCTGTATTTTCCCTGTGGGCTTCCCTTAGCGGTTGTGGTAGGAATATTGTTGTAGCCGTAAATTCTTGCGATTTCTTCGGCAATATCCGCTTTATGCTCCACATCTGCGCGGAAAGAAGGAACGGTAATTTCATTTCCGTTTACACCAAAATGCAGGTCTGTCAGAATCTGTTTCATCCGCTCTTCGGAAATATCGGTTCCCAGGAAACGGTTGGTCCATTCTGCATCGAGATGCAAAACAGTCGGCTGATAGCCGGTATTGTCAATATCAATCACACCGTCTACCACCTCGCCTGCACCCAACAGCTCTACCAGTTCACAGGCACGCTGAATTGCAGGCAGGCAGTTCTGCGCATCCAGACCTTTTTCAAAGCGTCCGGAAGACTCGGTTCTCATACCCAGTTTCTTTGCGGTAACACGAACCGAGCTGCCCTTAAAGCAAGCGGATTCAAATACAACGGTGTGTGTGCCTTCGGTAATTCCGCTGTGCTCGCCGCCCATAACGCCGGCAACCGCAGAGGCCTTCTCTTCATCGGCAATTACCAGCATATCCTCGGTCAGATTTCTTTCCACACCGTCAAGCGTGGTAAGTGTTTCTCCGCTGAGCGCGTTGCGGACAATAATCTTGCTGCCTTTTACATATTCAATGTCAAAAGCGTGCATCGGCTGACCATATTCCAGCATAACATAGTTGGTAATGTCTACGATATTATCAATCGGACGAACACCGCTTGCGCGAAGGCGTTCTCTCATCCAACGCGGAGAAGTGCCTACCTTTACATTTTTTACAACACGAGCAACATATCTCGGACACAGTTCTTTATTTTGAACCTCTACCGAAAGATAATTGTGAATATCATCGCCGCAGCCCTTTACAACCGGTGTATGCAGATTGAGCGGTTTGTCAAAAGTAACGGCAACCTCTCGTGCAAGACCGATCACGGACAGGCAGTCCGGGCGGTTTGGAGTAATCTCAAATTCCACGCAGGTATCATCGCAGCCGATTGCAGAAGCGATATCCTGTCCGGGTTTGCAGTCTTCCTGAATTAAAAAGATACCGTCTTCTACCGCATACGGGAAATCTCCCTTTGTTAAGTTTAATTCTCCGATAGAGCACATCATACCGTTGGACATAACGCCTCTGAGCTTGCCTTTTGTAATTTTTACTCCGTTCGGCAGTTGAGATTTGTGCAGAGCAGCCGGAACCAAATCTCCGACATGAACGTTAGAAGCTCCTGTTACAATCTGAACCGGTTCTTCCTGACCGACATCCAATTGACAGATTACAAGGTGATCGGAATCCGGATGAGGTTCTACCGACAAAATTTTGCCGACTACCACATTTTTTACCTCATCAAATTCGGTTTCCCAACCCTCCACTTTAGAGCCGGACATACTCATCGCTTCGGAAAAATCTCTCATCGAAACATTTCCGATATCTACATAATCTTTCAGCCATCTCATCGAAAGATTCATATTTTTTCATTCCTTTCCAAATGTCTGATTCACACTGTGAGAAGTTTTTATCAAAATAAATCCAGAGTTGTTTCTTTCACTAAAACTGGTTCAGGAAGCGAACATCGTTTTCATAGAACATACGCAGGTCATCAATGTTATATCTGCGCATAACAACACGCTCTACGCCCATACCGAACGCAAATCCGCTGTATTCTTCCGGGTCAATGCCGCAGTTTTCCAATACCTTCGGATGCACCATACCGCAGCCAAGGATTTCAATCCAACCTTCGCCCTTGCACAAGCGGCAGCCTTCGCCGTGGCAGTGGAAACACTGAATATCAAGCTCTGCGGAAGGTTCGGTAAACGGAAAATGATGCGGTCTGAAACGAACAACTGTATCTTCTCCGTACAGGCGTTTTACAAAAACCTCCAGTGTTCCCTTCAGGTCGGACATGGTGATGTTTTTATCTACAACCAATCCTTCCATCTGATGGAACAGCGGAGAATGTGTTGCGTCCAACGCATCGGAACGGTAAACGCGTCCCGGAGCGATAATGCGAATCGGAGGTTTCTGATTTTCCATAGTACGAATCTGTACCGGAGAGGTTTGTGTTCTTAAAACAACATTATCGTTGATATAAAAGGTATCCTGTGTATCCCTTGCAGGATGGTCTTTCGGAATATTGAGCGCTTCAAAGTTATAGTAATCCAGCTCTACCTCCGGTCCCTGAGCAACCTCAAATCCCATTCCGATAAAGATTTCCTTGATTTCATCTAATACTGTGGTAATCGGATGTTTTTTACCCAAAGCCTGTTTGCTGCCCGGCAAAGTAACATCTAACGCCTCCTCTTTGAGTCGTTCGTTAAGCATTCTGCTTTCCAAAGAGGTCTTGCTTTCCTCCAGTTTTTCCTCAATCTGTTCGCGAATCTGGTTTGCCAGCTGACCGATAACCGGTCTTTCCTCTGCGGAAAGTTTTCCCATCTGTTTGAGGATTGCGGTCAACTCACCTTTTTTACCGAGATACTTTACTCGAACTGCATCCAAAGCCTTTAAATCGGCTGCCTGTTCCAGTTCTTCAAACGCCCTTTTTTCAATCGCTTCTAATTCTGCTTTCATGATTTCATTCCTTTCTGCACATTTGACAGGATAAAAAACTTTTTTCCTAATAAATACAAAAAAGCCTTTCGCTCCTGACAATAAAAATCAGGGACGAAAAGCCTGTTGTTTTCCGCGGTACCACCCATTTTTCGGCATCTGCCGACACTTCATTCTGCCGATAACGGTGCATCTCCGTTTTCTCCTACTTTGTTTCAGAGAAACCGCTCCCAGGTGAAACTTCACCGTTTGCCCTTCTGCTCCGCTTTCAGCCCATGACGGAAGCTCTCTGAAAAGAATTTTTGCAAACCGCTACTTTTCCTGTTCCTTGCGTTTCTATGTGATTTCCTCCATAGGATAGCACATCTTTCCCTTTGTTGCAAGAGTTATTTTAGAAAATCTCTCATCTTTCCTTTTAAATTTTCCTTTTTTTCCAAAAATACTGCTATTTTTATCGGAAATTCCATTGTGTCATGCAAAGCTTTTATGGTACAATCTGTAATACAGAAAAGAATCTGCTTATTTCGCTGTAATACAAAAGGAGAGACCATGAATTCAAAAACCGCTGTAAACCGTTTTCTGTTTGAAGCAATCAAAAAAACGCTTGTTTGCTCCGAAAAAACTTGCTATAATCAATTTAGGAATTATGTCGCGCCGCTGCATAAAAAGGCGCGTGGACTTAAATAGAAAGGATCTGATTTCATGAGGATTGTAACCTCAAAACAGATGAAACAAATCGAACAAAATTCTATTCAATATCAGATGAGTTACCTGCGTTTAATGGAAAACGCGGGCTGCGCGGCTGCACAGTTTATTTTAGACACCTTGCATGATGTCAACGGACTGAACTGCGTTGTGTTCTGCGGAAAAGGGAACAACGGCGGCGACGGCTTTGTGGTTGCCAGAAAATTAAGCGAACATGGGGCAAATGTCACCATTGTGCTCGCCGACGGGGAACCTAAAACCGAAGACGCAGCCAAGATGCTCTATCTTGCCCGCATGATGGAACTGCCTGTTTTATCCTTTGAGGACGAACCGGAACTTGTCGGCGGCGCTGTTGTTGATGTGGATATTGTTATTGATGCTGTGTTCGGCAGCGGATTTCACGGAGAAATTGATGCTCGCCGCCGCCAGATTACCTCTATGATAAATTCCGCAATCGCTGCGGTATTCTCTCTGGACATTCCAAGCGGAATCAACTGCGATACCGGAGAAGCAGCGCAGGAGGCTGTCAACGCAGACTTTACCATCGCCTTTGACAGCTATAAACCTGCCCACCTTCTCCCGAAATATCTTCCTCAGTTAGGCAAAACAACGCTCGCTTCAATTGGAATCGACCCTCTTTCCTACTCCGATTTGGAGCAAAATCATTTTGTTGCAGATGACAGCTTTGTTTATGCTAAAATTCCGCAAAAAGAGGATAACGCTCATAAAACCTCCTCCGGCAAGCTGCTCAATATTGCCGGAGGCATCGGCTGCACCGGAGCGGCTGTCCTTTCCTCCACTGCTGCAATGCGCAGCGGAGCCGGATATGTTGTCACCGCTGTGCCGCAGGCAATTTACCCCATTGTTGCTCCAAGCCTGATTCAGTCCCCCTTCTGCTTTATCGAAACGGCAGCTGATGTTGCCGCAGCGTTAAACGGCGTATCCGCTGTTTCTATCGGCTGCGGAATGGGAACCGGTCAGCGGCAGCGCGGCATTTTGGAAGAAGTTTTATACCTTGCAAAATGTCCTGTGGTCATTGATGCGGACGGAATAAACAACCTTGCAATGGACATATCCATTGTATCGGAGGCAAAATGTCCCGTTGTACTCACCCCGCATTTCGGAGAGATGGCAAATCTTTGCCGCACCAGTGTCAAGGAGATTCAAAAAGCTCCGCTGCTCTGTGCGCAGGAGCTTGCGCTTCAGCTGAACGCAGTGATTGTGTTAAAGGGAGCGCACACCGTTATTGCCGCTCCGGATGGCAGAACCTTTATCAATCAAACCGGAAATCCCGGTCTTGCCAAAGCCGGAAGCGGAGATATTCTCACCGGTATTCTCACCTCTTTGATTTCTCAGGGAATGAATCCGTTCGATGCGGCTGTCAGCGCAGTTTATCTGCACGGAGCCGCCGCCGATCGCTGCGCAGAAAGAATGTCGGAATATTTCATGCAGCCGGATGATATCCTGATTGATTTAGGGCGTCTGCTGAAAGAAAACATTCGGTAAAGACAGAAAAATAAAAACGGGACCGTTTGCTATCCGCGCCAAAAACTTTGGGGAGGAATTTTTATGAAGCAAATTCGGTCCTGTTTTTCTTTATCCAAAAGAAAATATCTTCTTTTTCTTTGTGTTGTTTTAGCCGCAGTTATTGTATCCGGCTCTCTGTTCTTCCTTTGTCGAGCAAAAAACGGGCAAAGCCAAACAGAACAAAATCAGCTGCTCACCCGCATTTCTTCCGACCTGTCCGGCAGTTTTCGAGCCAATCTCAACATTTCTTGGAATGATTTTTCTGCCTCTGCCGCCTTTGAACAGCGTTATATCGGGGACTGCACTCTACGATTTCTCTCTCCCCCGGCATTGGAAGGATTTGAAATCCTGCTTTCCGAACAAAATATTTCCCTGAGCTACCGCGGCATTTCCTGTCAAACCGATTCGGATGGTCTGTTTTCTTCCTCTGGTGCAGGAATGTTAATAGATGCTTTTCAAAGGCTAAGCGAACCGCAGTCGATGGCGGCAGAGGAAAAGGACGGCATTTTAACATTGACCGACCCTTCTCAAACATTTTTTGCTGAATTTAACACAGAAAGCGGAGAACTTCTTAAAATTCACTTTCCTTCGGAAAATCTCTCTGTCAAATTTTCTGAATTTTCGGTAATTTAAATCACCCGATTTTATTCTGAACGCTCTAATTCTCTCATCTTTTTCATTTCGGAACGGATTAAAATCATCGTTGTAACAAATGCAAGAAAATCCGCCAACGGAGCTGCAAACATAATTCCTTTCATACCGAACCAAACCGGCAAAATCAGCAAAAGCGGAACCAAAAAGATAACTTGGCGGGTCAGAGAAAGCACCGCCCCCTTTACCGGCTTTCCGATTGCTGCAAAAAAGTTGGAGGAAATGAGCTGAACTCCGTTTACCAAAACCATAAATAAAAAGATTCGCATAAACTGAACGGCAAACTGCATATACATCTCATTTCCTTTATCTCCGAACAATCCCACTATTTGTGCCGGAAACAACTGAAACATCAAAAATCCGACTGCCGATACAATCAGATTACAGCGGATTGCCAGCTTATAAATTCCACGAACCCTGTCATACTGCTTTGCGCCGTAGTTAAAGCCGATAATCGGCTGAGAACCTTGCGAAATTCCGATAATCACTGCAAGCAGAATTGCATTGACCTTCATCACAATACCGCAGCAGGCAAGCGGAATCTCCTTTCCGTAAACGGATTGCGCTCCGTAATAGGTCAGCGAGTTGTTTAAAACAATCTGGACAAAGGTGATGGCAAGCTGATTTAATGCGCTACTCATTCCCAAAGACATAATCTGAAAACAAATTGCGCGGCTTAGGCGGAAATGGCGACGGTTCAAACGAACGTGTTTTAAATGTCGAGCATAGTTGATTGCCAGAACAAAGGAAACAAACTGCCCGATTACCGTAGCATATGCCGCCCCCGCTACCCCCAAATCAAAAGTAAAGATAAAAACAGGGTCCAAAACAGTGTTGACGGCGGCTCCTGCCAGCATACACATCATCGAATATTTCGGACTTCCGTCTGCGCGCGCAAGATTGCTCATGCCGTTAGTCGCAATCAGCAGCGGCATTCCCCATGCGGTAATTCCGGTATAACTTTCGGCATAGGGTAAAACATCAGGTGTTGAACCGAATATCATCAAAAGCGGTTTTAAAAAAATCTGAATCAAAACCGCATAGACAATTCCGCATCCCAACATTAAAACAATGGCGTTGCCGACCGTATGCGCTGCCTCTTCCTCATTTTTTGCCCCCAGTTTTAACGAAAATACCGAGGAACTTCCGATTCCAATCATCAGGGCAATCGCAAGGCAGATGGTGGTCAAAGGATAAGCCACATTGGTCGCCGCATTTCCCAAATATCCCACACCCTGCCCGATGAACAGCTGGTCTACAATGTTATATAACGAGCTTACCAGCATCGCAATAATACTTGGAACCGCAAACTTTTTGAGCAAACTTGGCAGCGGTTCATATCCCAGCGGATTTTTTGTTGTATTCTGATTCATTTTATTCCTCCTGTCCGTATTCTTCCAAATAATCAACGCTTTGTTTTCCGATTCGCTGAAGCAAGGTATCCAGCGTCTGCTGCTCTTCCTGCGTTAATATTCCAAGGATATCCTGTTCCCATTGTCTACATATCTTTACAATTTCATGGTAAACCATTTCCCCCTTCTGAGTGGGGTACAGACAGCAGGTTCGTTTATCCTTTTTGTTGTTTTCCTTGCGAATAAATCCTTCCCGTTCCAAATAAGCAAGAGAACGGGTGATATTGCTGGGATTGATATAAAACGAGGTAATAAAACGATCCTGCGTCATTCCGGGATTTTCACAAACGCGGGTAATGTACATATGCTGGCTGCTGTTTAGTCCCAAAGGTTCCAGTTGCCTGTCCAGATACATTTTGGTATGACGCTCCGTAACAGAAAGCCATTTGATTACTTCCATCTTTTCTGTCCTTTCTCCATAAACTTTCTGATTCAGCATAACACAAAACCCTTGCGGTCGCAAACAGTTATTTGCGATCGCAAGGGTTTTTTCTGCTTTTTTACTATTTTATCTTAAAAATTTTGTTCCTATTTTGTTTCGATTTCCATATTTTTGGGCAGGAAAAGGTTGAGTAAAATAGACACTACAAAGACCACCGCCACACAGTTTGCCGAAAAAACATCCTGAACCACCTGCGGGAAAATTCTCCAGATATCCGTTTCGCTCGCCGAAGTAAAACCGATTCCAACCGCAAGGGATAATGCAACAATCACAACATTTCTCTGGGAAAATCCCGCTTTGGAAATCATCTGAATTCCGCTGACAGTAATCGTTCCGAACATCATCAGAGTACAGCCTCCTAAAACCGATTCGGGCAGGCTTGCAAAAAAGTTTCCGACCGGAGGCAGTAATCCCGCTAAAATCATAAACAAAGCGCCTGTCATAATGGTAAAGCGGTTTACTACTCTTGTCATATTGATTAACCCAACATTCTGGCTGAATGATGTTACAGGTGGACAACCAAACAAGGAGGAAATTGCGCTGGCATAACCGTCACAGGCAAGAGAACCACTGATTTCTCTTGTGGTAATCTCCCTGTTTAATCCTCCGGACACCACCGCTGTACTGTCTCCAATCGTTTCTGCTGCGGACACCATAAAGATAATAGTGACAGAAAGAATTGCTCCTAAATGAAATTCTGGGGCATACGGCAGCAAACGCGGCAAAGCAACCAATCCCCCCTCAAAAATCCCGGAAAGATCCACCATCCCCATCATCAGCGCAACAAGGTATCCGACTGCCAAACCTGCCAAAACGGAAAGCTGTTTAAGATAACCTTTCGCCAAAATGTGGAACAGCAAACAGGTTGCCAAGGTAATGGCTCCAAGCATCAGATTTTTTGCCGAACCGAATTCCGGAGTATATCCTCCTCCAAAGGAACGGGTTCCCACCGAAAACAGGGAATATCCGATTGCGGTAACAACCGAAGCAGAAACCACCGGAGTAATAATTTTTCTCCAATACTTTGCCAAAAGTCCCAGCGTTCCCTCCACAATTCCGCCAATCAAAACAGCACCCACCAAAGCAGGATAACCATAGCTTGCCGCAACATAGCTCAAAATTGTGACAAAGGTAAAGCTGACTCCCATTACAATCGGCAGCTTAGAACCGATTTTCCAGATTGGATACAGCTGAATCAAGGTTGCAATTCCTGCAACAAACATCGCATTCTGTAACAGTATGGCAAGCTCTCCTCCTGACAAGCCTGCCGCCGCGCCGATCATTGTAATCGGGGTAAGATTTGCAACAAACATCGCTAAAACATGCTGCAATCCAAACGGAATCGCTTTTAAAATCGGAACTCTTCCGTCTAAACGGTAAATATTTTGAATATCTGCCGCAGCACTTTGGGTAAGGTTAATTTTTGACATAATCGCTCTCCTTTTTGGGGATAATTTTTTTGACTTTATTATACTTGATTTTTTTAAAATTTACAATTTATTTTTAAATCATTTCTTAAAAAATCTAAATCAAACAGCTTTTTGTTTATTTTTCTCAAATAAACTCAAGAAAAATTAGATAATATTCCCCATACTTTTGCGTATTCACCATACCTTTCCACTGCGCATAGGATAAAACAGCGTTGTTTGTAACCGAATATTTGATTGATTTTAAAGGAGTTATGCGAATATGTCATTGTCTACTCTTCCCCTTTCCCGATTACAGGAAGGTGAGCAGGGAGAAGTTATCTCTCTTTCTCTTTCCGGAGAGATTCGACGACGCCTTCAGGACCTCGGCATCATCGAAGGAACTCCCATCCGCTGTCTGCATCGCAGCATCTTCTCAGACCCTTGTGCTTACCTGATTCGCGGAAGTGTAATCGCTTTGAGAAACTGCGACACCCAAAAAATTCAAATTCAACCAAGCAGAAACGGGGGCGATGAAAACGGAATCCTGTAACCCTCCAAAACTTTCCGGCAACAGTAAAAAAACCATCGCCCTTGCCGGAAACCCCAATGTCGGAAAAAGCACCATTTTCAATGCTCTGACCGGTATGAGACAGCACACCGGAAACTGGCCCGGAAAAACTGTAGACTGCGCTTACGGAAGCTGTAAATATCGTCGGCAAGAATACCTGTTTGTCGATTTGCCGGGAACTTACTCCCTGATTGCTCATTCGGCGGAAGAAGAGGTTGCCAGAGATTTTATCTGTTTCGGAAAAAGCGATGCCGTTGTTGTGGTTTGTGATTCCACCTGTTTAGAGCGAAATCTTAACCTCGTCCTGCAAATTTTAGAAATCACTCCCAAAACTGTCCTGTGCCTGAATTTAATGGACGAAGCCAAGAAAAAACAGATTCAAATCGACATTGACCTGCTGCAAAAAAAGCTCGGTATCCCTGTTATCCCCACCAATGCAAGAACCGGAGAGGGGCTTGATAATCTCCTTGCTGCTGTGAAAAGCGTTTGTGAGAAAGAAATGGAACTTTCCTCTTCTCCCGTCTCCCTTCCCAAAGAAATTGCCGCTTCTCAAAAAAGAATTTCTCAAAACCTCGTATCGCTTCTTCCTGATTTTCTTTCCCCCGATTGGGTCGCTTTGCGCCTTTTATGCCCGGACAGCGGGATTCTTCCTCTGTTGGAAGAACAAGCGGAATTTCCTCTTTCCGAAAATGCAAAGCTGTCAAAAATAATTTGGGAAGAAAAAGAAAAACTTCGGCAAATCGGTTACACCAAGGAATCTTTGCGTGACCGAATCGTTGACGCCTTGGTTCGTAAAGCGGAATCTATCGTCTCTGCCTGTGTCTTTTATTCCCCCAATCCCTCTTATTGTTTGGACAGAAAACTGGACCGCATCTTTTTAAGTCCAAAAACCGGAATTCCTGTGATGCTCTTTTTGCTGTTCGGTATCTTCTGGTTGACCATCATCGGAGCCAACTATCCTTCTGCTGTCTTAGCCGACCTTCTTTTTCAAGGTCAGGAATGGCTTACCCGCCTTTTCACAGTGCTTCATGCTCCAGATTGGCTGCATGGCGCACTGGTTCTCGGCGTTTACCGGGTGCTTGCCTGGGTTGTGTCGGTTATGCTGCCGCCGATGGCGATTTTTTTCCCGCTGTTTACACTACTGGAAGATTTCGGTTACCTTCCACGAGTTGCTTTTCACCTGGACCACAGTTTTCAAAAAGCGCACGCCTGCGGTAAACAGGCTTTAACAATGTGCATGGGGTTTGGATGTAATGCTGCGGGCGTCGTCGGCTGCCGCATCATTGATTCACCGCGTGAACGACTGATTGCTATCCTCACCAACAGCTTTGTCCCCTGCAATGGCAGATTTCCCTCATTGATTGCCCTGATTTCCATGTTTTTTGTGGTCGGCAGCGGATTTTTCTCCCCATTACTTTCTGCTCTTTTCTTAACAATGCTGATTGTTTTATCGGTCATCATGACCTTTGTCTGCTCCAAGCTGCTTTCTAAAACAATTTTAAAAGGTCAGCCTTCTTCCTTTGCCCTGGAGCTTCCACCCTATCGAAAACCACAAATCGGAAAGGTTATTGTTCGTTCTTTATTCGACCGCACACTGTTTGTTTTAGGCAGAGCGGTCGCGGTCGCAGCTCCCGCCGGCTTGCTGATTTGGTTTCTGGCAAATACTTATGTTGATTCCCAAAGTCTTTTGACCCTATGTTCGGAATTTTTAAATCCTTTCGCTTCCCTTTTCGGAATTGACGGTGTAATTCTTCTTGCCTTTCTTTTGGGATTTCCTGCAAACGAGATTGTATTTCCTTTGATGGTGATGGGGTATCTGCAAGGCTCTGTTATCTCCGAGGCGGATAATTTAGTACAGATGCATGCGTTGCTCACCGCAAACGGCTGGACTGTTCAAACTGCAATCTCTGTTATGCTGCTCTGTTTATTTCACTGGCCCTGCTCTACCACCTGTCTTACTGTCAAAAAAGAAACCGGAAGCTGGGGCTGGACTGCGGTTGCCTTTTTCCTGCCTTCTCTGATTGGATTTGGCTGCTGCTTTTTACTGAACCTGTTCTTTTAAACGAAAGAAAGGAGGCGTTCTCGCCTCCTTTCTTCTCTTTCTATTTTCTTTTTTTGTACAACAAAATTTCCGGATTGCTTCCTGCGCAGCCATACTCACAGATAAGCAAAAAACGGTCATCTGCCGCTAAACCGTAACATCTTTCGCTGTCCGGACGCTCTATCTGGTTTCCCCAGTAAATATTTTCGTCTGCAAGCAGTTTTACTGCTTTTCCGTTTGGCAAAGGGTACTCTAAGTTAATATAAAATCCGTTGAGCAAATGAAGATCGGTAATCGACAGATCTTTGATTCCCAAGGCATTTATCTCATCAATTAATGCCTTCTTTCGATCCTCGAATCCCTGTTTTCCGAATTGCTGTATCCAGTTTGCCGCAACGCACTGTCCGCCAAACGGGCGTCCTTGTGTTTGGAAACAACCTTTGCAGTTCTCCTTATTGCGGCAGCGCTCGCAGCAATTTGTTCCGCAAATGGATTGCATCTCGTTTCCTCCTTGTTACTTTTCTTCCTTGAGGTAACGGTCAAACCATTCTGTGATTTCCTTTAATCTGCGAATACGATGCTTTGGCTGACCTGAGCGGGAAAGCTCGTGGTTTTCTCCGTGGAACAGGCAAATCCTGGATTCCACTCCATGCACTTTCAACGCAGAATACATCTGATATGCTTCCACCATCCAGCAGCGGTAATCCTCGTCCGAATGAATAAACAAGGTCGGAGTGGTGCATTTATCCGCATATTTCAGCGGAGAATGCCGCCATGCCTGCTCAAAGTTTTCCCATGCGTTTCCTCCCGACTGATCCAGTCCGAAATACGGTCCGATATCGGATGTGCCTTCCATTGAAATCCAGTTGGAGATAGAACGCTGAGAAGCAGCAGCGGCAAATCTGTGGGTATGTCCGATAATCCAGTTTGTCATAAAGCCGCCATAACTTCCGCCGGTGACACCCACTCTGCTCTTATCAATCTGAGGATAGTTCCACAGAACATAGTCGGTAAACTGCATGATATCCTCATAATCGTCCTGACCGTATTTTCCGCGGATATCCGCAAAGCGGTTTCCTCTTCCGTCTCCGCCGCGCGGATTACAGAAAAATACAAAATATCCCTGAGACGCCCAGTACTGCATTTCATGGAAGAAGCAAGTTCCGTAAACAGTTTTTGGTCCGCCGTGAATATCCAAAATGGCAGGATAGCTCTTCGTCGGGTCATAATCAGCCGGTTCCATTACCCAACCATCAATCTCCACCCCGTCATTATCGGTAATTTTAAGTAGTTTCGGCGTTACAACTGCCTTGTTTTCCAACGCCTTTTGGTTGATAAAGGTCAACTGCACCTCTTCTCCGCGATCGATGGTATAAATTTCCTGCAGGTGGTTGCCGCGCATTGCTACATAGACCAAAGTATCGCCCTTACAATCCATGCAGTCCACCGAACCTTCATCCGCTGTCAGGCTGTTGAGTCTTCCATTTTCTTCCACTCGAACAATCTTTGAACTGTTGCGATCGGTGGTGATATAGGTAACGCGGTCTTGTTCAGCCACAAAGGTTTTTCCTCCGCCGTAGCGGCAATCGGAGCCTACACTGTTATAATAGCAGCGATCCGGGTCGGAAATCAGTTCTAAACTCTTGCTCTGTCGGTTATATTCATACAGAGCGGAGTTTTCGTTGATTCCGTAGTTTTTATTTTCGGTAGCTACTGCCAAAATCTTTTCTCCCGCATAGCAGACACGATGAATATTCCAGCTTCCCAATGCCACCAAAACATTGGTTTCTCCGGTCTGTAAATCCATCTCTGTCAGTTCCTGTTTGAGATTTTCCACCCCGATAAAATTGCTTCCGCTGTACAGCAGCTTACTGCCGTCCTCAGACAGGTCATAGCTTTCCAACTGATACATCGGACCGGTCAGAGGCTCCAATTTCTGCTCCTTTCGATGGTACAGATAGAGCCTGCTTCTCTTTTTATTGGTAATGCCCTCTCCGTTTCTCCAAAACGGCAGTTCATCAAACACCTCGTAATCTTTTTCTTCCTCTCTGCTTTTCAGCAGTTCCCGGCGTTCTTCTCTGGTTTTCTCAAAAAAATCGGCAGGAAGATTGTTGTCATACTCCACATTCAGCAGATACAGATCATCCGATATTTTTTTGATTTGCTGCACCGGAGCCGCAATTGTCATTTTCTTTTCTGCTTCGCCGCCGCAAAGGGAAATTTCAAAATAATCGGTGCTGTATCGGTCTACTTCTTCCTTTTTGCTCTCTCTACGGGAAGCAAAAAGAATGGTATCGTCATCTGACCAGAGATAAGAGCGTTCATCTTTCCCCGCTGTCAAACGGCGATAAGATTTCTTCTGCAAATCCAACACCCAAATTCCTGCCGAATATCCGTCCCTTTCCTCGTTGCTTTTTGAAACAACAAAAGCCGCTTTTTTTCCGTTCGGGCTTAATTGAAGATTGGATAAAAACTGAAAATTGACAAATTCATCAATTTGGATTCGTTCCATATTTCTGCACTCCTTTGCTGACTGTATTTGATGTTGTGAAATCCAACATTTTCTCCATTTTAACATATTCTTTTCCAAAAGAAAAGGGATATTTTGACCGATTGTTACAACCTGCCGCTTGACTTTTTTCCAGAAAGGGATAAAATATTCTCAAAGAAACCAAAAGAAAGGAGAATCCTCGATGACTCAAAAATCCAAACTGCCAAAATCCTTTCGGATTCTTCCCCCGCTTCTCACTGTGCTGTTAATTTTACTGTGCGTTTTTATCGGCAGTCAAATGTCCTTTTCCGAACTGATTTCTTACTCTCCGCCCAATCTCCTGTTGGCTTGCCTGGGAATTGTCTGCCTGTTTGGTGTAAAATCGCTGTCGGTTGTTTTCCCACTGTCTGCGTTGTACTTGGTTTCTGCCTTCTGGTTTGGGACAATCCCCGCAATTTTAATAAACTATCTCGGTCTGATTGTGTCCGTTACTCTTCCTTACCTGTTAGGTAAACATTTTGGAAGCAGCGTAATCGAACATCTGATTGAAAAATATCCAAAGCTGCATAAATTACAGCAAGCAGGAATTTCCAATCAAGTTATGCTCTCTTACCTGATGCGCATCGTTTCCGTCTTGCCCGGAGATTTATGCAGCTTGTTTTTGGGCGCGTGTTCAGCAGATTACAAACGCTACCTGATTGGCTCGCTGCTTGGTCTGTCGCCGATGATGATTCTTCATGTTTTGTTTGCCGACTTATTCTCTCAAAGCCTGAACGGAGGATTTCTCTCTGCTCTAACCCCGCAAACCTTCTTGACTATCGCGATACTAATCGGCATTTCTGTTTTTTCCTCCCTTTTCCTAAACAAAAAGTACCGTGTTAAAGAAGCGAAATAATCTTTAAATCCGATCATTTTATTACGAGGTGCTTTATGCCAAAACAATGTATTCTGATTAACGGGACAATGGGTGTCGGAAAAACAACGGTTTGTAAAGAACTGGCATCTATTCTTCCCCAAAGTGTTTTTCTGGACGGAGATTGGTGTTGGTACAGCAATCCGCTTATTGTTACCGAAAATCCCAAAAAGATGGTTCTGCAAAATATCGGTTTCCTATTACGCAACTTTCTAAACTGTCCGGATTATCAAACAGTTATTTTTTGTTGGGTAATGGATCGACAGGAAATCTTAGACCAAATTATTGAGCTTATTTCCCCCGCCTGTCAAAATACAGAGATTCGCTGCTTTACGCTGACTGTTTCCGAACCGGTTTTATTAACAAGACTGCAAAAAGATGTTGATTTGCAGCTGCGCCAACCTGATATTTTATCACGAAGTGTTGCTCGTCTTGGGCTTTATCGTTCACTGAATACCGAAAAAATCAATACAGACAGGCTTTCTCCACAGCAAACAGCACAAAAAATAATTGAAAGACTGTAAAAACAATGACACCTTTCCTTTTTATCGAAGAGGTGTCAATTTTTTAAATCTTTTTCTGTTCTTTTTCCATAACAAAGTTGGTAAGCAAAATTCCCTGACGCTCTACCTGCTGCTCTTTTACTACGCGGTATCCACGCCTTTCAAAAAAAGGTCTTGCCGTAACAGAGGCGTGAGTCACAATTTTTCCGCTCACCTTCTGTTCCAAACGGTCACAGATTGCCGATGCAACCCCTTGTCCCTGAAAATCCGCATGAACATACAGACGATCAAGATAACCTGTCAAATCCATGTCACCGAATCCGACAATAATTTTTCCTTCAAGTGCAACAACGGTATCGTGTTCTGTGAAAGAACGATTCCAGTTTTCCAAATCAAGCGTTCCCGTTGCCCACACATCAAGCTGTTCCTGTGTGTAATCCTTTGCATTGACTGTATGAACGGTACGGTAAAATAATTCGCTGAGTTCCTTACAGTCACTCGGCTGATAATTTCTGATAATCATATATAAACTCCTGTTTTTTCTTATATCCATTCGGAATAAATCGCAGACTGCGGTACAAAAGCAAACGCAGATTTAGAAGCCGATGCCGAACTCACCGACGAAATTCCCGCAAACGCCATACAGGCTGCCATCAACATAACAAAAACTTTTTGTTCACGCCTCATAAATACACCTCAAAAAGAAACACATTTTTTATGTATTTATTATATGCTTTTTCGAGATAATTTTCAATATCTCTTTAGAACAAAAAATACAGGCAGAATTATCCATTCTGCCTGTACAAAAAGAGCCGCGCCGTTATAAACGGGAGGCAACTTCTTTGATGTAGTCTCGGAACTGATCTTTCACCTGAGGATGCTGCAAAGCAACCTCTACGATTGCCTGAAGAATTCCGAATTTATTGCCCATATCGTAACGGGTTCCTGTAAATTCAATTCCCATCATGCCATACTGTTTTGCCAGTACCTTCATCGCATCGGTAAGCTGAATTTCTCCGCCTGCACCCGGCGCTGTTTTTTCCAGAATCGGGAAAATTTCCGGCGGCAGCACAACCCTTCCCAAAATGGAATAATTGGATAAAATCTCGGTCAGGGAAGGCTTTTCAATCATATCGGTCAAACGGAACAGGTCGCTTCTTCCCTCCACTGCTTCCAAAGCCAACGAACAGTACTTGCTGATATCCTCACGGGGAACCGGTTTGATTCCCGCTACCCCGATTCCGTACTGCTCATACACCTCGCACAGCTCCCGACAGGCAGGACGCTCTCCTCCCAGAATTACATCGTCTCCGTAAAGCACGGCAAAAGGTTCGTTGCCCACAAAGGCTTTTGCGCACAGTACCGCGTGCCCCAGACCCTTGGTTTCCTTTTGACGAACATACTGAATGTTTGCCATATGGGAAATTGCAACCATCTGATCATAAACCTCTTGCTTTTTCGCTGCAAGCAACCTTGCTTCCAACTCGGGGTTTCTGTCAAAATGATCTTCAACCGTTGTTTTTCCACGGCTTGTGATAATTAAAATATCCTCAATCCCGCTCTTTACAACTTCTTCCACAATATATTGAATTGCCGGTTTATCCACAATCGGCAGCATCTCTTTTGGCATCGACTTGGACGCCGGAAGCACCCTTGTCCCCAAACCGGCTGCCGGAATGACCGCTTTTTTAACTTTCATAGATTCCTCCTAAGGCTTATAACCTCCGCCGAATCCGAACAACAAGCCGTTATTCTACAAATTCAGCGCAGCCTTTACCGCGTTGCAGACAAATTTAATGTCCGATTCGTCCAGATACGGGTGCATCGGCAAAGAAAGCACTCTGTCGCACAGCGATTCTGCAATCGGAAAATCTCCCGGAGCGTATCCCAACTGCGCAAATGCTGTTTGCAGGTGCATCGGCTTTGGATAATAAATCATAGTCGGTATTCCCTGCTCTTTTAATTCCTTTTGCAGATATTCCCTCTGTTCTCTGCTTTCTAAAATCAAAGTGTACTGCGCCCAGCTGGACAAAAATCCCTGCGGAACAAGCGGTGTTTTTACCCCTTCGCCTAAATATTCGGTATATTTTTGCGCTGCGCGGTTTACTGCATCCAGCTCATATTCCGCAAATGCTTTGAGCTTTACCTGCAACACCGCTGCCTGAAGGGTATCCAGACGGGAATTCCATCCGATTCTAACATTATCATATTTTCCGGAACTGCCTTTTCCGTGAACGCGAATCGAGCGCAGATATTCCGCAACGGCATCATCATTGGTAAAAACAGCGCCTCCGTCTCCGTAGCAGCCTAACGGTTTTGCCGGAAAGAAAGAGGTGGTCGCTGCGTCACCGAAGCTGCACGCTCTGCGTTCCCCGATTTTTCCTCCGAATCCTTGCGCTCCGTCTTCCAAAAGCAGCAGATTATACTTTTTACAAATTGTCTCCAAACGCTCATATTCCGCAGGTTGTCCGAACAAATCAACGGCAATCACTGCTTTGGGAGTAAGTTTTCCCTCTTTTTGCACCCGAACAATCTCCTCTTCCAGCTTTTCCGGGTCAATATTGAAGGTATCTTCTCTGACATCAACAAAAATCGGTGTCGCCCCTTCAAAAGCTACAACCTCCGCGCTGGCAAAGAAGGTAAAGGTCGGAACAAAAACAGCGTCACCCTCCCCGATTTCCCATGCCATCATAACCATAGTTAAAGCATCGGTTCCGTTTCCACAAGTCACACAATGCTTCACGCCGACATACTCTGCCAACTGTTCTTCCAGCTGAGTCACCTGTTTTCCGCTGATAAAATTACAGTTCTGCACAACTTCCTGCATCGCTGCATCCATCTGCGGTTTTAATTCCTGATATTGTCTTTTTAAATCACGAAATTCCATGTAAGGCTCCTCCTATTTTATTTCCGTCAATCCGTTTTCGCTTTCCCGGTAATGTCTGCCGCAATCTGGACAGCAAAGCGAGTGATCGAGTACCTTGCCACATTCGCACACCCAACCAATTTGTTTTGCCGGCACTCCCGCCATCAGAGCATGGTTTAAAACGTCTTTTGTTACAACCGCTCCCGATGCAATCATAGCCCAACTGCCTATGGTGTGTCCGCATACAACCGTTGCATTTGCCCCAATGCTCGCTCCTGTTTTCACCAATGTCTTTTTATATCCGGCAGGTCCTTTTGGATACTTTGCCCTTGGAGTTAAATCATTGGTGAACACCATTGACGGACCGCAGAATACATAATCTTCCAGTTCTACCCCTTCATAAACAGAAACATTGTTTTGAATTTTTACACCGTTCCCGATTTTTACATGGCAGGAAATATTTACATTCTGCCCAAAAGAACAGTTTTCCCCAATGACAGCGCCGCTTTGGAGGTGGCAAAAATGCCAGATTTTTGTGTTCTTTCCGATGGTTACATTATCATCAACATAGCTGCTTTCATGTACAAAATATTCCGGCATTTTTTACCGCCCTTTCCGATTGTTATCTCAGGTTTTCTGTTTTAAAATTCACCCTTCATGTCAATGCTTGCAAAGTGATCCAACGGCAGCTTAACCGGTCTGCCCTCTTTCTGGCTTTTATAAATTGCCAAAACCAGTTCCAGCGCATTTTTGCCGGCATAAGCGTCCACATACGGTTTACGGTCATTTTTAATTGCGTCAATCACATCGGCATACAAACTGGTGTGACCGTTTCCGTAAACATTGCTAGTCGCTTCTTCCAAACCTTTATTTTTGCTGTCTTCTTCGGTTTCGTCCGCAAAATCCCAAACGTCAATATTATTTGTAGATTTTCCGCCCAGTTTTACTGTTCCGTTTTCACCAAACAGGTAAAGGGTTTCTTCCAGATTTTTCGGATAGACATTGGTTGTTCCTTCAATGGTGGCAACTGCTCCGTTTTTAAACTTTACAACTGCCATACCGATATCCTCTGCCTCCAGATAATGGTGGAACTGCTGTCTGGTAACACCATACACTTCATCAATTTCTCCGCCCATCATCCAACGCAGCAGGTCGATTCCGTGGATACATTGATTCATTAAAGCGCCGCCGTCCTGCGCCCAGGTTCCTCTCCATTTTGCCTGGTCATAATAATCCTGATTGCGGTTCCAACGAACATGAATCGAACCATGGGAAAGTTTACCGAATCTTCCTGCTTCCAGAGCTTTTCTCATCTGCTGAACCGCAACATTAAAGCGATTTTGATGGCAGGCAGAAACCTTAACGCCTTTTTCTTCGCTGCGGCGGATAATTTCATTGGCGTCCTCTATACTCATCGCCATCGGTTTTTCGATAATGACATTGACGCCATGGTCAATGCAATATAATGCAATCTGCGCATGGATTCCGCTTTCGGTTGCAATTCCAACCAGCTCCGGCTGTTCCTTTTCAATCATTTCCCGATAATCGGTATAACGATGGATAGACTCCTCCCGATTCAGTTCATGCTTTGCGAGCAGATTTTCCATCTGCTCAGGCACAACATCGCAGACTGCTGCAAACTCCAGATGATTGTTGAGTACTGCCTTGATATGATTGGTTGCGATTCTTCCGCAGCCGATTAAAGCATATTTCATCCTGATCTTCCTCCTTGCAGGCTCAGCCTGCTTCTGTCTTTCTCAAATGAGAACTAAGCGAACTCGAAACAGGTTTCAGGCTACTGACATACCACAGCATCGAAACTGAAAACTGCCCCGATCGCTTTTTCTTCCGGTTATTTTGGGATATTTCTCTTGTTGCAACAAACGCCCAAAGGCTTTGCCTTTTCGTCCTAACAAAACTGATTAGAGAACCTCAATGTTTTCGCGATTTGCGATATTCTTCATTGCATTTTTGGTATCAAAAATCAAAGCCGCATTTTTCTGAACCATATCATAATCCACATTGGTGTGCGCGGTGGTAATCATAACCAAATCCGCTTCTTTAAGGACCTGTTCTGTCAATGCAGGAATGCTTTGACGAACCTGTCCGTTATGTTTGTATTCTTTTACCCATGGATCAAAGAAGGTAACTTCTGAGCCTTCTCTTTCCAGAACGTCAATTACCTTCAGTGCCGGGCTTTCACGGTAATCATCGATATCCTGTTTATAAGCAACGCCGAGAACCAGAACTTTAGAGCCGTTCATCGCTTTCTTTACTTTATTCAGGATTTTAGCTGCGCGGTCAACGCAGTATTCCGGCATCTTATCGTTAATCATCATCGAACTTTCAATCATAGAGGTATGGAAACCGTACTCTCTTGCTTTCCAAGAAAGATAGTATGGGTCAAGCGGAATGCAGTGTCCGCCAAGACCCGGACCCGGGTAGAAGGGCTGGAACCCGTATGGTTTTGTTTTTGCAGCATCCACAACTTCCCACATACTGATACCCATTTCATTGCACAGCATGGTCAGCTCGTTTACCAAACCGATGTTGATATTGCGGTAGGTATTTTCCAAAATCTTTTCCATCTCCGCAACTGCCGGACAGGATACTTCATAAACTTCCCCTTCCAGAACAGCGCGGTACATTGCCGCAATCACTTCGGTAGCGTCCTTACCGATTGCGCCTACTACCTTCGGGGTGTTTTTGGTTTTGTAAATCAGATTTCCCGGGTCAACGCGTTCCGGGGAGAAACCGAGGTAGAAATCCTCTCCGCATTTTAAACCGGAGCCGTTTTCAAGGATTGGTTTAATCAACTCTTCGGTTGTGCCCGGATAGGTGGTAGATTCCAAAACAACCATAGTTCCTTTTTTCAGATACTTAGATACTGCTTCGGTGGAAGAGCGAACATAGCTGATATCCGGCTGCTGATGCTCGTCCAGCGGTGTCGGCACACAGATAGCGATAAAGTCAACATCCTTTACAAAACTGAAATCGGTGGTGGCAGAAAGCATACCGCTCTTTACAATGTCTGCTAAGTCGCTGTCTACTACGTCGCCAATGTAGTTATGACCTGCATTTACCATGTCCACCTTCTGGGACTGCACATCAAAACCGATGGTTTTAAATCCCGCTTTTGCTTTTTCTACCGCAAGCGGAAGTCCGACATAGCCTAAGCCGACTACGCCGACCACGATTTCTTTATTTTCTATTTTGCGAAGCATCTCATTTTTCATCATAGTTTTCCTCTCCAATCTGTGATTTACATATATTTCTTAAATGAATGTTCATTATAAGCCCTGATAACAAATAAACTACAATCAACGCAATCGCCGCGCCGTAAATACTGAGCAGCTTTACCGCAGTAATATCAATTACCGCATGAACCACTACAAAAATAATATTGATTTTGAGGTTGAATTTTTCTTCTCCCGTCACTGCCAGAATATTTCCCGAAATGCCGCGGAACACCGCCTGAATCCAAGACGCCACCAGGAACATCCTCACAAGGCTCACTGCTCCCATATATTCCGGTCCCGCAAAGATAAACAGATAGAGCTTTGCGAAAATAAACAATCCCAAGTGGAACACAGTCATTACTACACCGTTTATTGCAAACAGCTTTTTATAATTTTCCCAAATCCATTTTTTATCATTGAGGTGTTGGATAAAATACGGCAGAATAAACACCAGCAACGCCTCTAACAAAAACAGGGAAATGGAAAGGATATTTGCCGCTACCCGATATTCGGCAAGCAGCTCTTCGTCTTTCAAAATCTGTCCGACAATCAGCGTTTCATTGTAGCTCATAACTGTTGAAGTCGCCGAAGCTACCAGCATAACAATTCCGAAACGAATCAATCCTTTCGTTTCTTCCCAATTCGGCATCAATGCTTTTACCTTCATCATCGGTAAATCCCGAATCAAAAAATATCCCATCAATACACACAGTCCCATTGACAGATATCTCCCGATCATAACACCGGTAACTCCCCACAAGACTGCAAAGAGAATCTGGAAAATCATCAGCAAAAACGAGTAGGTAAAGTTATAAACCGAATATCGTTGATTTTGAAAGGTTGCCCGAAGCAGCAACTGAATATCGGTAAACAAAAAGTAAAAAATCGGCAGACACGCAGACAGCATTAACTGAAATCTGGAACCCTCAAAAGGAAAATCAATCAGTAAATATCCTGCTGCTGTAAATAAAATCAAACAAATATCCGCTATAATGCCAACCTTTAACGAGGACAAAAAATAACCTTTCTTTTCCTCATCGCTTCCCTCTTGCGCACAATAACGCAAGGTCGCATTTGTGATGCCGATTCCGTTAAACAACATCACATAGTTGCGAATATTATCAACATAAGCAAGTAAACCGTAATCCGCCTTTGAAAGAAAGCGCGGCAGAAAAAACACCGAAACAAATCCGGCTATTTTAGCTAAGGTAGAGCCGGCGATAATGTGGAAAAATCCCCGCCTTTTCAGGGTAATCAACCCCTCTTTCAGCTTTTCCCAAAGCTGAGAAAGTTGCTGCTTTTTCATGGACGCTCCTTTCCGAGGTCAAAAACCTCAGCGAATGTATTTGGAACAAACCGGTTGTTTTTCTTGTTTTGCCGGAATATGCTCTCCTGTTAAAACCAGAAGATTCGGAATCACCAAAAACAGGATTTCAATCAAAGGCTCGTTGTATCCTGCGTTAACGGTAATCTGCGCATAGTACAGGACAAAAACTGCCAGATATAAAAATCTTCCCCGACGATCCAACAGCTTTTCAATCCTTGCAAAATTTCCGATTAAAATGCCGTGGAACAGCACGCTGCCAATCAGCCCGTAATAAGCCAAATAGTCGCACACAATCGAATGTCCGCCCACCAATTCCCTCGGGTTTTCCATCGTCTTTAAAAGCAGATCCCCCACACCAAAAAGCGGAGCGGTCAGCCATGTTTTTAAGGATGTGGTGTAGAGGGTAATTCTTGTTCCCGCGTCACTTCCCTGCGTAATGCCTGTTCCGCTGAGCAGGTTTCCAACTTCCATAAATCGAAGCTGGAGCTTGAGATTATCGGTACTTTCGGCAATAAAATAAAAGATTCGATAAAGGTTTGGCACAACAATAAGCGCCGCTAAAAATGCAAAAAGAAGAATTGCCGTCGTTACTCCTCCGCTTTTGGGCAGACGACACAAAACAAGCAGGGAAAAAGCGAACACAAACAAAATGGCAAAGGAATAGTTGGACATTACAATAACCAACAACCCCAGTAAAACAGCCATTCCCCAACCGATTGTTTCAAACAGTTTCGGTCGGTAATACCAGATAATTCCGACTAAGGCTACCGTAAACATCGTCAGCGAATAGATGTGCTGATAGCCGCCGGTCAACGGACTTGCCAAAGGAGCGGTAAGCTCCGGATTTCCGTTTGCAAGCAAGCGGGAAACATCCGGATTTTGTCGCAGCGCAAAAACGGTGCCAATATTAATCAAAAGATAATAAGCCACTGTCAGAAAGGTAAGCAGTTTTGCCGCAAACCGATTTTCCAAAGAAATATAATACCAAAACATCAGATAAAAAATCGGCATCAGCAGATGATGAAATGGAAATTCCGCGTGTCCCGCAACAGCATATATCGCCATCAGAACAGGCCAACAAAAGCTGAGCAGCATGGTCGGATGAAATACCGCCTGCCAGAATTTTTTCCATTCGCTCATCATTGCAAATCCTGCCCACAATACAACCACGCCTGCATACAAAACCCAGTTATATAAAAATGATTCCGGGTTAATCCCCCACAACAACACAAACGCTGCGCAAAACTCCCGCGGCACACGAAGAAAAGAATACCCTTGATTTTCTCTAAGATAAATTGACTGCTCCATCAAATTCCGCCCCCTTTCTGCCTCTTTATTATTTCTATTGTAGCACAGCCGTTATGTAATAATCTATCCCCTTACACGGTAAGCAGCTGTTTTTTTCCGGTTTTTTCGGTCAGCATTTCGTACTGTTTCATAAGATTTTGTGCAACCGCCTGAGAAGAATAGGATTCTTTGATTTCTCGGGCAATCGCCGCCCTGTTGTAGCCGCCGCTGTTGCAGTACATGGTCAGCATCGCCTTTGCCAAAGCGTCTGTATCATCGGGTTCCACCATGATTCCGTTATGTTCATGGACAAAACATTCCGGACCTCCGCATCGGGTCGCTACCACCGGAACACCGCATGACAACGCTTCCAGGTAAGAAACGCCGAAAGTTTCGGACACCGAAGCCAAAACAAAACAATCTGCCTGCTGCAATTTCTGCGCAATCTCTTCTCTCGGACGCAAACCTGCCAATCGGATTCTCTTTTCCATCTTTAACTCTGCAATCAGCTTTTCCAAAGCAGATTGTTCTTCTCCCTGCCCGCAAATGGTTAAGTTTACCTTCGGACAATCTCGGAACGCCTTTGCAAAAGCCTTGATTAAAACATCCATTCGTTTGATTTTCCGAAGATTTCCGCAGCTTAAAAAGGAAAATGTTCCTCCTTCTTCTCCTGCTTCCGATTCTCTGCGCAAAATGCGTTTTCTCTCCTGTTCTTCATTATAAGAAAACAACTCGGTATCCACCATATCTGGAATCCAGATAACCGGTGTTTCGCTGTGTTCTTCCATCTTTTTTGCCAGAGCCGGACTGACCGCAATCAGGCAATCCGCTTCACGAAAGGCAGTTTTTGCCGCTTTCTCGATATTTTCCGGCAGAGTGTCCCGATTGATCAGCGAAGAATGTTCGGTAACAACAAGCGGAATTTTTTCTTCTTGTTTCAGCCGCGCCGCAAGATAAGCATAATCGGTAAAATGCGCGTGAAAAATGTCCGGTTTTCCAAATTCTTTTTTTGCTCTGCCGTACAATTTTCTTAATGCCCATTCTCCGATTGGATAAAAAATCTTTTTTGGAACATTTCCCACAGGAAGATTTAGAACACGAACCGCAACGCCGTCCCGTTCATAGGACTCAAACCCCCAGCGTCTGACCCGACGCACCGAACGCAAATCCAATGCCAGAAAAACCACCTTACATCCCTGCTTGACCAAAGCTTTTGCCTGGTCAAATTCAAAAACACCGTTGGTTGAGTATTTTTCGGTCGGCACCCCTCTGGATAAAATAAATGTCAGCATAACAAACCTCTTTTAAGCAAAACCCTTTTCCTGTTCCAGCTCTCGATACAGCTCAAACAGTTTTTTCTCCTCAATTCCCCAGTTATATTTCTGAGTTACCGCTGCTCTGCCGGCTTCTCCCATTTTAAGAGCCATATCCCGGTCTGCAAGCAAACGATTGATTGCCTGCGCGATTGCCTGCGGATCGGACGGGTCTACCGCAATCCCGAATCCTTCCGTTTCTACCGCGCGGCGCATAAACGGGTAGTCGGAAACAATAACCGGCAAACCCGCCGCCATATATTCATAGACTTTTGTCGGAAAGTTATCCAAATCAGCGTACTGCCCCACATTTAAAATGGTGGACATTCCGATTGAAGTGCGCGCATATACCTGCGCCAGTTCCTTTCTGCCCAAATATCCCAGATATTCCACACACTCATATTCCGGCATTGATTCCAACTCTTTTTGATATTCTTCGGAAGAATATTTCCCCGCTAAAACCAAACGAACACCCGCAAGGTGCGCTGCGCGAATTAAGTGGGTAATTCCCCTTTGATAGGTTAAACTGCCGGTACAGCAGACGGTTTTTCCGTCCGTTTGCCCGATACCGCCTTCCTGTGGGGAAACGGCTTCCTCCAACATCACCGCATTGGAAAGAATGACTGTCCGTTTTGCCCGTCCTTCAAAGATATTGACTCCGTTTTTTGTACACGGGAACAGCACCGCTGCCAAACGCTTAACCACATGGGTTTCATACGAGCGGTAACAACCCGAGATGATTTTGCGAAAAACCGAAGGAATCCATTCCTTTTCCATAATCTGGGTCGGGTAGTCCTCATGGCTGTCAAAAATAACCTGTTTTCCCTTTTTAGCAAGCTTTAATCCGTAGGGTAGCAGCTCCGGGTCATGGAATTCATAAATATCCGCATCTTCTTCCAGCGCTTTTTGATAAACTGCCTTTGCCCCAAACAACATTCGTTTCAGTCGGGAAGAAGCGTCGATGGAAACCTGTACGATTTTTACTCCCTTCTCTGTCGAAACCCCTGCCGAGCGGCTGTCTTTTGCTTTTACCACAAAAGTAACCTCATACCCTTCTTTTGCCAAAGAAGCGCATTGTTTATGAAAAATTCTGGTATCGTTCGGCGCATGCGCGCTGGAAAAATGGCAAACTTTGGTCATAGAATTCCTTCCATTCTGTAATATATCTTAATATATATCCGATTTGTAATTTATTTTGTCACTTCCTGCAAAATTTCAAGCAATTTTTCGGTCAATGCCCGATAGTCATACTGTTCTGCCGCCGTTCTTGCGTTGCGGCAAATCTGTTCGTATTCTTCTTTTGGCATCTTGGAAAAACGCAAAACTTCTTTGCATAAACTCTCGGTATCCTGTGTGGGTAAAGTTACTCCCGCATGATACCGTTCAATCAAATCATGGCTTACTGTCAGATCGGATAAAACCGGCTTACCGCTGGCAAAGTAGTCAAACTGTTTATTTAAGCTGCACCCAAAACGCATAATTCCGGTTTGCTTAACATGGTTTAAATTCAAATCCGACTTTGATAAGATAAACGGAATATATTTTTTTTCCACCTTACCGGGAAAAAAGATGTTATCCAGCTTCTTTTCCTTGCACAAGGCAATCAGCTCTTCGCGTTCTGTTCCGTCTCCGTAAAGCAAAAAGCGGATATGGTCCTCGTGATGCTGCTTCATATATTCCGCCATCTCCACCACTTTGCCCAAGTTGTTTACCAGGCGAATCGAACCGGTATAAATTACCTTAAAAACGCTGTCATCCAGCAGCTTTGGGTCATCCAGACAGAAAGTTTGCCTGTTGCGGTCAAATTCCTCCAAATCCACTCCGTTGTTTAAATTGCGGATTTTAGAAAGAGGAACCGCCTTTTCCCAGCCTTTTTCCCTGATATAATCCTGTCCGCCCTCCATGGTAAAAATCAGACGGTCGGCATTGTGATACAGCCATTTTTCCAACTGATACAAAACCATGATAATCGGATTTTTTCGGGACATTCCCTTATATTCCACGATGGATTCGGGCCAAATATCCCGTACCTCCACAACACACGGAACCTTAAAGCGACGAGCCGCAATCAGCGCAGAAGCTGCCGCAAAAATAGTGGGTGCAGAGGTATAAATCACATCAGGGCGCTCCCCCTGTTTTACAAATTGTTTTACAGCTTGTTGTATTCTGAGTGGAAATTCCAACATGTTATAAATTCTGGACAAACCGTTTCCGCTGTAATCCCTTGTTTTTAAAAAGGTATATTCCACCCCGTCCATCATCTCTTCTTTATAAAGAGAACCGTCCCGAATCATATTGATATCGGTATTATGAATCTCGCTTGCGGTAAAGATGCGCACCTCATGTCCCATCTGTTTTAAAAACTTGGAAAAATAATAATGGCGCACCAAACCTCCCATAGACGGGGGAATTGCATAATGGTTGATAATCCAAACCTTCATAACTGTGTTGTCCCTCTTTTGTCCTTTATTTTAACACGGCAAACACCGTATCAAACATTGTTTTAATATCCTGCCAAAAAGAAAAATCCAACAGGCTTTGCAAATTGTATTTCATCTTTCCCGGAAGCACCTGCTCAATATAAGTTTGATCCGCATTCTCGGCGTCTGCCAGCAGACGATCTTCATCCTTATATTCAATCGAAGCACGGGAAGTAACTCCTGCCGGAAGCAGCAGAGTTGCCTGCATCTGCGGGGTATACTGCGATACATATTTCGGAACCTCCGGTCTTGTTCCGACAAAGCTCATCTCACCGCGCAAAATATTCAGCAGCTGTGGCAGCTCGTCCAAACGGCAGCGGCGCAGCAGACGCCCCATCCGTGTAATTCTCGCATCTCCCTGCACTGTCACCTGTGTTCCCAGTTTTTGCGCATCGGAAACCATTGTGCGAAATTTAAAGATGCGAAATTCTTTTCCGTACTGGGTAACACGCACCTGGCGAAACATCACTGTTCCCTTAGAATCCAGTTTGATTGCCAATGCCAAAATCAGCATAATCGGTGAAAGAACAATCAGCAAAATCAAGGCGAGCAAAAAATCGAATACCCGTTTTGCTGCCAGTTGTCCTTTTTTTTGATACAGAGCATCATAGTAAGGGCGCACACTTTCCTGACGCAAAAAATCGGGAAGCTCCTGCCAGGGTTTCAGCAATCCTGTTCACCTATCCCTTCAATGCTTCCGCAAAGCAGCGCAGAACATACTCTACCTGCTCGTCGCTTAAACAGGTATGCAGCGGAAGCGTAATTTCGTTTTGATACATCTGATAAGAGTTCGGATAATCCTTAATATCAAATCCCATATTTCGGTAAGCAGTGTGCATCGGCAACGGTTTATAGTGAACATTGGTTGCAACATCCATCTGGGCCATACGCACAATCACATCGTTGCGGTACTGTTCGTCCTTCCCGTTTAAGCGCACCAGATACAAATGTCCGCTTGAGGAAAAATCTTCTCCGTAATGCTGCCATACCGTTACCGGAAGATTCTTTAATGCTGCGTCATAACGGTTGATAATCTCTTTTCGGCGAGCAAGCAGATCCGGATAGCGCTTCATCTGCGCCAAACCGATTCCTGCCATAATATCGGTCATGTTACACTTATAACCCGGAATAACAATATCATATTCCCACGCACCCAGCTGCGTTTTTGCAAGCGCATCTTTTGACTGTCCGTGGAGAGAAAGCAGCATATACTGGCGGTAGATTTCTTCACTGTCCACCTCATCGATTTCTTTCCAAACTACCGCTCCGCCCTCTGCTGTGGTAAAGTTTTTTACCGCGTGGAAAGAAAAGGCGGTAAAATCCGCAATTTCTCCGCACATCTTTCCGTTTTGGTTTGCGCCGAATGCATGAGCTGCATCTGCAACTACCGCTACCCTGCCCAAAGCCTTCTGAATCGGATTGTCAGACGGAGTAAACAGGCACTGTTTTCGCTTTACAATCTCAAAGATTTTATCATAATCACAGATTACTCCGCCAATATCTACCGGAATAATCGCTTTCGTCTTGGTGGTGACAGCTTTTTCCAACGCATCATAATCCATCTGATAGCTGTCCGGCTGACAATCCACCAAAACGAGCTTTGCCCCCACATGACATACAACGCTTGCCGACGCCGTATAGGTATAAGCGCAGGTAATGACCTCATCTCCCGGACCGATTCCCAACTGATGCAGCGTCAGTTCCAAAGCGGCTGTCGCAGAGTTTAAGCATACTGCCTTTTTGGTGTGGCAAAAGCTTGCAACCTGGCGTTCCAGTTCCTTTGTTTTGGGTCCTGTGGTAATCCAGCCGGAGCGCAGCGCAGCGGCAACCTCCTCAATCTCTGCTTCCCCCACATCGGGAGGAGAAAACGGAATTTTCATTACTGTTCCATCCCTTTCTTTGTTTTGACCGTATGATGCGCATCATACGAATCAATCAAAAGCATACCTAAAATTTCTTTTCCGGACTTTTCTATGTGCAAAATCTGTCGGTCTATCTCACTAATGAGAGAAACGCCGATCTGCTCCAATACAATAACTGCGTCTGCTTGAGCCGCTTTCTGAACCGACTGCGGATTTTTAAGCATATCGGGGCAAATACAGTAAGTAAGCGAGCTGTCGGAAAGCTGCTCAAACTGAGCAAATGCCTGCATTATCGCCTCATTTTCCCGGGTGCTTACTACTGCGACAGTACGGTTATCGCCGTTACTCAATGCAGCCAAAGCGGAATCGGTGTATTGAGCTGCCTGAGCCACGCTTTCAAATTCCTGACGCTCGGGATTATGTTCCATATTGTTAATTAATCTTGTAAAGACAGGACGATGCTTTTTGCTGCCCTGTTTTGCAACACCGAACAGCTCCAAATTATACAATCTTTGCGCCTGATATGCGTCATCCAAACGATTATCGGCAAGGTAAGCCAGTAAAATCCACAGGCAGATAAGAACCCCGCCCAAGATTCCGCCTAAAATTGCAAACAAAACAGCCTTTTTCAGCACACTGCCCATAGACACAGATGGTTGCTGCGGCATATCCCGCTCCAGGGTTGCCAGCTGTGCTTCGTTTGTTTTTATCGTTTCTTCCAGCTCTGTAACCTCTTCCCGAACCTCTTTTTGCATCTGCTCAAGGTCATTATCCACAACGGTCATCGCAGAATCGGAAAGAATGGTTGTCTGATGCTGCGCAATCGTCTTTCCGAAATTTTCCTTGAGATAACCAAACACAAAATCGGTGATTGCAGAAGCGGTCTGTTCGTCCTGCGCTTTGGCGCGGATAACAACGACTCCTTCGTTGCCGTCGCTGTGTTTCACTGTGACATTTCCCACGCTATCCTTAATCTGAACATCTCCGGCACGCTCAATCGTGAGCAGTTCGTCGATATATTTCACATCAATTTCTCCGCCGAGAAATTCCTTAATTCCGTCATACAGTTCGGCGCTGCGGTAAGCATCGCAATATGCGCTGACAATCTCACCTGTCTTGTTCGGATTTTGATAATACTGGCTGGGCGCAATCTGGTATCCGGTATCGACATAGAATACCAATTCGCTTGTCACTGTATGATATGGGTCCATGTTATAGTAAATACTGTTTTGCGTATAAGCGGAAATATTTTCCAGACGAGCCTTGTCCTGCTCTATTGATTTTCTGATTTCTTCGGTAGAGTCATTGTACTCGTCCATCTTCAGCTGATAATCGTCCATCATTTTTCGGAGATTTTCTCCGCTGACAGAGCGGTAGGATTTCCACGCGCCCAAAGCGGCAAACACTACTGCAAAGCAGAGCGCAAAAGCAAAAATCCTCTCAAATTTTTTCAGGAATAAAATCAGCACATCTTTAAAGGTAACTTCCTTGCTTCTGTGCATACCTTTCTCTCCTCTCCTGTCCTCTTTTTCTGTCTTTTCCTTTTTGTTTCCTACTGCTCTTCGGCAACCCGACAGTTTACCTCTTCCGGGTCACGATAGGTCGGAACAACCTGCTTCATAGCAAGGCGTACTGCATCTCTGCCACCCTGCTCCAAGGCGTTGTGTAAAATTTCCAGTTTACCGTTTAATTCCTGTTGAGAAATTTCCTGTTGTCTTTCAATAAAGATTTTGCTGCTGGTAGTTTTTACCAATCCGTCGCTCTTCATCAACAGTTCCTCATACAATTTTTCACCGGGACGCAGCCCTGTTTCTACAATGTCGATATCCACATATGGGGTATAACCGGAAAGTTTAATCAGGTTTTCTGCCAAATCCAAAATCTTAACCGGCTGACCCATATCCAACACAAACACTTCGGAGCGTTCTGCCATTGCTCCCGCTTCCAAAACCAGCTGCGCCGCTTCCGGAATCGTCATAAAGTAACGAATAATTCTCTTATCGGTAATGGTAACCGGTCCTCCTGCCTCAATCTGACGGCGAAACAGAGGGATAACAGAACCGTTAGAACCCAATACGTTTCCGAATCTTACCGCCACATATTCGGTGCGGCTGACTTCCTTCATACTTTGCAGAATCATCTCGCAGAATCGCTTTGTCGCGCCCATCACATTAGTCGGATTTACTGCCTTGTCGGTGGAAATCAAAACAAACTTATCTACGCCGAATTCATCTGCGGCATGAACAACATTATAAGTTCCAAACACATTGTTTTTTACTGCTTCTTCCGGACATTCCTCCATCAACGGAACGTGCTTGTGAGCCGCTGCATGGAAAATCAGCTGAGGACGGTAAGCGCCTACCAAAGCGCGCACCTTTTCCCTGTCCCGTACCGAGGCGATCTCAACCTTTAAGTTCAGGCTGTCGCCGTACTCCATTTTCAGTTCCTGCTGAATATCATAGGCGTTATTCTCATAAATATCCACAATAATCAGTTCTTTTGGGGAGCGCTTGGCAATCTGACGGCACAGCTCGGAACCGATGGAACCGCCGCCGCCCGTTACCATAACCACTTTCCCCTTTAAAAAGTCGAACACTTCCTGATTATTAAAAACAATGCGCTCCCTGCCCAACAAATCCTCGATCTTAACATTGCGCACATTTTGGCTTAAACTACCGCTCTGTACCGCTGCCAGTGTGTCGGGAAGCACTTTGACATGGCAGTGCAGTCCGGAACACATTTCCAGAATCTCCTTGCGGCGAATCGGATTTGCCGAAGGAATGGCAAAGATAACCTCCGTTACCATCGTGTTGCGCAGCAGAAGCGGCATCATGTCAATTTTTCCCTTAACCTCAATGCCGTGGATATATTTTCCGACCTTTTCCGGGTCATCGTCAAAAAAGCAAACCGGCTGATAATGGTTGCAGGGATTGTTCTTTATTTCGTTGAGCAAACCCACTCCTGCGCTGCCTGCACCGATAATGGCGCACCGCACCTTTTGTTCCTGCGCGCGGCTGGTAACCTTCATGCGGTATTTTCGATAGATAAAGCGCGCCGTCATCATCAACAGCAGCGACATCGAATAGATACACATGGAAAGAACGCTCGGGATTTTGGGAATCGGCAAAATTTTCTGCACCAAAAAGTAAACTACGTACGCCGCTGCACCCATAAAAATCATCGAGATATATTCATCGGTTTCGGCATATCTCCACAGGCTGTCATAGGATTTGGAAAGCCACAAAAAGCCGCACAGGCACAGCAGCATCAAACCGAAGTTCGGCATCCATGCAATAATCTGCCCCATCTCTGTGCCGTTTCGGATAGGCACCCAGTAAATCAGCACAAAGTAAACAAGATTGGCAAGGACCAGATCCATCAAAAACACAATCTGCTTTCGATATCTGCTCAAACCTTTTTTCTCTTTCACGATTCAGTTCTCCATTTCGTTTAAAGTTTTTCTGCCCGCCAAAGCCTTTTTTCTTTCAAAGTGCGGACAACACAAAACGACGGTTCCACCCGCTTTTTGTAAAAACGCGCAACCGCATCAGGCAACAATATCTACATTATTTTAACATTCTGCAACATTGAGTGCAATATTTTTTCTGTTAACATTTCTTCGTTTCTATCTTTTATCCCTTTTTTAAATCGTTTACAAGTTAAATCTTATACAATCTACCAGAAAAAACACGGTTTTCCTTGTCAAGAATATCTAATCGCTTTGTCCTCCCTTCCTCATGTTTCCCTTCTTTTTCTGTTTTAACCGTTTTTTACCGAAAGTTTTCTCACATTTTAAAATATATCCGATAAATAAAACGCCGAGCAGCAAAAAGGAAATTTTCCCTTCGCTGTTCGGCAAAGAAAAGGCAAAAACAATCGCCTACGATTTTTTTCCGATAGAGGACAGCCCCCGAATGATGCTGTTCGGCAAAGAAAAGGCGAAAACAATCGCCAGCGCAATCGCTACGGCAATTTTAATCGTTTCGATTCCTTTGGATACCGCAAGATCGTTGTACCCCATAATAAAATTATAAGCGGTATAGTAGATGCCTGCGCCGGGCACCAAAGGAAACAGTCCGCAAATTAAAAAGACGGTAACGGGTGTTTTTCTTCTTACCGCAAAAAAGCGCGCCATCAGGGTCAGCACCACAACGGCTGCAAACGAAGCAATTGCCGGAGAAGGGTAGTTCTCCATCACCAACAGGTAGCACAGCCAACCTGCCGCGCCGCAGAATCCCGAATATCCGTACTGCTCTTTCGGCACCTGAAACAGCACAGCAAATGCCAGCGTTGCCACAAAAGCAACCGCCGATTGAATCAATAAGTTCATCGCCGTTTTCCCCCTTTACACCGTTAATCCCGTTAAAATAGGAAACAGCCGCAGCACCATTCCCACACCCAAAGCAATACAACAAGCAACCAAAACCGCATCAATCATGCGGATTGTACCGGAAAGATAATCTCCGTTTAAAAAGTCACGAATGGAGTTTGTCAGCGGTACACCGGGCAGCAGAGGAATAATCGAACCGATGATAATTTTATCCATGTTTTCTCCGAATACATAGTGAAACAAAAACATACCCGTTAAAGTAACCAGCGCGCTGCTCAGAATATTTACCATAATCTTATTTGCCCGATGGCTGCTTAAAAACAAAACAAAACACCACAGCAACATTCCCGAAAGAAAGGACGCCGCGCTGTCAATTAAGCTGCCCCCCAGCAGATAACAAAAGGCCGCAGAACCCAAACCCGACACCAAAACCTGTAAGCGATTGCTGGTAAAGGGAATTCGGTCGATTTCGTTAATTTTTTCCCATGCTTGGTCAATCGTATATTTTTTTGCAACAATCTCGCGGGAAAGGTTATTAACCGCCGCTACCCGTCCCAAATGTACCGAGGACAGCGGAATATACCGCACCTGGCTTCCCGTTTCCTGTCTTTCCTGCGATGCGCAAACTTCTTTGCATATATTTTGTCCGTCCTCTTCTGCCGAGGCAAAGATCCCGTTTGCCAAAACATAAACATGAAAGCCCGAAATTCCGTATGCCTTTGCAATCATCTGCATGGTCTGCTGTACCCGAAAGATTTCTCCGCCGTTTTTAAGCAAAACCTCTCCGATACGAACTGTCAAGTCCAACGCTCGTTTTCCGGTACCCAAAATTTCCCCCGCCTTTCTCTGTCTTTGGTTATTCTCTGTTTTTATTTTCATTTTTATGAACTCCTGTTCCTTTAGTTTACCACAGTTTGGACGACAGTACAATCTTTCCCGCCGTAAAAAATCAAATTTGCATTCTTTTCTTTTTTGCGTTACAATATACTCGTTTTATCCCGACCTTGCTGTCGGGCATTTTCTGTCAGATTCTTTAAAAAGCTGCATAAAAATTGCAGCGGAAAGGTGTGTTTTTATGATTCAGTTTTTGGTTCAGAAATTTATCCCCAACTGGCAGGATACCAAAAATCCTTCCGTTCGGGAACGCTACGGGGTACTTGCGGCAACTGTGGGCATTTTATCCAACCTGCTGCTGTTTCTCATCAAAATTCTTGCAGGATTGTTGGCGGGCAGTATCTCGATTATTGCGGACGCTGTCAACAACCTCTCGGATGCCGGCTCTTCGGTTATCACCATGCTTGCCTTTAAAATTTCGGGAAAACCTGCCGACCCCAAACACCCGTACGGTCATGCAAGGATGGAATATATCTCCGGCATGGCTGTTTCCTTTATCATCATCTTTTTAGGGCTTCAGCTGATGGGCAGCTCTTTTGACAAAATCCTGCACCCGCAGGCAATTTCCCTGTCTGCTTTAACCTACCTCATTTTGATAATCTCCGTTTTGGTCAAATTGTGGCAAGGCATTTTTAACCGCAAACTGGGTAAACAAATTGCCTCGGAATCGTTGCAGGCAACCGCTTCGGACAGTTTAAACGATGTGATTGCCACCTCTGCTGTTTTAATCAGCGCCGTTTTTTATCACTTTACCCAAATTCCGATTGACGGCTGGATCGGTCTGTTGGTTGCGGGATTTATCACCTTTTCCGGCATTAAACTGGTTATCGAAACCGGCAATCCGCTTTTGGGGGAAGCGCCCGACCCGGAATTTATTCAAAAGCTCGGAAGCAGTATCATGGGATATGAGGGCGTAATCGGTATGCACGACCTTCAGGTACACAGCTACGGTCCCGGACAGGTGTTTGCTACCGTTCATGCGGAAGTACCCGCCAACGTCGATATTCTGGTAAGCCATGACATTATCGACAACATCGAACGCGAAGTCGGAGCAGATCTCGGAATCAATCTTGTCATTCACATGGACCCTGTTGTCACCGATAACGAACAGATTAACCTTTTACGAGAACAGATTGCGCAGATTGTCAAATCGGTGGATACCGACTTGAGTATGCACGATTTTCGCGCGGTGTCCGGTCCTTCCCACACCAACCTTGTCTTTGATGTGGTGGTTCCGCCCGGCTTTGAGATGGACGATGAACGCGTTACACAGGTTATCTCCGAAAAAGCAAAAAAACTGGGCAATTACTTCTGCGTCATCACCATCGACCGCAACTATGCTTATATTCCGAAAGACAACCGATAATTTTTTCGGTTTGCTCTGTCCGCTTTTCCGATTTTGTGGTATAATATGTGGTAATTCATCAAGGAACAAAAACAAAGAGGAGTGTTCGCATGATTCGTGTTGCTGTTGACGGTCCTTCCGGCGCAGGAAAAAGCACCGTTGCCAAAAGGATTGCAAAAGATTTTTCCATTGTCTATGTCGATACCGGAGCGATGTACCGAAGCATCGGTCTGTACGCTTTGCGCAATCATCTCAATCCCAAATCCCCCGAGCAGGTTGTACCTGCCCTTTCTCAAATCAATCTGGAAACGGTTTACCAACCTCAAAACGGTCAGCGCATCTTTTTAAACGGAGAAGATGTTTCCGAGCAAATTCGCACACCCGAAGCCTCGATGGCTGCTTCCGATGTGTCTGCCATTCCACAGGTTCGCGCCTTTTTGCTGGGATTGCAGCAGGATATGGCAAAAAAGCAAAGCCTGATTATGGACGGCAGGGATATCGGCACGGTAGTAATTCCCGACGCGGAATTAAAAATTTTTCTCACCGCTTCGCCTGAATCCCGCGCAAAGCGCCGCTGCCTGGAATACCGGCAAAAGGGACTGGACAGCTGCTATGAAGATGTTTTAAAGGATGTCATTCAACGCGACCTTCAGGATTCCACCCGCGCCTCCGCTCCGCTGTGTCAGGCTCCGGACGCCGTTTTGCTGGACACCACCGAAATCGGTTTTGAAGAAACGGTTGAAATTATTAAAAACATGATTTCCGAAAAAGCAAAACAGCTTTCCGTTTCCATTTAAAAATCTCTTATTCAAAACCGATTAAAATAATCTTGCCGTAAGATAAGAGAGGAAGTTTCTGTTGTTCTGCTTCGATTCTTGTGGAAATGCCGCAGCGCCTTCCACCCCAATTTAAAAACTTCTTGAAAGGAAGATTTGTTTGTTTTATGAAATTGCGATCCGAGCTGTCAACCTTCTGTGGCATTTCTGGTTCCGCCTGGAAATCAACGGACGGGAAAACGAACCGGAACAGGGCGGGTATATTCTCGCCAGCAACCACTGCTCTGCCATCGACCCGATGATTGTCTGTCAGGGAATCCGAAAACACCATATTCATTTTATGGCAAAGGCAGAGTTGTTTGATATTCCTGTTTTAAAACACGTTATTCGCTGGCTCAAGGCGTTTCCTGTATCCCGCGGTACCGGTGACACCACCGCAATCGAAACTGCGGTACAGGTCATCCGCGACGGGGAAATTTTGGGACTGTTTCCGGAAGGCACTCGCAGCAAAGACGGAAATCTGCTGCGCTTTAAATCCGGACTTGCGCTGATTGCCCAGCAAACGGGCGCGTCGGTGCTGCCTGTCACCATTACATACTGCGACCCTGACAAACGGTTTCGTTCCCGCGTTGTGGTCAACTACGGAAACTTGATTTCCTGCGAAGAATTGGGACTTCATTCTGTCGGCTCATCTGCTGCCGGAGACCTGTCCCACGCAAGGGAATTAAAGGACGCCACCAGAAATTTAAAAGCTGCCATGGAGGAACTGAAAGCCCGGAACCTGTAACTGCAAACACTGTAACTGCAAACAGGAAGTAATTTTGCTGCGAAAACAATCCCGAAAGAATAACCAAACAGAAAGGAAACCGATATGCCGATTACCGTTGCCAAGACAGCCGGCTTCTGCTTTGGGGTACGCCGCGCTGTCGATACTGTCTATGAACAGCTCAACCGGCTCCCCGATACCCCGCACCCCAAACTGTTTACCCTTGGAGAAATTATCCACAATCCGCAAGTTGTCAAAGACCTGCACGATTTGGGCGCATGGGCGATGAACTCAATGGAGGAATTGCTTGAAGCGGAAGAACAGGCAATCTCTCAGGGGCGTTCTCCCGTTCCTGTAATCATTCGCTCTCACGGGGTTCCCCGAAGCGTCTATACCCGGCTGCAAACTCTCCGGATTCCCTACATCGACACAACCTGCCCCAATGTACAGAGGATTCAAAAGATTGTGGAGGAACAGGGGGAATCTCCCGATGAAAACAAGCTCGTTTTAATCGCCGGAGACCCCAAACACCCCGAAATCAAAGGAATCATCGGACATTGTAATGTATCGTTTGTTACATTTGAATCTGCCGACGAGCTTCTGAAACTGACCGAAAACCGTCCAAATCTGTCTAAAATGAACAGCGTAATGGTCGCTCAGACCACTTTTAACATAAATGAGTGGCAAAAATGCGTAGAAACCGCAAAAAAACTGTATACAAATCTCAAAATATTTGATACAATATGTAAGGCTACACTGATGAGGCAAACAGAAGCTGCACATTTGGCAGAAATTTCGGATATCATGATAGTAATCGGCGGCAAGCACAGCTCCAATACCGGAAAATTGTCGGATATTTGCAGCCGATCTTGCAGGACTGTTTGGGTCGAGACAGCACGGGAACTTTTGAGCGGTCAAGCGGATGTTGTCTGCCGGATGCCGGCGGGATGTCAAGTTGGTGTTACTGCCGGTGCTTCGACACCGGTTCGTATAATTAAGGAGGTACAAAAAACCATGAGTGAGATTTTAAAAGAAGAAGAAATGTCCTTTGAAGAGATGTTAAATCAGTCCTTCAAGAGCACATATACAGGAGAGAAGGTGAAGGCTACCGTTACCGGCATTGCTCCGAACGAGATTACTGTTGATATCGGTACCAAACACACAGGTTATGTTCCGCTTGCCGAACTGACCAATGACCCAAGCCTGAAACCGGAAGACATCGTAAAAAAAGGCGATGAAATCGAACTGGTTGTTCTTCGCGTAAACGACGTAGAAGGTACTGTTATGCTGTCCAAAAAACGTCTGGACGCTCAGGCAGGCTTTGAAAAAGTAATGGCTGCCGCAGGCACCGGCGAAGTTCTTTCCGGTACTGTTACCGACGTTGTTAAGGGCGGTATCCTCGCTGTTACCGAAGGCGTTAAAGTATTTATCCCTGCTTCCCTGTCCGGCGTTGCTAAAAACGAACCGCTCGAGCAGCTGCTTAAACAGAAGGTTGATTTCGTTATCCGCGAAGTAAACGAAAAACGTCACAGAGCTGTCGGCTCCATCAAAGACGTTCTCAAAGAGCAGAAAAAAGCTCTGGAAGAAAAATTCTGGAGCGAAGTTGAAATCGGCAAACGCTACGAAGGTGTTGTTAAATCCATCACCAGCTACGGCGCATTCGTTGATCTGGGCGGCGTAGACGGTATGGTTCACATCTCCGAACTGTCTTGGCTGAGAATCAAACATCCTTCTGAAGTTGTTAAAGTTGGCGACGTTCTGGAAGTATATGTAAAAGATATCGACACCGAAAACAAGAAAATCTCCTTGGGTTACAAGAAAACCGAGGACAATCCTTGGGAAGTTCTCAAGAGAGATTACGAAATCGGCAGCGTAGTTACCGCTAAAGTTGTTTCCATGACTGCTTTCGGCGCATTCGCTCAGATTCTGCCGGGCGTTGACGGTCTGATTCACATTTCTCAGATTTCCAACGAGAGAATCAACAAACCTCAGGATGTTTTGACCATCGGTCAAGAAGTTCAGGTTCAGATTACCGACATCGACTTCGACAAGAAACGTGTCAGCCTGTCCATGAAAGCTCTGCTGGAAGAAAACGCTGAGGAAGCTGCTGAAGAAGCTCCTGCTGAAGACGCTGAATAATTCCGCTCAAAAAAGCCGCAGTAAAATTTACTGCGGCTTTTTTCATCTTTTTTCTTAGAAAGGAGAATTTTCCGATGTTTTTTCTCAGTCAAAATGAGTTTACTGTCCGCAGCGCGCTGCCGCAAGATGTGCCTGTTCTGTGCCGTTGGTGGAATGACGGAAGAGTCATGGAACATGCAGGCTTTCCTCGTGGAATCGGAACTACCGAGGAATCGGTTGCACGCGAATTATCCCCCAAAAGCAGCACACATCGTCTCATCATCGAAGTTGAAAACACGCCGATTGGAGAAATGTGTTATCGGGAAACAGAAAAAAACACTGCTCAAATCGGTATTAAAATCTGTAATCCTTCCTTCCAGAATCAAGGACTCGGCACAAAGGTGCTGACTTCATTCTGCCGCAGCTTATTTGAGTTGTACCGCTTTGATAAAATTACTCTGGATACAATGCTTGAAAATAAGCGGGCGCAGCACGTCTACGAAAAGATTGGATTTGTACAGACCGCAATCCGCCCGGACTGCTGGAAAGATCAGAACGGAATCCCGAAAACTGCCGTTGACTACATTCTTCTGCCTGAAAATCTAAAAACAGAAAATAATCCACTGACCGTTCGCAGCGCGCTGCCGGATGACATCAAACAGATAGAACCTCTTTATGCCCTGTTGTTTGAGCGAATGGCAGAGCTTCAACCGCAGTTTAACCGCAGCGCCAATCAGGAAAGTGCATTTATCCGCTCGCTGATTGTGCAGGAAGAAAATGAAATCTTGTTGGCGCAGCAGGGCAAACAAATTTTGGGAATTGCCGCGCTGATGATGACCCACACTCCCCCATACCCCTGTTTTATTTCTCACCGCTACGCCGATTTACTGGATTTGGTGGTCACTCCGTCCGCTCGGGGAAAAGGAATTGGAAGTAAATTGTTAGACTCTGCCAAACACTGGGCAAGGCTGCACAATGCCGATTATATAGAGCTGTGCGCTTTAAGTAACAATCACGGCGCTGTCCGTCTATACGAACGGGAGGGCTTTGCGGAATGTAGCAAAACTTTTCGCGCGATGCTGTAAAACAAGTACATTTTCCTCTTTTCTGCTTTTTGACAGACAAATTTTGAACATTATCGCAGCCTTTTTTGAGAAAAGTAATCTATACAGAAAGAATGAAACAAAATGAATACACTAAAAAATAATCGTATTTTTCAGAGAATTATCTGCCACAGAATCTTCATCAATCTGGCAGACAGTTTGTTTTATATCGTTTTAATGTGGGTCTTATATGACTTAACAAATAATTCCTTTTATACTGCAATCGGTGGATTTATGTTTTCTCTATCCGATGTTCTTAATTTTTTTGCCGGTCCGCTCATTGACCGTTCCGATAAAGAAAAACTTCTTGTTATCGCCAGCGGTACTGCATTTTTTGTTATTGCGGGGTTATTTTTCTGCTCCTTTGCCGATACCGTGCCGATATGGATTTTTATTTTCAGTATTCCTCTGTTTAATTTGATGTCAAGAATCACCTATTCTGTTCATAATGTCATTATCCCATCCGTTGTATCAAAAGAAGAACTGGTTTCAGCTAATTCCATCCTGTCGGTAACAAATACCGGAATTGATTTGTTGTTTAACGCTGTATCCGGTATTCTTTTGGTGGTCCTGAGCCTTCAGGAAGTTTTTTTCATCAACAGTACCGTTAATCTGCTTGCTCTCCTTGTCGCTTTTATTACATTTCGTCATGCGGTTTTGCTCAGAAAACAAACGATTTCTCAAAATTTACAGAATAAACAACAAATCTCTCCTGCTGTTTCTATCACTGCAAATAAAAAGGAACATCAATTCCAAAATTTTCTGATTTCTTATCAAAAAGATTTGAAAAACGGACTGACTTTTATCAAAAATCAAACTGTTTTATCCTTAATTATTCCCCTGGTCTGTCTCAATTTGCTTTATGCCATGATGCTTGTAAACCTTCCTGAATTTTCCTCGGAAATTTTCGGTTCCGCAATCGGCTACGGCTTTGTATTAACATTTTTTGCCATCGGTTCCATCAGCGGATCAATTGCCAGTAATTTCCTGCTAAAACGCTTTTCTGTGGGAAAACTCATTCCTATTTTGTTTTTGTACGGGGGCGTATCCTGGATTTTAATGACTGTTTTTATCAAATCACTTCCGCTAATCGGTGTTCTATTTATGGTTGCCGCCATGAACGCTCTTGGCATTATCAATATCATTTTCGGAACACTTTTTCAGCAACTCCCTCCTGAAAATATGATTGGCAGGGTAAACACTGTCAATTTAAGTTTCATGGCAGTCGCCTCTTTAATCGGCTCACTTTTAGGCGGATTTGTCGCCCAAACATCAGATGTTCTGTTTTCTTTTACTCTATGCGGTTTGGGTTATCTGATCATTTCTTTTATGATGCAGATGAACCGTTTTGTTCGTAATCTCCCAAAGATGAACAAAATAAATGAGAAAACACTGTAACTTCTTTCTTTAAAAATATTTGTAAAAAAGGCAAGAGGACATGATATTCATGTCCTCTTGCCTTTTTATTCTTTATTTTACCGATTGGTTCAGCAAACTTTCCAAGGAAAAAACCTGCGCGTATCTGCCTTGCCAGATTTTCTGTTCAAAAAATTCCTCTGTCTGCCGAGCGGTGAGGAATTGATTGTCAACGGTGGCGCAGCAGCCCTGCGGCACCAAAACCTGATAACCGCGCTCAAACGCTGATTTTACCGTAGCATCAACATCAACTTCGGTCGCCATGCCCGCTACGATCAACTGGGTGATTCCCTCTTCACTGCACCAGTTTTCCAGTTCCGTTTCCAAAAAGGCGCTGGGATAACATTTGTCAATGACAAGCTCCGATTCCTTCGGAGAAATTCTGGGGTCAATCTCTGAAATCTCCCCGTCTTCCCCGTCCTGTCGGATATAAACCACCGGAACCAGCTGGCGACGACACCACCCCAACAAATGGGCAAGCTGTTCTGTCAGTTCTTCTCCTCCGTCCGGCAAAGCGCTTGTCGCCCTGCGCTGAACATCTACTACTAAACACGCTGTCTTTTCCATCATCTTTTCTCCTTAAATGTTAAGCGCCTATTTTGCCATCAACGCTTCAATTTCCTCTACTGTTTTCAAAATATCGGCAGAAAGATTGATTGCCTTTTCTTCGGTAATCAAAATATCGTCCTCAATGCGGACGCCGATTCCCTCTTCTGCAATGTACAGTCCCGGTTCTACGGTAATTACCATGCCCGGGCGCAGCGTTTTCATCGAAGGGGTATCCACATCGTGGCAATCCAGTCCCAGGCTGTGGCTGACGCTGTGATAGTAGTAATCTCGAACTGTCTTTCCGTCCTTGAGAAGTCCCAGTCTCGGCAGCTCCTGTTCATAAAATTCAATCACCATATTGTTGAGATCTCTGTATGTTAAACCCGGACGCGCATGGTCGATAACCAGTTTCTGCGCTTCCAGAACAACATTATAAACCTCTTTTTGACGCTCGGTGAATTTTCCGTTGACCGGGAAGGTTCTGGAAATATCGGCGCAGTAATGTTCGTTTGCGCTGCCCAAATCAATCAGAACCATCTCGCCGTCCTTGACAACCTGATTGTTTTTTGCATAATGCAGGGTGGTCGCTCTTGCTCCGCCCGCTACAATGCTTGGGAATGCGTGTTCCTTTACGCCGTGTTTAGACAGTTCAAAGTCAAACGCGCCTTCCAGCTCACACTCGTTCACTCCCGGATAAGCGTGTTTCATCATCGCTTCAACCGCGCAGCGGGTTGTCTTTTGCGCTACCCTCATCTTGTTTATTTCATACAGGGATTTGATTCCCCTCATCTTTGCAATCTCTCCGAAGATTTCTTCTATCTCAACCGCAGGATATTCTCTCTGCACTTTCTGCGCAAACAGGTGCGCCGGTGTGGGAGCCTGGTCCGGCTGATATTTCCACAAATCCAGCAGGAAGGTCATTTTTCCGTCCCCACGGTTTCTTTCTACAAAGGAATTTACCGCATCTTCAAAATCTTCCCAATAGCAGATTGTTTGGATTCCGCTCAATCCGGTTGCCTCGTCCGCCTTCATTCTCGGACCGACCCATTTTGCCTTTACCTCATCAAACGGTTCGATATACAGCATTTCGGACACATTTCCGGCATAATCTTTGGTCATTACCAACGCCATGTTTTCGCGGTCGATTCCGGTTAAATAATAAAAATTGCGGTCTACCGAAAACGGATAACTTTCGTCTGCGGAGCGCATCGGGGCTTTTCCCGAAAAAATAACCATCATGCAGGGAGCTTTGCAGTCTGCAAACAGCTTTTCTCTTCTCTGATTTAAACAACTATCCATAAAAAATCCCCCTTAATGTGAAAAAATATTTCCCATATCAGTATATCACTGTCAAAGCGTTTTTTCAATTTTCTTTGGTCGCTTTTCCCAAAAAATTTTAAAATATTTCCGATTTTTGCCGCCTTTTGTCTGCTGGGGGCAGCGATTTACAGAAAGTATACAAATTTTATCTTCTTTCCTCTTGACAAACCTGCTCTTTCCCTGTAAAATGAACATTGTTCATTAAAAGAAAGGAGGAATTTTGTGAAAAGTTCGTCTATCTCTCGAGAATTCATCTTGGCTGTCAGCCGTCAAATCATCTCCGAGCAGGGATTTGATGCGCTCAATATTCGCCGTGTCGCCTCTGCCTGTCAGGTTGCCATCGGGTCGGTGTACAATTATTTTCCTTCTAAAGGAGATTTGGTCTGCGCCGTTGTGGAAAATGTGTGGCGAGATATTTTTCATATGTCCGATTCTCCTCAACCCTTTTCTTCCTTCCCCGAGTGTGTCAACTGGCTGTTTTGCCGCATTAAAAAGGGCTGTGAAGAATATCCCGAATTTTTTACCCTTCATTCGATGAGCTTTGCCGCCTCCGAAAAGAAAAAAGGGCGCGAGGTAATGAACCGCTACTTTGGGCATATCCGTCAAAATCTGCTCGATGTTCTCTGTCATGACAGCGAGGTTTGCCCCGATGTGTTCGGCTCAACGCTGACAGAACAGGCTTTTGTGGAAATGGTGTTCTCTCTGCTGATTGGTCAACTCCTGCAAAAAAAAGAAAACTGCTTGGATTTGCTGGAGCTGATTTCTCAGTGCCTTTATCACCGACTCTGTCTGCGTTCATAACTCCGTTTCCCTAATCATTATAAAAATACAAAAAATCAATCCGTTATTGTGAGGTGACTTTTTATGAAAGTAAACAAAAAATCTCTTCTGCTTTTGGCAGCCGTTGTATGGGGAATTGCCGGCTTCAATGTCCTGCGCATCGGAATCATCACCTATCCCCCCTATCTTTCCCTGCTAAACCTGCTTCTTTCCGCTCTCGTCTTTTTTCTGTTCCACAAGATGGTGTTTGGCAAACTGGTGAAAAAGCATTGTCGCCGAATCTGTGGCTATGGGGAAGAAAAGCAATTTTTTCTTAAATTTTTCGATACAAAATCTTTTTGTATCATGGCTTTTATGATTACCTTCGGTGTGCTGCTGCGCAGCTTTCATCTGGTTCCGGAAGTGTTTATCGCTGTGTTTTACAGCGGACTGGGCGCTTCGCTCTTCCTTGCCGGAATTTTATTCGCTTTCAATTATCAAAAAGCCGCTTGTACAAAGTAAGCAAAATTTTAAACCGATTTTTTTCAGAAAGGATGTGCCTTTATGCAGGCTGTTATGGAAACTTCATTTGATGTGGTGTATCTGATTTCGGTCATCACCATCGGCATCTACATGATTTTAAAAGGAAAAGGAAACAAGGAATACACGCTCTTTGGCATTATGGCGGTTACTCTCGGCGCAGGCGACGCCTTTCATTTGATTCCCCGCGCTGTCGCTTTGTGTACCGCAGGATTAGAACACTTCACTGTGGCATTGGGCATCGGTAAATGGATTACCTCCGTCACCATGACCGTCTTTTATATTCTCCTCTATTATGTTTGGAGACTGCGCTATCGGGTAACAGGAAACAAAGGCATCACTGCCGCAGTCTACTTGCTCTCTGCTCTGCGCATCGCTCTGTGCTTCTTCCCGCAAAACAAATGGACCGACGCGCAGCCTCCTCTCAGTTGGGGAATTTACCGCAATATTCCGTTTGCTCTCCTGGGACTTCTCATTATCGTTTTGTTCTATCAAAGCGCAAAGAAACACAATGACCGCTCCTTCCGTTGGATGTGGCTCACCATCGTACTCAGCTTTGGATTCTACATCCCCGTTGTGCTGTTTGCCGACCAAATCCCGATGATTGGAATGTTGATGATTCCAAAAACCTGCGCCTATGTCTGGACTGTTCTGATTGGATTTATGGATATGAAGCGCATCTTAAAAGCATAAAAATATCATGTTAAAAAAGGAAGTCGGTTTAAAACCGACTTCCTTTTTTCTTTTTAACAAACTAACAAAACATCAGCGTTTCCGACTCCTGCGGCAGATATGCCCGCAAAATTTCCACCCTGCATTTTTTCAGTTCCTGCACAGGATACGGAGTTTGCAATATCTCCGACCGTAAAGGAAATCCGTGTTTTCCCGTTTGCCGATCCATCTAAATTCCTATCTTCGCATGGTGGGAGAATTCTTTGTTTAAATACTCTTCATCATAAAAATTCAGCTGAATCTGTTGCTCATTTTCGTATTCTATCACTGTCAACCGCTGTCCTTTCGGACAGATTTTCTCCTGATTTTTCACAAATTCATCCCATTTTTCTTTAGTAAAATGGGATTCTTCCTTTTCTATTTCTTCCCATGGGTCATATTGATACACCCGCTCAATCCAAAAATCATACTTTTTCCCCCGAATCGTCAAAGTAAAATGCCTGTCTTTTTCTTCTCCGAGGGTTAAGGTCATCTGTTTTTTCACCTTTTCTGCTAAAGGGAACGAATTTTTCAGCAACTCAACCGGCAATTTTTTATCCTTTTTCAGCTGCAAAAGGAGCGGATATATCTCCTCCCATCGAATATCCAAAGTCAGTGTCACCATCTGCAAACATTCTGAATCCAAGCTCAGACGCGGCTCCCACCCTTGATAAATCAGCTCTGACAACAACAGCTTTTCTTCCCGGTCAATCCGACTTCTTTCCTGTTGTGTAACCGCAACAGAGCGATTGCCAATCCGAACATTCTTCACCCAATCCAATAAATGAGCCGACCGCTCTTGCGTGTTGAGCAGCCGCTCTCGATTATTTTGAAATGTCTGAACAGGATATTCCCTTTCCGGCAAAGAATTGCACAGCAAAAACATCTGCACGCAACCCTCTTCCCCTTTTACGGCAGCAATCAACTCCGCTTTTTCTTCTTCCTTTTTTAAATATCGTCCGATTAACTGCACCGATTCTGCCTGCCGAATCTCTTGCGCCAACATCGAAAGTTTCACCCGCTTCACCTCCACCAAAAACGGAAGCGTCGAACTCTTATTCTTCAAGAATGAGTTCGCGCTTATCTATAGATTGGGGAACGCCTAGGCGCTCCCCTTTTCGCTATATGCGTCAGAACGCTTTATTTTGCGTTTTAAGCGGTTTTAAGCCCGAAGAGGTACTTGTGTACCCTTCGGGCTTTTTCGCGCCTTAAAACGCGTTCTGTGAGGTTGTGAGGCGATTTGGGATGGCCAAGTGTGCATCTCGCTATCGCTCGATGCGGTCGGGGGGTTATCGACCGGGGTACATGGAAAGTGGCGGGATGTTGGTGGGTTTTCCTTCGGGTGTCGCTCGCGAAACCGCTCGAAAACCTTCAAGGGGCCCCCGTCAAATTGAGGTGAGGGTGGATTTGATGTTTTTGGCACAAAAACTCATTTTGATTATGTGCCAGCATTTTTCCCTGAAATCAGGGGCTTTTCGGGCGATGGCACATTTTCGTGGCACAAAACCATTTTGCGGTTATGTGCCAGAATTAGAAATAAAAACCTTGATTTATGAGGGTTTTTCTCTTGTTGGCACAGAAACACATAAAGTTTTAAGTTACGCAGGGAAAAATATTATATATATATATATCCTTCTTTTCCATGTACTGCTGATTTATTTTATATAAGGGATAAGGGTTCGGATTTTCGTGTGTTTCTGTGCCAACGCGTCACGCGACCCTGAATCTAGGGAAAAACACTGGCACAGAAAGAAAAACGCCCTGTGCCACGAAAAACGGCAATCGGGCTGAACCCCCCTGAATCTAGGGAAATTCGCTGGCACATAAAAAATGTGCCATTATGTGCCACGGTTATGTGCCATCACGATTCACGGTGTGTTTTGCACCCGTTTTGAAAATATTTTTGGGTGTATTTCCGCTCATAAATGAGGAGAAATAGGGTCAAAACGGGGCTCCGACCTGCGGCGATGCGAAAATAAGTATTGAAAAGCATGAATATCTATTATATAATGATGGTAAATTGAAGATATTTGTTTTCGCGACATGACTGCCGATGACCGAGCGAAAGCTCGCGAGGAAACCGATGGAGGGCACCGCCCTTCGAGACTGTCCGGGTCTGATAAGCCCGTGCGGGATGGGAACAGCATCTAAGCCGTCTTCGACGGTGAATCGCACAGAAGTGACGAGCGGCGAATCAGTTTTCAGCTTTACAGCTGTGACTGGTTCGCCGCTTTTTTGCGTTTACGGATATTTTGACGGATGAAAAGGAGGAATTTCTTATGACAGTAAACCCGAACATGGGATTCAAGAAGCAAATCATCGGAGGCAACGAGCTGACGATGGACGAATACGCGTCTTACCTGAACGTGTTACGCATCAAGCCGTTCCTGACGGCGAATGAGGCGTCGACTCTGTTCGATATCGGTATCGGCCGCGTGATGTCGCTCATGAATGAGCCGGATTGCGATTTCACGACGACTGCCGGCGGAAAGCGCCGTCGCAAGATTCACCGCGAATCGTTCGAGCGTTACCTGATGACGCATAACGTGTCGTCGGATTTCGACGATGACGATGATGACGACGAGGAGGAGGTGTAAGCGTATGCCGGATAAAAAGAAAACCGCCCCACTCGCGACAAATGGGACGGCTCATACAAGCGATGCTTGCCATAATCAATACGATAATGATAGCACAGTATCTCTTGATATTCAAGAAGATTTTGAAGATTTGACCTATAACGGGCTGTTGAAGTCCGTCACGGATAACTATCTGCTCGGTCTCGATTTGGATATGCCGCCGTCCCCTGCCGAAGTGGAGTCGCAGCTTTTGCAGGCGACGAACAGCGCTATCGAATCGTACAATCTGGGCCCGCGCGACCCGAGTGCTCCGCCGGGCGCTCCGATTAAGGAAGCGTATCCGGACCAGAAACCTGCCGGCGAGCGTATCCGCAAGTTGCGCACGCTCACGCCTTGGCAGATTGCCCGCGTTATCAAGGAACTGCATCACGCGGTGAGTATTTGCTGGACCGGCAAAGACGATGAAGGCAATTACGATATCGGAATCTATCAGCGCGAGGGCGCGAAGCGTGGCACGTATGATACGTCGCAGGATGCGTTCGAAACATTGGTGCGACAGTATCATCGCACGATAACGAGCCGTGACGCTTACGAGGTCATGTACGCACTTCGCGGGGAATGCGAACGCGTCACGTGCACGGACAATCCCGACTATGTGGCTGTGAACAACGGAATCTATGATTACAAGAACAAGGTTCTGATGGATTTCAGCCCTGAGTTCGTGTTTACGAACAAGTGCCGTGTGAACTACGTTGAAAACGCGGCGAATCCTGTGATTAGCAACGATGACGACGGTACCGATTGGGACGTGGTCTCGTGGATGAACGAGCTGTCGGATGAACCTGGGGTGGTCAATCTTCTCTGGGAGATTATGGGCGCCATGATTCGCACGAATGTTCCTTGGAACAAGACGGTGTGGTTCTATTCGACGCTCGGAAACAACGGCAAGGGGACGTTGTGCACTCTGATGCGCAATCTTTGCGGTGCGGGAGCGTGGGCGTCCATTCCGTTGAAGATGTTCAGCAAGGATTTCATGTTGGAGCCGCTCATGCGCGTGTCTGCCGTTATCACCGATGAGAACGACACGGGCACGTATGTGGACGATGCGGCCGTTCTCAAGTCGATTATCACGGGCGACCCGTTCTTGCTCAATCGCAAGTTCAAAGACCCGCGTACGATGGTGTTCCGTGGGTTCATGGTGCAGTGCGTGAACGAATTGCCGCGCCTGAAAGACCGTTCGGAATCCATGTACCGTCGTCTTCTGGTCGTGCCATTCGAGAAGCGATTTGAGGGTTGTGAGCGCAAATACATCAAGAGCGATTATCTGTATCGTCAGGATGTTCTCGAGTACGTGCTGTTCCATCTCTTGCACGACACGAACTATTACGAGCTGAGCGTTCCTGATGTGTGCGTCGATATGTTGAATCAGTATCGCGTGTTCAATGACCCGGTTCGCGAGTTCTGTGAGACGTTCTTGTCTGAGTGCGTATGGGATTTGCTCCCCTGGGGATTCTTGCATGACCTTTATACATGCTGGATGGAACGCTCATACAAGCAGAGCCGTCCCGAGGGATTGAAGACGTTTAAGAGTCGAGTTGAGAGCGTTCTCGCGGATTTTCCCGAGTGGTCGGTGACTGATAACGCAATGAGGCCGGGCAATCGTATGGATAAGCCTGAGATGCTGATTATCGAATACGACGTCAAGTCTTGGATGAACAAGACGTATAAGGGCCAAGACCCTGCGAAGTTGGCGACGGTCGACCCGAAGCCGCGTTATCGCGGACTGGTCCGCGACCCGAGCGTCGCCGCTGCCCTCGCGGCGAATGCGGCATCGGGCACCGGTGTGACGCCGGATGGTAACGAATAAGTGGAACATGACGTCCGATGTGGTGACGGTCTTCGCCGCCACCACGTCGGAGCTCATGACGACGAATAAGAGATATGAGCTAAGAGCTCATGAACGATAAGGAGTGATTGAAAATGGCTACTAAGCGATTTGATGATATTGATAAGAAGGCACGCGAACTCGAGGCTCAAGCTAAGAAGTTGCGTCGTGAAAAGCAGGCTGCGAAGGTGAAGGCGTATGCCGATGCACTCGTGACCGTGTTCCCGGAAGTGAAGAACATGGGTTCTGCCGATGAGGTGCTTGCGTTCGTCAAGACGTTGCGCAAAAGCACCGGGCAAGCAGACACCGGAGCGAACACTTCCGCCACGCAGACCGCAGTCGTGCGCGAACCCGTGAATGCAGCCGAGTCGTCGGACGGCTATCAGGGTTCCCAAGGTGCACAGGATGCCTCCCCTGCGCACCGTCCCTTTGATTAAAACGCGAACCATGAGCGGACATGGGGAGTCGTCCCCGTGTCCGACATGCGGTCGCGTGGTTCTGTCCGACAGAACATGCTGAATCATAAGGGACAAAACGGGGGTTCGAAGGGGGCGCGAAGCAGCCCCCTCGCAAGCTGACGAAATATAGCAAAAATCGCGCATGCGCATTTTTGTCTATATGAAGTCATTGCTTGCTCCAGCCCCCTTTGCAGCAAATTTAAGAAAACGAAGTTTTTTGAACTGTCCACTGCAAGTGGCAGTTCGTGGATTAGCAAAGGAGGTGTTCACGCAGTGGATACGATGGAAAAAAGAAGTGCGAAAGCGACGCGGCAGCACTATAAAAAAGACCGTCGCGAAACGGTCGTTCAGGTACGCATGAACGAAGAAGAATTGACACTGCTGGATGCGAAACGTGGTTCGCGTTCACGTTCGAATTTTCTTCGCGGTGCGTTGCATGATAAGCAAGATATTTCCGAAACGACGAGGGTCGAAATGCCCCAGCTGGATAGCGTCGTGATGGAATTGAATCGCATCGGTGTGAACGTCAATCAGATGGCACGCGTGCTGAACTCTCAGCTTGCAAAGCGGCGCATGAATTCCGTATCGCAGATGATGGAATACCGCAGTTTGAAAAACGACATTGCGATGCTCGATGAGTGCAAGGCGAACATCGAAAAGATGCGAGCGACCATGGACGATTTGCGTGAGGAAATGCAGCCGCGTGATGCGTTGTCGATGGTCGATGATTTGCATCTCGATGATATTCATCTTGAGGGGGTGATGCTTGATGTCGACGACTAATGTGCAACCGTTGACGAACGTGCGAGGTCGTATGTCGTACACCGAATACGGCGAAGGCGACAAGCGACGCGAGCACATCGCGAACGGCACGAACCGTATCGTTTCCGAGTTCGGCGACATGCCGTCTCGTGCTGACTTTATCACCTATTGCGAGTGCAATAAGTATCGCCACCCGAATGCCGTCAACGAGGGATTCGAGTTGCGCATCTCGTGGTCGCCGGATGAGCTCAATCCGAACGAGCCGGACGATGTGCAGCGAGCCATGGAGTATTCCTATTTGCTCAGTCATGAGCTCGCACCTGATTCCCCGTGCTGGGTCACGATGCACACGGATGGCGAGGGCGAATGCGTGCATGCGCATGTGACCATCGCGAACCATGATGTGCGCACGGGGCTTGCGATTAACAAAGGCGACACGAGCTTGTACTCTCCCCGCGTGCGAGCCGTGAACGACGAGCTGAGCCTTGCGTACAACTTCGAAGTGCTCGGGCCTGCGAAATCGAAAACCGAGGTGAAAGAGACGTGGTCGGAACGGCGCATGTCGTTCCCCGTGGATTCGTTCGACCGTCATCTTGGAGATAAAATCGCGAATGCGCGTGACATCTCGTCGTCGATGGAATCCTTCAAGCGGAACCTTGAGTATGCGGGCGTCGCGCTGAACGAGACGAGCAAGGTCAATAAGAAGACCGGCGAGGTCACGACTGGATGGTCGTATCGCACGATTGACGTCTGTGGTCCGAAGCGTCGTTCGCGCAAGCGTCGCGCGTCGAATCTGTGCGACGACTTCACGAAGGATGGCATCGAGGCCTATTTCGAAGAGAAGCAAGCGCAAGCCGAGGAGCAAGCCCAGAAGGCGCCTACGGAGCCAGAGGTGGTAGCTGCCGTGCCTGAGGATGTTCCGCAGGACGTTCAGACGCACCAGTCGCCGGAACCCGAACCGATTCCCGCGGTACCCGAGCCCGATACGCCGCAAGAGGATTTCCACGTGTACGAGCCGAGCGCCGACGACGTTTCGGATATGGCGGGCGATTTGCGACGCGCCTATGTGCGTCACTGCGAGGGCAAGGGTCAGAGCTACATGGACGACACGTACCATCGGTTCGTGAGCGTGCAGGCCGACCCGCATGACGCATGGCTTGAGCTGCATGCCGAGGTGGCGAGGGCTCGCGAGGAGTTCCATCGGACCAAGGCCGAGCTGGACGCCGTGAAGCAGCAGCGCAAGGACTTCGCAGTCGGCATGGCGATATTCCGAGCCGTGAACCGCAAGTCGCAGAGCCCTATGGCTCGCATGATGGCGGACATGTACGCCATGATGTTCCAGCAGATGATGCAGGCCAAGCGCGAGGAGGCCGAGCGCAAGCTCTATGAGCGGCGCAAGGCGATGTGGGACGCCGAGAAGGCGCTCAAGAACGAGCTCAAGCGCGGCGAGATTGGCTACAAGCCGCATGAGCTGCCGGAAAGCCTCAAGCGAATCACGGAGGGCTACGGACGTTCCGACGACGACAAGTCGCTGGGCGATTGGTAGGTTTGGGAAGGCGGTTCCCGTCTCGGGAGCCGCCTTTTCTCAACTGGTCACAAGCGGTTCGAAAAATGGTCATTGGTGGGCTTGAAATGACCAAAAATCGGCCACGAAATGGCCAGCAGTCCGAGCGTGAAAATTCATGAAAATTGACTTCTGCTCATTTTCGAGCGGAAGTAATTTTTTAGCCGATTTGGGTTTCGTTCAAGTGGCCAGCGGTGGGCAAAAAATGGCCAGTTTTTGACCATTTCAGGGTCAATAAATGGTCATTCGTGACCATCGCAGTTTGTCAAGACGATATTGACAAATAGCTAAAAAATATCTATAATTTAGATACTGAGTATCTATTGGATATATATTCGATATATAGACAGGAGGTAATCATTATGAAGACAATCGCAGTTGTCTGCGAGAAGGGCGGCACGGGCAAGTCCGTCATCGCCGCCGAGTTATACGAGAGCTATGTGCGCCAGGGGCTGCGCACGTCCCTCTATTCGCTGGACGGGCAGTATTCGGATTCGCCCCGCTCGAAGAAGGTCGACGACGCGGAGGTCGCCGTGGTGGATACGCCGGGCGTGCTGACCGACAACCTGACGGACATCGTGAAGGGCGCCGACGTGGTGGTCGTTCCGGTGCGCCCCACCCCGAACGACATCGAACCGTTCACGCGGACGGTGTCCATCGTGGCGAAGAACACGAAGGCCCCTATCGTGATTGTGGTGAACGGGACGAACCGTTTTCGCATGTGCACGTCGTTCATGGAGTGGTTAGGTAAAAAACCGTGGGCGAAGAACGTCGTCAAGGTTCCGCAGTCCGAGGCCATCGTGCAGGCGCAGGGCTTGCAGAAGTCCGTGATGCTCGTGGACAGGCACGGTATCGTCGCCGAGGCGGTGCGCAGGATGTGCCGGATGGTGAGCACCCTCGCCGGTCTCCCGTTCGAGCATAAGGTTTTGAAGAAATAGATACCCATTAGATATTGAGTATCTATTGGATATCTAAAAGGAGGAATATATGGCTAAGAAGAAGCAAGATATGGCGGCGATGCTCGACGGGTTCGAGGCCGCTGCCGCGAAGGAACACGAAGCGAAGGAGGCGAAGGCCGTCGCAGTGGGCGCCGTCGAAGACGATTCCCGCGCCACCGCCCTCGTCTCCATGACGAAAAGCGATAAGGAGCGTCTGACGGCGATTGCGAAGGCTCACGGCTTGAGCTTGAGCGCGTTCTTCCGGTTGGCTGCGGACGAGTACATCGCGAAACATGAATGGTAAAGGGAGGAGTTTTGAGATATGGCGAATTATAATACTGAGCGCGAGGGACAGATTGATTTTTTCAAGACGTTTCTTCCGCTGATTGCCCCGAATCTTTCGTTGGACGATATTCTCGCTGACGATAACGACGGCGTGCTGAACGGCAACCTGTTGGAGTTCAAGCTACGCGTAAATGATTTGAATGCCGTGCTGTTCCAGTGCGTGAAATACCTGTCTGCATTGCGTATTAAGGGAAAGCCGGTTCCGGCGAATGTGATTATCGTCGATTTGAACGCTGAACAGGCGTATTTCTATCAGTCTGCTGATTATTTGGCAGATATCGAGAAGGTGTACGAGGGCGGCGCATCGAAAGCGAACGCCGGATTCATCGGACAGCCTTATTTGGAGAAATACGCTTACGGTGTTGACCAGCTCGCGGTGACGAAGCTGATTGCCCGCTTGAAGCAGAATGAGTTCACCCGCATCCATATTGACGAGAACTGCATCGTTGGCTGGGCGACTGCGTTCTATAAGGCTGTGCCGACCGCGCGTAAAGAGGATTTTATCGGCGACGATACGGGCAAGCACAAGACGATTGGCGAGATTCGCAACCCGTCGGTGTTTGCTGAGTACATCCATCCATATACGGGTGCGACGAACGTCAAGTTCCAGTATCTGATGGACAAGTTGAACGATACGCTACAAAAGAAGAACCTCGGGGCCTTCTATACACCTGAGGCGTACGCGGAGAAGTCGCATGAGCTACTGCGTATGGCGATTGACCGCGTTCCGGCGGGAAATGATTATGTGATTATCGACCGTTGCGCTGGTACGGGAAACCTTGAAAAGGGATTGACGGACGAGGAGTTGTCCCATTGCATCCTTTCCACCGTGGAATACTACGAGTACAAGGTGATGCAGGAGATTCTTGGTTCCAAGGTGCGTCATATCATTCCGCCTGTTGAGGCTGCGGATACGTTCCAAGCCGGACTGGTCAAGGGCGCGGACGCATTGAGCAAGGAGTTCGTCGAGAATCCGGTTATCAAGCAGTACATTGACGACCCGAACTGCACGATTATTTTGTTCGAGAACCCGCCGTACGCGGAGACGACGAGTGCCGAGCATCAGCGTACTAAAGCGAGCAAGAAGTCTTCCACATGGAAGAGCAGCTATCTTGTCGGCGAAATGAAAAAGCAACTCAAGGGGACTGTAACAAACGACCTTGGAAATGCATTTATCTGGTCAGGTTTTGAATATTATTTACGTCAGCCGACAGATAGCTATGTGGTGTATTCACCGGTGAAATACTGGAAAGCTCAGCATTTGGTTAACAAAAAGTTTATCGCTGGGTTTGGTTTCAATCGTCGTTGGTTCCATACGAATATTGATGCATGTGTTATGGTGGCGCTTTGGGCGAATGAAGATGCACAGTTAGATAATTTTCAAATTGAGGGATGTGATTGTGACCCTAAAACCGACAAACTTGTCGGAGTTGGGATGCTTGATGTTAAGCGTGTTTATACCAGTGTAAGCAAAACATATTATGATAAGCGAGCTATTCCAGATGCAGACCGTAACGGTATTCTTTGCGGTCTTAATGGCTTGGAAAAGTTCGATGGCGTACGACGTAATAAGCCGGCATACAATGCAGACATCATCGGATACATGGTGACGCACAGTTCGGGGTTTGATAACCCTGACCTTGATTCGAGTCTTCTTGTCGGCGGGCGGTACGATGGTAACGGCTTTTACCTGCGTAAGGACAATTACCTTGAGAAGATGCCGCTGTTCGCGATGTCTCGCTATATCACGTATAACCGTGAGTGGACGGAGCGCGCTCGCATCATGAAGTCGGGAGACGGAGCCGACCGGTTCAACGCCGATGTAGCATCCGGCAAGCTCGACCAGTGGTTGCGAAAGTGCCTTCTGTTCACCTGTGTGGAGATGCAGAATCATATGCGCACGTTCACGGGCAGCGATGGGCGATTCTATCGCAATGAGTTGTGTATGGATACGACCAATGGTGAGACGCTTGCATCCGAGGATTTGAAGCAGCTCGTGTGCGGTGAAGACGAGAAGCGCATCATCGACCAGTGGAATGTTCTTCTTGATGAGGCGAAGAAGACGGCAGAGTACGATTCGAGCCTTACATACGGCGTCTATCAGATTTTCGCTGAGATTGACACGTCTTATAAGGACGATGAGGGTAAGACGGTTTGGAACAACCTCGAAGTCCATTCAGCGTTGCAGACGTTGAAGACGCTCGTCAAAGAGTATTACAACAAGGAAATCGTGCCGACGTTGTTCGAGTACGAGTTCTTGAAATAATTTGAAATGGCAAGCCCGTCGCAATGGCGGCGGGCTTTGTTTAAGCATATTTAGGAGGTGATTCGTTTGGCGAGAAGCAAGAAATTCAAGCGGAACGACAACAACCTCGCCATCGCGTACTATCGTTTCTCGTCGCATTCGCAGAACGAGGCGAGCATCGACCAGCAGAGGGAGCTCGCCCATGCGTGGGCGGACGCCCACGGGCTGACCATCGTGAGGGAGTACGAGGACGCGGCCATATCCGGCACCAAGGAAGACCGACCGGGATTCCAGCTGATGCTGTCGGAGGTCGCGAAAATCCGTCCGAGCACTCTCATCATGTGGAAGACCGACCGGCTGGGTCGCGACAAGTACGTGCTGGCGATGGCGAAGAAGGAAATCCGCGACGCGGGATGCGAGATACACCTGCTGGCGGAGAACATCCCGACGGAGGGACCCGAGGGAATCCTCGTCGAGGGATTGATGGACGCCATGGCGGAGTATTACAGCCGCCAGCTCTCCCAGAACATACAGCGGGGGATGGACTACAACGCCCAGCACGCCCTGTTCAACGGGCACAAGGTGTGGGGATACGGCGTGGACAGGGAGACCAAGAAGTACGTCGTGGACGAGGACACGGCCCCGTTCGTGCAGCGGATGTTCGCGGAGTACGCGGCCGGCAAGGCCATGCAGGAGATATGCGACGAGTTCAACGCGCAGGGGCTGCGCACGACCCGGGGCGCCGAGTTCGGCGTCAAGACCATGAACAAGATGCTCCAAAATCGGGCCTACATAGGCGAGTATCACCATGGCGACATCGTGGTCCCGGACGGGATGCCGGCGCTGGTCGACGTGAAGACGTTCGACGAGGTGCAGGCGCGGTTCGCATTGAATAAACGCAAAGGTTCCCAGCGTGCACGGGGGATGGACGACGCCGAGGCTCCGCGCTACTGGCTGACGGGCAAGCTGTTCTGCGGCAAGTGCGGCGCGAGCATGCAGGGCGTGCACGGCACGAGCAAGACGGGTCGGAAATATTATTACTACTACTGCAAGGCGCAGCGTGCCAAGCAGTGCGACAAGAGGAAGATGCGCAAGGAGCAGGTCGAGGAGCTGGTGACGATACTGCTGCGGGGGCTGTTGGAGAACCCCGAGAACCTCGCGTCGCTGGCGGTGGACGCCGCTGCGTACTATCGCGATAATTATCGCAATACGCATTACCTCGACGGCTTGGAGGCCAAGCGCCGGGAGGTCGAGAAGTCCACGGCGAACCTGCTGAAGGTCATCGAGAAGGGCGTCCTGAGCGACGCCGTGACCGACAGGCTGATGCAGCTCGACGAGCAGAAGGCCGCGCTGGACGAAGCCATCAAGGCCGAGCACGTGCGCGCCGCGTTATTTGAAGACGAGCACAGCATCAAGGCGTACTTCGACAAGTTCATGCGCGCGGACTTCGACAACCCGCAGACCCGGGACGCGGTGATGGAGTATTTCGTCGATAAGATATATTTATACGACGACAAGCTGGTGGCGACGTTCTTCTACTCCGAGGACAGGACGGAGATAAGTTGGGGAGAGCTGGGCGACTTGGTGATTGACCCTTTTGTTAAAGGGGAGGCCGCCGAGTTCGACGTCTTCCCCTTTGGCTCCGTTAAAGTTTCTTCGGATTTTAATTTATTCTGTCTTTTCATAACCCCAATTATTGTAGCAACAAAAGTTTATCAACATTTTCTGTCACATCAATTCCCTTACGCAGAAAAATTATAATTCCTCTATAAAATGCTTTTCGGATTCGTTCCAATATTTTTGATAAACAAAATCCGTATTTCCGTTAAAATTAAGCTGATACATTCTGAATATAACGGGAAAATCCTTTGGCTGCCACTGTTCTTCGTAAGAATAGCAGTATTTCATGCCCAGTTTTTTCATGACATTCCCGCTTCTCGGGTTATTCTTATCATGTGTTGCCGTAATATATGGCAGTCCGTCCTTCCTTACCTGCTCCACCACAGCTTTTCCCGCTTCGGTTACAATTCCCCTGTGCCAAAATTCTTTCCGCAGTCCATAACCAAAATCATGGTGTTCTTCCATATCAACCTTAATATAACCGATTGGAACATTATCTTCTTTCAGGCAGACGGCATAAGCATACCCCTGCGGCTGTTCATAGTCAAAAGCGTATCGTTCTTTATAAAATTTTCTGGTTTCTTCCATACTTTTCAAGGGATACCACGGCAGAAAGCGGTTCACCTCTTCATCTTTCAAAATCAGAAAAAGCGCTTCCATATCTTTCTCGGTAAATTTTCTTAAAATCAGTCGTTCCGTTTCTAAGGTAGGCGTGTTATTTTGTATCTTCATTCTTTTCTGTCCTTTCTCAACGATAAGCAGTTTACCTGAAAAGCTCGTTTGTTATAAACTTATGTAAAAGAAAGCGAGCTGATTTCAACCTATTGATTTCTTGATAAGAAAAGATTTTAGAACGTCTGTTTTTCCCTAAAGCATAAGGGCAGTTTTACCTGCCCTTATGCTTTTCTTTCTTTTTTTGTTGTTTTTGTTTCAATTGCCGTTGTTTGTCTGCTTTCTGCCGCTCTCGACCCGCAGCTTTGCGCTCTGCCTTCAGCTGCTCCTGCTGCAATTTCAAAGCCTGCTGCGATTTTGTGCCGATTCCAATCTCCCGTACCTGCTTTCGCGCCTCTCTCTGCGCCCGTTTCGGATTGCGGATCTCTTTCATTCCGGCAGCTTCCACAGTCGGACTGAATTGCAGACCATAATAATTTTTTAGAACAAATTCATACAGTTCGCAGTCCTTCGGCTCCGCTCCAAATGTAACTTTACACGCCGACAGTTTTCCCCGGGATATTCGTTCCCAAACGCCCACCCAAAACGGTTCCTCAAAATATACGGTCAACCTGACTTCTGCTTTGTCCACGACAATTCCTCCTTAAAAATTGTGATGAACAAAGAACGGACGACCCTAAGGAGGGAGGGTTACTTACACCCAACGGTGCGACCGGGCTACCTACCGGTTCTGCAAGAGATATTCTCCTGCGCTGCGTTTTTATCTTTGCTGTTTATTGATAAGAATACAGGCACAGCTTCTGCCATGCCCTATTCCTTATCATTCTTTTTTATTTTATACCAAACCCTTTGTTAAGGGAGCCAACAGCACCTTTCCGGTACCGCGGTAAACATTGACTAAACCTTCTCCCGATGCTGCCGAACCCATCAGGGTCTTGCCGGAACGCTCTACGGTAAAGTCCAGACTTCCGCTCCATGCAATTGCCATATTGCCGTCTACCTTTAATACATCGTCCTTTAAGGTAATTTCTATCAGTTCTTCTTTCGGACATGGGGACTCCAGGCAAACAACCCCTTCTCCGACAATACCGAGGTTAAATAACCCCTCGCCGCCTGCCACTGCGGAAGAAACATTGGAGCGCATAACCGCTTTTTGTTTCAGTTTAGAGTCACAGGCTAAAAACAGTCCGTCATCTAAAACAATGCTTCCGTTCCAATCGTTTAAGTCTACCAATAAAATATGGCGATAGGTCGGCTCTAAAACCATAATTCCGTTTCCGGTATATTCCGGTTTGATTGCCGATTCTCCGGTCGCCTTGCCGCGGATTGCTTTTCCGAAGAAATCCCCCACACCTTTTAAACCGGTTGTCGCATTTACATTCCCCACCGTCCACTGCATCGCGCCTGCCTGCAAGGTAATCTGTGCCTTGCTTAAATCGCAGATTACCTGACGCTTGCGTACGTTCATCGCGTTGCAAAAATAAGCAATCTGCGCGTCGGACGGCATAACACTCAAATCCCTTTGGTATTCCACCACGGTAAACGGACCTTTGCTTTCCAGCGTTTTTACATCGTCGTTGTTGGTAAAGTTTTGAATTTGAAACATCACTTTTCCCTCCTGTTATTATAAATTTTTCTCATTATACCAAAATATCGCTTTCATTGCAATAATTTTTTATCTATTTTTTATTTTTTTCGGCAGATGCCCTCACTTATTTGCTTCTGTTTTGTAAAAACATTCCGATTGATATTGATTGATTATGATTGTAATTGACTGAAAATTGGAAAGTTTTTTATTTCTCCTATAAACAAAAAACTTTTCCGACTTTTTTCGATTTTTTATATTCTAAATAAAAGTTTTTGTTTTTTTATAAATTTCATTTTTCATCAGATAACCGCTTTCTTATTGTTGACCGTGTGTTTCGGCTTTGCTGTTTGCGCAACAAACCGAATATTATCATTCTTCATTCTGTAGGATTTTTTTTAATATCACCAATCCCTAATAGTGCAAATATTAATGATACTACAAAAATGGATATATCTTTTGCTGAAATCGTTTGCATACAATAATCTGTAATTTTCAATCCCCAAAAAGTTGCGAACGTATCTAAGATTAAATACAGTGCTATTGCTGTAGGTGTAGATACTTTATTGAAAGATAATAACGCTTTTGGAAATGCACTCGCAATCAACCCTAACGGATAAGAACTGATTGTTGCAATAATAAAAAACAAAACAATACTTCCTACAGAACGATATTCAAATCCAAACACCTTCATTATCGCACCACTTATAAAAGCTAAAATAGATAATACGATGATAAACAAAACTCCAAATAATAACAGGGTTATTATTTTTTCTTTATATTTTTTGAAAAATTCCTTCAATATCTTCACACTCCGCAATTTTCTATTTACTGTTTTGCCTAAAAACATAATTCCGTTATTTTTTAATCATATCATGAATTTCTTTTTGCTTCAATCGGATAAAAATTATAGAAAAGAAGCTGTCAATAAAAATGCAGAAAATTTGTGCGGTTTTCCGGTTTGCCTGCTGTTGGCAGCCGGATATTGAGCATAAAAAATAAAAATTTTTCGCAATCGTGTAATTGTTGCACAAATATATGCAACTTTTGGGGTATTTTGGGGTATAGGTGAAAGGGAAGATTTTCTGAAAGCCTTTCCGATAAATCGGATTCTAATCTCTTATAAACAAGGGATACCTATTACCTGTCATAATTCGGTTTATTCAATAAAATCGGACTCGGATTTTTCGACACCCACAAAACAGCAAGTTCACAAAGACGTTCGGTTATTTGTTCATCATCATCGCCTTTAGCGTGAATGCTTAATGTCAGCTTTTTTGTCTCACTCAACTCGTGTTCGGAAAGCGGTGTACCAGACGAAAAATGCATGAGCAACGCATCCAACATTTTCCGATAATTTCTATCCCAGTTTGCACCGCCGTTCCTGTATAATTCATCTCGTATACGTCCTGTTATACGAACAACTTCGCCCTGTACGGTTTGCGCTGCACCACTCGATGGAACTAGCAGCTGCCAAAGCGCCTCATATTGTTTTTCCCAAGATTCATCTGTCACAATAATAGGAGAGACTCCATCGTGCATTTGACGCTTTGCAATGGGAGCTACATCAAACAAAGTATAGAGTTTTTTTAGCCCGGCGTCTGCTTCGGAAAGATAGTTTTTGTTAAAGTTATCTCTGTGAAATTCAAATTCTTCGCCAATTCGCTTAACACTTTCCCTCATATCCGATGTAATTTTTGCCCCTGCTTCTAACAATATAATAGAAATCTCAGCCATTTTCGATATGTTTGCATTGCGGCAGACTGCAAGAGAAGATTCAAGCGGCGTTTGTTTCATATCATTTTCCACATGAATATTTGCCCCGTTTTCCACCAAAAAGCGTACAGTATCTGCACGAAAAAAACTTGCTGCGGTATGCAACGGTCTGTTCCCGTACCGGTCAGGCTTTTCTATATCGGCGCCAAGCTCAAAAAGTAATTTTACAGTATCACGCCCCCCTGTAGATTGCACATATAAAGGGGAACGCCCATAATAGTTTTCTATGTTGATATCCAAGCCTTGTTCAACAAGCCAGCAAACGAGTTCATTAGGAACTCCATAATAATGCAACGCCGTATTCATACCATATCGCCCATCATAGGTAGCAGACAGTTCACATAGATTATAGATTGCTTTAAGTTCCTCAATATCGCCTGTTTCAATAAGTTCTTTAAAGTCTTTTGGCAGTGTAACTCTTTTCTTTTTTGCCATATTCCATCCCCTCCGTAACTCCCGATTTGTTGTTTTCTCATTTTCTTCCTCACTGGAGATTTGGATTTTTCATCAGGTTCGATTTCTGTACAATCTTTTCTACTGTTTTTTCTGCATATCTTTTAGAATCTTGACAATACGCTCCCTGTTTTTTGCTGTTTTCATAAAAGTAGGAAGATGGTCTGCCTGTGTTTTCTTCGGGATATGAAACGGCTTTTCACGCAGGTCAGCACTGAGGTAGTCAATTAGATAGGTTAAATGCTCCCGATTTAACGCCCAAACCGGTTTGTTACGGAAAAATTTCAGAAACCACAACTCCAAACCGAAATACGGTTCCTTGCCGTTCTCTATTTCACCAATATAAGAAATTGCTTCTGCTGTTTTATGGATTTTTCCCGACATCACAGTTCCACAGAATGGGCAAGCAACACAGAGAACTTGAAAATGCTGTTTCTCCTCATCTTGAATATCCGCTCGATAATACCGCCCACAGCATTTACATTGATTATGCACATCATAACGATAAATTGTGCGGTCTTTTTCTTCTGTATATCCGCAATCTGTACACTTGAAAAAAGCTGTATTGGCATTTGCTGTTACAATGCCAAATCCATGGCACTTTGGACATTTTACATTTAATCCTGATGATAAAGCAGAAGAAACAGTATAAGTAAAATAGGGTTTATCTATCATTCGCTCCATCTTCTCACCTCTTTTCAACTTTTCATTTCCTGTTCTGTTTTTTTCATTTTACCACAATTCCGAGAGTATGGAAATATTCTCCGATAGGCAAAAATCACTCGATTTCTTGGTAATTTTCATTTACTTCAAGCCAAAATTCACTTTTTAAATCTACAATATCATTTAAAAAATTCAAGCTGCAAGGGAAGGTTAAATCCACACTATTTATCTCATTTTTATTTAAAATTGATAATATCCGTATTTTATCTTTTCATTTCTGCCATACCTTTAAACGCTTAAAAGAAACAGAAGCAAAATATGCAACGGATAAAACCAGTAAAGCCAATATTTACCGTACCTTCTTCTTTTCTCGCTCCTGCGTTCGGGGAAAATCGAAAGCAAGAGAACTGGCAGAGCAAAAATCATCATCCACTGATAATTTTCTTTCCAAACAGGGGCGCCGATTTGATAAAGAGGCAAGCCGACCAAATTATGAAACAGGTATTCGATTCCTTCCCCCAATGCAGAAAATCCGCAGACAACATCCAGAAAATAAACTGCTTTCGGAATCAGCGGCGTTAAAGAAAGAACCGAATATCCGGCGCAAAAAGCAGTATAACGAATTGCCGTTTTCTTTTTATCAAATCGAATCGGATAGAGCATTAGCCCCAATATCAGATAAAATCCACCCTCAACACAGAACAGATTGCCCAAAATCGCAGGCAACACAAACAGCGTGACCGAAAACGGAACCCAACTGCACATTCCGCAGATAACGCAAAGCAAAAATCCGCCGACCTGCCAAAGAAGAAAAGCGATAACAGGATGTTTTATCCTCTTTTTCAAACGGTCTTGGTGAAAACAAAGCACAATCAAAATTTGAAGCAGAAAAACGGTACGAAAAAAATTCCCCTCAAATCCGGTCAGGCACTGCACCAAAGACATTCCGATTCCTGCCCAATATAAGCGTTTGAGGTATCTTTTGGGATTTGAGCTGCGCTGCAAGCTGTATAAACTGCAATATAAAAAAATCGGGGCAGAAATTCTTCCGACCCAGGAAAAACACAGAGGAAACTCTTTGAGAAAAAGCCGAAGGTGATCCAAAAACATTGCCCCTGCCGCAATCATCTTTAACGTTCCGGTTGTCATACCTGCTCCCTCACAGTTCTTTTTTCTTTTCCTATTAAGATAAGAATAGCAATTTCTTTTCTGACTGTCAATCACACGATTTTATTTTTTTATAGAACAAAACTCCCCGAAGAATTTCTTCGAGGAGTTTACTGGAGCGGGTTACGAGACTCGAACTCGCCACATCCACCTTGGGAAGGTGGCGCTCTACCGGATGAGCTAAACCCGCATATCGTTTTTCACTTTTTTAAACAGAAAAGAGTAACAAAAAATCCACCCAGAAGTTCGGATGGACTTTTGGAGCGGGTTACGAGGCTCGAACTCGCTACCTCCACCTTGGCAAGGTGGCGCTCTACCAGATGAGCTAAACCCGCATATCGCTTTTCACTTTTTTAAGAGAAAGAGTAATAAAAAATCCACCCAAAAGCTCGGATGGATTTTTTGGAGCGGGTTACGAGGCTCGAACTCGCTACCTCCACCTTGGCAAGGTGGCGCTCTACCAGATGAGCTAAACCCGCAAATGGTGCCTTCGGTCGGAATCGAACCAACGACACGAGGATTTTCAGTCCTCTGCTCTACCAACTGAGCTACAAAGGCATTTGTTCTGCCCAACATCCGCTTAGCAGGAAAAACAGTGGACAAAAAAAGAATGGCGACCTGGATGGGGTTCGAACCCACGACCTCTAGCGTGACAGGCTAGCGTTCTAACCAACTGAACTACCAGGCCATATGGTGGGAACTACAGGGCTCGAACCTGTGACCCTCTGCTTGTAAGGCAGATGCTCTCCCAGCTGAGCTAAGCTCCCACATTTTTTGTTTCATTCCCTCAGCGGCGTTTCTGCCGTTGCTGTCCTGACAACGTAGATTATTATACTATGGATTTTTTAAAATGTCAACACCTTTTTTTAATTTTTTTGAGATTTTTTTATTTTCTCAAAAAATCCCATGAATATGCGGTTTTTCCTGAGCCAAACTATAAAAACGGAGCTGTTTTGAAAAGAAAGGAGAATTTTTTATGCCTTCTTTTTCCAATAAAAATTCCCACCCGTCTTCTCCCCGACGGGACTGTAAACCGAAGGAAAGCTGTCGAAAGATTCCGCCCGAACTCTCCTCCGTTTTTGCCAAAATTGATCCGATAGAAAATATTTATCCGCTTTACAGTAATCGGCAAAAACCGTTATCCAATCAAATCACCTCTACCCGCCATATGAAGCAGCTCCCGATTGATCGTTTTGAGGAAATTTTGGATCAAAACGATTTAAACTCCATCCAATTATAGCTTATGCGGCAGCCTTTTCATAAAAGAAAAAGCTGCCGCATTTTTTAGTATCGTATCTTTGCTTTTTAAAACAGGTTTGCAGATACGGATATTACATACCGGAAACAGTTTTTGTTCCGAATTTGTTCAAAGAAATCTTTCAAGGAATCTTTACGGAACAAAGAAAAGCTGTTTTAAGTTTTGCAGAGTCGCTTCTCCGATTCCGTCCACCTCCAGCAGCTGTTCCATCTTTGTGATAGGACCGTTATTTTGAATATAATCCCGTATCCGTTTTGCCTTTACTTCTCCGATTCCCTTTGCCTGCATCAGCTGCTCTGCCGAGGCTGTATTGATATCTATCGGGGTTGTTTTCTTCGATTCGCGCTTTTCTTCTTCGGTTCGGGAAGATATAACATCTTCTTTCATGGCAGAGGAGGATTTTTTAACATATTTTTCGTTTTTTACCTGATTTTCTATGTTTTTTTGCTGTTTTTGTGTTACAACAAGCGGATAATTCGCTTTTGGTGAAAACCCAACAGATAATATTAAACAAGCTGCCAAAGAAATTAGCGCAAATACCGACATGATACGGACTATCGTTTTATTTTTCACCCTTTTCCCCTCTTTCCTTTCGTCCTTTTCACTAAATATTATGGCATATTTCCCGAATTTTGTCTATTTGATTTTCCCTGTTTTTTTATAAAACAAAGCGAAATTTATCATTTTTTATCATCAAATTATATTTTAATCTGATTTTGTGCCTTATTTTGTGATATTTAAGCCGTTTTTCAGAGAAAAATAAATTTAGGTTATTTTTTTAACGATTGACTTGCAAAGAACGAATCGTCATTTTGCTATATTTCTCTACGAATTGTATCGCTGTTTTTTTAAAAAATATTATTGACAATGCACAATCAGTTGGGGTATGATATAGTAGAAGAAATTTTATTTCCTCTTGCAATTAGCAAAACACAACATTTTATAACATATCATCTTGTGAATCTGCTGTTGCAATCAGAAAAAACGGCGAAAATAAAGGTTTATGAAGAGTTTGATTCCGTTGTTTTTTCGACTTATGTTTCGCGGAAAGGGTGCAACGCCGTTATTTTCCCTTCGTTCTTCTTTCCGCAGGTTTTTATGAAAAGGGTGGTGACAAAACTTGTTAGATGTACTCAGCAAAGTCAAGCAAGCCGAAGAAGCTGCGCAGCAGCTGATCGGTCAAGCCCAGCAAGATGCCTCGGCAATCCGCGCCGACGCGCAAAAGCAGGGCAAAGCAATCCTTGACAATGCCAAATCCGATGCTGCCAGACTATCCGAGGAGATTCTTTCCCGTGCCCGCAGCGACGCGCAAACCTGGCTTGAAAACTCGAAATCGGCTTCCGAAAACGAGTGCAGAACCATGGCTGAGAAATCCCAAGAAAAACTGACCGCAGCGGCAAACCTCATTGTAGAGAGGATTGTGAACACACTATGATTTTAAAAATGCAGAAGCTGACTCTCATCGGCTTTCTCTCAGACAAGGAAACCATCCTGCGGGAACTGATGAAGAAGAAGTGTGTCCAGATTGACGGGGCGCAAAGCATTCGTGACTATGACAGCATTGCTCAAATCACGGTTCCGGGCGTTGCGCAGACCTACGAGCTGGAACAGGAACTCGCCCAGTTTTCTTCCGCGATCCGCGCCGTTTCCCCCTACGAACAAAAAGCGGGGCTGTTCGCCAAAAAGGAGCTGACCGATTTTTCCACTATGACAGACCGAAACCTGTATCGGGAATCGGCTCAGCTGCGCGACGAAATCAACGGCATTGTAAAACAGATTGCGGAGCAGAAAAACACAGCCTCCCGCGCCCGGCTGCAAATTACGGCGCTGGAGCCGTGGAAGGATTTGGATCTGGATCTTTCCACAACACAAACCAAATCCACCTCATTGATGTATCTCACCTGCGGGGCGGATGTAAACTTGGAAGAATTTGAAAAACAGCTTCAGGAGGCTTCCCCTCTCTGTTATCTGCATAAGGTAAGCTCCTCCTCCGAGGCTGTGTGCTTCGTCCTGCTGTACCACAAAGACGCGGTAAGCGACGTGATGGGTGTGATAAAAGGATTTAACACCAACCGTCCCGATTTTTCCGCTCTGCACGGAACAGCGGCAGAGAACATTTCTTCCCTCAACAATCAAATTGAAGCCTGCCAAAAGGAGGAACAGCGCTTAACCGAACAGCTCAAGGTTGCCGCTACCTCCTCCAAGATGCTGAAAACAGGATTCGATATGATTTCGCTGCAGATTGACGACCAGAAGGTTCGGGAAAACATCTTCCAGACGCAAAGCGTTTTTGCGCTGACCGGCTGGATTACCGAAAACGACGCCGAAAAGGTGAAAAAGCTGCTGGATAAGTATTCCTGCTACTACACCCTCGCTCAGCCGGACAAAGAGGACGACCCTCCGGTAAAGCTCAAGAACAACAAGTTTGTCGAGCCTTATGAAATGATTACCGAGATGTACTCTTTACCGACTCCGGACGGCATCGACCCGACTCCGATGCTGACCCCGTTTTTCATCCTGTTCTTCGGTATGATGCTGGCGGACGCAGGATACGGTATTCTTATCTTCCTGCTGTGCCTGATCGGACTGAAGGTATTAAAACCGGACGAGGGCGCTTTGAAAAACGCGATGAAAATCGGAACAGCCTGCGGACTTTCCACCATTTTCTGGGGCGCGATGTACGGCGGTTGGTTCGGTAACCTGATTACCCAGATTGCCGAAAGCTGGTTTGGAAAAACCATTACCGTTCCTATGGTGCTTGACCCCTTAAACGACCCTATGTCCGTTATGATTCTTTCCTTTGTACTGGGCGCGGTTCATCTGTTCACCGGTATGGGAATCAAGATTTACATGATGGCAAAACGCGGTCATCTGTTAGACGGCTTGATGGACATCGGTCTTTGGTATGTCCTGTTGGTCGGTCTGCCGATGCTGGTTCTGCCCGCTACCGCTCCGGTCGGCAAGGTTTTGTCCATTGTCGGCGCTTTGGGACTGATTTTAACGCAGGGCCGCCACGAAAAGAACATCTTTATGAAGCTGATTAAAGGCGTTATGAGCTTATACGACATCACCAGCTATCTGTCCGATGTTCTCTCCTATGCCCGTATCCTTGCTTTGGGACTTGCCGGAGGCGTTATCGCAAACGTTGTCAACATGATGGGCACCATGCCGGGATTAAATGTAATCGGCGTGATTGCTTTCGTGCTTATCTTTGCCTTCGGTCATGTTTTCAATCTGGCAATCAGCGGTCTGGGAGCTTACGTTCACACTTCCCGTCTGCAATATGTTGAATTCTTCGGAAAATTCTATGAAGCAGGCGGCAAACCATTCAAACCATTTAAAGCAAACACAAAATATACGCTTATTTCTGATAAGGAGGATATGTAATTATGGAAGCAACAACATTTGCTCAATTCTTTTTTTCCGGTAACTTTTTGGCAGTTTTAGGTGCAGCTCTCGCGGTAGGTCTGGGCGGCATCGGTTCGGCAAAGGGCGTTGGTATCGCAGGTGAGGCTGCCGCAGGACTGATTGCGGAAGATCCTGACAAATTCGGTCAGACTCTGATCCTTCAGGCTCTGCCGGGCACACAGGGTATTTACGGCTTCCTGGTTGGTATCATGGTAATGCTCAACTGCGGATTCATGGGCGGACAGAGCGAACCTCTTACCTCTGCACAGGGTCTATATGTTCTGGCTGCTTGTCTGCCGTGCGCTTTGACCGGTCTTATCTCCGGTATCCATCAGGGACGCGTTTCCGCTGCCGGCATCAATGTCGTTGCAAAAAGACCAAGCGAAGTTTCCAAAGCGATGATCTACGCCGCAATGGTTGAAACCTACGCAATTCTCGGTCTTTTGATCTCCATCCTGCTTGTTATCAACGTAGGCAACATCGCTTAATTTCCTATGTTAAAATGATTCACAGGAAGGCGCATCGAAAATTCTGAAATCGAGGTGAAACCGGTTGAACAATATTGAAAGCATTACAAGCAAAATCACTGCGGATGCAAAAGAGCAGGCTCAACAGAGAATCGAGCAGGCAAAACAGGAAGCGCAGCAGATTTTGCAGGACTATCAGGCGCAGGCGCAGCAGGTAACACAGCAGGCGCAGCAGCAGGCGCAAAAGGAAGCTGCTTTGATTGCGGAGCGTGTGGAATCCCAGTCCGGTCTTGTACGCAGAAACATGATGTTGCAGTACAAACGCGATGTGATGGAACAGGCATTCTGCAAAGCGTTGGAGCAGCTCTGCGCTCAGGACTGCGACAAACAGGTTGAGCTGCTTGCATCGGCTGCGACAAAATATCTCTCCGGCGACGCTCAGATTATCCTCAATGAAAGTGACAAAACCAAATTTGGTTCCAAACTGATCGAAGAAATCTCCGCTAAGCTGAATACAGAAAATAAACCGTACCGCGTTTCCCTTTCCGAAATCAATGGCTCCATGCAGGGCGGCATGATTTTGGCACAGGGAAATATTGAAACCAACCTCTCCTACGAGATCCTTGTCAAAAATGTCCGCGACGAGCTGGAAGCTCAGGTAGCGCAGATTTTAACACAATGTTAAACAAGGAGCTTTCGCAGGGAAGGAGGTGCGTGGTTTGAAAAAAATAAAAGATACCCAGTATCTTTATCTGTCCGCCAATATCCGCGCGCAGGAAACCAGGATGATCGGTATGCAGGCTCTGCAAAAAATGATTGCCGCAGCCTCTGCCGAAGAAGCCTATAAAACGGTGACCGACGCGGGAATCGGCGCAGATGTTGATTACAAAGATTTTGAATCTGCTCTGACACAGGAGCTTGCCTCCACCTATGAACGCTTGGAAAAAGCGGCTCCCAACCCTCATATTTTCCGAATTTTCCGTTTAAAATATGACGGACACAATTTAAAAACCCTGATTAAGGCGCAGGCTGCCGGCAAAGACGGCGCCGACGCCGAAGGGTTGTTAATTCCGCTCGGAACCGTTGAGGAAAAGGTTTTGCGCAACGGACTGCGCGACGGAAACTTTGGGACACTTCTCCCAATCCTTGCCGACGCCGCAATCAAAGCAAGGGACAGCCTTGCCCGCTTAAACGACCCGCAGCTTGTTGATGTTATCATCGACCGCGCCGTATTGGAGGGAATGTCCGAACTTGCAAAACCTTACAAGAGCAAATTCTTAACCAAACTTGTCAATGCAACGATTGATATTGCAAATATCCGTTCCTTTGTCCGAATCAAACGAATCGGACAGGAGATGAATTTCTTAAAAGAAGTCCTGGCGCAGGGAGGAAGTATTCCTGTCGAAAAATACTGCGACCTGTTTTTAAAGAGTTTTGACGATTTCTTTGAAATGTTAAACACTACGCCATATGGCGCGGCTCTTGCCGATTCGTATGACGCAATCAAAAACAGGGGCACGCTTTCCAACTTTGAAAAGCTGTGCGACAACTATATGGTAAGCGTTTTGAAAGAATCCCGCTTTGTTCCGTTCGGCATTGAACCGGTTCTTTCTTATCTGCTTGCCAAAGAAAACGAAGTTCAGGCTGTCCGCATTGTCATGGCTTCTAAAATTGCCGGTGTGGCTCCGGAAAAAATCACAGAAAGGCTGAGAGAAACTTATGCGTAAAAAAATTGCAGTTGTCGGCGACAAAGGCAGCGTCCTGGGTTTCAAATCAGTCGGGTTTGAAGTATTCATGGTCGCCACACAGCAGGAAATCACCGACGTTATGCACAAGCTGTGCAAAGCCGATTACGGCATTATCTTTATTACAGAACAGGCTTATGCCCAAATTCCGCAGATTATCGACGAATACAAAGAAAGCCCGACCCCCGCTATCATTCCGATTCCGGGCAAAGACGGCTCTTTGGGTATCGGAATCCAAAATGTAAAGAAAAATGTGGAACGCGCTGTCGGCGCAGATATCCTTTTTAATGAGGAATAAGCGGTTCTGTTTATGGATTTTCCATTCCGTTTTGTTTATTCAGATAAAGTCCGCGGCATTTTTCTTATTTCATGCTGCGGCAGATTGATTTAAAAGTAGGTGAAAATATTGAGCCAAGGCAAAATTGTTAAGGTTGCCGGTCCGTTAATCGTTGCCGAAAATATGCGCGACGCTAATATGTTCGACGTTGTTCATGTCGGCAAGCAGAAACTCATCGGTGAAATCATTGAGATGAGAGATGACAAGGCATCCATTCAGGTATACGAGGAAACTGCCGGAATCGGTCCGGGGGATTTGGTTGAATCCACCGGCGCTCCTCTGTCCGTTGAGCTGGCTCCGGGCGTTCTGACCAGTATTTTTGACGGTATTCAGCGTCCTTTGACCAAAATCAGAGAGATTGCGGGAAGCAACATTACCAGAGGAATCGAAGTTACCTCTCTGGACCACGAAAAGAAATGGGACTTTGTTCCGACCGCTAAACCGGGCGACCAAGTTGTAATGGGAGATGTTCTCGGTACTGTCCAGGAAACTTCCATCGTTACCCATAAAGTTATGGTTCCGAAAGGCGCAGAGGGCGAAATTGTCGAAATTTATTCCGGCAGCTATAATATCACCGAAACCATCGCAAAAATCAAAGATAAAGACGGCAACATTCACGATGTATGTATGCTTCAGAAATGGCCGGTTCGTGTGCAGCGTCCGTACGCTCAGAAGCTTTCTCCGGACATTCCGATGATCACCGGTCAGCGTGTTATCGATACCCTGTTCCCTATTTCCAAAGGCGGTACAGCTGCTGTACCGGGTCCTTTCGGCTCCGGTAAAACCGTTGTACAGCATCAGCTTGCAAAATGGTCCGACGTAGACATTGTAGTTTACATCGGCTGCGGCGAGCGCGGAAACGAGATGACCGACGTTCTGAACGAGTTCCCGGAACTGAAGGACCCAAAATCCGGCGAATCTCTGATGTTCCGTACCGTTTTGATTGCAAACACCTCGGATATGCCGGTAGCTGCGCGTGAGGCTTCCATCTACACCGGTATCACCATCGCAGAATACTACCGCGATATGGGTTACTCGGTTGCAATCATGGCGGACTCCACCTCCCGTTGGGCAGAGGCTCTGCGTGAGATGTCCGGACGTTTGGAAGAGATGCCGGGTGAAGAAGGTTATCCTGCATATCTTACCTCCCGTCTGGCGCAGTTCTACGAGCGCGCAGGTCGTGTTATCTGCAACGGCAGCGATGCCCGCGAAGGTTCTCTGACCGCAATCGGCGCAGTATCCCCTGCCGGCGGCGATAACTCCGACCCTGTTGTACAGGCTACTCTGCGTATCGTTAAGGTATTCTGGGGTCTGGACTCTTCTCTGGCTTACAAACGCCACTTCCCTGCCATCAACTGGCTGACTTCCTACTCGCTGTATATGGACCAGATTGGCGAATGGATGGATAAAAATATTTCTGATGAATGGTCCGGTCTGCATCATGACGCAATGCTTCTGCTTCAGCAGGAATCCGAGCTGGAAGAAATTGTAAAACTGGTTGGTTACGATTCCCTTTCCGCTCCCGACCGTCTGACTCTGGAAGCTGCCCGTTCGGTTCGTGAGGACTACCTCCAGCAGAACGCATTCGACGATGCGGATACCTACACCTCCAACGCAAAACAGTACCGTATGCTCAAGATGATTCTTACCTTCTCCAAAGAGTGTAAGAACGCGCTGAACAACGGCGTGAAGGTGGATAAACTGCTGCATCTGCCGGTGTCCGAAAAGATTGCCCGTGCAAAATATGTTCCTGAGGAACAGTTTGAGGCATACTTCCAGGATACCATGACAGAGATTGAATCTTCTGTCGCAAAAATCATTTCTGAGGAGGTTTCTGCATCATGTTAAAAGAATACCGCACCATAAGAGAAGTCGCAGGTCCTCTGATGATGGTTTCCGGCGTAGAAGGCGTTACCTATGACGAGCTGGGCGAAATCGAGCTGCCCAGCGGGGAAATCCGCCGCTGCAAAGTGCTGGAAGTAGACGGCGGCAACGCAGTTGTTCAGCTGTTTGAAAGCTCGGCAGGTATTAACCTGCGCGACAGTAAGGTTCGTTTCTTCGGTCACGGACTTCAGCTTCCTGTTTCCGAAGATATGCTCGGTCGTGTATTCTCCGGAATGGGTCGTCCGATTGACGGCGGTCCGGAAATCATTCCCGATAAACGAATTGACATCAACGGCGTTCCGATGAACCCTGCCGCCCGCGTTTATCCAAACGAATTTATTCAGACCGGTATCTCCGCCATCGACGGATTGAACACCCTGGTTCGTGGTCAGAAGCTGCCTATCTTCTCCGGTTCCGGTTTGCCGCACGCAAAACTGGCAGCCCAGATTGCGCGTCAGGCAAAGGTTTTAAATGCAAACGATAAATTCGCGGTTGTTTTTGCCGCAATCGGTATCACCTTTGAAGAAGCAGACTTCTTTATCAAAGACTTTACCAAAACAGGCGCAATCGACCGTACCGTTATGTTCATGAACCTGGCAAACGACCCGGCAATCGAACGTATTTCCACCCCTCGTATGGCTTTGACCGCTGCGGAATATCTTGCATTTGAAAAAGATATGCACGTTTTGGTTATCTTAACCGATATCACCAACTATGCAGAGGCTCTTCGTGAGGTTTCTGCCGCTCGTAAAGAAGTTCCGGGACGCCGCGGTTATCCGGGCTACCTGTACACCGACTTGGCTACTTTGTACGAAAGAGCCGGAAGAAAGATGGGTTCGGACGGTTCCATCACTATGATTCCAATCCTTTCGATGCCGGAAGACGATAAGACCCACCCAATCCCTGACTTGACCGGATACATCACCGAGGGTCAGATTATCCTCTCCCGTGAGCTGTACCGCAAAAATATCACCCCTCCGATTGACGTACTTCCTTCCCTGTCCCGTTTGAAAGATAAGGGTATCGGCGTAGGTAAAACCCGTGAAGACCATTCCGGCACCCTTAACCAGCTGTTTGCCGCTTACTCCCGCGGTAAGGACGCAAAAGAGCTGATGAGCATCTTGGGTGAAGCTGCCCTTTCCGAAACAGACCTGCTTTACGCAAAATTTGCCGATGAGTTTGAAAAACGCTATGTTTCCCAAGGATATTACACCAACCGTTCTATCGAGGAAACCCTCGACATTGGCTGGGAACTGCTTTCCATCCTGCCGGAATCCGAGCTCAAACGTATCAAGCCTGAGATGATTGAAAAATACCTTCCGAAAAAAGATAAATAAGGAGGGGTAACAGATGGCATTGATTAACGTCAACCCCACCCGTATGGAGCTGACTCGTTTAAAAAAGCGCCTTGCCACCTCTGTCAGAGGTCACAAGCTGCTGAAAGATAAACGAGATGACCTGATGAAAAAGTTTCTGGATTTAATCCGCAAAAACAAGGAGCTTCGCGAACAGGTTGAACAGGAAATCAGCGACATTTATGGCGGATTTGTGGTTGCAAGCGCTGTTATGAGTCCGCAAATGCTGGAGGAGGCGTTGATGCTTCCCAAACAGAGCATCGACCTGGAAGTGGGCGAACGCAACGTTATGAGCGTTACCGTTCCTTCCTTTGAGTTTATTGCTTCCGAAAACTCTGACAGCGATATTTATTCTTACGGTTTTGTTTCCACCTCCGGCGAGCTGGACGATTCCGTAGCTGCTGTAAAAAACGTGCTTCCGCATCTGTTGGAGCTTGCACAGATTGAAAAAAGCGCACAGATGATTGCCGAAGAAATTGAACGCACCAGACGCCGTGTAAACGCTTTGGAATATGTTCAGATTCCTGACCTTCAGGAAACCATCAAGTATATCAAAATGAAATTGGACGAAAACGAGCGAGGAAACTTAGCGCGTTTGATGAAGATTAAAGATATGATGGTGGAACAGGCGATGGAAGCAAAACGCCAAAACAGCACCAACACCCACGAAGATTCATAGAAAAGAGAAGCGAACCTAATTGGTTCGCTTCTCTTTTTTCTTAAAAGTTATTCTAAGCTAACTTTACTTTAAAATCTTGCTTGACAAATTCTTTTTGTTGTGATATATTAAACCCATAGGTTAGCAATAACTAACTTGCTCTTATTTTATCGGAGCTGATTTTTGCTCCTTTTTCTTTTCGATAATAGTTAGCATATGCTAATTAAAATGAGGTGTCTGTCATGTTTTTATTTGAAAAAGCTCTTGTTTTCCACGCTTCCCCAACATTAAGCGGACTAAAGCCTGCAAACCTGCTTTCCCTTTCTAAAGAAGATTTTCCTAATCTTCCCGAGTTGATTTCAGAATATACAGCGTTGCTTGCAGGGAAAGGAATCGCTTTTTCCGTTCTCTGCGACTGCAATCGGCGTTGGCTGCTGTTGGTTTTTCGTCCGCAGATGCTTCGGGCTCAGCTTTCCCGCCCTTCCGTTCGGACTTTTTTGGCAGAAGAAGGATACCCCGACAGCAATAATGTGCAAACCATGCTTTCTCATTTAAGACAACGCCTTATCTCTCAAAATAATTTTCCGCACGAAATCGGCATCTTTTTGGGTTATCCCCTTGCAGATGTACTCGGCTTTCGGAAATATAAAGGAGAATGTTGTAAACTGTGCGGATATTGGAAGGTTTACGGCGACGCAGAACAGGCAAAACAATGTTTTGACCGATTTGACCGCTGCCGTTCTGTCCTGTTTTCTCATCTGCTTGCAGGAACTGCGCTAAACGATTTGGTTGCCACATTTCCTCAGGCTGCTTAATATTTTTTGATTTTATTTTTCAGGAGGTTGTTATTATGACTCAAATTGCTGTAATTTACTGGTCCGGAACCGGAAATACCCAAAGTATGGCAGAAGCTGTCGCTTTGGGTATCGAATCAACCGGAATAAAAGCTGCGCTGGCAAGCGTTTCCGAAACCTCGCCGACAGACGCCCAAAAATACGAAAAAATCGCGCTCGGCTGCCCTGCTATGGGTGGAGAAGTATTGGAGGAAAGCGAATTTGAACCGTTTTTCAGCGAATTGGAGCCTTTCCTTTCCGGGAAAAAGGTTGTCCTCTTCGGCTCTTACGGTTGGGGCGACGGTCAGTGGATGCGCGACTGGCAGGAACGCGTTATTGCCGCCGGAGCAGAAATTGTCGGTTCGGAAGGTCTTATTATCAACGAAACACCGGACGAAATCGGTCTGAATCAGTGTCGGGAAATCGGAAAACTGTTGGCAGAAGCGTAAATGGAAAAGGGAATCGGGAAAAATAATTTTCCCGATTCCCTTTTTAAATTTTTTGTTTTAAAGCTGCTCGTTTAAAAAGTCGATTGATTTCTGCATCTTATCCCGGTAATATTCCTTGCTCTGTTCCGATAATTTTTCAAAACTTCTGGTAAGTTCTTCTTTTACAAACTCTTTTCCTTCTTCAAGCCCCATTCCTTTTTTGACATAGGCTAAATACAGCAAAGCGGGAATATTTTCAAAATGAGAAACAGCGTCTGCATCTGCCACACACACCTCTTCTATACTTCTTTTTTCCGAAATAATACTTCCCCTGTGATGTTTGATACATTCTTGTACCTGTAAAATTTTATTTTTATCATAACCCTGTTCCGACAAAATATGATATGCTATCTCTGCTCCGTGTATATGATGATTCTCATACAAACTTTCATCTGTTACAGAAGCAATATCGTGCAGCCATGCCGCTATCATCACAACTTCCTTGTTTGCTCCGTAATGCTCTGCCAAAATTTCTGCATTTTTTACTACCGATACAATATGATAATAATACTCTGTACCAAATTTATTTGTTTCTTTGGAACATCTTTCATATACTTCTTTTTGCAAGTTTTTTAAGATATCTTCTCTCATAAATTTTCACCTTTATTTCACAAACACCCGTTAAAAACTTATTGTTTCCTGTTACATCGCATTTTGCAGAATAGAAAAAATATCCTCTTTTCTCACCGGTTTTCTGTTTGCAAGCAACGCTCCGTCATTGACGGCTATGTTTACAATTTTAGAAAGTTGTTTTCTGTCTACTCCGGCTTGTTTGAGCGTGGTTGGAATCCCACACTTTTGATGGAGGTGCAGCAGGGTATCCTCGATTGCTTCCACCAGTTTTTCTCCCCGTTGCAGATAGGGCGTTTCTGCATAATACTCCGCACCGCAGAAAGCGCACAGCAATTCCCCATACTCCGCTCCTGCCTGATCCATCTGCCAGCGCATTACCCGAGGCAGCATGAAACCGACCGCCTCTCCGTGAGATACTCCGCATACGCTGCCGATTGCATGAGCAGTCGCGTGTACCAATCCCACCATTGAATTGGAAAAAGCAATCCCTGCCATCGCAGAAGCGCACGCCATCGCCATACGATAATTTTGATTTTTAGGTTCCCGCACCGCTGCAATCAAATTTTTACCAATCAATTCAACTGCACTGTATGCGTAAGCATTGGAAAGCGGATTTCTTTGAATCCCGCTGTACGCTTCGACAGCGTGGGTCAGTGCATCCATTCCACAGGCAGCAATCAGATTTGCCGGAAGTTTTTCGGTCGAACGCGGGTCCAGAACCGCAACATCCGGCAAAAACTGATCGGAAACAATCTCTTGTTTCCATCCGTTTTTGTCATCTTGAATAACCGCTACTCCGGTACATTCCGAACCTGTTCCCGAGGTTGTGGGAACCATTAAAAACGGAACCCTCTCTGCGCGGGTCAGCCATTCGCTGCCCAATAAATCCCGCAGCATCGTTTTGTTTTGAGAAAGCAATACCCGCACCGCCTTTGCCGTATCCAGCACCGAACCGCCGCCGATTGCCATTACTCCATCGCATCCGTCCAATCTTGCCCTTCCCGCCAGCTCGTCCACCACAGAAAAGGAAGAATCCTTTGGAATATCGGTTTCAATAATTGCCTGATAGTGTCCGCCTATCTGCTCTAAAATTCCGTCCTCCATCATCGTCCTGCTGATTAAAACAAGCGGTCGCTTACTGCCCAATCTTGCCAGCTCATAGGGAATATTTTCCAAAGCAGATTCCCCACACAGCAGTTTTACCGGATTATAAAATTCAAAGTATTCCATCTGTTCTGCTCCTTTTCCCGTTTATTTTTCCTGTTTGGATTTCAGATGCAGCATCTGCTTCCAGAACTTCCACCGTTTTTGGGGCAGCACATAGTATGCCGGCAATATTCTTTTTAAAAGAAAACGCGGCAGCAGATAAGCCTCTGCCCGCTCGATACAGCGAAGAAATGCCATCGCATGGGAAATCTCACCGATAATCAACAAATCATGCCTTGCGTACGCCTGCGACGCCGACAGCTGCCCTGTCACCATTCTCCAGCCTGCTTCCACACTTTTAAAACGAATTTCCAGCATCTTCTGCGGCTGCATATTCTGCGCGGAAAAACGACCGGTCAGCGTTTGAGGAGCGGATATTTTCTGGCAGACTGCCGCAAAAGATTCGTGCAGATGATGCAGACCATCCGCTCGATTTTGCAGCATCATCGGGTGTTTGCTCCCCCAAATTCCCATTACAAACACAAAATCCATCGGAAAATCTTTCAGCTCTTCCATAACCGGCTCATCGGTTTTGCTGCACACCTTCAGTCCCCGACCCAATACAGACAGAACGGCTCCCACGGCTTTTTTCTGAAAGGTTCTTTTCTGCAATATTTTTTCTTTGATTTCTTCTTTTCGCTCTTCCATCGTTCTGCCGTTCCTTTCCGTCTAAAAATTCTGCCGACTGCATAGAAATGAATACCGAATTTTTTATTTTTACAGGAGGTGCGTCATGAGCCACTCTTCACCGCAAGGTTCTAAACGGTATGTTTTGGTTCGATTTTCCAAAAACAAATTTTTGTTTCTTTTCGCTCTGATTGCAGCGGCAGGAGGAATTTTATTCTTTTCTTCCCTGATTTCCCCAAAACTGCTTCCTTCTTTTTCCGGCTGTTGGCAAAGCCGGGAAACGCCCGAAATTCATCTGAATATCTTACCGAATCAAATACAGATAAACGATTTTCTTTTTTCTTATGAGCTGACACCGCCTTTTCAAAAATCTGCCGACCGGGAAAATCCGCAGGGATTTATTTTAGACGGCAGAGAAACCGGCGCTGTATGCGGACAATTTTTCTTTGAAAACGGTCTGCTTTTCTTGGAAGTAGAGGGGGAAACCAAAATCTTTACTCCCTGCAATCAGTCAAAAACTACTCTTCTTCCCTGTGTTGCGTTTGCAGCGACGTCACCTTTTGCGGGGAATCGTCATGGATAAAGGTATCCACTGAATAGCTGATTAACAGACGCTGATAGCTGGAACAGTCAATCTGTTCCAACTCTTCCCGACTCATTTCCTGCGGGTCAATCAGACGAATCTGAGAGTAGTGCGCCGCTAAAAAAGGAATTGCCGGAAAAATGCTGTCATCACCGACTATCAACAATGTGTTTTCATTCTTTAAATTGCTGCGTATCGTAATATCCCCGGTATTTCCTCCCAAAAGAATTTTTTTCGGGTCACCAAGCTCCAACAGCTGTTCGGGGTAAAGGGAATCGTAGCTGTACCGGTACTCTTCATTGTGAGTAACCATATAATTTCTGCTGTTTTTCTGATAACGATAAACGGCAATCACATCGGGAGAAACTTTTTTCCACTCCGAGCGTTGATAGGTTTCTCCGTAATAATCATGGGTGATGTACTGAATGTCAAAATCTTCCTGCCGTTTCGGAATGTTGTCCAATCGCTGCGCCAAGACCTCATAAACGGTATATCCGCCCAATGCAGTCAGGTCCGGAGCTGTTTTATAATAGAGGTCCTCTTCAAATTTAGAAAATAATGCCGGATAAACATCAACTACCGTTGCCTTGCCCAAAAGGCTGTTGTAGGTCTGTTCGATAAACTGCTTTTGGTTAAATAAAGGCGCCGCCTGCGGAATCTCATTCTGTTTAATTGCACATTTTGTGGGCAGCAGCATGACATAGGTTGGAATTCTGCTGGTTTCACAAAATTCCAACAAAGAAGCAATATTTTGATTCATCGTTACTTCGTTTGGATATCCGATATCCTCCACCAAAATATCGTCCCCAATAAAGATATTTCCGAATTCTCTTGCCCCACCCTTACTTTTTATCTGAACCGACAACTCGGAAAGCTGCTCGGAAAAGGGCAAATTCTGCGCAAGGGCTTGCTCTAAATCCTGCATATATTCGCTTAAACGATAGTATCGGTTGAGCTTTGGAAAACCTTCCCCGAAAAATACAGTACAAAGTCCCACCGTTCCCAATACAATAGCAACAACAACGGTCGGAACAATCTTTTTTTTCAAGCTGTTTTCCCCCTTTCTTTACACCAAAAAGGCAACCGACGCAATAAAGATGCCCGTATACACCGCCGCATCCAAAACACGGAACAGCCACGGCATCTTTGAACGAACAAACTGCTCTGCCATCCCTGTTAAGCCGGTAGCAAAGAAAAAGCTGAGCAGCACCGTTAAATAGTTGCTGGACAAAATATATGAGATATAGTTATTATAAAGCGGCAAACCGCTCATGCCGAACATTCCCGCAATATAATATCCCGTTACCGAAAGACTTCTTCCGGAAAAGATGGTAAAAGAAAACATGACGACGATAAAGGTATAGATTCTGTCGAAAATCGGCGGAATCTTTTTTAAATACTTCATCAAAAAATATTTTTCTAACAGGATAAATCCGGTAAAATAAATTCCCCATACCAGGTAATTTAAACGTATTCCGAACCATAGCCCCATCAGCATGGTGGTCAGCAGCGTATTGACCGCTGTGGGCAGCACACCGTTTGTATCCGCTCCCAAAAAAACATAGACATAACGGTTGATAAATTGGGTTACTGTGATATTAAAACGATTAAAAAAATCGGAAACCGTCCTAGACTGGAAGGGATGATGAAAGTTTTCGGGAAAATCCATTCCAAAAAAGTTTCCCAGTCCCCTTGCCATATCGCAGTATCCGGTTAAAGTATAGTATAAAGCAAAGGTTGACGTAATAATCAGCAGCCAAACCGACAGCACGCTGGTATCCTCCTGCGGAATTTGCTGAATTGCTGTCTGTATCTCGATATTCCCTCTTGCAAGCAAAACAATCTTTCCCAATCCGCCCAGATAAAGGCGACAAGCCTGCCAGATCCTTTTGCCGCTGAGATCCCTGTTTTCCCATTGCTTTTTTAAATCGGAGTAACGAACAATCGGTCCTGCGTACAATTTTGCAAAAAAGGAGGAAAAAACAAGGTAATTGACAAAGCTGCCGTCAAACTGTTCGTCCCCGTTATAGACATCAATCACATACCCCATCGAGGTTGTGGTATAAACCAACAAGCCCAGCGGCAAAGGAATTTTATAAAGTTCCATCAGGGTCATCATTGTCAAAATCAGCCCGATGTTTTTAATAACACTGATCCAAAATAAAATTTTTCTGCCCTTCATCTCCCCACTGGAACGCACCATCTTTGCGCACACCAGATAATCAAACAAAACAGAGCAGAACATCAGCGGCAGATGTTGATAATCTGCCAAAGCGTAAAACAACAGCGAGCCTGCCGCCAGCGACCCGTTTCGATATTTTTCCGGCAGCACCGAAAAGACCAGCAAAAGCGCCGGTAAAAATAAAAAGCTGAAGCTGAGCGTATCAAGTCCCACAAACGCTTCCTCCTGATTTTTCCAAAATTTTTGTCATTCTTTATCAAAACAATCTCTCACACAAACTTTGCCATTCCCGGCGGCTCATCAAAGCGGAAAGTACCGTAACCAAAGCGTTGGTTGTCAGGTGCTCCGGCAGACCCAATTCCCGGGTCAGCTGCTTTCTTTTTGCTGCGCTGTCCTCTTTTCCGCTGAGTCCCCAATCAAATAAATCCATCTTGGTAATCGGTTCTGACGGCGTTTGCCGGAAAGAAACCCCGATTCCCGCCTGAGAAAGCGCCTGTGTCAGCACCTGCTCACTCATTCCTTCCACACCCAGCTTTCCTTCTTTGGAGGCTTTAGGTTTTCTTTTTTCCTTTCCGTACAGGTCCGGAATATAAACATCAATTACATTTTCTTTTCCGCAAATGCTGCGTAAAAATCCGCGTATTTGAAATCCGGCATGGTCCGAATCGGTCAGCACGGCAAGTCCCCGTTTTTTCGCTAAGGTACGCAGGGTGGCTTGCAGTTCCTTATCCTTATAAATTCGGAAACCATCGGTACAAATAATCGTTGCGTCTATCAGATTCTTCAGTTTTATTTTATCATACTTTCCTTCTACCACAATCACGCGGTCGGTATGTATCATGGTTCACCCGTCCTTTTTTCTTTGTTTACCGCTATCCCCGCTGACCGGACGCTATCAAAAACAGCTCGGTTACCGCCTGTTCCAGAAGGATTGCGCTGTCTGCCCTACTGCTTTTCATTCGATAATCGACCGACGCTAAATAACTGACCGAATTCCGAAGCACCTCCGGGGAATATTTGGAGCAATCCCGCAGGCTGTTTCTGACCACAAAATCCCGCCCTTTATAGGAAAAATTCTGCTTGATTGCATCCTCTCCCAACCCCATATTTTTAGCTGTTTTTGCAATATACAAGTCCAGATAAGCTCCCGACAGCGCAGATAAAATCACTGTCGGCTGATAGCGTAGGTACAGCAAATCTTCCACAATGCGCATTGCCTTTTCAAAGCGGTCGGCAAGGATTGCTTTAGCTAAATCATACACCGATGCGTTTACCGTTTTACAGGTTACTTTTTCTATCATTTCTGCGGTAATCTCAACCGGCTGCTCGGAATCTTCCGTTCTCAGGTGCTGCGCATATGCCGCAAGCTTTTCCATCTCTCCGGAAATGGTAAGCATATCCTTTTCGCATCGTTCTATCAGCTGAAGCGCCCTATCCTTTGTTAACGAACATCCTCTTGCTTCCAGTTTTGAACGGATAAAGCGAACCAAATCCGAGGTTTCCCGTTTTTTCAGCTCAATGACCGCTCCCGCTTTATCGCAGAGATTTACTAATTTTTTTGCTCCTGCGCTCTTTTTGGGGGAAAATTCCTCTTTATCCACCGTTAAAATCAAAACGGTGCTGGATACCGGGTCTTCCAATAAGACGGTCATCTTTTCTTTGTCCTGAGCATTTAAACCCTCAAAGTCAAATTTATCTACCACCACACATCGCTGCTCTGCCAGAAACGGCATCGCCTCGCACGATTCAATCAGACTGTCTGCCGAAAGCTGCGTTCCGTCAAATCGGTGAAAGTTAAACTCCTGAAATTCTTCCGGCGCTGCCAAGCGAATCAGTCGTTTCAAGTACATTTCTTTCAGATATTTTTCTTCTCCGTACAGAAGATAAACCCGATATAAATAACCCTGCTTGATGCTTTGCAGCAGCTGCGATTCTTCTTTAAAAATCATGAGATTCCTCCTTTCCGTCCATTCTCAGTTTAAAAACCGGCTGTTCCCGCAGGGACGCAAACAGTCCCATCTCCGCACATGGTTTGACTGTCCATTCTCCGTCTTTCCAAACTGCGTCATATCCGTCCTCACTGCCCTCTATTATATCATAATCCTGCGCAGCTTTTAACATTTTTTTGCCTGCGGCAGTCATTTCTATTCCGTTTTCTCCCGATTGCAGCATAATACCTCCCATCATCTTTGCACAAATCCCCTGTGGAGAAACCAGTTTTCCTTCCCCCACAGCTTTTTGAATGTGCGGGTACAACGCGCCCTTTGCTTCTACTGCTGCCACTTTCACCGGATAATCAGCCAACAGCATATCCAAACCGGCGCTGTTTTTGGTTGTATCGCTGTCACAAAGAAAAAGTTCCAACGAGTCCGCTCTCTCACACTGTAAGACGGACGAAATTTCCTGCGCTTCGTACTCGGTTTTTACATCTCCTACCACAGCCGCCTGCCCGTCTTTACAAAGTATCAGCGCATTTTCGGTTGAAAAGATATTTAAAATACCGCGATTCATCAGCTGAACCGCAATCAGGGTTGTACAGATACATAAGGTTGCGCCGCTGAAAAAGCAGATCCCCCTCATTTTTTGCTGAAGAACCGACAGCCTAAAAAAGCGTCTTGCAAACAGCAAAGCAAGCACTGCCGCTGCGCAGCAAGCCAAAAGCAGAGGAATTTCATGAGAATATACCGTGCTAAACGGCAAAGCAGAAATCCCCTTGCTGACCAACAAAATCCATCTTGCTAAAATTCCTGCCAAAAATGCCGCCGCCCTTGCCGCAAACAAAAGGAAGGAAGCGTACGGAAGCTCTGCAAGAAAGAAAAAAGCAATCGACAGCATCGCTAAAATCATCAGCGGAGCGGCTGCCCACAAAGCAAGCAGTCCTGCTAAAATACTCCACAACGGAACAGAATGAAAATAGAAAAGCAACAAAGGAGCCGAAAAAACAGACGCTGCAAAGGCTGTTGCGACACTTGAACAAACCGAGGTAAGCCACTTTTCTTGTTTTCCCTTCGCTTTTCCCATCAACAGAGCAATCGGAGTACTGCTGCAAAGCAGACGGGCAAATGGTTTTGCGCAGACAACAATACCGAGTGTCACCGCAAAAGAAAGCTGAAAGGAAACCGAGTAGAAACAAAACGGAGAAAACGCAAGCAACACAATTGCCGCAGCGCACAATGCGGTCAGGCTGTCATTATCCCGTCCCAAACAAAATCCCAACGCATAAACGGTCGCCATAATTCCTGCGCGCACAGCAGAAGGTGAAAACTGCGCCAATGCCACATATCCCCAAACCGGAAGCAGCGCTAACAGCCTTGCCCGAAAAACAGGAATTTTAAAAGAAGAAAACAGTTTTACACAAAAGGAAGCAAGCAGCATGATATGGATTCCCGAAACCGCCAGAAGATGCACCAGACCGGAATCGGACATCATCTGTGCAAAAGGCTGCTCTAAATTTTTCTTTTCTCCAAACAAAATGCCCTGCACCATTCCTAAAACAGGAGGTTTGTATAATTCTTCGGTCGCGTTCATCATCTGCTCCCGCAGGGTGGTTTCTTCCCGCAGCAGGGAAATCGGCTGTTCCCCCGCAAAGGCATAGAAAAAGATATTTCTGCCTAAGTCATAACTTTTTAAATCCTGCCGAACAGTGGCGCAACATTCTATCATATCTCCAATTTCTGCCGCAGGCTCTTCATAGCTGTATATCCTTGCCCGCAGTCCGTTTGGAACTTCCTCATTTTCTGCCGTTTTTACCAGATATTTGCTGCCATAATCGGTAACATCCCACTCCAACACCTGCGCAGTAAACGAAATTTGCCGGTTTTGCAGCGGAAAAACAGCCGCCATGCTTCGTTCTGCCGAAAAAAAGCAACACAGCAACGCTGCCGCAGCGGAAAGAAGAATCAGCATCAAACAATCTGTTTTGCGATTCGGATTTTTTTGAAGTTGTATTAGCAAAACAGGCAGCATCAAAAGCAAAACAGCCGCCCCCAATAAAATTCCCCTCTGCAACGCATCGGTATTTGGCAGAATTACCTTTTGATACAGAGGAAGAAAAATTGCCGTTACTGTTAAAAATACAGCGGCTGTCCAACAAATCGGACGCTCAATGCTCCGATTGCAGACAGAGAAACAAGGCCTGCGCCTGTCCTTCCATAATCTCTTCTCTGGTGAAATCTCCATTTTCCAGCTCCTCATCGCTGATTCTGTTCAGCTGTTCATAGAACCATGTAACCAGTTCTTCACACTCCCTACGGCTTACGCCTTGCGTCACCGCTTCTTCCAAAACCTCAAAAAGAAGGTCCTCTGCTTTTCCGAACTCCCGTTGCTCTATCATTGTTTCCAAATCATCCTGCAAAGAAACCGGTTCCGGCTCCAAAGAGAAGCTCTCTTCCAATTCCGATTCCGTTTCTTTTTTCTGTTCTCGGTGCAGAAGTTTTGCATAAATCTTCATAATGCCTTCAATCTGACGTTTTAAAAAATCTTCCTTTGCCATATCGGATTCCCCCTTGTTTGTTCTTTCTTAAATTATACTATAAAGCGGTTCTAAAAAAAAGTCATCTGTCTGTAAAAAATCTTGCCGATTTTCTTTCCTGATTTTTTGGGGATAAAAGGGAGAATCCGCTTTACATTCCCTGAAAAAGAGAATATAATGAAAAAAATAAAAACAGATTTTGGGAGGGCATTTTTATGAAAATTGTTTTATTGGAATCTCTGGGTATTTCCCGGGAAATATTAACGGAATGTGCGCAGCCTTTGCTGAATCTTGGTCATACCTTCGAAGCGTATCCCAAAGATACTGACCCCAAGGTACAGATTGAACGCGCAAAAGACGCAGACATTATTATGATTGCCAATATGCCGCTGAGCGGTGAGGTAATCCGCGCCTGCAAAAATTTAAAGCTGATTGATGTTGCCTTTACCGGCGTTGATCATGTTGACCTTACCGCAGCAAAAGAGATGGGTGTGAAGGTAAGCAATGCTGCCGGTTATTCTACCCAGGCTGTCGCTGAAATCGCGCTCTGTATGATGTTAAACTTGCTCAGAAACATTCCTCAGGTAGAGCAAAGATGCCGTCAGGGACAAACCAAAGAGGGTCTGGTTGGCTGTGAACTGCGCGGAAAGACAGTCGGCATTGTCGGCGCGGGAGCTATCGGCTGCCGTACCGCAGAACTGTGTCGTGCATTTGGCTGCAAGGTTTTAGGGTATAAACGACACATCAAGGGAAACGAACCTGATTTTATCGAATTTACCTCTCTGGACGAGTTGCTGCATCGTTCCGACATCGTTTCTCTGCACTGCCCCATCAATGAGGATTCCAAACACTTAATCAACAAGAACAGCATCGCTAAGATGAAGAAGGGGGCTTATCTCATCAATACCGCCCGAGGTCCGGTTGTGGATTCTCAGGCTTTGGCAGACGCTTTAAACAATGGTTATCTTGCGGGGGCAGGCATTGACGTATTTGAAACCGAACCTCCGTTAGATGTCGCTCACCCGCTGCTGCACAGCAAAAATACCATTGTTACCCCCCATGTTGCTTTTGCTTCGGAGGAATCTATGGTCGCGCGCGCGCAGATTGTCTTTGACAACATCCTTTCTTTCTTAAACGGAGAACAGAAAAATATTATTTTATAAAAAACATCTCTGATAAAATATGCAAAGACCTTACCGGTTATAAAATAACGGTAAGGTCTTTTTTTGCGCCGATTTATCGGGACTCGGAAGGACGAATTGCATAAACCGTTCCCAATTTTGCAGGGTTTCCCGGTATAATCTCTCCGTCATACAAAACGGTGATTTGTTCTCCTTCTTTGAGCGGCAAAACTTCCGTTTCAGTGAGCTGTTTCTGTTCGATTTTAATCTCAGATGCTTGCCGCATCTCTTCTTCAGCGGGAAGCGGAGCGATAAAAAGACAATCCTCCTCTATCTTTACTATGCTTGCTTCAAAACTTTTCTCCCCTTTTTCCATACGGAACAAAGCAGTAAACAGTAGCAGTAAAATCAGCACCGCTGCCAAAGAGAACAAAATTATTCTGCCGACTTTTTTCATTTTTTGCTTTTCCTCCTCTTTTTTCTTTCACAAATATATCTCAAAACACAGCAAAAGGGAGAAGACTCTTTTTTGAATCTTCTCCCTTTGTAAAAGAGCAATTTATTCTACCGAAATAATGAAGTAATATACCGGCTGTTTTCCGGCAATCAAAACAACTTCGATGCTGTCTCCCAGCTTTTCGGCAACCGCTTCGCGAATTTCTTCTGCCTGTTCTTCGGAAATATCCTCTCCGTAAATCAGAGTAACAAATCCGCACTCTTTATCCGGGGATTTTCTCACCAGATTATGGGTCAGACGAACAACGGTTTTCTTTAAATCGTTATCCACAAACGCCATCTTGCCGTTTTCCAAAGCAAGCAGTTCGCCTTTTTTAATGTTGTGTCCCTCGTAATCGCTGTCACGCGCCGCAAAGGTCACAGAACCGGTTCCTACCCTCTCGTAAGCTTTTACCATATTCATCATGTTCTGCTTACGATCCTGTTCCGGGTCAAACGCCAGCATGGCTGCCAAACCCTGCGGTACGGTAACTGTCTGCAAAACATAAACCTTACGGTCCGCAAGATTTGCTGCCTGCTCTGCTGCCATAATAATATTCTTGTTGTTCGGCAGTACAAAAACACGCTTTGCCGCTGTTGCATGGATTGCGGAAAGAATATCGTCGGTGGAAGGATTCATTGTTTGACCGCCGCTGACAACATTGTCTACTCCCAAATCAAGGAACAGCTGTTTAATGCCGTCGCCTGCCGCAACCGCTACAAATCCGTACTCTTTATCCGGGTCTACCGCCTGATAAGGGAATGCCTGCTGACCTTCCGCTTCCAAATCTACCAACTTATTGTTATCCCCGTGCTGTTCTTTCATGTTGTCAATCTTCATGTTTGTCAGGTAACCCAGCTTCAAAGCTGCCTGAATTGCGTTGCCCGGCTCGTTGGTATGTACATGGCACTTGATGATTTCTTCATCATCTACCACAACGACGCAGTCACCGATTGATTCCAGATAAGCGCGCAGAGAGAGTGGGTCTGCATCTGCGCGGTCTTTATTGATGATAAACTCGGTGCAGTAGCAAAAACGGATATCCTCGTCATGGAATTCGGCAGCAATTCCCTGCGCCTTCTTTTCCTTCGGAGCAGACTGCGCTTCCTCTTCGGAAGGAACAATCTGACCGTTTTCAATAACAGACAGCATACCCTGCCAAATTTCTACAAATCCCTGACCGCCTGCGTCTACAACGCCTGCTTTTTTCAGCACCGGCAACATTTCCGGAGTCTGCGCCAAAGCATCCTGCGCGCTGACAAGGATTTCTCTCCACATCTGCGCTGCTGTCAGCGGCTGTTCTTCCAACTGCTGCGCCAGTTTCTGCGCGTGTTCCGCAGCCAGTCTTGCTACGGTAAGGATTGTACCTTCCGTCGGCTTCATAACCGCTTTATAAGCTGCCGCAACACCTAAAGAAAGCGCCTGAGCAACATCGGCTGCATCTGCTGTTTCTTTTCCTTCCAGACCTTTGGAAAAACCGCGGAACAACAAAGAAAGAATAACGCCGGAGTTTCCTCTTGCGCCGCGCAGAAGCGCGGAAGCCGCCTTTTTGGAAACCTGTTCTACGGTCGGTTCATCCTTTAATGTTTCCAGTTCACGCTTTGCCGCGCTGATTGTCATCGACATATTTGTACCGGTATCGCCGTCCGGTACCGGGAATACATTGAGCGCATCGACCTTTTGTCTGCAATTTGAAATGCTGTTTGCTCCGGAGATAAACGCATCTCTGAGCTGACTTCCCTTTATCACCATTAAACAACTCCTTAAACTGTACGGGACTGTCCCGCCTGAAACTTTGTCCGCCCCTGATTACTGTTTCATGTCATCTACAAAAACATTAACCTTTGCTACCTGCAAGCCGGTCGCTTCTTCCACAGTGTAGCGAACTTTATTGACAATGCTTTTTACAATAGCGGAAATATTAACCCCGTAAGTCACTGCGATATGCAGGTCAATCACTAAGCCGCCGGACACAGTGCGCACTTTGACACCTTTATCCTGCGCCTCATTTTTTTTCAGAATATATCTTAATCCCTGGGAAGCCGTGCTTTCTACCATTCCTGCAACGCCGAAACATTCGGAAGCGGCATGCCCAACCAGGTTTGCAAAATAATCCTGGGAAATTTCAATCGAGCCAAGATGATTTTCAAATTTAATCATAAATCACACGTTCCTTTCTATACGCCGCAAGGACGCTTTTTCAAGGGCATAATTGTCAATAATATAATTATACCTTATTTCTTGCCGTTTGAATAGGCTTTTGCGGTTGATTTTTTTCCATTTCATGTTTTATTTACAAATATCTGTGGGGTTTTGCGGTCGGATAATGTGAAGTTTAACAACTGTTACAATCATTTTTGCGCATTATTGCCAACTGTCGATATTGTAAAACAGATTGCTTGCCGTTGCAGTCACATTGACGCTGTATTTTCTGGAAAAGGAAAGAGTTGCATTGCGAAATGCCAAAGGTACAATCGGGTATTCCGCTTCAAAGGCTTTTAAAAAGGCGTCCCAGCCGTTTCCTGTGGAAAAAGCGGTTTGATAAGCGTTCATCAGTGCTTCGGAAGGAACTGCTCCGTAACCGTAACGATCTCCTTTTGTAAATAAATGGCTGAAATTCATGTCGTCACCCAACAAAATCTCGCCCAAATACAAATCATAATTTCCCGAAGCAAGCGCAGAAAAATATTCTTTTTCCGGTTTTCCGTCCAAAGAAATGTGAATACCCGCTTCGGCAAGCTGAGCGGCAATCTGATTTGCTGTCTGTGCGCGGTCCGCTCCGTCGGTACAATAAAGCAGCGTAAGGGAAAGCGGTTCGGATTGTGAAAACCCGGATTCTGCCAACAGTTTTTTTGCCGTATCCAAATTTCGCTGAACCGAAGTCTGTTTTTCCATAAAATTAGGATGCAATACAGAAGCTGCAGGAACAGCCGATGCCGAAAAGGAGGACTGAATCAAATATTTACGGTCTAAGGCAAGACTGATTGCTTTTCTGACCGACGCATTTTTTCCGTTCTCACGGTTCATGTTGACTCCCAAAAAGACCAGCTGATTGCTGATAACCGGATAATCTCCCGCAGAAAGGTTACGCGCATCTTCGGCGGCTCCTTCCGTATACAAACAATCAATTTCTCCTAATTTTAAACTGTAAGCGGCAATATCCTCCTTTGGCAGTGAAACCAGAGAAATGGCAGGAACAGAAGGCTTTTTGCCCCAATAGGAGGGATTTTGAGTTAAAGTAACAGAATCTCCTTCTCTGCTGTCAAACACATACTTTCCTGTTCCGATATATTCCCCTCCGCTCTGTTTTGCAACCGGAAAGGTAAGAAGATTTGCAAACAGAGCATCCGGTTGATTTAAGGTAATTTTTACCGTATCTCCCGAAACAGTATGCGACTTAATATTGCTCAATCTGTTTTTATAGTATGATGTTTCCTCCAGCGCCATGGACAGGCTGTTGTCAATATCCCTTGCCGTCAGTGCAGAACCGTCCGAAAAATATCGCTCCGGCTGTACAGTGAGTACCCAATCCACCCCGGAACCGCTCACCGCAACCAGGGCAGGTTCCGCCTGAAAATTCGGTGAAAGGGTAACGGGAGAATCAAATAACAGCATAGCCGCTTTCCGGCTGTTTAAATCAGTACAGCTCCACGGAGAAGCCGCAATATCCGCATAATTTGCCGGCAGCTTTAATGTTTCTATTTTGGGAATCTGCACCGTTTCTTTTGATTCCCCCACTGTAAGATTAGGGTTAAATGCCTGCTGTTCCCCAATGACCTGATTGGAACAAGAGGAAAACAAAAGCAGGCAAAGAAAAAGTGCGGACACTTGTTTCAGTTGTTTCATCACAATCTTTCTTTTCCTCCTTAATTTTTTGAGGATTTGCTGTCCTGCCCGGACAGAGAGATTCGTTCGATTGCCTGCGCTTTGCCACTGGTTTGATCAATCGTTATCAACACAGCGTTCATCTCTATCTCGTTTGGGTCATATTCAAAGCGTTCCGGAAGATTGGTTAAAAATCTGCGAATAATGATCTCCTTTTTTACACCAAGAACTGAATTTTTTCCTCCGCACATTCCTACATCGGTGATATAAGCAGTTCCGTTAGGCAAAACTCTTTCGTCCGCCGTCTGCACATGGGTGTGTGTACCCACCACAGCGGATACCCTTCCGTCCAGGTAGTAACCCATCGCCTTTTTTTCGGAGGTCATTTCCGCATGAAAATCCACCAAAATATTTTTTACAGACATCTCTTTTAAAATGCGGTCGATTGTTTCAAACGGATTGGCGCACGGCTCCATAGCTGCCTGTCCCTGAAGATTGACAACGCACAGCTGCCAACGCAATTTATCCAGTATAAATACGCCGCTGCCCGGCGCGCTGACATGATAGTTGGCAGGACGGATTATTCCGTTTTCCTGTTCCAGTTCGGGGCAGATTTCCCGCCGTTTCCAAACATGGTTTCCGGTGGTTATCACATCGGCTCCGGCAGAAAAAAGCATCTTCGCGCTTTCCGGTGTGATTCCGTTGCCCTCAGCCGAATTTTCTCCGTTAATGATACAGACATCCGCCTCATACATTTTTTTGACACGATTTAAATGTTTTGCCACAAAATCGCAGCCCGATTTTCCAACTACATCTCCCAAAAACAGAACCTTCAATTTTTTCTCTCCTATCTTAAAAACAGATTACAGCTCTCCTTTTTTTCTGCATCTCAACGCGGCAATCACCGCAAAAAACAGGTAGGCGGCAACACAAACTGCCGACGCTTCTATTCCAAAATCTCCTCCGGACAGCCAAAAAGGCGGGTCTTTTAACACATAATTTAACAATGAACTGTCTAAGGCTTCTTCTCCGATATTTAAAATACTGCCTATCATCACCATATTCCAAATACCGTGCATCAAAGCGGCGCTCCAAATGCTTCCTGTTTCAAGTGTGACTAAGGAAAACAAAACTCCCACCAAGCTGCCTGCCGCAACCAACTGACAGATGCTGAGAAAATCCATCTCCCCGGCTCCGATAATATGTAATAAACCGAAGGCAACAGACGGAACCAAAATCGCTGTCCATTTTGAAAATCTGTGTTCCAGCGCAGAAAAAATTACGCCTCGAAATACCATTTCTTCCACTAAACCGACTGCCAGCCCGATATAGAACACTGCTCCCGAAACAACAGCCCACTTTGTTTGAGCATCCATACGGGAAAGCTCCCATTGTCCCGGTGTAAGGATGAGAATAACGCAGACGATCGCAGGTAACGCAAACGCCGCCCCTGCCCAAAATTGGGAAATTTTCGGCTTGGTAATGCGACAGTCCGACATAGAAACTGCCATCAATTTATGACAAAGCAACCACAAACCACCTGCCGCAATCGACGCGTAAAGAATACCGGCAAGCAGATTTCCCAATGGAGCAGGCAACCCAAAACTGACCGAAAACTCTGCCAAAAGCTGCGCAGCAAGCTGAGAAAACAGCAAAACAACAATGGATAACAAGGATAGAAAAACCCTTGCTGTCGGTGATGGATTCTTTTTCATGATAACCCCTTCTTTTTTTCTTAGAATGATACCTATTCATCTTATCACAATTTTCCTTACAATTCCAGACAAAAGAAAAAGTTTACATCTGACTGAAAACAAAAACAGGCGAAAAATTTTCGCCTGTTTTTATTACAATACTTTGGATAAAAATTCTTTTAATCTCGGGTCTTTTGGGTTAGAAAAAAACTCCTCCGGAGGGGCTTCTTCTTTAACTATTCCCTCGTCTACAAACATCACGCGGGTGGCAACCTCTTTGGCAAATCCCATTTCGTGGGTAACAACTACCATCGTCATGCCGTCCTCTGCCAGCTCTTTCATCAGCTGCAATACCTCTCCCACCATTTCGGGGTCCAATGCGGAGGTCGGTTCGTCAAACAGCATTACATCGGGATTCATTGCAAGAGAACGGACAATCGCAATTCGCTGCTTTTGACCGCCGGAAAGCTGCGCCGGATATGCTTTTTCTTTGTCCGGCAAACCGATTCTTTCCAAAAGCTCCCGCGCTTTCTTTTCTGCTTCTTCCTGCTTCATCAGACCCAACTTAACCGGAGCAAAAGTAATATTCTGTAAAACAGTCATATGAGGAAAAAGATTAAACTGCTGGAACACCATGCCCATTTTGCGGCGAATTTTCTGAATATCGCATTTAGGGTCGGTAATATTTTCGCCTTCAAACCAGATTTCTCCGCCGGTTGGAGTTTCCAAAAGATTCAGGCAGCGCAAAAAAGTCGATTTTCCCGAGCCGGAAGGTCCGATTACAACTACCTTTTCCCCTTTATTGATGGTTTCGCTGATTCCTTTTAAAACATGGGTATCCCCATAGCTTTTGCATAAATTCTTAGTGGTGATCACTTGCAGCCAGTCTCCTTTCAAATATTCTAAGCAGTTTGGTTAATCCCAGTACAATAATCAAATAGATGCCCGCTGCAATAAATAACGGCGGCAAAACGTCCCATGTTCTGGAACCGATATACTGCGCCGCTTTGGTAACATCGGTAACGGCAATCGCTCCGGCAACGGCAGTTTCTTTAATCAGGGTGATAAATTCATTTCCCAAAGCAGGCAGAATATTTTTTACTGCCTGCGGAAGAATGATAGAACGCATGATTGTTCCGCTGCTCAGACCCAAGCTCTGTCCCGCTTCAAACTGACCTTTATCAATTGATTCGATCCCTGCGCGAATAATTTCGGAAACATATGCGCCGGAGTTGATGCCGAAACAGGTAATCGCCGCATAAATTTCCATATCGCGGGCGGTAAAAATCAGATTTGCAATAATAAAAATCTGAAGGTAAACCGGCGTTGCGCGAACTACTGTAACATACAGGCTGCACAGCTTGTCCAAAACCAGAATCACCGGATTTTTGTGCCCCTTTGCGATATATTTTACCACTGCAACCAACACGCCCAGCAACACGCCCAGCAGCACCGCAAACAGGGAAATAATCAACGTATTCCCGATACCTTCCAAATAAGCGGTATATCTTCCTTCCGCAAAGAAGGCGTTATAATACCGCTGCGCCAAATTGATGATATAATCCAAAACAAACTTCCTCTCTTTGATGTGATATGTCTTGCGTAACATAGATTGACAGCAGGACACCTTTTATGCCTGCTGTCGATTTTTCCGTACTATTTTGCGTTTGCGTGGTTTGCGGTAAATTCTTCAATCTTACCGTCAGCAATCAGACCGTCAATCACTTCGTTAATTTTATCAAGCAGTTCCTGATTGCCCTTCTTTACTGCGATTGCGTACTGGTCAACAAACAACGGATTTTCTTCGTCCAGAATTTTCAGCTCCGGATTTGCCGCTACCAGCTCCTGAGCCGGATACAGATCCATAACAATCGCGTCAATCTTGTTGTTCTTTAAATCCTCGGCAGCCTGTACAAACTTGGTGTAACGTTTTACCTCTGCGTCCGGATAGTTATCTGTCACCCAGATGTCCGCAATATTTCCCTGCTGAACGCCGATTACCTTATCGGCAATATCTTCGTTTGTTTTCACGGTATCTGCGTTTGCGTTGACAACAACCACATCGCTGGAATCTACATAATTGTGGGAGAAATCCATTACTTTCTGACGCTCTTCGTCAACCGAAACAGCTGCCGCTACAAAATCGACCTGTCCCTGCTGTACTGCGTTGAGCGCGCCGTCAAAGTCCATATTTTTAATCACCAGCTCTTTACCTACTGCGTCTGCGATTGCCTGCGCAATATCCATATCAACACCGACTACCTGGTCGCCGGACATATATTCATAAGGTGCAAAACCGGCTTCGGTTCCGACATAAATCTTGTCTGAAGAACCCTGTGCAGAAGCGTCCTCTTTGGAACAAGCCGCAAAAGAAAGTGTCATTGCTGCGCATAAAAAGAAAGTCAGTAATTTTTTCATCGTTGATTTCCTCCGTAATTCTATTGATTCTATCCTTTTCGGGGATAGCGTTTCTGTTTTTCGACTATCCCTATTATACGGAATAAATTTGCAAAATCAAGAGGTTTTTTGAAAAAATATACGGTAATTTTGTTTTTTGTCCGTTTTGCATAGTTTATCAGACTTGACAAAGGTTTTATACTCGATTTTAACAACACTTTTTGTTTCCTATTTTGAGTTTTGCATAGATAATATTGATTTTATGCGGAAATTCACGCATAAACTTCTCTTATTTTTTTGCGTATCCGGCAGAAAATCCGTCCCTGCTTTCTGCATAATTTATCACTCTTCTATTTATCAAACACTCTTGTTTTTCCAAAATGCACAGAATTTTTATTCGGCAATCGGAAAATGATACCGTTCGCAGATTTCTCTCATATCCTGCGGCATTGGACAATCCACTGCAATTTCCTGCTTACTGACCGGCTGAGCAAAACAAACCCTGCGGCAGTGCAGAGCCTGACGGGAAATCAGTTCGGATTTTTCCCCGTACAGCTCGTCTCCTAAAACAGGACATCCCAAATAAGCCATATGCACACGAATCTGGTGGGTGCGTCCCGTTTCCAAAACAAAATCAACCAGGTTGATTCCTTCTCCTTGCGCAACCACTTGATAATTTGTCACCGCTCTTTGTCCGTCCGGCGCAACAATACGGCGCATTTCTTCGGGAATTTCTCTGCGAATCGGCGCATCTACCCTTCCCTGCATCTGCGGGGGCATTCCTTTTAAAATAGCACGATATGTTTTATGAAAATTATTGGTAACAGTCGCTGCGGCAAAGCGATTTTTTGCCACCAACACTGCCCCGCTTGTATCTCTGTCCAAACGGTTAAGCGGACGATACATCACATCCATACCGATTCGGTCGCAGTAGGCAGCAAAGACATTAGCAAGGGTATCTGCCGCGTGTCCGCAGGACTGATGACATGGCATATCCGACGGTTTGTTAAACACAACCAGGTCACTGTCCTCATAGGCAATTTCCACCAAACGATTGGAACGGATAAAATGTTCTACCCCATGTTCCTGAGAATCCAAAAAGGTAATTTGCAAGCAATCTCCATCATGAAGAATGTCAATGGTTCGGGTATGACTGCCGTTTAAAATCATACCCGTTTCATAATGTTTTAATTTAACAATTGTTCTGCTGGAATATCCGTGAACCTGCTTTAAATATCGCTCTACCGTCATTCCCTGGTGTTCCTGCGTAATAAGATAGCTGAGTGTACGCATGATTTTCTCCTCCAATAAGTATTTCTCAAACAAACAGCTCAGACCGGGGTCTGAGCTGTTTGTAGCCGTTGTTCTTATTGCATTACTCTGCGATTGTTGTTGTATTTTCTTCGGTAAACTGTGGCATTTCAATTTCAAAATCGGTATTTCTCTCCTGAATCAGAGAGTGAATTTCCATATCCAGTCCGCAGCTTTCCGGAATCTGCGCCGATTCTTCTCCGGCAGCAACACCCATTGTCTCCACCAATTCCCGAATCGGAAGTTCCATCTGCATTTTTATGGTCTGGTCATTGATAACGCCGTCCTCAATCAACATATCACAATACAATCCGCCAATCTTTAAAGAGGAAAACAGTTTTCTTTCCATCTCCATAATCATCTGAATCTGCTGTTCAATCAAAGCATCCATCTGGGTTTTATCTACTTCGGTACCCAGCGCGGCAAGCTGCGCATTGACCTGCTCTGTCAGGGAAGAACGCATCTGCTCTTCCATCGCCGGAAGAACCTCGTCATTCATCATACTCTGAATTCCCTGCTGCATCTGCTCCAACTGCTCCTGCGGCATAGTAAACTGCACCCGCAATCCTGTTTCTTCCTCTGTAAAGGTAAAATCTTCGGCAGCGTTCGCTCCCGCAGTATACAGTGGCAGCATCTCGTCCTGACTGAGCGTCATCATTTTCTGATAATCCATTCCCTCAGTTAAAGCCGGCTGTTTGAGATATTTTCCGTCCTCAGGGTTGAGTGTGTACAAAAATCCATCGGTTTGGTAGGTCTGTGTATCAAGCGGCATTCCCATCATTTCTCCGCTCATCTTCATCGCCATCGTTTGCATCCGGTCGCGAAAAGCAGCATCCATATTCAGGTTCATTTCAATTGAATCTGCTCCCAGAGAAACGGTAGCTTTCATTTCCGCCTTCATTTTCCCGCTGTTAAAGGACGAGCTTTCTGCCATCGCCTGACCCAGCTGTTCAATCGCCTTTTCTTTGTTCATTCCGCATCCGGTGAGTGTGAGCAGCAAAATTGCAGCTGTCAAAATTCCTGCCGTCAGTGTTTTTTGCATTGATTTCATCTTGTTTCCCCCTTTTGGATTTTTTATTGGTGTCTAAATTTATAATACCGTTCCTTTTTATCTTTGTCAACAGAAAACGGGGCAAATTCGGAACTTTTTTCGACACCGTTCCTCCCTTTGCCCCGTTGGGTTTTCGCCGCCTGACCGGCAGTGTTATTTGATGTTTTTATAGTATAAAATCCGCAGACCCTTGAGCAACAAATCCGGGTCCTGAATGATGGTGTGCTTGCAGTGCGGCACAATGCACTTGGATAATCCTCCGGTTGCAAGCACCGTCAACGGAAGTTCCATTTCCTGTTGGATTCGATCAATCATTCCGTCCACCATCGAAGCGGTTCCGTAAATCATGCCGCTGTTCATCGCATCAATGGTATTTTTGGCAATCACACTTTTTGGCACAGTCAAATCAATGTGCGGCAAAAGAGAGGTCTTGCTGGAAAGAGCCTCCAGAGAAAGGCGAAGTCCCGGCATGATTGCCCCGCCGATAAACTCCTCCTTTTCATTGGTAACAGACATAGTGGTCGCTGTTCCCATATCCACTACCAACAACGGCAGGGGATATTCCCTGATTGCCGCTACCGTATCCGCTACGCGGTCCGCTCCCAAGGAAGACGGATTGTCCAATTTAATATTCAGCCCTGTTTTCAGTCCAGGTCCCACAACAAGCGGCTTTTTACCGATGATGGTACGCAGCGCCGTTTTTAAAATGGTGGTAAGCGGAGGCACCACCGAAGAAATAATGGAGCCTTCCATCTTTTCTGCCTGATAACCGTACAGGTGCAAAATCTGAAAAATTTCAACTGCATACTGTTCCTCTGTCCGGCTGACATCGGTCGCTATCCGAGCTGTAAATTCAATTTTATCATTTTCAAAGCCGCCGATGACAACATTACTGTTGCCAATATCCACTGCCAAAATCACTGCCGATTCCTCGCTTTCCGATTGATATCCTGTTTTCCTTTTATTGAAACTCCGTCTGTACGAAGCGATGTTATCTTTTCTTTAATACGCTAAGCAGAACTTTTCCTACTGCCGCGCTGATCAATGCCGCTATCAACGCCTCCGGAATACCGCTGGTTGCAATTACAGTTAATATCGTCTTATACACCAGATCCGGCGCGATTCCTTTTACACTTCCCCAGCTTTCCCCGAAAAAGAAATAAATCATGTTCATCACCAACAAGGTGTTGGTCATTGAACCGGCAAATCCGGAGATAGCCAATGCTGCCGCATCGCTTTTACACAGCTTTTTTATTCCACGATAGATAAAGTACGGCACCACACCGGTCAGAATACGAGGAATAAAACAGACTGCCAAACTCCAGATATTTCCTTTTTCGTTGCCTAACGAATAAAACGGGGTAAACACAAAAGAGGTAAGCACCGGAGTAAAGGTATTGGTTAAAAAGCTGGTCAGACCGAACAGTCCGCCCAAGATTGCCCCTGACTTCCATCCCAGTAAAATCGAGCCTAAGATAACGGGAATATGTACGGTGGTCGGTCGAATTACACCCAAAGGGATATATCCCAGCGGCGTTAGAGACAGCACCACGATGATTCCCGAAAACAGTGCCAGTTTTACCATGTCCTGTGTTCGTTTGCTTGCATTGTTCATATTCAATTCTTCCTTTCGCTGCCGTTCTTCCATATATTGTGCGAAAGATACGGCGCATTTTTTGAGGATAACAAAATCCTCTCCCTATTATATAAAAGTAGTCATAAAATTTCAAGAAGAATTTTTGTAAAAACAGCCGATTCCCGGTAAATGACGAAAATTCTTGCTGCATACATTCTTTCTTTTTTCTTTCTTTTTTTGAGGTTAAAAAGTCAGGGAAAAATTTTCTAAAATCAGAAAACCGTTTTTTCGCTTTTTTGTCACAGTACTTTCTGGACTTTCCCCATACTTCCTGATATACTGAATCCGTAAAGACCCCTGATTGAAATCAAAGGAAGTGCTTTTATGTTAAAAGGAAAAACCGTTGTTCTCGGAATCACAGGCTCTATCGCCGCATATAAAATGGCAAATGTCGCCAGTATGCTTGCAAAACAGCACTGCGACGTTCAGGTCATCATGACCCAAAACGCAACACAGTTTATCACCCCTCTCACCTTTGAAACGCTGTGCAACACCCGCTGCATGGTCGATACTTTTGACCGAAACTTTCAATATAATGTCGAGCATGTTGCCCTTGCTAAGCGCGCCGATCTTGTCATGATCGCTCCCGCCTCTGCCAACATCATCGCCAAGATGGCGCACGGTATCGCAGACGATATGCTCTCTACCACCGTGCTTGCCTGTCCATGTAAAAAGCTGGTTGCTCCTGCAATGAACACCAATATGCTTAACAACCCTATCACGCAAGACAACCTTGCAACGCTGCGCCGCTACGGATTCGGCATCATCGAGCCTGCCGTGGGTGTACTTGCCTGCAAAGATGTCGGAGCCGGCAAACTGCCGAAAGAGGAACTGTTATATCAGTATATTCTTCAAGAAATTCTGCGTCCGAAAGATTTATCCGGAAAAAAAGTTTTAATTACTGCGGGACCCACCTGCGAACCGCTGGACCCTGTTCGCTACCTCACCAACCGCTCCAGCGGGAAGATGGGATACGCTCTTGCGAAAGAATGTTGTCTGCGTGGTGCAGATGTCACCCTGGTCAGCGGAAAAACCGCATTGGAGCCATGGCCTTTTGTTAAAACCGTTTCGGTAGAAACAGCACAGCAGATGTTTGACCAAGTTACCTCCCGCGCCCCTCAAACAGATATTATCATCAAAGCTGCCGCCGTTGCAGACTATCGTCCCAAAACAATCTGCGACGAAAAAATAAAAAAATCCGACGGTTCATTCTGCATCGAAACAGAGCGCACCCGGGATATTTTAAAATATTTAGGCGAACACAAACCTCAGGGTCAATTCCTGTGCGGATTTTCGATGGAAACCGAACATCTGTTGGAAAATTCCCGAAAAAAACTCGACAAAAAAAATGCGGATATGATTGTTGCCAACAATATTAAAGTTGCCGGAGCAGGATTTGCCGGCGATACCAATGTTATCACCATCATTACTGCCGACGAAGAAAAGGAATTGGAGCTGATGAGTAAGGAAGACGCCGCGCGGCATATTATTGACGAAATCGTTGCCCGAATCCGATAGAACCAATCCGCTGCGGAAGGAGGATATCAAATATCATGGGAAGACGCAGAAGAACTTCCGGAAAAAGTTATCAGGTTTTAGAACAGACAAAGTATAACGCAAAGATTAACGGGGTTTACCTCTGCCCATATTGTGGCAAAGATTCTCAAACAGAATTTTTACTGGAATCCATCAACACAGACGCTGCCATGCAACGCGGCTTTTTTCAGACTTTGGAATGTACTCATTGCCAAAGAGTTGCTATCATCAAGTTTTGCGCCGAACACAGAGAAGAATAACAATCAATATTCAAGAAAGAGGGAGCAACAATGGCTCACTATGTTGTATCGGACATTCACGGCGAAGATGACCGCTTTCATAAAATGCTGAAACTGATTCGTTTTTCTAAGCAAGATACCCTGTATATCCTTGGCGATGTGGTGGATCGCGGTCCGCACGGGGTAGAACTGCTGCGTGAAATTATGCAGACATCGAACATGAAGATGCTGTTGGGAAACCACGAATTTATGTGTTTGCGTTATTTTATGCCGGATGCGCCGGAAAAGTATATTCAACATTGGAATCGAAACGGAAACACCCCGACGTTGGAAGGATTCTCCAAGCTAAATGAACAGGAAAAACAGGAAACTCTTGCCTTTTTGCGCGCGTTGCCGACCCATTTTGAAATTGCGGTCAACGGTCAGGCATTTTATCTTGTTCATGGACTGCCCGCCGACACTGTTTATGACGAGGTATGGTTTCGACCGTATAAAGACCCTATTCGTTCTATCCCGAACTGTAAAATTATTATTGGGCATACCCCTGTTTCCTGCTTTGTACACACCGAAACAGAGGCTTACAGCCGCACCGATGAACAAGAGCGCGCCTATGTACGGCAAATGTGCGAACGCGGCGAATTGTTTTCTATCTTCCACCATCCGCAGTACATCGACATTGACTGCTGCTGCGGATATGATTTTCCAAACAGGCGTCTTGCCTGTTTGCGCTTGGAAGATATGCAGGAATTTTATGTATAAAAAAGAGGAGCGTTGCTCCTCTTTTTGTTTTGAAAAAATAAAAAGTTTTTGGGCTAAACCACACAAAATATATTTGTGTGGTTTATTGACAGCTCGTCTACAGTACCTCTATAAACCTTTCAAACTTTTATTCATTTTTCGCTTTTGCCAGAATTGACCGTACAAACTCGGTTTTATGCTCACAGTAGGTATCTGCATCATAGCGATATTTTTTCGCCAAATTCTCCTTGAGATGTTGATATTCCTCCCTTTCCTGTGGGTGGGTTCTTAAATAATCTCGAAAAGCAATATGTTCTAAATATGGTTTTGCGTTCTTATTACAGAGATAAAAGTGATACTTTATTACACTTTTTTCCTGTTCGTCATAATCCCTTGGACGAAAAAACGCTTCTCGTCCGGGCAAACCCAAATCTCCCTGATGAATGTAACCATGTTCTTTGAGCCGCTCAATTACTTTTGGCAAATCTTTTTTGTCACGAAGCACCGCGTCCAAATCAATAATCGGTTTTGCCGCCAATCCCGGAATCGAAGTGCTGCCGACGTGTTCTGTCTTCTCCAAATATTCCCCGATATAGCTCTGTATCATCGCTTTCAGCTTTTCAAATTCTGTTTCCCACTGTGGGTCATACGGAACAATCACTACCTCTTTTGTAGCAAATTGGCGCTCATTTTCTGCCATTACTTGATTATTTTTGCACAAAGGAAATCGCTCCTTTTAACAGTTCGTCAAACTGTTCCGGATAATCATGATCCAAATCCGGGCAGAGCTTAAACTGTACATCAACACCGTTATCGTCAAGTAACTCAAACAGTTCCTCACTTCCTTCAAAACAGTCCTCGTCCGCATCTCCGCAGCAGATATAAACTTTTGTTCCCGCTGCTTTCAGCTTGCTTAAATCTTCGCCCCATTCTTCCAGTTCCGGCAGCCAAGGAGAAACCAAAATCAATCCTTTTGGATTCACAGCACCGGTAATTGCTGCATAAAATGCAGCTCGTCCGCCTGAAGAAAAACCGCCGAGGATGCTGTTTTCCATATCGCAGTCCTGTTCTTTCAAAGTATTCCAATGGAGCTTGATTTCCTCTGCCGCTTCTTCCTCATCGTCCCACAAATATCCGTCGGACACCTGCAACTCGGTGGACTGGGCTGCTGCAAGGGCATAACCCATCTCTTTGGCTGACTGCCAATAGGGCAGCGTAATGGCTGCATTCTGCTGATCTCCGTGCAGAACAAGCAAGGATGGTTTTCCTTTCGTTATACCATCTTGTACCAATACCGGCTTTGCACAATCCAAAGCTGCCTGTTGGCGCTGCTGACACAGTTTCGCCATTGTTTCAAACTCACTGTATTTGCGCAGCTCTTTGAGGTCTTCATCTTCCATCAGGTAGTTATAATCATACCAGTATCCCTTGGTATACAGCGCTTCCTTGAGCAGTCCCAGAGCTTCCTCTGTTTTTCCGCACAGCGCCGCAAAACAATAGGCAAAGTTATAAATCTGCGCTTCGTTTGCATTTTTAACTTGAAATCCTTCTTCCTTGATAAACCGATAGGCAGCCTCCGGACCTTCTTCATCTAAAAGCTCAAGAGAGCGGTTGAGAACCTGTGTATAGGTCATTGTTGTCATCTCCTTATAAAATACTGTTTGTTTCTTTTTAATATACCACACTGATTGACAAAATAAAAGCTCTTTCCTTTTACTTTTCATCATTTACCAAATCAAACCATGCAAAATCTTTGTTATGAAACCATCAAAAAAATCCCCTCCGAAAAACGGAGGGGATTTTGATTTGATTAAACCGAATATTATACCATAGAGTGTGGATCAAGAATCTTATCAATCTCTTCATCGGTGAATTTGCCGCTTTCGTGCAGCAGTTCACGAACAGATTGACCTGTCTTGATTGCTTTCTTTGCAATATCGGCAGCAAAGGTGTAACCAACCTGTGGGCAGATTGCGGTGATGATTCCGACAGAACCGTCAACCAGAGACTGGCAGCGTTCTGCATTTGCAGTGATACCGCTTACACAGTTGTCAACGAAGGTTTCAACTGCGCCTGCCAGAGCGTTGATGGATTCAAACAGTTTGTGGTACAGAACAGGCTCAGCGTAGTTAAGTTCCAACTGACCTGCTTCTGCTGCCATGGTGATGCAAACGTCGTTGCCCATGATGCAGAATGCTGCCTGGGACATAACTTCAGGAATAACTGGGTTTACTTTACCCGGCATAATGGAAGAACCGTTCTGTTTTGCAGGCAAGTTGATTTCCTGGAAGCCGCAGCGCGGACCGGAGGACATCAGACGGAAGTCATTAGCCATCTTGGAGCAGGAAATTGCGCAGGTTTTCAGAGAAGCAGAAACGTATGCGTAAGCATCCAGGTTCTGTGTACCGTCAACCAGGTCATCTGCTTTTACCAGCGGCAGACCGGTGATTTTTGCAAGTTCCGGAGCCAGAGCGTCAACGTAAACCGGGTTTGCGTTGAGCGCAGTACCTACAGCGGTACCGCCCATATTGATTGCATACATACCTTCCAAAGCGGTATTCAGACGAACCAAGTCACGTTTGATTGCTTTGCGGTATGCGCCGAATTCTGCGCCCAGACGAATCGGAACTGCATCCTGCATCTGGGTACGTCCCATTTTAATGATATTGTGGAATTCTTTTTCTTTTTCAGCCAGAGCAGCTTCCAGACGTTCTACCTGAGCGATTGCTTTTTTGAGCAGTTTTGCAGCGGTCAGCTTAGCTGCAGACGGGAAAACGTCATTGGTGGACTGAGCTCTGTTTACATGGTCATTTGGATGAACGATGGAGTAGTCGCCTTTTGTGCCGCCCAGAATTTCGATTGCGCGGTTAGCGATAACTTCGTTTGCGGTCATATTTGCGGTTGTGCCTGCGCCGCCCTGAATTGGGTCGCACAGGAACTGATCGTGCAGTTTGCCTGCGATAATTTCATCACAAGCCTGGCAGATTGCATCTTTAATCTTTTCGTCCAGCTCGCCTACCTGACAGTTGCAGATTGCGCAAGCCTTTTTGATTTCAGCCATAGAGTTGATAAATTCCGGCTGCATTCTCTGTCCTGTGATGTGGAAGTTTTCACAGCCACGCATAGATTGTACGCCGTAGTAAGCGTCTACGGGAACCTGTTTTTCACCGATGGAGTCTTTTTCAATACGATATTCCATGATTTCAACCTTCTGTTCTTTGTTTTATTCATTGTTCATTTTTGTCGAACTTTTTTGACGCAAATCCTGCACCATTTATCTTTATTATAGCAAGCGGACAGAAAAAATCAAGTACTTTCTGTCAATCTTTCCCGTTTTTTGATAGATTTGATTCATTTTTTTGCAATTTGTCCATCATTTTCAAAAAAGTTTGTATGCTTTTTCTATTGCCTTTTTTTTGACAAAAAGAGTAAAATAGAGGTATGGGGTTTTTGCGGCTTTTCGTTTTCTTTTTTACTCGAACAGCTTTGCAAAACACAGCAGGCTATCGGGGCAAACCTGTTGCCCGATATCTTTCCCCTTTTTAACAGGTATCTGGAATCATGTGACGTACAAAATCACAATTATAGTTAGGAGGATTCCCAAAATGAACGTTTATGAAAAATCCCTTGAGCTGCACAGAAATGCGCGCGGCAAACTGTCCGTAGAGTGCAAAGTACCGCTGAACGGCGCAGATGACCTTTCCCTGGCTTACTCCCCGGGCGTTGCTCAGCCATGTCTTGAAATCAACAAAGACTACAACAACATTTATGAATACACCGCAAAAGGCAACATGGTTGCTGTTGTAACAAACGGCACCGCTGTTTTGGGTCTGGGCGATATCGGCGCAGGCGCAGGTCTGCCGGTTATGGAAGGTAAATCCGTTCTGTTTAAATCTTTTGCAGGCGTAGACGCTTTCCCAATCTGTCTGGACACCAAAGATCCTGACAAAATTATCGAAACCGTAAAACTGATGGAGCCAACCTTTGGCGGCGTAAACCTGGAAGACATCAAAGCTCCGGAATGTTTCTACATCGAAGCAAAACTTAAAGAAATCTGCAACATTCCGATTTTCCACGATGACCAGCACGGAACCGCTATCGTTACTCTGGCAGGTCTTGTTAATGCGCTGAAAGTTGTCAACAAAGATATTAAAGATATCCATGTTGTTGTAAGCGGTGCAGGCGCAGCTGCAATCGCTATCACAAAACTGCTGCTTTCCGCAGGTATTGCAGACGCAATCCTCTGCGACAGCAAGGGCGCAATCTATGAAGGACGTGAAGGTCTTAACGATGTTAAGGTTGAAATGTCCAAAATCACCAACAAAGAAAAACGCGCAGGTTCTCTGGCTGATGTTATCAGCGGCGCAGACGTATTTGTCGGTGTTTCCGCTCCGGGCGTTCTGACCCCTGAAATGGTTAAGACTATGGCAAAAGATCCGATTATCTTCGCTTGCGCAAACCCGACTCCTGAAATCGACCCTGCTCTTGCAAAAGAAGCCGGCGCAGCAGTAATCGGTACCGGTCGTTCCGACTACCCGAACCAGGTAAACAACGTACTGGCATTCCCGGGTATCTTCCGCGGCGCCCTGGATGTTCGCGCTACCAAGATTAATGAAGAGATGAAACTGGCTGCTGCCTATGCAATCGCAGATCTTGTTTGCGCAGAAGAACTCAACGCAGAATATGTTATCCCATCTCCGTTTGATCCTCGCGTAGCTCCTGCTGTTGCTAAGGGTGTAGCTCAGGCTGCTATCGACACCGGCGTTGCTCAAAATAAAGAGATGACTCCGGATCAGGTATTTGAACACACCAAACAGCTTACTAAAAAATAAGCAAATCTTTTGATAAAAATCCTCGCAGGCAACTGCGGGGATTTTTTCTTTTCCTTTCTTGTAACAAACTGTCAAAAATACCAAGATAAATTTGTTCTGTTTGTAAAACTTTTCTGTTCTGTTACTGTTTTTTTCTCCTTTTTATGACATTTTTATTTTTTTATGATAGAATAGGAATATCTATTTTTAAGGAGGTTTGACTATGTGGCAAGAAACAAAAGATAAAACCAATCCCGTTATCACGGCAAAGCAGCACATCGCTTCCCTGCACAACGATACACCGCCGCTTTGTTTGCCGGAAACTGCCGTTGTCTTTTTTATGCGCGGCGGAGAGGAGTATCTGAACGAACACTGTAACACCCGCCTTTTATCGGACAAGTTCCCCCGTTTTTTAAAACCATGTCCCATCTATCTGGTTGAAGACGAACCCTCCTTCTGTTTTTTAAACGGAGGAGCCGGAGCCCCACAAGCGGCGGATACTTTGGAAACGCTGGCTGCGCTCGGAGTAAAAAGGGTTTTGTCGGTCGGAATGTTCGGCACTTTTTCCAATTGGGTTTCCTGCGGGGATATTGTCATTCCGGTGGGGGCTATCTCGGAAGAAGGAACTTCTCAGCATTACAAGCGCAATGCTACTGTTTCATTCCCTTCTGTACCGCTCTATGATTTTGTACGACATATGCCTGACCATCCAGTTCTAAATTTTAAGCATGACTACATCGTTTCCTGTGACGCCATCTATCGCCAAACTTTCTTTAAAGAAGAAAAGTGGCGGCAAAGAATGGCTGTGGGAGTAGATATGGAAACCTCCGCTTTATTTACTGTCGGCTCTTGTATTAAAGTCGATGTTGTTTCCATTTTAATTGCTTCGGACAGACACCCGATGAAAGAAGAGGAACCCCAATGGGAATGGACCATGACTCAGGAAACCCGCAATCAATTTTTTGAACAGTCATTACAACTTGCCAAACGGATTGCAGCTGCAAAATTTGTACAAAAATCCCCACGGAGGTGCTTTTATGTTTAACCGTTTAGTCGCTGTTGAAGCGCTTAATCTTGCACAAGGAGCCAATGAAGAGCTTTCAAAGCGTGCGAAAGAATTTATTTTCTATGATGATATTCCTTCTACCGAAGAGGAAGTGGTTCGCCGCGCCAAAGATGCTGACGCAATTTTGGTGAATCTGACCACACAAATCACCGAAAACATTATGAAACAATGCCCCAAACTGCGCTATATCGGAATGTGCTGCAGCCTGTATGACGAAAGCAGCGCAAGCGTGGATATTCGCTATGCAAGGGAACATGGAATCACCGTTTACGGTGTATCTGACTACGGCGATGCAGGTGTCGGCGAGTATGTGGTATCACAGCTTTCCTCTTTGTTAAACGGATTTAACGGCAAACGCTGGGGCGAATATAAACTGGAACTTACCGGTATTCCGGTCGGAATCATCGGTATGGGAGCAACCGGAAAGGTTGTCGCGCGCTCCTTAAAATTTTTCGGTGCAGATGTTACCTATTACAGCCGTACCCGTAAACCGGAAATCGAGGCTGAGGGAATCTCTTATCTCTCGCTTGCGGAACTTCTTCAAAAAAACATCTGTATCTGCACCTGCTTAAATAAATTTGTCACCCTGTTAAATGAGGAAGAATTTGCTCTGTTTGGCAATCACCGCATTTTGTTCAACACAGGACTCACTCCGGCAAGCGATTTAAATGCCTTAAAAAAATGGCTGTCCCACGGGGATAACTTCTACTTCTGCGACAGTAATATGGCTTTGGGTGATCCTTCCTTAAAAGAATTTGAAAATGTCAGCTGCTTCGGCGGATATTCCGGTGGCTCTTATCAGGCAATCGAACGTCTGACCCAAAAGGCGATTGCCAATATTGACCGATTTTTGGAAGAAAACAAACAATAATTTGTTTTAATTTAGAAAGAAGGTTTTTTATGGAGCAGACAAAATGCATTGATTCTGTCTTTTTCCGTTGGGACCATTCCGACACTCCCGGAGGACAGGTTTGTGTCAAACATCACGGTAAGCTGATTTACAGCCGCTGCTTCGGACTTGCCAACCTGGAACATCATATCCCGGTTACTCCTACCACTCGGTTTCATGTTGCATCCGTTTCCAAACAAGTCACCGTTCTCAGCCTGCTTTTGCTTGCCGAACAGGGAAAGGTCAACCTTGACGCCGATATTCGCTGCTATCTTCCGGAGATGATTCATTTTAAAGAACCGGTCACTGTCCGCAATCTGATGAATAATAACAGCGGCATTCGCGACCAGTGGGAGTTATTCGCTTTGCGGGGAATCCGTTACACCGATACCATCACAATGAGAGATTTTGAAGAAACGCTTCGCCTGCAAAAAACGCTCAATTTTAAACCCGGTTCCCGGTTTTTATACAGCAACTCCAACTTCACGATGATTGCCCTCATCATTCAACGAGTCAGCGGCATGGATTTGCCCGACTTCGCTCAAAAATATATCTTTGAACCGTTGGGAATGAATCACACCTCCATTCGCCGCGGCAGTTGGGATTTCATTCCGGAGTTAGCACTCTCCTATTCCGATGACGGAAACGGCACCTTTACCCCCAGCGTACTTAATTTCGCTTTGTGGGGAGCCACTTCAATGAATACCACTGCCTCCGACCTATTGCTCTTACTGGAAAATTATCATCACCCTACCATCTGCTCTCAACATACGATTGATGAAATGATGAAACGTCCCGTCCTTTCAGACGGTTCTCTCAGTAACTATGCCGGTGGTTTATTTGTTCACGATTACCACAACCGTCCTTGCTTTGAGCATGGAGGGGTAGATGCAGGTTATCGCGCCCATATATATTCCTTCCCGCAAGATGAACTGGATATTGTCATTCTCAGCAACACCTCAAATACCGCTACCGCCCTTGCTGCCCAACAGGTTGCCGATATTGTTTTAGGGCTGGAACCTTCTCCCCGTTCTTTTTCTCCACACACTGCACAGCCGAAAGAAGGACTTTATTTCTTCACCGGAAACGAGGGCGAAGCCGCTTTGGAACTGGTGCAAAACGGCAGACAATGGACAATCAACCGTGGTACTCCATTATCGAATACCGATGAAGGAAACTGGAAAATCGGCTACCTTCCCGACCGTTTAACCTGTACCCTGCAGGGAATTTTGTGGGATACCGGAACAAAAACAATCCCGTTAGAACGATTGGAACAGGCAAAATCAGAGGGAAACGAATCGCTGTTCGGCACTTATTACAGCGAGGATTTAAACCTATTTGTTGAAATTCATGGCAAAAACGGTCTGCTTTGGTGCAAACACAGCCGTTACGGTTCCGACCCTCTCATGCAGATAAATACTCACCGATTTATTTACCGTTTAGACGGAGATTCTTCTTTTATCATTGAATGGACGGACGAGCAAACATTCTGTCTGGACGCTTCGCGCTGTTTTCATATTGTTTTCCGAAAACAGAAATCCGACACTCAAAACTAATCGAACAAAAAATCCGCCTGTTATACAGACGGATTTTTTTATTCTTTTATTCATTTTCCACCGTTATTCCGCACACGGTTAAAAGATGACCTTCCACCGTAAAACGAATCTCCATTCCTCCAAAGAAAAATCCGTATATCCGCGTTGGATCCTCCTGATAAGACGGACGGGGATCATGCTCCAACACTCCGACCAATGCTTCCAGCTTGTTTTCCGGTATCCGCTCTTTCCAGACTTCCGGAATATCTACCTCTAACGGATTTAAATGAAGCTCGTCGGTAAAACCTCCCGTTGCCTGCGGGTGGCTGTCTGTATACGGGAGATAAGGTTTAATATCCAAAATCGGAGTAGAGTCCATCAAATCCGCTCCCGACACTATCAAAACCATTCCATACTGCGGGTGTTTTTCTATTCGCTCTAATTTCACCGAAGAAAGTCCGATTGCGTTGGGACGAAACGGAGAACGGGTTGCAAAAACGCCCATTCTTGTGTTTCCTCCCAACTTTGGAGGACGCACTGTTGGCGACCAATCCTCCCTGACTGCTTTTGAAAACTGCCAAATCAACCAGATATGGGAAAAATCTTCCAAACCGCGCAAAGCCTGCGGATTGCGGTACTCCGGCTCAAAGACAATCATCGACTCCAACCGCTCCACCAATCCGCTCTGCCTTGGGATTCCGAATTTAGACGGAAAATCACTGTGAATCCTCGCTATAATCTTAACCGGAAATTGTTCTGCCATGATTGCCTCCTGTTTTCTGTATTGCCTCTGTTACCCTAACTTTATCGCATAACTTTTGATAAACCCTCTGAACAAACCACGGTTCGCTCGATTTGTTTTCGATTTCCTCTGTTGCAATCCAACCGATTGCACTGTTCTCATCCGGTTTTATCCGAACGGCATCGTTCGGATCTGCCTCCAGCAAAAAGGTCACATTCAAATGCAGATGAGAAGAAAGATAATTTCCTTTTTTCTCATGCCCGTTTACTGCCAACACCTCTATCGAAAAAATTTCATCGGATAAAAAGCGCACTCTGCTCAATCCGCTTTCTTCCGATATTTCTTTTAATATTACATTCTTTAAGTCTTCATTCCCGTCCGCATGACCGCCCAGCCATGCCCATGACCCATACAGATTGTGATATGCCATCAGCACCTTTTTTCGGTCCGGACTTACAATCCATGCCGATACTGTGATATGCGCTGTTTTATTTTCCCTTAAAAACAAATTTTTTCCGCTGTTAAGCCACTCTAAAAACTGTTGTTTATCTGCCGCTTCCTGCTCATTAAACGGAAAGTATGATTCTATCTGCTGTTTTAACGATTTCATCTTTCCTCTATCTCCTCTTGACCGATAAGACCTTCTGCATATTTTTCATAGCGGCACTGTTCTGTTACCTGCTGCCCCAAAAGTGTGATTGCCTTTTGCGGACAAAGGCTGATACAGCGATAACACATGGTACAGCTTTTTCCCGCAACGGCTTTTTTCTCCTTCAGAGAAATATTTGCCATCGGACACACCGAAACACACAACCCGCAGCCAATGCAATCTTTACTGATTTTTAGGCGATTGGTGTAACCTGCTGTTTTAGAATAAAACCATAGCCGCTGTCCAAATAATCCTGCCATATGCGAAAGAAAGTTTAATCCCTCTCTTGGCGCATTTCCCTGTCTAATCTGTTTGGCTGCCTGCTCAATTTTTCGGTCTGCCTGTCTAATCAACCCTTTGTTTTCTTCCATGCTTTTCTTCAATAACTTGCTGTCACACACCGAGTCCGGCATTTTCAGATGAAGTCCTCCCCAGACACAAGCGCCGCATTTTCGGAACAGACGGGCAGAACAGCCTGCTCCGTCCCCGCTGAACGCCCCCATTGTTGCGAGACAAAAAACAGTTTTTCCTGCCCACAAAGATTGATTGCTCAAAATAAAGTCCTTTACCAAATAAGGAAGATTGGAGTATTGAATCGGATATCCAAATATGATTTCATTGTTTTTCTCAATCTCATCTTTGATAATGCTGCTCTCCAACGGAATTACCTTTGCATCGTCATCCAACAAAGCTGTCAGTTTTTCCACACAATGTTTTGTATTGCCCGTTCCGCTGAAATATACTCCAATCATCTTTTTTCCTCCGGTATTTGACAAAATTCCCGCATCGCTTTAAACTGTAAGGGAAACTATCTTAGAAAGGCTGTGTCGCTTATGAATCAATTTCGCGATTTTTGCAAAATGTTTGGACTTTCCCTTCTTTTTTCCTATCTTTGGTTTTCCTGCGCTTATTTAAGCTCCTGCGCCGCAACCCCTGCATTTCATCTATTTTTGTTGTGCATGTTTGTGTTGGTGGTTTTCTTTTCCTGCCTTACTGTTTTTCTCAAAGAGATTTTTTCGGAATTTTCGATGAATCTGCTTTTAGTTCTGCTTTCGGTGGGATTGTTCTGTCTGTTCACCTATCTGTTCGTCGGTTTAAACATCGGTTCCCTGTTTTTATAATGCTGATTTTATCTTATCAAAGACTGCAAACACTTTGTTCCATCCGTATCGTCTGCCCTTCTTCGATTTTAATTTCTTCCTCTATAAAACGAAATGAGAGCGAAAAATTCTTCAATTCTCTGTTTTGGTTCGGTAAGAAAGCAGAGCAATTTCTCCGTATTTTTTTATATCGGTTTGTTTCAGAACAATCTCCCTGTCAAAAGAGGAAAACAGCGGGATTCCCTTTCCTATCAGAATAGGAAGAACCGAAATTTCATAACGGTCAATTCGATTTTCTTTTATCAGCTGCGCCGCTAAATTTGCCCCGCCGCACACCCAGATATCCTTGCCCGGTTCTTCTTTTAATCGGTCAATCAATTCTATGGGAGATTGGTCTGTAAAACAAATCTTCTCGCAGGAATCCATATTGCGGTGGGTCAACACATAGCTTGTACAGTTCGGATACACCCACTCGTTTTGGGACAGCTCGGTGACAATCTGTTCATAGGTATTCCACCCCATCAAAACCGTATCCACCGAACCGATAAATTCCTCATATGCCTGTTCTCCGCCTGCAAAACGATTGAGCCAGTCCACCTTTCCCTCGTTATCCGCAAGATAACCGTCCAGACTGACTGCAATAAACAAAACCGTTTCCCTCTCCTGTTTTTTTAAAGACGGGCTTTGTTTTTTCTCCCTGTTTTTTCCAATCAGATGCGCCGTAATAACGGTAAGGCTGCTGCGATTGATTGTAATCTCCGCACAATCGGTAGTGATATAACTGTTTTTTCCTCTGAAAACTATTTTGGATTCCGGTTTTGCAATCTGTTCTCTGCACCACTGCAGCGGGTCGATTTCTGCACTTAAACAGCAGTTTTTACGGATTCGTTCTTTCCCTGCCGCTGTTGTATGCAAAGCGTCAAGCTCTTGTTGCAGCAATTTTGAGAGTCCCTCCTTTCCTTCCGGTTCCGTTAAAATAACAGCGACTTAAAAAACATCCAAACAAACGATATTCCGACATAGCAGCCGAATAAAATGAAACACCACTTACAAAATCGGTTGATTCTCTTCTGCCATTGTTCGGAAGAATGAAGAAAAATCGGCAGCAAAATCCACAGCTGAAATACTGTAAACAGATTCAGCCAAAAAACCGCGCTCGCATTGGGACGCGGTTTTTTATGAATTTTCGGATAAAAGATCCAGTAAATCAAAGCAACGCCTGCACATACAACATTCAGCGAAGCTATCCGCTCTGCGGGGGAAGTTTGAGGACTGAACAAAAGAATCAGTCCCATCGGAATCAATAAAAAAGGCAGCAGACGAACCAAAAAGTTCAGTTCGTATTTTCCGTACAGCATAAAAAATACTCCCTCTTATCCGCGTTTTTGCTTGGAATACGGTTTTCCGAATCCTTTTTTCCCCTGTTGATTTGACGGTTTTGCCGCCGGCTGATGCTGTTCTTTAAAATACATATACAGTTGACACGGAATCATACCGTTGTACAGTTTTCTGCGCTTATCTGCCATTGTTCCAAACGACTTTTCAAATTCCATATCCGGGCTGATGATATAATAACGGTGCGGATATCCTTGGGCAAACACCTGTCCCATTGTGTGGTAAATTTCCTGCGCTGTTTTTAAATCCAGCAAACGTTCCCCATACGGAGGATTGCAGATAACCACGCCTTTTTCTTCCGGCATATAAAAATCTTTGACATCTCTCTGTACAATTTCAATTCGGCTGCCTACTCCTGCCTGTTTTGCGTTATGCTGCGCCAACTCCACCGCCTGCGGGTCAATATCGCTTCCGTAAGCACGAAATGTAGTGTCCCGTTTAATCAGGTCAAACGCGCGCTGCCGCTCCTGCTGCCAAACGGTTTGCGGCAGCCAGTTCCACTGCTCTGCGGCAAATCTTCTGCGCAGTCCGGGAGCAATCCTCATCGCGTGCATTGCCGACTCAATCAGCATCGTTCCCGAACCGCAAAACGGGTCATACAGCTGCGTATCGGGATATACGTGAGCCAAATCAATAATACCTGCCGCCAGTGTTTCTTTAATCGGAGCCAACACCGAATTTCTTCGATAACCGCGCTTGTGCAGCCCCATTCCGGTGGTATCCAGTGTAATCATTACCTGATCCCTGTTAATGCCGAACTCTAGCGCGTAGGTTGTTCCCGTTTCTTCAAACCAACTCAGATGATAAACCTCCTGCAAGCGGGTTACGATTGCCTTTTTGATGATGGACTGACAGTCGGAAATGCTGAACAGCTGCGATTTTAAAGACCAACCGCCCTTTACCGGAAAGGCATCCTTTTTGCCGATATAATCTTCAAACGGGATTTTTTTTACTCCTTGGAACAGCTCTTCAAAGCTGCGCGCTTCAAAGCGCCCCAAAACCAGCTGCACACGCTCTGCGGTTCTCAGACCGATATTGGCGCGGGCAATCATGCTCTCGTCCCCTTCAAAATTGATTCTGCCGTCGGTTACTTCTAAATTTTCACCGCCCATTCGTCTGATTTCAGATGCCAACACACTTTCCAGTCCGAAATGGCACGGAGCCGATAATACTACTCTCAAAAATATTCTCCTTTAAACTATCACGGATTCGATGGGCTTCCTTTTTTCTTCGTAAACAATCCCCATCTTTTTTCTGTTCCGAAGCGTTATTTTTATCATATCAAGTTTAGCCTTCGATTGCAACCTCATCGGCAGATTTTACCTCCCGAAATTCAAAACTGACTGCTTCTTTCTTTTTGTACATCATTTTTTAACAGCAAAAATACAGATTTTTTTCTTTCCCCTATTGACCTTTTGGTCGGAAAGCAGTATAATAAAGTCAACAAAATAATTATTTTATGTTTAATTTATTTTGTACACTATCGCAAAAGGGGTTGAAATGATGAAGATCAATATCACCGCCAGAAATACCAGTATTAAAGATTCTTTCCGCGCAAGAGTGGAGAAAAAACTCTCGAAGTTCGATCGCTTTTTCGGTGACAGCGCTCAGTCGCAGGTAACGGTTATCCATTCCGGCGATCATGAAACGGTAGAAGTTACCATTAAATCCGAAGGACTTTTCTTCCGTGCAGAGCGGACTGCCGACGAGCGTGAGGACGCTTTGGAAGCCGTGGTGGACTCCTTATTCCGTCAGATTGTAAAAAACAAAAATAAACTGGAAAAGAGGATGAAATCCGCTTCATTCACCCCGGAATTTGTGGAAGAAATGTACGAGCCGGACGAGTATAAGGTTGTTAAAACCAAACGCTTCCCGGTAAAACCGATAGATGTTGAAGAAGCTATTTTACAGATGAATATGCTTGACCATCAGTTCTTTGTATTCCGAAATGCCGTTTCAAACGAAATCAATGTTGTTTATAAACGCCATGACGGCGACTACGCTTTGATTGAACCGGAAGCTGAATAATATCCGATATAAAAACAGCCTTTGTAAAAACAAAGGCTGTTTTTTTCTGTTATTTTTTATTTTTTGCCCGTTCGCTTACCTTTTCTTCACTTCCGTCCGGATGTACAATCACTGTATTGTGCAAAGTTGCCCTTAAACTTGCTTTCATGCTGTCGATATATTCCCGACGCAGCGCCTGCTGTTCCTGTTTTTCCTGCTCGCTTAACTCCCGTTCCCGAGAAAGACGGGAAAGCTCGCTGATTCTGTCTATTTTCGCTTGTTCCAAAACTCATTCTCCTGTTCCTGATTTTATCTTTTGCGGAAAAAACTGCTTTGTCATTTCCGATTCCAAATCCCGCTCATCATAATGATGGGCAACCAGTGTAATCTGCGCAATACAGCTTCCCTTATTATCAATATAGTAGCTGTATACCACCTTTTCAAATTCTCCCTGCTGCAAAATTCTGCGTTCCAGATTTTCTGCCATCTCAACTACCGAATCAGGACCGGTTTGCACAGTCTGTATGCTCAGGCTTCTTCCGTGATACAGAAAGGAAAGAATCTCGGTTTCCTGCGGCATCGAATTGATAATCTGTGGAAGAACGGTAAAATCATTTCTCGGTACAAACTCGAAGTTTGCCACTGCCCGAATAAACGCCTCCAGATACTGATAAAGGGTGTTTTGCAGTTTTTTGCTCTGTCTTTTTAAATTAGAACCTTCGCTTAACCCTTCCACCAGATTGTTGATAATCTCAATCTTCTCTGCTCTGGCAATCTCTATGGTTTTGCCTGCCGCACGGATTCCCAAAAAAAGTAGCAAAAAGGCTGACAGCAAAAAAATCAGCTGAACACAAATTTTTTCAAAAACAGCCGACGCTTTCCGTCTTGCCTTGCGCACGCTTTTTCCTCCGTTTCTGTGAGCAACACCTGATTATTCCCGCGGTTCCTGCGGAGCATTTTCTTCCGAATTCTGCGATTCGTCCTGATTTTCAGATTGATCTTCGCCTTCGTTTTGTTCATCGGACGGCTCTTGTTCGGAGTTTCCGCTTGCTTGCTGCGGCTCGTCATATGGGTCTGCCGCTCCGGTATATCCTTCCGGAACTTCCTGAGCCAAATATTCTTCCAGGCACATTCCGCTTTCTTTCATCAGCTTTGCGTGTGTTTTTCCTACAAAGCGGAAATGCCACGATTCGTACATAATTTTAGTAATGTCTTGCTTGTCCTCGGGATAGCGAAGAATAAAACCATACTCGTGGGCGTGTTCGTTCAGCCACTTTCCCGCATCGGTATCGGCAAATTCCGGATCTAATGTTTGGTGGCTTGGGGTAACGATATCCGCTGCCAAACCGGTTTGATGTTCGCTGGTTCCCGGAATTGCAATCGCTTCAGCAGTTTTGTTGTATGCTTCTTCTTCGCTCATACCCTGATTGAGATAATCCTGCTTCATATTGTCAAACAGGGTTGTCTGCTTTTCAATTGAGCGGTACGCCGAACAAACCATCAGTTCCACACCGTCATTTGCCGCCGCTTCTATCATGTCCTTCGCTGCCTGCGCTACGCGAGAATCCATCTCAAAATCGCCCTGAACGGTCTGTGTTTCTACTGTCCAATCTTCGGGAAGAGGGTTGTCCGGATTTGCCAAAAGCAGATAATATTCCTCTTTTTCTTTTGCAAATTCTTCTGCAAGCTGCTGTTTATCTCCATCTTCTTCAGACGGATTTTCGGAATCATCGGTATTTTCTTCCTGCTGCAAGTTTTCCTGCTGTTCCTGCGGCTCTTTTGGCTGACTTCGGTCTGCAAAAAAAGCGCCTGCTGTCGCTCCCGCTGCCAAAAGGACAATCAAAACCAAAGTTGCTATTGTTTTTGAACTCATTTGTCATCACCTTTGTTGTTACTGCATATTTCCTGTTTCATACATAATAATGGAGAGAGCTGCAAGCGGCGCCGTTTCGCATCTTAAAATCCGCTTTCCCAAAGAAAGCACATGACATCCGCTTTGCTGCGCCAAAGCTACCTCTTCCTCCTCAAATCCGCCTTCCGAACCGATAAGAATCGCAATTTCTCCGTCTGCTTGCGCAATCACCTGCTTTGCCGCAGCGGTTGCATTTTCATAAAACAAAATCGGACAGGAGCTTTTCTCCATCTCTATCAGCGCACTTTTTAAATCCATCATCGGCAACACCTGCGGAATTTTCCCTCTGCCGCTCTGTTTTGCCGCTTCTAAAGCAATTCTGTTATAGCGTTCCAGTTTTTTTGCCATTGATTTTTCGTCCGGCTTAGAAACGCATCTCTTGGTCATCACCGGAGTGACTGTGTCTACCCCCAGCTCCACTGCCTTTTGAATAATCAGCTCCAGCTTATCCGCTTTCGGCATCGCCTGATATAAATGAACCTTTATGCTCGGCTCGGTGATACTGGGATAGGCGCGCAGTACCTTGAGCTGAACCTCTTTGTCCGAAAGCCATTCAATCTGACAGTCGTAATCAAATCCTTTGGTATCGCAGGCTGTCAGCATATCCCCCACTTTCATACGCAATACGCGGGCAATATGTTTGGCATCGTCCCCGACAATTATTCCTGTTTTATCTGAAATGGTTTGGGTAAAAAATCTTGGCATGGTTTTTCTCCTACTGCTTTGCTTTACAGGCAAGAGCAACCCAACCGCCGGAGGTTTTACGCTCGATTACTTCAAAGCCGTTTTTCTCCAACGCTTCTCTTACATCCTGCTCTCTGGTGTCAATGATACCGGATGTAATAAAGGTTCCTCCTTCAGCCAGATATTTTCCGACATCTTCGCTTAAACGAATGATAACATCTGCCACAATATTTGCACAGATTAATTGGAAGCTGCCCTCCACCTGGCTGGTCAAATCGCCGCGGTGAAATTGGATTTTGTCCCCCACCCCATTTAACTGTGCGTTTTCACCCGCTACCTTAACCGCTACCTCGTCAATATCACAGCCCTTAATTTCTTTTGCGCCAAGCAGCGCAGCAGTAATGGCAAGGATACCGCTGCCGCATCCAACATCTAACACATGGTCATTAGGGGTGATATACTGCTCCAACAGTTCCATGCACAGGCGAGTAGTATCGTGTGTACCGGTTCCGAACGCCATACCCGGATTTAAGGTAAGCATTACATCGTCCGGCTGCTTGTCATAATTTTCCCAAGACGGGCAAACTACCAGATGATTGCCAACCCTGACCGGATGATAATACTTTTTCCATGCGGTAGACCAGTCCTCTTCGTTGACGTCCTTCATCTCCATCTCCAGTCTGCCGTATTTGCCTTCAAGGTCCTGACTTTTTAAACGCGCAAGAATTTCTCTTGCTGCTGCCATCTCTTCCATTCCCTGCGGATTATTTGCAAGATAAATAGTAACGCTGGTTTCGCAGTTTTTCATTTTCTGCATTACTTCCTGGTCAATGTAGTCCCAGTGGGGTGTGGTATCATGCAAAAACTCGTCAAAATCCTGCGCGTCCTCAATCATAAAGCCCTGGATTCCCAAATCCAAAAGACTTCCGGTTAACGGCTCGATTCCTTCGCTTGTTGTATAGATTTTTACTTCTGTCCAGTTCATCTTATTCTCTCCTCATATCATATCGGGAAAAGCGGTGCGGACGCAAAATGTCTGTCCGCACCCGTTCTTTCCCCAAAACAGTCAGTTTGTTTGATCCTTTTGTATCTTAAAAATCAAGCGCAAAATTCCCGAAAGGAATCTCGGACTTTTCATCACAACAACCTTCATAGAGAATACCTCCTCAAAAGCATTTTTTGTTTTTGGCTTTTGATGTATTCTATGCCGAAAAGCGGTTGTTTGTGAAGATTTACTCTCCCTGATTTGCCACAATCACCAAAATTCCCTGCTCCACGCTGATTTGAGCATCTTCTCCCGGAAGAAAAGCGTTGCTGACGCCGACCGGAAAACCGTTCGTAATCGCCGCATTTTGCAGCTCATATTTTGCCCTGTTGATACACACGCCCTGTGCGCTGTCACTGTGGCAAAAAACCGAAAAGTGAAATCCTCTTTCATAGGGAATTGTTATTCTCTGCCCGCCTCTGATGGCGGTAATGCGGCAATCCTTTTCCAAAATCCAAGCCGATGCTCCGTGCTGTACCGCATAAACAATCGTTTGAAGGTTTGCAAGGGTATGGTCCAACCTGCCTCCCAACATTCCCACCAAAATAATTTCATGGTATCCTCGGCGGATTGCTTCCTTCACTGCAAGCATCGTGTCGGTATCGTCCTTTTCTATCGGGTAATGAAGCGTTTCGCACAGCGGGTTAATCTGTCCTTCATAGGAATCAAAATCCCCCAACACCAGATTGGGAATCAGATTCATCATCACACAGTAGGAATACCCCTTATCTGCGCAGATAATATAATCTTCTTGATTTAAAATCGCTTTGGTATAACGCAAATCGGTAATCTCTCCGCCGCCGAAAATGACACATCTTCTCACCTGTTTCACCACCCTGTTTCTATCGGTTTAATTCCCATTCTTTGATATTTTTTGCCTGTTCATACAGGTTTAGGTAGCTTTGATGGCGGCTTTGCGCAATCTCTCCGTTTTTAACAGCTTCCAACACTGCGCAGCCGGCTTCTTTGGTATGGGAACAACCGGTAAATTTACATTTTCCCTCATAGTCCCTCATTTCCCGAAAACATCCTGCCAGCTCATCCTTCAAAATAATCTGGAATTTTTCCAAATCTACCGCTGAAAATCCGGGAGTATCCGCAACTACTCCGCCGTTTGGCAAAGAAAACAGCTCAACATGGCGGGTTGTATGCCGTCCTCTGCCTAATTTTCGGCTGATATCGCCGGTGTCTAAAGACAGGCGAGGGTCAATTGCGTTAAGCAAGGTAGATTTTCCTGCACCGGAGTTCCCGCAAAATGCGCTTGTTTTGCCCTGCATCATCTCCAAAACCGCTTCAATTCCCTCATTTTGCAGACTTTTGGTTTCATATACATCAAAGCCTGACTTTCGATAAATTTCCGCAAATTCTTTAGGGTCTGCCAAGTCACATTTCGTAATCACGATAACCGGTTCTATCTGCTGATATTCGGCAATCGCAATCAGTTTATCCAGAACAAAGGTATTGGGCGCCGGGTCAACAATCGAAACCACTAAAATCAACTGGTCCAAATTGGCAAGCGGTGGGCGAACCAGACTGTTTTTTCTCGGTTCCACCTCCAAAACATATCCTGTTCCCTGCTCGGTCAATTCAACCGTTACCCAATCTCCCACGCACGGTTTCATGTTCTGACGGCGAAAAGCTCCCCTTGCCCGACACTCAATCACCGTTTGCTGCTCCTGCGAAGAAACATAATAAAAACCGCCCAATGATTTTACAATCCTTCCCCGAATACAGGGCATTTGTGTTTTTTGTCTTTCCATTTCCTGCTCTGTCAACGCTTTTTTCCTCCCGTAATTCTGCGTTTATTTTTATTATAACAAATTATTCGCGGCAGAAACAGCCCTCAAACCCGAAAAGGTTCAAAGGCTGTCTGTTTTTTAATCGTCATCTTCCGACGGTTCGCTGTACCCGTCATCTCTCTGGTCATTGGATTCTCCCAAAGGCTCGCCGCTTTCATCCTCTTTGCTGCTTAAAAACTCGCCCAAAGCCTGCATATCGGTCGTTTCCACAACTGTTCCGTTATCAAAGTTGACATCATAAGTTCGGTAAACGGTTCCGTCGATATAAATTTCTACCTTTGCATCTCCCTTTCCGCTCGGTTTGGTGGTCCATGTAGACTGTCTGGAAAGGTCCGGATCTCCGTATCCTGTTTCTTTTCCGTCCACAAATGTCTGAACGTGTACTCTGTCCTCACCTTCCGGAAGTTCAAACTTGATTTCAACCTGTTTGGGCTTGTTCGGGTCTTCCCAACCGTCGCCGCCCATAACCTTAACCTTGATTACCGTTCCTGCCGGAACCATCGCGTCCTCGCTTGGACTTTGCTCTAAAATGGTTCCTGCCGGCTGAGAACCCGGAATCGGATGTCCGTCTTCATCTGTCTCGGGCTCTATCTCTTCCACACATTCAATTCTCAATCGTTTGGTGGAAAGAAGGGTTTTTGCCTCATGGAAATTCATACCGACCAGAAGCGGAACGGTTTGATTTTGTTCCTGAGAGCCCAAGCTGACATAAACGCTTACCTCATCACCTTCCGAAACTTCTTCTCCTGCTTCCGGCGCAGTTTTTACAACCATACCCGCTTCATATTCGTTGGAGTAGGTTTCGGTTTCGGTCCATTTAATATTTTTCTTGCTTAAATCTCGGAAAACTTCGGTTGAATCCTTACCGACATAATTATCCAAAACGATAACCTGTTTTCCGGTACTGATTTTAATCTTAATTGTGGAATTTTCCTTTACCGTCTTGCCCGGGTCCGGGTTTTGTTCATAAATTTCCCCTTCCTCATACAGGCTGCTCGGCGCTTTTTCTTCCACTTCTATCTTAAATTGTCCGGCATATTTGGTTTTAATGCTTTCATAGTTCATTCCAAGCAAATCGGGAACCTTTGCGTTCTCCACCTGCTCGAAGGGTTTATTCACCACAAACAACATTCCGATAAAGACGCACGCCGCAAGCAAAAAAGCAAAGGCAATTCCTGCCATTACCGGTACAACCGGCAGCGGCTTTCTTTCTTCTTCCTGCTGTTGTTGTTTTTTTCCTGTTCGTTCTTTTTTCATCGGCTTTTGTTCCTTATCCGGTGCAGTTTGTTCCTGTCGAAGGCGCATTTCATTTTGAATATGCTGCTGCGCCGGCTGCTCGTATTTATAAGAAAAAACAATCGACGGATTCTTTTTAAACTCGTCGATATCATGCAGCATTTCTGCTGCGGACTGGTATCGTTTCGCCGCGTCTTTCTGCATGGCGCGCATTACGATGTCCTGCAACCCTTCGGGAATATCGGGGTTAATCTGACGCGGTAAAATCGCCTGACTTTGAATCTGCTTGATTGCGACAGATACCAAAGAATCTGCCTCAAAGGGCAGCTTTCCGGTAAGCATCTCATACATCATCACGCCCACCGAATAAATATCGCTGCGCGCGTCGGTGAATGCTCCGCTTGCCTGCTCGGGACTGATATAATGCACCGAACCGATTGCCTTATCGGTAATGGTTTTGGTGTTGCTTCTGGAAAATCTCGCAATACCGAAATCGGTAATCTTAATCGTTCCGTCCGAAAGCAGCATAATATTGTGCGGCTTGATATCACGGTGTACAATTCCCTTATCGTGCGCATGCTGAAGCGCCTTTAAAATCTGCACAGTAAAGTGCAGCGCCTCTTTCCATCGCAGAACGTGTTCCTGGTCGATATAATCTTTCAGCGTGATGCCGTTGATGTATTCCATAACGATAGACTGAATCCGATTGGAAAAGATAACATCGTATACCTTCACAATATTCGGGTGATCCAACAAAGAAATGGCGCGGGATTCGTTGCGGAAGCGGCGCATAAACTCATCGTTGTCCATATATTCTTCCCGAAGAATCTTAACCGCAACAATCCGATTTTCCAAAACATCAAACGCTTTGTAAACGTTCGCCATTCCGCCCACACCGATCAACTCTCGGATTTCATAGCGTCCATCCAGTCTTTTACCAATATATTTATCCATCTGACAGTGCCTCCTGCAATACGGACGATTACTTTCGGTACAACATCACAGCTGTAATGTTGTCGGAACCGCCTCGGTTGTTGGCGTAATCAATCAATTCTTGAATACTGTTTTTGCGAATACAGCTTTTGAGCAATTCGGGCAGCTGTTCCTGCCTTAAATAATTGGAAAGTCCATCCGTACACAACAAAACAACGCTTTCTTTTTTCAGCTCATACATTTGATAGTCGATATCCAATGTGTCGCCCACGCCGATTGCGCGGGTAATATAATGTTTCTTCGGATGATTTTCCGCTTCTTCTTCACTGATTTCTCCACGGTCAAGCAGGTTTTGCACCAGGGTATGATCCCTTGTCAGCTGCTTGACCGCTTTTTTTTCTGCCATATAAATTCGGCTGTCACCGATATTCACAATGTGCATTTGCTCGCCGATAACAACAGCCAGAACCAGAGTTGTTCCCATTCCGTGATAGTCCGGATTTTCCTTTGCCATCGAATAAACCTTTGCGTTTGCCGCGCTGATGGCAGAAAAGATAACTGCTTTTACCGCAGCTTCGCTCATCTGTTCAGTAATATCACGATGAAAAAAATGTTCAATCAAACGGCAGGCGGTGGCGCTTGCAACGTCCCCTGCCTTTTCTCCGCCCATTCCGTCGCACACAATGGCATAACCGGCATTTTCCCCGACTTTGCGGCAGACAAAGGCATCCTGATTTTGGCGGCGCATCTTTCCCGTATCGGTCGCTCCCATAAATTTTATCACGATTCTGCCTCCTCTCGCTGTCGGTCATATTCCCGACGCAGCTGTCCGCAGGCTGCGTTGATGTCCGCTCCCAGTTCCCGGCGAACGGTCGCGTTGATTCCTTTGGATTCCAGTTCCTTTTGGAAGGCTTCGATTCTCTGTTTGGAACCGCGCTTAAATCCGCGCTCCTTTACCGGATTTACCGGTATCAGATTAACATGAGCTGCCATACCGCGCAGCCGTGCAGCCAACTCGTCGGCATGACAGATTTCATCGTTTACTCCTTCAATCAAAGCGTATTCAAACGAAATTCTTCTGCCCGTTTTATCAAAATAGTACCGGCACGCCCGCAGCAGCTCGTCCACCGGATATCGCTTGTTGATTGGCATCGTTTGATTTCTAATCTCATCGTTCGGCGCGTGCAGAGAAATAGACAGAGTAAGACCCAACTTCTGCTCTGCCAGCTCATAAATTCGGTCAACCAATCCGCAAGTAGACAGCGACAGATGACGCAGGCTCAGGTTATATCCTTCTTTGGAGGAAAGAATTCTTAAAAAACACATGACATTTTCATAGTTATCCAGCGGCTCGCCGATTCCCATCAGCACAACGTTGCTCACCCGCTCCCCGCTGTCTTTGGTAACGGTGTAAATCTCGTCCAGCATCTCGGACGGTTGCAGGGAACGAGCCAAACCCGCCAGGGTAGAGGCACAAAATTTACAGCCCATTCGGCAGCCCACCTGGGTGGAGATACAGATAGAGTTACCGTATTTATAGCGCATCAAAACTGCTTCTACGCAGTTATTGTCCTTTAAGCGCAGAAGGTACTTTTGCGTTCCGTCAATCTTTGATACCAATTTTTTGATAATTGACAGGCGGTTTATGTAGTACCTTTGCTCCAGCTGTTGTCTGAGCGATGCCGGAAGATTGCTCATCTCTTCAAAGGAATCTACCCTTTTTTCATGCAGCCAGGAATAAATCTGTTTTCCCCGGAATTTTGGCTGACCCAGCTGTGTTAAGCGCTCGGTGAGCTCCTCCAGTTCCAACGATTTGATATCCTCTTTGTTCTGCCACTCAAAATCTTGTTTCAAAATCAATCACCGCACCTTTTTCATACAGGCAATAAAGAATCCGTCCGTATCTGCCATCTCGGGCAGAAGGGTAAGCTGCCACTGTGTGTTATCGGCAACTTCTGCCGCTGTTCTTACCGTTTCTTCCAGAGGACAGGGTTCAAATTCCCGATGCCTGCTTAAAAACTCCTCAACAACCTCTGTGTTTTCCTGTTTCAGCAGGGTACAGGTCGAATAAACCAATCTGCCCCCCACTTTTACATAACGAGCTGCCTGCTCCAAAATCTTCGCCTGAATATTGGGCAGCTCTTTTAATTCCTGCTCTTTTTTGTATTTAATCTCCGGTTTTCGGGAAATTATGCCGATGCCCGAACAGGGAACATCGCACAGCACGCGGTCAAACTGTCCCAACTGCCCGTCAAAAACAGTGGCGTCCCTTTTCTGCGGAGAAATGCAGCGCAGCCCCAATCTCTGCGCCCCTTCCGCAATTTTTTTAACCTTTTCGTCAAAGATATCGCAGCTGACAATTTCGCCTCTGTCCTTCATTTTCTGCGCTGTTGTAAAGCTCTTGGAACCCGGAGCCGAACAGCAGTCCAAGATTCTTTCTCCTTCGCGCGCACCCAAGGCTTCGGCGCAAAGTTGAGAAGATTTATCCTGAACATGAAATAACCCCTGCCGAAATGCCTCCAATCGCTCGATGGAAGCGGTTGCAGAAAGCAAGATACAATTTTTTAAATCCCGATCCGGCTCTGCTCTTACCCCTTCTTTTGAAAGCTGCTCGATGCACTGCTCCGCCGTTCCTTTTTGGGTGTTCACCCTTGCATACAGTGGAGGACGACCTAACGAGTGTTCCAAAACAGAGAGCGCCGACTGTTCTCCGTACGCTTCAATCAAATGCCGAATCAGCCACTGCGGACAGGAATACTGAACTTCCATACGCCTGATACGATTTCCCCGCACTGCCGGGATCCGCTTTTCGTCCCTTAAAAATCCGCGAAGAACCGCATTTACAAAGCCGGAAGCGGAAGAAACTTTCATCACGCGAGTCAGTTTTACCGCTTCATTTACCGCAGCAGAATCGGGAACGCTGTCCAAATATAACAACTGATACAGAGCGGTGCGCAAAATTTCCGCCACAGCCGGTGTCATATTTTTTACCGGCTTTTTAGAGTATGCCCCGATAATGTGGTCTAAAGTCAGTTTGCGCTCCAATGTACCGTAAAATAATCTTCCGGCAAAAGCATTGTCCTCTAAAGACAGCTGTGCCTTTTTCAGCATTTCATTCAAAACAAGGTTTGAATATCCGCCCTCATTATTTACTTTCATCAGAGCAGCGGTCGCCGCCTGTCTTGCTGTCATTTTTGCCATCTTCGGACAATCCTTTCTGTATCAATCCATCTTATTTTTTATCGGTCATCGTTGCTGTGCCTTCCGTACAGCATAATCAGACGCAGCAGCTGCGCAATACTTGACAGCAGCGCCGCCACATAGGTCAGTGCCGCAGCACGCAGTACCTTACCTGCCATCTGAGTTTCCTCTTCCCGAAGGATATGCGAAGAGGTTAGGGTATCCAAAGCGCGGATACTCGCGTTAAATTCCACCGGCAGAGTGACCAGCTGAAATACTGCCACCGTCGCAAATAAAATAATTCCCACCTTGATAAAAGCTCCCTGATTAAACAGCAAGCCAATCAAAAGAATCGGCATGGACATTGAAGAGCCAAACTGGGTAATCGGAATAATTGCGTTGCGCAGTTTAATTGGAAAGTATCCCACCGAATACTGAACCGCGTGCCCTGCCTCGTGGGCGGCAACACCGATTGCCGCTACCGAGCAACTGGAAAAAACGCTGTCCGACAAACGAATTACATTTTGTCTGGGGTCATAATGGTCGGTTAGCTCTCCGGAAATTCTCTCAATCCCGATGTGGTACAAGCCGTTCCGGTCTAAAATTTGTCTGCAAATCTGCGCCGCGCTCTGCCCGGTGGAACTTATTACGCGGTTATACTGATGATAGGTTGTTTTTACCCGCATCTGCGCCCACAGCGCAAAAAACATGGCGGGCAAAATCAAGATAAAATAATAGCGGTCAAAATGATAAAACATACTTTTTTCCTCTTTTCCGATGTTTTTTTAGTTCATCTCTCATCATTATATTGGACAAATTTGAATGAGTTATGAAAATTATATTCCACATCGGTAAACATCCGTTTTTTGTAAGATTATTCTCCTAATTTTTCCGCTTGTCTGCCTCTCATAAAGTCTTCTCCGCCAATGCGCTTGCCGCCTTCCAACTGTACCTCAACAAGCTCCAAGGCGTCCTGTCCGCAGGCAACCAACAGTTTCTTTTTATCCAGTACCTGTCCCGGAGTTCCGTTTTTTCCCGTTACCACCCTTGCACGGTGTACCTTCAGCAATTTTCCGTTATATGAGGTACGCGCCACCGGCCATGGGGATAAACCGCGAATCAGGTTATGCAGCTTCTGCGCCGGCTGAGAAAAATCAAGTCGAGCAATCTCTTTATCCAACATCGGTGCATAACTGGAAAGGGAATCGTCCTGTTTTTCTCTTGGAGCTTCTCCCCGCTCAATCAAATCCAGTGTTTCTGCCAAAGCCTGCGCGCCGATTTCTGCCAGACGGTCATGCAGCTCTCCGTAGGTTTCTTCCTCTCCGATTGGCGTTTCCTTTTTTAAAATCATATCTCCGGTATCCAGTCCCTCGCCCATATACATGGTGGTAACTCCCGTCACCGGTTCTCCGTCAATAACGCTCCACTGAATCGGACCTGCCCCGCGATATTTGGGTAACAAGGAACCGTGTACATTTACACAGCCGTATTTTGGTAATTCCAAAATCTCTTTTGGTAAAATTTTACCGTAAGCCACCACCGCAATCAGGTCGGGATTCAGCTCTTTTAAGACAGAAAGCGCTTCCCCGTCCCGCATCTTCTGCGGCTGATAAACAGTTAAATTGTGCTGTAATGCCAGTTCCTTTACCGGAGGGGCAACCAGATGGTATCCCCTTCCTTTCGGTTTATCCGGCTGGGTGAACACACCCACAATCTCGTGCTTGGTTTTCAGCAGCTCTTTGAGAGAAGCTGCCGCAAAATCAGGCGTCCCCATAAAAACGATTCTCATACAACCGCTCCTTTCCTGTTTGCAAAATGCTTAGTCTGCCAGTTCATCTTCAGAAAGCATTCTGGACATTCTGTCCTTAAACACGATGCCGTCCAGATGGTCGTTCTCATGACAGATTGCCCGGGCAAACAGTTCTTCTCCTTCCAATTCAAACCATTCTCCGTTTCTGTTCTGCGCCTTTACCCGAACATAGTTCGGACGCTCTACCATACCGTATTCTCCCGGGAAGGAAAGACAGCCCTCTGCGCCGTCCTGTGTACCGGAGGTTTCTAAAATTTCGGGGTTGATAAATTCTACCAACCCTTCGCCCACATCAATCACGAAAACGCGGCGCAGCATTCCCACCTGCGGACCTGCCAGTCCGACGCCCTGCGCCTGATACATTGTCTGCGCCATATCGTCCAACAGATCCCACAGCTTTTGATTAAAGTCTGTTACCTGACGGCACTTTTTATGCAGAGTTTCGTACTGGTCGGTATCCTTTACAATATTGCGAATTGCCATAATTTTCAAATCCTTTCTGCTTTGGTTATGTTTTAACCTTTAAAAACTGTTTCCGTTTAAATCCACCCAGATATGGATATTTTTATTCTTCTTTTCAGCGTCAAATGCCCGAAGCATTTCCCACATCAGGGCGGAAAATTCTTCCGACATTCTGCATTTGATTGTAATATTATATCTGTATTTTCCTGATACCCTTGCTATCGTCGGTTCGCAGGGAGCCATCATACGAATCGGCAGTCCGGAGTACTGCTCCGCTGCCTTTTTTTGAAAATGTTCGGCAAACCAAATAGCTGAAGCTTTTACAAATTCTTCGTTTTCTCCGGAAAATCCAACCTGACACAGGGTACAAAACGGAGGATAAAGAGCAAGCTTTCTTGTGTTGATTTCGTCGCGGTAAAACGCCTCATAATCCTGTCTTGCCGCCTGTTCGATAACCGGATGGTCGGGGGAAAGCGTTTGAATCAACGCTCTGCCCGGCAGCGTCCCTCTTCCGCAGCGCCCCACCACCTGGGTCAGCAACGAAAAAGTTTTCTCACATCCACGAAAATCCTGCGAATAGATAGACTGATCGGCATTTAAAACGCCGACCAAAGTTACATTCGGAAAATTCAGTCCCTTTGCAACCATCTGCGTTCCTACCATAATCTGATACTTTCCCTGCGCAAATTCGCGGAATTTGGTTTCATGCGCCATGCGGGACATGGTGGTATCCAAATCCATACGCAAAATTTGGGCATTTGGGAAAATACGGTGCAGCTCGTCCTCCACTCTCTGTGTACCGCTGCCACTGAAACTCATCAGCTCGCTGCCGCAGTTCGGACAGTTCTGACTCAGCTGCATCGAATAGCCGCAATAATGGCACATCAGCCGCTGATTGGCGTGATGGTAGGTCAAAGCAACCGAACAGTTCGGGCATTTCACCACCTCGCCGCAGCTAAAACAGCGTACCGCCGTATGATATCCTCTGCGGTTGAGCAGAATGATGCTTTGCTGTCCTGCCGCAAGGTTGTCGGCAAGCTCTGCGGTCAGCTCCTGGCTGATATCAAAACCGTAGCTGTTGTTCATATCTACAATCTGTACCTTTGGAAGTTGATTGCCTAAATACCGGGTTTTGAGCGTCACCAAGTGCAGTTTTCCCTTCTGCGCCTGATAAAAACTTTCTACACTCGGTGTGGCAGAACTCAACAGCAGCATCGCCTTGTGGTATCGGCATCGTACCCGCGCCACATCTCTAGCATGATACCTGGGCGCGGACTGGGAAGCATATGCTCCCTCCTGTTCCTCGTCCATTACAATCAAGCCAATCTGCTCCAGCGGCGCAAAAACTGCCGAGCGGGTTCCTACCACCACATCAGCCAATCCTTTTTTGATTCGTTTGTACTCGTCCGCCCGCTGCGCTACGGTCAGTCCGCTGTGCAGTACCGCTACCTTCTGCCCAAATCTTTTGCCGAACAGCTCCACAGTTTGGGGGGTCAGCGAGATTTCTGGAACTAAGATAATAACACCCTTTCCCTGCGCGCGCACCTGTTCAATCAGTTTCAGATATACCTGCGTTTTCCCGCTTCCGGTTACACCGTACAACAAAGCGCAGACTTCCGATGTTTCCCTTAATTGGCTGTACAACTGCCACAACCGGTCAAACGCTGCCTGCTGCGAAGGTTCTAATGTAACGGAAAATTCTTCCCCCTCTTGATGCCGCTGCGCATACGGACTGCGGTATATTTGCTGTCCGCAATAAAATAAAATTCCTTCCTGCTCCAGTTTATCCACCGTCTGGCGGGTTGTTCCTGCATAATAGCACAGCTCTTTTAAGGATATGTCCGGCGCTTCCTCTAAAAAGGAAAGAATTTTTTTCCTTGTCGGAGTCATTCTGATCTTCTCTGCCTGCTGCCGATAGTTTTCGGTCAGACGGACGGTAATCATCTTGCTGTCCGCCGTTTTTTCCTTTATTTTCTCGGTCAAAACAACCGCCTCGCTGCGCACCAGCTCTCCAAAAGCAGGCGCATTCTTGGGAATCTTTAATTCCATCAGCATCTGTTCCGTTTCGATTGGCTTGTTCTGCCCGGCAAGATAATCCAATATAGACTGTTGCAGCTGCGACGGATTTTGCGGAAAATTGGACGCTTCCCCCAACGAACACATCATCTTTACCTTGACGGTAAGTCCGACCGGAACCACCGCCCTCATCGCTTCGTAATAGGTGCAAAAAGTTCTGCGGTGCAGCCACCGGGTCAGGTAAAGCTGTTCTTGATTGAGCAGCGGCTGATAATCAATCAGTGAGCGAATTGGCTTTAACTTTGCTTCTTCCTCCCCTTCTTCCAATGCAAGCACCAATCCCTGTCTGGAACGGTTTGCCTTTCCGAAAGGAATCATCACCCGACACCCCGGTCGAATGTCCTGCTGCATCGAAGCGGGAACCGAGTAAGAAAACGGAATATCAAAAGAATACGCGGTGTTTTCCACCACAACCTTAGCTGTCATCCCGTTTTCCCCCTTTTTCCCTTGAAATGAAACAAAATGCCAAAAGAACGGGCGGCATTTGTTCTGCGCTGTATTGCAGAGTGTTTGCCATGCCGCCCGTTTTCCACCTTTTCATGCGGAAACGGTGGAAATTTTCCTCGTTTCCTCTGTTGTTTCTGTTAGTTGGCGTCTTTGGTTTTTACCAAATCGCGCACCCTTACCTTACCGGAAGCAAAATCGTCCAACGCTGCCGTAACCGGTTTTCTTTCCATCGGCATATTGTTATCTGCCCAGTAATCTGCGATTTCTCTGGCGCGTCTTGCTACTGCCACTACAAAAGAGTACTGGCTTTCTCCTTCACGAATAATCTGAGACATTGCTGGTCTAAGCATTCTGATTCACCTCATCCAAAAATTCTTTCATATTATTTTTATGATAACGGTTTGCGCCGATAATCCATTTCAGACGCTCTGCCGCTTGTTCTACGGTGTCATTAATAATGATGTAGTCATATTCGCCCGCGCATTTCAGCTCCTGTTTTGCGATATTCAGGCGGTTTTCCACCGTTTTGCTGTCCTCGGTATGTCTGCCTGTCAGGCGGTTTTCCAACTCTGAAAAGCTTGGAGGTGCAATAAAAATAAGCAAAGCATCCGGACAGCTTTTCTTTACCTGTAAAGCTCCCTGAACTTCAATCTCCAAAATCACATCGTTGCCTTGCTCCCGCTGACACTCCACAGGCTCTTTCGGTGTGCCGTAGTAGTTGCCGTTATAGCTTGCATATTCCAACATTCCGCCCTGCTGCGCAGTATGTTCAAACTCTTCCTTTGTCAGAAAATAGTAATGAACCCCGTTTTCCTCTCCGGGACGCGGCTGTCTGGTGGTTGCCGATACCGAATAAACGGTATTGCTGCCGGCGGCAAGATACTCTTTCAGCACTGTCCCTTTGCCCACACCGCTGGGACCGGAAACAACAATCAGCTGACCCTTTTTATTCATCCTCTTCCATCCCTTCCTCGTCATCATTCAGACGGTTTGCCACTGTTTCGGGCTGTACTGCCGAAAGGATAACGTGGTCGCTGTCCGTAATGATTACCGCTCGGGTTCTTCTTCCGTAGGTTGCGTCGATTAAGGTTCCTCGTTCCCTTGCATCGCTGATGATTCTCTTAATCGGAGCAGACTCCGGACTGACAATCGCCACCAAGCGATTGGCAGAAACCATATTTCCAAACCCGATGTTGATTAATTTCATTTTCTTCTCCCTTTCCGAAAACCTGTGAAAGCGCGTTTATCTTCCGTTCCAAAATGCCCTAAAACGCTCAAAAAAGAAGGAAGTAACCGCTTTCTTTAGGGCGCGCAAACTGAAAACGCTCCCCGCAAAGCAAACAAGCGCTGCAAACGCTGCCAAAAACGCATCTTTCTTAAAATACCGCAGATGCAAACATTTGCCACGCGGCGTTGAGGAAACGGTTCCCACACCCCAGCAAATGCTTTGAAGAAACGATTGAACGCCCTGCTTCATACAAGCCTCCCTGAACCGATTTATTCTATATTCTGTATCTGCTCACGAATCTTTTCTATCTCCGATTTTAAATCCACCACAATGCGCGCAATTTCTAAATCCTGCGCTTTAGAACCGATGGTGTTGGCTTCACGATTAAACTCCTGCACCAGGAAATCGAGCTTTCTGCCCACCGGTTCGGTCGATTTTAAAATTTCGCGGAACTGATGAACATGGCTTCCCAGACGAACTGTTTCTTCTGCTACGGCAATCTTCTCGGTAAAGATAGCGACCTCGGTCATCACACGCTGCTCGTCCACTGTATTGCTCTGCAAAACCTCCTGGATTTTTGTGTGTAAGCGGTTGGAATACTGTTCTACCGTTTTCGGAGAAAGTTCCTCCACCTTTTGAACCATCTGTTCAATCAGGTCAAGACGGTACAACAAATCCTGCTGCATCTTTTCCCCTTCTGCGCAGCGCATCTGTACAAAGCGGTCAAGCGCTTCCTGCGCCACCTCCCGCACTGCGTTCCACACCTCTTCCTCATCGTCCTGCACCCGCAAAACGCTGAAAATATCGGAAAATCTCGCCATCTGCGATACGGTAATATCGTTTTTTATCTGAAGATCCTCCGAAAGATTTTGCAGCGCTTTCAGATAAGAACGGGCAAGCTCGTGGTTAATTACAACCTGAGAGTCGGTTCCGCCGATTGTCTGCACGCTCAGCGAAAGGTCCACTTTTCCGCGGGAAACGGAAGATTTCACCAGAGATTTGAGCTTTTCCTCCAAGTAAGCGTAAGTTCTCGGCACACGGGAAGAATACTCTAAAAAGCGGTGGTTTACCGAGCGGATTTCCACCGTAATTTCTTTATTTCCAATCAATTTCTGCGCTCGTCCGTATCCGGTCATGCTGCGGACTGCTGTCATTTCAGACTGCATATCTGCACACTCCTCTCCTGAATCGAGATATGATTTTATTTTCTTTGTCTTTCTTATTCGCATCTCAAAAATCAAGCTGCTTTATCTTAATATTTTACTATATTCCGCAATCCGATGTCAATAAATACTGCCTGATTTCCTCTCTATCCTGCCGTTTTTCTCTTTCCTGCTTTTAAAATCGCCTGTTTTCTTGCCCGATTCCATCAGTTATATACAATTATACGCAGTAAAGATTGGTGTCCCATGCGGGGATATAACGGTAATGACGCAGATAAAAACGGTAATCGGGTCTGAGCGCGTGAATTTGCAGCGGCAAAGCAAACAAATCCTCGCTGCGGTGATATGTGGCAATCAGCATTTTCGGTTTATCCCGCAAAATAATTTTGCGGCAGCCCTCCAACGCCTGTTTTTCTGCTCCTTCTACATCCATATTGATTAAAGTAATCTCCGATTCTCCCGCAACATTGTCCAAAGAATCGCCCCAAACCTGCTTTATCTTGGATTTTGCCGCCCCCTCAACTTGGGTAATCAGCGTTTCTTCCCGAATCGCAGACTGTCTGCCTGCGCGGCTGTCAAATTCAAGCAGCTCTCTGTGGGAATATGCCGCCGCCTGCACACAGAGTGACTTTTGTGAAAGTCCCATCTGTTCTACCGCCGCCAATAGCTTTTTATGTGTTTTTTCATCTGGTTCAAAGGCAATCACACGCTTGCAGTCCGATGCGTAGTGAATCAGCTCTGCGATGGTATCCCCACGATATGCACCTAAATCCGCAAAGCTCTCGCTTGCTGTCGGTTGCAAAATATTGCGGTAAGCTTCCTGAGGTTCGGTAGTACACTCTTTAAGATAACCTAATTTTCCGCTGAGCTTAAAGTTGACAATGCTGTGCAGCACCTGCTTTGACTGTTCGTCTGCCAAAAGCTGTTCGGTTTGTATCAATTCCTGTCCATGTTGCTTTACAAAATCCATAGTAAACAGATTAACCCCCGCCACCGGCACATCGGGCGCCAACAGCTCGTACCTTTGCGACAGCTCGTAAATGCGCTCTACTGTAGGAATATCCCGCACCGCAAATGCCATCACAATGACAAAATCGTCAAACCGCTGCTCAATATCCCGCAGCTTTTCCACTTTATACCCCATAAACAGATTTCCCCTGGCAAAATCATCGCTTGCAAACATTGCCGCCGGTGTGATTTGATACCGCTTCATCACCTGTAATATTTTAACGGCTCCGTCCCCCATTCCGTACATCACAATCGGTTTTTCGCAGCTTTGCAGCCGCTGCCACACATCCTGTTTTTCTGTAATCCAATCCAGCATCCGCTTTCCTCCTCTGTTATTTTTTTCAGTATATCACATTTTTCCCGATTGCTCAAATATTCTTCCCTTACTTCCCCTTAAAAAAGAAAATTTTGCAAGTGAAAAATACTCTCGGATTTTTTTTGATTTCCCTCATATAAAATAACTTTCTTCTGCAAATACGGGTTATTTTTTCAAAACAAAATCACGATAAATTCTTTTTTCACCTTGTCAACCCATAAAAACTTCATCGAAAAAAGAATCAAAAAAAGATTGACAAAACAGCTTTCCCCAGATATAATAATGGTATCATTTGATTTGGGGGCATAGCGCAGTTGGGAGCGCGTTTGAATGGCATTCAAAAGGTCGTCGGTTCGATCCCGATTGTCTCCACCAAAAAGAGGAACAGCAACAAGCTGTTCCTCTTTTTTTGCGTTTTCTTTTAATTTCGGTTTGCCAACAGATACTGCGCAGGATTTACATGATTTTCTTTTTCCCGAACTTCAAAGTGAAGATGCGCTTCTTCGGCAAATCCGGTGGCTCCGACCTTTCCGATTTTCTGCCCTGCCGTTACTTTGTCGCCTTTTTTCACCCCTGTTTCACTCAGGTGGGCATAGAGGGTAGAAACACCGTTTTCATGCTCCAAAATAATGTGTTGACCGTAACCTTTTCCCGGTGTCCAGTCTGTCTGTACATAAATCACTGTTCCGTCTGCGGCGGCAACAACATCTTCTCCGAAAATTTCTTCCTGATCTGCTCCGACAATATCAATTCCTGAGTGAAAATCCGTTCCCTTATCTCTCCAACCATACGGCTCTTTTATTTCGTAATGGTTGGGAAGCGGCCAAAACATCTGCCCATTTTCAAGCTGTATCTGCCCAGAAGAATAAAGGTCGGAAATTTCTTCTTGCAGTTTCTTTTGTTCTTCCAGATAGGCGTTCGGATTTTTACTGTATTCTTCCTGTGACACCCTAAGGCTGTCCTCGCCTGAATTTGCACAAACATCTACACAACCAATCATTACTGTACTGAGCGCTGTTGCCCCGATAATCAAAGCGCTGAATAATACCCCTGATTTTTTCACCTTTTTGTCCATAATCTTTTCAAACCTCCTGATAATTTGTCTTTTATCGGAAGAAAATCCGGTTGTCATAATAGAGCTGTTTTTTCTTTGTCCTTGAAGAAAAGAAAAAATAACCATTCCGTACTCCCGCCGCGCAGTTGTTCCAAACTCCCGTTCACTGAATGTTAAAACAGCAGCATCGCAAGCGGATTCAATATCTGCCTGCGCCTGCTTTGCCATCAGCCAAACTAACGGGTTAAACCAATGGATACATCTTACTGCAAGCAAAAGATATTTTAACAGAATATCTCTTCTCCTTTGGTGGGACAGCTCGTGCAGTAAAACATAATGCAGCTGCCTTTCTGCCGTAATGCAATCCGGAAGAATTATTTTCGGGAAAAACAGTCCCATCAAAAACGGACTGTTTGTTACCTTACAGCGATAGATTCGTACCTTTTGACGAATGTTCAGCTCACAGCAAATTTTTTCCAGTTCTCTCTTTATTCCTTGTTCTGTAATTTCCGCACTCCACCGCATCACTTCCTTCCTGCTTTTCCAATATCCGATAAGGGAAAATAGCAGTAAAATAACGGCTGTGCAAAACCATATTTTCTCTGCCGAAAAGAAAACCGCTGCTTTCGTTACTTCCTGCATCTGTCTGTCTATTTCTTCGGCTGCCTGCGGAGTGTTTGCTTCCGGCATCTCCCACTGAATCTGTTCTGTACTTCCAATCGGAAAGGCGATCACCGGATTTTCCTGCGGAACAGTGGGAAATATCAGGCGAATTGCCATCACTGTCCACAGAAAGCAGAAAAATTGCGGACGATACTTCTTGCGCAATTGCTCTGAAAAAAGCAGCAGCGGAAGTAAAAGAACGCTGACTCCCAACGAAACACCAAGAACTCCCTGAAATAAACTTCTCATTGTTTTACTCCCGATCCAGCATCTCTTTGATTTTGTTTAAATCTTCTTCACTCAACGAATTATTTTGAATCAAAGCAGCAAACAGTTTGCTGCCCGAATTTTGGTAAAGTTTTTCCAAAAAAGAAGCGGTTTCCTGAGCCCGATATTCCTCCAAAGAAACCAACGGCACATAATGGTTAAGCCTTCCGATCTTTTCGCAGCGAACAAATCCTTTGTTTTCTAAACGATTCAGTGAATTTTGAACCAACTGCAAACTTTTTTTCTTTTGGATTTTCTGCATAATATCGCTGGTGCTTACCATTCCTTCCCCTTCCCAGATTATCATCATTACCTCCAATTCTGATGTCGGCAGTCGTTTTTTCTCTCCCATCTTTTTAACCTCCTTATTTTATCATAATCAAAATATTGTTTTACAATCATTTGATTGTCTTTATCATAAACCAATCTTTTATCTTTGTCAATCCTTATTTTGGTCTTTTTCTGTTATTACTAAAAAAGTTTTTATTTTTGTAAGTTTTTAACAACCCAACATCTTTTATTCTGCTTCCTTTTTGGCAAAATCATATTTCTTCTTCTTTTTTCTTTTTCACGCTCTCTTTTAATTATATAACAGTAATAAATATATCGTTTTTATATTTTAATTATATATGCAAATCTTATAAATCTCTCCTGTTTTTCTGATTCCTTCCTTTCTTTGTCAATCAAAGATTTTTCTCTTATAATTTGTATGCAGGCAACGAACAGCTTTGTTGATTTGTCTGTCTGTATTTTATATTGTTAATGAGGTGAACTGTTATGAATCAGGAAAAAACTGAAAACATTTCGCAAAACTCTTCCAAAACAGGTTGGAAAATTGGTCTTGCAGTCTGCATTTTGGCTGCGATGTTCTTGGCAACTGCCGCTTTAAGCAAACAGAATATTCTCTGGAACAGTATCGGCGCAATTCTCTTCGCTGCGGCTGCCGTTTTCTGCGGTAAAAAAAGCAAAACCGAAAAACATCGTCCCTTCACCACCAGACAGATTGCTTTCATCGGTATGATGAGTGCGATTGTCTTTGTTTCCAACTACATCTCTTTCCAGATTCCTTTGGCAATCGGCGGAGATGTAACCAGAATCCATGTTGCCAATTCATTCTGTCTGCTTGCCGGATTATCGCTGGGACCTGTTGCCGGAGGACTTGCTTCGGGAATCGGCTCCATGTTGTACGATTTCACCGTTCCTCAATTCATTGCAGGTTCCCCCTTTACTTTCGCTTTTAAATTTGCGATGTCCTATGTTGCAGGAAAAATGCTGTGCAAACAGTCCGGAAAACTCCCTGTATCTAAAATTGTAACTGCCGGTATTCTCGGTCAGCTTACCTATATTGTTTTGTATATCGGCAAAAAATTTATTACATACCAGTTCTTCTATCAGGAACCGCTCAATGTTACTCTCGCTGCCTGCGGTACAAGTTTGCTCAGTTCCTTGATTAACGCTGTGATTGCGGTTATCATCGCTTCTCTGCTGGCTCCTGTTTTCAGAAGAGCAACCCAACACGCAAAATCCTACTAATCTTTTGAATCCCCTTTTTCAAAAGCGCTGACTTTACTGTAAAAATGTATTTTACAGTAAAGGTCGGCGCTTTTTGTTGTGTATTTATATTCTTTTACATCTAATTTTTATTCAACTTCTTTTGTCATTTTTTAACAATACAAATTCTCATTTTTCTGTGAAAATCACGATATTCCTGCTAATATAACACAAGATTTATGAATTATTTTATTTTTATTAACAAAAAACGGATACTTTTCTTTTCTGTATTGCATTTTTATTCTTGTTTTGATAAAATAAATTGTAATGTAGCTACTACTTTAAAGTGTTATCTGAGGAATATTTCGCGGATATTCCGAATCCATGACTTTTGAGGAAGGGTGTTTTTATGTATTTAAGTTTGCTTGGCGTTGTGGTTGTTATCATCGGTTTTGCCATTAAGCTGGAACCGATTGCCATCATCGTTGTTTCCGCCGTTGTTACCGCAATCTGCGGAGGAATCAATATTGTGGACCTGCTGACTACCGTCGGTACAACCTTTGTTGCAAACCGCAACCAGCTGATTACCATCATTTTAATGATTTTGACCGGTACATTGGAGCGAAACGGCTTGAAAGAAGCCGCTGCCGATTTGATTAAAAAAGCGCGCGGTCTTACCTCCGGTATGCTGATTGCTATCTGGAATATCGTGGATGAAATTTGTATTATCTTTAAAATTCCGATTACCGGAATTACCTCCTTTGTCCGCCCAATCTTAATGCCAATGACTTTGGGTACCATCACTTCCAGAGGATATGATGTTGCTCCGGAGCATGAAGAGGCAATCAAAGCTCTGTACGGTAAAGGCTCTAACATGGCAAACTTCTTCGGTCAGTGTCTGTTTGCGGCAAACTCTTCTGTTTTGTTGATTCAGTCCACTTTGGCAAATATCGGAACGCAGGTAGATGTTATGCAGATTGTTGTGGTACAGATTCCGGTCGCTTTGTTTGCGATGGTTGTCAGCGCATCTCAGAGCTATCTGGTAGACAAGAAGATGACCAAAAAGTACTACTCCGGTCTTAGTTCCAAACCATCCTCCGCATCGTCTTCTGCGAAATAAGCTGAAAGGAGTCTGTTAATCTATGTTATCTTATTTTATGAGTTCGGAAATTACTCTTTCCGATAAACTGGTTCAAATTATGTATATCCTTTCCGGCTTGTTTTGTATGTACTGCGGTGTCCGGGCATGGATTGTAAAGGCAAACAAACACTTTCTGCCTACCGGTTTGTTCTGGTTCACATTAGGTATTGTTGTTGCTTTCGGTCAGTGGCTGCCGCCGTTAGCCAGCGGTATTATCGTTGCCGTTACCTGTATCCCCGCTGCTTTAAACATGGTAAAACCGGGCAACCTGAAATCTGCAAGCAAAGAGGAACAGCAGAAAAACTACCGGAAGATCGGTATGAAAATCTTTATCCCCGCTTTCGGCGCCGGTGTATTCTCGGTATTTATCTCTTTCTTTATGAAGGGTTGGAGTTCTCTGTTGGGTTCTCTGTTCGCTACTATTGTCGGTGTTATCCTTCTGGTAATCTGGAACAAAGATAACAAACCAATGACCTTCCTGGAAGAGGGCAGACGCTTTTTGGATATGACCAGCGCTGTATACATCATGCCGCTTCTTCTTTCCTGTTTAGGCGCTATCTTTACCCAGGCAGGCGTCGGAGATGCTTTTGCCAACATCTTCGGTAAAATTATTCCAAGCGGAAACGTTTACATCGGCATCATCGCCTATGCGCTCGGCATGGTTTTGTTTACCATCATCATGGGCAACGCATTTGCCGCTATCACCGTCATGACCGTCGGTATCGGCGTTCCGTTCGTTATGAATTTGGGCGCAAACCCGCTGTACATGGTTACTTTGGCAATGACCTGCGGCTACTGCGGAACTTTGCTTACCCCAATGGCTGCAAACTTCAACATCGTTCCCGGTGTTTATCTGGAAGTAAAGAACAAATACTCTATCATTAAAATGCAGGCAATCCCTGCTGTGATCATGCTTGTTTTCCAGATTGGATATATGTGCCTGATGGTAAATGCCTAATTTTTTAAGAAACAGGTGTACTGCAAAGAATGAATCTTTCAATCGAACACGGCGCCGATATCATCGTTCATCAATGGTGCGGTTTGAAAAATCATGAGAAGCTGTTGATTATTTCCGATGAAAACCATCTTACCGAAAGTATGGCTCTTTGGAAAGCTGCCCGAGCAATCGGAGCATTTGCTATGGTGATTACCATTCCCGAGAACTGTTCGCAGCCCGGTCATCTGTTCGATTCGATGTCGGAGCTTTTTTCGGAACATCATGTTATTATCGGCGCAACCCGTTTTTCCCTGATTACCACACGGGCGGTGCAGAAAGTGCTTTCTTTAAACAGTCGCTTTCTCTCCCTCCCGCTTTGCACCAATCGAAAATGTTCGATGCTGGAGCTTCCGTTTTTGACGATGGACCCCCACCTCGCCGAACAGCTTTCCCGCAATATGATGATGCAGCTCAACCTCTGTGAAAATATTCATATTACAACGGCATTGGGTACCGATTTAACCTTCCGCAAACGAGGGAGAACACCGGGACTGTTTAACGGTATGGCGGAAACTCCCGGAAAAATCGGCTCCTCCAGCTTTGAAATTTATATCGGTATTGAGGAAACCTTTACCGAGGGTTATGCTGTTGTGGACGGTTCTTTGGGATACTTAGGCTGTCCCTGTGAGCCGATTTCACTTACCTTTCATCAGGGAAAGCTGACTGAAATCGAACAGAATCCTTCCGGTATTCGTTTAAAACAATATATGGAACAATTTCATGATCCTCGTATCTTTACTGCCGGAGAATTGGGAATCGGATTAAATCAAAAAGCGCGGTGCGACGGGAATTGTTACATTGAGGACGAATCCGCTTACGGAACTTTCCATATCGGAATGGGAAGAAATCTTGCGTTGGGCGGTGTCCATGATGCAAACGGACACTTTGACCTTGTTTTTCATCAACCGACTATCTATGCAGATGATGTTTTAATTATGAAGGACGGAAACGCCCTCCTCTCATCTTATTAAAAAAGGAGATTGTCATATGAAAGTTTTAGTTACAGGCTTTCAGCCATTTGGAAAAGAAACCATGAACCCTTCCTTTGAAGCGGTTCGCCTGCTGCCCGATGAAATCAGCGGCGCGCAGATTGTAAAGGCAGAAATTCCCGTTGTATTCCGCAAGGGCGGAAACGAAGTGCAGAAATTGGTTCGTCAGGAAAATCCGGATATTGTTCTTCTTGTCGGTCAGGCAGGCGGCAGAAGCTCGATGAATGTAGAGCGTGTTGCCATCAATTGCGAAGACTGCCCAAGCGGATTCCCGGACAATGAAGGGAACTGCCCTCAGGGAGAAAAGGTATACGAGGACGGTCCCGACGGTTATTTTTCCAATCTGCCAATCAAGGCGATGGTTAAAAATATGATGGATCACGGTGTTCCCGCCGCTGTTTCCAATACTGCCGGAACCTATGTGTGCAACGATTTGATGTACCATCTGCTTTATCAGATTCATCACGAATTTCCAAATATTCGCGGCGGATTTATCCATGTTCCGTACGCTACTGTTCAAAACCATCCGGCTCAGGCTTCAATGACTATCGAAGAGATGAGCAAGGGTCTGAAACTTTCCATCCAGGCTGCGCTGGAAAATAAAACCGATCTTTGCGCTGCCGGAGGAGTAACTCACTAATAAAACAATATTGCGGTCCCTCTGACTTCAGAGGGACTGATTTTCATTTTTCGGAGGAAGAATATGTTTTCGTTATTTTCTAAAAAGCCAAAATTTTCGGTTAAAATCAAGGACTACTCATCGGAACTGATTGCCTGCGGTCTGTGGACCGAGGTGGGCAGAAAAACGGTGCAAAAAGATGTTGCTTCCGTTCAACAGCGCTTTCAGTCGCTTCGCCCTCAAATCGACAGTCCTTCCAATCCAAGCGGAACGATTGTTATCTCCCGCCCTGCAAACCCGAACGGCAGCTTTTCTTACTTTATCGGCGATTTAACCGATAATGCCGAGCAGAAATCCGATTTTGCCGTAGAGCGGCTAAAATGCGGAAAGTATGCCCACATTACTGTTGATTTTAAAGATTCTTCTCAGCTGACTCTTGCCGTTGCAAAAGCAAAAAGATATTTTTTCACCAAGTGGCTGCCGGAATCAGATTACATTGTTTGTAAAGAGATAGAATCCATCGAACTGTATGACCGAAGAAGCAATATTGCCTTTGCTTCGATGGAGCTGATTTTTCCGTTAATCTCCAAATAATTGCGAAATTTTTCTTTTTCGGTTTTCATTCTGTTCCTTTTCCCCTTTCCCTTCTTTACTTTTTTACATTTATCCTGTACAATCTTAATGGAGAAGTTTTTTCTTCCCTTTCATTCCAACAATTATTGTTTAAATCATACAGAAAGACGGGAAAATATATGGACGTTATTCAAAAAATTCACAGTGTATATCCGGAAATGACCAAAAAGCAAAAAAGTATTGCTGACTGTTTGCTGGAATCTCCCGAAGATATTTCCTATATTACCTTAGCGCAGCTCAGTCAGAAAACCTCTTCTTCCGAGCTTACCCTGCTGCGGTTTTGCCAAAAAATCGGATATGCAAACTTTTTAGAGATGAAAAATGCGTTTCGGGAATACACCCAAAGCATGGTAAAGCTGCTTTCTTCCCCGCAATATTTTGTACCGGACGCCACAATTACCGATATTAACGGCAAATCCGAATTACTGCGGCAAATCTGTCGGGAAGAATCCGAAGCGTGCAGAGAATTTTTCTCCTCTCTGGACCTTATTTCGGTTATCTCTGCCGCCGAAGCAATCCGCGCCGGAAAACGAATCTTTATCTGCGCGCACAACATTTCTCATGTTCTTGCCGAATTTTTAATGGCTCGCCTTCAGCTTCTTTACTTTGACGCTTCGATGATTGATTTAGATAATTTAGAGGATACAGAGAATAAATTAGAACAGCTGACTCCTGATGATTTGGTTATCTTTATTGCCTTTCCGAAATATTATTTCCCGTTAGGCAGTATTGCCAAGCTCGCTTTTTCCCGAGGCGCTTCTATCCTGACCATCACCGACAGCATCTCCTCTCCTACCGTACAGTACAGTAAGCACCTGCTGCTTTGCCATACCTCAACAAAAGTCTTTTACAACTCTCTGACGCTGCCGATGGCTCTGGCAAACCTACTGCTTTCTTATCTGGTAATTGATTTAGGTCCCGACTATCACAGCCGCGATTTAAGCAATGCTCCCGAAAAAAGCGCAGAATAACTAAAACATCAAAAGACCTTGATACCCAAAAGTATCAAGGTCTTTTTTATCTGCGTTGCACAGGTGATTTTTGTTATTCTTCGTCCTTTTTTTCTACTGCCGTAAACAAAAGCAGCGCGGGCGCTTCTTTTCCTCTTGCCAAACTGTAAGAACAGAAAAATTCGGTTCTCTTGCGCTGGGCTTCTTTGGAAAGCTGCTGAGAAGTCTGTAAAAATCGGTCCTGTTCCTCACTGTCTACGCCGATTCCGCTTCCCAGCCACAGCAGAAGGCGATATTTTCTGATATCGTCCTCGGCAGAATCAACCAAAGTAAAATCGGTAAAGCGGCTGACAATGCTCTCTACCTCACCGAATACATCAAAACCCTCGCTGAGCGTTTCCTGCGCCAACATCGCAAACGCTTTTAAGACAGCTTCCTCTGTCTGCGGCGCTGTTTTTACAAAGGCTGCATCATATTTTTCCTCCAAAACAGCAGGCTTTTTTTCTGCAAACCACAGCAGAGCGCAAGGGCAGTTTTCTACTAAACTGTCCTCCTGTTCTGCTCCCAAAACCAATAAAATCTCTAACGGCTGACAAAATTCTTCCAGCTGCGCCTTGTTCATCTGAGAAAGATAGCCTATCTTTACATTTTCTCCCTTAATTTCAGCGTGTTTTCCGTCGCCCAGTAAAATTCCTACCTGTTTTAATGCGTCCAGCACATTGATTCTCCTTCCGTCCTGATAAATTCCCCATATAAGAATACAGGGGCGGCTTTTTCAAACCTCCCCTGTTTTTCGCCTAATTGTTTTCGCCGACCCAGCTTTCCCGCGTTTCACAAACCGCTTTCTGCTCTTTTAAGCTCTGCGGTACATTGATTACACGCTGATTTCTGCTTCCGCGAAACCGTGCATCCAGTGTTCGTTGCTCTAGCAAAAACGGACCGTCAACCAGAATATCAACATTTTCCAGCAACAGCTTCTGCCCCGGTGTTCCGTTTTGCAGCTGTTCAAAGGTATATCCGCTGTACACAGCCACCTCATAGCCGTTTTCACGCAGCAGTTTTGCCAACTCTGCGTGTTCGGCAGCCTGCGAAAACGGTTCTCCCCCCGAAAGGGTAACGCCCCGAATCATCGGATTTTTTTTGACCATCGCAAGGATTTCTTCCGGAGCCATTCTCGTGCGCTCCTCAAAAGCCCATGTTTCGGGATTCTGGCAGCCCGGACAATGATGAGGGCATCCCTGACAAAATACCGTCAAGCGGATTCCCGGACCGTCTACAATGCTTTCGCCGATAATTCCCGCTACGTTAATCTTCATGATTACTTGCAGCCGCAGGAAAGACCATGTTTTACTCTGTCATGCTCTTCTGCCTTTTTCGCATCGTTCCATTTATCCATAGTACCTACCAGATAACCGGTAATACGGCGGATTCTTTCAAAGCTTACATCTTTACCTACTGTGGATTGTCTTTGCATTGCGGACATTTTTCATTTCTCCTTTTTCTGATGATGATTCTGTTTATTCTTCTTTACTTACTGTTTCATTATTGAATTCCCCGGAAGCTCGGAATATCCGGATACTGTTTTCTTAACTGAGCCAGCTTTTCCGGGCTGATTGCTTCGCCCTCACGTCTGCCGCATCTCGGACACACATCGCCGATAACGCCGACATAGCCGCAGACAGGATCGCGGTCTACCGGGTGGTTAATCGAGCCGTAGCCGATTCCGGCATCGTGCATACAGCGTACAACCGCCTCAAAAGCATCGACATTGTTGGAGGTATCTCCGTCCAGTTCCACATAACTGATGTGACCTGCATTGGTCAGCGCATGATACGGTCCTTCCTTCTGAATTTTTTCAAAGGCAGAAATATTGTACCATACCGGAACATGGAACGAGTTGGTGTAATAATCCCGATCGGTTACTCCCGGAATCACGCCGTAGCGTTTTCTGTCCATTCGGATAAAGCGTCCGGAAAGTCCCTCTGCCGGTGTTGCAAGCAGCGAGAAATTCAGCTTCATCTCCTGGCTCTTGCGGTCGCAGTATTCTCTCATATGACGGACAATCTGCAAGCCTTTCTGCTGCATTTCTTCGCTTTCGCCGTGGTGATGACCATATAAAGCGGTCAGTGTTTCGGCAAGACCGATAAAGCCGATGGACAATGTTCCGTGCTTGAGTACTTCTCGCACTTCATCGTTCGGTCCGAGCTTGTCGCTGTCCAGCCATACGCCCTGCCCCATCAGGAAGGGGTAGTTATATACTCGTTTAGAAGCCTGAATTTCAAAGCGATCCAACAGCTGGTTCGCTACCAGCTCCATCATATCGTCCAGTTTTTCATAGAACAGCTTTTCATCGTGGTTTGCTTCAATCGCCAAGCGCGGGAGGTTAATCGAGGTGAAGGAAAGGTTTCCTCTGCCATAGCTGATTTCTCTGGTTGGGTCATATACATTTCCCATAACGCGGGTGCGGCAGCCCATCGTCGCAACCTCTGTTTCCGGGTGTCCCGGTTTATAATATTGCAGATTAAACGGAGCGTCCAGGAAAATGTAGTTCGGGAACAATCTCTTTGCGCTTACCTTGCAGGAAAGTTTAAACAAATCATAGTTCGGGTCGCCCTCGTTATAGTTGACCCCTTCCTTTACCTTAAACACATGGATTGGGAAAATGCAGGTTTCCCCATGTCCCAGTCCTGCATCGGTTGCCAGCAGAATGTTGCGGATAACCATGCGTCCCTCCGGTGAGGTATCGGTGCCGTAGTTAATCGAGCTGAACGGGGTCTGGGCGCCTGCACGGGAGTGCATGGTGTTTAAATTGTGGACAAAGCCTTCCATCGCCTGGTAGGTATCACGGTCCGCTTTGCGAACGGCTCTGCGGCGGGCAACCTCAACCAAATGCGCCGCCTTTTCCGGCTGAATGTTGTAATGCTGAGTCAGTCCTTCCGCTACTGCTTTATCATATTCCTGCGCACCGATTTCCAATCTCGGTCCTGCTCCGGTCTTTTCCTTTGCCTGAGCCAAAACCGCTGTTACGCCGTCTTTCTCGTTTTCGGTATCCAGAAAATCCTCTACGCCCTCCATCAGCTTGTTGGTGTACGCTTTGCGGAAGGTTTTTGCAACGCCCAAAGCCATACCGTAATCAAAGTTCGGAATACTCTGACCGCCGTGCTGGTCATTCTGGTTGGACTGAATGGCAATCGCTGCCAGCGCCGCATAACTCTGAATGCTTTGCGGCTCTCTGAGGAAGCCGTGTCCGGTAGAAAAACCGCCGTCAAACAGATTGATAATATCAATCTGGGTACAGGTGGTTGTCAGCGAATAAAAATCGAAATCGTGAATGTGAATATCGCCCTCGCGATGCGCCTTTGCCTGTTCCGGCGTCAGCAGGTAAGCCTCGTTGTAAGCCTTTGCGCCCGCTGTTCCGATTTGCAGCATACTTCCCATTGCGGTGTTGCCGTCGATGTTTGCGTTATCGCGCTTCACATCGCTCTGGCGAGCGTCCACACGGGTAATTTCGTCGATGGTTTTCATCAGGCTGGTGTTCGCTTCACGGATGCGGGTGCGGTTTGCGCGATACAAAATGTACTGCTTTGCCGCTTCGTCAAATCCCATACGCATCAGTTCATGTTCTACCACGTCCTGAATTTCCTCAATCTTAGGAGGGGTATCACGGTATGCCTCGTCCAGACGCTTTGCAACCGCCTCGGTGACTGCTGCCGCCCCCTGTGGGGCTGTGTGACCGGCTGCGCGCATTGATTTTTCCACTGCGGAAAGAATCTTGCCGCTATCGAAATCAACAACACGGCCGTCTCTCTTTATAACCTTTGTTATCATCTCGTTCCCCTCTTATCATAAAATTAAAATAGATACTAAAAAATAAAATCTATGCTTTTCAAAATGGGATATACCCTTTGTAAAGAAAGGATAAACCACAATTTGTGTTGCCTTGTACTTTATACCACTATATCTTGGTATTGTCAAGTGCTTCAAAAAAGAAATCCGCAGCCGATTTCAGCTTCGCTTTTTTAAGCAAACATAAGCAAACCCACGCAAACAAGGGATTCTTTCCCTCAGAGCATATCAAAAGCAAAGAAAATTTTTGAAAAATATTCTGAAAAACCACCAAAAATACAACCGATATTTCTGCCTTTTTTATAACAATACCATATTAGTATAGATTGTGCTTCTGTCTCGATTTTTCACTTTTCCACCTTGTTTGCACCTTTTTTTCCTCTTTTTGGAATCTTTCCCCCAAATTCCCACTATTTAACATTACAAAGGGTATAAATTATCCTTCCCTTTTTCCAGCCGATTCCGGCAGCAACATGAAAAAAGCACTGCAAAAGCAGCGCTTTTTATTTTAGAAGAAACTACCGTTTTATTACTTTCCTTTTTTCTCCGGTGTCACACGGAATGGTATATCGGTTATATCCTTCTTTTTCGGGGACAACCGTTACATTTTTCATAATGGATTCTCCCTTTTTGTTCCGATAGGTAATTTTAATATTTAATTCCGAACCGTCCAACTTCTTTTTTGTCTGAACCTCTCCCTTATCATCGGTTATTCCTCGGAATATAAGAAAGGTTTTTCCTTTTTCTGTTCTACTTACCTCAACCTTCGCCCCTTTCAGCACTGTTCTGTCCTGTAAATCAACCAAACGAACCCTCATCGTTTTCTGAAAGGTCGGCTCCTCGGTTGCATTTTCAAGGTCTAAAGGCAAAGAATAGGCGTTGCATAAAGAAAAATAATTTCTTTCTTCCTGGTTGATTATTCTTCCTCTGCCTGCCATCGTTGTTTCTCTCAGGCGAAATAACTCTCCGTCTTGAACCCAGTCATATTTTAATTCATCAACAAACCAATAGCTCAATATCTCATTTCCGTTTACCTTTTTTATTATCGGAAAATATTCAGGATCGCTGTGAAGATTTTTTTCACTTTCTATCTCCTTTTCATCTAAATCATACCAATGTTCTAAAGAGAACTCCCGATTGTCATATAAAAAATCCACACTTACCATCAACGGAGTAACCATGATTTTTTCTATCTGTTCCGGACAATCCTTTAAAACCTGAGGAATGTAGACAGATTTCATCCCACGAATGATATCGGTATGCTTATGATTTTTCTGACAATATTCCAGCTCCTCTATCGAATTGTAATTGACTCCCCCCAAATCATTGTTAAAATCTTCCGCCGAAACGAAAAGAGAAGAAAATCCGCTCATTATCACAGAAGAGAGAAAAACTGCTCCTATCTTTTTGATATTCTTCATTTTAAAATCCCCCTTATGCACCTTTTTCGCAATATCTGTTTCAAAACAATGAGAATTATAAAAAATCAGCACCGTTTCGGGTGCTGATTTTGCCGGTATCTTTTTACTACTTCTGTTCAAATGCCTGCCATTTGCCGCAATTCTGGCAGTAACGGAACAAAATATTGTCGCCGTTTTCATCGCTTACATCAAAATACATCCAGCTGTGTTTGTGGTTTTTATCGGTTCTTTCCGCTACCTGATGGCGCAGTTTTTTGGAAAGCTCTTCCACCGAAATGCCGGAAACCTTGCACTTAAACTGGGTGATACCGTAGGAAGAATAGTCAAACTCAATATTGAGCTTTTCTTTTTCTGCAAATTTGCTCAGCGCATTTTCTTCCCAAACCTTTTCAATCTTTGCATTGTTTTCTGCCAACAGCTCGTCCAAATCCAATCCTTCCAGAGCTATCAGTTCTTCCCCGTCCACAGGAGCTGCAAGCACGCCGATTTTATCATTTTCTATGGCAAGAATTTTATCCAAGTCTAACTTTTCTTCCGAAGAAATAGAAAAGGACGGCAGACCTTCATATTCGCCTTCATACTCTACGGTAAATCCGTATTTTTCGCCTATTTCCTGCAATCTTTTCGGCGGCTGCGCCTCTGCCGCAAAAGCGGAAACACTGCCCAGAAGCATCGCGGAAACCAACATCGGAATCAAAACTTTTTTCATATGATTCGCCTCTTTCCTCATTATTTTTCAGACTTTTCTGCCTGAATTTGTCACCTTTAAGATACCATTTTTTGCTTTTTATTTCAATTAGCTTTCATACTAATCTTTTCCTATTTTATTTGTGTAAAATAGCTATAAATGTAATATTTTTGATAAAACAAGCACCATAAGTATGGTGCTTGTTTCCAAAAATCACACAAAAAGAGTTTTTTCCTATCTTCTGCTGCAACCGGAAGGACAGTTTGTAATAACGGTTTCACCATTGTTCATGATTTTTCCGCACTCCAAACATTCCTGCATCTTTCTCTTTAAAGTATGCTGGTTGTTTGGGTTTTTGTAGCAGTTTTCTCGTTTTGCTACCCAGTAGTAGTGCCATACATGGTCACAGGCTTTTGCTCTTCCTTCGCCCTTGCTGTTTTCCAGTTTGAGAATTTCTTCAAAGTTCTCGATTCCGTGTACTTCATATACCGGTAATCCTTCCAATTCCCCGTTCTGTTCAACGGAGAAGCCGTATCTTTCTCCCAAACTTTCCAAACCTTTCGGAACATCTGCCTGAGCTGCAAAAGCCCCGATTCCCAAACTACCTGCTAACATTGCGGTTGCCAGTACATTTGCTAAGATTTTTGTTTTCTTCATGAGGATCTCTCCTTTAATAAAATTTATTTTCACCCCAACTTCTGTTTCTGTTGAGGTAAATTGCTTTCGTTGATACCAATATATCATAGGTACTATGCCTTGTCAATCCTAAATTTTATTTTTTCTTTATACTTTTTAAAAATAGGTATATTTAACAATAGATGCTATTATTTTTTGGTAATTATATTTCAACATAATTTTTATCATTTATGTTGACAAATATAGGTAGTATGTTATAATAAAGATACAGCAACAGATTGCTGTATCTTGTATTCTATGATATTGTGAAATGGGAAGATGAGCTATGACCACACAAGACAGTCTGAAAAAAGGAACTGCCGCTATGGTTGTCCTTCACCTATTAAGTCGGGGCGACCGTTATGTCTACCAGATTTCACAGGAACTTGCCCAATTAAGTGAGGAGCGTTTCACCTTGCAGGAAGGTTCGTTGTACCCTACCCTCTACCGTCTTCAGGAAAAGGGGTATGTATCGGATTATGTGATGATTTCCGAAAAAAATCAGCGTCTGCGCAAGTATTACTCCATCACCGATTTGGGAAGAAAGCATCTGGAAGAGCTAAAGGCTGATTTTCAGGTAATCATCGACGGTATTCTTCTGATTATGTCTGCCAAATCGGAATCCTCTGATATTCCGAAACCGGAAAAGCAGGAGAATAATCCCGATGGGCAAAAATAATTCGAGAACAAAGGGGTTTTCTTATGGAACAGACCTATCACACCTATCTTCATTCTATTAAAAAACAAATCACCTGTTCCTCCGTTTTAAAGCGGAAATTCCTCTCTGACCTTGAATCGGAACTACGGCAGTTCAGCGAAGAAACCAATGCCGACTATGCACAGGTTGTGAACCATTTTGGTTCCCCTGAGCAGGTGGCGGCAGACTTTATGGACAGCTTGGAAACAGAAGTTTTACAAAATTCCGGTCAACGGCAAAAACACATCTTTCTTTTTATTATCTCTGTTTTATGCCTGCTCTTACTCATACTTTCTGTTATTTTCTATCAATTTTGGGTGCATTCAGGAGATGAATCCAAATCGGAAATTATCACCTTTGTTTATCCAGAAGAACCTGCACCGGACGATTGGGACTCTCCCGATTTTGACCCGGTTGAAAAATATTTAAATCCCGAAAATCTTGCTGACAAAAAAGCAACCAACATTATCGTATATTCCGAATCGGAATAAATATAAAAAAGGACGGGTGTTTCTATGAAAAAATTACTTTCCCTTTCTCTGAGTTTGTTGCTCTTGTTCTCTCTCAGCTGCGTTGCTTTTGCCTCAAACGAGCCGCAAAAGTTAGTGCATGAAGAAACCGTTTTGTTGAAAAACGGCGATTCCGTTACCATCACCTTGTACGAATCGGATTCCATCTGTTATTCTGAGCGTTCCAGTAAAAGGACATCTAAAGTATTTACCTATCGCAGTCCTTCTGGTTCTACTCTTTGGAAATTAACCTTGCACGCTACTTTCTCTTATAACGGAAGTTCATCTTCTGCCGACAGTGCTTCTACCTCTTATTCTATTTCTGATAGAGTTTGGTCTTGTGACAGCCATGATGCCTATACCTCGGGAAGCACCGCTTACGGAGAAGGTACTTTTTCTTCCTCATTTGGCGCAAGCAAAAGCGCTTCCCTTTCTATCCGTTGTGACAAAAACGGAAATGTCAAATAATGTCCTCATTTTCTCCTTTTATACCTACCAAAAAGAGGAGCTGCCTTTTTTACAAAGGCAGCTCCTCTTTTCTTTATCTTTATAATTTAACTTTTTGTACGGTTCCAAGTCCGTTTCTTTTCATAAAAAAATCCCAAACCCAAACGGTTTGGAACTTTTTTTGGTGCCGCTGACCGGAGCTTGAGTTCGGTTCAAGTCCGTTTCTTTTCATAAAAAAATCCCAAACCAAACGGTTTGGGATTTTTTGGTGCCGCTGACCGGACTTGAACCGGTACGGATTTTACTCCGAGGGATTTTAAGTCCCTTGTGTCTGCCTATTCCACCACAGCGGCGTTGCACAAATGTACTATCAAATAATACAATATTTTCCCTGAAAAGTCAATACCACTCACCGTGTTTTTTAGAAAAAAATGAATCCGTTCTTTAGAGTTGCCAACTTCTCTTTTTCCTGTTAAGATAGTAGAAGAAGCATCGCAATTTAAAATCCGATTGTTGATGATTAAAGGAAGTTTTATGATGCAAGAACAACAAGAACAAAAAAATTCTCCCACCTACCGTGTCCTTGACGAGGCGCTGCAACAGATGAAGCCCGGCTCTTATTTAGGTTCCATCTGCCTGCCTATCTTTGTTTCTATTTTTATTCTAATCTCTTTGTTTGGATTTTATCACACAATTCGTAATCGGGCAGCGGAAATGCAGGAACGAACCTTAGTAGACTTAGCCTCACAGGGCGCTGTTTTAGTAGAAACCAGATTAAAAAATCATCTTGACATTTTGCGCAGCATTTCCCTTTCCTTGGAAGATGAGGAGGAACTGCTCGCCGAAGAAAATATGGACTACCTCAAGCGTTTGATGCTGCAATCTCATCTTGGATTTCAAAATTTAGGATTGGCAGATTTACAGGGAAACGCTTCCCTTACCGACGGCAGCCAACTTCAGGTAAAAAATCTTTCCTTCTTTCAGCAGGCGCTGCGGGACGGATATTCCATTTCCGGCAGTAAAAGTTGTATTCCGACCAACAAAGGAGAAACCACTTTTATTGTTTCCGTTTCTGTTCTCGACAGCGTTGGAAAGGTGCGTGGCGTACTGTATGCAACGATTGCGCTCCAATCGGTCAATCTCTATCAAAATACCACCATCGAGGACGATAACCAGTATATTCAACTAATTGACCAAAACGGAAATTATATCTTTCGGGAAAATCTATCCCACCCCATTGTTTTCGACAGCAACCTGTTTGACGGGTTAAAACTGGTGGAAAGCACTATTCCCGCTGACACCATCATTAAACAGGTAAAGGGCGGTTCTCCTGTTTTAACCGAGGTGGACAACGGAGAAGAAGAATTTCTCGCCTTTTTTGCGCCGCTTTCAATAACCGACTGGTGCATTGTCACCGTAGTAAACAAAGCGGGTATCTCCAAAAATCTGCACTATCTGCTGGGAAATAACGTTTACCTTTTGATTATTCAGGTGGTCATTCCCATTTTGCTGCTGTGCGCCTTTTTGATTCGCAATCTGCTGCGAGAAAAAAAATATTTCTTCGGTCTTTACGGACAGCTGCAATTAAACAACCAAATGACCCATATCGCCGTATCTGGCAGCAGTTCTGTTTTTCTGATTTATAACCATAAACAAGATGAACTGCGCATTATCAACCGTGAACGGCTGCGCCTTGCCCTGCCCGAAACAGTCCAAAACGCTTCCCACACTTTAACGGCATATCTACCCGAAACTCCGGGATTGTCTGAAATGGTACAGAATATTTTTGCAGCGTTAGAGTATGAAAAAGGTACTTTAAACTATGACTTTTTATTGGAAATCAGTCATTCTCTGCGCAATTATCATATCTGTATTAAATCGCTGGAAAGCCGTGAAAACACCGTTAATTTCTTTGTGGGCGCAGTAGAGGATATTACCGAAAAGGTACACATGAAAAAGGAGATTGCCGTACAGGGGCAGCTGCTTTCCCGAATGTTTGGATTTTTAGTGGTGGATTTACAAAATGACATTATTCTTTATGCTTCGGAAAAAATTCCGTTCTCCTCCCATTCTGCTCTCCCCTTCCAAGAAACCATCCGAAACATGATTGACCAATATGTTGATGCTTCCTATCGGAAAGAGCTGATTGAGAGCATTAACATTGATTTTGTGCTATCCCAATATGAGAATGGAATCCACAAAATCGTTACCGAATATCGTTGTTTTGACCGAAACGGAATTCCTGTCTGGCTGGAATGTGAAACCAACATTGAGCCGGACAGCGAAACCTCGCGACCTATCGCCTACCTTGTCTTAAAAAATATCGACGAGCAAAAACACCGGGAACTCATGCTTTCCGAGCGAGCTGACCGCGACTTTCTTACCTCGCTGTACAATCGAGGCGGAGGTACCGAACAGATTAACCTCTTTTTAGAGAACACCGCTTCATTGATTGACAAAAATTCCGGTATTGTTCATGCCTTTGTTATTCTGGATTTGGACAATTTTAAAATGCTCAATGATACACTGGGACATCAAACGGGCGACCGAGCCATTCAGGATATTGCCGAAATTATGCGTCAGCATTTCCGCGAATACGATATTCTCTGCCGTCTTGCCGGAGATGAGTTTGTCGTTTTTCTAAAAAACATTCCTATCGACGCGATTCCCAGAAACCTGGAAAGTTTGCTGAAAAAGCTGCATCTCTGCTACACCGAAAACAACCGTTCGGTTCAGGTATCCGCTTCTGCCGGTGTTGCCCTTGTTCCCATGCACGGCTGCACCTTTGAGGAGCTGTACAACAAGGCAGATAAGGCGTTGTATTCGGTTAAGGCAACCGGAAAGGCAGATTTCCACATCTATAACGATAATTTATAAAAAAAGAATCCGATTTCCCTGCGTCTGCCTTTTTTCAAAATCGGTGTTCCGATTCATACCGAAAAACAGACAAAAGGATACCGGATTCTTTTTACCGGTATCCTCACTGTTTTAAAACAAGGTGATGACAGCCGGATTTTTGCTGTCCCCGTACAAACGCAAAAGGGAACAGTTCTATGATACCCTTTCTTTTGCGGATTATTCCTTTTTTCTGCTCCAATCTAAAAATTTATTGCGGAAAATACCGCACCGATACTTGAAAAAAGGGCAGTTTTGTGATATGATGTATAGAGTTAAGTCATGATGAGGGAGAGTTCTGCCTTCGCGGACAGTTCCTGAATCTTATTTGTCAGTCTTTAGGAGGTTTACAATGGGCGTAATTGATATTATCTGTGCTGTTGTTCTGATTCTTGCTTCCATTATGATTATCGCTTTGGTTTCCATGCAGGAAAGCAAAAAAGGAATGTCTGCTTTGACAGGCGGTCAGTCCGAATCTGTTGGTCGTAACTATGGCAGAACAAGAGATGCTATGCTGGTAAAGGGAACAAAGATTCTCACAGTTGTTTTCTTTGCACTTACTATCCTTGTTTCTATTGTTGATAAATTTACCGCATAATTTTTATATCAAAAGCATCAAAAACGGACAGGTTATTCCTCGTCCGTTTTTTGTTGTCTTATTCTAAAAAGGCACAAAAAAATCCCCGCCAAACGGTGGGGATTTTTATACTGCTGGGTGAGTAAACAAATAAGCCGGGTTCTGTTATGGTGACAATCTATCTAGACCGGCGATTGCTCGACGGTTCAAGCCACATAGACCGCTGATATTCTCATAAAAAGGGACGGCGGGCAGCCGTCTTTCTTTTTGCAGTCACGGTGTTGCTTCGGATAGGGTTTACATGGCAGCGCAGTCTTCTGCGCCCCGGTGAGCTCTTACCTCGCCTTTCCACCCTTACCGGAAAGATTTCCGGCGGTATCTCTCTGTTGCACTTTCCCTAAAGTCGCCTTCGGCTGCCGTTAGCAGCTATCCTGCCCTGTGAAGCCCGGACTTTCCTCATTCATCGGGTTGCCCCGATGCCCGCTGCCACCCTGTTTACTCACCATCAAATTATATCTTATTTTATAAAAATAGTCAATCATTATCTTTGGGATAAGAATTGAAAATCTGCCGCGATAGGTATATAATAGGTTAAAAAAAGAAAGTCAGGAGTGTTCCGATATGAGCATCAAAAATCCATACCTTCAAAAAGTTTATAATCAAGTCTGCCAAAGGGACTGTAATGAACCTGAGTTTTTAAACGCAGTTACCGAGGTGCTTTCCACCTTAGAACCTGTGATTGAAAAACATCCCGAATATGAGTCGGCAGGCTTAATGGAACGCCTAGTCGAACCGGAGCGCACTGTCAGCTTTCGCGTTGCATGGCAGGACGATCAGGGCAAAACGCAGGTAAATCGCGGCTACCGCGTTCAGTTTAATTCTGCAATCGGTCCTTATAAGGGCGGTCTGCGTTTTCATCCAAGCGTCAATCTTTCCATTATTAAATTCCTTGCTTTTGAGCAGATTTTTAAAAACAGCTTAACCGGTCTGCCGATGGGCGGAGGAAAAGGCGGCAGCGATTTTGACCCCAAGGGAAAATCCGATGCGGAAATCATGCGATTCTGTCAAAGCTTTATGACCGAGCTTTCCCGACACATCGGCGCGCAGACCGACGTGCCTGCCGGTGACATTGGAGTGGGCGGCAGAGAAATCGGTTATCTGTTCGGACAGTATAAGCGTCTTCGCAACGAATTTTCGGGCATCTTAACCGGAAAAGGCTTAACCTATGGCGGTTCCCTAGTACGCACTCAGGCAACCGGATACGGTTTGCTTTATTTTGTCCGGGAAATGCTTGATGTTATGGCAAAGGACACCTTACAAGATAAAATCACCGTCATTTCCGGTTCGGGAAACGTTGCAATCTATGCCGCAGAAAAAGCGCAGGAACTGGGCGCAAAGGTTGTCGCTCTTTCCGATTCGGACGGATATATCCATGACCCAAACGGCATCAACCTTTCTGTTGTCAAACAAATTAAAGAAGTTCGCCGCGGAAGAATCAAAGAATATCTCAATGAAGTACCTACGGCAGAATATCACGAGGGACGCGGTATTTGGACAGTTCCCTGCGAAATTGCCCTGCCTTGCGCAACACAGAATGAGCTGCTTGCAGAAGACGCTCGCACGCTGATTGCAAACGGAGTGAAGTTGGTTGCGGAAGGGGCAAATATGCCATGTTCCCTTGACGCTGTTGCTCTGTTTCAATCTTCCGGTATTCTGTATGCTCCGGGTAAAGCGGCAAATGCAGGAGGAGTTGCAACCAGCGGTTTGGAAATGTGTCAAAATTCCATGAAATATTCTTGGAACGAGCAGGAAGTCGATGAAAAACTGCGTCATATTATGGTGGATATTTTCCACAATGTCTACAATGCTTCTAAAGAATATCAAATGGAGGGAAATCTGCTGGCAGGGGCAAACATCGCCGGATTTACCAAAATTGCTCAGGCAATGATGGCTCAGGGAATTGTATAAAAATTGCTTTTACCGTATCTGTAATGTCGAAAAAGGAGTCGATTCAAAATGAATCGACTCCTTTTTATTTTTCTACACCTGCGCCATCTTTAAAAAATCACCGCGGGAAGGCAGTTCTTTCGGAATATAATGGTGCTCTTCCTCAATCGAACCTTCTTCATATACCTCTGCACAAACAACCGTTGCCCCTTTGGTCAACTTCATAACCGGAACCCCCTGGTTATCTTTGGTCGCTTTTGCCGGAATCATGGCGGTATTAAGCAACAAAACTCTGCCGTTGCTTGCCGAGATTAAGATTCGGCAATCCTCACGGATACACAAAATCGCGCTCAGTTTTTCCTTTATACTGTACGCCTTCATCAGCTTGCGGCGATTGGTTTTGGTTGCGTAAGCGTTGAGATTTACCTTTGCCACCTTTCCGTTTTCAAAGAAAAACAGCAAATATCCCTCGTAATCCGGCGTTACTGCCATATACAGAGCGTTTTCTCCCTCGTCCATTCCCAATTTTGCCGGCACAAAGTCTCCCAAAACGCTGGCTTTGGTGTCCTCAAACTCACACGCACGGCTTTTGTACACCTGCCCTTTATCGCTGAAAAAGAGCAGATGGTCGGTGTTGGAGCCTTCTGTATGCTGAATAACCTCATCGCCTTCTTTGAGATACTGCTCACTGGACATTCTGAATGACTGCGGGGTAATCTTTTTAAAATACGCTTCCCTTGTAAAGAACAGATTCACCGGATAATTATCTATTACCGTTTCCTCGGTAAACGGCTGAATTTCCTCGTGCATCAACAGCAGCGTTCTTCTCGGCTGCGCATAATTTTTAATGACATTCTTTAATTCGGAAATGATGATGCGGCTAACCTTTCTGGAGTCCGATAAGATTCCTTCCATCTCTTCAATTTCCGATTGCAGCTGTCCCACCTCATCGGTGCGCTTTAAAATATATTCCTGATTGATATGCCGCAGCTTAATCTCCGCTACATATTCTGCCTGTATCTGGTCGATTCCGAATGAAATCATCAGATTCGGAACCACTTCCTCCTCCGATTCGGTTTCCCGGATAATGCGGATTGCCTTATCAATATCCAAAAGAATTTTCTTTAAGCCTTCCAGCAAATGCAGTTTTTCTTTCTTCTTATTTAAATCAAAAGCGACTCTGCGCTTTACGCACTCTCTGCGGAAAGCAATCCATTCTTCCAACAATTCCCGAACGCCCATTACCCTCGGTGTTCCGGCAATCAGCACATTAAAGTTACAGGAAAAACTGTCCTCCAAGGGGGTAAAGCGATAGAGCTTTTGCATAACCGCATCAGGGTCGCTTCCCCTTTTTAAATCTACCGCTAACTTCAATCCAGATAAATCGGTTTCATCCCTCATATCGGAAATTTCCCGAATTTTATTGGATTTAATCATATCAACCACCTTGTCAATAATCGCTTCGGTGGTGGTAGTCGGAGGAATTTCTGTAATTTCAATACAGTTGCAGGTTTTATCATAATGCCAGCGCGCTCTTACCTTAAAGGAGCCTCTTCCGGTACGATAAATTTTGTTCATATCGTCCGGATTATAAATCAACTGACCGCCGCCCGGAAAATCGGGAGCTGTTAAAGTAAGCGCGATGTCATGCTTTGGATTCTTAATCAGTTCGATTGTGGTGTTGCATACTTCTTCCAAATTAAACGGACAAATCGAGCTTGCCATTCCGACTGCAATTCCGGTGTTTGCATTGACCAGAATGGACGGAAAAGTCACCGGCAGCAAGGTCGGTTCTTTCAATTTATTGTCATAGTTATCAACAAAATCAACGGTATCCTTGTCAATATCCCGAAACAATTCCTGACAAATTGGGTCCAGCTTTACCTCGGTATATCGGGATGCCGCAAACGCCATATCCCGGGAATATGCCTTTCCGAAGTTTCCTTTGGAATCCACATAAGGGTGCAGCAGAGCCTCGTTTCCTCTTGCCAGGCGCACCATCGTTTCATAAATTGCCATATCTCCGTGCGGGTTGAGCTTCATGGTAGAACCCACTACATTTGCAGATTTTGTTCTTGCCCCGGTCAGCAGCCCCATCTTGTACATGGTGTACAGCAATTTTCGATGAGAAGGCTTAAACCCGTCAATTTCCGGAATGGCTCGGGAAACGATGACGCTCATCGCGTAGGGCATATAGTTTTTTTCCAGCGTACTGGTAATCTTCTGGTCGATAATTTCTCCCGCGTGTTCAATATACGCTTTCGCATTATTCTGCGGGCGGGATAATTCCGCTTGTTTTTTTCGTGCCATATCTTTTGATTCCCTCAATTCTGTCTTATCTTTTCTGTAATTCCATTAAGACAGGTCTAATTCATCTAAATACTGATGTCCGTTCTGCGCAATATAAGATTTTCTTCCTTCCAGATTATCGCCCAACAACAGCGCAAACATCGCTTCTGTTTCTGCGGCATCTTCCGGAGAAACTTTGATTAACCGCCTTGTTTTTGGATTCATGGTTGTCAGCCACATCATATCCGGTTCATTTTCACCAAGACCTTTAGAACGCTGTACATCTGTTTTTTGCCCGTTCAGCTTTTGCAGAATTTCTGTCTTTTCCGCATCGGAATAAGCAAAGTAAGTTTTATCCTTACAGCGTATCTCAAACAACGGAGATTCTGCAATATAAACATATCCCTTTTCAATCAAAGTAGGGGTCAGACGATAAAGCATGGTTAAAATCAGAGTACGAATCTGGAAACCGTCCACATCGGCATCGGTACAGATAACCACCTTATTCCAGCGAAGTCCCTCTAAATTAAAGGTAGACAATTCTTTATTGGCTTTGGAAGTAACCTCTACCCCACAGCCCAACACCTTAATAATATCCGGAATAATATCGTTCTTAAAAATTTTATCCAAATCTGCCTTCAGACAATTTAAAATCTTTCCGCGTACCGGAATAATTGCCTGAAACTGCGCATCCCTGCCCAACTTACAGGCTCCTAACGCAGAGTCACCCTCTACGATATAAAGTTCTCGCTCATTAACATCCTTTGAGCGGCAATCCACAAATTTTTCCACACGGTTTGCAAGATCAATCGAACCTGCCAGCTTTTTCTTTAAGTTCAGCCTTGTTTTTTCCGCATTTTCCCGGCTGCGCTTATTGACCAACACCTGTTCGGCAATTTTAACCGCTTCGTCCGGATTTTCTATAAAATAGATTTCCAACTGACGCTTAAGAAAATCGTTCATCGCTTCATAGATAAACTTATTGGTAATCGCCTTTTTGGTCTGGTTTTCATAAGAAGTTTGGGTAGAGAAAGAGGAGGAAACAAGCACCAGACAGTCCTCTACATCCTGAAAGGTAATCTTACTTTCGTTCTTTAAATACTTATTATTCTGTTTTAAATAAGCGTCTATCTTGGAAACAAAAGCCTGTTTTACCGCCTTTTCCGGAGAACCACCGTATTCCAGATGGGAGGAGTTATGATAATACTCCAAAAACTTAACGCGGTTGGAAAAGCAAAAAGCTACCGACAGCTTTACCTTATATTCGTCCTTATCCGCTCTGTCCCGTCCACGCTGCTCGGTTTCCCAATACTGAATATTGGTTAAACTCTGTTCTTCGGCAATTTCCTTTACATAGTCGGTAATACCGTTTTCATAATAGAAGGTTTCTTCGGTAAATTGTCTGTTTTCCTGTTCCAGACGCAGCAAAAAAGTAAGTCCCCGGTTTACAACCGCCTGTTTTTTCAGCACATCCCGAAAAAAATCCTCGGGAATTGCAATATCGGTAAATACTTCCAAATCCGGTTTCCAACGCTGACGGCTTCCCGTCTGTTTCTGTTTGGTTTCCTCTTTTTTTAATCCGCCGATATTTTCACCCTTTTCAAAGTGGAGATTATATCGAAATCCGTCGCGGTAAATTTCTGCGTCAAAGTATTCGGAAGAATACTGCGTCGCGCAGGAACCCAAGCCGTTTAATCCCAAAGAAAACTCATAGCTTTCGCCCTGATTTGTGTTGTACTTTCCGCCTGCATACAGTTCACAGAAAACCAGCTCCCAGTTATAGCGCTGCTCCTTTGGATTATAATCAACCGGGATTCCTCTTCCGAAATCCTGTATTTCAATCGAGTGATCCCGGTATACCGTTAAAATAATGCGGTTTCCAAATCCTTCCCTTGCCTCATCAATCGAGTTGGAAAGAATTTCAAAAACAGAATGTTCGCATCCCTCCAGTCCGTCGGAACCAAAGATAACGCCCGGACGCTTTCTGACACGATCCGCCCCTTTCAGCGAGGAAATGCTGTCATTTCCGTATCCATGATTTTTTTTTGCTGCCATAATAGCCTCCTCATTCTGATGCTGATAAAATCACATATGTTATTATCATACCATATTCTACGCTTGTTTGACAAGCTGAGCTGCCGTTTCTTTCCCCACGCAAAAAGGAAACTCCGCAAAAAAGAGTTTCCTTTTTGTATACTTTTGGTATATTTTGTTTTGTATTTTTATATTTGTATTACGAAACAACCCATGTACATTCCCGTTCATTCTTTTTCGGGCGTTCCATCAGGTCTTTCAGCGCTTCCTGTATTGTTTTTCCTTCATACAAAATCTGATAGGTTTGAGCAGTAATCGGCATATCTACCCCCATTTTTTGAGAAAGCTCGTATGCCGCTTTAGTGCAGGAATAACCTTCTACCACCATACCCACCTGTTCCAGTGCCTGTTGGACAGGAACACCCTGTCCGACCAAACGACCGAAGCGACGATTTCTTGAGTGCATACTGGTACAGGTAACAATCAAATCTCCGATTCCGGAAAGTCCTGCAAAGGTTTCCTGATGTCCGCCCATTGCTACGCCCAAACGGGCAATCTCGGTAATACCTCGGGTCATCAAGGCTGCTTTTGCATTATCTCCGACTCCCGCTCCGTCTGCAATTCCGGAGGCAACCGCTATAATATTTTTTAATGCGCCGCCCAATTCAACGCCGATTACATCATCATTGACATAGACACGAAAGTTTGGATTCATCAACCAATCTTGAACCTGCATTGCAGCTTCTTTATTTTTGGAAGCTGCAACAACCGTTGTTGCCTCTCCTCGACTGACTTCCTCTGCATGGGAAGGTCCGGAAAGGATGACATTTGGACAATTCGGTATTTCCTGGGAAATAACGGTCGAAAAATCGTAGAAAGTCCCCTGTTCCAGTCCCTTTGCAACACACACAATAATGGTTCTGTCCGAAACAATCTCCTGTAACAGGTGCGCTGTCTGCCGCACCGCAAAGGAAGGAACCGCCATAATAATCAGCTGCGATTCCCCTGCCGGTTTCAGCGAATGGGTAAAAACAATCTCTTCCGGAATTTTTACACCCGGCAGCAGTTTTTTCTGTTCTCGTTGGATTTGCAAACGCTGCGCTTCCTCTTCGCGATGAGACCAAACCGTTACTTCATGTCCATTTTCCATGCACATCATCGCAAGCGAAATACCAAATCCTCCCGCTCCCAATACCATTACCTTTGCCATATGTCGATTCCTCTCTTTCCGTTCAAATCGAAAACGACCTATAAGTCTTTTTTTACCAGAATAACATCCTCTGTTTCCTCTGCTTTTTCAAAACCGTTGTTTAAAAACAGAATCACACTCGGATTATCCCGTGCAATATTATCATAAAGCGTTTTTATTCCTGCCTGACGACAACGCTCGCACAAAAGCTGTAGTCCTTGCGTTCCGTACCCTTTTTTTCGAAAACGGCTATGTACAATCACATCTGTTAACCAACGCGAACTGTCCTCGTCAAAATGGCAGGCAACTTCCCCGACAAACTCTTTTTCCTGAGAGCTGTACAGATACGCGTAAATTCTTCCGTCAGTCGGACAGGCAATCCACCGATTATACCAATCCTGCCAGCGTTCTTTGGGAAACTCCAGCGTTCCTCCCCACTTTGCATTATAGGACATGGTCTGTTCGTCTGCAAGCAAATCCTGTCGAAATACCAATTCCTCTAATTTTGGGGTATATAGAGATATCATCGCTTTCCTCCCTATTTCTTGGCTTCCGGCTGTTCCTGCTCCGGCTTTTTATCGCCGATTCTTCGTTCCGTACCGTTTAACAAGCGTTTGATATTTTCGCGATGCTTATAAATTACAATAACAGAAAATAATGCGGCAAACAGAAAATCAAATAAAACCGGCTTGCGCAGACACAAATCCACAATCAGGGTAATGAACGGATAGAGCAGCGCTCCGGTGATCGAAACCAAAGACACTATCTTTGTAATCAGCAATACCGGCACAAAGATAACCAACAGGATAAAAAATACCAGTGGATTTACAACAAGTATAATTCCTAATGAGGTAAGAACCCCTTTTCCTCCCCGAAATCCGAAATAAATTGGATATAAGTGTCCAAGCAAAGCAAAAAATCCTGCAAGATATCCTGCATCAAATCCGGTAACGCCCGCCGCAGAAAAAATCCATCTGCCAATCACAACGGCAAGCACCCCTTTAAGAAAATCCCCAATCAAGGTACATAGGGCAGGCAATTTTCCGTATGTCCTTAAGATATTGGTCATTCCCGCATTCTTGCTTCCATATTTTCTAACATCATCGTGTGCAAATAATTTCGACACAATAATTGCAAAGCTGATACTTCCTAAAAGATAGGCAATTACCGCCGACAAAACAAACGCCCCTATTGTGAGCATCCATTGAGATCCTGTCATTTTGTCATCCTCCTCTGATATTATTGTATCAAGTGTTTCACTGTATTGCAAGTCCTTTTCCTATTTTTATCATGGAATCAAACCGTAAAAAAAGAGCTTCTTAAAAAAGAAGCTCTTTCTCTTTTATAAAACCGGTGAAAACGCTTCCGAAAGGAGTTTATTTTTTGTCGCCTTTTTCTCTTACCAACATACGAATCGGGGTTCCTTCAAAGCCGAAATTCTCACGAATCTGATTTTCCAGATAACGCTGATAAGAAAAGTGGAACAGCTCCGAACGATTGACAAAGCAGGCAAATGTCGGCGGTCTGGTGGAAACCTGTGTCATATAATAAATCTTCAGGCGTTTTCCCTTATCGGACGGCGGCTGAACCCTTGCTGTCGCATAGTTGAGCATATCGTTGAGCATACCGGTCGAGATTCTGCGCGCGTTTTGCTCATCTACCTTTTGAATGAGTTCATATATCTTTTCCACACGCTGCCCTGTTTTGGCAGAGATGAAAACCATCGGAGCATACGGCATAAAGCTGAAATCAATATCCAGCTGTTTCTTCATCTCCTGCATAGTTTTATCTGTCTTATCCTCAACTGCATCCCACTTATTGATTGCGATAATACAAGCCTTTCCTTGCTCGTGGGCATAGCCTGCAATTTTGGAGTCCTGCTCGCTGAAGCCCTTGGTCGCATCGACCATAATAATGCAGACATTGGAACGGTCCACCGCCATATAAGCGCGCAGCACGCTGTATTTTTCAATCGCTTCCTCCACCTTGCTCTTGCGGCGGATTCCTGCCGTATCAATAAAGACAAACTTTCCATACTGATTTTCAATTACGGTATCGGTCGCATCGCGGGTTGTTCCTGCAATATCCGAAACAATTACCGCATCTCTTCCCGCAATTCGATTGACCAAAGAAGATTTTCCGGCATTCGGACGACCGACAATCGCAACAGTAATGGCATCGTCCCCATAATCCTCATCTTCCGAGAAGTTCAAATGCTCATAAACCGCATCCAGCAAGTCACCGGTTCCGTGACCGTGAACCGAAGAAACCGGAATCGGATCGCCCAGCCCCAAATTATAAAATTCATAAAATTCGGGCGGAAGTTCTCCGACACCGTCACACTTATTGACGCACAGTACAATCGGTTTTCCACTTTTTTGCAGCATCGCCGCAACTTCTTGGTCTGTCGCTGTAATTCCCGATTTCATGTCTACCACTAAAATCGTAACCTCTGCGCTGTCAATTGCCAGCTGTGCCTGACGGCGCATCTGAGAAAGGATAATATCATCGGAATAAGGTTCGATACCGCCTGTATCAACCAGCATAATCTCATGATTGCGCCATTCACAGGCAGCATAAATTCTGTCCCTTGTTACACCCGGGGTGTCCTCCACAATGGAAAGACGCTGACCGATTAACTTATTAAACAATGTGGATTTTCCGACATTCGGTCTGCCCACTACCGCTACTACCGGTCTGACTGCCATACTTTTCTACCTCACTTTCCGCAGGTTTTTCCTGCTTTCTGTCTTATTTCTTTTTTCTCTTTGAAAAAGATGATTTTCATTTTTTTCTGTTAGCAAGCGAAGGAAACTCCCAACATTCGGTCAAGCAGCTCAAAAGCATCATTTTCTACCGGAACAACTTCCACGCCCAAACGCTCGCTTACCTCTGTTAAGGTAATATCGTCCAAGAAGCAATCCTGTTCGTGGCGCAGCATATTGGCAGGAATCAAAAGCTGCTCTCCAATCTGAACGCCTTCTAACTGCGCTAAAAGGTCCTGTCCTGTCACCAAACCTGCCACAGTAACGCTGTGTCCGAAAAAATCATTGACAATTTTCCGAACCTGTACCGTAACCTGTGGGAATCGTTCGGACACCTGCTGAGAAAATTTCTGCATCATTGGATAAGCCAGTTCTCCGGTGGCAAGCGTTACTTTTCTTTTCTGCTTTGGCGGCTGCTCTGCCTGAGCGATTGCCAGTGCAAAATCATGCTGCATCATCGTTATCATACCGACTCCGCTTTCCAACTGAGAAAAATCCTCATAAAAATCATAGTCGGGAAACGGCTTTCCTGCAAGAATATAAAATTCGTCCGAAGCGTAAGCCGTTCTCGCGCCGTATTTGGAAAGAAAATATTCTCCCCATCGTTCCATTGTTTCCACAACTTCCTTTGCTTCCTGTGGAAAAAATCCTCTGAGGGTGGTTAATCCTTCCCTATGCTTTGTCAGACCGACCGGAACTGCCGAAATGCTTTGAATATTCTCTCCGAGTTTTGACAGCTCGGAAAGGGTATATTCCAGTTCTTTTCCGTCATTGTATCCCGGGCAAAGAACCATCTGGGTATTTACCTTGATTCCTCCGTCGGTCAGCAGCTTTACAAATCGAAGAGCTTCACCGGCAAAGGGATTTTTCATCATCTCTACCCTCAGCTGCGGATTCATCGTATGCACCGAAACATTGATCGGACTGATGTGCATTTTGATAATGCGCTGAATGTCGCTTTCTTTCAAGTTTGTGAGAGTGGTGTAGTTTCCGAACAAAAAGGACATTCGGGTATCGTCGTCTTTAAAGTACAGGCTTTTCCTCATTCCTTTCGGCGTTTGGTCTACAAAACAAAAAATACATTTATTTTTGCAACCCATCTGACGGTCCATCAGGTAAGTTTCAAATTCCAAGCCCAAATCGTCATACTCGTCCTTTTCCACCGAAACGGTTCTCAGCTTTTTCTGCTCGTCGCACAGCAAGATTTCCAGTTTTTCATCGGTCATATAAAACCGATAGTCCAAAACATCGGTAATCGCGTTGCCGTTGATACTGATGAGGGTGTCACCCTTATGGATTCTTGCGTGTTTGGCTGGGCTTCCCGGTTCCACACTGGTAATTCTTACTGCCATTTTGCCTGTCCTTTCTTCATTCCTTTTAACGCTTTTATTTCATAAAAAAATGGGCAGGAAGGGAAGCTGCTTCCCCCTCTGCCCTTCTTTTTCAAAAAATCAAGTTCAAAAAGATTATCTGTCTTTTTTGATAACTTCTCTGCCTTTGTAGTAGCCGCAGTTGCCGCATACTTTGTGAGGAGCTTTCAGCTCGCCGCACTGTGGGCAAACAGAAAATGCCGGTGTGTCAAGTTTCCATACATTGGAACGTCTTTTATCTCTGCGAGCTCTGGATACTTTTCTCTTTGGTACTGCCATTTTTGTGCATCTCCTTAAAATCTTATCTTAAAATCATAAAAAATATAGGGTTAGAATCAGTCTTCGGACCATTCTAAATCGTCAAATGCCTTTACGCGGCGGGCGTCCCATACGGGAGGCTGACAGCTGCACTGCTTTTCATTAAGATTGCAGCCACACATCGGACACAAGCCTTTGCAGTCCTCCGAACACAACATCCTGATTGGTAGCTCAAGAAGTATGTCGTCCTGTGCAAGAAGATCCATATCCAAAATTCCGTCTTCACAAACGATGTAATCATCGTCCTCTTCCTGGTTGAGCCTGCGAACCACCGTGTGGAAAAATTCCTGATGTTTCTTCTGCTCTACCGGCTCCAGACATCTGGCGCAATTTGCGGAAAGGAGATAATCTGCGCTGTATTCTACCGTTACAATACCTGCGCGATTTTGTACCTTGCCTTTTAACTCAACCGGTGTTTTAAAAGGGCGATCCCCCCACTGTTCCACATCGCTTAAATCCAACTTTTGCTCAAACGGCAAAACCTGTCCTTCCGCATCGAACAATTTTTTCAGGTCAAGCTGCATAGTAACTTCCTTTCCAAACTCAAATGGTAATTCCCATTTCATCTGCAACGGCTTTTGCTTCGGTCCCGTTACAGCACAAACTGACCCCGTCCGCTCCGCCAGAAGCCGACCTTTCCGGGGCAGACTTACCCCTCCGAATCAGTCCGTAACAAATTTATTATAGTATCTTCTTTGCGGTTTGTCAACAGCAAAATGGGGACATTTCTTGAAAGAATCCCTGTTTTACGGTATTTTTTTCATACCCTGTCTCAGGAAAAGAATTTAGAATACCACAGCGGCGTTGTCTGGAACAAAACAAGCACAACAACAAAGAAATTATAGCTTGCCCGAAAGACATACGGATGCTTTTGTCTGTCCTGCTGCTGAATTTTGATTTTGGTTTTTACCTTTTCCCAATCCGGTGAAAGTTTTAAAAAGACAATCAGCAAAACAACACCTGCCACCAACGCAACCGCTCCGATTACTGTGGACAAGTTTGTCTGCCCCAACACCGATAACAGGCTTTGCATCCACAGATATCCAACATGAAAGACCGTTGTCATCACAACACAATGCGTTGTTTCATAGATAACTGCCGCACCTAAACTCAGCGCAAGGATACCGAACCACTGCTGAGGCTTGGAGAGCAGCATCGAAATAACGCCGATTCCCACAATTGCCGGAAAAATTCCATATTTGCTCCATTCACTGTATAAGCATCTGCGAAAGGCAAGCTCTGTAATCAGCGCAGAGGCAAAACCGACCAGCAAAACAAGAGGTAAACTGCTTTCCTGTGTTTCAGGCACAGCAAGAACCGGAAAGGCTTGTGTTATTCTTCCTTCCAAAACCCAGCCAAAGGCGCCGAATCCTGCTCCCGAAAGGAGTAAAAATAAAATTCTTACTATCTTTTTCCCGTCCACTGCTTTGGAAAATCCTTCCCCTAAAAAGGAGAGCTGATATTTTTTTATCCAAAAAATTGCTACAAGGACGGTCAGCGGCAGGGTCAGCAAATTTAAAACCGAAACCACACACAAAACCGAAAACAGATAATCGGTCTTATCCGCCTGTGCCGGCTGATAAGAAAATGATGATTTTGACATATAACATCCTTCCTTTTTACTGTTTGATAAAAACCTCCCTGCCATATAAAAGCAGGGAGGTTTTTTAGCCGTTTCAAATTCTGCTTAATCTCTAAAGTAATCAACAGCGCCGGCAAACATCTTCTGGTCTTTTTCGCCGTTCACATTGAGGTACAGACCGTTGGTGTAACGCTCGGAATGAGCCATCTTACCGAATACTCTACCATCCGGAGAGGTAATACCTTCGATTGCGTCAATCGAGCCGTTCGGATTGAAGCGGTAATCCAGAGTCGGATTGCCGTCCAAATCAACGTACTGGGTTGCAATCTGACCGTTTTCTGCCATCTTGCGAACCATTTCCTCGCTTGCAACAAAGCGTCCCTCACCGTGAGAGATTGCGATGGTGTGAATATCGCCCACATTGGTGTGCATCAGCCATGGAGATTTGTTCGATGCGATTCTGGTACGAACCAGACCGGACTGATGACGGTTAATCAGGTTGTAGGTTAAAGTCGGGCAGGTATCATCGGTGGTGATAATCTCTCCGAACGGAACCAGTCCCAGTTTAACCAGAGCCTGGAAGCCGTTACAAATACCGCACATCAAACCGTCCTTGTTTTTCAGCATATCCATAACCGCTTCGGTAATCTGTGGATTGCGGAAGAAAGATGCGATAAATTTCGCGGAGCCTTCCGGTTCGTCACCGCCGGAGAAGCCGCCCGGGATTGCGATAATCTGAGTCTGGGCAATCTTTTCTTTGATTAACTGAACCGATTCTCTAATCTGTTCAGAAGTCTTATTGCGGATTACCACAATATCTGCCTTTGCGCCTGCGCGTTCAAATGCGCGCGCAGTATCATATTCACAGTTTGTTCCCGGGAATACTGGAATCAGCACTCTTGGCTGGGCAACGGTAACACCGGAATGAGCGTGCTGCTGCGCTTCATAAGCGTATGTAGGAACAATGATGTTCGGAGTCTTTGTAATCATCGGATAAACAGGCTCTAATTTTGCTTCCCATGCTTTCTGAATCTGCGCAAGGTCGATTGTTTCTCCGTTTACACTGACTGCATATTCTGCGGTAGTATGACCGATACATTCCGCAAAGGTATCCAGTTCCTCACAAGCTTCAAATACAAAGCTGCCATAAGCCGGTTTAAAGATGTGATGCAATTTCTTTTCTGCCGCAAAGCCGATTGCATTGCCGAATCCCATCTTGCAGATTGCTTCTCCCAGACCTTTAAATCCAAGAGTTGCAGCTGCTCTTACCTTACCGGAAGCAATCAGGCTTTCCATGTGGTCAAATACCTTGCGAACGCTTTCAAAAACAGGCAGACCGTTTTCGTCGTAGTCCGGAGTAAGTAGGTATACTTTGCTGTTTGGCTGTTTAAACTCGTTGCTGACAATATTCTGAACCTTTGCTGCGGATACTGCAAAGGAAATCAGTGTCGGAGGAACGTGCAAATCTTCAAACGAACCGGACATCGAGTCTTTTCCGCCGATTGCAGCGCAGCCAAGCTCTAACTGAGCTTTCAACGCGCCAAGCAGAGCTTGGAACGGTTTGCCCCATTTTTCCGGGTCATTTCCGATTTTCTCAAAGTATTCCTGGAAGCTCAGCCAGCATTTTTCTCTGCTGCCGCCTACTGCAATCACCTTTGCAATCGACTCTACCACTGCAAGCATCGCTCCGCGGAACGGACACTCTTCGGAAATATACGGGTTAAAGCCCCAAGCCATAATGGAGCAGGTATTGGTTTCTCCGTAGCGCATTGGAATTTTTGCAACCATCGCCTGAGACGGAGTGAGCTGTCTTTCACCGCCATATGGCATAACAACGGTATTTGCCCCGATGGTGGAGTCAAAACGGTCGGAAAGTCCTTTCTGAGAACATACATTCAGATCGGACATTACCTTCTCAAAGCGTTCTGCAACCGAAACACCGTTCTTGCAGCAGCAATGACCGCATTCTTTCTTCTCTGCGGCTTTTACGATAACATCGGTATATTTTGCCGCACCGTTGGAGTTCAGGAAAGCTCGGGACAGATCTACAATCTTCTTTTCTCTCCAGAACATAACCAGACGCGGATCCTCTGTTACCTGAGCCACTACGGTTGCGCGCAGATTCTCTTTGTCTGCTGCGTCCATAAATTTCTCTACATTTTCTTTTGCAACAACAACTGCCATTCTCTCTTGAGATTCGCTGATTGCAAGCTCGGTTCCGTCCAGACCGTCATATTTTTTCGGAACCATATCCAGGTTAATCTTCAATCCGTCTGCAAGTTCGCCGATTGCAACCGAAACGCCGCCTGCGCCGAAGTCGTTGCAGCGCTTAATCATACGGGTTACTTCTCCGTTGCGGAACAGACGCTGAATCTTTCTTTCCTCCGGAGGATTTCCCTTCTGAACCTCTGCACCGCAGCTGGAGAGAGATTCTACATTGTGGGATTTCGAGGAACCGGTTGCGCCGCCGCAGCCGTCGCGTCCTGTTTTGCCGCCCAGAAGAATAACAACATCTCCGGCTGCTGGTTCTTCACGGATTACATTCTCTGCCGGAACTGCGCCCACTACTGCGCCCACTTCCATGCGTTTTGCAACATAACCCGGATGATAAATTTCATTGACCTGACCGGTAGCCAAACCGATCTGGTTGCCGTAGGAGCTGTATCCCGCTGCCGCTGTGGTGACAATCTTTTTCTGCGAGAGCTTGCCCTTGATGGTATCTTCAAACGGAGTCAGCGGGTCTGCTGCGCCGGTTACACGCATTGCCTGATAAACATAAGCGCGTCCGGACAGTGGGTCACGGATTGCTCCGCCCAAACAGGTTGCTGCGCCGCCAAACGGCTCAATTTCTGTCGGGTGGTTGTGGGTTTCGTTTTTAAACTGAAGCAGCCAATCCTGCTCTTCTCCGTCAACATCCACTTTAATCTTAACCGAGCAGGCATTGATTTCTTCGGATTCGTCCAAAGACTGAAGCAGACCTTTTTTCTTGAGTGCTTTTGCACCGATGGTAGCCAAATCCATCAGGGTCATCGGTTTATTTTTGCCTGCATGAACTGTTTCTCTGAGCTGAAGATATTCGTTGTAAGCATCTTTGATGTAATCGCTTTCGATGCTGACATTTTCAATCTGAGTAGAGAATGTAGTGTGGCGGCAATGGTCGGACCAGTAGGTGTCGATCATGCGGATTTCGGTGATGGTTGGGTCGCGCTGTTCGGTTTCTTTAAAATATTTCTGACAGAAGGAAATATCTCCCAAATCCATCGCCAGACCGTATGTTTTGATAAAGTCGCGCAGTCCCTGCTCGTCCAGATCGCAGAAGCCCTGCAAAACCGCTACATCTGCCGGTTCTTCAAACGGAGTGTGCAGTGTCTGAACTTCTTCCAAAGAAGCTTCCATCGACTCAACGGGATTGATCAGGTTTGCCTTGATTCTTACCAGTTCCTCTTCCGAAACGCCGCCGATAACATACACCTTTGCGGAAGCAACGGTAGGACGCTCGTTCTGCGCTGCCAGCTGAATACACTGCGCCGCAGAATCTGCACGCTGGTCAAACTGTCCCGGCAAAAACTGAACGGCAAACACCTTTTCGCCCTGATTAAAGCAAGGTAGAGTATCATACACATTGTCTACCTGTGGCTCGGAAAAAATGGTATTCTTTGCCAGCTCAAAATCCTCTTTTGAAATATCTTCTACATCGTAGCGATTCAGAATACGAACGGAGGATGCGGAATGGATACCCAAAGAATTATGAATATCCGAAAGGATTCCCTGCGCTTCTACTGCGAAAGGAGTTTTCTTTTCAACATATACTCTGTAAACTGACATACTTCACACTCCTAAAAAACTTTTCTTCTTATCTCTATTTAGCTCCATCTTCCTGGGACAGAAAGATTGTTTACTTCATTATACCATAATTTAATCAAGGTTGATATATAGACATTATCCGAAAGAACGGTCATTTTTGACTCAACTTTTGTCAGGTCAGCTCGCAGAAGCCGTTTTTTCGTCATTTTCCGGTTCACCAATGCAGTAGTCATCGGCAGCTTCGATAATTTTTACCTGATGAATTTCCCCACACAGCTCCCGCTGACTGCGAACACACACCGGCGTATAATTCGGCGTATATCCGTGCTGCATCCCGTCTATCCGCTCTGTTTCAAACAGTACACTTTCTGTCATGCCGACTTGAGAGCGCAAAAACTCTTTCCTGCTTTGTTCGGTAACTGCTGCCATACGATGGCTGCGCTCCTCTTTCTGACGGTTTGTCAGCTGATCCGGCATCTTTGCTGCTCGGGTTCCCGGACGAACAGAGTAGGCAAAAACATGAACTTTTGCAAACCCGATTTCTTTCGCAAACGCCAGCGACTGCTCAAATTCTTCCTCTGTTTCTCCCGGAAATCCGACCATCAAATCGGTGGTAATGGTCGGATTGTCAAATTTGGCACGAATCCTTGCCACCAACTCCCGATAAAATGCAGTGTCATAATGACGATTCATCCTCTTTAAAGTTGCATCGCAGCCGCTTTGCAAAGAAAGGTGAAACTGAGGACAAAAACCGGGCAGTCCCGCCAGGATTTCCAAATTTTTGTCTGTCAGCATCAACGGTTCCAGCGAACCCAAACGCACCCGCTCGATCCCTTCGGTTGTACAGGCAAGGGTAACTGCGTCCACCAAATGGCAGCCGATATCCTTTCCGTAACTGGAAAGGTCAATTCCCACCAAAACAACCTCTTTGTATCCCTTTGCGCTCAGGTCATACAACTCCGTTTTTAAATCCTCCAACGGTTTGGAACGGTTAAATCCTCTTGCATAAGGGATAATGCAGTAGGAACAGTAATGCTCGCAGCCGTCCTGGATTTTAACAAAAGCGCGGGTTCTTTCCAAAAATTGATCCGCCCTCATCTCCTCAAAGCGTTCCTCTTTGGTGTGCGGCGTAATATGAATAATCCTTTTGCGGTCCTTCAGATATTGGTTTACATATTCCAACACCTTTTTCTTTTCTCCCGCACCCACTAAAATATCCACATCCTCCATCTTCTGCGCTTCTTCGGGAAATGCCTGCGGAAAACATCCGGTCAGGGCAATCACTGCCCCCGGATTGTTTCTCTTCATACGATGAATAATCTGTCTGGTTTTCTTATCTCCGGACGCCGTAACCGTACACGAATTGATAACATATACATCCGCTGCATCTGTACTGTCCACAATATCGTATCCGTACGCCGAAAATTGCTGAATCATAATCTGGGTTTCATACTGATTTACCTTGCAGCCCAAGGTGTAAAATGCTGCCCTCATAATTCCTCTTTTCTCCGGAAAATCCGGTTTGGTTAAAACAGTCAGGAACTACTTCCTGTTGCAAAATATTGTTAATAAAAAATCTTTCCTTATGAAAAAGTATTGAAAAGTGAGTATAAATAAATTATAATGAATTTATACAATAAATACAACTGCCTTTCGACAAAATCTTTGTCCGAAATTCGGTAATATTTTACAGCGCAAAGGAGCGATTTTATATGAAACGGGAAAAAATTATGCTCAGAACCATCAATGATGTCAAATCTTTCGTCAATGCTGTTACCAAATACAGCTTTGATGTGGATTTGCTTTCCGGCAGATATGCCGTTGACGCAAAATCCATTATGGGCATCTTCAGCCTTGACCTTTCCAAAGAGATTGTCATGGAGGTTCATTCCGAAGAGTGTCCGGAACTCACCGATTTTTTAAACGATATCAAACCGTTTATCGTAAAATAACAAATCCTTCCCGATTTTCGGGATAAAAAAGGAGCGGGGAATAAAAAACGCACCTTGCCTGTGATTCAGCGCCGATTGACTGTTTCATAGGCAAATCGTTTCAAATTCCCTGCTCCTTTTTATTTTTGTTTTTTCTTCCAAAGATGTTTGGGAATCTGCGGGCGGTAAACCTCAAAAAAGTTTTTCAGCGCAGGATGCAGCTGTTCTTCCCGCTCCATTCTGCGGTATTCCCTTTCGTTTACCCAGCAAAAATCCACAACCTCTTCCGGCTGCATGACAATCTGCCCGGGGGTTACATCCTTATAAACGGCAAAGGTATCCAAAAAGCTGTGCAGGCGTCGCTCCTGTCCGACTAAAATCAATTCCTCCGGCAGAATATCAATGCCGGTTTCTTCTTTGGTTTCCCGAACCGCAGCCTGTACCGTGTTCTCCCCTGCCAAAGCGGAGCCCCCTGTACACGCCCATTTTAATCCGAAAGGAATTTCGGGATGGCGCTGAGTCAGCAAAACTTTTCCCTCACTGTTATAAATCCAGATATTTACCACCAAATGGTAGTCCCCGTCCTCTATGGGGGTTCCCCTCAGATGCGTTCTGTGTTTTTTTATGCGGTCAACATCATAAATATCCCAGTATTCCGCCACCCTGATTTCTCCTTTCAGCTGATTTTTTCTTTTTTATTATACCAGGCGTTTGATTTTATCTTCTGTGCTGCCCGGCAGCAAATCCATCATCGGCAGCTGCGGCATAACATAACATCCCGGATTCTGCTTCACAGTCGCTCTTGCGCAGGCAACCATAATCTGAGAGGTTAGAGCCGGATTGTTGATTTTCATGTTAAACTCAAACAGCTGATTGTGCGTTGTACCGGAAACACCTTTGCGAACCAGGTTCACGCCGTGTCCTTTATCCATCAGCGCTTCTACCGACGGTACTGCAATCACATGAGTTTCGTCATGCTTAAAGTAATCGTCTTCCAAAATGGAACGCTTTACCTGCTCAAAATCATAACCGTCTTCCAGTTCAATATAAACATTTCTTCTGTGGATTCCGGTTCCGAGCGGAATTGTCATTGATAAAGCCGCTTTCACACCGTCCTTACCCTTTGCCGCTACCGAATGTCCCATGCTCATACCCGGACCGAAATTGGTATCGGTGATTCCTTTCGGCGCACACGCTTCCAGCAAGGTTCTTACTACCGAGTCAGAACCCGGGTCCCAGCCTGCCGAAATAACCGAAACTGCTCCGGACTGTTTTGCAGCCGCATCCAACGAACAGTGAAGTTCCCAAATTTTGGTGTGGATATCAAAGCTGTCTACTGTATTGATTCCCTGCGCCAGGTACTTCTTTGCAGCTTCCTCCACCGATCGGGTAGGCAGACACAGCAAAACAACCTGCGGCTTTACCGGCAGCTTGTCTGCATCGTCCACAACGCAAATGCCTTCCAGCTCTTTTGGCTGCTGCTCCCCTGCCTGACGGCGGACAACGCCTACCAACTCAAAATCCTGTGCCGCATTGATTGCTTCCAAAGCGTACTGTCCGATATTTCCGTAACCGACAATCGCTGCTTTTATTTTTTCCATTCTTAACAGTCCCTTCTATCTTTTATTACACATTGGAGTTCGATTCTCCCCTTAAAATAGTAACACGGATAAAAAAGTCCGTCAAGTTTTTCGCCCTTTCTTTCTGCATCTATTTTTAAAACAACGGCAAAAAAGCGCAAAAAAAGCGGGGAAGATTCCCCGCTTTTTCTCATCTTATTTTACAATAAAATCTTTCATGGTAATCGGCAGGTCTGCTGCATCGCAGGATACAGTAAAGATAATCTCTGCCTCGGTATTGAGTTTTGCAAGGCACTGTACCATGTATGCAAAACCTTCGTAATCTTTTTCTACATCGCCGATTTTACCGATTTTGAAAGTACCGTCGATAAACAGGTGAGTAATATCATAGTTTCCTGCCAGGAAACCTGCCAGGAAGCCATACAGAGATGCAAAGCCCTGAATCTGGTATTCTTCGCTGTTAACCAAACGAACGTTGGTCGGCAGTTCTCTTGCCAGTTTGTCGCCTTTTTCTACGCAGACAACATTACCTTTGGATTCCTGTGCTGCTTTGTTTGCCATTTCGATGAGAGTTTTTGTTTTGCCGGAACCTTTTGCGCCTACGATAAGTTTAATCATTTGAAATTCCTCCCTGATAACAATTTATTTAAAAAATTTTGCTGTCTTTTTTATTGAAGCCGGGATTCCAGCTCCTGTTTCTGCTGTTCATAACCCGGTTTTCCCAACAGGGCGAACATATTTTTCTTATAGCTCTCCACGCCCGGCTGGTTAAACGGATTGACCGCTAAGAGATAACCGGAAAGTGCGCACGCCTTTTCAAAGAAGTAAATCAGGTAACCCAATTCCTCTTCGTCTGCTTTTTCCATCTCCAATACCATATTCGGTACGCCGCCCTGTGTGTGCGCCAGAATGGTTCCCTGCATCGCCTTGCGGTTTACAACCGACATATTCTGTTCGGATAAGAAGTTCAGACCGTCGAAATCGGTGCTGTCCCGTTCGATATAAAGGTCTTGCTGCGGCGTTTTGATATCCACTACCGTTTCAAACAATATTCTGGAGCCTTCCTGAATGTACTGTCCCATTGAATGAAGGTCGGTAGAGAAAATTGCGGACGAAGGATAAATTCCTTTCTGGTCCTTTCCTTCGCTTTCACCGAACAACTGTTTATACCATTCGCACATCATAGCAAATGCCGGTTCATAAGAAACTAAAATTTCAATCGCTTTTCCTTTGCGATATAAAATATTTCTCAGCGCCGCATAGCGGTAACAATCATTTTTACTTAAATCGCAAAGACTTAATTCCTGCATTGCCTTTTGCGCGCCCTGCATAAGCTTTTCCATGTCGGAACCGGAAACGGCAATCGGAAGCAGTCCCACCGCAGTTAAAACCGAATATCTTCCGCCGACATCATCGGGAATAACAAAGGTTTCATATCCCTCTTCGTCTGCCAATTGTTTTAAAGTTCCCCTTGCTTTATCGGTAGTACAGAAAATGCGTTCCTTTGCGCCCTCTTTTCCGTACTTTTCAATCGCTAACTTTCTAAAAATTCGGAATGCCAGCGCCGGTTCGGTCGTTGTACCCGATTTTGAAATTACATTGATTGAAAAATCCTTTCCCTCGCAAATCTTTAAAATTTGATTGAGGTAAGAAGGACTGATGCTGTTTCCTACAAAATAAATTTTCGGCGCATCGCCGGCTAAGTCATTATAGAACTGGGAATGCAAAAATTCGATTGCCGCCCTTGCCCCCAAGTAACTGCCGCCGATACCGATGACAACCAAAACCTCGGAATGTTTGCGAATCCTTGCAGCAGCGTCCTGTATCCTTGCAAACTCTTGCCGATCATACTCTGCCGGAAGGTTCAGCCAGCCCAAGAAATCGTTTCCCGGACCTGTTTTTTCATGAATCGTTTGGTGCGCTGCCCTTACCTGTGGCTCGATTGCCTGCAACTCCTGTTCGCTTACAAACGATTCCAGATATCTTGAATTGAGTTTCACAGCCATTTCTGACCCTTCTCTCTTTTTACGGTATCCACCATTTGTTCTTTCCTGTTGGTGTTATAGCTATTTTACATTATTTCGTTGCTTTTTGCAAGAGTTTTTTTGTAAAAAATGTATTTATTTTTCTCTAATATTCTTGAAAAATCTCTCATTTTTTCTCTTTTTCAAAAAAATGAAGATTTCTCCGCCTTTTTAAAGGCAAATTTACTTCATAGATATCGATTCCCGAAACAAAACGGAAAAACTTTTTGTAAAAGTGAGGCGTTCAACCTCCTGTGCCGAGGTAATCGGCTCCTCGGCTATCACCTGATTTTGATTCATTAACAACACCTTTCCGATTTCTTCTCCCTTTTGAACAGGAGCCTGCAAATCAGGATTGATTTGTATCTGTACATTTAAATTTTCCTTTTCTTCTTTTCTCACTACCTCCTGCGGCATTGTTTTTATCTTCGCTGTAACATTGGATGGGATTCCCCGTTCAATCGGAACCGGTTCCAGTGTGTTTTCCACATTTTCCGGTTGGAATCGGGTAAAATGGGTAAAACCGTAGTCTAAAAGCTGTTTGGATTCTTCAAACCTGACCGCCCCGCTGCTGCACCCCATAATCACCGAAATCAGAGATAAATCTCCTCTGGTCGCCGTTGCGCACAAACAATGTCCGGCAGCATCGGTAGTTCCCGTTTTTAATCCCGTTGTTCCCTCATAAAATCGAACCAATCGGTTGGTGTTTACCAGTTCGGTTTCCCCGTTTCTCAAGCTATCCATCCAAATGGTGGAAAATTTGGTAATTTCTTCCCCGTAGTTTTCCATTAGCAAGCGAGCCATCTGAGCAACATCTTTTGCGCAGGTGTAATGTCCCTCCTCATCAAAACCGGTGCAGTTGACAAAATGAGTGTTTTCAAGCCCCATCTCCCGCGCTTTCTCGTTCATCAGCTGAACAAATCCCTCTTCGGTTTGGGCAATCGCTTCCGCAAAAACAACGGCGGCATCGTTGGCGCTGGCAACAATCAACGCTTTCAGCAGTTCCTCCACCGTCATCTGCTCGCCCTCTTTGAGCCATATTTCTGAGCCTCCCATCGTCTTTGCATATTCCGAGCAGCTCAGTTTCTGCTGCATGGAAAGACTTCCTTTTTCCAACGCTTCATAGATTAAAATAAGATCCATCAGTTTAGTCAGCGATGCAGGAGCCAATTTCTGCGTTTCATTTTGACTAAACAAAACTTTTCCGGTTTTTTGTTCTATCAGGTAGGCTGCTTTTGCTGTGTAACTCATGGCAACTTCCTTTTTTTCTGCCTTTTCTGCATGAACCAAAAACGAGCTTCCCAACAAAACTGTTGCCAGCAGCGCGCAGCTGCATCTCATAAATATTTTCTTCACTGCCGTTTTCATTCCAAACCTTCCCCTCCCGCAAATTTCATCTTTTTTACTTTATCTGTATGCCCCTTTATTGCGCTTTATTCTGTTTTATCCAAAAGCAAGCAAAAACAAAAAGGCGGCTCATTTTGAGCCGCCCGAAAACAACAGTTTATTTTTTGGTATATTTTCCTAATTTTTCAAATACGGTTTCGTCCTGTGTAGAAACACGGAACGAACTCTGAGAAGCAAAATCCTGACCGGCTTTTACCGCCTTTGGAATACTGGTCAGCGTTCCGGCTCCTCCGACACAGCCGCCCGGACAAGCCATACCTTCCAGCAAATAACCGTCGCGTTTGCCCAGTTTTGCCAGAGTCAGCATCTTTTTACACTCAACCAATCCCTCCGCATGGTCGGTAGGAACATTTAATTCCGGCGCCATTTCATGAATACAGTCGGTTACTGCTTTTGCAACGCCTCCTGCAATACCGTATCCCCTTCCCGAAGCGGTTGCTCCGTGGTTAAATCCGGTATCGTCCTGAAGGTCGGCAAATTCAATTCCGTTGGCTTGGAAAATGCCCATCAATTCCTCAAAGGTAATAACAAAATCCACATCGCTGCGAATATCTGCACGCATTGCCTCCAACTTTTTGGACGCACACGGACCGATGAACACAACCCTTGCATTCGGATGTTTTTCTTTGATGATTCGTGCGGTTGCTACCATCGGGGTCATTGAGTCGGAAATACAGTGCGCAATTTCCGGGAACTGCTGTTTTGCCATCATAATCCAGGACGGACAGCAGGAAGTCGCCAGGAACGGCAGCTTTCCTGTCGGCACATTTTTAATATACTCCTCTGCTTCTTCCACAGCGCCGATGTCTGCGCCGCGGGCAACCTCGTAAATATGTTCAAAACCGATTTTACGCAGCGCAGCGCGTACCTTTTCCGGAGAAGCCATAGGACCAAACTGACCGACAAAAGCCGGAGCCACTTCTGCGATGACCTCATCTCCTCGCTTAATTGCCTGAATCAGCTGAAAAATCTGAGATTTATCCGCAATCGCGCTGAACGGGCAACTTACCAAACACTGTCCGCAGGAAACGCACTTATCATAATTGATTTTAGCTCTGCCAAATTCATCGCTTTCAATCGCGTTTACTCCGCAGGCAGCCGCACATGGACGCTCACTCTTTACAATCGCTGTATATGGACAAGCCTGCGCGCAGCGTCCGCATTTTACACATTTTTTTTTGTCGATATGGGAGCGTCCGTTTACGATAGAAACAGCTTTTACAGGGCATACAGCCGTACATGGGTGCGCCAGACAGCTGCGGCAAAGGTCTGTTACGGTATAACTGGTTTCTTCACAGGCATTACAAGCAAAGGAAATAACATTGATCAGCGGCGGCTCATAGAACATATCTGCGATTGCGCTGTGATTGATATGCTGAGAAACCGGCGCGTGCTGGTCAACCGGACGCAGCGGTAAACCTACCGCAAGGCGCAAACGCTCGCCGACAATCGCCCTTTCCAAAAATATACTGTTTCGATACTGCGCCTCTTCACCGGGAATAATCTTATACGGCAGTTCCTCAATGCTGGAGTAATCCCCGTCCTGATAGGCAAGTTTTGCAATTTCGGTAAAAACCTGCCTCCTGATTTTTGTGACCGGCGTTGTGATACCTCTCATCTTTCTTTGTTCCTCCTGTTGTTTTTCAAAAACTTTTTCCCTGTTGTTTATAAGCGCAAAATGCGCAACGCGCTACGCCTCGGCGTTTTCTTTTACACACGCAATCACGCGAGCCATCACCGATTCTGCGTCCGCTTTCGGAAAAACTTCCCCGTTGATTGCCACCATCGGAGCGTCCTGTTCGTGGCTTTTACCGCCCAGACACTTATCGGTAACAATCTCAATCCGTGATTTCGGCTCTGTGGAAAAACCATCCTCCATCTGCTCTCTCAAGTCCCGCAGACTTTCCACCGACTCCATAATATTAACCGAGCCGTTCATCACGCACGCTGTACAAACACAAACTTCAATCTTGATCTTCTTCATCAATAACCACTCCTATTTTCACTGCTTAGTATACTTGCTTGTTATCTTTTTGTCAATCACTTTTTGTTTTTCTTAATTATAGCATAGCCGCAAAACAGAAATCAAACCATCAAAAGTTGAAATTCCCATAAAAAAAGCTTTTTCCAAATATTCTGTGATATTGTTTAAAAAACGAGGATAATATATCCATTTTGACCAAAAACTCGAAAATTCCTCCCTCTTTGACAAAAAATAAATTTAAGGATAGGTGTAAAATGAATTGACAGAACAATTTTAGTACTATATAATGAGAGAGTAGCATTTTGTTTAAACGGAAAATATTTCGGGAGCAGCAGATATGAACCCTACTGATACAAGCAAACGTTTGGATGAAGAACTGGCAGAGGATGCAAAAGCTGGAGACACTGATGCGCTTGCTCAGTTAATCACTCGATATCTGCCCCTGATTCGGGGAAAAGCTCAACGATATTCTTCCGTTGGATTGGAACAGGATGATTTTGTCCAGGAAGGGCTGATTGGTCTGTTCTTTGCTGTAAAAAGTTATGATAAAACCCGCGGGGCTTCTTTCAAAACTTTTGCAACATTATGTATCCTTTCCAAAATCAATCGGTGTTTTACCGAATTGATGGAACAAAAACATTTGCCGCTTAATAATTATCTGCCCATTGATGATGCTTTTCATCTGCCGCAGGATTTTTCCGACCCATTGGAAATGTATCTGCAAGCGGAGGAGCAGCAGCAGCGGGAGCAGAAAATTAAGACCCTTTTGTCTGGATTAGAACAGGAAACCTTAACATTGTACCTCAGCGGCCATTCTTATGAGGAAATGGCAGAGCGGCTTCATTGCACAACCAAAGCTGTTGACAATGCCCTGCAACGAGTTCGACGAAAGCTCAGGGACAATTCCCAAGAGAAAGGTCCCTTTTCCGGTTGATAACCGCATTTGCTGCGGTTACAAAATATGCCCCTTGACTCACAGCAGAGCGATGAAATCTCTCCCATTCGGTCTTTGGGCGAATTATATGAAGCGAGGTATAAAACTATGTACGAAGACAAAACTTTAGTATGCAAAGAATGTGGAGCTGAATTCGTTTTCACCGCAGGTGAGCAGGAATTCTACGCTGAAAAAGGCTTCCAGAACGAGCCACAGAGATGCAAAGCTTGCAGAAACGCTCGCAAAGCTGATAAAAAAGCTGACAGAGAAATGTTCACTGCTGTTTGCGCTGGCTGCGGCAAAGAAGCAAAAGTTCCTTTCAGACCAAGAGAAGATCGCCCGGTATACTGCAGCGAATGCTTTGCTAAAATGAAAGAAGAAAGATAATTCTGTTTTCATAGAATGATTCTAAAAATAAAAGCGGATACAAATGTATCCGCTTTTATTTTTTTATTCTGTTTATTTGCCTCTTAAAAACGGCAGCTCTGCCTCCAACTGTTCTTTTAAACCCTGAATTAAGCGCAGCTCCTCCCACATCTGCTGTAAACGCAGTTTGCACTGTTTTTGGGTAGAGACAAGCCTGTCCAGATATTGGCGCTTGCTGTCATTCTCGTCGCGCTGCTTTAACATATCTAACTCCAGTTTTGCTTTTTCTTCCATCTGCTCTACAGTGTTAATCTGGCAAAGCAAAGCAGCAATCTTTTTTAAATATTCGTTGTAGATTTCTACCTGACACCATTTTTCCCCAAGAATCTGATTTTCTTCCTTATCTTTTGCTGCAATCCATTCTTCTTTGGTTAAATAGGTAAAATGCTCTGTCCGTTCACCAAGCAAGGTCGGTTTATTTTTCTGCGTATGATGGTAATGAAATCCACACTTTTCCTGAACACGCTTCGATTTTTCATTTCCGTCATAATATCCGCACCAAAGAGCTGTACATCTCAACTCCTCAAAGCAGCGGCGCTGAAGCTCCCTCACCGCTTCCGGAATCAAACCTTTTCCCCAGTAAGGAACACCAATCCAATAACCCAACTCTGCCTCATGCTCTTGCAGAGGCGCTCCTGCATGTTCTTTATCCAACATAATTCCTACAGAGCCAATCGGTAAATTGGTTTCTTTATCCACCACCGCATAGGTTTCCGGAACAGATAAAATATCCCGAATAATCTCTCTGCTATTTTCCACGCTTGTATGTACCTGCCAACCGGCTATCGGTCCTACCCTTTCATCTTTTGCGTAACGGTATAATTCCTCCGCATCGCTTTCTTCCCACGGTCTTAAAATTAAGCGTTCTGTAGTTAAAATCATTTCTTTCCCTACCTTTCTCTTTCAAACTTTTCTCTGACAATATCCTCAATTTGCCTCATCAAATTTTTTAATTCCGGATTTGTTGCATCAAGCAAATTCCCTGATAAATATGCCTGTTTTACTTCTTTTAATCGCTCTAAATCTTCTTTAGAAAGTACAGAATCGACAGAACAAACCCAATCTGCTCCTTGAGCTTTTGATAAAACCTTTTTATCTTGAACAGCAGCCCATGTCCTGCAAAGATTTAACAGAACAGAAAGCGGCTGTTCTTCAAAAGATTGCTGAGAATCCTGAACATCTCTATAAATGCTGTCTAAATAATATTCCCACGGGATTTCCCCAAAAACAGAATTGATCTCTTTCCCTGTCAGTACAATTCCAACATTTTTTATTACCGTAAAATGAGCTGCTAAATCATAATCCACACCGGACATTTCTTTATAATAAGAGGTTAAGTTTTGTTTCGCCTGTTGATAATAACGATTGGAATAATGCAATTCATAAGGAGTAGGATAAGAAAAATGTCTACAATCTTTAAAAAGTACAACGCTCATTTCAAATCCTTTTTGAGGAGCAAACTTGTTATTTTCTAATAAGATTTCTATCATATTTTCTTTTTCTTCTAAAGTTAATTCTGAAGAAACAACTGTAATGAAATCAAGATCGCTTTTTTCATTACAACACCCGAATACTGCGGAACCATGTAAATAAACTCCAATTAGTTTTTCTTTTAGAACTTCCCTGTATTTTTTTGTGATGATTTTCATTGTATCATTTCATGGATATTGTAACATCGTATTTCTCCTCTTTTATTTTACAAGATATAGCAAAACAGCAATCTGCAAATGCAGATTGCTGTTTTTGTGTTGGCACCGCTCTATTTTCCCGGGCAGTCACCCGCCAAGTATTTTCGACACTGGTGAGCTTAACTTCTGTGTTCGGAATGGGAACAGGTGGATCCTCACCGCCATTAGCACCAACTATTTAATTAAGGGAAAGTACAGAAAGTACTCAGCAAATAAATCCAATGGATTTATTTGGCAAAGTTCATGTTTACATGAACTTTTATGTTCCCTCAAAACTGAACAATGAAAAAGTTATTAGCAACACTTGGTCAA
>CAJJZS010000002.1 GCA_905197685.1 uncultured Oscillospiraceae bacterium | reverse complement strand
GCGCAGAAAACCGCCGATGATTTAAAGAAAAAAGGCTTCGGCGGGTTTGTGACAACACTTTAAGAAAGGAGAGATAAGATGAACCAGATTGTAACAATCATCTGCACAGTGGGAGCGTTCCTTTTATTGCTTTTTATCGGTTATCTCCGCATGAAAGGCAACGTCAAGGAATGGCTGCTCTGGGCGGTCACTCAGGCGGAGCAGTTTTTGGGCAGCGGAACAGGCGCGCTCAAATTGCGATACGTCTACGATTTAGCGGTCGAAGCCTTCCCGCCAATTAAGTACCTCGTTTCATTCAGCGTCTTTTCGCTTTGGGTCGATGAAGCGTTGGAGCTGATGAAAGAGCAGATTCAGCAGAATCCGAATATCAGAAAATTTGTCAATCAGTAGTTTTTATAAAAGAAAGGAAGTAAATTTATGTTAAACGCATTTTACGGCAACAAAAAGGTCATCATTGTAAACGAAACAAACTGCAAACTCGGCAAGGAAATTGCCGCAGAACTGAGAAAAAACAACTTCAACAATGTAAAGGAGCGGGGAAACCTCAACTTCTGCGCAATCGCCGACGCAGCCCCCGACTATGTTCTGGTAGTCGAGGAGAGCGCAAAGAACCGCTGTGTTCCGTTCCGCACCGAAGGTCATGTGGGCGACAGATTGGGTCATTATGTGACTTGCGTTCTGGACCGCGCCGACGCAAAGGATCACTTTGAAAAGCATATTGAAGGAATCAAAACCATCGGCAGAGAATCCTTCGACTTCGAGAAAATCAAGAAAAATTCTTGGTTCTACGATGATAAAAATCTGACCCCGTTCCTCAAGCTGGAAGTTACGTACACTAAAGAGAACGTAACCGGTACAGTTGAATCTGTTAAAGATTATTTCAGAAAGTAGGCGATACTATGCCGAATGAACCGGTTTTGGAAAGGCTTTGCCTGGAACGCCAGGAAAAGCAGAACGAACGCTTTGCCCGGGATTTAAAACGGTTGGAGCAGTTGGAAGAAAGCAACGAGGACCTGAAACAACTCACGATTGAAATTAAAAATCTTGTGAAAATCAACAATGACCGACTGGACAGGCAGGAAGAACGCCTATCCGCCATCGAGCAGCGTCCGCTGCACTGGTGGGAAAAGTTTGCCGGGGCAATCGTCACAGCATTGGGCGCAGCGATAGGAGGCTGTCTGCTCACGATGATTGAGCAGGGGATTATCAAAGGATAAAATGCAGAATAGCAAAAGGTAAAAAAGCCCTCTCCATTGTATATTATGGAGAGGGTGGTTCTTTCAATAAAAAGGAAAACAAACGCATTTAATACTATTGGATGTAATCTACAGGCACTCATTACATCCTAGTGGATTTTGTAAACAAAAATTTAAATAAATAGAGTGTGGTTATTTTAACCGGATTAAGTTTTCCCATTTAGAAGGAAACCCCATATGTTCTTTAACATCATCAATAGTAATTGTATGCAGTTCTTTTTGTAAATTAAAAAAACTATTTTTCATGAAATTTATAAACTCACTTAAATCTTTTTTGTTTAACAATAATGCAAATATTATTGCGATTGCATATGCGTCATTTGTTCCATGAATATAGGAACCATCAGGAGCTCTTTGAATATTCAAATTATTAAACTTTGAAATGCTTTTTGTATGTATTCTTTGCTTGAAACGAATATCAAAAAAGCGTTCATCGTGAGCACACTTGTTTCTAGCCAATCCAAGCATTTCCATGTATTTGTGGAATTCATCTTTATCAATATTAAAAAACTTGGAAATAAGAATTTTATCGGAGGGTTTCATGAGCTTATAAAAAGTAGTAATTTTCCCAAAAGTAAGGACATTTACAAGTACCCACAATGGAATGTAACCGTATTCAGACATATAGTGGGTGACAGCATGATGATGTTTACTCATTTGACGTGCTATTTCTTGCTGAATATCTCCAATCAGTTTAATAACATTTTTGATGTTTTCTTCAGAACTAAGGTGTTGTATTTTATTTATATCTTTAGTTATATCAAGATTATTTGAATTAGCGATTCTCTTTAATACTTTTTTATCAGGGGAAGGAGTAGTGAAGAAATTTTCTATTTTTAAATAGTTGTCATGACCATAAAGATGAGAAAACTCATGGGCGAGCACAGTTTTAAATGTATTCTCAATTTGAAGAAGATATTTGAGATATATGTGACGGATATCACGGTCAAAATTGTAAAGAGCATAGACCTCATCAAAAGTAGTTCCTGTTTTAAATTGTTCTGACGAAGAAGTAGACGATGAAACAATAAATAAATCCTTATAACCGTTGACAACGTTGTAATAGTTTTCTTTTTTTAAAATATCTATTACTTGGGAATCATAGCTTTTTTCTATAGACATTCCACGATTACGGAGAATCGTGAGTAATTCCTGATGTGTTTTATATTCTTTGTCTGCCATATTTTTCCCTCCAAAATAAAAAAGCCCCCGGACCCGAAGGACACCGGAGGACAAACTGGCATTTATTATCAACTTAATTATAGCATAAAAAGTTCTATTGTCAATAGACAGTACGCATTTTTATACTCTAAAAAAGCTACAAATAAAAGCCAATATTAGTATATGCAAAATGTCCTCAAAAATGTGTCAAACTATGTATTATATTATAAAGCATAGTAAAGTAAATATCAACATTATATGAAATAAAACACCCCGCCTCCTCTTTGGGGGCGGGCGTTGCTTTGAAATGATAGATTTTATCTTTAATTTGATGGTGTTTTTGGTGGTGGATTTTCTGATTTTTGCAGGATTACAAGTCTGTAAAAAATGCCGTAAATTTGTAAATCACCGCATTTTCGACGACACTTTGACGACAAACGGGCAAGTTTTAACAGCTTTAAAAAAGAATTTTTCAGAAACGATTCTTAAAAAACAGCATGATTATGCGATTTTAAGAATGATACGGAATGAAACGGAACTTTTATTTTGACTTATCACTTTGACTTTTAATCAGGGTGTCCGGAGTTCGAGTCTCCGATAGGTCACCAAAAGCGACTTGCAAAACGCAGGTCGCTTTTTTCTTTTTGTATTAAAAAAACCGCAGAACAAAGCCGTTTTTTAAAAACAAACCGGAGGAAAAAGGCAGGCGTTACCGTCCGCCCTGCGCGCACAAATCGGAAGGGAGTTTTTTGTTTTAGTTGTTTTTTAATTGTTCAAAAAGTTGGATAAAGCATCCGATATGATGGGAAACAATGCGGTGATAAATTTCATCTGCAACCTTTTCGTCATAGAGGTGCGCGGTCAGATTTCGGTCATTAAGAAGACGAATCCATTCCTGATCATTCTTGATTAACCCGTAGGAATAGGCTTCCCGCATAACCGCTTTTGGACTGTTGATTTCGGAGTATCCCTGATCCAGTAAAAACTCGCGCGTTGTTTTCCAGCTGAGTTCGCAGGTAAACTTAAAGCGTTGAATAATTCCATCGCGCACCGTGTCGCTGTGGATTTGATTGTATTCTTCGATGGATTCTTTCAGGCGAGTAAGGGCTTTTTCAAAATTTTTCAGTTTTTCAGAGTAGGATTCCATAATGGTAACACCATCCTTTTGAATATTTTGCAGCAGCGCAGGACCGGTGTGCTGCGTGATGTGAACCAGATCAAACTTTAAGAGAGTTTGCAAATCTTCCTCGACGGCAAAGTAAAAGGAAGGCTGATTTTTTTCGGGCATCCCATAATTTGCAAGGTCAATGTCGCTGCGGGGATGGTTATCCCCCCGTGCGCGGGAACCAAACAAAACAATTTTTGTGGCGCCGTAGCAGGCGCCAAGCTGTGCGATTTGGGATTGCAAGGCAGGGGAAAGATCCATACGATCCGTCCTTTCTTTCTTTCTTTTGTGATTCCATTATAAATCAAAAACAGTATTTTATCAATATAATCGTATCATCGGCTTGATACAAAACAATATCGGCGCCGGAAAGCGTTTCTTGTTTTAATCAAAGAATCCGTATCTGAAAGCGTATATAAAGATATTTGTTGACACATATAATTATATGTGCTATGATGGTGGTGTCAGGAGGGAAAATGATGAAAAGTTATTCATCAAGAGAGGTCATCAAAATGCTGAAAGCGGACGGATGGTATGAGGTGAATGTTACCGGCAGTCACCATCAGTTTAAACATCCAACGAAGAGTGGGCGTACTACGGTGAAACATCCGGATAAAGATATCCCGCTCAAAACGCTTCAGAGAATTGAGGAACAATCGGGACTGAAATTTATTTAGAAAGGACGGTTGATTCCGTCGGGACTGAATAAATCGGTCCCTCTCTCCTGATAATGAAAGGATAAGGGGGAATAACGATGAAAAAAGTGGAACGATACTTTTATCCGGCAGTTTTTACCTATGAAAGTGGGCAAGAAATTGCAGTTGATTTTCCGGATTTAAAATGTGCGACCAGCGGTATCAATGATGATGATGCGCTTTTGTCAGCCAGAGAGCTGTTAGGTTGCGTACTTTACGGAATGGAAGAGGATGGGGAAGAAATTCCTCCCCCTACACCGTTATCTAAGGTGAAAACAGAAAAAAACGAAAGATCGGTACTGATTGATGTCTATATGCCTTCTGTCAGAATGGCAAATGTAAATCGTTCTGTCAGTCGTACAGTTACGCTGCCGGCATGGCTGAATGCCGCTGCATTGGAAAAAAACCTTAATTTTTCTCAGGTGCTTCAGGATGCCTTGAAAAAACAATTAAATTTAAATTAGTTTCAAAAAGGAAGGCTGTCGATTTGGCTTTCCTTTTTTCCCTTTTGTCAAAAAAACAGCAAACAGGGCAAATTTTGTTCTGTTTTTTGTTTATTTTTTCACAAAATAACAGTTGCCCTTTGCATATCAATTATAGTATAATAAGAAACAGAGAAAAATAAATTTATGAAACACGGAATAATAAAACATGATTTTGCTTTTCATGAATTTATTTTCGAGATATACTAAAATAACGGGGAAATAATGAAATGATACCTGCAAGCCGAAAGGAAGGTTCAAATGCAGAAAGATTATGTTCAGCTAAATTCTCAGACCGTTGACCGTTGGGTCGAAGACGGCTGGCAATGGGGACAGGAAATTTCCCACGAGGTTTGGCAGCGGGCAAAGGCGGGAGATTGGTCGGTGCTGCTCACCCCCACAAAACCCGTCCCGAAAGACTGGTTCGGAAACCTCAACGGAGCAAGCGTTCTGGGATTGGCAAGCGGCGGCGGACAGCAGATTCCGATTTTTACGGCGCTGGGCGCGGACTGCACCGTATTGGATTACTCCCAAAAACAGCTGGAAAAGGAAGCGCTCGTCGCCCAAAGGGAAGGTTATTCGGTTCGGCTTGTTCGGGCGGATATGACAAAGCCGCTGCCGTTTGAGGACGAACAGTTTGACCTGATCTTTCATCCGGTCTCCAACTGCTATGTCAAGGATGTTTTGCCCATTTGGCAGGAATGTTTTCGGGTGCTGAAAAAGGGCGGTATCCTGTTGGCAGGCTTTGATAACGGCTTTAACTACCTGTTTGATGACAGTGAAGAAAATATCTGCTACTCTCTGCCGTTTGACCCGCTCTCCAACCCGCAGCAGTATGAAGATTCGGTTAAAAACGATTGGGGAATCCAGTTTTCCCACACCATAGAAGAGCAGATTGGCGGTCAGCTCAAGGCAGGCTTCCGCCTTGCGGATATTTATCAGGATACCAACGGTTCGGGTAAGCTGCACAGCTTCGGCGTCCCCACTTTTTATGCGACAAAGGCGGTAAAACCGCTTTTATAATAAAGATAAAAAAGAAAAGATAAAAAGCAACAGAAAAGAAAAAGGTTAAGGAAAGAGGAGTTTGTTATGAAAAAAATCGGTTTCATCGGCTGCGGAAATATGGCAGGCGCAATCATCGGAGGAATTATCAATTCCGGCTTGTTAAAAAAGGAAGAGGTCATGGCTGCGGAAATTTTTGATGTTGCCAGAGCCAACGCAGAAAAAAAATTCGGCATCGAAATGACCGCGGATAACAAAAAGGTCGCTACCGAAAGCGAAATCATCGTTCTGGCAGTAAAGCCGCAGTTTTATCAGGAAGTCATCGAGGAAATCCGTCCGATTATCTCCAAAGATACCATTGTTTTAACCATCGCTCCGGGATTTACTCTGGATAAATTGGCTACCATGTTCTCCAAAGGTCAGAAGATTGTCCGCGCAATGCCAAACACCCCCGCACTGATTGGGGAAGGCATGACGGCGGTTTGCCCCAATAAATACATCTCTTCCGACGAGCTGGAGTGGATTAAAAAGCTGCTCGGCAGCTGCGGCAAGGTAGAGGTTATCAAGGAATATATGATGGACGCCGTGGTTTCCGCCTCCGGCAGCTCTCCGGCATATGTTTATATGATGATTGAAGCGATGGCAGACGCAGCGGTTATGGACGGTATGCCCAGAACAAAAGCGTACCAGTTTGCAGCGCAGGCAGTTGTAGGCGCGGCAAAAATGGTTTTGGAAACCGGCAAACATCCCGCAGAATTAAAGGACGCAGTTTGCTCCCCGGCAGGCACAACCATCGAAGCGGTTCGCGTCCTGGAAGAAAAAGGCTTCCGCAGCGCGATTATCGAAGCGATGAAAGCCTGCGCGGAAAAATCCCGCAAACTGGCATAACCCCCTTTTGTAAAGATATTTTTTAAAGATAACAAGATTGCGTCAGATAAAATCAATAACCGAAAGAACCGTCCGAAAAGGGCGGTTTTTTTGCCCTCAAAATAAAAATTTTCTTCATCTGTGTGATTGTTGCATATTTATATGCAATTTTTACGGTATTTCGGGGTATAGGTGAAAGAGGATTTAAAAAAAACCTCATCGAATCGGGAAAAAGAGAAATAATACCTTAGAATAATATCCCTAAATTTTCTTTCATGATATAAAACAGTATGGGAAAAATCGTACAGAGGATATAATATTAGAGGGCGAAAGTCCTCGTTGCTTTCGCCCCCTTGTTTATAGTATATGAAAACAGGAAAGATAAAAACTTTATAAAAGTTTAAATACTTGATTACTCTGAATCTGGTTTTTCATTGAAATTACCAAAGAATTGAAAATTACAGTCCATAGACAAATCATGTTTTAGTTTAGGAACAAATTTACTTAATATGAAGTTATAAATTAGATGCTGAATCAAACAAAGTCATTTGTTCGTTGTCTAATAGTAATTCATTTTGTCTGCCGCTTATGGTATAATTTGTTAAAAGTGCTTCAATAACAGGATTTCTATTTTTTTCTTTTGCTCCGACATGGTAAAAATGTTCTTGTGTAATTTTTTCACAATCTCCCCATATTAAATCAATATAATCATTTTGTCGATAGTCATTGTGATCCCAAGTAGAAAGCATAAATCGTGCATTACTATTAACTAACGCTTTATGAAGTAAGGTTTCAGATTGTTCATCCCAACTATCATAATAATCAACGTGTCTGCCAATATACGGTGGGTCACAATAAATAAAATCATTCTTTTCTGCCATAGATATTGTTTCTTCAAATGATTGACAAATAAAATTCCAGTCATATTTTTGAAGTAATTCAGATACATGCGCAACTTGATTTACTATTTTTGTGATATATGCTTTTGCAAAGCGCTGCGGTTTATGTCCGTAAGGAACATTAAAATCATAGCTTTTGTTAAATCGAATCATTCCGTTAAAACAAGAGCGGTTAAGAAACAGAAAGTCAAGAGGATTGTGTTCCTGATTAAAACGTGTACGAACCGTATAATAATATTTATCATTTCCTTGTTCTAATAATTTTCCCTCACGTTCAAGAAATTCACGAACAATATGTGGTGTGATAATACCTTTCTTGATTTGGTTGTAGAAGGCTATAATGTGTGGATTTGTATCTGCAAAAATTGCGTGGTGCGGCTCAATATTAAAACCGACAACACCGGAACCCATAAAAGGTTCAATCCAAACAGAATTTTTATTGATAACAACGCTTTGTTTGATAAGCGGAACCAATTTTGTTTTTATTCCCTGTATTTTAATCGGAGGGATATATACTGTATCTTTCATTTTGTTCTCCTTTTTTTAGCTTTCGGATTATTTAATGTTGCCGGTAAGCCACGATATGCTAAGTATTCTTCAAAAGAAGACAATTTCTTGCGCTTTCCATTTACAAGAGTTTCGATTTTTCCGAAATTAGTCCAATAATCGTCAAATAATTCTTCTCCGGCTTTTGCAAAAACACCGTTTCCGTTTATAATATCTTCGATTTTTTGAATACTTCCGATATTTGCCGTATTACCGCTACCGCCTTTATCACTTGCGATTTTCCATTTTTCTTCAGCAAAAAATAAGAAATTTTTAATAACGGCAGGGATACTGTTTATCTCATCAATCGAATAGATTTGCATTTCTTCGTTTTTATTTAACATCGTGCGTGAATAGATAATACCTAAACAGAAATGTCCGCTGTAATCGTCATATGGATATTGAATATTCTTAGTACTGGTTCGATTGATAAAATATTCGCCATGTGAGCCAAGGGTAAAACCGTTACAAAAATCCGGATAATCTTCATCTCTGTAAGTGGTTTTTAGATCAACGGCAAATTTAATCTCACGATTTCTTTTGCATATAAATGTTAAATCAGGATACCAGTTTTGGAATGTTGCAAGTTCAATGTCATATCCGATACTTTCAGCAAAAGAAAGAAAATGCGGGAACAAGTGAAGTTCAAGTACTTTTGAAATAATTTTAGTATCGGATGAAATAGTATATATGTTTTTAAAAATATCAATAAAACCGCGTATTGTCCATTCATCATTATTAGAAATAAAGGAGGTTAAAGTTGCGGCAAAGTTTTTGAGTTGTATCCCAAAAGCAATTTTTTCCGATTCATGTTTCATTTTGAACAACCTTCTTTCTGCATTTCTGCAATATCGTCAAGCCTGCAATCCAAGAATATACAAATTTTATCAAAAATTTCCATTGAAACAGGCTCATCTTTTCCCATTTTTACAAGGCATGTTTGTTGCAATTCTTGCCTGTTTTCTCCGTTCTGTTTTGGCTGTTTTTTATTTGTCAACATTTTCACGATTTCAATTTATTATAGTGATAATTCATGAAGGAATCTGTCCGAATATAGTTGAATTATAATACAGTGTAGCATGAATACGGATTGAAAATCAATATAATATTGTAAAATTAGATATAAAATAAAAATTTTCTTCATCTGTGTGATTGTTGCATATTTATATGCAATTTTTACGGCATTTCGGGGTATAGGTGAAAGAGGATTAAAAAAACCTCATCGAATCGGGAGAAAAGCCTTATTTAAAAAAGAAATTCTGCAAAGATTCCGGCAGCTTTTTTGTCAAATTAAATCTTTTGGCATTGTTGTTTCATTTTTCTGCATGAAAGAAAATAAAAAATAAGAAAAAATTACTTGACAATAATCCGAATCGGGATTATTATATAATACGAATTAGGATTATAAAAGGAGCGGTATTTATGGATAAAAAAAGAGAAGATGTCAACCGCCTGATGACAGCCCTGTACGGTGTGGATGCGGTTTATGAGGAATTTTCCCGCAAACTGGGCTATAAGGGCAATATGATGAAGCTGCTGTATGCGTTAAACGACGGGGTTCCCCATTCTCAAAAGGAAATCTGCGAGGAATGGTCGATTCCGAAAACAACCCTCAACACCCTGGTAAAGGAATGTGAAGCAAAAGGCTACCTTGTTTTTCATTCCATTCCGGGAAAAAGAAGGGAAAAGCACATCTTTTTAACCGATTCCGGCAAGGAATACGCAGAGCGTGTTCTGGAAAAAATTTATCGGGCAGAGGCAACTGCGATTGAACAGATTGAAGATATCGAAGCGCTCAATCTTCAGCTCGAGCATTTTTTAACCTCCTTAAAATCCGAATTTCAAAAAATTTTGTCATTGGAGGATTCGGTACAAAATGAGCATTAAACTATCCGATCACTTTACCTATCAAAAATTGATTCGGTTTATTTTTCCGTCCGTTATTATGATGATTTTTACTTCCATGTACAGCATTGTGGACGGATTTTTTATCTCCAACTATGCGGGAAAAACGGCGTTTGCCGCCTCGTCTCTGATTTACCCGCTGATTGGTATTCTGGGCGCGTTGGGATTTATGATGGGAACCGGCGGAACGGCGATTGTCGGCAAACTTTTGGGAGAACAAAAAAACAAGCAGGCAAACGAGGCTTTTTCGATGCTGGTTTGCGTAACGGCAATCGGAGGTATCGCCTTTGCCGCAGTCGGTTTGTTCTTTTTGGGGGAGATTGCCGTCGCCTTCGGCGCGCAGGGACAGATGCTGACCGACAGCGTTTTATACGGCAGACTGTGCCTGATTGGGATTCCGTTTTTTATGCTGCAATTTTTCTTTCAGTCCTTTTTTGTAACGGCGGAAAAGCCGAAGCTGGGGCTTTTTATCACTGCGCTTTCCGGCGTTACCAATATGGTGTTCGACTGGCTGTTTATCGCAGTGTTTCACTGGGGACTGGCAGGCGCGGCGATTGCCACCGTTATGGGGCAGATGGTGGGCGGAATTTTACCCCTCTTTTATTTTGGGGTAAAAAACAGCAGCCTGCTGCGCTTTGCCAAGCCTGTTTTTTCGGCGAAAGTTTTGCTGAAAACCTGCACCAACGGCTCTTCCGAGCTGATGAGCAATATTGCAACTTCCGTTCTCACCATTTTGTATAATTTTCAGCTGATGCGTCTGGTGGGGGAAAACGGCGTTGCCGCCTACGGGATTTTGATGTATGTTTCGTTTGTGTTTTCCGCCATCTTTTTGGGATATGCGGTCGGATGCGCGCCGGTAATCAGCTTTCATTACGGGGCAAAAAACGAAGGGGAACTGAAAAACCTGTTCGGCAAGAGCTTAAAATTAACAGCAATCGGCGGGATTGTCTTAACGGCAGCGGCGATTGCCCTTGCGGATGTTTTATGTAAGATGTTTGTCGGATATGACGCTCGGCTGGAAACGCTCACCGCCTACGGTCTGCGCCTGTTCGCATGGTCCTTTTTATTCAGCGGGTTCAATATCTTCGGCTCGGCATTTTTTACCGCGCTCAATAACGGGGCGGTTTCGGCAGGAATCTCCTTTTTGCGAACGATGGTGTTCGGCGTGGCAAGCGTTTTGCTGCTGCCTCCGGTGTTGGGGACGGACGGGGTCTGGCTTGCCTCGGTTGCGGCAGAGCTGCTGTCCGCGTTGGTTACTGCCGTCTGCTTTATTCTTTTGCGCAAAAAATATCGTTATTTTTAACAGAACAAAGCGGAGGAAACAAAGCGAAAAAATCAATTTTGCCTTTCTTTCCTCAAAAAAATTTCTGCCCGATAAAAAACGGTTGACACACCGCTCAAGCTGGGGTAAACTATATCGGGTGTGTGCGGTATGAAAAAAGAAAATCCGCAAAAAAGGGAGGAACTATCTTGAAAAGGCAGAATGATTTAGGAAAAGACGACATCCGCCGGCTGGTCAGACGCTTGGCGATTCCGTCGATGCTGGCGCAGTTTGTCAATGTGCTGTACAGCATTGTGGACAGAATGTATATCGGAAATATCGAAGGGGTCGGTGAGATTGCCCTTGCGGGCGCGGGGGTGTGCGGACCGATTGTCACCCTCATTTCTTCTTTTGCTTTTTTGATTGGAATCGGCGGAGCGCCGCTGCTTGCCATGCGCATGGGCGAGGATAACCAAAAGGGCGCGGAGGATATTCTGGCAAACTGTTTTGTGATGCTGCTGGGACTTTCCGCCATTCTCACAGGGCTTGCCATCGCCTTTAAGGAGCCGATGCTGATGTTTTTCGGCGCCAGCGAGCAAACCTTCCCCTATGCAAACGATTATCTCACCTTCTATGTTTTGGGAACGGTGTTCGCCATTTTAACGGCGGGGCTTAACCAGTTTATCACCTGTCAGGGCTTTGCCAACGAGGCGATGCTCACCACCGTCATCGGCGCTGTGATGAACATTGTTCTGGACCCGATTTTTATCTTTGTCTTTAACATGGGCGTAAAGGGCGCGGCGGTGGCAACCGTCATTTCTCAGGCTTGTTCCTGCGCTTTTGTCCTGTGGTTTTTATTTAGCTATCGCGCCCATGTCCGCATCAACTTTACCGGATATTCCCCAAAGGTGATGCTGCGCGTGCTTTCTTTCGGCTTTTGCCCGTTTATCATCATCGCGGGGGACAGCGTGCTGATTATTGCGTTGAATGCGGTTTTGCAAAGATACGGCGGCAGCAGCGGCGATATGCTGATTGCCTGCGCGACCATCGTGCAAAGCTATATGCAGATTGTCACCCTGCCGTTGGGCGGAATTACCAGCGGTACGCAGCCGATTTTGAGCTTTAACTACGGCGCAAAAAATATCGACCGGATACGCAAAGGGGAAAAGCAGATTGTAAAGATTGCCTTTCTGTTCTGCCTGGTGATGTTTGTCATTTCTCAGACGGTGTCCGGCGTTTTTGTAAAACTGTTTACCCAAAACCCGGAATATATTCAACTTTCCGTATGGGCAATCAAGGTATTTACCTTTGGTATTATTCCGCTGGCACTGCAATACTCCTTTGTGGACGGTTTGACCGCGCTGGGAATCGTCAAGGTTTCGGTGTCGCTTTCGGTGTTCAGAAAGGCGCTGTTCCTGATTTTGACCCTGACCTTCCCGGCAATTTGGGGAGCGACGGCAGCCTTTTACGCAGAACCTGTGGTGGATATTTTCTGCGGCGTGTTCAGCAGCTGTGTCTTTCTTTCTATTATCGGCAAAATCCTGCGCAAACGCGAGCAGATGCCGGACGGACAATCGCTGTATTCCTAAAAGAGTTATTAAAAACAAACAAATCCCGACTGTGCGGTCGGGATTTTTCTTTTAACTTAATTTGCCGAAATAACAGTGGGTGGTGTAGGGATAGCGCAGAATACCGTCTTGGCAGTACTGCTCAAAAAGGGCGGTGAGGGCGGCAACGTACGCCGAAAAGCCCGTATCTTCCGGAAAGGGAGCAAAGGAGGAGGAAAGGTTGCGCGCGATAAACTGCTCCAAAGAATAAAAGGAAGGATTGGGGAAGGAGAGCGTTTGATATTCCCCGCTGAAAAAGGAGGAGAGAAAGGGGCGTTGTTCCCCGCAGTCCCCGTTAGAAAAGCCGCGGAATCGGGGGCAAAACCGCGCGTTAATCTCTGCATTTTGTAAAATGACAGGGTCGGTGAGTTCGCGGTCATTCCAGACGAGAAAAACAAGTCCGCCCGGCTTGAGGATGCGCAGACATTCGGCTCGAAACTGCTTTTGGTCAAACCAGTGGAACGCTTGGGCAGCCGTTACGCAATCGACGCAGGCGCAGGGCAGGGAGGTTGCTTCTGCGCTGCCCGCTACCGAGAAAAACCGCGGGGAATCTTGCGCTTCTTCCGCGGCGGCGCGCATACTTTCGTTGGGCTCGACGGCAAACACTCTTTGGGCGACGGTGAGCAGCCGGGCAGAAAAGATGCCGGTTCCCGAACCGATGTCCGCAACAACGTTTTGCGGGGGAATCTGTTCCCGCAGCGTTTGAAACAGCGCTTCGGGGTAAGCAGGGCGCGCGCTGTGGTAGAGTTTGCCTTTTTTGTTAAATTGTTGTTCGTTCATCTCAAAAGCTCCTTCTCCAACAGGGAAACGGCAATTTCAAAGGCTTTGACCCGCCGTTTGGCTAAGGTAATCTGCGATTTGTAACGCTGCGGGTTTTCTTTGGATTCCAATGTTTTTATCGTTTCCCGCAATTTATGCAGGGTGGAATCAATCTGGCGTTTGGCTTCGAGCAGCTCTTCTTTGGAATATTCGGTGTATTCCATAATGAATTTTCCCTCCAATCGTTTTTTCGGTATTAAGTTAAAAGCTTGAGTTTTCTTTTAGAACATCGGCTCAATCGGTTCCTTGTCGCGCAATATAAAATAAGGAAATCGGCAGAAAACGATTCTGCCCCTCGCGTCTTGTCAGCGCTCAATCGAATTTCTCTCTTTCTGTTACATAAAAAAGAAGCAATCTATTAAAGAAATTTCTCTTTTCTTTGGATTGAGGTTATCGTTACAAGACGATTCTACCCCTCGCCTAAAAACAATCCACCGGATTATTTTTCCGCTTAACAGCGTCGGCTCAATCGAATCCCTCTTTATAATAAAAGGTAGGAAAGAGAGGGATTCTGCGCCGCTCGCTTACGCTCACGTGCGCTTGATTTGCTCGATACACTCGCAATTTCTCAGGTATACTCGCCCTCGTCCTAAGTCTAGGTTCGAATCCCTCTTCAGATAAAAAAAGAACTAACCTCTAAAGAGGTTAGTTCTTTTTTGGCGGAAAGAGAGGGATTCGAACCCTCGGTGCCTTTATAGGGCACACACGATTTCCAGTCGTGCGCCTTAGACCAGCTCAGCCATCTTTCCATAGATGCTTTTGTCTGCGTACACCCGATTCACAAGTGCTTTTATATTATAGCAAATGGAATTTAAAATGTCAACCCTTTTTTTAACTTTTTTTGCAAAAAATAACGGAAAGTCCCGAAAAACAAAAGAATTGAAAAAATTTTGCGTAAATGTGTGATTGTTGTATATTTCTTATACCAAATGGTACACCATTTGGTATTCAACTTCTTTGGGGCGTTTTGGGGTATTGGTAGAAGGACCTTCTCCGTTTTTCCCGTTACTTTGATTTTTCACCAAAATTCCGTCGGCGCATAGGATAAAGAAGGAAAAGAAAGGGGAGAAGCCGACTTTGACGAATTTATTACAATATATTTTCCTGGTTGTTGCGCTGAGTTTGGACACCTTTGCCGCCTGCGCTGCGCTGGGAGCCAAAAAAATCAGGCTGCCGTTTTACTCGTTGGCTGCGCTGAGCGTGACCTGCTCGCTTAGCCTGCTTGCAGCCTGTTTGTTCGGGGATTGGATTGCCTTGCTGATTCAGCCGGACACGGCAAGGGCAATCGGCTGTTTTGTCCTGATGGGAATGGGGATAATCCAGCTGTTCCACAGCATGGTAGCGCAGTTTTTCAATCGGTGCTGCGACAGGGAAACCGAATTTCGGTTAAAAAACCTGAAAATTTTTCTGCGCATCTGTGTGGACTGTACCCGCGCGGATTTAAACCAATCGCAGACCATTTCGGTATCGGAGGCAATCGGACTGGCTGCCGCGCTGAGCATAGACGGATTGGCAGCGGGATTCGGCGCGGGAATGACCGAAATTTGCGCGGGCGTTGTGTTTGCCCTGTCGATTCTGATTCATCTGTTGTCGGGCGCTATCGGGTATCGGGTCGGGAAGAAATTTGCCCAAAACAGCAGGAAAGATTTCAGTATCGGAGCGGGAGCGGCGCTTATTTTGTTGGGTGTTTTCAAACTGATTGCAGGATAAAGCAGAAAAGGCTCTCATTCGACAGAAAAATGTGCTATAATAACGCTAAACGGATTAAACAAAAACACAGGAGGGAACAGAAGATGGAGTGTCTGACACAGGGAATCTGGGAAAAAACAGCTTCGGGAAAAGAGATTACCGTAACCTTTCGGCAGGAAGAGGGCGAGGCAAAATTTTTCTTATCGGAACAAAAAAAGGACATCTGTTTTATCCGAAACGTAACATTCGGTCAACAGATGCCGCAGCAGCTCAGAGAAGATATTTGGCTGTTATTCTGTCAGGAAGCGCAGCAGAAAGGAATCCGCTTTCTGTTAGCCTGTCGGGCGGCGCAGAGCTGGTTTGCCAAACACCCGAAAGAAACGCAGCTGCTGACAGCAAAGGTAAAAACAAAGCCAGGATTCTGATAACCATATTAAAAAGCAGGCTGCTTTTTATGGGTTTGCAGCAAGGGAAGCTGCTGCTCGGCGTGAAGGACATACTGAAGGGCAGAGCGGCGGTTTGCTGCGATTTCTTCTTCGGAAAGGGTGCGAACAACCTTTGCCGGAGAACCGAGAACCAGAGAATCAGGCGGAATGACGGTGTTTTTTGTGACCAAAGAGGCTGCGCCGACAACAGAATTTTCCCCGATGACGGCGCCGTTTAAGATAATTGCGCCCATTCCGATTACACAGTTGTTTTCTACGGTGCAGGAGTGCAGAACGGCATTGTGACCGACGGTAACGCCCTGTTTTACCACGCAGGGCTGTCCGCAGTCCGCATGGAGGGTGCAGTTATCCTGAATGTTGGAATTTTCCCCGATGACAATCTGCTCGTTGTCGGCGCGCACAACGGCATGATACCAGATATTGGCGTTGTGCCGCAGCTTTACTTCTCCGATTAGGTCGGCGCTGTCCGCAGCTCTGGCAGAGGGGGCGGCGACAGGGTAAGAGCCGGAAACGGGATATAGCATGGTTATCGTCCTTTCTTTGGCAAATCGGATTCCTTTTGCAAAACCGGTGAAAACTTTGCCGAATGAAGCAGGGCGCCGCAGCGCTCGGAAAGGGACAGATACAGCTCGCAGCCGAACTGACAATATGCCGGACAGTTGGGTTCTCCCACAATGTTTGCCCAACATTTTCCGATTTCCTGCGCTTTTTGGTCAAAGGAACGGTTCTTTTCCGAACAGAGCTTGTAAACGGTGTAGGAGCGGGATTGGTAAGAGCTGCCGTAAAAGTTCGGAAGGGTTTGGGAAATGGTGTCGTTCATTCGGGACAGCACCGCTTTTAAAAGAATCGGGTCCTGTATCGTTTGATGTAAACATTCTTCCGCAGTAAATAAGTAGAGCATTTTTGTCAGGAGAACCTGTTCGGAAGAAAGAGAGATTTTCTCAAAAGACGGGCAGAACAGCAGGATTCGATTTCCCAGTTCTTCTCCAATCTGCCGGGCAAGCTGTAGGTTGTTGCTTTGTTTGTGGCAGTAGTAGCGTCGGATTTCCTCGTCGGAGGGTTCCAGCGAGGAAGAAGGGGAAGCGGGAACGGCAATTTTCATGTCCTCATCGCCCGTATTTTCCGAAAGTTTTTCGCATTGTAAAAAAACAGCCGGAACAGGAAGCGGCTGCGCGCGTCGGCGCAGAGCAATCAAAAGCAGCGCCGCGCATAACAAAAACGCAGATTGATACAAAGTCACCGAAAGTGTCATATCAAAATTCCTCCTTTTCCAAGCTGTTGTTTTTATTCTTTTTTAGGATTACAGATTTTCCTGATGAAGATAGGCTTCCAAAGCCAGAGCAAGCTGGTCCGGGCAGGAAGTGGATTTCGGACCGCAGTGGATTCCCTTTACCCGTTCTATCACGGCGCGCGCTTTTTGCCCCTGAATCAGGGAGGCAATTCCTTTGAGGTTGCCGTTGCAGCCGCCGATAAACTGAACGCTTTCAATGGTGTCGCCGTTCATTTCCAGAATAATGTTTCTGGCGCAGGTTCCCTGGGTGTGGTATTCAAAAGTCATGTTCCATCCATCCTTTTCTGAAAAGAGTAATAATCGTACTTATTTTACCAGATTTATGCTTTTTCTTCAAGCTCTTTTGCGCGAAGAAATAATTGATTGAGATTATTTCGGTCGGTAACGCAGGTTCCCAGCGGATTTGCCTGTTTGGAAGCGTAGCTTCCGTGAAAGTCGGTTCCGCCCGTTACAATGAGGTGGTGGCGTCGACACAGTTCGAGCAGCGCTTCCCGGTCCTGCGCGGTGTTGCGGGGGTGATAGACCTCGATGCCGTCAATCAGTCCGGTGGGGGCAAGTCGGGAAACCAGCTCCATCGAACGGTAAACGCTTGGGTGCGCAAACACCGCAACCCCGCCCGCGCTTTTTACCGTCTGCAAAACTTCCTCCAATTTCGGGTAAACGGTTTTGACAATGCAGCTGCCGTCCGGTTCGGAAAAAAGCTGCCGGTACAAAGAACCGTAAATACAGGTATCGTACCCCAAATCAAGCAGAGCCTGCATGATATGCACCTTGTAGACAGAATTGCTTGCGGCGGCGTACCGCATGATATGCTCTGTGGTGACGGGGAAATATTTGGTAACGTTGCGAATCATTTCTTCCCCGGAGCGGCGGCGTTCTGCCAGCGTGCGGTTAAGCAGACCGGCAAGGCGGTCCGGCTTATGGGGAAGGTAGCACAGGATATGCACCCGCCGTCCGGTGCTTTCGTCAAAGGTGGAAATTTCCACGCCGGGGATGACGGTTATTCCGTATCGTTTCCCTAAAATCTCGGCGCGGGAAACGCCGGACAGGGTATCGTGGTCGGTAACGGCAAGGACATCAAGCCCCGCCCGTTTTGCGTAAAAAACGATGTCCTCCAAGCCGGTCGAGCCGTCCGAAAGTTTGCTGTGACAATGTAAATCTCCGATCATGCGGGGTCACTCCTTACGATTGATGGTCTGCCGCCTTTTCAGAAAGAGAAAAAGGCGATTTATTATATTATATACCACTTTTGCCGCGCTGTCTATCACGCCGAGGTTTGAGAAAAGAAAAAACGGGATAAAATCGCTGCCGAAAACAAAATCGGAAAAGCGCTGCGGGAGTGCTTAACAAAAGAAAGTTTTTTTGTTATAATAAAGATATTACCACAAAAAGAAAGGAAGAAAAGCGGCGCGTATGGGATATACGATTGATTATTCAAAATTTTCTTCGGTTTTCGCTTTGCCCTCCTTGTCCGAGCAGACGCTGTGTACGGCAACGGGAGAACAGCTTAAGGTGATGCTGTATATCATGCAGCATCAGTCGCAGGCAATCCAGCCGGAGTATCTGGCAAATCGCCTGATGATTTCAAAAGAACAAGCGGAGCAGGCGCTGTGTTTTTGGGCAAAGCAGGGCTTTTTAAAAGGCAAACAGCCGCTGCCGCAGGCAGAGCGACCCACAGTACAGCCGACCGGACAAATACGGGAAAAGGAACCGGAGGGGCAGAAAAACAATCTGGTTTTGGGACTGAAGGCGCAGAACAAAACCATGTCGATTGACGAGGTAAACACCCTTTCCGGGCAGGACAACAACATTGCGGAGCTGGTGGACGCCGTACAGCTTCAGATGGGAAAAATATTGACCAGAAGCGAGATTGAAACGCTGGTTTCTTTCTATGCTTATGCGGGACTGCCGCCGGAATATATCCTGCTTGCCGCAGCGCACTGTTGCAGCAAAAACCGACCGAATATCCGCGCGCTTTCCAAGCTGCTTACCGATATGATGTCCGAAAACATTTACACCTATGAGCAGGCAGAGCAATATTTAAGCGCTCTTCAGCGACGGGACAGCAACCAAAGCCAGATTCGCTCCGCGTTTGGAATTCATGACAGGGCGCTGACCAAGCAGGAGCAAAAATATATCGACGCCTGGTTTGGAGAATATCGGTTTGATATTTCGGTAATCAAGTTAGCTTATGAAAAAACAATCAATCAGATTGGCAAGGTATCTTTTCCCTATATCAATAAAATTCTTTCCAGCTGGCACAGCAAGGGGATTACCACCACCAAAGAAGCAGCCCTGGAAAGACAGCCGACAAAGCAGAACGATACCTCCTCGATTGATTTCGACCAGATTCAGCACTTTATCACCTACGGGGAGGCAAAGCCGGAATCGGGATATAAATAAAACGGACAGGAGAATTACTGTGAAATCGGGGTACGGAGTGTTTGGGAAAGCATATGAAACAATGCTGCGAAACGATCCTCATGCCAAGGAAAGCATCGACCGTCTGCTGATGCGGCAGATGAGGTTGGTTGACAAGGCGTCTTATTCTGCGCTGTACAAAAAAACTCCTTCTGTGCCGCCGCAAATCAAACGGCACGAGTGCTTTCTGTTTGCGCAGCAGTTTTGCAGAGAAGGAGAGCGGGAAACGATTCGGAAAACGGTGAATTTTACCAAACAGATGGCGGACAGCGTGAATACGCCGATGAATCGAATGTTGTTCGGCGGCACGGAGCGGGAAATGATACAAAGAAAAACCGACTGGTGTACCGACATTTCCAGAGTGGGCGCAACGCTGCTGCAGTGTGTGGGAATCCCCGCCCGCATGGTTTATCTGGCAAACCGGAAAAAAGCCTATCACGGTCATGCGGTGACAGAAGCGTACTACTGCGGAAAATACGGGGTGATTGATTTTCTGCACGGCTTTTGCTTTTATGAGGACGAGCCTTTGGACGTTTTCACCCTGCTTCACGCTCCCGAGCTGGTGCAAAAAACGGTGGGCGCGGAAAACGAGGACTACTGTCGGTTGTATGATGCGGCGGCAGTCAGCGAATATGACCCGACAAATCCAAAAAACAGATACCCGGTATCGGGGTGCAATCAATACTATCTTGCAATAAGCAATCAAAATCACGCGGACGGACAGTGGCTGATGGGAGAGGACAGCAGCCGCAGCGCGCCGTTTTGTTCCGAGGAGGATATTTAACAGATGGGTTATCCGAAAGAAATATATGATAAAGCGGCGGCGGTGCTTTCTCAGCGGCGGCAGTATGCAAAGGAGCAGTCCGCCCACTGCCGCAGCCAGATTTACGCCTTGCTGCCGCAGATTGAAAAGATTGACCGCCAGTTGTCGCAGGTGGGCATGAAAACCATTCAGGCGGTAGCGGGCGCGCCCGATGAGCTGGAGGAGATTATTGAACGCTTAAAGCAGCAAAGTCTGGCTTTACAAAAACAGCGGGACGATTTGCTGGACGCGGCGGGCTTACTGGAAATTTATCGGGAGGACCATTATTTTTGTAAAAAGTGTAATGACAGCGGTTATATCGGGAACGAGAAATGCGATTGTTTTAAAAAACTGCTGGTGGAGGCGGCGTTTGACTATTTGGGGGCAAGCCGCCCGCAGGACTGCCGCTTTTCTAACTTTTCTCTGGATTATTACAGCGCGCAGACTGCGCCCAACGGGGTGGTTCCCAGAGAAAAGATGGCGCAGGTAAAAAACTTTTGCGTGGAATATGCAAGGGATTTTTCGGTGAACAATCATCATGTTCTGGGCAAAGCGCAGAAGGTTTCGCCAAGCCTTTTGTTTATGGGCAACACCGGCTTGGGAAAAACCCACCTTTCTCTGGCGATTGCGGGAGAGGTTATCAACAAGGGATACGGGGTTGTCTACGGTTCGGCGCAGAATCTTTTGGCAAAGCTGGAAAAGGAAAAATTTCAGTTTTCCTATCAGCAGGAGGAACAGCAGAGCTATCTGTCGTTGGTACTGGAATGTGACCTGCTGATTTTGGACGATTTGGGAACCGAATTTTTAAGTCAATTTGTAACTGCGGCAATTTATAATATTATCAATACCCGCTTGCTGGAGGGCAGACCGACGATAATCAGCACCAACCTCACCTTTCCGGAAATCAGCAAGCGGTACACCGACCGTTTGGCATCCAGACTGTTTGGCGGCTACACGCAGTTTGAGTTTGTCGGGCGGGATATACGAATTCAAAGTAAGATTATGGGGTGATTGAGCGTTATGTATACGGAAAAAGAGCGGGCAAAACTTTTGATTCAGGCGGCGACGGTTGTTTCCACCTACCCTGAAATAGAGGGGATTGTGCAGGTGGGTTCGGGAGTGGAGCGTTTTCCGGACGGGTATTCCGACATTGACCTGATTCTTTCCACCTTTTTGCCCGACCAGATTGCGCAGGTGAGAAAAAAGCTGGACAAACTGTTTGCCGACGCGCTGTATATTCGGGAAAAAGAGCTGCCGGGCGGCTTGTTTTTGTATGTTTTTTTAAAAAACGGTTTGGAGTTTGACGTTGTTTTGCTGCCCACCGAAAAGTTGCAGGTGCGCTCTTCGCAGTGGAAAATCATCACAGATAAAACCGGTCAGGTACTCAATCAAATGCACAACTCCCAGCTGGAGGAGATGGACCGCCAGACCTTTCGGGACACCGTGATTGAGTGGGAATTTGAAATTGTATATGCGCTGCGCAGCATTTTGTTTGAGATACAGCGGGAAAATTTTTTGTATGTTTTATCGAAGATGGAATTTGTGCGGGACAAGCTGGTGCGTCTGGAATGTTATTATGAGAAAAAAGAACAGCATCAGTTTAAAGATTATCGCATTTTGGACCGCGATTTTCTGTTCCGTCTGCGCGCGACCTATCCGCACGAATTTGAGCGTCAGCCGATGCTTGTCTGCACGCAGCGGCTGCTGCAACTGTTTTTAAAGCAGCACAGCGACAACAATATGTGGGAAATTGACAGTAAGATGTTGGATATTTTAAAGGTATAAAAATTAACGGTCGGAAAACGAAATTCCGGAAAAAAGAACAAGCGAAAAAAGAGGAATACGCCGCGCAAAAAGATGCGGGCATATTCCTCTTTTCCTATTTGGAGCAGGCGGGGCTGTTGCAGGAAAGGGTGAGTTTTCCGTCCCTTACATCGCAAAGCAGAGAGCTGTCGGAATACAGCGTTCCGTTTAAAATCATCTCTGCGGCAGGGGTTTCAATCTCCCGCTGCAAGGTGCGGCGCAGCGGTCTTGCCCCGTATTTTTCGCTGAAGCCAAGTTCGCACAGTTTGCTTAAAGCGGAATCGGTACATTCTAAGCGGATATTAAGACCGGCAAGGCGTTTGGCAAGCTGCTCCAAAAGACGGCTGCAAATTTGCAGAAGCTGCGGCTCTTTGAGCTGAGAGAAAACGATGGATTCGTCAATGCGGTTTAAAAATTCGGGGGAAAAATGGCGGCGAACCTCTTCTGTCACCTGTTCATACAGGCGGGAGGTGTTTTTCGTTTCGGAGTCAAAATGAGTATCGCAACGATTTTCTTCTGCGCTTTCTTCCCATTCAAATCCCAGAACAGATTGATGAAAAAAGTGCCTTGCCCCTAAGTTAGAGGTCATAATGACGATGCTGTTGCGAAAACAAGCCTTTCTGCCCTGGGAATCCCGGAGCATTCCGTCTTCCAAAAGTTGGAGCAGCAGATTTAAAACATCAGGGTGCGCCTTTTCCACCTCGTCCAGCAGCACCACAGAATATGGCTTTCTGCGGATTTGCTCGGTAAGCTGACCGCCCTCCTCAAACCCCACATAACCGGGGGGAGAGCCAATCATGCGGGAAACCGAGTTTTTTTCCATATATTCGGACATATCCAGACGAATCATACAGTCCTCGGAGCCGAACAGCTCTTCGGCAAGCGCCTTGCACAGCTCGGTTTTTCCGACTCCGGTCGGTCCCAAAAACAAAAAGGAGGCGCAGGGGCGTTTGGGGTCATTTAAGCCGACCCGAGAGCGGCGAATTGCCTGAGCGACCGCGCTTACCGCTTTTTCCTGCCCGATAACCCGTTTGGAGAGGGCATTTTCCAAAAATAAAAGGCGGCGCGCCTGCTCCGAATGGGGCAGCATACGGGACATCAGGGAGGAAACCTCGATTCCGGTGCTTTCCGAGATGATTTGCGCGACATCTCGGGCAGAAACGACCGGTTTGCTGCACTGTTCCTGCTTTCGCTCGGAAAAAAGGGTCAGGCGCTCCAAAGCCTGCGCTTCGCGGTCCCGCAGAAAAGCTGCCTGTTCAAAGTTTTGACGCAGGATTGCCGCTTCCTTCTGTTCATGAAGCTCCCGAAAGCATTCTTCCAGCTTTTGGTATTCGCTGTCCTGTCGGGTAAGCCCTTGCTGCGAAACCTTTGCGGCAGCTTCGTCCATAAGGTCGATGGCTTTATCGGGCAAAAAGCGTTCACTTAAATATCTGCGGGAAAGGCGCACCGCAGCCTCCACCGCCTCCTCGTTAATGGTGACATTGTGATGCTGTTCATAGGCGGGTAAAATGCCCCGCAGGATACGGATTGCCTGTTCCTCGGAGGGTTCCTCCACCAACACGCTTTGAAACCGTCGCTCTAACGCGCTGTCTTTTTCGATATAGCGGCGGTATTCTGCGATGGTGGTTGCGCCTAAGATTTGAATCTCGCCGCGGGAAAGCTGCGGTTTTAGGATATTTGCGGCGTCAATCGAACCTTCTGCCGCGCCCGCCCCGATGATATTATGGATTTCGTCAATGAACAGAATGATGTTTTTGGCGTTTGCCGCTTCGTCCATAATGTTTTTAACGCGCTCTTCAAATTCGCCGCGGTATTTGGTTCCTGCAACCACCGAAACCAGGTCGAGGGCAATCAGTCGTTTGGAAAGAAGAACAGGGGGAACTTTTCCCGAAGCGATGCGCTGCGCAAGTCCTTCGGCAATCGCTGTCTTGCCGACACCGGCTTCCCCAATCAGACAGGGATTGTTTTTGCTCCTTCTGGAAAGGATTCTTACCGTTCGTTCAATCTCTTTTTCTCTGCCGATGATGGGGTCAAGCTGTTTGTTTTTGGCTTTTTCGGTTAAATCCCTGCCAAATTTTTCTAAAAGTACCGTTCGGACCGGCTCTGTTTTGACAGAGGAAGAGTTTGGAGAAGAAGAAACCCCGCCGGAAAATTTCATGCTGTCCTTTAAGTCTTGGAATAAAATCAGAGGGTCAACGCCCGATTGAATGATAAAGCGCACGCCGTAGCAATCCTTTTCTTTTAAAATGCTCAGCAAAATATCTTCCGTGCCGACCGTTTCGCCCTCTTTTTTTCTGCTTTCCAGAATACTTTGCTCCAAAATGCGGCGGCAGCGAGGGGTCATGTCGCCGGGAGTCAGCTTGGAAGGAATCCCTCTGCCCACCGTTTTCACCAAAAGCTCCAACAGATTTTCGGCAGTGATTCCGCGCTGCGTTAAGGCGACAGCCGCAGCGTTGGAACCCTCCAACAATAAACCGAGCAAAAGGTGTTCGCTTCCGATGTAAGTATGTCCTAATAAACAGGCCTGCGACACCGCAAGATTGACGGCGTCGTTGGCGCGCACGGTAAAACCCCGAAATCGAAACATGAAAAAATCCTCCTTCTGTTACTTTTGCAAAAAAGGTCTTTGCAAAAGATAAAAAGAATTTGAGAAAAGCGGGAACACTTTTTTCTCAATCTGCTTATACTGATAATGAACGACGGAAAAACAAAACTCCGAACGGGCGGCGGGAGCAAAAAATAAAAATCACGAGCTTCTCCCGACATAGCAGAATATTGGAATCCTCGGTCTTTTTATTCCGAATCGGATAAAAATATTTTGAAAACAGCCTGTCATTCAGGAACCGCTTTTCTCCGTTTTTCATAGTATGGTTTGAAACCAATGATTTAGGAGGTACTTATCTATGTACGGTAACAACAACTGCTGGTGGATTATCATTCTGTTGATTCTCATTTTCTGCGGCGGCGGATGCAGTTTTAATTGCAGCGGAAGCAACGGCAACTGGGGCTGCGGCTGCAACAACGGCTGTAACAACAACTGCGGCTGCAACAATGGCTGCAATAACGGCTGTGGCTGCAACAACTGCGGCTGCAACAACAGCTGCAATAATTGCTGCTGCTGTGACTAATCAACCCAAAACGGCGGGAAAAGTCTCGAGGGGAAACTCTCGGGACTTTTTGTCTGCTCGGAATGTTTTCTACTCTTGACGGGAATGATATAAAATGTGTACAATCGAAATTTTTTGTAAAGATTAGAACATAACGGTTGATTTTTGGAGAAATTTGCAATAGAATTGCCTTGAAATCAAGAAAACAGGAGTGGAGCAGGATGAATGAGGTAAAAAATCCAAAGGTAAAAAAGCCGTTGCTGTATTATTATGTAGTGGCGCTGCTGATTTTGATGCTGCTGAATACCTTTTTGTTTCCGGCATTGTTTCGCCGCGCAGAGGTTGAGGTGGATTACAGTAAGTTTATGAATGACCTGAATGACGGAAAGATAGAACAGGTCGAGGTTTTGGATCAAAAGATAGAGTATCTTTTAAAGGATGAAGAGGATCACTGCATCTATATCACCGGAAATATGGGCGACCCCAATCTGGTGGACAAGCTGCAAAATGCAAAGGTTATCTACGGCAAGGAAATCGAAGAAGAGATGTCCCCGCTGCTGTATCTGTTAATCAGCGTAGGCGGACCGATTTTGATCTTTGTTTTGGTCGGAAGAATCCTTTCTAAGAATCTGGAAAAGCGGATGGGCGGTTCCAATGCCATGACCTTTGGCAAGAGCAACGCCAAGGTGTATGTGGAAGCCCAGACCGGAAAAACATTTGCCGACGTTGCGGGAGAGGACGAAGCAAAGGAAGCGTTGAGCGAAATTGTGGACTTTTTGCATAATCCGCAAAAATATGAAGCGATAGGCGCGCAGATGCCCAAAGGCGCACTGCTGGTGGGTCCTCCCGGAACCGGCAAAACCCTGCTTGCAAAGGCAGTTGCAGGTGAAGCGAATGTTCCGTTTTTCTCGATTTCCGGTTCGGAATTTGTAGAAATGTTTGTGGGCGCGGGAGCTGCAAGGGTGAGAGATTTGTTCCATCAGGCGCAGGAAAAGGCGCCGTGTATCGTTTTTATTGACGAGATTGATACCATCGGCAAAAAGCGTGACGGCGCAGGCATGGGCGGAAACGACGAGCGGGAACAGACCCTTAATCAGCTGCTGACCGAGATGGACGGCTTTGACGGAAAGAAGGGCGTTGTCATTTTGGCAGCCACCAACCGACCGGAAAGCCTGGACCAGGCGCTGCTGCGTCCGGGAAGGTTTGACCGCAGAATACCGGTGGAGCTGCCTGATTTGGCGGGCAGAGAAGCGATTTTGCGGGTACACGCAAAAGACAAAAAGATGTGCGAACAAATTGATTATTCCGCGATTGCAAAGGCAACTGCGGGCGCATCCGGCGCAGAGCTTGCCAATATTGTCAACGAAGCTGCGCTGCGGGCAGTGCGCAGTCAGCGTGTTTGCGTGGAACAGGAAGATCTGGAAGAAGCGGTGGAAACTGTAATTGCAGGTTATCAGCGCAAAGGCGCGGTTGTTTCTCCGAAAGAGCGAAAGATTGTGGCATATCACGAAATCGGTCATGCGCTGGTTGCGGCGATGCAGAAAAACTCCGCTCCGGTTCATAAGATTACCATTATTCCGCGAACCTCCGGCGCATTGGGTTATACCATGCAGGTAGCGGAGGAAGAAACGCTGTTAATGAGCAAGGAAGAGGCAATCAATAAGATTGCAACCTATACCGGCGGCAGAGCGGCGGAAGAACTGATTTTCGGTTCTGTTACTTCCGGCGCTTCCAACGATATTGAACAGGCGACAAAGCTGGCAAGAGCGATGATTACCCGTTTGGGCATGAGCGAGCGTTTTGGAATGGTTGCTTTGGAAACGGTAAACAACCAGTATCTGGGCGGAGATGCCTCCCTTGCCTGCTCGGAGCAGACAGCGGCGCAGATTGATGAAGAAGTTTGTGATTTGATTGCAGGCTGTTATACTAAGGCAAAGGAAATCCTTTCTCAAAATCTTCCCAAGCTGCACGAACTGGCAGAATATCTGTTGGAAAAAGAAACGATAACAGGCGAGGAATTTATGGAGATTTTAAACAGGAAAGAGGAAACTCCGTAAGTTTTTAGACAAAAAAGAACGGCTGTCGGTTTTTATACCGGCAGCTGTTTTTTTGTCCGGAAGCTTTTAAGCAAAAATATCGGATTTGTTTTTCTTTTGTTGGGAAATCGGGAAACACAGTCGGCAGTTTCTGTCTGTGTTTGGCGGGAAATGCTGAGGACGGCGAAGGAAAATGTTCGACAAAATAAACAAGCGGGAGAAAAACCAAGAAGGAAAGGGAAAAATAAAAAAACAAGCGAAAACCGTTTGGTATAAAAATACAAAGTCGACAAAAAAAGAGGAGCTCTTCATTTTGAAAAGCTCCTCTGAAAGGTTACAGATAAAACAAAGTTTAACAGAGTTTAAAGGCTGTTTAAGATGTCGGTATAAATTTTATCAGCCAATGGGAGAGCTTCTTTGAGAAGCTGCTCTCCTTTTTCGCGGTATTCGTTAATAAACGCTTCGTCACGGATTCCGGCAAGGTTAATCAAAACATTCAACCATGCGCCCTGTACTGCCGCTTTTAAATTTAAGGAAGCAACGCCCAAGTCGCTGGCGGCGCTGGTGTTGGTGCAGCCGACGCCCATTTCGACAACCTTCAGCGATTCCAGACACAGTTCCATGGTGTGGTAAGGAACCAAGGTAGCCTCTTTTAATGCTTTCTGCATCGCTTCTTTGCGGGCAGCTTTTTCTTCATCGGTGTTTTTCGGCATTGCAAAAACAGCGGATACCCCGTCAAAGGATTCGGTGTCACGGTCAATGGCAACAACAAGCTGTTTGCTCAGTTCGCCGCCGCGCTCAAAAATCTCTTTGGCTTTTTCTTCATATTCCGCATATTTCGGTTTGCCGATTGTTAAGGAAGCGACCATTTTACCCAGTCCTGCGCCCATTGCGCCGGCTAATGCCGCTGCGGAGCCACCGCCCGGAGCGGGAGCATCGGAAGCCAAAACATCAATAAACTCTTTTACCTGCATATCGGTCAGTTTCATTTGAATCAATCCTTCTTTCAAAAAACAGGAATCAATTTTCTTTTACAATCTTGCCGTTTTTGATAACGGTCCGAACAAGATTGTTTCCGTAACGATAAAAAATAAAATTCAGATTGTCGGCGTCCCAAATCAGCAGGTCTGCTTGCTTTCCGACCTCCACACTGCCGATGCGCTCAGCCTGTCCGATGGCAGCCGCTGCGTTTAAGGTGGCGGCGGTCAAAACCTCCTCCGGAGTCATGCGGTAACGGTAGCAGGCGATATTCATCGCAAGCTGCAAAGAAAGGTTTGGAGTTGAGCCGGGATTAAAGTCGCTGGCAACCGCAACGGGAACGCCCGCTTCAATCATCTTTTTGGCGGGGGCGAAAGTTGCTCCCAGATAGAACGAGGTGGCAGGCAGCAAACAGGCAATTGTTTTGCCCTTTGCCATCGACTCGATGCCTTCATCGGGGCAGACAATCAGATGTTCGGCAGATACCGCTCCGATTTCCCCCGCAAGAACAGAGCCGCCGATAGGGTCGATTTCGTCCGCGTGGATTTTTGCGCCCAATCCGTGTTTCTGCGCTGCGGTGAGGATTCGGCGGGATTCTTCTGCGGAGAATACGCCCGTTTCACAGAACACATCGCAGAACTGCGCAAGGTGGTGTTCCGCAACATACGGAATCATCTGTTCGATGATTAAGGAGATATATTCTTCCCGATTTTCCTTATATTCTTCGGGAACGGCATGAGCTGCCATAAAGGTGGAAATTAAATCGACAGGCTGGCTTTCGTTTAAGCGTTTGGTAATGGTTAACTGTTTTAATTCGTTTTCAAAATCCAGCCCGTATCCGCTTTTTGCTTCGCAGGTTGTTGTGCCTAAAGAGAGCATGGTATCCAATACGGACGCGGTTTTTTGGAACAATTCTTCTTCGGTTGCTTTTCTGGTGCTGCGTACGGTAGATAAAATACCGCCGCCCTGCGCCAAAATATCCAGATAGGGAACACCGTGCAGCTTTAACGCCAGCTCGTTTTCTCTCCAACCGCCGAACACCAGATGGGTGTGAGCGTCCACCAAACCGGCAGTGACGAGCTTACCCTTTGCGTCGATGATTTGGGTTTGTTCGTCAATCAGGTTTTTGGGAAATTCCCCCTGACCGACAGCGACGATTTTATCATTCTGTACGGCAATATATGCGTTTTGGAAGATTTGAATTTCTCCCTGAGCGCTGCCGCCCTTGGCGCAGGAGCCGCAGGCGGTAGCAAGCATACCGATGTTTTGAATGAAAAGGGAGGACATGACAGGAACTCCTTTCCCGAAATTACAGGAGATGTTTTTCCATAACCTGATTATCTTTGTCAAAGTTTTCCAGTTTGAGGTAGTATTCGGCGGTTTCTACCAGGGCGTCCATCGGAACGATACCGATTAACTCGGAACCGATGATATGTACGCCGTAGCGTTCTGCCTCAAAGCGAACGGTTTCATAAACACGGTAAATAGGGGTTTTGGTGTAATTGGTCATGTTGATGGAAACCTGAGCGGTGTTTCTTTCTTCCAGCATAACGCCGATGGATTTTACCCATCTCATGCCGCCGGAGGATTCGCGGATGGTTTTTGCGATTTTGTTTGCAATCTCTACATCGGAGGTGGAAAGGTTAATATTAAAAGCAACCAATGGGAAACGCGCGCCTACTGCAACGATTCCTGCGGTTGGGTGAATTTCGTGATTGCCGTAGTCAGGGTACCACTGTGGGTCTTTGAGTTTTTCGGGCATCGCTTCAAACTGACCTTTGCGGATTGCGGCAAGGTTTCTTCTGTGCGGAGCGGAGGCGGATTCTTCGTACAAAGTAACCGGCATTTTCAGCTCTTCCCAGATTCTCTGCGCAACCTTTTTGGAAAGTTCGATACATTCTTCCATCGGTACATCTTTTACCGGGGTGAACGGGATAACGTCAACAGCGCCCATGCGCGGGTGTTCTCCCTGATGTTTTGTCATATCAATCTTTTCCACGCACGCTTTTGCAAAGCGGAAAGCAGCTTCTGCCATCTGGTCGGGGTCGCCCACGATGGTGAATACGCTGCGGTTGTGGTTTTCGTCGGAAGAATAATCCATTAAAGCAACGCCCGGAACGCTGCGAACAGCGTCCGCAATATATTCGATGACTTCTTTGTTTCTGCCCTCGGAGCAGTTTGGAACACATTCAATAATTCGTGCCATGACTTGTCAATCTCCTTCAAAGTAAAACTTCATTGTTTGGTAAGCAGAGGGAATTTGCCCTCAATGCCGTTAAAAACAGTGCGGGAAATATTGAGAGAATCCCGCAGCCGTGCATCGGAATTGTGCTGGAAAGCGGGGAACTTTCCAAAAACAGGTTTTTAAGCGAAAGAAAGATTTTGAGAAAAGGTATAGGGTATTGAGAGAACCTATACCTGTCAATGCTGATTTACAGCCGGAAAGCGGGGAACTTTCCGAAAACGGGTTTTTAAGCGAAAGAAAAAGTTTTTGAGAAAATTATTTTACATGGAAGGGAAGTACCCTGCTTTTGAGGTACTTCCCCTCAAACGGAGCAAGTGTTCGGACTGTTAGTTTTTCATGCTCTTTACCGCTTTTTCAACGATTTCGTCGTCTGCGATATACGGCAGGGTAACATGATACTGACCCGGATGAGATTGGTTAAACTCAACGCAGGTTTCGATAGAGTGTTCGTTTCTTGCCCAGGAACGACGGGCAACGCCGCTCATAACGTCCCAAATCATCGAAACTTTCAGGATTTCGTCAACGTGGGCAGAACCGTCCAGAACCATGCCGAAACCGCCGTTGATTGCTTTTCCGATACCGGTTCCGCCGCCATTGTGCAGAGCAACAAGGCTCATGCCGCGCGCGCAGTTTCCGGCAAAGCACTGAACCGCCATATCTGCCATGATGTTGGAACCGTCCTTGATGTTGGAGGTTTCGCGGAAGGTGGAGTCGGTGCCGGAGGTATCGTGGTGATCGCGTCCGAGCATAACCGGACCGATTTTTCCCTGACGAACCATTTCGTTAAATTTCAGCGCAATCTTGGTTCTTCCGTATGCGTCCTGATACAGGATACGACACTGTGTACCGACAACCAGTTTGTTTTTCTTTGCATCGCGAACCCAAACCCAGTTGTCGCGGTCCTGATAACGAGCATTCGGATCGATACATTCCATCGCGGCAGCATCGGTTGCATCCAAATCTTCCGGTTTGCCGGACAGGCAGCACCAACGGAACGGACCGTAGCCGTAATCGAACAGGCACGGACCCAGAATATCTTCAACATAGGACGGGAACACAAATCCGTCTACTTCGTCGTGCCCGTTCTTGCAGATTTCCGGAACGCCAGCATCGTAAACGGCTTTCAGGAAGCTGTTTCCGTAATCGAAGAAGTAGGTTCCTTTGTCATGCAGTTTGCAGATTAACTCATAGTGATGGCGCAGGGTTTTGTTTACCAGTTCTTTAAAGTGTTCCGGATCTTTATCCAGCATTTCGGTGCGCTGCTCAAAGGTCAATCCCTGTGGGCAGTAACCGCCGTCATACGGAACATGGCAGGAAGTCTGGTCGGAAAGAAGGTCAACGTGAACGTCTTTTTCCAGCAGATATTCCAGCAGGTCTACAACGTTGCCGTGGTAAGCAACGGCGCACGGCTGTTTGTCTTTCTGAGCCTGCAAAGCCCACGCAAGAGCTTCTTCCAGACTGTCGGTATATTTATCGACCCAACCCTGTGTGTAGCGGGTCATGATGCGGGAAATATCAACCTCTGCGATAATGGAGGCGGCGCCCGCAATATCCGCAGCTTTGCCCTGCGCGCCGGACATACCGCCCAAACCGGAGGTAACATACAATTTACCTGCAAGGTTGCCATCTTTCGGCACGCCGAGAACCAAGCGTCCCGCATTGAGCAGGGTATTGAAAGTTCCGTGTACAATGCCCTGAGGACCGATGTACATCCAGCCGCCGGCAGTCATCTGACCATAGTTTGCAACGCCTAAAGCGGCAGCGCGGTTGAATGCCTGCTGGTTATCGAACATACCAATCATCAAGCCGTTGGTGATGATAACGCGTGGGGAGGTTTTGTGGGACTTAAACAATCCGAGCGGATGACCGGATTCTACAACCAGGGTCTGGTCATCGGTTAAAACTTCCAGATATTTTTTAATCAGGCGATACTGCATCCAGTTCTGGCAAACCTGACCGGTTTCTCCGTAGGTTGTCAGCTCGTAAGGATAAAGAGCAACGTCAAAATCAAGGTTGTTGTCAATCATAACCTGGAAAGCCTTGCCCTCAATGCAGTTTCCCTTATATTCGTCGATTGGTTTTCCGTGCAGCTTGCCCTGCGGACGGAAACGGTAGCCGTAAATTCTGCCGTGTTCCTCCAATTCCTGCGCAAATTCCATCGCCATCTGTTCATGATGGTCCGGATGGATGTAGCGCAGCGCGTTTTTGATGGCAAGCGCTTTGTCAGCTTCCGACAAGTGAGATTCTCTTCTCGGAGCTCTCCGAATTCCTTCTTCAAAGGTCGGATACTCTGGCAATTCATAATCCAACTTGATCATCATCGCTTCTTCCGGTTTGTAATCCATAGATAAAAACCTCCTGTTGAGTATTTAAAACATAAATAAATCGGCATTATTCAAAATCGGGAACGGTTTGAGCAACGATGCTTAACAATTCGCCGTTGCGAACCAACTGTTCCACAGCTTTGATATCCTGCCACAGTTCGCGGTCGGTTTCATAGAAAGCGGCGTCCTTACGCACGCGGTCGAATACCTTCTGGTGAACCGGGGAGATGCCCTGACCGTGGGTGTTCAGTCTGCGGCGAATGTCGATTGCCTGGCAGGCAGTCAGCAGCTCGTCGGCAAGAACGGAAAGGGTATTCTGCACAATCCAGCCGGCTTTTCTTGCTGCGGTTGTTCCCATGGAAACCATATCCTCCTGGTTTGCGGAGGAAGGAATCGAGTCAACGCTTGCAGGATGAGCCAGCACCTTGTTTTCGGAAACCATCGAAGCTGCGGAGTACTGGACAATCATATATCCCGAGTTTACGCCGCCTTCGGTAGTGAGGAAGGGGGTAAGTCCGTTGGAAAGAGCGGCATTGACCATGCGCTCGGTGCGTCGTTCGGAAATATCGGCAATTTCCGAGCAGGCGATTCCCATAAAGTCAAAAGCAAGCGCCATCGGTTCTCCGTGGAAGTTTCCGCCGGAGATAACCTCTTCGCCGTCCGGGAAGAGCAGCGGGTTGTCGGTAACTGCGTTTAATTCAATTTCAATTTTATCTCTTACATAATCCAAAGCGTCTCGGATGGCTCCGTGTACCTGCGGAATGCAACGCAGCGAGTAAGCGTCCTGAACGCGGTCTTTCTGGCAGTTGGAAAGAATTTCCGAGCCTTCTGTGAGCAGGCGGAAGTTTTTGGCAACCTTAAACTGACCTCTTTGTCCTCTGACAGCCTGAACCCGCTCGTCAAAAGCGTTGAGCAGACCGGTCAGCGCTTCCAAAGTCATCGAACCGATGACATCGGCAAGCTGAGCTGCGCAGAAAGTGTCGTACCATGCAAGGGTTCCCACCGAGGTCATTGTGCAGGTTCCGTTTGTCATGCCAAGTCCCTCTTTGTATACCAGAGTTTCCAAAGGTTGGATTCTCGCTTTTTCCATCGCGTCCTTTCCGTCCATTTCAACGCCCTGATAAACCGCTCTGCCTTTTCCAAGCATCGGCAAGGTCATGTGTGCCAGAGGAGCAAGGTCGCCGGAAGCGCCCAGAGAACCTTTCTGAGGAACAACAGGATGAACGCCCTTGTTGAGCATTTCCACCATCATTTCCACCAACAGCGGACGAACGCCGGAAACGCCGCCGCACAAAGCGTTGGCGCGCAGCAGAAGCATACCGCGAACCACCTCTTCCGGATATGGGTCGCCGGTAGCGGTACAATGGCTTAAAATAAGGTTGGTGGAGAGAGTATTGGACATTTCTTCCGGAACAGCGACCTTTGCAAAGTCACCGAAGCCGGTGGTAATGCCGTAAGCAACTCTTTTTTCGGAAGCAATTTTTTCCGCAAGCGCGCGGGATTTCTGCATTGTTTCCAAAGCCTGTGGGGAAACGGAAACTTTTGCGCCGAATCTGGTAACTGCCAAAAAGCTTTCGATTGTTAAGCTGTGACCGTCAATCACAACTTCTCTGACAGAGGAAGGATTCATCATCATAGTTGACACGCACCTTTTTAAAAAAATAAAATAGAGTTTGAGCAGGGAGATGTCGGAGAAAAAATCCCCTTTAAAAATCTGCCCGCTCTCCTTAATATTTAAGATAGCAGATAGAACAGTGCGTGTCAAACAAAAACCGCATTTTGCATGATGATTTTGCCATTCTTTTTAAACTGATATAGGCTTATCTGTACAAATTGACGGTAAAATTTCACAAAAATTTATTTTGAAATCAAGGTGATATAATAGTAAATTACCATAATAAAGCGACTTTTATAAGACAGGATAAGAATAAGCGTCCCCTTTTTTTGTTGTTTGGGTTTTGTATTTCGCTTGATTTTGGTAACACACAGGACTTGTTTTTTCAAAATACGGTGTGAAAAAGAATCTTTCCTTTCAAGGAAAAAACAGAGGATTTTAGAAAAAAGTTGACAATTTGTACAAAACAAGGAAAAAGAAAACAAAACTTTTACCGAGGCAAAAGAGCGCTTTCTTTGTTTTTTGCGCTAAGAGGTATGGGTAAAATTGATAAAGGAGGCGCGTGTTTATGAAATGTAATCTGGAAGTATTGATTTATTTTTGCAAAATCAATAGTAAAATACTAACAAAAAGAAAGCAGATAATTCGTGAGCTTTCACAATAGTTGGATAAAGTAAATAAAAAAAAGAAAGACACCGCCTTTTTTTATTGACTTTTATCCAAAAAAATGTTATCCTGTTCACGAAGAGTATGGAATATCCATGCTCCAATCTAAACAGCGTGTTTTGGATTTTGTCAAAAAACAAGGACGAAAAAGCTGTTACACAACAAAAGGAGAGATTTCCAATGAAAAAGATTCTTGCCCTGATTTTGGCAGGCTGTATGGCATTCTCTATGGTTGCCTGCGGCGGTTCCGCTGAAACCGAAGAACAGCCAAAAGAAGAACAGAAAGAAGAAACCCAGGTTGAAGAAGAAAAACCGGAAGAAAAAGCAAAAGAAGACGCTGAAAAGGTAGAAGCCGAGGTTCCTGCCGGCGGCAAAGTCGGTGTTTGTATCTACAAATTCGACGATAACTTTATGACCACCTACCGCAACGCGCTGGAAACCATGCTTAAAGACAAAGGTTACGAAGTTACCGTTGTAGACGGCAACAACGACCAGGCAAAACAAACCGAGCAGATTAACACCTTCATCACACAGGGTGTGGACGCTCTGATCATCAACCCGGTAATGCCGAGTGCGATGGCAACCACCATTGCCGCTGTACAAAGCGCAAACATCCCGACCGTTATCATCAACCGCGAACCGACTGCGGAAGATATGGCTCCATACAACAAATGCGTATATGTTGGCTGTGACGCTGCTCAGTCCGGTACTTTCCAGGGCGAGCTGATTCTGGAAACAGAAAATAAAGGCGACATCAACGGCGATGGCAAAGTTTCTTACATCATGATTCAGGGCGACCCGGAAAACATCGACGCAAAACTGCGTACAGAATACTCTGTAAAAGCTCTGACCGATGCAGGTATGGAAGTAGAACAGCTCAACCTCACCCGTGGTGACTGGGACCAGAACAAAGGTCAGGAAATCTGCGCAAACGACCTTTCTCAGTTCGGCGATAAAGTAGAAGTTGTATTCTGCAACAACGATGCAATGGCTCTCGGCGCTCTGGAAGCAATCAAAGCAGCAGGTCGCACCGTAGGCAAAGATATCTACCTGGTAGGCGTTGACGCTCTGGATGCAGCTCTGGACGCAGTAAAAGCAGGCACCATGACCGGTACTGTTCTGAATGACGCGCAGAGCCAGGCTGAAAAAGCAATCTCCTGTATGGAAGAGCTGCTCGGCGGAAAAACCTATGCAGAAGGCGAACAGTCCGTATATGTTGACTATGTAAAAGTTACAGCAGACAACGTATCTGATTTCATGAAATAAATCAAACGGCTGAAAGCGAAAAAGAGTAAAAGCGGAGGGTGCGTGTGCGTGGGGCGCATACGCACCCTTTTTCTGAAAAAAGAATGAAACGATTGTTTGTTTTTGCTTTTATGGTTTCGGAAAACAAAAACAAACAAAAATATTGATGAGAAGGGGGCAAGGGTGTTGTCTGAATATCGTTTGGAAATGCGTGATGTTGTCAAAACCTTTCCGGGTGTAAAAGCGTTGGATCATGCGCAACTGAAATTGCGCCCGGGTACAGTACACGCGTTAATGGGTGAAAACGGCGCCGGAAAATCCACACTGATGAAATGTATGTTCGGCATTTATCGTATGGATGAAGGCGAGCTGTACTATGAAGGGGAAAAAATAAAAATCTTGAACCCCTTAGACGCTCTGCACAAAGGAATCGCGATGGTGCATCAGGAGTTGCAGCCGATTCCGGAGCGCAGTATCGGAGAAAATATCTATGTGGGTCGTTATCCTTTAAAAAGTGTGGGACCGGTGAAAATCATCGACCACAAAAAAATGTATGAGGATGCAGCTCGTGTTTTAAAAGAGGTTCATTTGGACTTTGACCCGAAAGCAAAATTGGGTACACTGAGCGTTTCCCAGATGCAGCTGGTAGAGATTGCAAAGGCAGTTTCGGCAGACTGTAAGGTTTTAATTTTGGACGAACCAACTTCATCTCTGACAGCTTCAGAGGTGGAAGCGTTGTTTACAATTATAAACGAACTTCGCAGCAAAGGTGTTGCGATTGTATATATCAGCCATAAAATGGACGAAATTCTTCGGATTTCCGATGAAGTTACCATCATGAGAGACGGTCAGTATATCGGAACATGGCCGGCAAAAGAGCTGGATATCGATACCATCATTACAAAAATGGTAGGCAGAGAACTGACAAACCTGTATCCAAAGCGCAGCAATGTTCCGGGCGATGTTGTTTTTGAGGTGGAAGATTTTACCTCAATTAACCCGAGAAGTTTCCGTAATGTTACATTCAATGTCAGAAAAGGTGAGATTCTGGGTGTTGCGGGATTGGTAGGCGCGCAGCGTACCGAGCTGATGGAAGGTCTGTTTGGTCTGCGAAACCACAGCAAGGGACATATCCGGTACGGCGGACAGGAAATCAGTGTAAATCGACCTGCCGACGCGATTAAAAAAGGAATTGCGATGCTGACCGAGGACCGAAGAGCGACCGGTATTTTAGGGGTTCTGTCGATTGCGGATAACGTGTCTATCGCATCTTTGAACCAGTATTTGGTCGGCGGCATTATGCTGGATGATAAAAAGATTGAAAAACTGGTGCAGGATAACGTTGCGAAATTGTCGATTAAAACACCTTCTTCCAAGACACTGATTCAGTCTTTGTCGGGAGGAAACCAGCAGAAAGTTTTAATCAGCCGTTGGTTGGCAAATGACCCGGATGTTTTCATTCTGGACGAGCCGACCCGAGGCATCGACGTCGGAGCAAAATACGAAATCTACTGCATTATTGCCGAGCTTGCGCGCCAGGGAAAATCAATCATCATGATTTCTTCCGAAATGAGCGAATTGATTGGTATGTCCGACCGAATTATGGTAATGTGCGACGGCAGAGTGACCGGATTTATCGACGGAGACAAGGCAAACCAGGAAAATATTATGGAATTGGCAACCAAATTTGAGTAAGGGGGAAATAGAGTATGGAAGAACAGGTTCTCGTAAAAAGCAAAGCGATTACCAAAAAGTCGGTTTTCAACTTTTTGTCCAACAATGCAATCATTATTTTGATTCTGTTGCTGGCAGTCGGCGTGGGAATCTTTACCGAAAACTTTTTCAGCTTTAATAACTTTAAAAATCTGATTATCAACGTATCACCGCGTTTCATCATCGCGTGCGGTGTATCGGGCTGTTTGATTACAAAGGGTACCGACCTTTCCGCAGGACGCATGGTAGGTCTTTCCGCTTGTCTGGCAGCGCTGATGCTTCAGCGTGTTGACTATGCAAGCCGTATGCTTCCGTGGCTGCCGGATATCCCGGTTGTCGGTGGTCTGATTGCGGTTCTGCTGATTTGCGCAGTATTCGGTATTATCAACGGCTGCGTTATCGCATTCTTAAAGGTTCCGCCGTTTATCGCAACTCTGGGTATGCAAACCATCGTTTACGGTTTGTGCAGCGTTATTACCAAAAACCAGCCGATGGGCGGTTACAAACCAAGTTATAGCAAGATGGCTACCGGCGAAATTCCTCTGCCGTTTACAACAAACGGTCAGCAGTGGGCAATCCCGTATCTGGCAATCTTTGCGCTGGTGGTAGGCGTGTTTATGTGGTTCCTCTACAATAAAACCCGTCACGGCAAATATATGTACGCAATCGGTGGAAACGAAAGCGCAGCAGAAGTTGCGGGTGTCAATGTTGCGGCAACCTTGATTCGCATCTATATGCTGGCTGCTATCCTGTACGCTCTGGGCGGCTTCCTGCTTGGCGCAAAAGCGGGCGGCGCATCCACAGCAACCGGTTTCGGTTATGAGTTGGAAGCAATCGCAGCTTGTACTATCGGCGGCGTTTCCACCAACGGCGGTGTCGGTAAAATCAGCGGCGTTTTAATCGGTGTACTGGTATTTGAAATTTTGAAAATCTGCTTGCAGTTCCTCGGTGTTGACCCGGCATACACCTTCATTGTACAGGGCTTGGTTATCATCGTTGCAGTTGCTTTGGATTTACGGAAATATCTGGCGAAAAAATAAGCAATCAGTATTATTTTTGCCGAGTAATACTTAGGGTAGAAGCAACACGGGAAAAGGCTCGTGTTGCTTTTGCTTTTTCATCAATGAAATGATAAAGAAGGAAAAAAATGGACGAAAAAGAATTATCCCAAAGGGAAGAAATTTTAAAAGAACGAGAAAAAGAACTGGAAAAACGCGAACAGGAACTGGAGAAAAAACAACAAGAAAAATCGCAGAAGAATATAAAAGAAAATTTTTATGATAATTTTAAATCGGTTCCAGTAAAATATATTGATATTTTAATCGGAGTGTGCGGCGTTGCGATAGTTGTCTGCGTGATTCTGGGAATGTTGCAGGGCAGGGGAATCTTGTAAAAATAGGAAAAGAGGAACAGAGCGATAATCTGTTCCTCTTTTTTTGCGCTTAGATGGTTTCGCGGTAACGCTGCATGGTTTGGGCAAACAGCTCGCCGGTAGAGGGCGGAGTATAGGTGACGGCATTCGCGCCTGCCTGAATGGTTGCAAGAATCGTTTGGTCGGTGGGACCTCCGGTTGCAATAATCGGAATGTTAGGGTGCTTGTCCCGAATTTTTGCAACAACTTGCGGAGTTTTGGCAGCGGCGGAAACATTTAAAATATCCGCTCCGGCAGCCAGCCGCTCTTCAATGTCCTGGTTGGCAGAAACGATGGTCGCAATCACCGGAATTTCGACACAGTTTTTGATGGCGGTAATCACCTGTGAGGGAATCGGCGCATTGACAACAACACCGAATGCGCCCTGATTTTCCGCAACGGTTGCCAGACGAACAGAGCGCTCGCCGGAGGTCAGTCCTCCGCCTACTCCCACAAAAACAGGCACATCCGAAACAGAAATAATTGCCTGGGAAATTTGCGGCTGCGGGGTAAAGGGATAAACGGCAATCACTGCGTCGGTGTTGATATTTTTGATAATAGCCACATCGGTGGAAAAAACAAGTGACTTAATCCTCCTGCCGAAAACGCAGATTCCGCTGCATTCATAAATGCAGGAGGGCACATTTAAAGAATGGCTGCGCAAAGTTCCGTTGTAAGCGGGAATTTCTTTTTTCATGAGAAAGCCTCCTTTCGTGAAAGGGAAAAAGACGGAGTTTGGATACCATTACAGTATCTTGAAATCCGAAATTTGTCAATAAAAAAATTGTGAATTTTTGGCAAAATAAACCCGATAACAAACAAAAACAGGATTATTGCAGAGAAAAAACAGTGGACAAACAAAACCGCGCTTTAAACAGCATATCTATAAAACAAGAAAGTTGTAGGAGGAATCGGTTATGTATTCAGCGATGGTTTTGGTGGCGTTGTGCAATATGTTGTATCTTGCGCTTCATGTGACGGGAAGCGGTTCTTTTCCAAAGCCGCTTTCCAAAGAGGAGGAGCAGGAGTGCCTGAAACGGATAGAACAGGGAGATACAGAGGCGAAAAACGAACTGATTGAGCACAACCTGCGCCTGGTAGCGCACATTATCAAAAAGTATTATTCCAGCTATCGGGACCAGGAAGATTTAATTTCAATCGGTACAATCGGTTTGATTAAGGCGGCAAGCAGCTTTAACAGTGAAAAGGGAACAAAATTTGCAACCTATGCAAGCCGCTGTATTGAAAACGAAATTTTAATGCACTTTCGACAAAAAAGAAAGTCGATGCAGGATGTTTCCATCAGCGACCCGATTGATATTGATAAGGACGGAAACTCAATTACGCTGATGGATATTGTTCAGGATGATGAAAATATTTTGGAACAGATTGATTTAAGTATTCAGTCTAAAAAACTGTATCATTTTATTGAAAATCAGTTGGAACCCAGGGAGCAAAAAATTTTAGCCTATCGTTACGGTTTGTACAATATGCGACCGTTGCCGCAGCGAGAGGTGGCAAAAAAGATGGACATTTCCCGCTCGTATGTATCCCGTATTGAAAAGAAAGCGTTGGAAAAGCTGAAGAAATATTTTGAGGAGCCGAACAGCCCAATCAATAAATATTAAAAATGAAAAAACAGCTCAAAACCGTACAATATATATAAAATAAAAAGAATTTAATTGAATAATTTTATGATATATGATATAATAAAAATATCCCGCAGAGCAGAAGGAGGAAAAAATATGCAGGAGCTGTTTATCGGTCAGATAATCAAAGAGCGGAGAAAAGAACAGAAATGTTCACAGGAAAAGCTGTGTGACGATTTTATGGAGCCGTCCACCCTTTCCAGAATTGAGAACGGAGAGGTAATCCCTTCGCATGACAATTTAAAGGCAATTTTAGAGCGATTGAGCTTGCCGCTGGACCCATACTTTATGCCGATTGATAAAGCAGAGCTGGAAATTTCCAATCTGAAATCAGAAATTTCCGCACACAATATTTATAATAATTCGGAAGAGGGTTTAGCTGCGCTGGAACGCCTGGAAGAGATTGCTCCGCCCAAAAACCGCTTTGTTGCACAGTTTATTTTAAGGTCACGGGCGATTTTAGGAAAGCGGGAGGGCGGAATCATCTGTCCCTATTCCGATGAGGAGAAATTGGAAATGCTGATGCGGGCAATCCGAATAACCATTCCAAAATTTAATGCGGAGGAAGTGGAGGGGCATTTTTACACCGTTGAAGAATTAAAGCTGATTAATTGTATCGCAGGGATTTATTTCAACTTAGGGAAAAATAAAACAGCAGTCGATATGTACTATCAACTGCTGAAATACATGAAAAAGAATCTGGTGGATCAAAAGGAAAGAAACCTGCTCTTGATTTTGGTGGAATACAACTATTCCCGTATTTTGTGTATGGAAGAACGGCATAAAGAGGCGATTGAAATTGCCAATATGGGGCTGGAACTTTCCATTCGGGAAAGGTATTCCGGTTATCTGGGAGGATTTCTCACCATTCTTGCCCATTCGCTTTATGCTCAGGGAAAGATGGAAGAAAGCAAACAAAATTTTTATCAGGCGCACTGTATTTATACCGTGCTTCGTGATGAAAAAAATATCAGATTGGCTGCCCAAAATCTAAAGGATTTTTTTGATATTAAAGTTTAAATTTCACCGCCAATACCCGGCAGTGTATCGCTGCTTTTCGGCGGAACCTCATCGTTAATTGCGGTAACGCTGTTTTCACTGTCGGCAAAAACGGTGGGAACAGAAACCAACACAACGGCGCACATCAGGGCGGATAATAAAACTGACACGATTTTTTTCATAAAAGAAAACACTCCTTTTAGGATAAAATTTTGTAGAACATAGCACATTACGCACAAAAAATTGCGTGATATGCTATGTTCTTTCTTTATTTAAGATGATATAATGAGTTTTAATATCAGTGTTTTGTAACAAAATAAAAGGGAGAAATTAAAATGAAAAGGAAAACAATAGCATTACTGTTAGCAGTTTTAGTTACTTTTACATCATGTTCTTCTGATGCTTCAATCCCTCAGCCGACAATGGAAGAACTGCTGGCTGAGGTGAACGCGGAGCATCAAGCGATAAAAGCAAAAGTTGTTGATTTTTCTCCGCATATGAAAGAAAATCCTAAACAAGAAGAAATAGATAAATACAAACAGAAAAACGGGGCGTATGATCCTGATAAATCTTTAACGCAACAGCAGGCAATAGAAGATGTGAGTTTTTTGTTCGACGCTTTTCATGACTGCTACGGTCCGTATGAATACTTTGGTGGAGCAAAAGTATTTGATATCGCAGAAGAAAAAATAAAGAAAGAGTTACAAACAAAGGAAACACTAACAGCTGCCGATTTAGAAAAGATTTTGTTGGAGAATCTGAAATTTATTGAAGATGGGCACTTTAAAATCAATATGGAAAATTCAAATCCAACAAAAATCCCGTTTTTCTTTCGTGAGGTAGCTTTTATAAAAACAGAAAATGGCTATCAAACAACTGATGGAAAAAAGGTTCAGTCGATTGAAGGGTATGACAATTTGGACGAATTGATGAAGCGTTCTATTTCACCAGATGGAGAACTGGTTTATTATCCGGTTCTGCTAAAGGATTGCGATTTTTGGAAAGCGTTAAAATCTTCTCAAAATTGCGATGAGGTACTGACCGTTCATTATACCAATGGAAAAGTACAGGAATTGACAGCGGAGCCGTACCGGATTTATACAGAAGTTGATTTGGAGAATCCGAAAAATAATCAGATTACAGAATTTTATAAAAACGGAAATATTCCTGTATTTCAAATAAATTCCTTTAAGAAAGAAAAAACAGAAGAAACTTTGGAAGGGGCAACAAAATTAAAGGACGAACCGGTTATAATTTTGGATTTGCGTTCCAATGCTGGAGGAGATGGAAAGATTGTTGAAATGTGGTTGAACGAATATGTCGGACAAACGGTTCCCGCTAATACAACTTCGATCAATACCTGTTCAGGAGAACGGTTGTATAGCAGTCGTGACAGATGGATTGAAAGAGACAATTTTTTAATTATTCTTATGGGAAAATACACTGCGTCAGCCTCGGAAATTTTCATTGATTGTTCCCATAATTTGGAGAATGTATTATTTATAGGAGAAAATACAAACGGAGCTTTGCGTTCTGGTGCAGGTGAAATGTATCTGCCAAACAGTCAATGTCGAGTGAATATTGGAGAGGGAACTTTGAGTGTCTTTCCCGAGAACTGTAATTTTGAAGAATTGAGAGGTTTCTATCCCGATATTTGGGTTCCCGCAGAGGAGGCAGAGCAAGCAGCAATCAATTTAATCCAAAATATGCAATAAGAAAAAATATAAGGTGAATTGAGATGATAACAATGAGAGGAAAACAAATTGCTTCTACAATTTTGGTTTTAACTCTGCTGTCCTTTTCAGGTTGTTCAACTGTACCTCAACCAACAATGGAAGAACTACTGGCTGAGGTGAACGCGGAGCATCAAAAGGTAGAAAAGGGGAATTTAAATGCTTCACAGTATATAGGAGAGCTTGTAGATTATGAAGAAAGAAAGTCCTATTATAATAAATCGGAAAATGCAGAGGAGTATAACCCTGAAAAAATTTTGACACAACAGCAGGCAATAGAAGATGTAAATTTTCTGTTCGATGCGTTTCATGACTGCTACGGTCCGTATGAATACTTTGGCGGGGCGAAAGTGTTTGATACGGCAGAAGAAAAAATAAAGCAAGAGCTGCAAACAAAGGAAACGCTGACAGCTGCCGATTTGGAAAAGATTTTGTTGGAGAATCTGAAATTTATTGAAGATGGGCACTTTAAAATCAATATGGAAAATTCAAATCCAACAAAAATCCCGTTTTTCTTTCGTGAGGTAGCTTTTATAAAAACAGAAAATGGCTATCAAACAACGGACGGAAAAAAGGTTCAGTCGGTCGAAAGATATGACAATTTGGACGAACTGATGAAGCGTTCTGTTTCACCAAAGGGGAGCATAGTTTATTATCCGGTTTTATTAAAGGATTGCGAGTTTGAGAAAGCATTACAATCTCCGCAAAATTGCAATGAAACATTGACCGTTCATTATACTAATGGAAAAGAACAGGAATTGACAGCGGAACCATATCAGGTTTATACAGAGTTTGATTTGGAAAACTCGGAAAATAATCAGATTACAGAATTTTATAAAAACGAAAATATTCCTGTTTTTCAGTTTAATCAATTTGCTGCAGATTATGCCGAAGAAATTTTGGAAGGGGCAACAAAATTAAAGGACGAATCGGTTGCAATTTTGGATTTGCGCTCCAATGGCGGCGGAAGTCCACAACTGGTGCCCAAATGGCTGAATGAATACAGCAGCAATACCGTTCCAAGCAATCGGTATGTGATTGATACGAAATCCGGTAAAAGGGAGAATACCAGAAAGGATAATTGGGTACAGAATGATAATCTTTTGATTATCCTTGTCGGGAAAAGTTCCGGTTCGGCTTCAGAGTTGTTTTTAGATTATGCCTATAATTTAGAAAATATTTTGATTGTCGGAGAGAACACCAGAGGAGCTTTAATCGGTTCATTAAGTACAATATATTTGCCGAACAGCGTATGTGAAGTAAACATTGGAGCAGACGGAAGGCTCTGCATTTTACCGGAAGAAAACGATTATTTTGAAGAACTTCGTGGATTTTACCCCGACATTTGGGTTCCGGCAGGAGAGGCAGAAGAAGCGGCAATCAATTTAATCAACAATATGAAATAAAAAATATAACATGAATTGAGATGATAACAATGAGAGCAAAACAAATTATTTCTGCGGTTTTGGTGTTAGCTTTGTTGTCCTTTTCAGGCTGTTCGACAATCCCTCAGCCGACAATGGAAGAACTGCTGGCTGAGGTGAACGCAGAGCATCAGGAAATAAAAAACCACGATATTGATTTTCAGAAATATCTTCGCAAACCAACAGAAAGTATTCGATTTGATCCATACAACAGTCAGTTTAATATAAGCGAAGAAAAATTTGATTCGCAAAAAAGTTTAACATGGGAAGAAATGCAAGAGGATATTGATTATTTGTTCGACTTTCTGCACGATTCTTACGCGTTGTATGATTATTTTGGCGGGGATGAGGTATTTGGAAAAGCGAAAGAAGCTGTAATAAAAGAATGTCGGTCATCTGAAAGCAAAACGGGAGAGGTATTGGAACAAAGTTTACTGAAAAATTTGACCTTTATTCAGGATGCCCATTTTTCTCTCAATCAAAAATATCCGGCAGCCAATACATATCCGTTTTTCTATCGGGAAACAGCCTTTATAAAAACAAAGGAGGGTTATCAGACAACCGACGGAAAAAAGGTTCAGTCGATTGAAGGGTATGATAAGTTGGATGAGCTGATGAAGCGTTCTGTTTCGGCAGATGGGAATTTAGTGTACTATCCGGTCATACTTCAAAAGTGTGAAGATTATCAAAAGACCTACAACCAACAGGAATATCAAACAGATAAAGAATTAACCGTTTGTTATCAAGACGGAACGAAACAAACTTTAAAAGCGGAACCGTTTCGGTTATACGAAGAAATCAATCGGGAAAATCCATATGAATTAAAAGAAAACGGAGGAATCCCTGTTTTAAAAATGGATCAATTCAGTCCGCAAGGTCAGAGAAAGTTAAACGAGTCGATTGAAGTACTGAAAGAATCTCCGGTTTCGGTTTTGGATTTGCGTTCCAACGGTGGAGGGGATATTGGAGTAGCCGGAACATTTGCTCAGCGTTATTCCGGAGAAAAACTTCCGGGAAGTATTGCAATTATGGACGCGTGGAACGGGATTCAGCGAGAGGCGGAACACAGAAAATGGGTTGAAAACGAAAATCTGCTGATTGTTTTAACCGGTAAATATACGGTATCAGCAGCAGAATGTTTGGTTGATATGTTATATAATTTAGAAAATACAGTGATAATCGGAGAAAATACCAATGGTGGAATGTATGGAGGAGGTATTTCAAATCAACTTCCAAACAGTAAGATGTTAGTTGCTTGTGCAACATGGCAATTTTATATCCCAACCGGTGACAATTTTGAAGAACTCCGCGGTTTTTACCCCGACATATGGGTTCCGGCAGAAGAGGCAGAACAGGCAGCAACCAATTTAATCAACAATATGCAATAAGAAAAAATATAAAGTAGATAAGGAGGATAAAAATGGAGAATAAAACAAAATTTTTGTTGATAGTGATACTTTGCTTGCTTTCAGTAGGGTGCGCTCCGGTAGAAACTCCCTCCAACGAACTACCACAGAATGAGCAACAAGAGCAGCAGACAGAAGAAAAAGAAACGGCAGAAAATGAATCGGAACAGATATTGAAAAACTGTAATTTAAAAGGAAAGTGGTCGCAGGAACTTACCGAGTTAATGCAACAGGTTAATCAAGAGCATCAAGAAATTCGGAAACCGGAGGTTAATTACGGAGATTTCTTTTCTTCAAGAAATGTGCAACAAGTAGAGATTACAGGAAGTGCATCTCCTTACGGAGATATTACACTGGAACAGTTGAATCAGGATACCGATTATCTTTTTGCAAAACTCAAAGAAGGATACGGTTTATATTTTTATTTCGGTGGTGATTCTGTTTTCAATCAGGCAAAAGAGAAAATCAAAAAGGATTGCAAAGAGATGCCAGAAGTAACATTTTCAGCTTATAAAGAAATTTTGAAGAAAAATCTATCCTTTATTCAAGACCTTCATTTCTCAATCGGAAAAGAAAAGATAACTCCGGTTACGATGCCGCTTTTTTATACTGAACTGGAATTGGAAAAGACGGATCAAGGGTATCGGACAGCCGATGGAAAAATAGTGGATTCGGTAGATGGATATGAAAATTTGGACGAGTTGTTTAAGCGTTCACTGACAAGAGAGGGAAGGATAGTTTATTCTCCGGTTACTTTTGAAGATATATTGTTGGGTACAGATCGAAATATGCAAACAAAACAGAAAACACTTACAATTCATTATACAAACGGAGAATCTCAGCAGATAACTTCAGATCCATATCAAAAAGCTGAGAAAGGGGAAGAAACCTTTCAATTATATGAAAAGGACGGAATACCGGTCGCTTGTTTGAATCAATTTGGATTTGATGAAGGGGGAGATTCATCGGCAAATGCATTTTTAGAAGCTGCTCAACAATTAAAAAAGCAACCGGTTTCTATTGTTGACCTGCGTCGAAATGGAGGTGGGAACGGGGCGCTTACCTATAAGTGGATGAAGGAATACGGAGGAGAGAAAGTATCGTCTAATTTCTACCAACTTTCTCTTTGGCCGATTGAAGAACCGGTTCCAAACAGCAGATATTATATCAGCAAAGAAACACAGGAAGGACTGTTAGGAGGAAAAAATATTGAGGGTGGTTCTGTTTCTGATACTGAGGGAGATCAATTTATCGAAAATGAAGAATTGTTAATTTTACTTACCGGAAAGAATACAGCGTCTGCTTCCGAGTGTTTTTGTGATATAGCGCACAATTTGGAAAATACGCTGATTATCGGAGAAAATACGATGGGTTGTTTTCAGGGAGATTCTAACGGAATTACACTTACTCTTCCGTACAGCTTTATTCCTGTTAATTTTGGACATTCTATCCATGTTTTTGCTGAAAACTATTTTACCGAAGGCTATGGCTTCGAGCCTGATTTGTGGTGCCCTGCCGTTTATGCCGAAGAAGCGGCAATCAATTTAATCAATAATACGATGAAATAAAATATTGAGAAACAACAAAAAGGAGGTCTTGCTTTTGCAAGACCTCCTTTTGTTGTCCTATCGAACTTCTTTATTGATTATTGATATTCCGCAACGTCAATCCATTTCATCAGGAAATCAACTTCAGCTTCTTTTTTCTTGGTAAGCTGCGCGGCGGCAACAATCGGCAGCCAGCGGTTGACATATTGACGGGCAATATCTGCCTTTTTGCAGAACAGTTTGAGGTATAGCTCTGCCTTCTGCGGGTCTTCCAAAGAGAACAGCAGGTAGGTCATGGCAGCATCGGCAGAAGCGTTGCCCTGCGCTGCGTGAGCCCAGTCGATTACCCACAGTTTACCCTCTTTATCAACAATAACATTGGTAGGGTTAAAGTCGCCGTGGCACAGCTTTTTGTGTTTCGGCATACTTTCCAAACGGGCAGAAAGTTCATAGCGAGCGGTTGCGTCCAGCTGTGTTAAACTGTTAATCTGGTCGCCGAGCTTATGACGCAGGGTTTTAACGGCAGGTACACGCTGACGATGAATTTGCAGCTGAAGGTCAACGAACTGTTCCATATATTCATTCAGTTTTTCGGGATGTTCTTCCATCAGTTGGGCTAAGGTAACGCCTTCCACCTTGTTTCTGACAAGGCACCAACCCTCTTCACAGCGGGAAACCGATTCGATGCCCGGGATATTTAAATTGCTGTTTTCCTCAACCAAAGCTTCGTTGCGCGCTTCGTTTAAGACATCAGATTTTTTGTACTGATTGTCAAACACTTTAATAATCCGGGAATCGGTTGCGTAGATGGTTTTATGAGGTCTGGTAAAGATAACGGTTTTATTTGCTTCCATGTTCTTAAGTCCCTCCGTTTTTGTTTATTTGCCGTAGTATGCTTTTAAGTACATTTCTTTGATTTCGCTCATCAGCGGGTATCTTGGGTTTGCGCCGGTACACTGGTCATCGAACGCGTCTTCTACCATTTGGTCTAATGTTTCCAGGAAGTAGGTTTCGTCAACGCCGTAGTCGCGAATGGTCTTTTTGATGCTGACAGTTTCTTTGAGCTGTTCGATTTTCTGAATAAACAGTTCCAGTGTTTCGTTGTCATCTTTTCCGCAGATACCGCAGAAGTGAGCGCATTCGGCGTAGCGGGAAAGGGTATGAGGATACTGATACTGGGAGAAGGTTCCCATCTTGGCAGGAACTTCGGCAGCGTTAAAGCGCAGAACATGGGAAATCATCAAAGCGTTTGCGACGCCGTGCGGCAGATGATGATATGCGCCGAGTTTATGCGCCATCGAGTGGCATACGCCCAGGAAAGCGTTTGCAAATGCCATACCTGCCATGCAGGAAGCGTCTGCCATCTTTTCGCGTGCGTGAGGGTCGTTTGCGCCGTTGATATATGCGCTTGGCAGGTAGTCGAATACATTTTTCATCGCTTTCAAAGCAAGACCGTCGGTGTAATCGGTTGCCATAATTGAAGCGTAGGCCTCCAACGCGTGGGTGAGAACGTCGATACCGGAAGCGCTGGTTAATCCTTTTGGCTGATTCATCATATTGTCTGCATCAACGATTGCCATATTCGGCAGCAGCTCATAGTCGGCAAGCGGGTATTTGATACCGCTTTCGTCATCGGTGATAACAGCGAAAGGAGTTACCTCGGAACCGGTACCGGAAGAGGTTGGAATTGCAACAAAGTATGCTTTTTCACCCATTTTAGGGAAGGTGTAAATTCTCTTGCGGATATCCATAAAGCGCATTGCCAAATCAAGGAAGTTTACTTCCGGATGTTCGTACAGAACCCACATGATTTTTGCAGCGTCCATCGCAGAACCGCCGCCAAGCGCGATAATGCAATCCGGTTCAAATGCGCTCATTGCTTTTGCGCCTGCAGTTGCAGAGGAAAGATTCGGGTCCGGAGCAACTTCATAGAAGCAGGTGTGCTGGATACCAAGCTGATCCAGTTTATCTTCGATTGGTTTTACATAGCCGTTTTTGTACAGGAACGAGTCGGTAACGATAAAGCATTTCTTTTTATTCATCACAGTACCCAACTCGTCTAAGGCAACCGGCATACAGCCTTTTTTCAGGTATACTTTCTGAGGCGCTCTGAACCACAACATATTTTCCCTCCGTTCGGCAACGGTTTTGATATTCAGCAGATGTTTTACACCAACGTTTTCGGAAACCGAGTTTCCGCCCCAGGAACCGCAGCCCAGTGTCAGGGAAGGTGTCATTTTAAAGTTATAAAGATCGCCGATTCCGCCGTGGGAAGACGGGGTATTGATGATGATTCTGCAGGCCTTCATTGCATTTGCGTGCTTCATGATTTTTTCGGTCTGAGCCGGATGAACATACAGAGAAGCGGTATGACCGTATCCGCCGTCCTCTACCAGGCGCTCAGCCTTTACAAGCGCTTCGTCAAAGTCTTTTGCACGGTACATAGCCAGAACAGGGGAGAGCTTTTCATGAGCAAATTCTTCGGAAATATCCACCGATTCCACTTCACCGATTAAGATTTTAGTGCTTTCCGGTACAGAAACGCCTGCCATTTTTGCAATTGTGTAAGCGGACTGACCGACGATTTTTGCATTCAGCGCGCCGTTGATTAAAATAGTGTGGCGAACCTTGTCAATTTCATCGCCTTTTAAGAAATAACAGCCGCGGTATTCAAATTCTTTTTTCACAGCGTCATAAATGTCGCCGACTACCGTTACCGACTGTTCGGAAGCGCAAATCATACCGTTATCAAAGGTTTTGGAATGGATAATCGAGTTGACAGCCATCTTGATGTCGGCAGTGTCGTCGATAATAACCGGAGTATTTCCGGCGCCTACGCCCAAAGCAGGTTTGCCGGAGGAGTAAGCCGCTTTTACCATGCCCGGACCGCCTGTTGCCAGAATGGTATCGGATTCGCGCATAACTTCGTTGGTCAGCTCAAGGCTTGGAACATCAATCCAACCGATGATATTTTTCGGAGCGCCGGCAGCCACAGCAGCCTCATAAACAACCTTTGCGGCAGCGATGGTGGATTCTTTTGCGCGCGGATGTGGGCTGATGATGATTGCGTTTCTGGTTTTTAAGCAGAGCAAGGTTTTAAAGATTGCGGTGGAGGTTGGGTTGGTTGTCGGAATAACGGCGGCAATCAGTCCGATTGGTTCTGCAATCTTTTTGATACCGTAAGCGGAATCTTCTTCGATAACGCCGCAGGTTTTGGTGTCACGGTAAGCGTTGTAAATGTATTCGGAAGCATAATGATTTTTAATTACCTTATCCTCTACAATGCCCATGCCGGTTTCCTGTACGGCGAGCTTTGCCAGAGGAATTCTTGCCTTGTTGGCTGCCATTGCCGCTGCAAAAAAGATTTTATCTACCTGTTCCTGGGTGTAAGAAGCGAAGATTTTCTGCGCCTCTCTCATCTCTTTCATGCGAGCCTGTAAAGCCTCTACATTATCAATGACAGTGTTTTTTTGTACAGCGGAAGCGGTTTTGTTTGCCATTTCTCTGTTCCCCCTATATAAAATCTATTGTGATTTATTTAACGTTATTTATTTAACAATATCAATTATAGTATGAAAAGGACAAATAGTCAACTGAATTTTCTGTGTTTTTGCAGATAAAACGGTAGAAAAATACAAATAAATATCGGAATATTTTATGTGATTTTGCTAAACAGACTGTCTTTCAAAGAAAAGAAAAAACAGACAAGCAAAAATCAACTGCAAGTTAATAAAAACAGGCGAAAAAAGGAACAGGATTCGATTGTTGATTTTACAGAATCCTGATATAATAACAGGCAAAAGGATAGGAGGAAAACAAAATGGAGATGAACCGGATAATTCGGGAAAAAAGAAAACAATTTGGGATGACGCAGCAACAGGTAGCAAGCGCGTTGGGAGTGTCCGCTTCGGCGGTGCATAAATGGGAAACGGCAGCGGCTTATCCTGATATTACCCTCTTGCCTGCATTGGCAAGGCTGCTGAAAACGGACCTCAATGAATTGATGGGATTTGAGCAGGAACCGAGCCCGTTGGAAATTACTGCGATTGCCAATGAAGCTGCCGAGCAGATGCAAAAAAATGACTATGAATCGGGATACCGCTTTGCAATGGAAAAGGTACAGGAATATCCGAACAGCGACAAACTAATCAGTGTTTTGGCTCCGTTATTGGAGGGCGGATTGGCGCTTTGGGGCAGGGATTCCGAAAAGGAGAAGGAATATCGACAGCAAATAGAGCAAATGTACCTTCGGGCAGCGCAAAGTGATGACAGCGCAGTGAGAGCGCAAATCTTTCCGTCTGTTTTTATGAGATATTTAAAGAGGAAGGAGTTTGAACAGGCAAAAGAGCTGTTGGAAGAGATTGAGAACAATCCGTTGGATAAACCTTATTTTCAGGCTTGTTTGGAAACAGAGCAAGGGAATTATCCAAAAGCAAAAGAAATTTTAGAACGAAAGCTGTACCGTGAAGCGATGGTTGTACAGGAAACCATGATGAGCCTGATGGAAATTGCGATAAAAGAAGAGAACGAGAAACAGGCAAATCGGTGGGCAAAGCTTTGCAGTCAGATTTCCCGAATGTTTGAACTTGGATTTCTTTCTGAATTTACTGCTCAATTTTCATTGGCAGAAGCGCGAAAAGACAGAGAAGGGCTGCTGTCTTTATTGGAAACGATGGCAGAAACAAAAAAGCAGGTTCGGAAAGAAACAAACCTATATCGGGATATTCCTCCGAAACCGGGGGCAGAGCAGGCAGAAAATGAGCTTCTCCTTTTATTTGTTGATGCGTTGGAAAAGGAAGAAGAGCTGTATTTTCTCCATTCGGAGAAACGCTTTCAACAGTCGATACAGAAGTTAAAAGAGGAGATAAAAGGACAGAAGTGATATTTTACTTGACAAGATGAAGAAAAATGATAAAATGAACATTGTTCGGAAAAGGATTTTCCAAACAAATATAATAAAGGGAAGTGTTTTATAAAATGACAAGTTCAAAACTGATTCGCCTTTCTTCTGTTTATGCCATCGTGGCACTGGTTTCCGGTGTGTTTTATCGGGAATTTACCAAAATGATGGATTTTAGCGGAAAAACAACTTTATCTTTAGTTCATGTACATCTGTTTGTGTTGGGAACGCTGTTGTTTTTGCTGTTGGCTCTGTTTAGTCAAATTACCGATTTAACCGGGCAAAAACATTGGAAAACATTTTATCGTCTGTACAATATCTCCCTTCCGTTTATGGCGGTGATGTTTGCAGTCAGAGGGGTCATTCAGGTTGTTCAGCCGTCATTGAGCCGTGGGGCAGACGCCGCTGTTTCCGGTATTGCGGGAATCTCTCATATTTTGATGACAATTTGTTTGATTCTGCTTTTTTCTGCTTTAAAGGGAAGCGTAAAATCGAACGGGAAAGAACAAAAAGAAAAGGTAAAGCAGAACTAATTGTTGTGTTTTGATTTGTAAAATATACAATATTTAGTGGTTTAGATAGCAAAATGCCATGTATTTTGCTATCTTTTTTTCTTCTATTTACTTTTGAAAAAAAACGTGTATAATGAAAAAAGAACGGGAAAAAGAAAAATCCCATATTAGAAACGGTTTAGACAAAGGCAAAAGAAACGGAGGTTTTTATGAAGTTTTTAGTAATCGGCGGTGTGGCTGCCGGAACAAAAACAGCCGCAAAATTAAAAAGAATGAACCCAGAAGCAGACGTTACTGTTTTAACAAAAGGAAAGGATATTTCTTACGCAGGCTGCGGTCTGCCGTATTATATCAGCGGGGTAATCGAAAGCAAAGAACAGCTGATTGTCAATACTCCCGCAAAGTTTACGGCATTAACCGGAGCAAAGGTTTTAACCGAACGGGAAGCGATTTCCCTTCTTCCGCAGAATAAACAGGTAATTGCAAAAAATCTGCGTACCGGTATGGAAGAAACCTATGAATATGACGAGTGCGTTATTGCCACCGGCGCAAGCGCGATTGTTCCTCCGATTCAGGGTGTTTCTCTGCCGGGTGTGTTTACCATGAGAACCCCGCAAGACGCCATTGAACTCAAAGAATATCTCCGTCAGAACGAGGTAAAAACAGCTGTTGTGGCAGGCGGAGGTTTTATCGGACTGGAAGCGGCAGAAAATCTGGCTTCGCTGGGAATTTCGGTAACTGTGATTGATATGGCAGAGCAGATTATGCCCGGATTTGACATTGAACTTGCCGATTATGCAAAGCGTCATCTGGAGAAAAAGGGAATCCGTGTTCTTCTCAAAACAAAACTGGAAGCTATTACCGGAGAATGGAAGGCGCAGGGCGTTTTGGCGCAGGGTCAACAGCTTAAAGCGGATGTTGTGGTTTTGTCGCTGGGAATCCGTCCAAATACCGCATTTTTAAAGGACAGCGGAATAGAACTGCTTCCGAACGGAACGATTGCAGTAGACGCTCAGATGAAGACAAATCTGCCATATGTTTCTGCGGCGGGAGACTGTGTCAGTGTGTTTAACCGCATTACCGGAAAACGGGAATGGTCCCCGATGGGTTCTTCTGCCAATATGGAGGGCAGAACTTTGGCGGAAAGATTGGGACAAAAGGAAGGCAGTTATCCTGGTGTACTGGGAACAGCGGTGGTAAAATTGCCGGAATTAAATTGCGGACGCACCGGACTCAGCGAGCAGACTGCAAAAGCGCAGGGCTTTGATGTGATTTCGGCAGTAGCGGCGCTGGACGATAAAGCGCATTATTATCCCGATTCTTCTACCTTTATTATCAAGCTGATTGCAGACCGCACTACAGCAAAACTGCTCGGCGTTCAGGTGCTTGGTTCGGGAGCGGTGGACAAGGTTGTAGATGCAGCTGTAGTTGCTTTGACAATGCAGGCTACCGTTTTTCAGCTTCAAAATATGGACATGGCATATGCGCCTCCGTTTTCTACCGCAATTCATCCGTTGGTTACAGCGGTAAACGTTTTGATAAACAAGATGGAAGGACGCATGGACAGCATGACTCCCGCAGAGTTTATGCAGGGTCAGGCAGAGGACTATCGCTTCATTGATACAGCAAGAGTTCCAAGCATTCAGGGCGCGCCTTATGTGGACCCGACCACAGTAACCGGTGAATTGCAGGGAATTGCAAAGGACGAAAAATTGCTGCTGATTTGTAACCGCGGAAAGCGCGCTTATCTGCTGCAAAATCGACTGAGAGCATACGGATACACCAACACCAAAGTTTTGGAAGGCGGATTGGCAGTTAATCAGATGCTGGCGCAAACAGGAAAGGTAACGGTCAGCGCAGAAGATATTAAACGGGTTAAAGCGTGGGGATTTTTGCACAATAAAGGAACCGATTGCTTTAATGCAAGAATTATCACCAGAAACGGAAAGATTACAGCCGAAGAAAACCGTGCAATCACCGAAGCCGCGCAAAAGTTTGGCAACGGAGAAATTGCGATGACCTCCCGTCTGACAGTTGAAATTCAAGGCGTTCCGTACAGCAACATTGAACCGCTGCGCAGTTTTGTGGCAGAATACGGTTTGGAAACAGGGGGAACCGGCTCCAAAGTTCGTCCGGTTGTTTCCTGTAAAGGCACAACCTGCCAGTACGGTTTGATTGATACCTTCGATTTGTCCAATAAGATTCATGACCGTTTCTTTAAAGGATACAGCGATGTAAAACTGCCGCATAAGTTTAAAATTGCGGTTGGCGGCTGTCCGAATAACTGTGTAAAGCCAAACTTAAACGATTTGGGCATTGTGGGACAGCGCGTTCCGGGTTTCCGGGAAGAACTGTGCCGCGGCTGTAAGGTTTGCCAGGTAGAAAAGACTTGTCCGGTTCATGCAGCAAAATTAGAGGACGGTATGCTGAAAATTGATAAAGACATCTGCAATAACTGCGGACGCTGTATTCAGAGCTGTCCGTTCAAAGCGATGCCGGACGGACTTTCGGGATACCGTGTTTATATCGGCGGACGCTGGGGCAAAAAATTTGCGCACGGCAGACCGTTAGAGCCTGTTTTCACTTCGGAAGAAGAGGTAATGCAGATTATTGAAAAAGCAATTCTGCTGTTCCGCGAACAGGGAAAAACCGGAGAACGATTCTCCGACACGATTGAGCGCCTGGGATTTGAGAATGTACAGCAGCAGTTGTTGAGCGACGAATTGTTAAAGAGAAAAGAGCAGATTATCGGTGCCAGCCTGCATCTGGTGGGCGGAGCAACCTGTTAAACATTTTGCTGAAAATATTATGAATTTTTTGTTAAAAAAGGCAGTTCTTCGGAGCTGCCTTTTTTTGCAAAGAATATCGGATCAGGGAAAGACCGGGTCGATTTTTCGGGAAAGCGACCGGAAAAGTACGGGAAAAAAGCCAAAACAGAAAACAAAATCTTGTGTTTAAAACCGGGAAATGCCACCATTCCTTGTGTACTGAAAGAAAAGCGGAGTTGCAAAAAGGGAAAATAAAGTTTATAATAAGGGAAAGTAACGATAGGAAAATCCGGAGGGGATTTTAATATGGGTCAATTTGAAATTATTACAGGGGATATTACCTGTATGGATACCGACGCGATTGTCAATGCGGCAAATTCCGAACTGATTCCCGGAAAAGGAGTGGACGGAGCAATCCACCGCGCGGCAGGCAGCGAGCTTGCGCAGGAATGTCAGAATTTGGGCGGCTGCCCGACCGGACAGGCAAGGATAACCAAAGGTTATCGTTTAAAGGCGCGTTATGTAATCCACACGGTCGGACCGATTTGGACAGGGGGAGAGAATCAGGAGGAAGAAAAGCTGAGAGAATGTTACATCTCGTGTTTAACATTGGCTCAGAAGTACGGAATTAAAACGATTGCGTTTCCGTCTGTCAGTACGGGAGCGTACCACTTTCCGGTTAATCGCGCGGCAGAAATTGCAATTGATGCAATTATGAGTTATTTAAATGAAAATGAAGGAATAGAAAAAGTTTGGTTTGTCTGCCATGACGAACGCACAGCGATTGTATATCACATCGCATATGACCAGTATATCGCTAAAAGATAAGAAAACTCCCTGTTTTTGATGAACAGGGAGTTTTTTTGTGCATTTTTTGATTTATCGGGAATGAAGGGAGGTGAAAATATCCTCAAATAATTCCATACAGACAGTTAATCCGCTTTGATTTTGGTCATGAACAGGACTGTATTCCACAAAGTCGGCAGAGCAGACGCGAGGGTCGGAAAAGAGAGTTTTTAATGCGACACGGGTCTGAGCAACGGTAGGACCGTCGGGAATCGGTAAACCGGTTGCGGTATATTCTTCCGAGCCCATAAAGTCAACGTCGAAGCTCAGATGAATAAACGGGGTCTTTACCGACTGCAAAAGCTCCTTGCAGCAGGCTTCGATTCCTTTTTCGCGGATTTCAGCCATTCTGACAGCACGAATTTGATATTTGGACAGGATTTCTTTCTCGCCGGGGTCGATGCTGCGTGAACCGATATAGAATAAATTCTGTGGCAAAAGGAAGGGCGAATCTGTTTTCATGGAACGGTACAGCCGAGGATCACCCAAGCCCAAACAGGCAGAAAGCGGCATTCCGTGAATATTGTGGGAATCAGAAGTTTCATTGGTGTTAATATCGGTGTGAGCGTCAATCCAGATAACGCTGAGCTGTTCGGCAGAAACAAAACGGGAAAGTCCTGCAACCGAGCCGATTCCCAGAGAGTGGTCACCGCCGATGACAAGCGGGAACTGTTGCGCCTGCATCGCGTCATTGACTGCGTCGGCAAGCTGCACGCAGCAGTCTGTGACCTGCTCTAAATATTTCATGGTCGGCTCCTCATACGGGTTTTCCGGCTTTGGAGGAACCGACAAAATATTGATGCCGGCAATCCGGTTTCCGCATCGCTCCGCAAGGGAAGCGATGTTTTGCCTGGAAAACTCCATCGGGGCAAGGTGGGTGCCGGGATTGTCGCAGCCGTAATACAGCGGCAGGTTAATCAATTTTATATCCATAAGAAAATCCTTCTTTCTGTTGTCTGAAAAACTGAATTTATTTTATCACACTTTTTCTCAAAGGGAAAGGGTAAAATGAAGGAATGAAAATTTATTTACACTTTCGCAAAGAAAAGCGGAGAAACGGATAAAAGAAGAAAAATATTCCTATAATAACGGTAACGATAATTTTAGAAGAAAGGAAAAACAATGGAACAGAAAGAACAGTTTGAAAAAAAGATATTGACTTTGTTTTGTATTGCGATTGCCTGCTGTACGATACTGATTTTTCGCTTGTACGCTTTAAGTGTGGACGGAAACTTAAAACAGGCAGCGGCAAATCAAAGCTCTTACTCCATGCAGATTACCCAAACAAGGGGTAAAATTTATGACAGAAATCTGCGCCCGCTTACCGATACCGAACAGCACCGGCTGATTGCTGTTGCTCCTACGCGGGAAGCGGCAGATGCCTGCGCGCAGCAGATTACCGGAAACAGCCGCAGAGAGGCGTTGGATTTGCTGGCGCAGGGAACGCCGTTTACCCTAAAGTTGGAACAAAAGGAAAAGGTATATGCAAAGGATATAGAAAATTTCACGGTAAGCTCCAGACTGCCCACCGACCCAAATCAACAGCTTGCAGTACATCTGCTCGGTTATCAGAACGCAGAAGGTACAGGAGTTTGCGGGATAGAAAAAGCGTATGACAAACAGCTTGCGCAGTCGGGAGAAACGGTACAGGTTCGTTGTCGTGTCAATGCGGTCGGACAGGCTGTGGAAGGCGAAACAATGGAAGTTTCCGGCTCGGCAAGACCGGTGACGGAGGGAGTTGTGCTTTCTATAGACAAAACCATGCAGGAAATTGTGCAAAAGGTCGGGAACAGTCAGATTGAACAGGGGGCGATTGTTGTAACCGATATTGAAAGCGGGGAATTAAGAGCCTGCGCGAGCTTTCCTTCCTATGACCCATATTATCTGGAAAAGGCGATGAATGACGAAAGAAAACCGTTGATTAACAGGGCGTTGCTTCCGTATTGTGTGGGTTCGAGCTTTAAGCTGGCAGTAGCTGCCGCCGCATTGGAACAGGGAATCTCGCCGGACTTTTCGATTGACTGTGTGGGAGGAACCACTGTGGCGGGCAGAATCTTTTACTGCCATCATCGGGCGGGACACCGCCAAACCGACTTGCAGCGGGCAATCGAACAATCCTGCAACCCTTATTTTATCCGATTGGGGCAGAAAGCAGGGGGAGAAGCCATTTTAGGGATGGCAAAAGCGCTGGGATTCGGCAAAGAAACGATTCTTGCCCCAGGAATTGTTTCCGAGGCAGGTACTTTGCCGAGTTTATCGGATTTAAACAGTCCCCACGAACTGGCAAATTTTTCCTTTGGTCAGGGAAAACTGACAGCGACCCCGATTCAGGTTGCTTCAATGGTTTCAGCAATAGCAAACAAGGGAGTATCGTTTCAGCCTAAATTAGTGCTTGGCACAACACGGGATGGAAAAACAACAGATTATTTCCCACAACAGGCTCCGATTCGGGTCTTTTCAGAATATACCGCAGCCGTTTTAAAAAAGGGAATGGTCGGCGTGGTAGAACAGGGCAGCGCGACAATGGCAAAACCGCAGCAAGGGGGAGCCGGAGGGAAAACCGCTTCAGCGCAGACCGGAATGTATGATGAAAACGGGGAAGAAGTTGTACACGCATGGTTTGCGGGATTTTTTCCGAAACAACAGCCGAAATATGCGGTTGTTGTTTTGATTGAGGGCGGAGAATACGGCGGAAGAATTGCATCTCCGCTTTTTCGGCAGATTGCGGATGAATATGCAGCTGCCGTTGCTTTTTCACAAGATGCTGTTTCATAGTGTTATAAAAGGAAACCGAAGCAAAGCAGAATACCAAGCAGCAGAGAAATGACGTCTGTGCAGGAAATTCTTCTTTGCAGCAGAAAATTTTTCGGGTGATTTTTATCAAGGTAGACAGGATACAGCTCTCCTTCTCGCTTGTTTTTCAGTAGGCGGTACGGTTCACTGTGTTTGCTTTGTACACAGTAGTGCTGTCCGTTATAGTTATATTCAAAAACAGGGAAAGAAAGACAGCTTCCCTTTCCTCCGAAACCGGAGCGATAACCTAAATATTTTGCAGGAACAACGGTTTTGCAGCGAATCAAGGAACAAATATGATAAAATCCGGGAAATCCAATCAGCAAACCGAACAAGATAAAAAATACGGCGGATAAAACAGAAAGAAACGGAAAAATCAAAGCCGTATGATAAAAAAGAAGATAGCAAAAAAATAACAGCAATACAGAACAGAAAAGCAGGGCAATCAATAAAAGAAAAACAGTTTTATGCCGACGATATGTTTTTAAGGAAACCATGCGTACAATTCCGATTGCAGGCAGCAAAATAAGTAAAATCAAAAACAGAAACACAACAGATGACCTCCTCTGGAAAAATCCAAAAATAAAAGAGTTTGAGTTTATTATAGCAGTCCGGGCAAATAACAGCAATCCTACCAAAAAGTTTTTTAAAAAAATATGAAATTTGTAGGAAAGTAAAAAATACCACTTCCCAATTTGAGGATTTGTGCTATAATAAAGACAGAATCCTTTGTCAACGTTTCCGGCTTGGCATGAAACGCCGAGGGAAAAGAAAGGAGTATGATACCAATGGCTTCTTCAATGGCACAGGACGATGTCATTAAGGTTGTTTCTTTTAATCTGCGCAGAGATTTCGGTCCGCAGCGCAAAAACCGTTGGGAAACCCGCAAAGAGCTTGCCGCAAAGCTGATTTCCGAATCCAATGCCGCAATTATCGGGGTTCAGGAATTTTTGCCGAAGATGCGGCAGGATTTCAAGGACCTTTTGGACGGATACAGCATCTTCGGTCTGGGACGGCTGAAGGGAAAAAATCCCAATAACGACGAACATTCCGATATTATTATTAAAAATGATGATGTTGAAATTTTCAGCTGCGATACCTTTTGGCTTTCCAAGCGCCCGGACAGACCCAGCCGTTCACATTTGTCCTTTTATCCGAGAATCTGCACCGTAGCGGAGGTAAAGCTGAAAAAAAGCGGCAGACGGATGCGCGTTTTTAACACGCATTTTGACCATATCAGTCCATTGGCAAGGACTTTCGGAGCAAGGATGATTTTAGAGCAGATTCATCGGTTTAACCAATATGACCCGTTGCCCACGATTGTAATGGGCGATTTTAACGCAAGCCCCAACAGTAAAGCGGTTAAAATGATGCGGGAAAATCTTTCCGGCTATCAGGATGTGCGTTTGCAGGATATTTATGGCTTTTTAGACCAAATTATCGGCAACACCTACCACGGCTTTAAAGGAAAGGTAAAGCAAAAATTTAAACCGATTGATTATATCTTTGTTTCCGAAGATTTTGAGGTAGTAAAGGCTTCGGTCGATACCACCTGCTATGACGGGGCATATCCCTCCGATCATTACCCGATCAGCGCAGTGCTGCGGTTAAAATCCGAGCCGACAACAGAATCGCTTTCTGCCCTTTAAGCCAAGGAACCGGCAGAAAAACAGACAGAAAAAAGCTCCTGTCGCCTTTGGACGGCAGGAGCTTTTGTGCAGATTGCTTTATGCAAGCAGAGTATGTTCCAGCAGGATTTTGATACCGATTAAAATCAGGATAACACCGCCGAAAATTTCCGCTTTGCTGTTTAACAGCGATCCGAAGGCTTTGCCGAGATATGCGCCCACAATACAGAAAATCAAAGTGGTAACGGCAATAACCGCAGCGGAAAAGAGAATATCGCTTCCCAACAGGGCAAAGCTGATTCCTACTGCCAGAGCGTCGATGCTGGTAGCAACAGCCTGTGTGACAATTGAAGAAAAGCGCAGGGAAACCCGACAGTTTTCTTCGTCGGGGTGGACAGCCTCCCAGATCATTTTTCCGCCGATGAAGGCAAGCAGTAAAAAGGCAATCCAGTGGTCAACCGAACTAATAAACGAGGAAAAGGTTTTTCCGAGAAAATACCCTAATACGGGCATCAGTCCCTGAAACAGCCCGAACATCACCGACCACAGCAAAGCTTTTGAAAAAAATTGTTTTTTGTTGCCGCTGCGGGCAGTACACATCCCGTTTGTCATCGAAACGGCGAACGCGTCCATAGAAAGTCCCACAGCTATCATCAATAAGTTCAGCAAAAAAATTCCTCCCATCTGTTAAAAAACACCCGATTTTGCTTTATTGCTCAAATCGGAGAAATAAAGCAGGCAATCAATAGCAGTATAGCAGATTTTTTCTTTCTTCACAAGAAATTTTTCGGAAAATGTGCGGACAACCCGTATTTAGGAAGAAAGAAAGGCTGTTTTTCTATCTTTATTTTTGATATTACGAAAACATGAGGGAAAAGTTTACCGGTTGTTCAAGAAATTGTGTCGGGAGTATTGTAAAATAAAAGGAGAATCTTCGGCAGGGCAGGGGGACACGGTTGTGTTTGGATATATTGAGCCGGTCAAAGCGGAATTAAAGGTAAAGGAATGGGAGGCGTACCAGGGCATTTATTGCGGATTGTGCAAACAGCTTGCTCAGCGGTACGGCTTCTTTTCGCGGATGACCTTAAATTATGATTTCGTTTTTTTGGCAGTTTTGGATATGGCGCTCGAAGAAAAACAGATTCATTTCTGTAAACAGCGCTGTATGGTGCATCCTTTTCAAAAGCGTACCTGCTGCCAAAGCAATCGAAGTATGGAGCTGTGCTGCGATGTTGCCGTAATGCTGACCTATCATAAACTGGAAGACGATTTGTATGACGAAGGCTTTTGGAAGCGCGCGGCGGTACGGATGATTTTTCCTTTTGCAAAAAGGGATTATCGAAAAGCCGCCGAACGATGTCCGCAGCTTGCTCAAAAAATTGCCGAACAGATGGAACGGCAGCGGCAGCTGGAGCAAAGTGGCTGCTCCAGTGTGGACAGAGCGGCAGAGCCGACAGCCTGCGTGATGGGGGAGGTGTTTGCCTCACTGTCCGATGATCCTCTGCGGATTCGCGCCTTGCAGCGATTAGGGTATCTGATGGGACGCTGGGTCTATCTGGCAGATGCGTTGGACGATTGGCAGGAGGACGAACAGAAACACAGATATAATCCCTTTGTTCGGGAGAATATGGAACATCCGGATTCCGATATTGCTGACAGGTACCGGCAGGCAAGAGGAACCTTGTACCTGACCATTGCCGAAATGAGGAAGGCATATGACCTTTTGGGGATTCGTTCCTTAGACACAGTGCTGGAAAATGTACTGGATTTGGGACTGAAGCAGACAATAGACACCATTATTACAAAGCGTCTGCGGGAAAATCAAGATTAGAGCAAAAGAGAGGAAAGAAGAATGACAGATCCATATCAGGTGTTGGGCGTTTCACCAAGCGCCACAGACGAGCAGATAAAAAACGCATACAGGGAACTGGCGAGAAAATACCACCCCGACAACTATGCAAACAATCCTCTGGCGGACCTGGCTCAGGAAAAGATGAAGGAAATCAACGAAGCCTATGACCAGATTCAACGCCAGAGAAAACAGCAAAGCCAAAGCTACGGCTCGGGTCAGGGGTACGGCTCCGGGCAGTACAATACGAGCTATCAGGGCTACCGCAGTCAGGGCGCGTCCCAGTTTTCGGACATTCGTCAGCTGCTGAATTCTAACAGAATCAGCGATGCGGAAGAACTTCTGGAAGGAATCCCGCAGGCTCGTCGGGATGCGGAGTGGTATTACCTGCGCGGACGGGTCTTTTATGTTCGGGGCTGGCTGGACCAGGCATACAGCTATTATGCAAGGGCAACCCAGATGAATCCGACCAATGCGGAGTATCAAAACGCTTTAAATCAGCTGATGTGGCAGCGAAATACCGGCAGACCGGCAGGCAGCGGATATTCGGATTACCGTACCGTTCAACCGGGAGGGTGCAGCGGATGCGATATGTGTTCCGGTTTAATCTGCGCGGACTGCTGCTGTGAGTGTACAGGCGGGGATTTAATCAGCTGTTGCTGATTTTCCTTTGAATATCAATTAGGAAGTGGTTTTTTGATTAAGAAAAGTACGCAGGTGGCGATGGGAGGAATTGCCTCGGCGCTGTGCCTGCTGCTGATGCTTCTGACAATCATTCCCATCGCAACCTATACCATGCCGGCTTTGGCAGGAATGGTGCTGATTGTGGTGGTTATTGAGAACGGTTACTCAACAGCATGGATGGTGTATGCGGCAGTCGGCTTCCTTTCTTTGTTTATCTGTCCGGATAAGGAAGCGGCGATGCTGTTCGTCGGATTTTTCGGCTTTTACCCAATCTTAAAGGGAAAGTTGGAGCGGATGCGCAGCCGCCTGATGGAATATCTTACCAAGTTTTCTGTTTTTAATATTGCGATGGTCGCAAACTATCTGGTTATCATCTACCTGTTCGGAATTCAGGACATTTTGGAAGAGGTCGGACCTTTGGGAAAATACAGTTTGCTTGTGCTGTTGGCTTTGGGAAATGTTGTGTTTTTCGTGTACGATATTGCTCTTTCCAAAATCATTATGGCGTATCGCTATGTGCTGCGCAAAAAGATTTTCCGACGGGCAGAATAAAAGAACAATCAACCGAACGCTTTGCATGGCAGACAATCCTGCCGTACAAGGCGTTTTTTGCTTTATCCAAACTTTATACAGCGCTCTTGCGGTGATTTTTCTTTAATGCCAATCATATTCTTTTAGCAGGGGGGATTTGATTGAAATGGAATAAAAACAGTATTTTTTATCATTGTCTGCTGCTCAGCTCTTCTTCGGTGATTTTGGAACTGTTGGGCTTTGTTTATCGTATTTTATTGGGAAGATTTGCCGGCGCGCAGGCGATAGCGATTCACGGTCTGGTAATGTCTGCTTACAATGTGGTTCTTTCCTGCACATTGACAGGGGTGGCATTGTCGGTTTCAAGAATCGCTTCCTCCTATTCTGCTTTGGGACAGGGCAGGTCGGTAATTCGTTTGATTCGCACGGCGCTGTTTTTGTTTTTAAGTCTGTTCTGTTTGCTGGCGGTTCCGTTTGCCCGCAACAGAACATTTTTTGCAGAGCGCGTTTTGGGAAATGCGCAAACCCGTTCTGCCCTTTTGTTTCTCATCCCCTGTTTGTTTCTCACCGGATTTGAAAATGTACATAAAGCGTTTTTTTACGGAACAGGTCAAACAATGATTCCCACCGTTTCCGAAACACTGGAAATGCTCTGCCGAATCGGCGCGGCAATTTTTTTGTTTCAAATGACTGCAAACCGGCAGTTAAGCGACGGTGCGGCGGCAGCCATGATTGTTTGCGGGATGATTTTCAGCGAAATTGTCAGCGCGTCCTTTCTGGTGTGTACCTATCACCGCCGAAAAGGGAAAATGAAGGGAAAAGACGAGGTGACACAGCTTCAGATTTTAAAGGATATTGCTTCGGTTGCGGTTCCGGTTTCTCTCTCCACCTTGATTGGCAGGTTGATTTCTTCTGCCAATATGGTGCTGATTCCCCAAATTTTGATGCGGTCGGGGAATAACCGCTCTGCGGCGATGGAACAGTTTGGGATTATCTCCGGTATGACCATGCCGATGCTGATGCTGCCCTCCGCTTTTTTGTCGCCGCTGATTACGGTACTCAGTCCCAGATTCTCTGCGGGCAAATCGTTGGAAAACGATACTATGATACGCAGAAAAGCGGCAAAGGCGCTGCATATTGTCGGTTTAATCGGAATTCCTTCCATGACGCTGATGTTAATTTTCGGAAAGAGGTTGGGGGAGTTGCTTTATCACAATCCTTCGGTCGGCAATCATCTGCCGATTTTAACGCTGATTACCTTGCTTGGATTTTATTATGCAGTGTCGGAAAGTATTTTAGAAAGTATTGGAATGCAAAAACGATGTTCGGTTCTTACCGTAGCGGCAAGTATGTTAGGGTTAATCTGCACTCTGCTGCTTGGCGGAGCGATGAAGTGGGGAATGGAAGGATTCTTACTTGGAGAACTGCTTTCTTCGCTGCTGGGAGCAGGCTGCTGTGTTTTGTGGCTGAAAAAAGAAACAGAGCTTTGTATCCGATGGAAAAACTGGCTGCTGCGTCCGCTGTTTGCCTCTGTTCTGTCCGGTTTGTGGGTGCGTCTGATTTCTTATGCATTAGATTCTGTATTTTGTTCCCCTGTTCTTTCTTTGGGACTGTGTGTTGCCGTGTTTTTGGCAGCTTATTTGTGTTTTTTGCGCCTACTTGGGACAGATTTTTGGAAATATACAAAAAATACATTAGTTTACCGATTGTAATAAAAATAATTGTATAGTATAATAAAAATAAAAAACGGAGGAATGACAATGTCAGTAGAAAAAAAACCATTTGGCACACTCAGCGATGGAAGAGAGGTTAGCTTATACACAATAACCAATGAAGGAGGCGAATCCATCAGCATTACCGATTACGGAGCGTCTGTTACTTCGATTCTGGTACATGACCGCGACGGTAATCTGAGAGATATTGCTTTAGGCTGCGACAATGCGGCGGATTATGAGCGTCAGACCGCTTGTCTGGGCGGCGTTCCCGGCAGAGTGGCAAACCGTATCGAAAAAGGAGAATTTACTTTAGACGGAACCGTTTATCATCTGGAATGTAATGACGGTCCAAACCACCTGCACGGCGGTTCTCACGGTTTTCACCGCAGACTGTGGCAGGCAAGTATTACTTCGGAAAATTCGGTTCGCTTTACGCTCTTCAGTCCGGACGGAGAGGACGGTTATCCGGGAAATGTTGTGGTATCCGTTCAGTATACCTGGAACTTTACTAAGAAAGGGTACTTCAATGACAGAGATAAAAGCGTTCTGGACATTTGGTATAAAGGAATGTCCGACCGAGATACCCCTCTGAACCTGACCAACCATACCTATTTTAATTTAAACGGACATGACAGCGGCAGCGTCGGAGGACATCTTCTCAAGATTATTTCCGATGAATTTACCGAAAATGACGCAAATTGTCTGCCGACCGGAAGAATTGTCGGTTTAGACGAGCCGGAAGCAAAGGTTATGGATTTCAGAACCCCGAAAGAAATCGGCAGAGATTGGAACGAGGAAAACATCCATCTGCAAAACGGTTCGGGATATGACCATAATTATGTTTTATTAGAAGAAGCAACCTATGCTGCAAAGGCATGGACGCCCGAAAGCGGTATTTTGATGGTATGCACCACAGAACAGCCGGGTTTGCAGCTGTATGCCGGAAACTTTTTGGAAAACAGCAGCATTCGCGGCAAAGGCGGAGTTATGTATCATAACCGCGACGGTTTCTGTCTGGAAACGCAGGCATTTCCCAATGCGATGCAGCATCCGTCCTTCCCAAGTGTTATTTTGGAAAAAGGACGCTGCTATGACCGACTGACAACTTATGAGTTCTCGATAGCAGACGAGGATGAAATGAAATTTTAAAGAATAAGGACAGGGAAGTTTAAAATTGATTTCCGGTTTTGAGCTGAAAAACAAAAAGCTGTGAAGTCAAAAAGAAAACTTCCCTGTCTTTTTGATATAAATTTCATTGTTTTAGCAAAGTGCAGTTGTAATACAGGACAGCAAAAAGAGAATATATGCACAAAAAACAGGGTTTAATTTATAATAAATAACGAAAATTAAAAAACAGAAGAATTTTTTTGCATTAAAAATAAAGTTAAATTACATAAAATATGACAGTTGAAAATAGGCAAAAAGGCGAAAATAAATTTGAGGCTCAAAAAAATATAACAAAAAAATTACAAATAGTTTTTGAAAGGAACTTTTAAACAGAACGAATTTTGTGCAATTTATCATGAAAGTGCCTGTATTTTTATAAAAAAGATACAATTTACAAAAAGAAAAAGGTTGTCATTTCCTCTTTTTCCTTTCAAATTGTCTATATCGTACACAAATAATTGCAGGAAATATAGACTAGTATATAATATTGACAAATGCGTCGAGATTTGTTATCCTAAATACAGTCGTTACGCAAACTACTCTGATTGAATTGAGAGCAGTCACGAGCGGTTGGGTTAAGGACCTCTGCTGGAATACGCGTAATATCAATCTTAGACAGCAGATGCGAATGGTTTGGTTCCTGGGGAGGGACCTTATAAGCGAAGGAGGAAGTATATGGAGAAGACAATCTCAAGGGCGCTTGCCCTGCCAACGGCTTCGGCATTGTTGCTGACCGGCTGTGGCGGCGGCGGCGGCGGTTCCCCCGGCGATTCAAAGAGAAAGTATGAATCTGTCGGCGGTGCTGTTCACTATACAAGCGCGATGGATAAATGAGGACGGAATAACCGATTGTAAATAAGGAACATGGCTGTTAAAAAACAAAATGTTCCGATTTTCTCAAAGTTATCCTGTCAAAGGCGAAATTCCCGCAACATTCGGTGCCGGGGCAACAGGGAATCAAAACAGACAACAAAAAAAGCGAACGGTTTAAAAACGGTTCTGCGATGTTTGTATCTTTTCCTGAATTGCTTTGGACAGCGCGAACGGAATGAAGAACCTGTTCAGTGTACTTTCACTGATGATTGCACCGTTTCGGAAAATCCGATCTGCCAAACCCAAAAGCTGCTTTGCAGATATGATTTTCGAGATTGCTCGGGCATCAATGAAATCACTGAAACATCCCGACAGCAAAGACCGTTTCTTCTCTCACAAAAGGAGATAAAGACCGGCGGAGAAAGCCAACGCGATTGCGGCAGCTTCAACCGATTGCCGGAACGGTCAACTTAACATTGGCAACACCGGCAGAGCAGAAGCGACGCTTTGGTTGTCAGAAAGAAAAAATGAAGAATTGGAGAACTTCTGTAGACGCCTATACTACAGAGCAGGCGGATGCTCTTGCAGCAGAGCACGCTGCGGGCGCAAAGGAGTAATGAGCGCTTATGTTTAAGTATACAGTTAAAAGACTTGCACAGTCTCTGGTAACAGTTCTTATTGTTGTAACAATTGTATTTCTGTTGCTTAGAATGCTGCCTACTGACTACTATTTCACAGAAGAACAGCTGATGAAATTTACAGAAGAACAGAAGCAGGAGCAGTTATTAGCAGCAGGTTTGCTTGACCCATTACCACAGCAGCTGTTTCGTTTTTACGGCGATTTGCTGAGATTTGATTTCGGTGAATCCAGACGAATTCAGAACGGTGTTCCGGTTGTTAAGGTAATCGGCGACAAGTTTGCGATTTCCATGAAAATGGGCTTGATTTCGGTTGGTATCTCGGTAGTAGTCGGTGTATCAATCGGTATCCTTCAGGCACGGCGTAAAGATAAGCTGGCTGACCACATCGGTACTGCCTACACCATCTTCGTAAACGCTGTACCGCCTCTGGTATCCTACTCGTTGATTTTGATCTTCGGTTCTCGAGTGTTGGGACTCCCGTCCATGTACTCTTCCAGAAACGTAGGACCTTCCAGTATTCTTCCGATCGTATGTTTGGCAATGGGTTCCATCGCATGGTGGGCACTGTGGACCAGACGTTACATGATTGACGAAGTAAACAAAGACTATATCAAGCTGGCTCGTGTAAAGGGTCTTTCCACACAGAAGATTATGACCAGACACGTTCTCAGAAATGCGTTTGTACCGCTTGCACAGTACTTGCCGGCATCTTTGCTGTTTACCATCGGCGGTTCCTTGCTGGTAGAGAGATTCTTCTCTGTACCTGGTATGGGTCCTCTGCTGACAGACGCAATCAACCGTTACGATACAAACGTTGTACAGACTCTGGTAATTCTGTACGCTACCCTGGGTGTTATTGGTGTATTCTTAGGTGACGTTCTCATGATGATTATTGACCCGAGAATCAGACTTGCAGACAAAGGAGGTTCAAGATAGTGGAAGAGCAGAACAAAACATTAAACAATCAAAAAGTAGAAAACGAAGATGAGCTGTTTCACTTCGTAGAGTACTCTCCCGAAGCTGCTGAAATGATTGGTTATTCAGATTATTCCTACTGGAAATCTGTTTTCCAAAACTTCTTGAAGAAAAAATCCGCAGTAATTTTAAGTATCATTTTCTTTGCATTGGTTATTTTCTCTTTCATTGCTCTGGCAATCGGAAAATATGACTATGCAAACCTGGTAACAGACAGTTCCAAAGCATTTATCTCACCAAACAGCGAATACTGGTTCGGTACCGATAACATCGGTCGTGACTATTGGTGTCAGGTATGGTACGCTTCCCAGACTTCTATCAAACTGGCTTTGATCGTAGCTCTCGGTGAGTGTGTCGTTGGTATCACCATCGGTTGTGTTTGGGGTTATGTTCGTCAGCTCGACCGTTTCTTCACCGAACTGTACAACATCATCAACAACGTCCCGATGATTATCTACATGACCCTGATTGCTCTCCTTGTTGGTCAGAGCTTCACCATCATGTGCGTATCCTTGATCGCTTTCGGATGGTTGGTTATGGCGCGAAATGTCCGAAACTTGGTATTGATGTACCGCGACCGTGAATTTAACTTGGCTTCCAGAACACTGGGAACCCCAATCTATCGTGTACTGATTAAGAACATTCTCCCACAGTTGATCAGCGTTATCATCCTCCGACTGGCTCTGTCCATCCCTGGCACCATCGGTATGGAATCTATGCTGTCTTACCTGGGGCTTGGTCTTGACATCAACACACCTTCTCTGGGTATTTTGCTGAGAAACGCACGTAGCTACTTCTTGGATTACCCATACCTGCTGATTTTCCCGGCAGTTATCGTATCTGTAATCACTATTACATTCTACCTGATCGGTAACGCATTCTCGGATGCTTCCGACCCACGAAATCACGTATAAAGAAAGAACAGGAGGAAAGCATAATGGCAAAAGAACCTATTTTATCTGCTAAAGATGTGGAAATCCAGTTCAGTCTGCGTGGTCGTAAATTAACAGCAATTCGTAGGTGTTCTCTGGATTTATATGAGGGCGAAACCCTCGCAATCGTAGGAGAGTCCGGTTCCGGTAAATCTGTATTTACCAAATCTTTCATCGGTATGTTGGACGCAAATGGTAGCATTACCGGCGGTTCCATTACATATAACGGTGTGGATATCTCCAAATACAAAACTGAAAAAGAGTGGCTGACAATCCGTGGTAAAAAGATTGCCATGGTTATGCAGGACCCGATGACTTCTCTGAACCCGTTGAAAAAAATCGGTAAACAGATTGAAGAAAGTATTGAACTGCATCAGGGCTTAAAGGGCGAAGCTGCAAAAAAAGAAGCAATCGAAATGCTGAAAAAAGTAGGTATTCCTGACCCTGAACGCCGCTATAATCAGTACCCGCATGAGTTCTCCGGTGGTATGAGACAGCGTGTTGTTATCGCAATCGCCGTTGCATGCCGTCCTCAGATCCTGATTTGTGACGAGCCGACCACAGCGTTGGACGTTACCATTCAGGCTCAGATTCTGGACCTGGTTCGCAGCCTTCAGTCTGAGCTTCATATGACAGTTATCTACATCACCCATGACTTGGGCGTTGTTGCAAACGTTGCTGACCGTGTTGCAGTTATGTACGCTGGTCAGATTGTAGAATACGGATTGGTAAACGAAATCTTCTATGATGCTTGGCACCCATATACATGGGCACTGCTGTCTGCACTTCCGCAGCTCGGTGTAAAAGGTCACGATCTGCCTTCCATCGACGGTACTCCTCCGAACCTGTTCAACACCATCAAGGGCGATGCGTTCGCACCGAGAAACAAACAGGCTTTGGCGATTGATTTTGTAAAAGAGCCGCCGTTCTTCAGCGTTTCTGAAACTCATAAGGCAAAGACATGGTATTTGGATCCACGCGCTCCTAAGATTGAGCAGCCGGAAGCCGTTCGCCGCCTGCGTGAGAAAATGAGAGAGAAGAGAGGTTAATGGCATGGCAGAGAGAGAAAAACTAATCGAAGTTAAAGATTTACAGATTACTTTCGGCAGCGGTAAGAAAAAATTTGTCGCTGTTGACCATGTAAATTTTGATATTTACAAAGGGGAAACTTTTTCTCTGGTTGGTGAGTCCGGTTCCGGTAAAACCACAATCGGTCGTGCAATTTTGAGAATTAACCCGACTTCTGCCGGTGAAATTCTTCTGAAAGGTCAGAAGATTAACGGAAAAATTTCCAAAGAACTGGATAAAGAAGTTATCCGTAAATGTCAGATGATTTTCCAGGACCCGATGGCTTCCTTGAACGAAAGAGCAAAGGTAGACTACATCATTTCCGAAGGTCTGATTAACTGGCATCTGTATAAAGATGAAAAGGAAAGAGAAGAAAAAGTTCAGAAAGCCCTCAGAGAAGTAGGTCTGCTGCCTGAATTCGCTTCCCGTTTCCCGCATGAGTTCTCCGGTGGTCAGAGACAGCGTATCGGTATTGCAAGAGCCCTGGTTATGGAGCCTGAATTTATCGTAGCTGACGAGCCGATTTCTGCTTTGGACGTTTCTATCCGTGCACAGGTACTCAACCTGCTCAACCGTCTGAAGAAAGATAAAGGTCTGACCTACCTCTTTATCGCTCATGACCTGTCTGTTGTTCGTTTTATTTCTGACAGAATCGCAGTTATTCATAAGGGCAGAATCGTTGAGTTAGCAGAAGCAGAAGAACTCTTCCTGCATCCGCTGCACCCATACACCAAAGCTCTTCTGTCTGCTGTTCCTCAGCCGGACCCAGAAGTTGAAAAGAAAAAGAAACTTCTGGTATATGATCCGTCTGTTCATGATTATTCTGTTGACAAACCGGTTTGGGAAGAAATTCTGCCGGGTCACTTTGTTTACGGAAACCAGAAAGAACTCGAGCAGTACAGAAAAGAAATTGCAAATACTCCAAAAGCATAGGATTCTGTTTTTTGAATCTTGTAAAAAGAGAACCGGTCTTGTGGCTGGTTCTCTTTTTAATCGCTTTATATTATAAAAACAGAGGTTGACAGGAATGAAAAATATTATCAAACTATATCGAAGTTATATGATTCGTCCGATTATTTATAAGATGTTGACCCGATTGGGAATTGGTTTGGTTGTGTCTCTGCTATGGAATCAATTTGTCAATACACAGCATTATTTTGAAATGAGTGAATTTGTATTCCCAATTATCGGCGTTTTTTTGTTGGGAATGGCATGGATTGGTTATTTAAGATTGGATGGCGTCGGTTTTCATTATAAAAAGATAAAAGATGATGATGAAAAAAAGAAAAAGCATCGTACCAAAGAGATGATAGATTATGTGGAGGAAGATGTAGTTTCCTTTGATGAATTAAGCAAACCGGAAAGAATTGCCTGCAAGTTTGCTGCAAATCTGTTTTCCGGATTGATTTTTATATTACTCTCTGTTATTTCTTCTTTTTTTTAAACAAATAATAAAGCCTATGAAGCGGCAGTTCTTTTTAGAACTGTTGCTTTTTTGTCTATTTAGAATGTTTTTTGTGCAGTTTTTAAGAGAAAATGCGAATAGAAATAGGAAAAACAATATGTTACAATACGAGTAGAAATGAAAAGAAATGAAAAGAAATGATAAAAATAATGAAAATAAAATAGAAGACATATAGAAATAATCTGGAAAAATAAAGTAAAATCTATTTGCTCTGTTTTTTCAAGTCAAATAAAAAATATCAACTTATGATAGGAGGATTCATATGAAAAAATGCTTCCAAGTTATCACTGCTTTTCTTAGTATATGCCTGATTTTAACCTCCTGCACTCCGATAGAGAATGGAAAGCAGGAAAAGTATTCCCAGGAAGTGCAAAATCTGGAGAAACTTTGTAAGGTTTGGGGATATGTTAAATATAATCATCCGGCGTTTCTTTTAGGGAAAAAGGACTGGGACAAGGAGCTGTTGAACCTTATTCCGGTTGTGTCGGAAGCAAAAGATGATGAGGTAAACGATATTTCGCATGAATGGTTTGCGTCACTGGGGGAGATTAACTATCAATCAACCAGAAAAAGGAATTTACCTCCTGAAGAACAGATAATAGTACAGGCAAATGATGATTGGATTTGTGAAGATTATTTGGGTACAGAATTGACAGAAGATTTTATGCAGCTTGGAGAAATACCAAGCATTGATCGGGATAAATCACCTGTTCTTTTCCAAGAAAATGGAGTTCCTCAATTTATAAATGAAAAACTATATAAAGAGATGAATTACAAAGATTTATCCTACCGTTTGTTAGGGTTGTTTCGATTTTAGAATGCAGTAGAGTATTATTTTCCTTATCTGAATCTTATGGATGAAAGTTGGGAATTGCTTTTACCTGGTTATATTCAAAAGATGATAAATATTAATGACAAAACAGGGTATGAATTGACGATATTATCACTTGCAGCAAAGATGAATGATGCACATACTTATCTCTTGAAAGGAGAAACAGATATTTTGACCCTAGGGAAAGATGACACTCAAATGAAACTTTTAATCGGAGAATTTGGAGATAATTTTCTTCCGGTAAAGTTAATGACGGTAGAAAATCAGCCGGTAGTTGCAGCAGTTGGAAAAGAAGATTGTTCTCTAATGACAGGAGACATTATTTTAAAATTGAATGATGTAAATATCAATGAGGTTATTCAACAAAGAAAAGAATATATTTCGATTCCAAATGAAGAAAAACAGGCGAGAATATATCCCTATTTGCTTACCTCAAAGTCAAAAGAGATGGAGGTCACCATTTTACGAAATGGAAAAGAAGAGACAGTTTCTGCCACAGGTTCTGTTGAAAACTATTCTTTCTGTTATTTGGCACCGGAGTTTCAAAAGAAAGAAAGTTTTCTTTATCAAATTTCAGAAGACAATATCGGGATAATAAATCTTAAAAATCCACCGGAAAAAGGAATAAAAGAAATGATGGGTGACCTTGAAAAGACAGATGGGTTGATTATAGATTTGCGGCAAGGGGTAAACCCGAATTTAGGAGTTGATTTGATAAATTTATGTCAGTATTTTTGTGAGGATTACCAAGCAGCAGCTCAATTGATAAAGCCTACTCAGTCCTTTCCCGGAAGTTATGTGAGTGATTTTATAATGTCGGGAAGTACAGATTCAGAACGCAAGATTTCCGGAAAGTATTATTATTCCAATCCAGTGGTGATATTAACTGATGAAACGGTTGTAAGTTCGGAAGAATACGCAATTATGTTGATGCGTACCGGAAAAAATGTAGTTGTAATGGGTGGAGAAACTTTGGGAGCAGACGGAAATATCACTTATTTGCCGTTGCCCGGAAATTTGCAAGTAACTTTTAGCAGTCTTGGTATTTACGGTCCGAATAAAGAACAGGTACAGCGTACCGGACTTACCCCAGATATTGAAGTTCACCCAACAATCGAAGGAATCAGAGAAGGAAGAGATGAGCTGATGGAAGCGGCGGTAAAGTATATTAAGGAACAGAAGAACGGATAGTATTTTTACTGGGATAGGACAGTAGAATAAAAAGACGGTGAAAGCGATTTAGGAGGTAATCTTATGCCAAAATTGTTTGATGAATTTGACTTGGATCTTCGGAAAATACATAAAATGAATACATTAGGTGATAGCGGTGGAGATTCGGTAGCTAATTGTAGTGGGGGTGGTGGTCCGGATACAGGATCAGGTCTTTGCCCAATACCAACATTAACAGCAAACTGTACAGAAGGATGTTTAACAGATGGCTGTTTAGAGACACGGGTGTTTTGTGACAAAGACTAATCTGTAAGTAACAAAACTCTGTAACCTATCGTACAGAGTTTTTGTTTAAATTTGATTGTTTAAGGAGTGTATTCAAATGAAAAAAGTTTTTTTGAATAAACTGATAGTTTTTTTAATACTTGTGCTTTCTGTCTTGACTTTTTCATTTACTGGATGCACCAAAATATCAGACAATAATACTTCAGTGTCCAATTTAAAAAGTCTTGAAAAACTTTGTTTGGTATGGGGATATACCAAGTATAATCATCCGGCGTTTCTTTTAGGGGAAAAGGACTGGGACGAAGAGTTGTTAAACCTCATTCCGGTTGTGTCGGAAGCAAAAGACGATGAGGTAAACGATATTTTGCACAAATGGTTCGTGTCTCTGGGAGAAATTGATTATGGTATGAATGGAGCGAAGGCTACTGTACAAGAAGATAAATTGTATGTTCAGGCAAATATTTCGTGGATTAAGGATGATACATATCTGGGAAAAGAACTGTCTGAAGATATGCAGAAATTAGGTCCGATTCCGGCAATCTATCGAGTGAATGCTCCGGTCAATTATACTGCAAATGCGATGGGAACGCGTGTGCCGGATTTTTCTAATGAACTGCTCTATGAAGAGATGGATTATAAAGATCAGAGTTACCGTTTACTTGGACTGTTCCGATTATGGAATGCGATGGAATATAATTATCCTTATTTGGATATTTTGGATGAAAATTGGCATGATTTGTTGCCGGAATATATTGCCGGAATGTTGGACGGTAAAGATCAGGAAAGCTATGAATTGACTCTGGCGTCACTGAGTGCAAAATTGCAGGATGCTCATATTGCTTTGTATAATTCGGAATACTACATTATGGAAGCCGGTATTTATGGTGTTCCGGTGGAAATTATGCAGGCAGAAAATCAAATTGTTGTTTCTAAGGTTTTGAAAGATGATTGTCCTCTTCAGGCTGGAGATGTGATTAAAGAATTAGATGGTAAGAATATTGAAGATGTGCTGAAAGAGAGAATGGAATATATTTCTGTTACAACAGAAGATAAATTTGTCAATCAAATCGGACGATTTTTAATGCGTTCAAATAATCCTAATATTGAAGTGACAGTATTGCGGGATGAAGAGGAGCAGACTTGCAAAGTAAAAGGAGAGATGGAATATTATCTAATGCAGGAGACAGCAGAAAAACCGTATGAAATTCTTGATGGAAATATCGGTTTAGTAAATCCGGCAGCGTTGCAGCCAAAAGGACTTTCTTCAGTAATGAGTCAATTAGAATCAACGGATGGTTTGATTATTGATTTTCGTCAGTATCCAAGTGACTTTATAGTATATGATCTTGCGGAGTATCTGGTAGATGGAGTAAAGCCATTTTTGATTTGTACAACTTCAACAGAAAGTAATCCGGGTGTTTTTTCAGGAAATATTAAGTATTCAGGCAGAGCAGAAAACTCGAATACAGAACTGTATGAAAAGCCGGTTGTAATTCTTATGAATGAAAAGACACAGAGCTTAGCAGAGTATACAATCATGTCCGTTCGGAACGGAGAAAATGTTACTGTTATGGGAGAAAATTCAGTTGGTTCGGATGGTGATGTGACATATCTGCCTCTTCCAGGTAGAATAAATATGATGTTTACCAGTCAGGGTATCTATACACCGGAGGGAGGACAAACCCAACGAATTGGACTTACTCCTGACATTGAGGTTCACCCAACAATCGAAGGAATCAGAGAAGGAAGAGATGAACTGATGGAAGCGGCAGTAAAGTATATTAAGGAACAGAATAAGTAGCAGCTATAAAGAGTTGAATAACAAAAGATTCAACTCTTTATAGCCTTTTAAGATAGGGAAAAGGGATAGAAGAAAAATGTAGCAGAAAATAAAAGAGAGGTGTTTATATGAATCCTTTTGATGATTTTGACCTTGATCTGGTAAAGATTACAAGAGAAGTTTCAGCTCCTCGTTCCTGTGATGATCCATTAAATGGAAGCGGAAGTGGAACAAGTGGTCCGATGCCTACAATTTCATGTTTCACTTCTTGCAATCCCCCGTGTCCTTCAGAGTTAACCTGTCCATCTGAAGACAGATGTCCATCACAAGACCCTAAATGTCAGACGTTGGAAGGACGCTGCGAATAGTTACTGTCAATTCATATTGAAGTAGATTAAAAAAAGCATTCCCCGAGAACAAATGATAATTTGTGCCCTATCTCTCGGGGAATGTTAATGGATGGAGGGTTCATATGAAAAAATGCTTCCAAGTTGTTGCTGTTATTCTTAGTATATGTCTGATTTTAACAGCCTGCGCTCCTGCGGGAGAGGATGTAGGCAGTAACGGAAATACAGCGGATTCTCAAAAAGTAGAGAATCTGGAAAAGCTCTGCAAAGTATGGGGCTACACAAAGTACAATCACCCGGCATTTCTTTTAGGAGAAAAAGATTGGGACGAAGAGTTGTTAAATCTCATTCCGGTTGTGTCGGAAGCAAAAGATGATGAGGTAAACGATATTTTGCACGAATGGTTTGTGTCTTTGGGAGAGATTGATTACGGAAGCAGCAGACCAGGATCAAAACCGATCGAAAGCGAAGCGATTGTGCAGGCAGATACCGGCTGGATTGAGGATAAAGCTTATCTGGGAGAAGAATTGTCTATAGATATGCAGAAGCTGGGTCCGGTATCTAAAATTGACCGCAGCCGAGCCCCTGTAAAATTCAGCACAGGACAAGGTATTCCTAATTTTAAAATGGAAAAAACGGATGCTGCCTGTTCCTATCAAACGGAAGAAGAACGGCTGTTAGGATTGTTCCGCGTCTGGAACGCGATTGAATACTATTTTCCATACCTTGACATCATGGATAAAAGCTGGCATGACCTGCTGAGAGAATTTATTCCGAAGATATTGCAGGCAAGTGATCTGCAAAGCTTTGAGCTGACAATTTATGAGTTGACAGCGCATTTGCATGATGGGCATACGATCATGATAAATGGGCAAACACTGCATAATGCTTTTGGCAAATATCTTGCTCCGGTCAATATGCTGCGGACAAAAGAAGGACAGTGGGTCGTTAGCGATTTATTCTGGGATTGCCCGTTGCAAGCGGGTGATGTTATTTTGAAGCTGGACGGAACGGATATCGAGGAGATAGAAGAAAATAGAAAGAAGTATATCTCGGTTCCAAACGATGAGAAACTCCTGAATCGATTAGGCATCTATCTGCTTAGATCGCAGGATGAGGAGATGGAGATCACTGTTCTGCGGGAGGGAAAAGAGCAGACATATACAGTAAAAGGAACGACACAATATAAATATTTTGCAAGAAGTATAGAGACTTCCCACGAAATTTTGGATGGAAATATCGGGCTTATCAATCCGGGTGCGCTGCCGAAGGGAGATACCGGAACGGTTATTCAGCAGGTAATGAACGATCTGCGAGATACTGATGGACTGATCGTTGACCTTAGACAATATCCATCTGATACCAATATGCATACATTTTTGTCAATGTATCTCCAAAGGGCTGGGACAGTATATAATATCATGACAGTTCCTTCTCAGTCTGTTCCCGGTACTTTTACAAAACAAAAAATGGTATCTTGGGGGAGTACTCCGGCTATTTTTTATTATGAAAAACCGGTTGTAGTACTGATGGATGAATCAAGTGTAAGCAATTCCGAATTCAGTATTATGGGTTTGCGTACCGGAGATAATGTTGTTGTACTTGGAAATAATTCGCTTGGAACAGATGGAAATATTACAGAGCTGCCGCTTCCAAACGGCAATTTACTTTGGTTTACCAGCTGCGGCATCTATACCCCGGAGGGAGGGCAAACCCAACGAATTGGACTTACTCCTGACATTGAAGTTTATCCAACAGTCGAAGGAATCAAAGAAGGAAGAGATGAACTGATGGAAGCGGCGGTAAAGTATATTAAGGAACAATAAGAGTGAAGAAAAGAAGGGATTATTATGAAAAAGATAACAAAGATAGTTGCAGTATTGCTCTGTATCTGCCTGTTATTTACTTCATGTGCGCCGATGGGAAAGAAGGAAAACTATTCTCAGGAAGTGCAGAATCTGGAGAAACTATGCAAAGTGTGGGGATATACAAAATATACCCATCCGGTTTTTTTGAGTGGAGAGAAGGATTGGGATCAGGAATTGCTTGCATTGATTCCTAAGGTTCGACAGGCAGCAGACAGTGAAGAAACTAACAAGATCCTGAATGAATGGCTGCTGTCACTGGGAGAAATAAAATATGAAAGCAGCCAGCCGGTAAGCGAATGGTCGGAAGCCGAGGAAGAAGATAAGATCATGATAGCGGATATTGACTGGATTTTTGATGAAAAGTATCTTGGAGAAGAGCTTTCAAAGAATATGCAGCCGCTGACAGAGCCGATGCCTGAAGTCAATCGATATCGTGCGCCTATCGATTTTGAAAAAGGTTATTATACAGGATATAATGAACCCACGATGTTTTCCAATGAAAAGTTGTATGAGGATATGGATTACAGTGATGAAAATTATCGTTTGTTAGGGCTGTTTCGTGTGTGGAATGTAATGGAATATTATTATCCGTATCTTGATATTTTGGATGAAGATTGGGAGGAACTATTGCCGGATTTTATTGCTCAAATGCTGAAAGGAAAAGACCAGCACAGCTATGACTTAACAATTGCGGCGTTGACTGCAAAATTGCATGATGCCCATGTTTCCTATAGAGGAGGTGGAGAGTTCGTCAAAAAAGAATTTGGCGAATATATCGTTGACGATATAGAATTTATATCTGCCGAAGGAGAAATTGTGATTCTTCAAACATTCGACGAATCCTGTCCATTACAATCTGGAGATGTTATTTGCAAATTAGATGGTGTCAATGTTGAGGACCTGATAGAGCATCAAAAAAATACTATTCTGTTCCAACAGATGAGAAAATCTATAATATTCTTGAAGCAGCGCTCTTTCGTTCGCATGATACAGTGCTGGAAGTAACCGTTTTACGAGATGGGGAAGAGATGATATTTCACGTTGATGCGAATAAGTTTCAAGGATTCGATAGACCAAGATATGGTGTCAACTTTAAAGACGAAGAGCCAAAACCGTACGAAATTATAGAAGGGAATATCGGGGTAATTAATCCTGCTTTTATGGGTTTGCAAATGGGTGCAATTCATAGTAACGATGCAAAATGGATAGAAACGATGAATGCTTTAAAGGACACCGATGGGCTGATTGTGGATTATCGTCAGTATCCTGCCAATAGCAGGTTTTGTTTGCCACCATATCTTTTTGAAGAAGCGGAAGTTGCGCTACTGACAGCAACAATTTCTGAAGCGGTACCGGGTACATTTTTGAAAGAACCAGTTTATAATTTTTCTAGCAAACCCAGAGCAACTTATCTATATGATAAAGAAGTTGTTGTTTTAATTGATGAGCACAGTCAGAGTGCATCAGAGTATGCAACTATGCTTATTCGTAATGCTAAAAACGTAACGTTGATGGGAGAGGATACGGTTGGAGCAGATGGGTTTTGTTTAGTACTGCCAATTCCAGGAGGAAATATGGTAATGTATACAGCTCAAGGTATCTATACACCGGAGGGTGGTCAGACTCAGCGTATTGGTATTTCTCCTGATATTGAAGTAAAACGAACAATCCAAGGAATCAAAGAAGGAAGAGATGAGATGAAAGAAGCAGCAATCGAGTATATTAAAGAGCAGAATAAAAAGTAAAGTAGAAACAAAGGAGGTATGGTTATGAAGAAAATAGCAAGATTTATGGCAACTTTACTGGTAATTTGTTTGATATTTACCTCCTGCTCTCCGATAGAAAATGAGAAGCAGGAAAAGTACTCCCGAGAAGTGCAGAATCTGGAGAAACTTTGTAAGGTTTGGGGATATGTTAAATATAATCATCCGACGTTTCTTTTAGGAGAAAAGGACTGGGACGAAGAGCTGTTAAACCTCATTCCGGTTGTGTCAGAAGCAAAAGACGATGAGGTAAACGATATTTTGCATGAATGGTTTGCATCACTGGGGGAGATTGACTACAAAACAAGCACAAGAGTTTTAGAATGGGCTGGAACAAAAGAAGAGGACAAAATTGTATGTGCAGATACCGATTGGATTAGCGCAGAATATCTGGGGGAAGAATTATCGAGCGATTTACAGCAGTTTGAGCCGCTGCCTAAAATAAATCGCAGAAAAGCTCCGGTCGATTTTAATTTGATCGGAGTGCCGGAGTTTTCCAACGAAAAGATATATGAGAATATAGATTACAGCGATAAAAATTATCGTTTGTTAGGCTTATTCCGTGTGTGGAATGTAATCGAATATTATTATCCGTATCTTGATATTATGGATGAAAATTGGAATGATATTCTGACTGAATTTATTCCGAAAATAATGGAAGGTTCCGATTTGAAGAGTTTTGAGTTGACTGTTTGTGAAATGACAGCTCATCTTCATGATGCTCATGTTACATTAACAGACGGAGGTATGAGTGACTATCTGTTAAAAAAATATGGGGTACCTGCGGATTTGATTCGGGTAGATGGAAAATTTGTTGTAGAACAGGTTTATGGAAGAACCTGCTCACTTCAACCGGGAGATGTTATTCTAAAACAGGATGAGAAACCGATTGAAGAGATAGTGGCAGATTTGATACAGTATTTTTCTGTTCCGAATGAGGAAAAAATTGCAAACAAGCTTTTCCCATATTTACTTCGTTCTGACAGTCAAACAATATCTCTTACAGTATTGCGGGACGGAAAGGAAGAAATTGTACATGTCACAGGAGTAGAGAACATAACTTACAGCGATCCGCAGAAAGCATCAATTTCTCATGAAATTTTAGACGGCAATATTGGATTGATAAATCCATCGGCTTTGAAAGACGGAGAAATCGACATCATTATGCAGGAATTTAAAACAACGGACGGAATGATTGTAGATTTGCGTCAGTATCCGTCTACACCGGAATTTATGTATACGTTGTCAGCTTATCTTAAAAAAGACTATTCTCCTTTTGTCATTGTAACGATTCCGTCTCAGGCTGTTCCGGGAACTATGCGGAAACAGAAAATTCAGTCGGGGATGAAAATGCAAGGACAGCAACAGGTTTATTATTATGAAAAACCGGTTGTATTATTGATCAATGAAAACACACAAAGTAATGCGGAGTACACAACAATGTCGCTGCGTACCGGAGAAAATGTAACTGTGCTGGGAAGCAATTCTGTCGGAGCAGACGGAAATGTTACTTATCTTCCGCTTTTAAACGGTAAAAATCTTACTTTTACAAGTCTTGGTGTTTATACACCGGAAATGGGACAAACACAAAGAATCGGTTTAAGTCCTGACATTGAAGTTTATCCAACAATCCAAGGAATTAAAGAGGGAAGAGATGAGCTGATGAAAGCTGCAATAGGGTATTTAAGAAAATAAAGAGATAAATGCTGTTTTTATTCAGCAGAAAGGGTATCAAAAAATGAATGAACATAAGGTAAGAAATACAGTAATTGTTTCGCTTCTGCTGTTTATCGTAATCTTTGTACATTATTTTTATGATATTGTCGATTTAATAATTCCAAGATATTGCAGTCCGTATTGGAGTATGAATACAATATCTGCGATTATGGAAATGTACAGCAAGTCCCCTTGTGTATCAAAAGTAAGATTTTATCAATACGGAAACGGAACGAGAGGAGTATTGGTGTCTTGTGATATGAGATGGGATGCAACCCCGGAAGATGCGGTACAGGCTTATAAAAATCTGCGAGCAATTATCATTTCGGATGAATTTTTGTCCGAACTTCAGCAAGATTTTTTCTCCGATATCAATCCTTCTGATTTCAGTCCGGATTCATTTCGTCTTATCTTGGAATCACCATATTTCATTGAGATAGATGTAATATATCAAAATAAGAATACTTTTTTTGAAAACGCATGCTATCGTGTTGTTGAATCGGAAACCGGTTTTGAATTGATGAAACAATATCTACCCCCGCGTTCTCCACGTTTTGTAGGCTTGATGGGATAGTAATTCTTACAAAGATGAAACAAGAGGATATCGCAAATTCCGTTTTGTTTAATGGGAAAATGAAAGGAAAAGCAAAAAGATGAAAAAAGATTCCTATCCGCTTAACAGATAGGAATCTTTTTCGCTTTAAATAAGAGGGTTGAGATTTTTAGAAAAGGGTAAAACAAGATTTTTAAACGAATTGCTTAAGGCAAGCGATATGCCCAATGTGTATTTTGACGGTATTTAATTAGCTTTTTATCGGCAACTAATTTTGCAAGGATTCGATTAGCGGTTGCAGATGATACATCACATAGATTCCGAACATCTGCATTCATAATATAATCGTGATTTTCCAGATATTCTTTGATTTTTTTCCATCGAAGTGTTGTTTTATCGCTCATTTCATCACTCGTTTCATCGCTCATGTTGACTGATTCAATGAGAGATGCCTTGATTGCTGAAAGCATAAATTCGATAAATACTGTTGATTCTCCCGCATTGTTAGAAAGATTGATGGCAGAGTAATATTCCTGCTGACGATCATGGATAATGGACTCTACGGGAAGCCATGCAAAGGCTGAATTCCATCTGGAAAGCAGAAGAGTATGCCATAAGCGTCCAATACGACCGTTTCCATCGGCAAAAGGATGAATTAGCTCTAATTCATAGTGGAACACACAACTGCGAATCAGCATATGTATCTCACTGTTTTTAACCCAATCCAACAATTCTGCCACAAGACCGGGGACATATTGTGGCAGTGTGCCAAAATGCAGGATACGACCTTCGCTGTCTACTACACCTACCGGTCGGGAACGGAACATTCCAGATTCTTCTACTAATCCTCTGGTCATAATACTATGGGCAATCAGCAAATCATCAACAGAATAAGGATCAAGTTCATCTAAACGCTCATAAATTTCATAAGCATTTTTTACCTCGGCGATATCTTTAGGAGGAGCAAGAATATGTTTTCCTCCCAGAACAGCAGTTACTTGTTCTAAAGAAAGTGTGTTTTGCTCGATAGCCAAAGAGCCGTGAATTGTACGAATACGATTGATGCGGCGCAAAGTAGAGTTGACAGAAAGAGAGGAAGAAGCAGATATTTTTCCGACCAGTTCTGCAATTTCTGCCACATAGTCAATCATTTGGTTGGTAATTTCAAAAGGCGGTTTTTTATTTCTCATGCAATACCTCACTGTATTTTAGATTATTTTTGGAATAACACAAATAGAATGTTCTATCAATTTGTGAGGGATACTGTTAAAATGAAAAGAAAGTTGATTTTAGATGTTTTAAAGTTAAGAATTTTAAAGCATAGAATAGCAAAAAAGATTCCTATCCGCTTAACAGATAGGAATCTTTTTCGCTTTAACAGAAAGTTATTAGCGATTATGCGGCTTCTGTATGGGTGTCAGCGCATTTTGCGGAGAGATTTAACAGGGTATTATCCATGTTTTCTGCAAAGATACCGTATCCTCGGGTGGGGTCATTGACAAAGACATGAGTGACTGCGCCTACCAACATTCCGTTTTGAATAATCGGACTGCCGCTCATACCCTGCACAATACCACCTGCTGTCTGTAAAAGTTCCGGGTCGGTAATGTGAATGACCATGTTTTTGGTCGGTTCATTTTGAGAAAGGGAAACCTTTTCGATTTGAGCATCGAACAGTCGAGGCTTTTCCCCTTGAACGGTTGCCAGTATTTTTACTGCTCCCTCCTGAATTTCGTGACTTTGCGCTAAAGGGATTGTTTGGGAGTAGGGCGGAGGAGAGGAAAGTTTTCCATACACACCGTCACAGCTGTTGGAGTACAGCGTTCCGACCGGTTGGTCGGTGACAAAAGACCCCAAAAGCTGACCCGGGGTGCCGGATTTTCCCTGTTCCACGCCGATGATGGAGGCTTTTACAATCTCTCCCTGAGAAAGCGGCATGATTTGCCCGGTATCAATGTCGCAGATAGCATGTCCCAATCCGGCGAAGCATTGACTTTGCGGGTCATAAAAGGTCATTGTTCCGATACCTGCGGAACTGTCGCGGACCCAAAGACCGACATGATAGCTGTTATCGGAGGAGGATTTTACAGGAGAAACTTCTACGGTTTTTACATCGTTTTCTCGACGAACTGTCATTGAAATCGGTTTGCCGCCGCAGTTTTTTATCACCTGATTCAGTTGTTTTTTGGAGGAAAGTTTTTCTCCGTTTAAGCTAAGAATAACGTCCCCTTCCTGAATCCCTGCCTGTTTTGCGGGGTTTTGAATCTGATTTTGCAGGTCGGAAACTCCGCCTGTTCCGATAACCATAATACCGTCTGTCACCATTTTAATTCCGAACGGTGTGCCGCACAGGGAAACCACGCGGCGATCCACCACCTGCACACTGACCTCTTTAATTTCCACCGCGCCAAACAACTTTAAACTCATCGGAAAGGTATTTCCTGCCGAGGAATACACCGACAGCGGATAAGAAGAAGCGGCGCTTTTAGTCTGAATCATTTTATTGCTGCCGATGGAAAACTCGCTTCCCTTTGCCATATAGTAGCGGTCGGGCAGTCGGGAAGAAAGAAAAAGAGCAAAGCACAAAATCGCTGCCACAAAAGCAGAAAAGATGCCGGCAAAAATTTGATAGGAATGAAGCAGAACCTGCTTGGAAGAAAGATGTGTGTGTTTCAAGATTACATTCCTCACAGTGCATCAAAATTTATCTGACGGGAGCTTTTTCTTTGCTTTTCGCTTTTTAAATATTTGCCTTTAAAAAGAAAACAATGATTCTGCAAAGAAAAAAGTATCCTGTTTTAATGTTTGCAAAAGTTGCGGAAATATCGAAGGGAAATTCGGAAGAAAAAGAAGATTTTCTCTTTCGATTGGATTTGCTTTTAACATTTTAAACAAATATTGAATTATTCCGATACAACCTCATTTGTCTTGTACTTTTTAGAAAAATGTTTTATAATAAAGATAAAGATGAGGATGAACGGAGGGGTTTCTTTGTCTGACGATTTTGAAAGACGGGTGCGCGAAAAGGTAGAGCAGATTTCGCAGTCAAAAGAAGTAAAAAATGCTGCCAAAGAATTTCAAAATGCAGCGAAAGATTTTAAAAATATGGCTGAGGATATGAAACGGGAATTCAGTTCCTATCAAAACGGAAAAAATTTCCATTCTCAGCAGAAAAAGGATACGCAGAACCGGCAGGATTTCTACAGGGACAGTCGGGAAAAATATCATGTCGGACAGCAAACGCAACGTCCTAACGATTATCATGGGACAAAATCGGGACAAAATACAACGGTTACATTGCCTGATGAAAAAAAATATAAAACATTCAGTGTTGCGGGAACATTATTCACCGTATTCGGCGGGATTGGTTTGGGCATTTTTGTTTTGTTTTTGCTGATTGCTTCTTGGCTTACCGCCTTGATGGATTTATTTGGCGCGCCGTTTGCCATTTTAGGCTCGGTTTTGGCAATCTTAATTGCAGTTTCCGGCATCATGTTGGGCAGAGGAATTTATCTGTTAAAGAGAACCTCAAGACTGAAAAAGTATTTAAAAATTGTCGGAAAAGGACAGTTTTGTCCGATTGACCTGTTGGTAAAGGAAAGCGGCAGGGACAAAAATTTTGTGCTGAAAGATTTAAGTAAAATGATTCGCAAAAAGGTTTTGCCGGGCGCGCATATCGACGATGAAAAAACCTGTCTGATGCTTACCGACGATATTTACAACCAGTATCGTTATGTTCAAAAGCAGGCGGAAGAACGCCGCAAAGAAGAGGAACGTCTGAAAAAAGAACGGGAAAAAGAGAGAAAACAGCAGGAAGAAGCGCTGGCAGGCAATCCCGAGTTGGCAGCAACCATTCGTCAGGGCAGAGAGATGATTGAACAGATTCGCAAGGCGAACGATGAGATTGAGGGAGAAGAAATTTCTGAAAAAATGTTCCGCTTGGAAAAGATTACGGGGCAGATTTTTGAACAGATTCAGGAACATCCCGAAAAGTTGCCGGATGTTCGCCGACTGATGAATTACTATCTGCCGACAACCTTAAAGCTGCTTTCCAGTTATGAGGATTTTGAAAAACAGCCGATTCAGGGCGAAAACATTAAAAATGCAAAACAGCAGATTGAACGCTCGTTGGATACGGTGAATTTAGCGTTTGAAAATTTATTGGATCAGCTGTTCAGCGACGAGGCATTGGATGTCAGTTCCGATATTTCTGTTTTGGAAACGATGCTCAAGCAGGAAGGCTTGACCGGTTCCGAATTTGGCGACAAAAAATAATGAGGGGGAAGAACGATGAGTATCAATAATCCGTTTGAAGAGGAAAAAGAGGTGCAGCCAACTTTAACCTTAGATCCGTTTGCTCAGCCCGAACCGGAGATTGAGGTGAAAAGCCAACCGATAGAAGCGCAGCGGCCTGCCGCGCCCAAGCCGGTTTTTGATGAAAGTATGCTCAGCGAACAGGAAAAAAAGATGGTCGATGATTTTGCGGCGCAGATTGACCTGACCAACTCTACCGTTATCTTGCAGTACGGAGCAGGCGCGCAGAAAAAAATGGCGGATTTTTCGGAAAGCGCGTTGGAGAATGTCCGCACCAAAGATTTGGGCGAAATCGGGGAAATGCTCAGCGGTGTAGTCAGCGAGCTGAAAAACTTTGATGAGGAAGAAGAAAAGGGATTTTTCGGCTTCTTTAAAAAGAATACCAATAAATTAAATTCGATGAAAGCAAAATATGCAAAGGCAGAAGCAAACATCAACCAGATTATCGGCGGACTGGAAAACCACATGGTTACATTGCTGAAAGATGTTGCGATGTTGGATAAAATGTATGAGATTAACAAGGGATATTTTAAAGAAATCTCGATGTATATCCTCGCCGGTCAGAAAAAACTGGCGGAAGTTCGCGCCATTCAGTTGACTGCCCTAATCGAAAAAGCGCAGAAGAGCAATCTTCCCGAAGATGCGCAGGCAGCAAACGATTTAGCCGCTTTGTGCGACCGATTTGAAAAGAAGCTGCACGATTTGGAACTGACCCGCATGATTTCCATTCAGATGGCTCCTCAGCTGCGTTTGGTACAAAACAACGATACCTTGATGTCGGAAAAAATTCAATCTACAATCGTCAATACCATTCCGCTTTGGAAAAGTCAGATGGTACTGGCTTTGGGTGTCGCCCATTCTCAGCAGGCAGCGCAGGCGCAGCGAGAAGTAACCGATATGACCAACGAGCTGCTCCGCAAAAATGCCCAGACCTTAAAGATGGCGACAATAGAAACCGCAAAAGAATCGGAGCGCGGGGTTGTGGATATCGAAACGCTCAAAGCAACCAACGAGTCGCTGATTTCCACCTTAGATGAAGTGATGAAGATTCAGCAGGAAGGTCGCCAGAAGCGTCGCGAAGCAGAGGTTGAGCTTGGCAGAATTGAGGAAGAACTCAAACAGAAACTGCTGCAAATCAGAGGTTAATCGTCTTACCCTTTTTAGATGAAAAATCGCGAAGAAAATGCCGGTATGAACTTCATACCGGCATTGTTGTATTTTGAGTTATTTGCTGATTGGCTGTGTTTTCTTTTCAAGCCATGCTTTTGCGCGGTCGCTGACCAGAGGGGAAACCGTTTCATAAACATGTTTGTGGTAATCGTTCAGCCACTGGATTTCGGTTTCTGTCATCAAGGAAAGATCCAGACAGTCGGTATCAATCGGAACAACGGTAAAAGTATCAAAGCGATAGAATTGACCGTATTCTGTCTTGATGTCTTTGCGAACCACTACCGAGTTTTCGGTGCGGATGCCGTGGCTGCCTTCGGTGTAAACGCCGGGTTCAATGGTAATAAACATTCCTTCCTGAAGCGCAATACTTCTGTCACGGAAGTTCGGCGGAGCTTCGTGAACATTTAAGAAGTATCCGACGCCGTGTCCGGTACCGCAGCGGTAGTTTACGCCGTCCTGCCAAAGTTGTCCGCGGCAAACGGTGTCAAGGTCGGAGCCGGTTGCGCCTTCCAGGAATTTCTGACGGGAAAGGGCAATCACGCCTTTGAGCGCAGTGGTAAAATCATAGCGTTCCTGCGCGGAGATTTCCCCCAAAGCAACAGTACGGGTGGTGTCGGTAGTACCCTCAAAGTACTGACCGCCGCTGTCGTTGAGCAGCAGATGTTCTCTTTTCAGCGCTTTGCAGGCATTTGGCAGGGGAGCGTAATGCATCATCGCAGCATTGTCGCGGTAAGCGATAATTGCGGTGAAGCTCTCGCTGTCATAATGTTCCTGCTGAGAGCGGAAGTAAGCGATCTTTTCGGAACAATCCCATTCGGTCAGTTCTTCGCCGTTTTCCAACGCTTCAAACAGCCAGCCGTAAAATTCTGCTTCTGCGCAGCCGTCCTTGAGGTAAGCGGTGTAGGTGTTTGCAATTTCGGTTTCGTTTTTTACCGCTTTCATCATCGGAATTGGGCTGACGCCAGGAACCAGCATAATATGATGATTGTTCTGCATTGCGTTGTACAACATATAGTTTACTTCGTTTTCATCGCAGAGAACAACAGCCTGTTTGTCCAGCGTTTCCAGATAGGAATAGATTTCTTCATATTCTTTTACAGTCACACCGTTTTTGGCAAGGATTTGTTTTGCCTCGTCGGACAGTCTGGAAAGAGCGGTAAAGAGAACCGCGGAATCTTTTGAGATAAATCCGTAAGAAATAGCGATTGGGCTGTTTGGAATATCTTTCGCACGGACATTGAACAGCCAGTTGGTGTTGTCCAGTCTACCTACAACCAGAGCGTCGCAGCCGTCCTCGGCAAGAGCCTCTCTGACCTCTGCAATTTTTTGAGCGGCGGATTTTCCGCAGTATTTTTCATCTAAGTAGTATGCCGGGGTATATTCCTCTTCCGGACGATCTTCCCAAATATCGTTGCCGTAGTCTTTGTCGATAGCAACGGTGATATTTTTGTCCTCAAACAGTTCCTTCATATCGTTCATTGCCTGAACGGAGAACAGTTTGCCGTTTAAGCCAATAACGCTGTTTTCCGGCAATTCATCATGCAGATACTGGGTGAAAGTCGGGCAATCCGGTTCGGAAGCGCGGAACAGAACAGCTTCGCTGTCTGCAATCTGTCGCTCTGCCTGTACATAATATCTGCCGTCAACCCACAGACCGCTGGCAGTTTCGGTGATTACAAAGGTTCCAACCGAGCCGGTGAAGCCGGAAACAAAGCGGCGGGTTTTCCAGTGTTCGGAAAAATATTCGCTCATATGCGGGTCGCCGCTGGGGATCACAACAGCCTGTACCTTATCCCGCTGCATCAATTTTCTGATGGCAGCAATTTTTTCATTGGTAGTCATGGAAAAATTCCCTCCTGTAAATGATAGTAAGTAAAAGCCTGTTACAGCTCAATTAACTCATGGGTAGTGGAAATCATATTTTCATATCCGTCTTTGGTGATTAAAATCTGGTCCTCGATTCTCACACCGCCCCAGTTTGGAATATAGATGCCCGGTTCGATGGTGCGTACCGAGTTTTCTTCCAACAGTTCGGTGCTGTTAGGACCCATAAACGGAATTTCATGAACAAACATTCCGATACCGTGACCGATGCCGTGGTAGAGATACTGATAATATTCGGTTCCCTTTACCGCCTGCAAAGAGGCTTCGTACACTTCTTTCAGCGGAACACCCGCTTTCATCTTGGCAAGGGAATCCTCCAGCATCTGTTTTTCCAGTTCATATACTTCCCGCTGTTTTGCAGTCGCTTTGCCCACAACAACCGTTCTGGTCATATCGGACAGGTAGCCGTTAAACTGACAGCCGAAATCCATCAGGACAAAATCGCCGTACTCCACCGCTTTGTTGGAGGGGATTCCGTGAAGAAGAGAAGTTCTTGCGCCGGAAATCAGAATGTTTCCGTAAGGCTGAGTATCCGCGCCCTCCATTACCATGTAAGCGGAAAGTTTTGCAGCTAGTTCCTTTTCGGTCACGCCGACCCGGATATCCTCCAGAATCCGCTCAAAAGCGCGGCAGGAAATTTCACAGGCTGCGCGCAGATATTCAATCTCCTGCGGATTTTTTACCGAGCGGAACTGCTCGACAACATTGGTTGTCGGAACAAGCTGCGCAGGTACATTCTTCTCCAACTGGGAGTAGAACAGATAGTTTAAGGTGTCTGCTTCAAAAGCAAGGGAAGAAATGTGCTGTTCCTTGGCAATTTCAGCAACACATTCTCCGATAGAGCCGTAATTTTTCCATAAAACAATCTGATACTCCGGGCACTCCAGCGAAGCCTGTTCGGTATAGCGGGGGTCGGTTAAAAAATAAAATTTGTTCGGAGTGATAACAAGGTAAGAATCATCTCCGGTATACCCGCTGATGTAGCGGATATTCTGCTTCTTTGCAAGGAAAAAAGCGTCTAAATCGTGCTGTTTCATGTAATTCAGCAGCGATTGTACAGATTTCATTATAATCACATCCTTAAAATAATTTTAAATTTAAAAGACAATTTAAAAATATAAACAAACTTAAAAATAAAAAATAAAGACAGGAAATATTTGAAAATAATATTTCCTGTCTCCATTATAATGTTATTTTCTCCGAAATTCAATCCCAAAATAAAGTTTTTTTACACAAAGTGCAAAAGAAATTTTTTCATAAAAAATGCCCCAAAAACGGCAAAAGGAGATGCCCTGACGCGGGCATCTCCGAAACAAAAAATTACGCGATACGGATAATAATCATATTTGCATTGGTGACGCTGATTTCTCCGACAGAGGTATTTGTGAGCGAAACGGAACTTGTTGTTCCGCACGGGACAGTGATAATAGAAGAACCGTTTAGTGAAACAACCTCTGCTGCGGCTCCGATGGTTGCAGAAGAAAGCGAACCGGGAACAGTGACGCCGGAAGAGGTAAGCGCAAGGGAAACCGCAACATCTGTTCCGGCAGTGATGGTTGCATTTGCGTGATACTGTACCAGATAAACGCCGGGACAGTTCAGCGTGAAGGCTGTGGTGCCGGCAGTGTGCTGAATACAGTTTCCGCCCGAAAAACGGTCGGTGACAAAGGGAACGGCAGTGTTTGCTGCAACGGTTTGCGCCGCTTCGCTGACGGCGTTCAGATAGTTTCTGCTGTTATAGATGCAGGGGTTCGGACAGCAGGGGAAACGGTTGCCCATCGCTCCCGAGCCGCACGGGAATCGACAGCAGTGGTTTGGCAGGCTGTCTAAATCGTAGGATAGCTGGTCGTACTGGGAAAGTACACAGCGGGCATAATCGTTCATCCAACCGTTGGCGCAGATATACGCCGGCTGACCGGGTGTTGCAGAAACCGAGTTCTGGCAGCTGCATCCGCATTGGCAGGGATTGCAGGAACAATACTGGTCATAGTATGGCATAAAAAGTCCACCTCATTTCAAAAGTTTTGCAAGGAATCTACCGCAGAAAGGACTGCGGCATTACCACTCTATGCAAAAGCAAGGCGCCTTGTGAAAAACAGACAGAACAAATTTGCTTTGTTGTGGGAAGTTACAAAAAACAAAGCAGCAGGAAGAAAAGGATTGATTTCTTGGAAAAAGCGTAGTATCGTGAAAATAAAAAATAAAAAACAGACAGGAAAGGATGAAAACAATGCCGGAACAAAACTGGATAACCCGCTACGAATCTGTCAAAAAACATCTGCGCTGCAAAACCGATTTGGATTCTTATTTTTCTGAAAATCAAATCGGAGAAATGCCAGTCGATTGTATCGGTATCGGTACAGTGCATTTTCCTACCGGAGAAGTGTTTGCCTGTGACCCTTTGGTGGAGCTGGAGGACGCGCCGACCTACATTCAAAAAGCGCCGGTCGGCAGCTATCCGGTCGAGATTTGCGTTGTTCCAAGCAAGCAATACGGCGACCGCTACGCTTGTGTCAGGGTAAAAATCAGCGACCAAAAGCCGGTTGTTTATGAGATGGGAATGACCGGAAAGGAAAATTTGGAGGAGGAATTGCAGGACGGCGATTTCTTCGGTTTCGGCGTCGATGCGGGTATGGCTTGTATTGCCGATAAAAAGGCGCAGCAAGCCTATCGGGACTATTGGCAGAAGCGCTGTGAACAGGAAGAGGATATCGACCCATATGACGATTTGTTCTGCGATATTCTGGAACAGAGCTTTAAAGAATCTCCAAAATATCAAAGAGAAGGCGGGGATTGGGCAAATTGGACGGTTCCCGAAACGGACTGTAATATTCCGATTTTTGCTTCCGGCTGGGGCGATGGGGAATATCCCTGCTATTTTGGATACGATGAGCAAAATAATCTCTGTGCGATATATCTTTGGCTGATTGACATCGAACAGGAATATGCAGAATCCGAAGAATAGGGAGGAATCGGAATGAAGAGCTTTGACCCAGACTATACTCTTTTGGAAGAAATGTACCGGGACGAATATTTTCCCGATTTTCTGGTGGACTTGGTAAAGGAAGAAATTTTAACGGTGATTGAGCTGCTGGAAAGCGGAGAAACCGATTTGGAACGGATTCAGGAACGCTTGGACGAGATGACCTGCGCAATCAATGAGCTGGAAGAACTGTTTGAAGAAAATGACAGCGAGATTGAAACGGTGGCGCGGGATTGCATCGGCACAACGGTAGCATATATTTTGGATTGGTTTGCAATTCCGATTGATATTGAAGAAGCGATTCGAGAAAGGGACTGGTAAAATAAACATGACCCCGCAGATGCTTCACGCAACCCTTGCAAGCGGTTTGCTCCCGATTCTTTCCGATAAATTGGATGTGCGTCCCAAATCACCGGAACAGGTGATAGAATGGATGAAGCGGGAAGATGGTCTTATCGAGTGTTGCTTTGACGAGATGGATATGCCGACTAAAAATAATCTGCAAGGGACTTTCTTTTACTGTTATCAGAGAAGAAAGGAAGAATCTCCCTGCAAAAAAGAGGAAGTTCGCTTTTTTACCCTGCCTCGCAGCTCTAAAACAGAACTTTTCTATACGCAGCTTGAACGGGAAGTAAACTATACTCCGGCTACGATTTATCTTTATTGGGACACTACCGGAAGGTCGGAAGAGTATCCCATTTACTCCAATTCTTCGTTGGTTCGCAGACGCGCTATGCTGATGCAAAGCGGAATCAGCCGCAATCAGCTGTATGGGAAAGAGAGCAAATTCTTCTTTTTTACTCTGCTGCAACAATATTGCGAGGAGATAAAAGAGGAGCTGAGGCAAAAATCACAAACCGGTTCACAAAAAAAGAAACGGGTTTTGGTCGATGAGATAGAACCTTTTCGGATTCCCGACATTGTGCTGCCGGCAGTTCCGGTTGTAAAGGTAATCGGCTATCCGCTGAGAAATCCGGAGCATAATTATGACAATATCGGATAAAAACAGACGGCAGAATGTTCTGCCGTCTGTTTTTTTAAGAAGAGAATATAATGAAGAATGAAGAAAAGAAACTGTCAAATAAAAATCTATCAAAATTCCCCAAAGGGGAAGAACTGTTGGTCTGCCCCGCCCGCTATGCCGGTATTCCGTCCGCATAACGGGCTAACAGCTGTTCTGTTTTATCAAAAAAGAACCGACGAAGAAAAAATATAAATACAAAAAGAGAATACAGTGATACTGAAAGCTGTCTTGCAGCGACTTATCTTTTTGTTTTTCTGTATCTATATCATATCGGAAAAATATGGCGTGGATATATCCAAGCTTTAAAGAATGAACTGCCGTTTTGTAAATAAATTGTGCAAAAGAAAAAGCAGGACGCTAAAACCGTCCTGCTTTACAAAGTCAATTAGCTGATGCGGATTTGAGCCGCTTTGTCCGGGTGGAAATCATTTTCCAGGTCATAGATGTTGTGGGTGGTGGAGTCGCGCAGAACGCGTCCGTTGAGGGAGTAGGTGCGGATAAAGCGTTTGTTGTCAACGGTGGTCCAGTACTCGGTATCCCATGTCAGGTATCCGTCGCCGTCTGTTTCCGGCGCAGGAAGAACGAAATCTACCTGGCGTCCTGCTCTCATCAATTCAATCAGACTGTCATAGGTAACTTCCAGCTCAACTTTGTTTACAATGTCGGTTGCTTTCATGTCATTCAATCCTTTCTCAGGGCAAATCCGTTTTGATTTTTCCAAAACAATCTACCCCAATACAAATTTAACTTCTGTTTTATTATACTCTTTTTTGCGTCAATACACAATCCCAAAAAGCGGGGAAACATAAAAAATTAGAATCCGCGCAGGGTTGCCGCAATGTCTACGCCCATACGGGTGAACACTGCGGTGATTTTCTGACGGGCAGCGCGAACGTCCTGTTTTTTGTCCATGATTTGGCGGTCGGTCAAATCGCGATTCTTTTCACTGCGGTCCTTTGCGGGAGCGTCCAGATCATCGCGCAGAAAGTTTAAGCCGATGTAGATTACCTTCAGCTCGTTTAAGCTCAGCGACTGGCGGTTTTGCTCCAGCTGCTTTCTGACAGCGGCGATGTGCGCAAGGTTTTGCAGCGCGTTTTCTTCGCTGACCTCTTTAAAATTTTTACGCTCCAAAAATCCGTTGATGTCCTGTTCCAGCAGATTCAGCCCTTCCTCGATGCAGTCTAAATCCGACTGGTATAAAGCGTTGGAAGTGACGTCTTTTTTTATATTACACTTCAATGAAATTACTTCCTTTCCAAATATGAATATGATTTTTGCGTTTCAGATACACTGTTATTTTACCACATCGGCGGCGAAAACACAATCTTTCCCTAAATTTTTATGAAAAGCGTCTGATAAGTGGATTGATTATTATGTCAAAACGTATTATAATAGGGTATATTATGGATGAAGATTCATAATTTTTAAAAATACCCGACCGTTTGCGCGGGTATCAATCTATTAAATGGAGGTAAAACGATGCAAAGAGTAGAACTGAGAACATTAGCAGTCAGTTCCCAAGAGTATGCAGACAAACAGCTGACTGTAGCCGGATGGGTCAGAACCATCCGAACATCTAAAAACCTGGGCTTTATCGAATTGAATGACGGTACTTCCTTCCAGAATTTGCAGGTGGTATTTGAGAATAGCAAGGTGGAGAATTTTAATGAAATCAGCAAGCTCAACGTTGGTGCTTCCATTGTTGTAAAAGGACAGCTGATTTTAACACCGGAAGCAAAACAGCCGTATGAGGTACACGCAGACGCGATTGAAATTGAAGGACTTTCCACCCCGGATTACCCGCTTCAGAAAAAGCGTCACTCGGTAGAGTTTTTAAGAACCATCGCTCATTTAAGACCGAGAACCAACACCTTCAGCGCGGTATTTCGCGTTCGTTCGGTAGCGGCTTTTGCAATTCATAAATTCTTTAACGAGCGCGGATTTGTCTATGTTCACACCCCGCTGATTACCGGAAGCGACTGTGAAGGCGCGGGAGAAATGTTCCGCGTAACCACTTTGGACCCGGAAAACCCGCCGCGCACCGAAGACGGAAAGATTGACTATACACAGGACTTTTTCGGTAAACCGACCAGCCTTACCGTATCCGGTCAGCTGGAGGGCGAATGTATGGCAATGGCATTCTCCAATATCTACACCTTCGGTCCTACCTTCCGCGCAGAAAAATCCAATACCACCCGTCATGCGGCGGAATTTTGGATGATGGAACCGGAAATTGCTTTTGCAGACCTGACCGATATGATGAACCTGGCGGAAGATATGATGAAATATGTCCTCTCCTATGTAATGGAAAACTGCCCGCAGGAGATGGCATTCTTCAACCAGTTCTATGATAAGGGACTGCTCGAACGCTTAAACCACATTGTAAATTCCGACTTTGTCCGCCTGCCTTACACCGAAGCGGTGAAGCTGCTCGAAGAACATAAGGACGAGTTTGAATATCCGGTATATTGGGGCTGCGATTTGCAGACCGAGCATGAAAGATACCTCACCGAGCAGGTATTCAAAAAGCCGGTATTCGTTACCGATTATCCGAAAGAAATCAAAGCCTTCTATATGCGCTTAAACGATGACAACAAAACCGTTGCCGCGGCAGACCTTCTGGTTCCGGGCATCGGAGAAATCATCGGCGGCAGCCAGCGTGAGGAACGCTATGATGTTCTGCTCGACCGCATCCGCGAACTGGGACTGAATGAAGAAGATTACTCCTGGTATCTGGATTTGCGCAGATACGGCGGCACCAAACACGCAGGCTACGGTCTGGGATTTGAGCGCCTGATTATGTATATCACCGGTGTGGGCAACATCCGCGATGTCATTCCGTTCCCAAGAACAACCGGTTCCGCAGAATTTTAATCGTTGATTCAGATGAATTTAAGACAAGCCACCATATCCCCGACGGATAAGGTGGCTCGTTTTCTATCATAAAAAGCAAAAAAAGCGGCATTACTCGCCACAGTTCTTTTCTTTCCAAAATTCGGAAAGAATCTGTGTGAGTTCCTGCTCGTTGTTGGCAGTCACCGTATGGTTCCAGTGCGGCGGAAACAGGCGGCGGTATGCAGGCAGGGAAAATCGGTCATCCAAAAATAAGACCACACCGCGGTCGTCCATGCTGCGGATAACCCGACCGGCAGCTTGCAGTACCTTGTTCATTCCGGGGTAGCGATAGGCATAGTCAAAGCCGGCTTGATACTTTTTGTCATAGTATTCTTTTAAAATTTCCTGCTGCGCGCCCACGCGGGGCAGTCCCGTTCCGATGATGGCGGTTCCGAGCAGCTTTTCCCCCTTAAAATCAATTCCCTCCGAATAGATTCCGCCCAATACGGCAAACCCTAACAGGGAGGTTTGGCTGTGCGGGGAATCAAACTGCCTCAAAAATTCTTCCCGTTCCTCATCGCTTGCCTGGGGCGATTGCAGCAGCAGCGGCAGTTCGGGGAACAGCCGCGCAAACACCTGCGCTTCCTGCTGCAAATATTGATAGGAAGGAAAGTAGGCAAGATAGTTTCCTTTTCGTTCCTGCGTCATTCGGTACAGGATGCGGGCAATCGGCTCCAAACTCTCCTCTCGCTTTGCCCAGCGGGTGTTGATTTGCGGGCAGACTGCCGAACACAGATTCTCCTGCGGAAAAGGAGAGGGGAGCGCATAGGAATTGGTTTTGGAATCGGTTTCGTCGCATCCCAAAACTGCCTTATAATAGGAAGGAGGGGAAAGGGTGGCAGAAAATAATACCGCGCACCGCCCCAGCTTCAGCCTGCGGTCCACCATTTCGGCAGGGTCCAGGCAAAGCAGCTTTACCGTTACCTCCGCGCCGCTTACCGAAATAAAACAGGTAAAACGCCGGTCAAACCATTCGGCAATTTGCAGGAAAAACCGAATGTCAAAATAAAGCTGTAACAACTCTTTGGGAACGCTCTGTTCCGGTTCGGTATCAAACAGCGTTTTTGGAAGTGTTGCCCGGCGGCGTTCCTCCAAAAATTCCGAACAGCAGGACAAAAAATGCCGCGCAGCTTTTAAAAGCGGTTGGGGAATCTCCTCCTTGCAGCAAAAATGTTCCTTTTCTCGGGCAGAATCTTCGGAAAGACATTCCTTTTTCAGCGTCAAAAAAACTTGGTTCAGGTCGGATACCGATTTTTTCAGCGGCTTTGACAGGGAATCACACAGCTTTTTGCAGAGCAGCGCGTCGGATTTTTTTATCTGAGCCGAATACATCGCCCTTGCCCGGTCGGGCAGATTGTGCGCCTCGTCGATTAAAAAGCAGTATTCTCCCTTTTTATCAAAGAAACGCTTGAGATAAACTACCGGGTCAAACAGGTAGTTGTAGTCGCAGATTACCGCGTTGCACCAAACGGAAAGGTCCAGTCCCAGTTCAAACGGACAAAGCCGATCTTTCTTTGCCCACCGTTCGATTACCTCGCGGGAAAAACAATCCTCTTCGGAAAGCATTTGAAAAATTGTGTCCGGCGCGCGGTCATAATAATCTTTGGCATAAGGGCAGTCGTCGGGATTGCAGAGCGGCTCTTCCAAAAAGCAGATTTTTTCCTTTGCGGTCAGGGTAACGCGCTTGCAGCGCAGACCGCGTTGTTCCATCAGTAAAAAGCTGTCCTCGGCAACGGCGCGGGTGGATGTCTTTGCCGTCAGATAAAAAATATGGGATAATTTTTCTTCTCCCATCGCCTTTACTGCGGGAAATAACGAGGAGATGGTTTTTCCGATTCCGGTGGGAGCCTGGCAGAAAGCGCGCGAACGATTGACGGCGCAGCGATATACCACAGCAGCCATCTGCCGCTGTCCCTTGCGGTATTCGGGAAAGGGGAAGGCAAGACTCTTTGCGCTTTCACAAAGCAGCTCCTGCCACTGCTGTTCCCGTTTTGCCCACCGTCGATACCGCTGCAACAGGGAATCATAAAAGCTTTCCAACTCCCGACAGGAAAATTGTTTTACAAAAGAAACGGTTTCTTCGGTTTCGGTTTGGCAGTAGATTAACCGAACGCAGATTTCTGTCAGCTGCCGTTCGCAGCAAAGCAGGTAGGCGTAGCACTTTGCCTGCGCCCAGTGCAGCGGTCGGTATCCTGCCGAGTCGGGATTGTCCGAAACGGAGGAAAGCGGCGTTTCTATCGTTTTAATTTCCTCCACAACCACCCCGTTTTCCTCCTGCAAAACAGCGTCCGCCCGCCCGAAAATGCGGTAGCAAATCCCGTCCTCTTTTGTTTCCTTACAAAGGGAAACTTCGGACCGATACGCCTCTCTATACCGTTCTTTTGCCTGTTTTTGCAGCTTTCGGTGCAGCCGCGCGCCCTCGTTTGCCCGCTGATACTGGTCGGAACCGCCGCGGCGGTCAATGCTCCCCTGCGCCAAAACAAATTCGACCAGTTCCCGCACCGATAAAGAAACTTCAAATAACCCCATAAAACTTCCCCCGCAACCGATTGTATTATCTATTATCATACCATAAATTGCAGAAAAAGAAAAATAAAGGAAGAAAAAAATGGAATGGATTGAAAAAATTGATTTTTTTATTTTAGACTGGATTCAGCAAAACCTCAAAGGGGAGCTGCTTGACTTTTTGATGCCGATTGTCACCATGTTGGGGGACGGCGGAATCTTTTTTGTTTTGCTCTCCCTTGCGCTGCTTTGCACCAAAAAGTACCGCAAACAGGGCAGCTCCTTATTGGGGGGATTGTTTTTGTGTCTGCTGTTCGGCAATCTTTTGCTCAAACCGTTGTTTGCGCGGATTCGCCCGTATGATTTGGTGGAGGGCTTTCAGCTTTTGATAAAGCCCCTATCCGATTACTCCTTCCCCTCGGGACACACCATGGCGTCCTTTGCCTGCGCGGGCGTTTTCTGGCATTATCGCAAAGCGTTCGGCAAATGGTCGGCAGCAGCGATTGCTGCTGCGGTTTTGATTGGCTTTTCCCGCCTTTATCTCTATGTTCATTTTCCGACCGATGTCTTGTGCGGCGCGCTGCTCGGTTTGTTATTTGCGGCAGTTTCGGTTCGCCTGAACGAGCGAATTTTTGCAAGGAAAGCAAAGACAGTCGGGAAATAGCGGCAAACAAACAAAACGCTCCCTCAATGCGTTTTTGGCAAAGGGAGCGTTTTGTAAGAAGAAGGAATAAAAATGGGTCATCAAGTAATACTTGTAGTTTGTAAAATTTAAGATTGGCGGTCGGTATGTCGGCAGCTTGAGCAGCCGGAACAACCGGAACACCCCGAACAGCCGGAACAGCCGCCGGAAGAACGGTTTTTTATAATATTTCTGACAGCAAGTCCTGCCAGTAAAACAAGAATAGCGGCAATAATCCATGTGGACATAACATTTACCTCCCGAAAATATAACAATCAGTGAAAATATTCTAATTAGCTACTGCTAACTTAACTTCTGCACTAAGAATAACACACCCTTTGCCGTTTGTCAAGTAAAAAGTCAGCCTCCGCTTACAAAATTTGCATTTCCGAAGAAATGCTGTTTCCCGGGAAATATCGCTGCCGAAAGGAAAAAGAAAGCAACTTATTTTCCAAAGAGAAGAAAAAATGAATTGACAATTCAGATAGAGATTGTTAAACTAAAAGGGTAAAGAAAAAGGACCTTGTCCTATTTGTACAGATAAGATGGAGGAATGTTATCATGAGTACCAATGCGTATGAAAGCCCGTTTTCTTCGCGTTATGCAAGCGAAGAGATGCAGTATGTTTTCTCTCAGGACAACAAATTTAAAACATGGAGAAAGCTGTGGATTGCTCTGGCAAAAGCTGAAAAGGCGCTGGGAATCAATATCACCGACGAACAGATTGCAGAGCTTGAGGCAAATGTTGACAATATCAACTATGAGGTTGCAAGAGAAAGGGAAAAACTGGTTCGTCATGACGTTATGAGCCATGTTTACGCTTACGGCTGCGAATGTCCCAACGCAAAGGGAATCATCCATCTGGGCGCAACAAGCTGCTATGTCGGCGACAACACCGACATCATCATCATGCGTCAGGGTCTGGAGATTGTTCGCCGCAAACTGCTCAACGTAATTGCGATGCTCGCAAAATTTGCGGATCAATATAAGGATATGCCCTGCCTTGCCTACACACATCTTCAGCCGGCGCAGCTGACCACTGTGGGCAAACGCGCAACCCTGTGGATGAACGAGCTGCTGATGGACGAGCAGGAAATTGAAGCGAGAATCAAATCTTTAAAACTGCTCGGCTCCAAAGGAACCACCGGCACCCAGGCAAGCTTTATGGAGCTGTTCGGCGGGGACGAAGAAAAATGCAAACAGGCAGAGCAGATGATTGCCCGGGAAATGGGATTTGAAAGCTGCGTTCCGGTTTCCGGTCAGACCTACTCCAGAAAGATTGACTACTATGTGCTTTCCAATCTCAGCGCAGTTGCTCAGTCCGCAAGCAAATTCTCCAATGATATGCGCCTGCTCCAGAACTTTAAAGAGATGGAAGAGCCGTTTGAAAAGAATCAGATCGGTTCCTCTGCTATGCCGTATAAGCGCAACCCGATGAGAAGCGAGCGTATCACCTCTTTGGCAAGATATGTAATGGTAGATACGCTGAATCCGGCAATCACAGCAGGAACACAGTGGTTTGAAAGAACCCTGGACGATTCCGCAAACAAGAGAATTTCGGTAGCGGAAGCATTTTTAGGCGTGGATTCTATCCTCAATATCATGCTGAATATCTGCGACGGTCTGGTTGTTTATCCAAAGGTAATCCACCAAAGAGTGATGAGAGAGCTTCCGTTTATGGCAACCGAAAATATCATGATGTCCGCAGTAAAAAAAGGCGGAGACAGACAGGTGCTGCATGAACAGCTGAGAGTTCATTCTCAGGCAGCGGCAAGGGTTGTTAAGGAAGAAGGCGGAGAAAACGATTTAATCGACCGCATCGTGGCAGACCCTCTGTTCAACCTGAAAAAAGAAGAAATTATTTCTATCCTGGACCCGATTAACTTTACAGGACGCGCGCCTTCTCAGGTCACAGCCTTTTTAGAGGAATGTGTTTATCCTATTTTGGAAGCGAATAAAGAGCTTCTCGGGGAACACGCAGAACTGAACGTATAATTTTTTGATTGAGAAGCAAACAGCGGCATCGTTTTTCGGTGCCGCCTTTTTGCAAAGAAAAAGCATTTTATCTGCAAAAAAACAACTAAAATCGGCAAATTTCAAAGAAATTTTTTGCAAATGTGTGATTGTTGCACTTTTTAATGCAACTTTTTGCCGCTTTTGGGGTATAAGTGAAAGGGGGAATAAAAAATGAAAATTGCATTATTGCAAATTGCTCCCGGAAAAACATTGGAAGAAAATCTGGAAAAAGGAATTTTCTGCTGTAAAAAGGCAAAAGAAGCAGGAGCGGATATTGCGCTGTTTCCCGAAATGTGGAGCAACGGTTATCGTATTTATGACCGTCCGGCAGAAGAATGGAAGACGGAAGCAATTTGCGCCGACAGCGAATTTATCCGCGCGTTTGGCTGCCTTGCAAGGGAACTGGAAATGGCAATCGGCGTTACCCTGCTGGAAAAGTGGGAAAACGCGCCCCGAAACTCTCTGGTTTTGTTCGATCGCTTCGGAGAAAGAAAGTTAACCTATGCAAAGGTGCATACCTGCGATTTCGGCGCGGAAAAAAATCTGACGCCCGGCGAAGATTTTTATGTTGCGGAACTGGATACTGCGTGCGGCAATGTGAAGGTCGGCGCGATGATTTGCTACGACAGAGAATTTCCGGAAAGCGCCAGAATTTTAATGCTCAAAGGCGCCGAGCTGATTTTGGTTCCCAATGCCTGCCCGATGGAAATAAACCATCTTTCTCAGCTGCGCGCCAGAGCGTATGAGAATATGACGGCGATTGCGACCTGCAATTATCCCAAAACCGTACCGGACTGTAACGGGGGCTCCGGCGTTTTTGACGGGGTGGCATACCTTCCCGATATGGATTCTTCGCGGGATACCTGTATCTTGCAGGCGGGCGAAGAGGAAGGAATTTATATCGCCGAGCTTGATTTACAACAGCTTCGCGCCTATCGCAGCACGGAGGTTCACAGAAATGCCTACCGTCACCCTAAAAAATACGGTCTTTTAACCGATTGCGCCGTTTTGCCGCCCTTTGTTCGAGAAGATTATCGGGAATAGATTTTTATATTTAAATTTTGTGTTTTTAAATTTTGTATTTTAATTTAATTTTTAATTCAATTCAGAAAGGAATGGAAACCATGTTAAGTGAAGAAAGAAGATTGGAATTAAACCGTTTGATGGAATGGTCTTCTTGTGTAGACGATACTTATTATGCCAATATGACGATGAAAGAATTTGAAGAATTTATGAGAGGAAGCGAGCGGGAAGAGTTTTATAAAGGTTATTCTGCAAAACTGAAATTGGGATATGAAGAATACAGACAGGAAATGGCAGAAGAAATTGCGGCAATCACCCTGCCGGAAGAGCTGCATTATATTATGACCAATTATAACTATGGCGACGGTCCGTTTATGGTAGAAGAAGTGATGAAGAATCCTGCTTGTGACATCAAAACGGCAAAGATGGTTTATTGGATTTGCGGAGCAAATAATTTTTATCGGGAATACGGTTCTTTGGAAAATTGTCCGGACAGCGATGCGCGTAAAAAATGGGCGGTTGCTTTGGAACAGATAGAAAAACGCCTGCGCGAACAGGGTTTTGCAGCCGGTCTTGTCTGGGACGGAAAGGTAAAGGATTGTTTTCCTGCCGATTTAGATTTTAATACCGAGCCTTACTGCAATATTCCAAAAGAGTTCCGCTAAAAAACTGCGGGAAATCGCCGCCTTGCTGCTGCGGTTTCCCGCAAACCGTTTTGGATTTGGAAATGAAAAAAGGGGAAAAGAAAGAAAATGAACACACCGTTTGGAAAGTTACTGGAAAAAAGCGGTTTTCAAAAGTGCTTTTTTATCGTTGTTTTGTCCAGCGCCTTGATTGGAGCTGTTATCAATATTCATGCGGCAAGCCTGCTGGTAGACCATGTTTGGGTGTCTTATCTGATTGGAATTGCCTACGCTGTGTTAGGCGTTGTTTCCTTGCTGCAAAATAAAATAGCAGAAAAATATAACAACAAAAAGTTGGAAATTCTGATTGGTTTTTACAGTTGTTTCTTTATTTATAATTTTATGATTTTGGTTTTGGGATGGGTTTTCCTGCATTTGCTCCCGTTTTCTCCTCATGCGCAGGCAATCGGGGTTCTTTTGCTGGATATTTTGAGTATAGCGGTAGTGCTGATGGGGTATCTGCACGCAAAAAAGATAAGCTGCGTTTCTTACTCGGTTCATCTCGGAGTAAAAAATGCGCCTTACCGCATCGCTATGTTAAGCGATATTCATCTGGGCGTATTTGTAGATGAAAAACATATCCGCCGCATGGTGGATAAGGTCAACCGATTAAATCCGGATTTGATTGTTATCTGCGGAGATATTATTGATGTAAACAACCATATCCTTGAGGACAATTCTTCGCTGGAAAGAATCGGCAAACTGTTTTGTGAAATGCGCGCCAAAGACGGTGTGTTTGCAGTAGTGGGAAACCACGACCCGAACATTTCCAATCGGGCGTTTCAAAAATTTTTGTCCGATGCGCACATTACTCTGCTGCACAATCAGGTTGTGCGCCTGCCCGATTTTTATCTAATCGGCAGAACAGACCCTACCCACAACGAGCGATGCCCGATGGAGCAGCTCTCCAAAGAAATTTCATCAGACATTCCGGCGGTTGTTTTGGACCACAACCCAATCGGAATTTCCGAAGCTGCCGAATATGGGGCAGATTTGGTTTTAAGCGGGCACACCCACAAGGGACAGTTTGTGCCGGTTACTTATTTTACAAAATTAGCCAACGGAAAACATTTCTTTTACGGATATGAACAGTTTGGCAAAACGCAGGCGATTATTTCTTCGGGAGCAGGATATTTTCAGCTTCCGGTCCGAATCGGAACTGACAACGAAGTTGTGAAAATAGAGCTTCTTTAACAAAATCTTCCGAAAAAATTTTGCCGTTAAAAACAACCGATTGTCAGGAGAAAAAAGATGAAGATAACAACCGTTTTGCAAAGAGATGACGCATTGATAGAAAGGCTTGTGCAGGTTTGGGAAGGCTCGGTTCGTCAAACCCACCTGTTTTTATCCGAAGAAGAAATTTTGCAGATTAAATCCTTTGTTCCGCAGGCTTTACGCGAGGTTCCCTGCTTAATCACAGCGGAAAATCCGCAGGGAATCCCGGTCGCTTTTATGGGAATTGACGGACAGAAGCTGGAAATGCTTTTTGTTGCAAAAGAAGAGCGGGGAAACGGAATCGGAAAACAGCTGATTTGCTACGCAATCGAGCAAAAATCGGTCAACGAAGTTGCGGTCAACGAACAAAACCCGCTTGCAAAGGGATTTTACGAGCATATGGGCTTTACCGTGGAGCGCAGGAGCGAACTGGACGAGCAAGGCAATCCGTACCCGATTTTATATATGAAAAGATAGAACAAACGCATAAAATTCACAGATAAAGGGAGAGAACAAACCGATGTCAAAAAAGGCATACTCTCAGCAGGAGCGGGAGCAAATCGGGGAAAAACTGCTGAAGGTCAGCGTGGAAATGCTTTCCCGAAAAGGTCTGAAAGAAACCAAATTGCAGGATATTTTGCAGGCGGTCGGAATTTCAAAACCGTTTTTTTACGGAAGTTATTATTCTTCGCTGGCAGAGCTTGTTGTCGCTGCGCTTCATGAACAAAGGACATTGCTGCTCAAAGAAGCGAAAAAAAATGCGCAAAAGGGAGCGAAGGAACAGATTCAATCTTTTCTTTCTACCGTCACATTTAACAGAGAAGGTCGCTTTTTTGTTATGACGCAGCAGGAAGAGCTTTGGACGCACAGGAATTTAAGTCAAGCGGATTTTGAGAAATTTCAGCAAAGTCAGGAGCATTTTTTCGGACAGCTGCTGCAAATCTGGAACATTCCCCCGGAAAAATGCAGCCCGAAAGAGCTGCTGAATCTGATTCTTTCTGTTTTGCTGATTCACAATTCGGCAGCGCAGTCGCTCCCGTTCTTTTTTGAGGAGGAATTGGAAAAAACGGCGCAGACGCAGATTGAGGCTTTGTCCGCTTATCTTGCAGGTTTGATAAAAACGGAACAATAATTGGAACAGTTCATAAAAATAACGGTTCTTTTTTATGAATTTTAAGAATTGATTTTTTAAAAGAGTTTCGTTATAATCATTTTAATTATTCTATCAATAAAAAAGTAAGTAAATAAACCGAAAGAATACAATCATTTATGGTAACAAGCAGAGAGGGGGAACTTTCAATGACCTTATTGGAACAGTGCCGACTGTGGCATGAACAGGACGAATATCAAAAAATAGTCGATGCCCTGCAATCGCTTCCGCAGCAAGAACGAACGGTTCAAACCGATATGGAGCTTGCCCGAGCCTACAATAATCTTGCCGAGGGCGGGGATCGCTTCCTTTTGGGAAAGGCGATTGCCCTGTTAAAAGCGCACGAACAGGAAATGCAGGAGGATTACAGCTGGAATTTTCGCATCGGTTACGCGTATTATTATCTGAATCGGGAGGACGCAGCCCTGCCATACCTCCGAAAAGCGTTGGAACTGCACCCGGGCGACAGCCCGCAGCGCAACACCGAGCAGGAGATTCAAAGCATGATAGACGATTGTATACAACAGTTGTCTTTGCCTGTTTTTTATCGGAACTTCTGCGAACGAACCAAAGAAGCGTGGAAGGCTTTTGCTTCGGCAGAGGAGCAGCTGCGCCGCATCATAGATGAGAACAAAGACGGCAGCAGGGCAGAAGAGCTGACCGAGCTTTGCAGCAGGGCTTTGGAAAACGCGTTTGACTCCCCTGCCTTTGAGCTGGGCGTTCAGGGCGAAAAGTACGAGCTGATTTTAACGGCAGAGGGGATTGCGGCAAACCTGTTTGAACTCTGTTATTTTCAGCGCCATGCCCCCGCTGCGGTTTTAGAGCATTGGAACATCATCGTGGGTAGAAAGGCTGTTAAGGGAATTGCTTTGCGCTGCGGAGAAACAGAAATTTCCGCAGAAGATGTACGGGTTTGGGCAGAAAAACAGCCGAACGAACACCTTGCCCTAACCCTGTACTGTGAAAAGTTAGTGCCCATGCTGCAACAAGACGAGGAACGAGCATATTGGATGCTTTCTAACCTCACCGACCAGACATTGGGTGAGGTAAACGCCATCGCGTGGATTGGCGCGTTTGAGGTTTTGCCTGCCCCGAAAGAGGGCGAATCGGTTCTTTTGTCCGAGCTGCCGGAGCAAATTGAAAGCATGGGATTGCGCGCTTACCGCGACGCGCAGGACTACCTGGAAAACAGCTATCTGGGATACGAGATGAAACCGGAAGAGGATCCGGAAGCGGACTGGCGTTTGGACACCGTTGCCGGAACAACCCGTTTGCCTGTTCTGCTCAACGAATACTTGCAGAATGAAACTGCCGTTTCAGACGGTTTTTATGCCGATGGAATTGCTGCGGGATTTCTTTGTTACCCGGTAGACGGCTTTGTCGGAGAAAAGCGCGGCAAATATATTTTGAATTTCCGCGATGCGTTGCAGGCGGTTATCTTAGAAGATGCCGGCGAAGATGCAGTGACATTTTTGGGCGGCGCAACAGGGCTGTACAGCGGTTATCTGGACTTGATTGCCTGGGATTTGCCGGCAGTATTGGACGCCGCGCAGAATTTCTTCCAAAATCAGTCGCTGCCCTGGGCAAAGTTTCACACCTTCCGTCGGGAAACGGGAGCGGTGAGCCTTTGGGAAAAGGAAGATGAGGCGAAAGTTGACCCTGAAACCGGCTCGCTTCTTTCCAAGGAGGACATCGAAACGCTGCAATCCTTTGATGATGGCGTTTCCGGTTATTTTGGACAGATGATCGTTTACCTGCAAAACTTTATCGAAGAAGGGGTAAAGGGCGGCAGATTTACCCAAAAACAAGCGCGCCGGGATTTGCAGATTGCGTTGTGGTACTCCTATGCCTGCAACAATATGGGCGGATACGAGTACTATTATCAGGCAGCGAAGTGGATGCCCGATTCCGAGCAAAATGCAAAGGGTTGCGGAATGTGGTATTATCGTTATGCGATGGCGCTGCTCTACACCGGCAAGCCGGAGCAAGCGTGGGAGTATATCGAGCGCGGTATTTTAGAGGAGCCGACCTATCCGTGGAACTGGCTGGAAGCCGGAAAACTGCGCAGCCATTTCGGCGATAAAGAGGGCGCATTACAGGCGGTTCGACAGGGTTTGGAACTGGTGCCGGGCGATTATGAATTTTTAACCCTGAAAGAGGAGATTGAAGCGGGCTGTACATTAGAGGAAATGCAGTACCATTGGATCAATCCGGACGCAGACCGCAATCTTCAGGACGGCTTGGATCAGGACGGAGATGAAAAATGGCAGTCCATCTCCTGTATGCTCGCTGACCCGAAAGGTGTAGAAACCTTTTACCGCATCTTTGCTCCGCAGGATTTCACACAGGACGACCCATATTGCAGTTTTTCCTATCCGATCGGGGAAGAAACGGTGCGCGTTATCTTCCGCATGAACCTGGCAGGCATTTCTAAGCTGAAAGAGGAACGGCTGCAACAACAAAAAGAAAAACTGGACAGCGGCGCTTGGTCGGAATACCGGACAAAATCGGGAGAAACGCTTCGATTAGATACCGTCCTCTTTGATTTAAACGGTAAGGTGACGCTGATTTACCGGGAAAACGAAGAACAGGAACCGGTCTGGGTTTTACTGGATCGGGACGGAGCAGTGGAGCGAAGCTCGGAGGAAGAAGCAGAGCAGCAAGAGCCGAACACAAACGAGGGCAATTTTACCGGCTTTGTGTTGCTTGAAAGCAACAGTTGGGATAAAGAAAAGCTGCTGCGGGATTTAAAGAAAGAGTGGGGCATTGTTCCGCAGGCAGACGATGACGAACAGGACGAACATACCCTTGTTTTTTCTGTCGGGGAGATGATGGCGGCAATCAGCCTGATGCCCGGTCCGATTCCGGACGGAGAAGCGGAGGAAAACGCAAAGAACAACTATCTGTGGAAAGACGCGGTAAAGACTGCTGCGCGTCACAAGGCGCACCTTTTGGTAGCGGTGCTGGGCAAGGATACCGACCTCAAAAAGAGGGGAAAACTGTATACAAAACTGCTTTGTTCCTGCTGCGCGCAAAAAAACGCGCTGGGCGTTTATAGCTGCGGCGTAGTATTTGAACCGAAATTTTATCAGGACTTTGCGCAGATTGTAAAAGAGGACGAACTGCCTGTTTACAATCTGATTTGGTTTGGACTGTATCGCACCGAGCAGGGATTGAATGCCTACACCTACGGTATGGATGTATTCGGCAAAAGCGAGATGGAAGTGCTGAATGTCGATGCGGATCCTGCCGACCTTCGAGAATTTCTGGCGAATATCGCTTCTTATGTATTGGAGTACGATGTGACCTTGCGGGACGGTGAAACCATCGGATTTTCCGAAGAGGATAAACACCGGATTACATACAGTCGGGGCGTTTCGCTGCCTGATCGGATGACCTTGAAAATTTCCTATGAGGTTTAGTTTTTTGGACTTATTGCGACCTTTATCTTTAGAATAAAACGGGATAAAAAAACAGCGTGGGAAGCAATTCTTCCCACGCTGTCCGTTTCTCTTACAGAACATCAAAACCAAGATCTTCGATTGCCTGAATCAGCACGTCTTTCTTGAGATTTTCTCCGGTAACAACCACGCTGCCGTCTGCGGCGCAGGCAGTAACCGAGGCAACGCCCGGAATTGCGGAGAGTTTTTCAATTACTCTGGCTTCGCACTTGCTGCAAGCCATTCCTTCGGTTTCAAATTTGATTTCCATAACATATTCCTCCTAAAAAGATGTGATATTATGAACAGAATTACCGTTTGGAATCGGAAGTCTGTTTCTTGTTTGGTTGATAGCGGGTTAACCGCAAGGAGTTTGACACAACCGACACCGAGGAGAACGCCATCGCAGCGCCGCCGAACACCGGAGAGAAGGCAGGACCTCCGAACAGAACGAGCAAACCTGCGGCAATCGGAATTCCAATCATATTGTAGATGAATGCCCAGAACAGATTTTGGCGAATGATACGCATGGTCTGTCGGGAGAGTTTGAGAGAATCGACCACAGCGTGCAAATCTTCCCGCATCAAGATGATACCCGAAGATTCGGCAGCGACATCGGTTCCCGAAGAAAGGGCGATGCCGACATTGACTCCGGCAAGGGCAGGAGCATCGTTGATTCCGTCGCCTACCATCGCAACAATCCGTCCGCTCTGCTTGAGCTGTTCGACTGCGCTGTGCTTATCCTGAGGGAGAACCTGCGCCATCACCTCGGTGATGCCCGCTTTTTCTGCAATCAGCTTTGCAGCTCCTTCGTTGTCGCCGGTAATCATGACGGTTTGAATTCCCATCTCATTGAGCTGAGCAACCGCCTCCCGCGCATCGGGACGAATGGTATCGGAAAGGGCAATCATCCCCAGATATTTGCCCTGCAAAGCGACATAGATTGCGGTGCAGCCTGCGGGAACGGCAGTATCGGCATCATTCGGAACAGAAATTTGTTCTAATTCCAATAAAGCCATCGTACCGGCAACGATGCGGTTGCCGCTGTATTCGGCAATAATTCCTCTGCCGGGAACAGTTTGAGTGGAATCTGGGCGCTGAATCGGGAGATTGTCCTGTTGAGCGCGGGCGAGAACGGCGTCTGCAATCGGGTGTTCCGAGCCGTATTCCGCGCAGGCGCAGCAGGTGAGCAGCTCCTGTTGTGAAACAGAACCGTAGGGGACAACGGCGGAAGTTTGCAGCCTGCCGTAGGTGACGGTTCCGGTTTTATCAAAGACAACGGTATTGACCCCGGCGGCAGTTTCAATCACATCTCCGCCGCGATACAGGATACCCAGATTTGCGCCTCTGCCCGTTCCTGCAATCACGGCAATCGGTGTGGCAAGACCGAGGGCGCAGGGGCAGGCGACAACCAGAACGGCAACAAAATTATTGAGGACAAAGGCAATATCTTTACCGGAAATTGCCCATAAAACAGAGGTGATGAGGGCGATGGAAACAACAGAAGGAACAAAGATGCCGGAAATTTTGTCGGCGAGCCTTGCCGCAGGCGCTTTGCGCTCCTGCGCTTCGGTGACCAGGCGCAGCACCTGAGAGATGGCAGTGTTGCCGCCGACACCGGTGGCTTCAATCTGCAACATTCCGTCGCGGCAGATGGTTCCGCCCGAAACATGAGAGCCGACTTCTTTATAAACCGGCAGACTTTCGCCGGTGAGCATGGATTCGTCCACCGAAGCCTGACCGGAAAGCACAGTTCCGTCTACAGGAATCCGAGAGCCGGGTTTGATGACAACAATGTTTTTTAACCGAACCTGTTTTGCGGGAACCTCCACTTCCTGTCCGTCTTTGAGCAGGATTGCGGTGTTGGGAATCATCGACACCAGAGAATTGATTGCCTGTTTTGCGGAGTTTTTGCTGTTTTCCTCCAAAAATTTGCCGAGCAGAACCAGAGCGACCACCACAGCTGCCGATTCAAAGTAAAGGTTGTGCGCGCCGTGGGCGTTTCCCTGCACGATGGTAAAGGTGTTGTACAGGCTGTATAAAAAGGCGGTTCCGGTTCCGATCATAACCAGAGAATCCATGTTGGGGTGCAGTTTTACCAGATTTTTAAAGCCGTTGATAAAGAAATTGCGTCCGCAAATCAGCACCGGAACGGTGAATACAAGCTGAATGAGGGCGAAATTTAACGGGTGAATCCGGTCATCGATGATAGGCGGGAGCGGCAGACGAATCGGGAGCATATGGGACATCCCGATATAAAGGACAAGCGCGCCGAAGATTAAGGCGACAATCAGGCGGCGTTTGCCGATGGTGTGGGTGATAGCGACGCTGATTTCTTCCTCATCGGCAAGTGAGCCGACAAAGCCGGTTTTGTTGACGATTTCCACCAGCGTATTTTCATCCGTTTCGGGGGAACACAGCACGGTGGCGCTGTTGGTAGCAAGGTTAACGCTGACCTGAACCACGCCTTCGGCACGGCGCAGAGCGCGCTCTACCGAGGCGGAACAGGCAGCGCAGGTCATGCCCTGAATGTTGATTTTAATGTGTTTGGTATCGCTCAAAAGACTCATCCTTTCATTCATGAAATTCGGTGTTGATGATGTAGGAAATCAGGTCGTGAAATTCCTCGATATATTTTGAACCGAGTATCTCTTCGATATGCTCCTGCGCCTGCTGCCAGCAGACAACAGCGCGGGCAAGAACCTTTTTTCCTTCGTCGCTTAAAGCAAGGGAGCGGCTTCTGCCTTTGCAGGCGCAGTCGAGGATATATCCGCGCTCCTCAAGGGGCTTTAAGCTGCGCACCAGTGTGGTGCGTTCCAGTCCCATCTTTTGGGCAAGCAGGCTGACGCTGATACAGGGAAATTCGTTGATGTGAACCAGTAACGCGTACTGTCCCCGCGTGATGCCTGCCTGCTCCAGATAACGGTTATACAGCGCGGTGATTTTATGTTCTGCGCGCTTGATATTGGCGCAGTAACAGTTTTGAGAATTACAGTGGCACTGTTGCAGCTCGTCCTTCATGGAAGTCCTCCCTTTCTTACTGTGTATATACACATTATAAAAAAAGAAAAGAGAAAAGTCAATCCCTTTTTTAAAAAAAGTTTCCCTATGCTAACTAAAAAAACAAAAAAGAGGACACAAAAGTGTCCTCTGAAAAGATACTTATTCCTGAACCGGAGCTTCGCAGTAGATGCAGCGGTAGGTTTTGGTTTTTTCATCGGCAAGGCGGAATGCGTGGGGCAGTTCCTGCTCGATGGTGGTGATGCAGCGCGGATTGTTGCAGCGCAGATGATTGACAACGGGGGCATCTTCCTTTCGGGCAGATTCGGTTACCGGCTCGTTAAACGGAGCGGGAGTGACGCCCAGCAGCTTCATAATCAGCGCCATGCGGATAATTTTGCCGAAGAATACCTGCTTAAAGTATGCGGCGCGAGGGTCATTATCCACCGCAACGGAAATTTCGTTGACGCGCGGCAGCGGGTGCAGGATAAACATATCCGGTTTTGCGTGTTCCAACTGCTTTGGCGTGAGAATGTAACAGTCTTTCAGGCGCAGATATTCCTCTTCGCTGGCAAAGCGTTCTCTCTGCACGCGGGTCATGTAGAGGATATCCAGTTCCGGCATCGCTTCGTCCAGGCTTTTTACCTCAGTGTACGGAATCTGTTTTTTATCGAGGATTTCTTCTTTGATGTAGTCGGGAATCTTTAATTCGTCCGGGGAAATCAGGACAAAACGAATTCCCTCGTAGCGGGAAAGAGCGGTGATTAAAGAGTGAACGGTGCGTCCGAATTTTAAGTCTCCGCACAAGCCGACTGTCATGTGGTCCACTCTGCCTTTGAGCTGATGAATGGTCATCAGGTCGGTGAGGGTCTGGGTGGGGTGCTGATGACCGCCGTCCCCCGCATTGATAACAGGAATCGGGGAGTTCATCGCGGCAACCATCGGCGCGCCCTCTTTTGGGTGACGCATGGCGGCAATATCGGCGAAGCAGCCGATGACGCGAATGGTGTCGGCAACGCTTTCTCCCTTAGCGGCAGAGGAAGAATCTGCGGAGGAGAAGCCAATCACATCTCCGCCCAGTTCCATCATGGCAGATTCAAAGCTGAGTCTGGTGCGGGTACTTGGTTCATAGAACAGGGTAGCTAACTTTTTGCCTTTGCATACCTGAGCATATTTCTGCGGGTTTTTGATGATGTCATCGCCGACTTGAAGCAGGCGGTCGATTTCCTCAACGGTAAAATCCATAGGGTCAATTAAGTGGCGCATAAAATAACCTCCCGATTTTGATGATAAAAAAGCCCTTCCACCGTCAAAAAAAGGGTAGAAAGGCATCGTTTCTCAAAAAGATATGAACGCCCTTTTCAGCCTCTCGGTGCTGTGTTTAAAGGGGATTTTCTGTTAATTAAGGATACTATAAGATACAAAAAAAGTCAATAGTTCGACAGCAAAAAACTTATTGTTTGCAGCGGTTCCATTTTCCGCTTTTGAGATAAATCAGGCACAGCAGAATCGAAAAGACCGTAGCGACCGGAGCGGCGGTTCCGATTCCGTACAGTACAAACTGTTCGGGAAGCACCCGAGTGAGGATAAGGGCGGCAGGGATTCGGACAAGGAAGGTGGCGGCGATGCCGTTTGCCATTGTGAAGGCAGTGCAGCCGCAGCCGTTAAGAAATCCGTTCATACAAAAGTAAAAAGAAACAAACATAAAGTCAAAGCTGAAGGTGCGCAGATATTCGATGCCCGCAGCCGTAACCTGAGCGTCGGCTTTAAACAGGGAAAGCGCGCTTTGAGGGAAAAGCTGAACCCAGAAAAAGAAGAACAGCGAGCAGAAAAAGGCGCAAAGAATTCCGATCCACATACATTTTTTAGCGCGCTGCGGCTTGTCCGCTCCGATATTTTGCGCGGACATCGAAGCGATTGCGCTGGAAAAGGCTCCGGCAGGCAGCATGGCGAAGTTTTCAAATTTGGAGCAGATACCAACCGCAGCGGAGGCGATAACGCCCAAAGAGTTGACAATCGCATTGATGATTAAGAAGGAAAGGCTGACCATCGTTTCCTGAAGGGAAACAGGCAGACCGAGCAGGAGGAGCTGTTTTGCTTCTTTGGGATAGATACGGAAATTTTTGAGGGAAAAGGTGAAGATGAAGTCCCGCTTTTTTAAGAACAGCACAGCCAAAACAACGCTGATTGCCTGGGAAAGAACGGTAGCCAAAGCCGCGCCTGCCGCGCCCATCGAAAAGGCGCCGACAAACAGCAAATCCAAAATGATGTTGCTGACACAGGAAACGGTGATGAAGCGCAGCGGGTTTTTGGAGTCGCCCAATCCGCGCAGAATTGCGCTGACCGCATTGTAGGAAAAGATGAAAAAGGTTCCGCACGAGCAGATGCGTACATAAGAAAGCGCGGGAGCGAACGCCTCCGGCGGGGTTTGCAGCAGGGTGAGAACCGCCGGAGCAAACAAAAACAGAAGGACGGTAAAGAAAACCGAGAGTAATGCAAAGAGTGTCAGGGTGGTGCTGATAGTTTTTACCGTTTCTTCTTTACGCATGGCGCCGGAATGTTGAGCGATTAAGATGGTGCTGCCCATTGTGAGTCCTGCGACCATGCTGGTGATAATCTGCATGACCTGACTGCCGACAGAAACCGCAGAGATTCCGGCAGCGTTGGCAAACCAGCCGACCACCACCATATCGACTGCGCCGTAAAGCGCTTGAATCAGGTTGGCAAACAGGTAGGGAAGGGCAAATACCAACAGCTTTTTGGTGATGTTGCCCTCGGTGAGATTTTGAGCGGATAACTTTGTCATAAAAAACACCTCTTATAAAATCCGATTGAAAGAAAACCGAAAAAAGGCTTGCAAGATGAAAAAAGCCGGACAAGAGATTTAACAAAAGCGTCAATCTCTTATCCGGCAAAACTGCGCCGCCGCATAAAACAGTTTTCCTCCGAGTTTTTTTCAGTTTAGCACAGTGTTGCAAAAAAGTCAAGATTTTTTTGACAGAGTCATTTGCCTGATTTTCTCAAATATGGTAAGATGAAAGGCAGAGATTTAAAAATAAGAAAGGTTGTGCCGAAGATGATAGAAACGGAAATTCCGGGTTGGAAAAGGTTGGAAATCAGCAATCTGGTACTGGATTTTAACGGAACGATAGCGGAGGACGGAAAGCTGATTGCGGGAGTTGCTGAGCGATTGGAGCAAATCTCCAAAATGGGGGTAGAGCTGTTTGTGATTACGGCAGACACAAACGGTACGGTAAAAAGAGAGTGCGAACGGCTGCCGGTAAAGGTTTTGGTTTACCAAAGCGACTGTGTAGCGGTCAACAAAAGGGAATTGGTGCAAAAGCTGGGCGCGCGGCAAACCGCAAGCATCGGAAACGGAAGGAATGACGGGCAGATGTTTGAGGCAAGCGAACTTTCAATAGCGGTAATCGGAAAAGAGGGGTGCTGCTGCGATTCGATGACAAAAGCGGACATTTGGGTAAACAATATTTTAGATGCGCTGGATCTGCTGATTGTTCCGTCAAGATTAAAGGCAACCTTGCGGGGGTAATTTTTAAGAAAAGGGGAACCTCCCGCTGAGTTTGGGCATAGGATATTACTGTCAGGGGCAAACAAAATATCGCCGCTGAACGATGAGGAGGATTTTTATGTATTGTAATTCCTGTAACCAGTCCTGTCAGAACTCCGGTTCTCAAAACAATTCGCTTTCTGATTTCTTTCCGGCAGGCTACCGTGTAGAGTCCGGTTATCCGAGATATCCATACTATGTCAGCGTTCCGGTATTTTTAGAGGAAGAGGACGACTGCGACTGCAACAACAACTGCAATAACAACTGCAACAACTGCTGTCATTGTTGCTGCCATTGTTGCCACTGCTGCTGCGAGCAGAACAGACCGTGTCCGCGCGAAGAAAGTTCCTCAAACTATAATCGGATTCGCTGCACAACGCGTTTCTGCCGTTAGAAACAAAGCTGCTGCGGCGAAAATTCCCGCCGCGGCGGGTACTTAAAAAAAATCCTCCTTCAAACAACAATCCCCCGCCGATGCCGGCGAGGGATTGTTTGTGTTTATCAAGTGAGTGGATTTTCGGACGAGAAAATATGAAAGTTAAAACATTCCTGAGGAATATCAAGATCCCGGGCAATTTGTTTAATTTCTTTTTGGAATCTGTCCGAGCCTTGTTCCGACAGATTTGCGGTCAACATATTGTATTCCTCCGAAACAACAGGAATAAGGCGCTGAGTTTCTGTTCTGTCGATTTTGTCAATCTGTTCGGCAAAATTTTGGAGCTGAGCCAGAGAACATCTTGCCTGCAAGCGTTCGACACAAAACGGTTCGCCCTGATAAGCGGACAAAGCGGCGTCTAATTTTTCGGGCAGGAATACCCAGACATAAAGTTTTACAGTATCCTTCTTTTCCAAATAGATTCCGCCGTGGTCCTGCGGTGAAAGAGCGCTTCTTAAATACGCTTCCAGTTTTTCTGCTTTCTGTGCTTCCGCGGGATAGTCATATGTTTCCTGCGCTAAAACAGAACTGCCCGAAGGCGAATCCCGAATAACCGAGGAGGTATCTTTTGAGGTGTCCGGATTTGGCTGGGTTGTTTCTTCCTCTTTATCGGCTTTCTCGGCGTCCTGCTCCGGCAGAGAATCATCTGATTCTGCCGATTTATTTTGTTCCGGCTGAGGGCTTTCCGGTTTTGTCGGTTTTTCCTCAGACAGTAGCGGGGCAACTGTGGGATTTTCAGATAAAACTTCGCTGTCAGCAGTTTCCCCAACATTTTGGCAACCGGAGAAGGTCACTGCAAAGGCAAGGAGAAGAACAACAAGCCTGTTTTGTTTCATTTAAAATCCCTCCGAAAAGCAGAAATGATAACCACTTTGGATTAAAAAATTAGTTCAAAGAAGTCATGCCGTTTTTGATGCGTGTTACCGCTTCTTCAACATAAGCTCTCGGACAAGCAAGGTTAATGCGGACAAATCCACTGCCTTCCGGTCCGAAGAAGGTGCCGTTGTTTAAAGCAAGTCCGCATTTTTCTTTGAAGAACGCAGTCAGCTCGTCATCGGTCATCTTCATGCCGCGGCAGTCCACCCATGCAAGGTAGGTGCCTTCCGGATTCCACATTTTAAGCGGAGAGATTTGGTTGATTTCTTTGGAGAAATAGTCCATATTGCCTTTGAGGTAAAGGTTGAGTTCATCAAGCCACTCGTCACATTCGGTGTAAGCGGCGATAACAACCGAGTCAACGAAAGCGTTGGCGCTGCCGACATGGAGGTTGCCCAGCAGGGTGGTGAATTTTTCTCTGAGTTCTTTATTTTTAATGATGATGTTGGAAGCCTGAAGACCTGCCAGGTTAAAGGTTTTGCTGGGAGCGGTGCAGAGAATAGTGCGTTCTGCAAGGTCGCCGGAGATATTATTGATAACAATGTGGTCTTTGAAGATTAAATCGTTGTGGATTTCGTCTGCAATCAGATAGAGATTGTGTTTTTGACAGAAAGCGACGATTTTTTCCAGTTCTTCTTTGGTCCATACTCTGCCGACCGGATTATGCGGGCTGCACAGCATGAAGGCTTTGGTGTTTGGAGTAATGCGTTTTTCCATATCGTCAAAGTCGATGGTGTAGTAGCCGTCATTGTTTACCAGAGGGCTTTCAATCAGCTTTCTGCCGCAGGCGGTGGTAGCGCCGCGGAACGGACCGTAAACAGGGGAAAGAATCATGACCTCTTCACCCGGTTCGGTAACAGCCTGTACGCCGAGGGTTAAAGCGACAACAACGCCGGGAGTAAAGACAATCCAATCTTTTTCTACATGGAAATTGTGGCGGCGCTGCATCCAGTTAATCACTGCCTGATAGTAAGCGTCGCTGAGCTTGCTGTAAGCATATACATGATGGTTTGCACGGTTGATAAACGCATTGTAAATCGGAGCAGGAGCTTCAAAATCCATGTCGGCGATCCACATCGGAAGAATATCTTTTCCTGCAAAGACATCCCATTTTACACATTCGGTATTTTTTCTGTTGTACTGATTGTCAAAATTATACATTTTGTGTATCCTCCCAACTTGCGGAAATTCCGCAGAATCAATTTCATTGTCCATAAAAAAGTATATACTTAATTTTTGCCTCTGTCAATCAACGGAAAGCAACAATAAGTCGATGCTTTTTTGTGTATTGTGTCGAATTACATTTGAAATAAGGTAGCATGGTGTTGAAGTTTTCGTGAAAACATAGTATAATAAAGGTATGAAAAAGGCAGGAAAAGGGGAGAAAAACAATGGTAGAAACAGGAGCGGTACAGGGGCGGTTTCAGGGACTGCACATGGGACATATGGAGTTTTTGCTGGAAGCGAAAAAACGGTGTCGGTTTTTAATCATCGGAATTACCAATTATGACATTCACTCGCAGTATATCAGCGACCGGGCGCAAGTAAACCGATTTCGGACACAGGCAAATCCGTTTACCTTTTACGAGCGCATGATGATGATTACCGAAAGTATGGCAGAAGCGGGAGTTGCGCGGGAAGAGTTTTCGGTGGTTCCATTTCCGATTGAGATGCCGGAAAAGATTGCCAATTTTGTGCCGCAGGACGTGGTGTTTTTCCAGACAATCTATGATGAATGGGGCAGAAAAAAGGCGGAAACGCTGCGCAGTTTAGGCTATCGGGTTGAAGTTATGTGGGAAAGAACGGACGAACAGCGTTTTTCCAGCGGGACACAGGTGAGGGAACGCATGGCGCGCGGCGGGGAATGGGAATCTTTGATGCCAAAAGCTGCCGCAAGATATATTAAGCAGCACCGTTTAACCGAGCGAGTCAAGGAAAAAAGCGAGGAAAAAACACAGATTTAACCCAAAAACCGAATTTTCTTTAACAAAAGCGATAAAAAATACCATAATATAAAAATAAAACAAAGCAAAATAAACAATGGGGCAGATGGTTTGTAAAATCATCTGCCTTTTTTGCATAAAAATCTCCTTTTATTTTACGCAGCTTTAACAAAACAAGGATTTTAGATTTTATCTTTCCCGTTTATACTAAAGTCAGCCTGAGAGGACAAGACAAGAAAAAATCACGAAAGAAAAAGACAGGCAGTATTTACAGAGAAACAAAAGGAGATTTTAAAGATGAATTACAAAAAATTATTAGCGGCAGCAGTTGCAGGAATGATGATTATGAGCATGGCAGCGTGCGGAGAAAGCGGAGAAACAAAAGAGGACAGCCAGCCGGCTCAGACACAGAGCAGCGGGGAGGAACAGAAGGAAGAAAGCACCGAGCTTTCCGGCAGCGTATCCACCAACGGCTCTACCTCGATGGAAAAAGTAATCGGCGTTTTGTCCGAACAGTTTATGGCAGACAATCAGGGTGTAACCGTAACCTATGACCCGACCGGCTCCGGTACCGGAATCGAAGCGGCAAAAACAGGCTCGGCAGACATCGGTCTTGCTTCCAGAGCGTTGAAAGAGGACGAACAGGCAAACGGTTTGGAAGGAACAACCGTTGCGCTGGACGGTATCGCAGTGATTGTAAATGCAGAAAACCCGGTATCCGACCTGAGTGTAGAACAGATTGCGCAGCTCTTTACCGGCGCGGCAGACTGGAGCGCAGTGGGCGGAAATGCCGGTGAGGTTGCCTGCATCGGACGCGAAGCCGGTTCCGGAACCAGAGACGGTTTTGAAGCTATCACCGAAACCGAAGATTCCTGTGTATTAAGCCAGGAGCTGACCTCCACAGGCGCAGTAATTGAAGCGGTAAAGAGCAATCCGAGCGCAATCGGTTATGCTTCCCTTTCCGCAGTAGAGGGTCAGGAAGGCATTAAGGCAGTTACCGTAGGCGGTGTGGAATGTACCGAAGAAAATGTACTCAACGGCAGCTACAAAATTCAGAGACCGTTTGTAATGGTAACAGCAAAAGACGCAGAACTCAGCGAAGCGGCACAGGCATTTATGGACTTTGCGGCTTCTTCCGAAGCAAGCGAGCTGATTCGCAGCGCAGGCGCAGTTCCGACTGCCGAATAAGCTGACAAAAAAGTAAGGAGTATGCTTTATGCAGAATCAAAAGGCAATCAATGTTCCGTATGTTAAATCCTGCGGGGACGGGGAGACGGTTCAAAAGCGGAATCAGCCAAAGCACAGAAAAGCAAGAGAAGCGATGGAGATGGCGATGCACGCCATCTTCCTGCTGTGCGGAATTGTTGCGGTAGCTTTCGTTTTGCTGATCAGTATTTATCTGATTATTTCCGGGATTCCCGCAATCCGCCAGGTGGGGATAAGCGACTTTTTGTTTGGAGAGCGGTGGGCGCCGACCAATAAAACCGACCCGGCATACGGGATTCTTCCCTTTATTTTAACCTCGATTTACGGCACGGCGGGCGCGGTGGTAATCGGAGTGCCGATTGGACTGTTGACAGCGGTGTTTTTATCCAAATTTGCTCCGCCAAAGCTTGCGGCAGTGATTCACACTGCAGTGGAGTTGCTGTCGGGGATTCCGTCGGTTGTCTATGGCTTGGTGGGAATGATTGTTTTGGTTCCTGCAATTCGGGAAATGTTTTCTCTTTCTTCCGGCGCGTCGCTGTTGGCGGCAATCATCGTTTTGGCAATTATGATTTTACCCTCGATTATCAATGTATCGGAAAACGCGCTGAAGGCGGTGCCGAAAGAATATGAAGAGGCTTCTTTGGCATTGGGCGCGACCAAAACGGAAACTATCTTTAAAGTAAGTATTCCGGCAGCAAGAAGCGGTATTGCAACTGCGGTTGTGTTGGGCGTGGGCAGGGCAATCGGGGAAGCGATGGCAATCATCATGGTTTCGGGCAACGTGCCGAATATGCCGGGATTGCTGACTCCGGTTCGATTTTTGACAACGGCAATCGCTTCCGAAATGTCCTATGCTTCGGTGGGTTCGTTGCAGCGCCAGGCGCTGTTCTCCATCGGTTTGGTGCTGTTTTTGTTCATCATGCTGATCAATGTCTTTTTAAATCTGTTTATTAAAAACAAAAAGGAGGGCGCATAACCGATGAAAGAGCTGACCCCTCGCCGGAAATTTTATGATAAAGCCTTAAAAATCCTGATGTATCTGTGCGCAGGACTGACCTGTTTGCTGCTGGTATTTTTGATTGGATATATCTTTTACCGCGGTGTCGGCAGCATCAGTTGGGAACTGCTGAGCACTCAAAGCAGTTATATCAATGACACCATCGGAATTTTGCCGAACATTTTAAATACGCTGTACATTATCTTTATCGCGATGATAATTGTGCTTCCGTTGGGTGTGGGAGCGGCAATTTATCTGACCGAATATGCGACCAACAAAAAAATAGTTGCGATGATTGAATTTGCAACCGAAATTTTAACCGGAATCCCATCCATTATCTTCGGTTTGGTCGGTATGCTGTTCTTTATCCAGATGATGGGATTAAAACAGGGCATCCTGGCAGGCGGACTGACTTTAGTGGTGATGATTCTGCCAACCATTGTGCGCACTACCCAGGAGAGTTTAAAGACCGTTCCGCAATCTTATCGGGAAGGCGCATTGGGATTGGGCGCGGGAAAATGGCACATGATTCGCACCGTTGTGCTGCCCAATGCCGTAGACGGAATCATTACAGGCTGTATTTTATCGGTCGGAAGAATTGTGGGAGAATCTGCGGCGCTGTTATTTACAGCAGGATTCGGACTGGTGTTAAACGGATTTGTGCAGTCGCTGCAATCCTCCTCGGCAACCCTTACCGTCGCTTTGTATGTTTATGCCAATGAGAGAGGGGAAACCGCAGTCGCTTTTGCCATCGCTTCTATCCTGATGGTATTGACCTTCCTGATCAATATGGCAGCAAACATTACCGGAAAAAAATTAAAGAAAGCAAAAGGCTAAAAAATATCCGAACCCGTTTTCGGAATAAGAAAGGCATGGTTATAAAGAATGACAACCATTATGTCTGCTCAGGGACTGAATCTTTGGTACGGCAGCAATCAAGCGCTGTATGATGTGAATATGGATTTGCCGGAACACCGGATTACCGCATTGATCGGTCCGTCCGGCTGCGGAAAATCCACCTTTTTAAAAACGCTGAACCGTATGAACGATTTGGTGGAAGGAATCCGCATTGAAGGAAAAATCTTTTATGGAGATCAGGATATTTATTCCCCGCAGGTGGATACCACATGGCTGCGCAAAGAAGTAGGAATGGTATTCCAAAAACCGAATCCGTTTCCGATGTCGGTGTATGACAACATCGCTTACGGACCGAAATTACAGGGAATCCGTTCCAAAATCCAGCTGGACGAGATTGTGGAGCGTTCTCTGCGCGGGGCGGCAATCTGGGACGAGGTAAAGGATCGCTTAAACAAAAGCGCGTTGGGCCTGTCGGGCGGTCAGCAGCAGCGTTTGTGTATCGCAAGAGCGTTGGCAGTAGAGCCGAAGGTACTTTTGATGGACGAACCGACCAGCGCTTTGGACCCGATTTCCACCTCGAAGATAGAAGAACTTGCCGTAGAATTAAAGAAAGATTATACCATCGTTATGGTGACGCACAATATGCAGCAAGCGGCAAGAATTTCGGACAGAACCGCATTTTTCCTGTTGGGAAAGATGGTGGAGTATGGGGAAACCGAGCAAATTTTCTCGATGCCCAAGGACAAGCGGACTGAGGATTACATTACAGGAAGGTTTGGTTAATCAATGAGGACTCAATTTGACGAACAGCTGCGCCAACTTAACATCGAACTGATTCGCATGGGCAGTATGTGTGAGGAAGCCATCTCCGTTGTTGCAAAATTTCTGGAAGGGGACAGCAAAGCCCCGATAGAACGGGTTTTTTCTTTAGAGCATGAAATCGACCAGTTAGAACACGATATTGAATCCCGCTGCATGAGAATGCTGCTTCAGCAGCAGCCGGTGGCAAAGGATTTGAGGGTGATTTCGGCGGCGCTCAAGATGATTTCCGATATGGAGCGAATCGGCGACCAGGCAGCGGACGTAGCGGAGCTTTCCGGATATGTCGGAGAGGTTGTGGCAAGAGGCAAGCTGCACATCACCAAGATGGCGCGCGCAGCGGTGAGCATGGTGACAGAGAGCATCGACGCCTTTGTGCGGGCAGATATGACCCTTGCGGAAAAGGTGATTGCGGACGATGATTCGGTTGACGAGTTGTTTACTCAGATTCGCGGCGAGCTGATTCAGGCGCTGAAGGAAGAAACGGAACGCCCCGATGCCATTCTTGATTTGTTGATGATTGCCAAATATTTTGAGAGAATCGGCGACCATGCCGTCAATCTTGCAGAATGGGTGGAATATTCCATCACAGGGATTCATAAGAGTAGTGAACATCATCAAGAAATATGATATAATAATATCGAGGTGATTGATGATGATTTATGTATTGGAAGATGACGAAAGCATTCGAGAGCTTATCATCTATACGCTTAACGGACAAAATATGCAGGCAAAAGGCTTCAGCGCTCCGAGTGAATTTTGGAGCGCGATGAAGGAAAGCTCGCCCTCTCTGGTATTGCTGGATATTATGCTGCCGGAGGAGGACGGCTTTTGCATTTTACAAAAATTGCGCTCGGCGCCCGCAACCAAACGCCTGCCGGTCATTATGCTGACTGCAAAGGGCAGCGAATATGATATTGTGCGCGGGCTGGATATCGGAGCGGACGATTATATTCCAAAGCCGTTTCGGATGATGGAGCTGCTCTCCCGTATTCGCGCTCTGCTGCGCAGAAGCGGTTCCGACACGGAAAAGCAGGAAGAATACCGTGTGGGCAACCTGTATGTTAATCCGGTGCGCCACATTGTCAGCGTAGACGGAAAAGAAGTAGTGCTGACCTTAAAAGAATTTGAACTGCTGAATCTGCTGATTTCCCGACAGGGAATTGTATTTACCCGCGCTCAGCTGTTGGACGAAATCTGGGGTTATGGATTTGACGGGGAAAGCCGAACGGTGGACGTTCACATCCGTACTTTGCGGCAAAAGCTGGGTTCTGCCGGAAATTACATCGAAACGGTGCGCGGAATCGGATATAAAATAGGCGGAGAAAAATCATGACCAAACGAATTTTTCGTGCAGTGCTGAGCATCTCACTGTTGGTTTGTCTGATTGGAATGACAACGGTGTTTGCGGGGCTGTATCATTATTTTGATTTGCAGCTGACCAAAGAACTGAAAAGCGAGGCGGAATATCTGGCGGTGTCGCTGGAAACCTATGGGCAGGAAGTTCTGCACCAACTGCCCAAAAGCGCAGAGCGCGTAACGCTGATAGAAAAGGACGGAACAGTTCTTTTTGACAATTACACCGATGCGCAGCAGCTGGACAACCACGCACAAAGGGAAGAAATTAAGGAAGCGATGGAAAAAGGGTACGCAAAAACGGTGCGGCGCTCGGATACTTTCCAAAAAAGGACAGTATACTATGCTCTGCGGTTGGAGGACGGAAAAATACTTCGCGTTTCCAGCACGCAGTATACTGTAGCAGCGGTGATGGCGGGTATGTTGCAGCCGTTTTTATGGATTTTGTTTGCGGTGCTGATGTTGGCGGGATTGCTTGCTGCAAGAATTTCCCATAAGATTGTGGAACCTTTAAACCGTTTGGATTTGGAAAATCCCGAAAACAACGAAGTATATGACGAACTTGCCCCGCTTTTAACCAAGATTGGCTGGCAGCAAAAGACAATTCGGACACAACTGGAGCAGGCAAAGCAAAAGCAGGAAGAGTTTCAGATGATTACCGACAATATGAAGGAAGGTTTGCTGCTGATTGACCATCGGGGAGACATCCTTTCGATCAATACAAGCGCGTTGGAAATTCTGGGCGTTTCTTCCGAATTGCAAATCTTTGTGACCAACGGCAAGGAAAATGTGCTGACCTTAAATCATGCAGAGGCGTTTCGGAAAACGGTGGATCGGGTATTGGAAGGAAAACACCGGGAAACGGTGCTGGAAATTAACGGAGGGTATTTTCAGATGACGGCAAACCCTGTTTTGCGGGAAAATCGCGTAGAGGGCGGCGTTTTGCTTCTGGTCGATATTACCCAACAGCACCAAAACGAGATGCTGCGTCGGGAATTTACCGCAAATGTTTCTCATGAATTAAAAACTCCGCTTACCTCCATTTCCGGTTTTGCCGAGATTATGAAGGACGGTTTTGTGCGCCCGGAGGATATTCCGCAGTTTGCGGGAAAGATTTTTTCCGAATCTCAGCGTTTAATTGACCTGGTTGGAGATATTATTAAAATTTCTCAGCTGGACGAAGATATGCTTCCGTATGAAAAGGAAGAGGTGGATTTGCGCGCCCTTTCTTTGGAGATTACAGAGCGATTGCAGCAGCGAGCAAACAAAAACAATGTTTCTCTGTCGGTGTCTTGTATTCCCGATAACGGACCGGTTACGGTGAAAACAGTTCGTCAGATTGCCGATGAGGTAATCTATAATCTGTGCGACAATGCCATCAAGTATAATCGCCCGAACGGCAGCGTAGAAGTGATCATTGAACGGGAAAAATCGCAGACCGTCTTGCGGGTAAAAGATACCGGAATCGGAATCCCGGCGGTGGATCAGCGGCGGGTGTTTGAACGGTTTTATCGGGTGGATAAAAGTCACTCCAAACAAATCGGCGGTACCGGTCTGGGACTTTCCATCGTGAAACACGGCGCGGCATATCTTGGGGTGAAGGTCGGTCTGGAAAGCGCAGTCGGGCAGGGAAGCGTCTTTTCTTTGACATGGGAGGAAAATCCTCCGCAAGAAAATATGAAAGATGGCGAAAATAGGGCTTGAAAGGCTGCAAAAAATATGATATAATACAGTAACAACCGATATGGTATCAAATTTTGAAAGGAATGTTGTTACATGAAACACGTAAAAACTTTAAATAAGGCAAATCTGAAAGAAACTGCTGCAAAAGGCGGCTGCGGCGAGTGCCAGGCTTCCTGCCAGTCTGCTTGCAAGACTTCCTGCACAGTTGCTAACCAGAAATGTGAACACGCAAAATAGTTTTTGCATTGAACGATGAGTCTTTTGATGGGGGCAGCGGTTGCTGTCCCTATCGTTTTGTTTACGCTTTCTGAAAAGCCATTGGGGAGCGGTACGAGGGAAAATCAAAGCGCACAGCAGGATGCAGGTATCATCTGCGGAAAGGGAAAATAATGCTACACAGTTTTCAATTAAACGGATACAACATTGTTATGGATATTAACAGCGGCGCTGTTCATGTTGTGGACGGAATGGTTTACGATATGATTCAGCTTCTGGATGCCTCTTTTTTGGCAAAATCCTTTGACAGCAACACCTCCGAAAAGCTGGAAAAGGAATATCCGGCAGAGGTTTTTGCAGCTCTGGAAGGCCGCTTTGACAGAAAACAGCTGGAAGAGGGATACGAAGAAATCTTTGAAATGTACCAAAACGGACAGCTGTTTACTTCGGACGATTATGAACAGTTTGCGGATATGATGGTTTCGGCTCCCATTAAAGCGATGTGCCTGAATGTAGCGCATGACTGTAACCTTCGCTGCAAATACTGCTTTGCGGAAACCGGCGATTTCGGCGGCGGAAGAAAGCTGATGAGCGCAGAGGTCGGCAAAAAAGCAATCGACTATTTGCTGAAATATTCCGGCGACAGACACAATCTGGAGATGGATTTCTTCGGCGGAGAGCCGCTGATGAACTTTGACGTAGTAAAAGAGGTTGTGGAATACGCGCGCTCCAAAGAGCAGGAATACAACAAAAAATTCCGTTTTACCATCACCACAAACGGTCTTTTGCTCAGCGATGACAAGATTGATTACATCAACAAGGAAATGTACAACGTAGTTCTTTCCATCGACGGAAGAAAAGAAGTCAACGATTATATGCGTTTCCATGTGGACGGAAGCGGCTGCCACGACCAGATTATGCCGAAATTCCAGAAGCTGGTAAAAGCAAGAGGCGACGGACAGTACTATGTAAGAGGAACCTTTACTAAATATAATAAGGATTTCTCCGAGGATGTTCTGCATTTTTATAACAGCGGTTTTGATCAGATTTCCATCGAGCCGGTTGTTACCGACCCGAAGGTTGACTTTGCTTTAACCGAGGCAGATCTGCCGGAAGTGTTTGCAGAGTATGAAAAACTGGCAAAAATTATCATTGAAAAACGCAAGAACGGCGAGTTCTTTAACTTCTTCCACTTTATGATTGACCTGGATCAGGGTCCTTGCGCAATTAAACGCCTGAGAGGCTGCGGCTGCGGCAACGAGTATGTTTCGGTGACACCGGAAGGTGATGTTTACCCATGCCATCAGTTTGTCGGCAAACCGGAATGGATTATGGGCAGCGTTTTCGACCAGTCGCTCAATACCGAAATTAAAGATTCCTTTGCAAAGACAACCGTTTACGCAAAACCGGAATGTAAAAACTGCTGGGCAAAATTCTATTGCAGCGGCGGATGCAACGCAAACAATCTGGAATATGCCGGAGCAATCAAAAAACCGTACAAGCTCGCTTGTGATTTAGAGAAAAAGCGTCTGGAATGTGCGATTATGATTAAGGCTGCATTGGCAGATTTGGGAATTGAATAAATCTTTCATTCAATCAGGGAAGAGGATTCTTCCCTGATTTTGTTGTATTTTTATCAATTTGAAAGGGTGTTGACCGATTAAAAGAGAACGAAACAAAAAAAGATGTTTGTTTATTTTAGGAGCGATTTTTTTGCTTACATCCTGTTCCTCCAGAGAAGCGGCTCAGGAAAAGCCTCTGCTGCAGACAGAGCAAACCGAGTTGTCGGAGGAATTTCGAGAAGAGAAAGAAGAAGTAACAGAAGAAAACGAAGATTTGCAGACAAAAACAGAAACCGATTTAAACCAAGAAGAGAATGAATCGCAGTCCGATCTCCCAAGCCAAGAAGAAGAGAATGAATCGCAGTCCGATCTCCCAAGCCAAGAAGACGGGGACAAAGAAGAGCAGGAGGGAAAAGCAGAATCTCAGGAGGCAGACTTAAAAGGCAAGGAAGGGAAATACTCACAGTATAACTGGCTGATTGACCCATTAGAACCGTTTGAATTGCTGACAGAGGATTTTTCTGCTCAAAATCCGCCTGATTTCGGAAACGCAAGATGGTATGATTTGATTGTTCATTCAAAAAAAGGAACAGAGTTTACCGATGAAGAAGTCCTTTCTTTTCCTGCCGATACAGTGGAAAATATCATTACCGAACATTTTGAAGTAAGCGCCGAGCAGATAAGAGCAGAGAACGAGGCGTATTCCATGCAGGAAAATTCCTATCGGAAGCCGGAATATTCTTCCGAAAATCCGGAAAAATATTTCGGAATCAGCGGGGCGAAGGAGCAGGACGGCGTTTTTGCTTTGGTGGTGGATTTATATAACGAAGACGATAAGATTTTTAATACCTCAATTTTAACCATACAGATGGTGGAAGAGGAAGGAAAAGAAACTTCCTGGAAATATCTTTCCAATCAGGTTCTTTTCCGGCAGTCAAAAGAATAATAAGGGCTTTTCCGGCATACCCATAAAGAAAAAGGACAAACAAGGGGAGGATATTTATGGGAAAAATGCCGGTGAAGAAAAAAGGGTATGCCGCTCGATATGTGCGATATCAGTTGGGAAAAAATCGTATGTTGCTGCTATTGGGGCTTCTTTTTCTGTTTGGTGTGCTTCTGGGAGCAAATTTTGCGGGAAATAAACCGGAAGTTTTGAGCCGACTGACCGAAAGTTTAGCGCAAGCGCAGGATTTTCACTTTATATCGGGGGTGACTACCGCATTTGCGACAAACGCTCTTTTTCTTTTGGTGATTTGTCTATGCGGCTTCGGAGCAATTTTTCAGCCGATTGCGGCGGGAATGTTGCTTTTTAAAGGAATCGGAATCGGGGTGTTGGGGGTGTATGCCTACGCTTCCGCAAAGGAACAGGCAATTTTATATTACCTTTTGGTCTTGCTTCCCGATGCTTTGTTTACTGCTCTGATTTTGATTGCGGCAGTCAGGGAATCGCTGTGTTTTTCGCTGAGATTTTTTTCGGTTTTTATTGGAAAGGATTGTTTTCAGAAGGATTCCTCAGGCGGGGCAGGGATATACCTTGCCGAATTTTTGGTATTTTATCTTTTGAACGGAACAGCCGCATTATTGGTTGGAATTTTAAAGCTGTTGTTTTACACCTTGACATAAGGCAATTTTTGGGATATTCTAAGAACAGATAATGCGGAAGTTTTAAAAATAATAAACTTTATAGATAAAAATAGAATAAAACTTCTGAATATCAAACGAAAAAAGCCAGAAAGAGAGGAAAAAACAATGCCGATTCCGGGAATTGAGCAGCCGGAGCTGCTCGAAGTAGATGAAGAACTGCGTTTGAGAAAATATGATGATAACGATGACTTTGCGCTTGCGTGGTATCAAGACGAAGAAACGCTGATGATGGTAGACGGAGTTTATAAGCCATATGATATGCAGCGATTAAAAAAGATGTATCATTATCTCAGAGAACGGGGAGAAGTTTATTTTATCGAATTAAAAGACGGTGACGAATATCGTCCTGTCGGCGATATTACTTTTTGGAAAGACGATATGCCGATTGTGGTGGGTGAGAAAAATCTTCGAGCCAAACATATCGGGCGGCGTGCGGTTTCCGCTTTGGTTCAGCGTGCAAAGGAGCTGGGATATCCGGAAATTTATGTGGACGAAATCTATCATTATAATATTGGCTCACAAAAATGCTTTGAATCGGTGGGATTTGAGTGTTATGAGCAAACCGAGGACGGAAAACGCTATCGTTTAAAGCTCGCTGAATAATTGAACAAAAAATAAAAAGGAGAGGAAATTCTTCCTCTCCTTTTTGTTTCTTTTACAGAGTGATTACCTTGTCGGCAGCGTGCATTCTTTCGCTGATGTCATACATATTGGAAACGGTACCGATTTTTAAATCGTCTGCGATGTTAAAGAATTTTAAACAGGTACCGCAAACCAGAATTTCAGAACCTTTTTCCTGGAGAGCCTTTAAATGCTCGACAACCTGTTCATTTTCAACAGGGAGCTTTACGCCGCTGTTCATAAACAAAATGTATCGTGGAGCATCGTTAGATTCTGCCAGAGTATAGAAGAACATGGTCATCAGAGAGGTGCCCAGTTCTACCGAGCCGTCGCCGATGAAATCTTTTCCGACAAACAGCGCCCAGTTTGCGGGTTTGCCGTCTGCGCAGGAAACAGGAGCGGCAACTCCGTCACCGGTGAAAGCAACATGGAAATTACCGTCTTTGGTTTCTACAGTTGCTTGGTAGTTCTGGCTTTCTGCCAATCTCTTTAAATTTTCCACTGCTACCTCATTGTCAACGGCAACAACGAAAGAGGTGTTGCCTGCATCAATTTCTTTTTTGGCAAGGATAACCGGCATAGGGCAAGCTTTGCCGAGAGCGTCTACAAAATTCATTTTTATCTGCATCCTTTCTTTGATTGAATCGGTGATTTGATTTTAAAAAGCAGGAGGAAAAACGATACACAAACTGTGCTGTTTCCTTCGACAAGAAGAATTTTCCCCTCCGATTTATCTACTATTAAGTATACTATTCTTTATGAGAGATTGCAACGATATTGATTTTTTCATTGAAAACAAATCGTTTGATAGATTTTGTCGATAAAAAGAAAATAAAATTTTTTAAAAAAAGATGCAATAAATCGAAGAGAAACAGACACTTTATTTATGGAAGGGGAAAAGATAAGGTATTTCCTCTGAATATTTGCAATTTACATAACAAATAACGATAAGAAACGGAGAAAAGAATTATGAAAAAAATGATGAAAAAATGGATTGTACTTTGTTTGACTCTCGCTTTGGCAGTAACCTCTTTGGCAGCTTGTTCCGGCAACAGCTCCGAGCAGGGAGAAAATCCTTCCGCTCAGGAGGAACAGGTAAAACAGCCGGAACTTTCTGAAATTGCAGAAGCTGTAAAAGAAAAATACGGAGAAGATTATCTGCCGTCCATGCCGCTGGAAGCCGATATGCTCAAGGAAATTTACGGGGTTAATATGGACGATGTGGAAGAATTTGTTGCGGAAGCTCCGATGATGAGCGCCCATGTGGATACTTTTATTGCGATGAAAGCCAAGGAAGGCAAGGGAGAAGAGATTGAAGCGCAGCTGCAAAAATATTTGGATTATGTGGTTGAAAATTCCGTCAACTATCCGATGAATGTGGCAAAGGTTCAGGCAGGTCAGGTGGTAAGACACGGCGATTATGTATTTTATGTAATGCTCGGCAAATACGATGACAGATTGGATGTCAGCGAGGAGGACAGTGTAAAATTTGCAAAAGAGCAGGTTCAGATCGGTCTGGACACCATCGCTTCTTTCTTTTAATTGAGGCTTTCATAAAGCAAAAAAGCAAACCGGGGGCAGTTCGTTTTGAACTGTCCCTATTCTTTTCTCTCTTTTTGAGAAAGTGGTCTTGACGAGCGGTATTTTTTTATATTATGATAAGGGAAAGCAAAGAACAAACGATGCTTTTGCAGGTGTGTAAATCCGAAAAAATAAAAGGAGAGTGGACGTTATCAGCGTTTCGGTTGACAGCAGAAAAAATTCTGCAAAAATCATTGAACGGGTTTTGTGGCTTACTGCACTGTCGATGATTTTGTTTGCCTTTGTATTGGATACTCCGGCGGAAATTTTTGAGGGAGTCCGAAAAATCGTTCTGCACCCCGACGGTTTAATTACCGATTACAGCAGTGTGGGCGGTTTTGGAGCCACCTTTTTAAATGCGGGCATAATTATGGCAGCCTCTCTTATCATTGTAAAGGGAAGCCATGCGATGATCAGCGGCGCGACGATTGCCTGCGTATTTTTGATGGCAGGCTTTTCGATGTTCGGTAAAAATATTGCCAATATATGGCCGATTATCTTCGGGGTCTATCTGTTTTCAAAGGTGCAGAAAGAAAAGTTTTCCAAATATGTTTATATTGCGTTGTACGGCACTGCGCTTGCCCCGATGATTACCGAGTTTGTATTGCAGTCCCAGGGATTTTTTGTGAAATTGGTGACAGCTCTTCTCATCGGTACTGTGATTGGTTTTCTGCTGCCTCCGCTGGCAACCTATTGTCTGAGGGTACACCAGGGTTATAACCTGTATAACGTCGGTTTTGCTGCGGGATTGGTGGGAACGCTGATTGTTTCGGTAATGAAGTCATTCGGCTATGAGGTAACCTCCAATCTGGTGTGGACCTATGAAAACAACACGGCGGTTATCGCATATATGTATCTGCTTTCTGCCGCATTGATGGTAACAGGCTGGGTGTTGACCGAGGATAAAGCTTCTATTAAGCGAATTTATCGTCATTCCGGTCGTCTGGTAGCGGACTTTATTCTGTTGGACGGTGTGCCGACTACCCTGTTTAACATGGGAACGCTCGGCGTTTTTGCAACCTCCTATATTTTGATTACAGGGGGAACCATTAACGGAGCGACAATGGGCGGGATTTTTACAATAATAGGTTTTGGCGCTTTCGGTAAACATCTGCGAAACATTATACCGGTGGTGGGCGGCGTGTATCTGGGTTCTTTGGTGAAGGTGTGGAACATCAATGACCCCAGCGTGCAGTTGGCAGCATTGTTTGGCACATCATTGGCGCCAATCAGCGGTCAGTTTGGCTGGCAATACGGTATACTTGTCGGATTTTTACATTCTTCGATGGTATTAAATACCGGCATTTTGCACGGCGGACTGAATCTGTACAACAACGGTTTTTCGGCAGGTATGTTGGCGTTGATTGTGGTGCCGATGATAGAAACATTCCAAAAAAGAAAAGAGCAGCAGTAAAGAGAGGATAGAACAAAATGGATTTTACCAGAAAAAAAGTAACAACGATTGTAGACGAGCTTACCACCTTTTTCTTTTCGGTCGGCTCGGACGATATGGTAGTAAAAATCAAGAAAAAAGAGGACGGATTTCATATCTTTTTTGCAAGCAGTTTTGACACCAAACTGCAAAAAGCGGTGGAACATCTGGAAGAAAATTTAACCAAAGGACGCGCACCGGAAATTGAAGAAAGCTACTGGGGACTAACAGGCAGCGGAGATTTTCGGGACGAAAGCGAACTGATTTTGGTCGGTGCGATGATTGATTCGGCGCAGGTGGAAATTTGCGAAGGGTATGCAACCTTAAATTTATTCCGGGCATTTTAAAGCAAAAAAAGAGAGCCGTTCGGCTCTCTTTTTTATTAGGAAACGGTAAATTTTTTGGTTACCCAAACTCCGTTTACTTCGGCAGAAAGAGTATATGTCCCAGGTGTTAAAATACGCTCTTTTAAATAAAGTTTTGTTGTGTATGAATCGACGGGAGCAGTGTCAATATAACGATAACCAGTGATAATAATACCATTTCCTGAAATGGAGGTTGAAGAATTGGATAAATAACCCTCTTCATTTAAAGTTACTGTAAGAGTAGTACAATCGGACCCCATATAATATTCAGTGGATACGTCGATATTTGTAACTGTTAATCCACCTTCTGTTGGTGGTTCCGGTTCCGGCTGACCGGTAATCTCATTCGGGATTTTCTCATGGTTAAAGTAAGGAGAGTGGTTTCCTCTTTCATCTTCTGCAACCAAGCAGAAAGTAACATTACTTTCGTCGATTCCGGTTAATTCCAAAACATTTGTACCGTTATGGATTGCAAACTTTGTACCGTTTTCGATAATGTACTGTGGATCCTTGTGGGAAGTATCCTCTGGAACTTCGCTGTTCGGACGAACCATCCAGTAACCGGTTCCGTCATCATCGGAGGTAAAGGTTACTGTCGCAGTAGATTCGGAATTTCTGACAACGGACGAAATATAGGTAACCGGGGCAGAAAAATCAAGGTATTCTTTATAAGAGGTCTGGCTACCGTCCGCAAAGGTGACGGTAAAGGTGAAGGTATTCTTGTCCTTTAAAATGACATTTTCTTTTAAATACAGGGTGTATTCAGTTGCGGATTTTTGTTCCAGTCGACCTAAAGTAATGCCGCTTTGAGTAGGACAGGTGATATTAAAGTTTTCTAAGGTCAGTTCTTCACCGGGGTCAGCGCTCAATGTAATATCAAACCAATGATGAACTTGGTTAAAATCGCTCATATCGGTGTAAGGAACAACAGAAGTAATAGTTACTTCACTCTGCTGCGGTTTGTCAGCGGGAGAAGCAGAAATATCCGCATATTTTACCGGAGTTGTTCTTCCGAATTCGTCCTCTGCAACAAAAAATACAGTGTAAGCGGTATTTTCGGTTAAGCCCTCAACAGTAATCATATTTGTTTCACGCTTCATGCTGACCCTTGTACCGCTTGCCTTAATTTGAGAAACAGTAGGGTCATCTTCTCCTTCCCAAACAGAACGGAAAGAAGGGTTTGCTACCTCCTTAAGGAGGTAATAGAGATTACCATCTCTATCCGATACATATTCAATCGAAGCGGTAGCAGCGTCGATACGCTGAACTTCCGGTGTTTTGATTTCAGGAGCGTCCAGAGCGGTAGTAAAGGTTTTATTGATGAGTTTGCCGTCCGGAAGCTCGATGCTCAGAAAATATTCGTTGTCGGCATAGTAAGCGGTAGAGAGGTAGTAGACCCGATTGTCGCTTGTGGTAACATTTAAGATAGTCATATCTTTACCGCTGCCGTTGCATAAAATTGCAAAGTTATCTAAGGTTAAAGCAGGGGAAGTTGCCCGGTTTAAAGTAACCTTAACCATTCCCAATGACGGTTCGATACGGTCGATGCGGTAGGAAGGGGCAGTATTTTGAGAAGAGTTGTTGTTGTCGGAATCGGGGCGTTCTTCGCGGTTATTGTTATCCTCATCTCTGTCCTGCTCCGGTTCCCTGTGGGTTTCTTCTTCTTGCATGGCAGCATTGGAGGAAGAAAGGGTGGAGTTTGAAGAAACCGTTACCTTAGAAGAGGAAACGCCCTGAACCTTGCTTCCCCCAACTGCGGTTACTTTCCCCACAGAAGCGGTTTTCTGCGCAGAAACAGCCGCTTTTGCGTTTGTAACCTGAACGGAATTTACTTTGCCCGCAATCGAAACCTTGCAGGGAGCGGCAACCTTCATCTCTTTTACAGAAGAACCTTTTTCCAATGAAACATTGGTTTTGGCAGATAATTTTTTATCCAAATGAAGGGAATCCAATTTTCCTTTTATTTTTAAATCAGTTTGTCCATTTAATCCGAATGTTCTGTTTTTACCGTTGCTGTCTACAAATCGAACGGCAATACCGCCGTTTTTGCTGGGAACCAGTTTTAGATTTCCGTTTTTCATCGGGACGGTTTTGGTGATTTTGTTGTTTTTTACGAACTGAATGTTGTTGTTGATAATTTGAATTTCAAAGAGATTCTCTGTATTTTTTGCCGGAGAAGCGGCAAAAGCGGAGAATCCGATTTGAAAACAAACCAGAGTTGCGATTAAAACAGATAAGATTTTTTTCATAGGCAAGCTTCCTTTCCGAATAAAAAGTTTGGAATATTTTAGCTATCATATTTTACAGGAAGAAGAATATGATTGTCAACCTTTTTGGTGTACTTTCGTCAGAAAAACGGATATTTTTTTAAAAAATAAAGAAAAATTATTCAAAGATTATAATATTCCCCGAATGCAAGAAAAAATTGACTGAACAGAGAAGGAAAAAACAAAAAAATAATTTGAAATAAATCGTAAAGTAGAATATAATAGACCGATAAAGGAGAAATCAGCCTATAATATTGTGGATAACTGCTAAAAATGAAACAAATTATTCATAATAACTTATAAAGAATTTTGATTGACTTTCAGTCAGTCAAGTGTTAAGATAAAGTCATCAAGAGAGAGGATGAGCAAAATGAGAATCTCAAAAGCCCCGGAGGAGCGCAGACAGGAAATTATTGATGCGTCAAAAGAATTGTTTTTGCAAAGAGGGTTTGCCAAAACAAGAATTGGGGATATTGCCGAACATCTCGGGATTGCGAAAGGATTGTTTTATTACTACTTTCATAACAAGGATGAGGTGATGGGCGCAATTATAGACGATTATATTCAAGCGATGGTAAACGCTGTTCGGGAAATTGCGGCAAAGGATATTGATTACCGGGAAAAATTAAGCGGAATTGTATTTGCAATTATTGACTGCGCAGAAGAAGCGCAGCATGTTTTTTCCGATTTGTCATTAAATGACCATTCGCTTTTGCATCAAAGCGTGTTGGAACATACGCTGGAACGCCTGGAAGAAGTATTGGACGAGGTTGTGGACGATGGGGTGAAGCATGGAGTGATTCACAGCAAAAATCCGCATACTTTGATTAAAATATTGTTCTACGGATTGGGTATGATGGATTTTTCCAGTATGGATCGAAATACCATTTTGGAAATGGTTGCTCAGGTCATGGGAATCCGGTAGTTTTTGTTATGAAAAAGAACGCCTTACTGTGTGAGGCTTTTCTTTTTCGATATAATTGACTGAAATTCAGTCGAGAAATAGGAAACAGCAAATTTAGTTAGGGGGAGTTTGGCTTGTTACAAAAAATTGCAAAGTTGCTCACCAGAAAGTTCAGCGTAGTTATTTTACTTGCAGTGCTGCTGCTGATACCAAGCGTAATCGGTGAGCTGAACACAGATGTCAACTATGACATTCTGTCCTATCTGCCGGAGGATTTAGATTCCTCAAAAGGTCAGCAGATTTTGGAAGACCCGTTCCACATGGCGGCGGTAAATATGCTGGTAGTGGAAAATATGCCGGAAAAATATGTTTCCGATTTAAGGGAACAGATTGAACAGATTCCGGGGGTCAGCAAGGCACTTTGGATTGACGAGGTTTTGGATATCAGTGTGCCGCCGGAGATTTTGCCGGACGAGATAAAGGATATTTTTTTCAGCGATGACAACAGCACGATGATTATGGTGCAGTATGACAAACCGGGCGCATCGCCGGAAACAATGGCGGCGATTGATGAAATTCGAGCAATCAGCAACAAACAGTGCTTTTTGAGCGGCGTATCGGTCTTTTTAAAGGATACCAAAGATTTGGTTCTCAGCGAAATGCCGATTTATATGGTGGTTGCGGTTATCCTTTCGATGATTGCATTGTTGGTAACAAGCGAATCTGCCTTTTTGCCGGTAGTGTTTATTTTGGGAATTGGCTGCGCAATCCTGTATAATATGGGAACCAACGTCCTTTTGGGCGAGGTAAGCTACATCACCAAAGCGATTGCGGCGATTTTGCAGTTGGGTGTTACCACCGACTACGCAATCTTTCTGCTTAACCGATATAAGGAGGAAAAACCGAAATTTGCCGACCGCCGCGATGCAATGGCAAGCGCGATTGTCAGCGCGTTTGTTTCTCTGTCGGGCAGCTCACTGACTACAATCGCGGGATTTTTGGCGTTGTGCTTTATGCAGTTGGGACTGGGCAAGGATATCGGTTTGGTTATGGCAAAGGGCGTTTTGCTCGGTGTTATCACCGTTGTCACCGTTTTACCGAGCATCATCCTGATGTTTGAAAAGGTAATTGAAAAATTTACCCACCGTTCGCTGATGCCGAACTTTAACGGGCTGAACAAAAGAATTATCAAACACAGCAAGGTGTTTGTTCTGTTGTTCCTGTTGCTTTTGGTTCCGTCTTACTATTTGCAGACTCAGACGCAGGTTTACTATAATATCGACCAATCTTTGCCGGAGGATTTGCCCTCCACGATTGCTACCGATAAATTAAAGAGCCAGTTTAATATGGCAACCACCCATTTTATTATTGTGGACGATAATCTTCCGTCATACAGCTTAAAAGCAATGACCGATGAAATTGAAAGTGTAGACGGAATCGAAGCGCTGATTTCCTATGATAAATTTATCGGTCCGATGATTCCGGACGATTTTGTTCCGCAGGAATTAAAGGATATGTGTAAAAAAGACGGCAAACAGATTATCATGGTAAACTCCAGCTATAAGGCGGCAACCCCGGAGGAAAGCGAACAGATTAACGAGATTACAAGAATCATTAAATCTTACGATGAAAATGCCCTGCTTACCGGAGAGGGCGCGATGACGAAGGATTTGACCGAAACCTGTGATGTCGATATTCAGGTAACAAACGCTATCTCTATTATAGCGATTCTGCTGATTGTAGGCTTCTGCTTTAAATCAGTTTCCGTACCGATTATCCTGGTAGCGGCAATCGAGCTTTCCATCTTTATCAACTGTGCAATTTCTACCCTGACCGGGGAGGTTATTCCGTTTATCTCACCGATTGTTATCAACTGTATCCAGCTGGGCGCAACGGTTGACTACGCAATTTTGATGACGACCCGATTCAGAGAAGAGCTGCAAAACGGTCACGATAAACACGAAGCGATTTTGATTGCCTCCAATACTTCTGATGAAGCAATTATTACAAGCGCGCTGGTTCTGTTCTGCGCAACATTCGGCGTCAGCCTGATTTCCAAGATGGAAATTATTCAATCCATCTGTATGATGCTGGCAAGAGGAGCGATTGTCAGCGCAATCGTCAGCATCTTCTTGCTGCCTTCTCTGCTGGTAAACTGCGAAGGTCTGATTGCGAAAACTTCGCTTTACTGGAGAACGCCGAAACCGGAAAAAGAAAAAACAAAGGCGCATTTTCTTCACAAAGAGCCAAGAACCAAAACAATGGCTTAATAAAGCAAAACGATGATTTTCTTGATTCACAAAATGTCGTTCATGGAAACAGAAAGGTCTGGCAAGTATGAATTTGAATAAAAATTTATTAAAAGCAGTCAGCGTAATGTTAGCGCTGTTGATGATGGGCGGCGTAGTTGCTTATGCCGCAAAGGAAACAGATGAAACCAAACAGGCAAAACAGGAAAATAAAACAGAAACCGTAATCGGAGAAAGTACCCAAAACACCGCCGCTCAACCGGGCAGCGCAGGAGAAGCTCCTTATACCAAAACAGAAACCGTTTATGTTAATCTGGATTCTTCCGGTAAACCGACCCAGAAAACCGTAACAGACTGGCTGCACAGCGACACACCGAACGCAGTGTTAAAAGATAAAACAACATTGAAAGAAATCGAAAACGTAAAGGGAGACCAACAGCCGGTTCAGAACGGTTCGGATGTTACCTGGCAGATGCAGGGCAGCGACCTGTATTATCGCGGAAAAAGCGAAAAAGATTTGCCGGTCGATATCTCTATCCGATACACTTTGGACGGAAAAGAAATGACAGCGGAAGAGATGGCAGGAAAATCCGGACATATGCAGATGCAGATTTCGGTGAAAAATAATCTTAAACAGAAGGTAGAGCTGAACGGCAAAAAGGTAGAGATGTATACGCCGGTTATGGCAGCCTTTGCGGTATCTTTTCCGGACGACACTTTCCGAAATGTTTCGGTAAGCGACGGAACAGTTCAAAGCGACGGAAACAACCATGCGGCAGCGTTTGTAGCAATTCCGGGCATGGACGAAAGTCTGGGACTTTCCGGATATGATTTGCCGGGAATGGAAAATCTCACATTCCCAAGTGAGTTTACTGTTACAGCAGATGTCAACGAGTTTTCGATGGGTCCGATCGGAGTTTTGGTTTCCAATGAAATTCCCGAACTGGATGATTTGGATGCAGACGAAGATATTGATTCGATGGTAGCGGACTTAAACTCTTTAAAAGAAGCGCAGAACAATCTGGATTTGTGGGATGCGGACGGAGAGATTCGCTCAATGTTCCAAAATCCGGAGTTGACCGGTAACGCGCAGGTTTTGGTGGACGATATTTTTAAGTTCTATGACATGGATACCGCAATTATGGATATTCTGCCGAGATATATTACCAAAGAAAATATCGACCTGTATGACCGCGTAGAAAAAGATTTGGACGATGTTGACTTGGATAAATTGTTAAATTCCGAGTCGGTAGAAAATTTAGTCAACCGTTTGACCCGCTCCAATATCGCAAAAATCCGCCTTTTGCTCAAAGACTACGATAAATTGCAGGATTTGGATTCGGAAAAACTGGAAGATTTGCTGGAAGAAACGCTGGATTTGATGGATCGTTTGGATAAAAACGAAGAGGAAATTCATACAATTGAAGTATTGGCTTCCTATGCAACCCAGATGATGCAGATGATGGACATTCTCAATGACCCTCAGCTTCAGCAGATGATGGACCCGGCAACCTTGAAGGCTGCCTTTACGGCGATTGCAAAGACACAGGTAGAAGCAGAGGTGCAGAAACAGACAGGAACAACCCCGAGCAGATTGCTTGCGGCAGAAAGCGCGTTAATCAGCGGCGGAGATATTTCCGCTTATAAGACGGATATTCAAAGAGCTTTTGATGTTGCAAAAGCAAGCGGCAGTCTGACAGCAGAACAGTATCAGCTGTTAAATGCGCTGTTGGATGAGTACTGTGATAAGAGAAGAGATATGACTCCTCCGGCTTTGCAGCAGGAGATGGATGAGCTGACACAAATCTTAGCAGAGAGTGAGCAGGCAGCTTTGCAGCAACAGGTTGCTCCTCCGGTTGAGCCAAGTATTCCGGAAGTACCTTCTACAGAGCCGGAAGTTGAACTGGAAGTGCCGACAGTACCGACGGAACCGTCTAATCCTTCCGACCAACTGCCGCAAACAGACAGCGGAGAAGGTGAAAAAGAAGAAAACAGCACAACTCCAGATACAGAAGGGGAAGAAGGAGAAGACCAAAATACCGATTCCTCCGAACAGTCGGAAACCGACCAAACCGATGAAACAACACCGGAAGGGGAAGAAAGCGACGGAGAACAGATGGGATACGGAACTTCCGACACCCTTAATCAGGAAGAAAACACAGGTTCTTACTCCGAATTAGACGAACAGTTGGAACAGCCGACCGATTCGGAACTGCCGGAAGAGAATTTAGACGAGCAAATGCAGGTGCAGCCGGAACAACAACCGGATACTCAGATGCCGGAAGAAGATTTAGATGAGCAGATGCAGGTTCCGTCCCAACCGCAAGACAATGTTCCGGGAATGAGCGAAGAAAATGATTTGCAATCTCCGGGATTACCGTCTGATGTCATACAGGAAATTCTGGAAAAGATAATGGAAGAAGTAAAATCAATCGGCGGGAAAGCAACATCATTCCAGATTTTAGAGGTTGTGGACCCTGTTCGGATTGCTCTGCAGGAAAAGGTAGACACCGCATCGGAGCAGGCAGCAGACGAGATTCTGACCCAAAAGGTAAATCCTGTTCTAAACGATGTGGAACAGCTTAAACAGAATATTGTCACCGATTTAGGCGGAGATGCCGATAAAGCCAAAGAAAAACTCGACCGTGCAAAAGCTTTTGCCGAAGAGATGATTGACGCATTGAAAGATTTAATCGAACAGGCAGATAATCTGGAAAAAGGTAAAGATGCGGAGGATTTGCTGGAAGAAGCAAGGGATATGATCGACCATCTGGAAGAAAACAAGGGCAATATTCAGGCTTTGGAAGACTTCCTCAACGAGTGGAGCGATAAGGATTTAGAAGAATTAAGAAAGAATTATCCAACCCTCAAGAAAGATTATCAGGAAATTAAACCAATCTTAGATGACCTTCAGAAAGACTTGGAAGATCCGGAAGTGGACGCAAGTTTGCACAATTCTCCGGAAACGGTAGACGATCTGATGAAGATTAAAGACGATATTATGGATAACCGGGAAATTTCGGAAATCATGAAAAAGACAGTAGACCCCGATTCCGTTGACCATGCAAATAAAATGTTTAACATTTTTGACGATTTGCAGGCAAAGGGTTCGATTGATAAGTATACCGGTCAGGCAGATGACTTACAGGAATTGACCGACCGAATCGACGCGTATGTGGATTTGGCAGACAGCTATCGAATTTACTCCGATGCGGCAGAGGACGCGGATACCAGCGTTACCTTTATTATGAAAACCGATGAAGTAGATAAGCCGGAAAAACCGCAGCCGCCGGAAGCACCTGTTGAAGAGGAAAACGGGTTTATCGCATGGTGCAAGGATATTTGGCACAAAATTTTCGGAAATGACTAAATATTAGGAGAATCCTCTGACAAAAAAGAACAGAAAGGCAGACTGCTTTGATACAGTTTGCCTTTTTGTTTTGCGTTTCAGGAATAAGACCGATAAAACAGAGCAGATTTAGAACAAAAAACCGGGTGAAACGCATAAGAATAGAATAAGAAAAACAAAGTTGCGGCAAAGGAGGAAAAAATGAAGAGATTGGGAGAGCGATGGTGGGACAGACATTATCGAAAAACAGCTGTTGTTTTGTTGTTGATTCTTTTTATTCTTATGTTTCGCGCGGCAGAACTGAAAATAGCTCCGGTGTTTGACAGAGCGGCGCAGATATATGAAAAAAACATGGTCAGTGAAATGGTTCACCGGCAATTTTTAAAAGCGTTGTCCGAAACCTCGGGGGATTTTTCAGAGGTGACAAGAGGAAATCAGGGTGAAATTTTGTCGGTACGCTTAGATTCCAGAAAGGTAAATCTTTTAAAATCTCGGCTTACCCTTGCCTTAACGCAGGAAATGAACCGAATTTCAGAAAAACAGTTTCAAATTCCGCTCGGAACAGTTTTGGGAAGCCGTATTTTCAGTGAACGGGGACCGAATATTCCTCTTTTTATCAAACCGTACAGCAGCTGCGATGTTCGATTTGAACAGAGTTTTTGTTCGGCAGGTATCAATCAGTCGGTATATCGAGTCAAAATGATTGTGCAGGCTCAGATTGTTTCTTCCTTCGGAAAACGGGAGCAGATAACGAAACTGACTAACGATTTTTTATTGGAAGAGCAGATGATTTCGGGCAGGATTCCTAACAGTTATTTCAAAACAAGTCCCGATTGAAAAAAAAGAAAAAGGTTGTTATAATAGTGATAAAAATACCAATACTTAGAAAAAACGGAAACAAACAGGAATTTCGGGAGGGTTATTATGGAACAGCAGGCTGCCAAAGAATTGGCGCAGGAACTTCGGGAAAAGATAGAATACTACAGTAAATTATATTATGAACAGGATGATCCTGCTATCAGCGATTATGAGTTTGACCGACTGATGCACCGACTGATTGATTTGGAGGAAGAGTACCCGGAGCTGGTTACTCCCGATTCTCCGACCCATCGTGTAGGCGGCAGAGCCTCCAACAGCTTTGCTCCAGTAGAGCATATTGTACAGATGGGTTCTTTGCAGGATGTGTTTTCTGCTCAGGAAGTAATAGATTTTGACAGAAGGGTGCGGGAAACCGTTCCGAATCCGATTTATGTGGTAGAACCGAAGATAGACGGCTTATCTGTATCGTTAGAATACCGCAACGGACTCTTAGTTCGCGGTTCTACCAGAGGAGATGGATTTGTAGGGGAAGATGTGACCGAAAATATCAGGACAATCGCTTCGGTTCCGCTTCGCTTAAACAAAGAAATCCCTTTTCTTGAAGTGCGGGGAGAGGTTTATATGCCGGTTTCCAGCTTTGAAAAGGTAGTGGCGCAGCAGGAACTGCGGGAAGAAAAACCGTTTAAAAATCCAAGAAATGCTGCGGCAGGCTCTTTACGCCAGAAAAATCCAAAGATTACGGCGCAAAGGGGACTGGATATTTTTGTCTTTAATCTTCAGCAGATAGAAGGCGTTGAGGTAACGGGACATAAAGAATCGTTGGATTTGCTCAAAGAACTGGGATTTCAGGTATCTCCATCCTATCCTCAAGTGGATACGATTGAAAAAGCGGTAGAAGAAATTGAACGAATCGGGCAAAACAGAGGAGAATACAGCTTTGATATTGACGGAGCGGTTGTGAAGGTGGACAGTCTGGAACAACGCGACCGCTTGGGAGCAACCGCAAAATTCCCGAAATGGGCAGTTGCCTTTAAATATCCGCCGGAGGAAAAGATAACCACTCTGTTGGATATCGAAGTGCAGGTGGGGCGTACCGGCGCGCTGACCCCGACTGCGGTTTTTGAACCGATTCAGCTGGCAGGTACAACAGTAAGCCGCGCAGTGCTGCACAATCAGGATTTTATTGATGAGAAGCAGATTGCTGTCGGAGATAAAATTATTGTCCGCAAAGCCGGAGATATTATCCCGGAAGTGGTAGCGGTTGCAGAGCATTGTGGGCAATCGGTGTATCATTTACCGGAATACTGTCCGTCCTGTCATACAAAGGTGGTTCGGGAGGAAGGAGCTGCGGCAGTATATTGTCCGAATATACAGTGTCCGGCGCAGCTGATGCGAAATCTGATTCATTTTGCTTCCCGAAACGCGATGGATATTGACGGAATGGGTCCGGCAGTGTTGGAAGGAATGGTACAGGCAGGCTGGGTAAGCTCTCCGGCAGATTTATATCAGATTACGGCAGAACAGCTTTCTTCTTTGGAGCGTATGGGCAAAAAAAGCGCGGAAAATTTGATGAATGCGTTGGAAAAATCAAAACAAAACGATTTGTCGCGTGTAGTGTTTGCGTTGGGAATCCCGAATGTCGGGGAAAAGACAGCCGCGTTGCTTGCGCAGCATTTTGGAAGTATGGAAAAACTTTCTTCTGCAACTCAACAGGAGTTGGTGGAACTGGAAGGTTTCGGAGAGATTGTAGCGCAGGGAATTGTCAGCTTTTTTGCGCAGCAAAGCAATCTGGAGCAGATTGAGCGCCTGCGCCGGGCAGGAATCAATATGGAAAGCAAAAAAGAAAAAGCAGGGGACTTGTTGGCAGGAAAAACCTTTGTCCTCACAGGTACACTTCCGACTTTAAAGAGAAGTGAAGCCAAAGAACTGATAGAATCGTTGGGAGGAAAAGTTTCTTCCTCTGTTTCTAAAAAAACTTCTTATGTTGTGGCAGGAGAGGAAGCGGGTTCAAAATTGGATAAAGCCAATGAACTGGGAATTCCGCTGCTTACCGAAGAAGAACTGCTGCAAATGGCAAGGCAGGAAAATCCGCTGCTGTAAGCTGTTTTTTGTTAAAAAAACGGAAAAAGCGCTGCCCTTTATTCCAACCTTATCCGAAGATTAAAATGTCGGTGTTTCACATACAATAATACTGCGCTGTCAAAAACGGCGCAGCTGATTTTTTAAATGGAAAACAAGTGTTTTAATCAATAAGGAGAATAAAGATGAAAAGAACAGCAGGAGTTACTTTAGCGGCGTTGCTGCTTTTATCTTCCCTTGCAGGATGCGGAGAGAGCGGTTCTGTGAGACAGAGAGGCAGAAGCGGCGGCGAGATAGTTCAGGACAGCGTAGACCGGGCAGAAAACGATGTAAGAAAAGGTGCAGATACCGTAAAACGCGCCGGAGAAGATGCCGCAGATACTGTAGAGAACGGCGTGAAAAACGGAGCGGACGCAGTGGGCGACCTTGTGGAACAAGAAGAAGGAATGTTGATGGCAGCCGGCAGCCGAATCCAGGATGTTGTGATGAAGCTGGGCGAAGAGCTTGGCATCACCATGCCGGAAAAGCTTGATGAAGCTGCCTTAAAAGATGTTTTCGGACTGAATCCTGCCGATATTGAGGAATACTACGGTGAATATTCTGCGGTGAATACCTCGGCAGATCATTTGATTGGCGTTAAGGTAAAAGAAGGTAAGGTAGATACCGTCAGAAAGGCGCTGGAAGCCAGAAAAGAACAGGTGTTAAAGAATTTTCAGGAATACCTGCCGGACCAGTATGAGAAAGCACAGGCGGGCAGAATCATTGAAAAGGGAAACTACCTGTTTTTGGTCATCGCCGGTGATTCCGAAAAAGGATATGACGAGCAGATGAACCGCGCCGAAGAGATTGTCGGCGGATATTTTAAATAAATCTTCTTTTACAGAAAAGCGTCCCTTTGCTCATCGAAAAGCGGTGAAAAAAGGGACGCTTTCTTTTTTGCCGCAAAAAGATAAAAAAGAAAGATAAAAAATGCAAAACAAGGCAATAATCATTCCGAAAAGAGACACTAATAATATGCCGGTTTTTTATTTTTTATAAATATAGTAAAAAATATCGTCGGGAAGGGTTGATATTTCCCGGGAAATCTGGTAATTTTATTAAGAGCCGTTTTGCAAAATCAAGCTGCGGCAAAAAGATTGAGGAGGTATAAAACATTGGTTTTCAGCAGTTTGCTGTTTTTGTTTCGGTTTTTACCGATTACGTTTCTGATTTATTATTTGGTGCCGTTTCGCTTAAAAAATACGGTGCTGTTTTTGGCGAGTTTATTTTTCTATACCTGGGGAGAACCAAAGTTTTTCCCGATTATGCTGATTTCTATCGGCGTTAACTATGCGGCGGGACTGTTGATGGAAAAATACGATGACAGTCCAAAGGTGCGGCGCGTTTGTTTCTGGAGCGCGTTTGCGGTTACCTTGGGATTTTTGCTGTTCTTTAAGTACACAAACTTCTTCCTTTCCAATATCAACGGTTTGTTCGGACTGGATTTGCCGCTGCTCAGCTCCGATGTGTTCCATCTCCCTCTGGGTATCAGCTTCTACACCTTCCAGATTTTAGCGTATACGATTGATGTATACAAACGAAAAATCAAGGTGGAACACAATCTGATTGACTTCGGCGCTTTTGTTGTGCTGTTCCCGCAGCTGATAGCAGGTCCGATTGTGCTTTATTCCGACATCAACAAAGAACTGAAAAGCAGAAAGATTACCCTGGCTCAGATTGAAGAAGGGGTCGGATTGTTTATCATGGGTCTGGGCAGCAAAATTTTGCTGGCAGACACTATCGGCGCGTTGTGGAGCGAGGTGCAGATGCTAGGCTTCTCCAATGTATCCACCCCTCTGGCATGGCTGGGTGTGCTGGCGTACAGCTTCCAGATTTATTTTGATTTCAGCGGATATTCGCTGATGGCAATCGGTTTGGGAAGAATGTTGGGCTTTTATTTCCCACAAAACTTTAACTATCCGTATATCTCAAAAAGCATTACCGAATTTTGGAGAAGATGGCACATCACTCTCAGCTCCTGGTTCCGCGAATATGTTTATATTCCGTTGGGGGGAAACCGTGTAAAAAAATCCCGCCACTTCTTTAACCTGTTTGTGGTTTGGTTTTTGACCGGATTTTGGCACGGGGCAAACTGGAATTTTATCTTCTGGGGACTGTATTTCTTTGTCCTTTTGATGATTGAAAAAACTTTCCTGCTCAAACATCTGGAAAAAAGCAAAGTTTTGTCCCACATTTATCTTATCTTTTTTGTTATGATAAGCTGGGCAATTTTCGGAATTTCCGACCTGTCGGTGTTGGGCGAATTGTTTGCAAGAATGTTCTCGGCAGTGGGCGGAACAGACTGGCTGTATTATCTCAGAGATTATGCTGGCGTGCTGATTCTGTGCGTACTGGCGTCTACTCCGTTTTTTAAAACTGCGGCGAACACCGTAGGCAAAAACAAAATAGTTCGTACTGTGTTCCTGTCGGCAGTTTTGCTGATTTCCATCGCATTTATGGTGGATTCCACATACAGTCCATTTTTATATTTTAACTTCTAAGGGGGAAAGGTCGAATGAAAAAAATATTTCGATATCCGATGGCGATTCTTTTCAGTGTTTTTGTCATGTCGGTCTTTCTGATTGATGTCTGCAACAAAGATAAAGAGCGTTCGGAGTTTGAAAACACCTCGCTTGCACAGAAACCGAGCTTTTCATGGACCGCTTTTTCGGACGGAACATTCGGAAACAATTATGTAAAATATATCAATGAGCAGTTTTTAGGCAGGGATCAGTGGATTACCTTAAAAGCGACCGCAGATATGGCTTTGGGCAGAACCGAAGGACACGGCGTTGTTTACGGAAAAGACCATCAGCTTTTGGAAAAATTGCAGGTGGTAGAATCTAAGCCAAGTAATTCGGGAACCAATGTGGTGGAAGAAAGAAATTTAAAGCGTTCTGTCGATATTATGAAGAGCTTTTTGCAGATGTACGACCAAGAGATTACCTTTTCTTTGGTTCCGAACGCCTATGCTGTTTTGGAGGATAAGGTTCCGTATGCCTTTCCGGGTATCAACCAGGAGGAAGAAACACAGCGAATTTATCAGGAACTCTCTCAAACGGACGAGCAGCTTACAACGATTGATTTTACCGAAGTGCTGAAAGAGCATCAGGACGAGTATATCTATTATCGCACCGACCATCATTGGACAACATTGGGCGCATACTACGCTTACACCGAGTATTGCAGAGAAAAGGGATTGACTCCGGTGGAACTGTCCGAGCTGGAAAAACATGAGGTTTCCGATTTTTACGGAACATTTTATTCCAAAGCTAAGCGCCCGGGACAGCCTTCCGATACGATAACATGGTACAATGTTCCGATTGACGATTTTTCTTTTACGGCAAATCTGTTGCAGGATAAGGAATTGAGCCAATTAGGTGAAGTGGTTGAACAGGATGGCGAAGAGCTGCTGTCGGTGGATACCTTGATGGACGAACGAAAATTTCAGACCAGGGACAAGTATGCGGCGTTTACCTGGGGAAATCCGGGATATGCCAAGATTACAAGCTCGCACAATTTAAACCATACCGAGGGAAAAACCAGCCGTCTGCTGATTATCAAGGATTCTTATGCAAACAGCATGATTCCTTATCTTACCTATAATTACGATGAGATTGTGGTTGTGGATTTGCGTTATCTTTCCAAAAGCGTCAAGGATTTGATGCAGCAGGATTTTGACGATATTTTTGTTATGTACAATTTTTCCACCTTCCTTACCGAAAACAGCAGTTTGGCAAGGCTGAAATTTTAATTTTTAAGAAAACTGCGGGTTTATCTTTACCCGCAGTTTTTTAATATGTCCAAAAAAGAAAAACTTTCTTGTGAATCATTACAATTTTCAGAAAAAATACTTCCCGATTTTGAACGAATATGATATAATATAGCAAAAGGGCAGAGAAAAAGGGAAGGTTTGACACTTTTCTTTTGCAAAAAAATCTGATATAATAAGAAAAACCAGTACGGAATCGGGGAGTGAGAAGGATGGAACAAAAGCCGGAATTTAAGCGGAATCTTTGGGGATATGAAAAAGAGGCTGTTTTAAAATATATTGATGAAATGAGCCAGTCCGCAAAACAAACGGAAGAACAGCTCAGCCAAAAGTTAGAGCAGATTACCCGCTCCAGAGAAGAGCTTGAAGGGCAGATTGCCGATTTTGAGCAGAAGCTGCAATCGGTTTCCGATGACCTTGACAGCGAAAAAGGAAAGAATAAAAAGCTCAACGAGATGATAACGCTGCTTCAACAGGAAATTGACCGGCAGCGGCGGCGTTTTGAAAGCAGAGAGCGGGATTATCAGGCTGCGCAGGAGCAAAACCGCGCTTTGCAGGAACAGGTTCGTCAAACGGCAGGAAACAGTAAAAAGTATGAGGAAGCAGCTGCTGCAATCGGTTCGACAATGTTGGAAGCGCAGCAATCGGCACAGATAATTGTAGAGAATGCAAACCGACGCGCGCAGGATATTTCTCGGGAAACAGACGCTTTTATTTCCGGCGTATTGGAAAAGGTGGAAGGAATGCAGAGCGATTTTCTGGTTTTGCGTGAAAAAATGAACCAGTCTATCGACCTGCTCAACGAGCGGTTTGACCGGATTGAGGCAGATATCCTTCATGCAAAAAAACTGGTTTTACACGCTTCTCAGCAAACGCCGGGAAAGTAGAAACGGAGCGAACAGCTCCGAAACAACAAGAAAAAAGAAAGGCGGTCGTTGATTTTGATGAAAGACGCAATAAAAATGGAAATAGAAGAATTGGTAAAGCAGGCAGGAGAATTATCGGTAGAGCAGCATCTGCTGCTGTCCGGTTGGGTGTACGGATTCACCGACCAGGCTCATAAAAAACTGCATGATTTATTGGAAGAAGAAAAACCGCTTCCGATTGATTTGACCGATGCCGTTATTTTTTATACCAATCCTGCTCCAACGCCCAGAGGAAAGGAAATCGGAGCAATCGGTCCGGCAACCGCTCAGAATATGGACCTCTATCTGCCGGAGCTGATGGAGTTGGGCGTTGTGGCGACCATCGGAAAAGGGGAACGCGGCAAACAGGCTTATGAAACAATCAGCGAGCATCACGGACTGTATCTGACCGCTGTGGGAGGAACAGGCGCTTTGCTGACAAGCTGTGTGGAAAGTTGGGAAACTGTAGCGATGGAAGAGTTGGGAGAACAGGCAATCCGCCGCTATAAGCTCAAAGATTTTCCGGTAACGGTGGCTGCGGACAGTACGGGAAGAAACCTGTTTGATATCGGTAAATTTAAGTATCGCAGATTCTAAATCGCAGGAAAGCAGGGTGCAGTTCAATCGGGATTGCCCCTGCTCTTTTTTGCCTTGCAGGAGGAAGAAAAGATGGAACGCATTTTGTTGATTGAGGACGATGTTGCCCTGTCCCGAGGAATTGCGCTTGCGTTGGCAGCGGAAAGCAGGGAGATTGTTTCTGCCGGAACATTGGGAGAGGGAAGAAAACAACTGGAAGAGGGAGAGTTTTCTAAAAATTTTTCTTTGGTTGTCTTGGATATCAATCTGCCGGACGGGAACGGTTTTTCCTTTTTGGCGTGGCTGAGGGAAAGAAGCACTGTACCGGTTTTGATTTTAACCGCAAACGATTTGGAAATAGACCAGGTAACAGGACTGGAGATGGGCGCGGACGATTATGTGACAAAGCCGTTTTCTTTAGCGGTGCTGCGGGCAAGGGTGAACGGATTGCTGCGCAGGGGACAGAGCGTTTCCTCCGTTTTAAATCTGCCGCCGTTTCAATTTGATTTTGAGTCAATGTTGTTTTTCAGAGAGGGAAAGACAATCGAGCTTTCCAAAACAGAGCAGCGTTTGCTTCGGCTTTTGGTGGAGCATCGCGGGCAAACAATGACAAGGGAGCGTTTGTTGGATTCTATCTGGGACAGCGGTGAATTTGTAGATGAAAATGCACTGTCTGTTGTGATAAAACGGTTAAGGAGCAAACTTGTTGACCCGCCGATTAAGACAGTGTATGGTTTGGGTTATCTTTGGGAGGAAAAATAAACGATGAATTTTCAGCTGTTGGTGGGGGTCTGTGTGGGAATTGTCGGGGTTGGATTCGGGATTTTTTACAGATTAAAAACTCGTAAAACCCTGCAAAAAATGGACGAGATGCTTTCTGCGGCGGTGGACGGCAGCTTTTGCCAGACGGTGTTTGACGAATCGGTTTCTTCTAAAATAGAAAGCAAGTTGGCGCGTTTTTTAAACGGCAGTGCAGCTTCTGCCCAAAGTTTAGAAAAGGAGCGCTCTGCCATACAAATGCTGATTTCGGATATTTCGCACCAAACCAAAACGCCGATTGCCAATTTGTTATTGTATCTTTCCCTGTTGTCCGAAGAGGATTTGACATTAGGTCAACGCGAGCAGGTGGAAATTGCCTGCGGGCAGGCAGAAAAGCTAAATTTTTTGATTGAAAATCTGGTAAAGTCTTCCCGTTTGGAAACAGGGATTATTACAGCAGAACCGAAGGTTCAGTCGATTGCCCCGTTGATTGAACAGTCGATATACCAGAATTTGGAAAAGGCAAGAAAAAGAGGGATTTCTCTTGCGGGGAGCTGTGAAGCGCAGACAGCAAAATTTGACCTTCGCTGGACCGAAGAAGCGTTATGTAACTTGATTGACAACGCATTAAAATATACGCCGAGGGGCGGCGCGGTAACGGTGTCGGCAAAAGAATTTGAAATGTTTTGCCGCATTGATGTTGCCGATAACGGAATCGGCATTGAGGAAGAGGAGCAGGCAAAGGTATTCGGTCGATTTTATCGGGGAATCAAGGTGCGGGGAGAGGACGGATTGGGAATCGGACTGTATCTTGCGCGGGAAATTCTGCAAAAGCAGGGAGGATATATCAAGGTCGATTCAAAAGCGGGAGAGGGAAGTGTGTTTTCTTTATATCTCCCGAAAGAATTGCCGGATTTCTTACAATAAAAGAAAGAATCTTTCAAAAATGGAAGATTTGGGAAAGATTCTGGAAAGATTTCTTTGCTATAATGGGTATTGTCAAGAGAAGGCAATACCCATTCTGTATGTAAAGGAGCGAAAACAATGACAATTTTACAAACTACTGATTTAAGAAAGTATTACGGAAGCGGAGATACCCAGGTAAAGGCTTTGGACGGGGTGAATCTGAGCGTGGAAAACGGGGAGTTTGTTGCGATTATCGGAACCTCCGGTTCGGGCAAATCCACCCTCCTGCATATGTTGGGCGGTTTGGACCGTCCGAGCAGCGGCGGCGTAACAGTAGACGGCAAAGAGCTGTCGGGGATGAAGGACGAGGAACTGACCATCTTCCGTCGCAGAAAGATTGGATTTGTTTTTCAGGCATTTAACCTGGTACCGGTGCTGTCGGTGTATGAAAATATCGTTCTGCCAATCCAGTTGGACGGTTCAAAGGTGGACGAAAGATATGTCGGACAGGTCATCAAGGTGTTGGGACTGGAAAGCAAGCTGCAAAGTTTGCCTTCTCAGCTTTCCGGAGGACAGCAGCAGAGGGTAGCAATTGCAAGAGCTTTGGCAACAAAACCGGCAATTCTGTTAGCGGACGAACCGACCGGAAATCTGGATTCCAAAACCAGCCAGGATGTATTGAGTCTGATGAAGGTAACAGGACAGAAGTTCTCCCAGACTATGGTGATGATTACCCACAACGAAGAAATCGCTCAGTTGGCGGATCGCATCATCCGCATTGAAGACGGTAAAATCGTCACCCGCTAAGGAGGGATTGAGATGAAGGTTTCCAACAGAAAATGTATCAATCAGCTCTCAAAAAAGAGTTTAAAATCAGCAAAGGTCAGAAATTTGATTGCCGTTTTGGCAATCGCGCTGACAACGGTTTTGTTTACGGCGCTGCTTACCATTGTTGCCAGCTTAAACAATTCCTTCCAACAGCAAAACTTTCGTATGGTGGGCGGAGATATGCACGGTGGATTTAAATATTTAACCGCCGAACAGGTGGAAGAACTTCGCGATGACCCACTGATTCGGGAATCGGGTGCGCGGCAGTTTTTGGGTATGCCGATGGAAGACCCGTTTTTAAAATCCCATGTCGAGGTAAGCTATATGGAGCCTCAGCTTGCGCCGCATTATTTTTGCGTACCCACCGAAGGCTCTCTGCCGAAGGAGGGAACCAACGAAGCGGCAACCGATACCCGCGTATTGGAACTGTTAGGCGTAGAGCCTGAAATCGGAACCGAGTTTACCTTGACCTATCATATTGGTTCGGGAACAAAAAAGGCAGTAACAGAAACCTTTGTGCTGTCTGGTTATTGGGAATATGACGAAGCGATTGTGGCAAACAATGTCCTGGTACCGAAAAGCTATGTGGAAGAAGTCTTGAAAGACTATCAGCCGGAATCGGATTCGGATATGACCGGAAGTTATTCTCTGGATGTTATGCTGCCAAATTCTCTGCATATCGAAGAGGATATAAAAACTATTTTAAGCAATCATGGTTATCAAAGCGATGACCCCGCAGGGGAAAACTACATCAAAACGGGCGTTAACTGGGGATATTCGGGCGCGCAGTTCAGTCAGAATGTAGACCCGATGACGGTAATTGCGATTGTTGCTTTGATTTTACTGATTGCGTTTACCGGATATTTGATTATTTATAATGTGTTCCAGATTTCAGTTACCAATGACATTCGCTTTTACGGCTTACTGAAAACCATCGGAACTACGGGCAAACAGCTCAAAAAGATTGTCAGCTATCAGGCAATCGCTCTGTCTGTTGTGGGAATTCCAATCGGTTTGCTGTTCGGATTTTTAATCGGCAGCGTGCTGACGCCGGTTATTATGGAAAATATGTCGTTTAAGACAACCTATATGAGCTTTAATCCGTTGATTTTCATCGGCGCGGCAATCTTTTCGCTGATTACAGTGCTGATTTCCTGTCGAAAACCGGGAAAGATGGCGGCAAAAGTTTCCCCGATTGAGGCGGTTCGCTATACCGAGGGCGGAAATCAGGTAAAATCCAAAAAGAAAAATAATAAGAAAAAAACTGTGAAAAAGGGCAGTTCGCTGTTTTCGATGGCAAGGGCAAATTTAGGACGCAGCCGCGGTAAAACCGTATTGGTTATCCTTTCTCTGTCATTGGCAGTTGTGCTGATGAACTTAACAGTTACCTTCAGCAACGGCTTTGATATGGATAAATATTTAAGCGACAAACTTGTCAGCGATTTTATTTTCGGTCATGCCGAGTATTTCAATACTGCCGGAGGCGGTTTCCGCAGCGTGGACCAGGAAATTTCGGAAGAAGCAATTCAGGAAATTAACGCGCAGGGCGGCATTGAGGAATCGGGACGCATTTACGGTCAAACCGGTATGATTGATGTGTTTATGCCGGAGGATTTTTATCGTCAGGGAAAAGCGCAGTGGCAGTCACAGGAAAACATCGACGCTGCGTTGAAACTGATTAATCGGGACGCACAAGGATATGTGGAGAACGATGCTCACCTTTACGGAATGGAGGAATTTCCTCTGAGCTGTCTGCGGGTATTGGACGGAGATCTTTCCAAACTGTCGCAGCCCAATTATATCGCAGCCGTTTATGATGTCAACGATTACGATGAAGTGTATGAAAACAGTAACTGGTTAAAGGTTGGCGATAAAGTTACCATACGCTATGTAGAAAAATTTGCCAGCTACGATATTATGACAGGGAAAGAAGTTTCCCAGGACCAGACAACCGCAAACGGTTATATTACAAAGCCAACCGAGTATCATGATGTGACCTATGAGGTAGCGGCAACGGTAGTAATTCCTCATAACGAAAGTTATCGCTATTACGGGGATGTACAGTTTATTTTGGGCGCAGATACCTTCTGCAAGGACAGCGGTACAAACAGCATTATGTCTTACCTGTTTAATATGCAGGACGAAGAATCCGACAGCAATATGCTGAAGTTTATGGAAGATTATACCACACAGATTCAGACAAGCTATGATTATGAATCCAAGCAGGATTATGTGGCAGAGTTTGAGGGATTCCGTTCGATGTTCTTAACAATGGGCGGTGTACTGAGCTTTATTGTCGGCATTGTCGGCGTACTGAACTTTATCAATGCGGTGCTGACCGGAATCATCACCAGAAAGAGAGAGTTTGCGGTGCTGCAAGCAATCGGTATGACCGGAAAACAGTTAAAACAGATGTTGATGTACGAAGGTGTGATGTACACTGTCGGCGCAGTTCTTCTGTCATTCTTGCTTAATATTGTGATGGGTCCTGTTTTAAAACAGGTACTGGGCAGTATGTTCTGGTTCTTCACCTATCACTTTACCGTTTTGCCGATTCTGATTGTTGCTCCAATCTTTATCGCGCTGGGCGTCGGTATTCCTTTGGTGACCTACCGTGTTATCGCAAAACATACGATTGTCGAGCGTTTGCATGACACCGAATAAAAAGCAGCAAAAAGCAGGGTGTTTTTACACTCTGCTTTTTTGTTCAAAAACAAGATATAATTTGTTAAAAAATATTGACAAATTTTTTTTGTGAGATATAATAAAGATAAAAAAATAAATTTTATTTTGCAGATTATGGATTGAAATTTATACAATTCAGGAAGTTGGGTGAAATTCCCACACAGGAACGCTGCTGTAATGACAGAGTGTTTTCTCTATGGAAGAAATTCCGGTCACTGGAACAAAGATTGGTTTTGGGAAGGCTTGAGAAATCATGAGGACGTCTGAGTCAGAATACATTTGCAAAATGAGTAAAACAAAGTGCTTTTTCGGACTCAGAAAGTGCTTTTACTCTTTTATTTGAAAAAATAAAAGAGGTTTCTTTGTCGTATAACGTCGGACTTTATGAGTTCGGCGTTTTTTTATTAAAAAAGGAGAAATGATGATGAAAAGAATGATTGCAATGCTGCTTTGCGCAGCGCTCTGTGTTGGAAGTATGGCTGCTTGCAGCGAACAACAACCAAAGGAAGAAACAAAGCAGGAAACAACTCAAGAAACTCAGGAACAGGCAAATGCAGAGAAAACACCAAAAGAGGCTGAAACTGCGAAAAACAATCACTATCCGCTGACGATTTCCACCTTTAACTATGCAAAAGAGCCGGTGGAGTATACTTTTGAAAAGGCTCCCGAACGAGTACTTACATTTTGGTCCAATTCGCTTGAAACAATGTTGGCGTTAGGCTTGGGAGATAAGATTGTTTGTGCGGTAGGTATGGATGAAAAATCTATTCTTCCGGAGCTGAAGCCGGAATTAGAGAAAATGAAAAACACGGAATATTATAATGAATTCAAGGATTCTAATGCTGCAATGAGCAAAGAAACTGCAATTATGTTAGAACCGGATTTTATTTTAGCGTGGAAGTCCTCTTTCTCTGATAAGACAATAGGCGATGTGGGTTATTGGCATGAAAACGGTGTAGGAACCTATATGGCGCTTAATTCTAATGATATCAGTGAAAAACGCACGGTGGAAAATGAGTATACGGATATTTTAACAATCGGTAAGATTTTTGATGTGGAAGAAAAGGCGCAGGCATTGGTTGATAATATGAAAGCGGAAGTGGAAAAGGTAACTTCTGAAACAAAAGATCAGCCTAAAAAGAGTGTACTGATTATAGAACTGATGAAAGATAAAATTTGGACCTATGATGAAACTTATCTTGCAGGAGATATGGTAAAAATGATGGGTGGAGATTTAATCAATACTGAAAGAGAGATCGGAGCCGAGCATATTGTTGAACTGGATCCGGATGTTTTGATTGTTATCGGCAATGAGGAAAAGAAACAAGCTGTAATGGAAAATCCGGCGTATGCGAGTTTGAAATCTGTACAAAACGGCAATGTAACCGCAATTGATTTAAGTGAAGTATATACCAGCGGAGTACGCACGATTTATGGATTGCAGCATATCGGACAGGCTCTTTATCCGGAATTATATCCGGCTGAGCAATAACGGTGCAGAATATGGAGGCTTGTAGAAAGAAAAAATTATTTGAAAATCGAGTCACATACTTGACAGTGGTTATTTTACTGCTGATTGCGTTAATTTTTTCTTTACTGTTTGCAGTGACAATCGGTTCAACCTCAATTCCTTTTTCCGATGTATATCATGTTATTTTTTATAAGCTGTTTGGTATTGGTGACCCTGTGTGGGGCAGCGGGAAAATTCATGATGTGGTTTGGTTTATTCGACTGCCGCGTTTAATTTTAGCGGCGGCAATCGGAATGGGTTTATCAATATGTGGCGTTGTTATGCAGGCAGTGGTAAAAAATCCGTTGGCAGAACCGTATGTTTTGGGGATTTCTTCCGGTGCGTCTTTAGGAGCGACCCTCTCAATTATGTTGGGAGTAGGAACCTTGTTTGGACCAAACTATATCGGAGTAATGGCTTGTCTGGGCGCGTTTTTGATTTCAATCGGAGTGGTTGCAATCGCTAACATTGGAGGCAGAGCAACATCAGTAAAATTGTTGTTGGCAGGAATGGCGCTTAGTTCTCTGTGCGGGGCATTTTCCAGCTTTATCGTTTATTTTTCCAATGACCAAGAGGGAATGAAAACGGTATCCTATTGGATGATGGGTAGCCTGAGCGGAGCAAGCTGGGAAAATAATATAATAGTAGTTCCTTTGAGTATTTTAGGTGTTTTGTTTTTTTGGACTCAGTATCGAAAGTTGAATCTCATGTTACTGGGCGACGAATCTGCTATGACACTTGGAACGGATTTGCATCCATGGAGGAATTTATATCTTTTGGTTGCATCTTTAATCATTGGATTTGCTGTTTATTGTGCGGGAGTGATCGGTTTTGTGGGGTTGGTAATTCCCCACATTGTACGAATGTTTTTTGGGACAGACCATAAAAAGTTGATCCCGATGTGTGCAATCGTAGGTGCAATTTTTTTGATTTGGGCAGATGTATTGTGCAGAATAATTATTGAAGGAATGGAATTACCAATCGGTGTACTTACCTCCATGATTGGCGCACCGTGCTTTATCTATTTAATGGTAAGAAAAAGGTACGGATTCGGAGGAAAAGAGTAGCAAAAAGCAGGGTGTTTTTACACTCTGCTTTTTTGTCCGAAAAACCAAAACAGGGGCAGTTGAGCAGGATAAGTTTTTGTGCTATAATAAAACCAAAAACAGGATTTAACCGAGTGACAGGAGGAATTTTATTATGAGCGTACTGGTTCGCAATACCGTTTCGCCAAAGATTACCGAACAGGAAAAGGCTGTATTGGAGCAGATAAAACAGGCAAGGCGTTATCCGGTCTGCCGATTTGAGCTGAGAAGCTCGAAAGAGGAGGATTTGGTATCAACTGCGTTGGACGCGGTGCATCTGACAGACGAGCATGAAACGATGGAGTCGATAAAGGCAAGAGCTGCGCTGTTAAAATCTCTGGAGGAAAAAGGCTTGATTGTAATAAATTATTCCTTAAAAACCTTTATCAAAGGGGATTATCTTCGCTATCATCACAGCGATATTTATCATGAGCTGGAACAACTGGTTCAGGAAGGCGGAAAACGGGAAGGTTATTTATTTGACTATTCCTTTGTAAAAAAGGGACAGGCTGTTTTAACGCCAAAAGGAGAATATGCAGTCAGAGCATAACAAAACAGCTCGGAAGAAATTATCTTCCGAGCTGTTTTTCTGTGTTATTGCTGTTGTTGGCTTGCCGAAACGGCAGACTGATACTGAAGATTTGATTGAATGAGGAAAGAGCAAACATCCTCGGAAATCTGGTAAGCGCAGCGATAAATATCAACCGGATTGGATGCGCTGCAATAATCGGAAGAATCCATTAAATAAGCCGGATGAATCCCGATTGCGGGACAGGAAGTTACTTCGCTGACATAGATTTTAGACCCTTGTACCGGATGAGCCGTTCGATTTAAACGCTTAGAAAGACCGGCAGAAACTGTTTCTGCCAGAGTTCTGGAAAACTCATTGTTGCAGGTAACTAAAATACCCTCCGAATCCTGCGCACAATGGTGAATGGAGAGAAACAGGTCTGCGTCCCGATATTGGGCAAACATGATGCGGTCCAAACCTGCCATCGCAGCATGAGAATCCCTTGTCAAAAAGACATTTGCGCCCAATGCGTCCAGACGGTCATACAAAGCCCGTCCCAAAGCGAGATTTAATGCCTCTTCATCTGCACCCTGTGTTCCCAGCAGGCTTGGCGCGCCGGTATCTTTGCCGCCGTGTCCGGGGTCAATCACGATATTTACGCCGGCAAGCGGGCGGGAAGGGTCAAACTGTTCGGCAGGGGAAACATTGGAACGAAATTCGATAATCATGTTATTTTCGTTGCAGGAAATCTGATAACCTAAAAAGGTCATGTTTTCCTTTAAAGTAAGGATAATCGAAGCGTTGGTATCTTCTTTTTCCACCCGTATACTGTCAAACATTTCGCTTTCCAGGTAACTTAACTGCTGCGGAATCTCCAAAACATGGGAAAGCCGCAGGGTTACGGTATGTTCCTCAGGGTTATAATCCACAATGCAGGGCAGCTCTTTTCCGCCAACCAGAGTGATATATTCCCCTTTATCGGTACTTTGAAGCACCACATTTTTAATTCGTTTGGAGATGGTGTAGATGTCTGTTTTATCGGTCATAACGCGGGCAGCGCTTTTTCTGATGCACCCGCCGGAGGAAAGATAAAAATAATTTTCACTGCTTTGGGTGACATAATCCTTTGTTCCCTCCACCAGAGTGTGGATAATCTGGTTTTCGGAGGAATCCTTAAAAACGGGAGCAAGCGGGTCAATAATCTGTACCGAAAGATTTTGCTGGCTGCCGATTTGAATCAGCTCTCCCAGTGAAGTTTGCAGCCTCAGCTGACCGTCATAAACCATCGAGTAGGAGATATGCCCTAAATTTTTTACTTGTAAGTTTTCGGATTCGGTCAAGGGTAGCGCCGCAGAATATTTGGCAGGATAACCTTTTTCAATCGAAGCATTTTCCTGTGTAAGCGGGTACTTGGTTCCGTCGGCAAGCAGAGCAGTCACCTGCGCGCCGGAAGGAGCGACACAGCTTAGCGTAACAGGACCGCGAACAGAAACCGATTCGTTGCTGGACGGATATGCCGATTCGGGTATAATTTCCTGAATCGGGGTTTGTGGCTGTTCGGAAAGTTCCTGCCGCAAAATCGTTACCGTTCGACTCCGCGCTCCCTGTGAAAAGGTAAAGCGGTTGGGACCGGTTTGCAGCGGAACGTCAAAGGCAAAACAGCCGGAGGAGGTAATTTCCCCAAACTGTCCCTGATACAACTCGCCGTTGAGGTAAAGCGGAAGAGCGGTGGAGCAGCTTCCGGTAATCAGGTAATGGTCTGCATCGACAGAAATTGTTTCGGACGGATTGCCGACAGTAAGTTGAGTCGGTTTTTCCAAATCGGAATCACGATACCAGAAAGAGCCTGCATCGGTAATCAGGTTCTCAAACAGCGATGGGGAAACCATCACGCTGTGTAGCGAGGAAACAACCGAACCGCTGATTCCGTTGATTTGATTGGAAAACTGCTGGAATAAAATTTCCTGAGAATCGGGATAAAAGTGTTCTTCACTTAAAGGGGCAAGGATTCGCCCGGCGTCCTGATAAGCGAACAGTTCGGCGTTCGGAAAGTCGGAAATTGCTTCCTCCCATAAAGAAATTGTTTTTTGATATTCATTTTCTCCGCCGACAGTGTCGGTAACGTTCGGCATGAGAAAATCGCAGCTTTTCTGTTCAAAAATATCGTTTAAAAATAAAACAGTTTCCTCTTTTTGAGCGTCTTTGAGCAGATCCCCGGGCAGGATAATACCGATTTTTGTGGAGGGAGAACGGCGGCGAACCGCTTTTGCAACCTGTTCAAGGGTTGCCTTCAAGTCATTAAGCGAAGCGCCGGTTCTCGACATACAGGTTGAACAGTCTAAAACAACACCGTTGATTTTATAGTTGGAAGTCAGTTCTCCCGCAATCTTTCCGATAATCTCCTGTACCTGCGGAAGTTTGGGGTCCAGGTAGGAGTAGGTGTTGGTTTTCAAAACCAAATCGGGGTATTCTTCCAAAAGGGAAGGATATTGCGCAGTTTCATTAAAAGACCCCATTTCAAAAGGGGAGATCACAGCGCAGACAGCAATCCCTTTTTCTTCCGACTCCTTTACCAATGCTTTCAGAGGGTCTTTGAGAGAAAAATTCTGTGGGTTTTCGCTGTAATATCGGCTGTTCGGCAGGATTCGAGAACGGTACATTGCCGTCATATTGGGGGTTGCCGGGTAAAAAATGGTGTTCATCTCTAAATCCGAAGCGGCAGAAACAATCTTTTTTGCTTCGGAACGAATGGTCCAATATCCGGTTTGCGGAGAGAAGGGATAATCCAAATTATTTCGGCTTTCCACCACAACGCCGGAAAGCGCAGTTCCGCCCACAAAGTAAGAAAGTGTCGAACGGTCGACTTTGTTTGGTTCGGCAGTTTCTTCGGCAGAATCGGGAATGACACTGTCTGCAAGCGCAGGCAGTGGGGAAGCTATCATCAGGCAAACAGCCGCCAACAAAGAACAAATTTGTTTGAGTTTCAAAATTCTCACCCCGTTATAAAAAAGGAAGATAATATAAAAACAGTATATTCTTAGTTTAACAAATTTCGGAAAGAAAATCTATCTTCGGGAAGGAGAATTTTGAAAAAATTTTAAAAATCTTTTTTTTCGATTCTGTTTTTTACTGAAAACAGGAAGGGCGAAACGCAGCGGGTACAGCTCTTTTAATAACAAAATGCTCATCATAATAAAACAAAAACTGAAAACGGGGGTGTAGGAATCAGAAACAGGAACAGGTCGGGAAATGCTCCCAAATACAGAAATAACCTGCGGAAACCGCTTGAGGAAGAAAAGAGAAACCAAGCCCGAACACAAAGCATGAAACAAACGGGCAACAAACAGAGGTTTTACGGACAAAGGGCTGTCCTTTAAAATTCCGGCAATCTGCGCCAGAACAGAAAACCCTCCAAAGGAAAGAAAAACAGAAACAAATACAACTCCAAACGGCAGAGAGGCGCCGAGCGCGCAGCCGTTGGTTACTTCCAAACTGCCCAAGATAAGGCATGACAGGGTTTTGTTTTTTAAAACAGGGGAAAGCAGAGCGGAAGCGGCTTTAAACAGAATAACAAATCCACACATCTGCCCGCAGGTTTGTACTGCCTGCGCCACAGAATTGACAAAGGCGCGGCTGTAAGAAATCGGCTGCGCGGCAACGGGGGCAAGGGAGGAAACGGGCAGTGAAAGGGTGTGAGAATGAATTCGGGAATAAATTCCCAAAACAATTCCAATCAGGCAGGAAATGAAAACCTGAGTGAGGTACAAAAAAATACCGACCGAAACGCTGCCGAACATTCCTGCGCCGATTGCCGTGATAATAAACGAGGGTCCGGCGCAAAAACAAAAACACAACATACGCTGCGCGCAGGAAAAGGAGATGCGGCGGCAGGCAAGCAAATCGGAAATTGCCTTTGCGCTCATCGGGTAGCCGCCTACAAAGCTGAGCAAAATGATACTTGCAGTATCTGCCGGAAGAAAAAACAGATGTTTTGCAACGGGAGCAAGCGGCAGGGATAGCAGGCGATAGATTCCGCTTTGCACCAGAAATCCGGTCAGTACCATAAAGCAAAACAGGGAGGGAATCACTGTGTTTAAACATAAAGAAATTCCCTCAGCCGCGCCCTGCGCCGCAGCTTTTCCGTTGATTACCAAAACAGCCCCGATTGCTGCGCAGCAGGCAGCTGTTACGGCAGAAAAAAATCGTTTCATAAAAACACCGTCCTTTTTGTTTTAGTCAATCGTTTTAAAAATTCCGTTTACTGTACTATATGAGCAAGGGACGGATTTCTTGACTGATAAATTTCTTTTTCGGTACATATAAATAAATCAGACCAAACAGATACCCAAAAGGAAAGGAGGATTGGCTGATGAAAAGAAAAAATATAACAAAAAGTACGGAATCGACAAATTGCGATCAAACAATGACGCTTGGCAAAGCGCTGTTTTGCAGCGAAACGCATATTGAAATAAACGGAAATTATGAAGCGATTATCGAAGGCTGTAAGGGAATCCTGTCCTATCGGGAAGAAGAGATTAGATTAAATACCGAAAACGGTCAGCTGAAGCTGCGGGGCAGAAATTTGCAGATTATTTGCATGGGGGAAGCAAGCATGATTGTGCGGGGATATATTATCGGGACAGAATATGATAACTGAGGTGATGGGAAATGTCTTTTGTTCGTTTTGTTCGTTGGTTTCGGGGAACCGTTACCTTCGAGGTAAGGGGGAATTTTTCCGAACGATTTTTAAATCTTCTGAACAGAAACGGGATTCCCGTCTTTCATATGAAACGGGAAAAGGACGGTTTAACGGCGCAGACTGTTTTTAGAAAATATTTTTTGATTCGTCCCTTTGCCCGAAAAACCCATGTACGGGTACGGGTGATACAGCGTCAGGGATTTCCGTTTTGGATGAAACGCTATCGGAAACGGATGGGAATTTTTATCGGAATCGCAGTGTTTTTGGCAGGACTTTTTCTGTCGGGAGAGTTTGTCTGGCAGATTCAGATAAACGGAAACAAAACAATCAGCGATGATGCGGTGATGCAGTTTTTAGAGGAACAGGGTTTAAGCAGAGGAAGTTGGAAACGCTCGCTGGATGTTTCTGAAATTTCGATGAATTTAAGACATCAGTATCATCAAATCGGTTGGGCAGCGGTGAATTTGGTAGGCAGTGTCGCTCAGGTGGAAATCAGCGAACGAAACGAGGGCGATGAAGTTTTGGAGGATAAAACGCCCTGTAATGCGGTGGCGAAACGCTCCGGGCAGATTGTATCTTTGGAGGTGTATGACGGGCAAAAGACGGTAAAGGTCGGAGATGTTGTGAAAAAAGGAGAGGTGTTGGCAAGCGGTATTGTAACGGGGAAAACAGGAAAAACGATGGTTCGCCATGCAAAGGCAAAGGTTTTGGCAGAATATCCCGAAACGATTCAGATTAAAATTCCGCTTTCCAAAACAGAAAAAATCCCGTTGGGCGGTGTAAAAAATTACCGCTACTTAACGCTGGGAAAGCTGAAAATGCCGCTCTTCCTTTCGGGTAAAAAGCCGGATTTGTGCTTTGAGCGCGTCTTTACCCGCCCGGTTCGGGTCGGAGGGATTTTACTGCCCTTTGATATGATTGTTCGTCAGGTCATTCCCGCAGAAAACCGGACGATCACAATCAGTAAGGAAAAGGCTGGAGAATTTGCCCAACAGCAGCTGAATCTGAAAACAAAAAGCGGACAGCGGGAACTGGTGAAGAAAACCGTGCGGGAACAGCTTTGCCAAAATACGCTGATATGGAATGTCGATTGTATTTTTCGGGAGGATATTGCCGTTCAGGAAGAAATTTTTATCAACCGTAAAAAAGAACAGCACTCCCAAGATAACGAAAAGCTTGGATAAAAATTCACAAAAAAATCGGTCGAAAAGAAGAAATCATGAAAATAAGTTTGTAAAATCTGTCGGCTTGTGGTATAATAATACTTGTATATATTAAAATAAAAATTTTCTGACGGAATAGGACGGTCTGGAGGGATTCTTCATCGAACAGGTATTGCAGATTGAACAAATCGAACACGTTCTGATTTTGTTTGGCAATGCAGATCAGAATATCAGAATTATTGAAGAACACTTTGGTGTAAATATTGTCTGCCGAGGAACAGAGGTAAAAATTACGGGAGAAAGCGAAGCGGTGTCAAAAGCGCAGAGAACGATTGATACTCTGCTTGCCATGATTGAAAAGGATCATTCGCTTTCCGAGCAGAACATCCGTTATGTCATGACTTTGGTGGAACAGGGCAGCGAGCAGAGTATGCTCCAGATGAACAACAGCTGCATCGCGGTAACCATGAAGGGAAAACCGGTAAAGCCCAAAACGCTCGGTCAAAAGAAATACATTGATGCGATTGAAAACAATACCATTACCTTTGGCATCGGTCCTGCGGGAACGGGAAAAACTTATCTTGCGGTGGCGATGGCGGTTCGCGCATTTCGCGATGAACAGGTCAGCAGAATCGTGCTGACGCGTCCGGCAGTGGAAGCCGGAGAAAAGCTGGGATTTTTGCCCGGCGACCTTCAGGATAAGGTGGACCCGTATCTGCGTCCGCTTTATGACGCGATGTTTGACATGATGGGACCGGAAAACTTTCAAAGGAATATGGAAAAGGGCTGTATTGAGGTAGCGCCGCTGGCTTATATGCGCGGCAGAACGCTGGACGATTCGTTTATTATTTTGGACGAAGCGCAGAATACAACGCCCGAGCAGATGAAAATGTTTTTGACCCGTCTGGGATTTAATTCCAAAGCGATTGTTACCGGAGACGTAACCCAGATTGACCTGCCCAATGCGGGAAAATCCGGGTTAATCGAGGCGGTTAAGGTTTTAAAAAATGTAGAGGATATTGCCATTATGAAGCTGACCGAAAAAGACGTTGTCAGACATAAATTGGTGCAGGACATTATAACGGCATACGAAAGGTATCATAACAGGGAGGCACGAAGATAATATTATGGATGGTGTAAAAGTTTCTATTTCAAACAAACAAAAGGCAGTAAAAATTCCGACCGGTATTCGACTTTTGGTTCGCCGCTGCTGCAGCGCGGTGCTGACTATGGAAGATTTTCAGGGAGCGGCAGAAGTAAGCGTCAGCTTTGTGGATAATGAACAGATTCGTCAGCTCAACCGGGAATTTCGCGATAAGGATGCGGCAACCGACGTGTTGTCTTTCCCGTTGGGAGAAAACGGCGTGTACGATTTTAACAATGAAACGCAGGCTTATATGCTGGGAGATATTGTCATTTCGGTGCCCCGCGCGATTGAACAGGCGCAGATGTACGGTCATTCTCTGCGCAGAGAGATTGGATTTTTAACCGTTCATTCGATGCTCCATCTGTTGGGCTATGACCATGAAGGGGAAAATCTGGAAGCTCTGAGAATGAGAGAAAAAGAAGAGCTGGTTTTGACAAAACTGGGACTGCAAAGGGATATGAGCTTTGTAGGGGAAGAAGATGTTCAGGAATAAAAGTATGCTTGCCTCCTTTCGGGCAGCGGGAAAAGGTTTTTTGTCTTCGATAAAGGAAGGGCGAAATCTGCGCTTTCATTTGTCGGCAGCCTGTTTTGTGTTGTATTGGAAACAGTACTATTCTCTGTCTAAAGGGGAAGAGGCGCTTTTGTTTCTGGCAATCGGTTCGGTGATTGCCCTGGAGCTGCTTAATACGGCAGTGGAACATACGGTGGATTTGTGCTGTCCGCGTTGGGACCCGTTAGCGGGAAAGGCAAAGGATGCGGCTGCGGGCGCAGTGCTGGTGTCGGCGGTGTTTGCAGCGGCGGCAGGCATCTGTCTGTTTTGGGATACGGATATTTTGCTGGGAATTCTTCACAATTTTCTGCAAAATCCGCAGAAGATTGTCCTGTTATGTGCGGCGTTGTGCGCAGCGGTTTGGTTTATCTTTTTCTTTGACCGGACAGCGCGGAAAATAAGAGAAGTAAAACGTTGAAAAGAACAGAAAGGCAGGGAGTTCATGACAAAATCGGCTTTTGTTGCCATTGTGGGAAAGCCTAATGTAGGAAAATCCTCGTTGCTGAATTTGCTGGTGGGGGAGAAAATTGCAATTATCTCCGATAAACCCCAGACAACAAGAACAAGAATTACCGGCGTACTGACCGAGGAAGAAACTCAGTTGGTATTTATCGACACGCCGGGACTTCATAAACCCAAAAACAAATTGGGAGATTACATGGTAAAGCAGGTATCCGATTCGGTAGGCGATGTAGACTGCGCCGTTTTTGTAACAGACCCTTTGGGAGAAGTAACAGAATCGGAAAAACAGCTGATTGAAAATATCCGTCAGCTGCATCTGCCGGCAATTTTGGTTATCAATAAAATAGACACCCTTGCAAACAAGGACGATATGGTCAAAAAGATGGTAGAAATTTCTCAAATGTACCCCTTTGAACAGGTGGTTCCCATCAGCGTCAAGGAAAAGGACGGAACAAAGCTGCTGCTTGATTTGATTAAGGAACAGGCGCAGGAGGGTCCTCACTTTTTCCCGAACGATACGCTGACCGACCAACCGGAAAAGGTGATTGTAGCGGAGATTATCCGGGAAAAGGTGCTTCGCAATATGCGAGATGAAATTCCGCACGGAACGGCGGTTGTCATTGAGCGCATGAGAGAAAGAAACGGAAAAGATATTATGGACATCGACGCGACCATTCTTTGCGAAAAATCCAGCCATAAGGGAATGATTATCGGCAAGCAGGGCGCGATGCTTAAAAAAATTGCCAGCCAGTCCCGAGAAGAAATTGAAGGATTTTTGGAAACAAGGGTAAATCTCCAGTGTTGGGTAAAGATTCGAGAGGATTGGAGAAACAGCGAATTTTCCATCCGTGATTTGGGATTTAACTAAAAAAACAAAAAAATGTGATAAACAGCGGCGGTTTTGGGAATACTTCCTTTTGAAAACTTGTTACGGAGGAATGTTTGATGAAACCATCTTACCCACCGCAGCCGTCGGATTTGACTGCATGGAGCTGTTTTGAGCAAAGCGGAAAGATTCAGGATTATTTAAATTACTGCGCAAAGACCCGCGCCGGCGCAGAAAGTGTTCGGGAAGGAATCGAAAACGATGCAGGTGACAGCCAACGGATTGGTCATCAAGGAGAAAGTTCTCAGCAACGATAACCGTCTGCTTACCATTTTGACAGAGGAATACGGGATTGTCCACGCCTTTGTAAAGTCGGTAAAAAAACTGGGCGGAACAATGGCGGCATCTACCGACCTGTTCGCCTACTCTTCCTTTGTTTTGTTTTTGAATAAGGAACAGTACAGCGTGAATCATGCGGAAACCAACCGTATCTTCTATCATCTTCGGGATGATTTGGAACAGACAAGCCTTGCTTCTTATTTTTCACAGTTGGCGGAGGAATTGGCTCCGCAGGGGGAAGAAGCAGGGGAGTATCTAAAGCTGTTTTTAAATTGTCTGCACTTGTTGGAGCAAAAAAAACGAACGGTTGATTTTATCAAACCGGTATTTGAGCTGCGCATCATGACCCTCTCCGGCTATATGCCGGATTTGGTGGGGTGCCAGGGGTGCGGAGAATATGATCCAAAGGAAGTATTTTTTCTTCCGGCAACCGGTACGCTGATTTGTTCTGCCTGTTTGGGCGGCGCAGCTCCCAAGGACGGGATTCCTCTCACCAAGGCGCAGTTGGCAGCGATGCGTCACATTATCTATTCGGAATCTGCCCGCCTGTTTCAGTTTAAAATGTCCGAGCAGGGACTGCAAAATTTGGGCGGGATTACCGAATTTTATTTAAAAGTACAGTTGGAAAAGGAGTTTCCTGCGCTGGATTTTTACCACAGCGTGCGAAAGATGACGCAGTCGTTTGAGCAGATTGCTCAGAATCACGCGCAGGAACCGCATCGGTAAGGAAGTGAGAAAAATGTATCAGGCGCAACGCTATTTTCAGGCATTGGAATTAAACAAAGTTCTTGCAAGATTGGCAGAACAGGCTAACTGTGATGACAGTAAGAATATGGCGCTGAATCTGACACCGTGTGACGATTTTAAAACGGTGAAAGCGTTGATGAAAAAAACATCGGACGCATATATGCTCAGCGCAAGATATACTACACCGTCTTTACATAAATTAAAAAACTGTGAAGCGGCGTTGAGAAAATCGGAAAAAGGTTCCAATCTTTCTTTGTCGGAACTGATGGAAGTTTCCGCAGTTCTGCACAATATCCGCTCGGTAAAGGATTGGAGAAAACGCTGCGAAGGGGAAGAAACATCCCTGGACCCGCTGTTTGAAATGCTGATGCCGAATCGGGATTTGGAAAACACGCTGGATAACGCAATTCTCTCGGAAGAAGAGCTGGCAGACAGCGCAAGCCGGGAACTGGGGGATTTGCGCAGAAAAATTAACCAGGCAAAGCTCAAGGTGCGCGAAAAACTGGATCATCTGATTAAATCTCCGACTCAAAGCAAATACCTTCAGGAAACTTTGGTAACCATGCGCGACGGAAGATTTGTTGTTCCGGTTAAAAGCGAACATCGGTCCGAGATTAAAGGATTGGTTCACGATACCTCTGCCAGCGGGGCAACATTGTTTATCGAGCCGATGGCAGTTGTGGAAGCAAACAACGAAATTCGTATGCTTCAGGCGAAAGAAAAACAGGAAGTAGAGCGAATTATCGCAGAATTATCCGCATTGGTCGGTTCGTTTACCCACCCGATTCTGCAAAGCTATCGGGCGCTGGTGGAAATTGACCTTTATTTTGCAAAGGCAAGCCTTGCCTATAAAATGAAAGCGACTGTCCCCAATCTTTCGGACAGCGGAGAAATCGACCTGAAAAAGGCGCGTCATCCGTTGATTGATCCGGACAAGGTTGTTCCGACCGATGTTACATTGGGAAAGGATTTTAATACCTTAGTCATCACCGGTCCGAATACCGGCGGCAAAACCGTTACTTTAAAAACAATCGGTTTGCTGACCTTGATGGCGATGTGCGGCTTGATGCTGCCGACAGCAGAAAACAGCACCGTTTCGGTGTATAAAAAGGTTTTGGTTGATATCGGCGATGAGCAGAGCATTGAACAAAGCTTGTCCACCTTCTCGGCTCATATGACCAATATTGTTTCCATTATGGAAGAAGCCGATTCGGACAGCCTTGTACTGGTTGACGAATTGGGCGCAGGAACCGACCCGGTAGAGGGTGCGGCTCTTGCCATCTCTATTTTGGAACGCCTGGCTTTGTACGGAGCAAAGATTGCGGCAACCACCCATTATGCCGAGATTAAGGAATATGCCCTGCAAACGCCGAATGTCTGCAATGCAAGCTGTGAATTTGATGTAGAAACCTTAAAACCGACCTATCGTTTGCTGATTGGAATCCCGGGAAAATCCAATGCGTTTGCCATCAGCCAGCGCCTAGGCTTGCCGGAAGAGGTTATCGAAGCGGCAAAGAACAACATTTCAGCGGAAAAGACAAGGTTTGAAGATGTCCTCACTCAGCTGGATCAAACCAGACAGGAACTGGAAAAGGAAAAAGAAGAAGTGGACAAGCTGCGTCAGGAACAGTTGGAATCCAAGAAAAATCTGGAGCAGTATAAACAGAAAACCTATAAGCTGATGGAGCGGGAATTGCTCAACGCGCAGGAAAAGGCAAACAGAATCGTTTCATCGGCAAAGGCAGAGTCGGCAAAATTGTTGGAAGAACTGGACGATATCCGTAAACAGAAGGAAAGCGCAGAATTTTCCAAACTGGTGCAGGGAGCAAAATCGATTTACAAATCCAACATTAACCGTCTGGAAGATGTTGCCAATCCGGTTATCGGACGGGTAAAAGAAGAATATACGCCTCCGCGTCCCTTTAAAAAGGGCGACCTGGTGCTGGTGGTCCAGTTGGGCGAGGAAGGTATCCTGCTCTCCGACCCGGACAATTCCGGTAATGTTCAGGTTCAGGCGGGAATCATCAAGACAAAAGTTCCGGTCAGCGATCTGCGTTTGGTGGATAAAAAGCGCAGGCGTCAGGTAGAACGAATGGAACGCAAGTCCAACGGCAGCGTTACCAAAAGCATCGGGGACAAGTCGCAGCGCAGCGCAAGCAGCGAACTGGATTTGCGCGGGCAAACGATTGAGGAAGGCATCATGATGCTGGATCAATATATCGACAGCTGTATCCTGATGGGAATCAAAACAATTACCGTAATCCACGGAAAGGGAACCGGCGCTTTGCGCAATGCGGTTCAGCAGCACTTAAAAAATCACAGAGCGGTTCGCACCTTCCGTCTGGGCGTTTACGGAGAAGGCGAGGACGGCGTTACCATCGCAGAACTCAAGTAAAAGAAATTTGCCTTTGAGGGAGCGTGTGTTTTGCGTTTCCCTCAGGGGAAAATTCAGAGGAGTGCAGAAAAGTTGAAGGGGATTACGCAATATTTTTCCTGCGAGCATTTAAGCAGGAAAATTCAAATGAAAGGTCCGCTTCCGTCAACAAAAGAGGTATATCAAAGAGCGCTGCATATTGCATGGCCCTCTGCGGCGGAATCGGTTTTGGTCAGTTTGGTATCTTCGGTAGATACCATCATGGTGGGCGGTTTGGGTCCGGCGGCGATTGCGGCGGTCGGTCTGACAAACCAACCGAAATTTATCCTTCTTGCCTTGATTATGTCATTAAATGTCGGTGTGACAACGGTTGTGGCAAGAAGAAAGGGACAGGAAAATCGAGAAGGGGCGCAGAAATGTCTGCGTATGGCTTTGATGATTACCTTTTTCCTTTCGTTGTTTCTTTCTATACTTGGCTTTCTTTTTGCGGAGCCGATTATGAAATTTTCGGGGGCGCAGCCGGATGTCATGGCAGATTCGGTAGCATATTTTAGAATCATTATGGTAGGCTTTGTGCCGATGTGTATCGGTCTTACCATCAATGCGGCGCAGAGAGGTGTCGGTAACACCCGAATCTCAATGACAACAAACATTACTTCAAATATTATCAACCTGATTTTTAACTATCTGCTGATTCACGGAAATTTCGGTTTCCCTCGTTTAGAGGTAAAAGGCGCAGCGTTGGCAACCATTTTGGGCAGTACGGTCGCTTGTCTGCTGTCCATCCGTTCGGTGCTGCCGCACGATACCTATCTGCACCTGTCCTTCCGTGTTCCGTGGAAATTTGAGAAGGAAACATTGAGTAGTATCTGGATTATCAGCTCCAGCGCAGTAGTAGAACAGCTGTTCATGCGCTTTGGATTCTTTACATATGTACAGGTTGTTGCAAATTTGGGAACGGTGGCATTTGCAACCCACCAGATTTGTATGAATATCATCAACCTTTCCTTCGCTTTCGGAGACGGATTCAGTATTGCGATTGCTTCGCTGGTGGGTCAGTCGTTGGGGGCAAAGCGTCCGGACTTGGCAAAGCTGTATGTGAAGGTAAATAAAGTGCTTCTGTACGGTATTTCCGGCGTGTTGTCCGTTTTGTTTGTTGTATTCCGCTATCAGTTGGTCGGCTTGTTTACCACAGACAGCGCGATTATTGCCGAAGCGGGAAATTTGATGCTGATTATTGCAGCAACCACCGTCATTCAAACCTCGGCTCTTTCCTATACCGGCTGTCTGCGCGGTGCGGGAGATGCAAAATATATTGCAAAAACGGCGTTTATCAGTATTGCGATTGTTCGCCCTCTGTCGGCGTGGATTTTGTGCTATCCGGTCGGCTGGGGATTGGTCGGCGCATGGCTTTCTCTTTTCCTCGACCAGTGCTTGCGCTGCGTTTTAAACGGAACACGCTTCAGAAAAGGAAAATGGGCAGAGATTGAATTATAAAAAATCAAACTGACTTTACCGGATGAAAATCCGATAAGTGAATAGAAAATTTTGGGAGGTTATCGTCATGGATGTTTTTCAGGTAGCAAATTACAAGGAATATCTTTTTGACACCGCAAAAACGATTTTTGGTATCGACAGCCCGAGCGGCTACTACCACGAAGTTGTAAAAGAAGTAGAAAAAATTGCAACAGGTCTTGGTTTTCAGTTTGAGCAGATTGAAAAAGGCTGCGGTATCATCACCATTGAGGGTGAGGATAACAGCAAAACCGTTATGTTGTCCGCTCATGTAGATACTTTGGGTCTGATGGTTCGCTCCATCACTTCTTCCGGTGATTTAAGATTCACCACCGTAGGCGGTCCGATTCTGCCGACCCTCGACGGAGAATACTGCCGCATCAGAACCAGAGACGGCAGAGTTTACACCGGCACCATCATCTCCGAAAGCCCGGCAACTCATGTTCATCCGGATGCTTCTACCAGAACCAGAGATGCAGATAATATGATTGTCCGCATTGATGAACAGGTACACAGCAAAGAGGATGTTGTTGCTCTGGGAATCCAGCCGGGTGATTACATCTGCTATGACCCGAAAACCGTTGTAACCGAAAGCGGCTTCTTAAAATCCAGATTTATCGACGATAAGGGAAGCGTTGCCTGCCTGCTTACCGCTTTGAAGATGATGAAGGACCAGGGCTTGAAACCGCAGTATAAGACAAAATTCTTCATCTCTGTTTTTGAAGAAGTCGGTCACGGCGCAGCTTATATTCCTTCCGATGTTTCTGAAATTCTGGCAGTGGATATGGGTTGTATCGGTCTGGATCTGACCTGCACAGAGTACGATGTTTCCATCTGTGCAAAAGATTCCGGCGGTCCGTACGATTACGATATGACAACCAGATTGATTGAACTTGCAAAAGAAAACGGATTAAAATATGCCGTTGATATTTACCCGAGATACGGCTCCGATGTAGGCGCTGCTCTGCACGGCGGTCATAATATCAAGGGTGGCTTGATCGGTCCGGGCGTTCATGCTTCTCACGGTATGGAAAGAACCCATTACTCCGCTTTGGAAAACAGCATCAACCTGATTCTGCTTTACCTCGGCTGCAAGAAATAAGAAGAGATAAAAAAACGGATACCTCTGAATTGAGGTATCCGTTTTTTTGTGGAAATTTGAGAATTACAAATTATTGGAAAGTTCCGCAGGGGATAGGGCATACACTCTGTTAAACTGTGCTTTGCGCTCCTCGGTAAGATGGTGGCTGATTAGAATCAAAGTCAAATTGGGGTTTGCAAGTAAGCTGTTTTCTACAATGTCTGCGTTCTTTTTGTCCAAAGCGGAAGTTCCTTCGTCAACGAGTAAAATCGAACGATTGTGAATCAAAGCTCTTGCGATAGCGACACGCTGCTTCTGTCCGCCGGAAAGATTTCTTCCTTCTTCGCCGACTACGGTGTCCAAGCCTTCCGGCATCGACTGTAAATCCTGAATCAAAGCGCTGTCATGCAAAGCCTTTTGCAGCTGCTCGTTGGAAAAATCTTCGCCTAAAGTGATGTTTTCTCTGATGGTAGTGTTAAATAAAAAGACATTCTGCTCAATGTAACCCATTTGCTGCTGCAACTGTTCGGCAGTAAAGTTTTTAGCGTCCTTGCCGTCCAACAGAACCTTGCCGCTGTATTCGGGCAGCCAGCCAAGCAGAATTTTAAGCAAAGTGCTTTTTCCGCAGCCGGAAGGACCGGTGATTGCATATTTTTTGCCGATTTCAAAGGTGCAGTTTAAATCTTTCAGAATTGGTTTTTCCTGATAAGAAAAAGAAAGGTGTTCCGTTTGAATGGATTGATGCAGAGAAACGGGGACTTGCGAATCGGAAACAGTTTGTTCTTTTTGTACGGCAATCTTATGAAAGTACGGTTTTCCGGCAGCAATCGAAAGGCGTAGATTAGAAATTTGATTTAACCCGTTGGTTACTCCGGCAACCAGATTTCCTGCTCCGGCAAGAACCGAAGGAGAAAGAATACCCTGTACAGAAAGAAAAATAACGAAAATTCCTACGATAATTTGCAGAGAAACGCTGATATATCCCATAAGACACCCGCTGACAGATTTTGCGCAGAACAGTTTGTAAAAGGGATGTTCCATCTTTTCACTGACCTCATCGCCCTGTTTGATAAATCGGTCGGTACGATGAAAACAACGCAAAACATCTAACCCGGAAAGCAGATCCTTTAACTGTCCGACTGCCTCTGCCTGTTTTTCGGAACAGTCGGTTCCGGCTTGCTCCAACCGTTTTTCAAATAACTTCGGTAAACTCCACATAATTGCGGCAGATAACAGGGAAAGAACCATCAAAGACCAGTGAATTTGAAACAGGACAAAAACACTCCATAAAACCTGCGAGATTCTTCCCACGCAATCAAAAAACGGATTCCAGCTTAAATTTTCAATCTGCTTAATATCGTTTGTCATCCAGGAGATATATTCTCCGCTGTCTTTTTGATGGTATTCCTGCTGCTTTTTGCCGAGGATAGAAAGATACAGGTCATGCCGAACCTGATTGTTCAGGGTTTTTACGGCTTTTGCCTGCAAACAAGCCTGAATACTGCAAACAATGAAGTAAGTTCCCCACACAATCAAAGCGATGATATTCCAATATAAAAAGGCGGAAAAGTCCAAATTCATCGCGGCTTCAAAATCTTTCATCAGCAGTATCTGAGCAAGGGCTTGCAGTCCCCATTGAGCAATCTGGAAAAAACAAACAAAAGAAGAAATTTTCCAGTTCTTTTTCAGATAGTAAAGCATATTTTTTCTCCCTTCTGTGCCTTTTTCATTTTTGAGTTGGTGAAAGAAAACAACCGACTCTGTGCAGAATCGGTTGCGTTCAAAAAGACAGCTCCTGATTTTTTAACAAGATTCTATTTCTTGCTTTGAAGAAATTGCCGGTTCAAGCCGGTAGACCATGTCAAACTGCGCTTTGCGCTCCTCGGTAAGATGATGGCTGATTAAAATCAAAGTCAAATCGGGGTTTGCAAGTAAGCTGTTTTCCACAATATCTGCATTCTTTTTGTCCAAAGCGGAAGTTCCTTCGTCAACAAGTAAAATCGAACGATTGTGAATCAAGGCTCTTGCGATAGCGACACGCTGCTTCTGTCCGCCGGAAAGATTTCTTCCTTCTTCGCCGACTACGGTGTCCAAGCCTTCCGGCATCGACTGTAAATCCTGAATCAAAGCGCTGTCATGCAAAGCCTTTTGCAGCTGCTCGTTGGAAAAATCTTCGCCTAAAGTGATGTTTTCTCTGATGGTAGTGTTAAATAAAAAGACATTCTGCTCAATGTAACCCATTTGCTGCTGCAACTGTTCGGCAGTAAAGTTTTTAGCGTCCTTGCCGTCCAACAGAACCTTGCCGCTGTATTCGGGCAGCCAGCCAAGCAGAATTTTAAGCAAAGTGCTTTTTCCGCAGCCGGAAGGACCGGTGATTGCATATTTTTTGCCGATTTCAAATTGAAGATTGGTATTCTTCAAGATAGGACGCTCGCCGTAGGAAAAGCTGATATTTTCCAAAGAGATATTGTTGTGGATTTTATCCGCCTTTTCGCTTTCCTGCGGGATTTTTCCGGTATCATGAACGGTGATTTTTTCAAAATACGGTTTGCTTGCCGCAATCGACAGGCGAAGATTTGAAAACTGATTTAAACCGTTTGCAACTCCGGCAAACAGGTTGCTTCCGCCTGCCAAAACAGCCGGCATAATTTTTCCCTGAAAGGCAAGAAAGACGATTAAAACATCGGATAAAATCTGAATGATTACGCTGACAGTACCCAACAAGCAGTCTACGCCGCTTTTGGTATAGGTCAATTTTGCATTTGGTTCTTCCATCTGGTCGCTGATTACCTTGCCCTGTGATAAGAATCGGTTTACCTTGTGGAAGCAGCGCAGAACATCAAATCCCGATAACAGGTCTTTTAATCGGCTGACTGCCTGCGCTTCGGCGTCGGCGCAGTTTTTTCCCATCTTCTCCATTCTTTTTTCAAATAATTTCGGAAGAATCCACATGATAACGGTGGACACAATCGCGGCAAACAGCAGCGACCAATGCAGACTGAACAGCACAATCATGCACCAGATTACCTGCGCAATTCTGCCGACACTGTTGAAGAATGGATTCCACGCCAATTTTTCCACCTGTTTTACATTGTTTGTCATCCATGAGATGTACTCTCCGCTGTTTTGTTCGTGGTATTGCTGATGGTTTTTGTCCAGCAGCGACAGATACAAATCATAGCGGAATTGGTTATTCAAAGTTCTGACTGCGCGGGCTTGAAAAAAGTCCAGCGCAAAGCATAACGCAAAATACAGTCCCCATGCCAACAGATTAACTACCGTCCAAAAGGCGAAGGCTTTAAAATCAAATTGAACTGCCGCGTTAAATTCTTGCATTAAAAGAAGCTGAACCCCTGCCTGCAATCCCCATACTACAATTTGAAAAAAGCAGACAACAAGAGTAATTTTCCAGTTCTTTTTTAAATAATGTGACATTTTTGATACCCTCCTTAATGTAACCGGATGATTTTTCGCATTTTATAAAACAGTCGGTGAAAAAAGACGCTATGACAATTATATCTCTTTTTCGACAAAAAGTACAGAGCGTTTTCGGATAATTTTTAGTATAATCATCACAAAATAAATAAAAATCGTTAAAAATCGGGAAAAAAATAAAATCATCTAAAAAATCCCGCCTTTTTTCCGGTCGCTTTGATAAAAAAGCAAAACAATAAAAAGGCGGGATTTTTTAAAATTAAATGTGATTCATCAGATAGATTTTAACAGCAAGCTCCATGCTCAGCTTTTCTTCGGTTCGGTCTAAATCCAATCCGGAAATTTCCTCTATCTTTTTATAGCGATATTTGATGGTGTTGTAATGCAGATACATGGTGTCGGACGCCATCTTTAAGTTCCAGCCGTTCTGCACAATGTTGATTAAGGTTTCCATAAAGTCGGTGTTGTGCAGTTCGTCATGGCGGCAGATTTTGTCGATATATTCCTTATAAAACTCCTTGACGCTGTTGTTGTCCTTGATACCGTCTAAGAATTTGTAAATGCCAAGCTCGGTGTACATCATCATGTGGTCGCGCTTGTGAATCAGGCGGCTGATTTTTACCGCCTTCTGCGATTCCTGGTAAGCGGTGTGACATTCCATAATGCTGTCTTTTGCTTCCGAAACGCCGATGGTGACGGTAAAGTTATACAGTGAGCTGATTTCGCTTTTTAAAATATTGCAGCAGGAAACAATTTTTTTGGCAATTTCCTCGTCCGGCTTTTCATGCTTTAAGATAAAGGCGGTGCTGTCGGTAAATTTGGTGTACAGCACGCTTTTGAAGTGTTTGCGGAAAAACTTGAGCGAGTAATCAAAAATTTCCTCGTTTCGTTTTTCAATCGTTTCGCTGTCTTTTTTATTTCTGATATTCAGATACTGTAACTTAAAGTCGTCGATATCGACAATAATGGTGGTGTAGAATTTTTCGCTTAAATCCCAACCATAAATTTTTCCGCGTTTAATCACTTCCTGCAAGCTCTTGATGTTGTTTAAAACAATATCCTGAACAAATCCGTCGCGGTAGCGGGATTCAATTTCCATGTTGGAAATGTATTTTTGAACAATCAGCTTTAAGGCGGTAGAAGCATGATTTAAAATCATGGTTTCGTAATTGCTCATTTCCCGGCGTCCTTCGTCGATGATTACAATATAGCCGTAGTCCTTTTCGTCCAGCGCGACGCACATATTGGGATAACATTGTTGGAAGGTATCCTTAAAATCCTCTTTCAGCGAAGCGTTTTTGGACGGATAAATTTTGTTAAACGCAATGTCATAAAACGCAATATTCTGATTTAATAAAGTAGCGATGGTATTGATAATATCGGTAATGCCGCCGCTGTTGATAACCGTGTTGATAAAAGAGGTGCTGATATTTTCCGAAAGACGGATGGCAGAAGCCTGTGCGTCAATCAGCTTTTTCAGCACGGGGTTGATAATTTCGGCAACCGCGCATTGAGGCGGCATATTGATAATGGGAAAACCCAGGTCATTTGCGGTCTGCATCGCTTCCTCGTCGATGTTTTGCAGATAATTTCCCAATTTGATAAACAATGCGGCAGTTCCCGCCCTGTCCAGACGGCGAATCAGGTCTGCCAAATCGGAAATGCCGGTCTGAATGACATAACCGGAGGTTACAATAATTTCTCCTCCGTGCAGCCACTGTTCCATATCCGGGGTATCCATAACGGTGATGGTGGAAACTTCACGATTCACGCCCTTTTTTCCGCACAGCACACGATAGTCTTTGAGTTCTTCCATATTTAAAATTTCGCCCACAGTTAAAGACATAAAAACACTCCTTTACCGTAATGAAAATAGAAGCAAGAAAAAATTACAAACTTATTATACAATAAATTATCTGAAAAGTATATATCTTACGCGAAAATATGTTGAAAAAAACAAAAGAATTTTCTTGTTGTTATTTTTCTGACAGAGATTTTGGGGGAAAATCAAAAAATATTTTAAATTTTTCCAAAAAGGAATTGACAGATTCCCTGCGGGAAAAGTATAATAACAATCGCAAAAGTGTTTTACACCGATTGGTTCATGAAAGGGGAGATTTTTCTTATGTTAAGCGCAATCGTTGGAATTAACTGGGGAGATGAAGGCAAGGGGAGAATGGTTGACCTGCTTTCTGAAAATTATGATGTGGTTGTTCGCTATCAGGGCGGAAACAATGCGGGACACACCGTAATCAACCATCTTGGCAAATTTATCCTGAATCTGATGCCGTCCGGAATCCTCAGACCGGAGGTTGTCAATGTAATGGGCAACGGCATGGTCATTGATTTGGAACATCTGCACAAGGAAATGGGCAGACTGACAGAGGCAGGGGTGAAGATTACCCCGGAAAACCTTAAAATCTCAGACAGAGCGATTATCTGTCTGCCATACCATGTCATGCAGGATTGCCTGGAAGAGGAGCGTCTGGCAGACGCAAAATACGGCTCCACCCGCAGGGGAATTGCTCCGGTTTACGGCGATAAATATATGAAAAAGGGAATCCGTATGGGCGATTTGCTCCACCCGCAGGCGCTGGAAAAACAGCTTCACGGCATTTTGGACTGGAAAAATCTGACTATTTCTAAAGTGTACGGCAGCGAACCGGTTGCTTTTGACACAATTTGGAACTGGCTGCAACAGTACGGCAATCCAATCAAAGAATTTATCTGCGATACCGGACTGTATCTGGATAAGGCGGAAAAAGAGGGCAAAAAGATTCTGTTTGAAGCGCAGTTGGGCGCGCTGAGGGATATTGATTTCGGTATCTATCCGTTTACCTCCTCCTCCAATACGATTGCCGCATACGCTCCGATCGGCGCAGGAATCCCCAACCATCAATTAGACAATGTGGTCGGCGTAATGAAGGCTTACTCCACCTGCGTGGGAGAGGGTCCGTTCACCTGCGAACTGTTCGGAAAAGAAGCGGACGATTTAAGAGAAGCGGGAGGGGAATACGGAGCGGCAACCGGACGTCCAAGACGCGTGGGACCGTTTGATGTAACCGCTTCCCGTTACGGAGTGCGGATGCAGGGAGCGGACAGCATCGCCCTGACAAAGATGGATGTTCTGTCCGGCTTTGAAACCATTCCGGTCTGCGTTGCCTATGAGGTGGACGGAAAACGCACCACAGACTTCCCGTTCGGGGACGATTTGGAACGCGCAAAACCGGTAATTGAATATCTCAAAGGTTGGAACTGCGACATCACAAAATGCAGAAAACCGCAGGACCTTCCGCAGGAGGCGCTGGACTATATCCGTTATATTGAAAACGCGGTAGAATGTAAGGTTCGCTATGTTTCGGTGGGCGCACAGCGCGAAGAATATATCGAGTTTTAAAAGCAAATTGAAACAATGAAATAATAATTCCGATAAAAAAAGATTCATGCCTGATACGGGCATGAATCTTTTTTGGTATCAGCAGGTAATCCGCACCGAAATCCGATAACTTCCCAAAGAAGTCTTTTCCACCTGTTCCGCAACAGTATGGGTCAGGCGGTGTCCCTCAATGCGGGAAAGCACATACTCCCGATATTCTTCGGGAACAAACCCAAGGATTTGCATCGTTTCGTCGGTAACGGCAATCTGTTCCGAATCCGTTCCCTCGTAAGGTTTTAAGTAAAGCTGCTGCCCCTGCGCTGCCGGAGCGTTTCCCTTTGCATCGCAGGAAATCCCCTCCAAAGAAAATGTCATGGTGTGAATTTCGTTCGAGTCGCTTTGCTTTCCTCCTTTTTTCCGAAAGAAGAGAATAAGTGCGGCAATCAGACAGACAACGGCTGCAATCCAATCGGAAGGGCTCATTTGGGCAAACGAGAAATGATTGTGCATCAAAACGGCGCCGAATCCGAAAATCAGAATCAAAACGGCAAGCACTCGATGACCCATTTATCCTGCCTCCTTATGATGCTTTCTGAGAAAAGGCAAGGTTGTCAAAGGAAACAACATTTGCCGTACCGTCGCTGGAAAGGGTATAGGTCACACGAACCCGGTCTCCCGGCTGTGTCAAAGCAAGCTCCAGACCGGTGGTGGATTCTGCAATAAACAAAATCTCTTGGTTTTCCGAAAGCAGGAATTTGTAAACGGTGTTTCCGCCGCTGTATTCGCCCGAAATTCGTTCAATCGTTCCGGTAATTTCTTCGTTTTCCTCACCCAGGTTGCCGATGGTGGTGACGCCGTCGCTGCGCAGCTTGTTGCCGTAATCTCTCAAAGCGGCGCTGACCGATTCACCCGTTCCTACGGTGGAGTAGTTGGTAACCGAAACAAAGGCGTATTGTTTAATCAAACCGATGTTGTCCTTTAAGGTCATAAAGTAGGTCGGCTGCGAGTCAATGTTTAAGATGATAGGGAAGGTTGCGCGGTAGCCCAAGTCCTGTACGCGTCCCTGAGCGGAAAGCTGAGCCGCCTGCTCGGTTGCGCCGCTCATCTCATACATGATAGGCTCTTTGGTTACCATGTCTACCATAATAAAGCCGATGGCGCTGTCATCGGAGCCGACACTGGTAAGACCGGTAAAGAGGTAACATTCGCCGTTGTTGTAAACGATGTTGTGTCCCTCGCTTGGACGATACTTGTCCTTGTTTGCAAAGTTAAAGATACCGTGAACATAATTGCCGCGGTTTGCAATCTGCTGGATGATGAAATTTTCCGGCTGCACGCGGTCAACCCAATCGGGAATTTCGTCCAATGCGTAACGCTGCATTTCTCCGGTGGTTGCATTGAGCAGGATGATGCCGTCTGCTTCGGGCAGAGAAAATCCTTTGGTATTTTTATAGGTAGAAACTGCCCAGTAAGGCTGACCGCTATCGTCCAGCTCGAACGAATAATCGGTGATGTCGGTCATCAAAGCGGGACCGAAACGCAGCTTTCTGGTAACGTCAAACAGCAGGTAGCTGCCCGGATGATACTTGATGTTGTATCCCTCCACATAGCGCACATCGTTGGTGTTGGTTGCGGAAACGACGATGTAACCCGGTGTACCGGACATATTGGTCAGCCATTTAAAGAAACCGGAATGATAAAGCGGAACTACCCAAACCAGTTCCCCGTCCACCATCTGAATGGTGGCGTCATGCAGCGCAACCTGAGAACCCAAAGCGGGGCGCTCGCCCAGCTTCTTTTCGGCAAGGCGCAAAGCCAGATCCTCATCGACGATAGGAATCTGGGAAACGTCGATTGCCTGAACTTCGCTGTCAAATTTTTTGACTTCCGGCTCGCCCAACTGGTCGCGGTATGCCTTCCACTGGAAAAAGACCGAGAAAATAACCATAACCAAAGCAATCAGAATCCACGGAACGGCGATGATGATTGCGCGAACTTTCGGGAATTTTGCCTTTGCAGAGTAGGAAAAGGGAACTTGTCCCGGCTGCATTTCCTGCTGCTGGAAAGAAAACTCACCGATTTTCAGCAAGGTGGATAATCCGACATAGATTGTAATCAAGAGCGCCCAAAAGACCGCTCCCTCCAGGTACAGAGGACTCAAGGTCGGAGCTTCTACAAAAACATATAGAAGAACCAACAATGTGATTACAGAAAACAGAATACATTTTGTTTTTTTCATACCTTCACCCTTTTCTTTTTTTGAAAGTATAGAACAGTATAGCACAAAGGGGAAGGATTTGAAAGGGATAAAATGAAAATTAAATAAAATCTTTTGCGCTTGTCCTGTCGCGGACGCTGCCGTCCTCCAACAGCGTAATTTCATAAGGACTGTACGGACTGTTCGGAAGATATTCCTCAAACCACTCGAAAGAGAGTTCCGACAGTTTGCTTAAATCCGACAGCGGCATCGAAAAAAATGCGTTGTAATCTGACAAGGTGAATAAGATAATTGATTTTCTTTGAGCGATAATAGAAAGATACCCCATAAAAGACCTCCCTTTCTGTCGTAACCAATCGTTATTGTAATCTTACAAGCACATTGTAGCAAACAATCGGTGAAAAAATTGTTGAATTATAGGTTAAAATAATGTAGAAAAGTTAAAAAATATGTCAAATACCCTAAAAAACGCCGCTTGAGGGCAGAAATCGGAAAAATATCGGAGGAAAAATCATCAAATACAGAAAGAAGAAATGTGGAAAACAAGCATTTTATTTGTAAAAATCATAAAAAGCTCTCCCGAAATTTGATACAATATGTTATACTTAAAGGGAAAGTGTACACGGCAAAATAAAAGGAGGTTGTTTTTTGAATTCATATCTGTTGCTGATGGGAATTGTTGTTGTAATTTGCGTACTGATGTACCGCTGGATTGAAAAGCTGCCGATTCCCTCATTACTCATCTTTATCGGCTTGGGAATGTGCTTTGGAACAAACGGAATTTTTCGGATACCGTTTGACGATTACGCCGCCACAGAGGTTATCTGTTCGGTCTGCTTAATCTTTGTGATGTTTTACGGAGGGTTCGGAACAAACATGAAAGCGGCAAAACCGGTAGCGGCTCGTTCCTTTTTGCTTTCTACCCTGGGCGTTGCCCTGACGGCAGGTCTGGTGGGTGTGTTTGCGCATTTTGCGCTTGGTCTGGAATGGCAGGAAAGTTTGTTAATCGGTTCGGTGGTCGCTTCTACCGATGCCGCTTCGGTATTTCATATTCTCAGAAGCAAAAAACTGAATTTAAAGGATAACACCGCCTCGATGCTGGAGCTGGAATCAGGCTCAAACGACCCGATGTCCTATATGCTGACAATCGTTATGGTAAGTCTTATGGGCGGAGAACAAATTTCTGTGCCGCTTCTGCTGTTTCGGCAGCTGGCGTTTGGCATTGTCTGCGGATTAGTAATTGGGAAGCTGGCAGTTTTTGTGTTAAACAATGTTTCTGTTTCTTTGTCGCAGGGAGGAACGATACTGGTGTTTGCCGCAGCGATACTGTCCTATGCTTTGCCGACGGCAATCGGAGGAAACGGGTATCTCAGCGTTTATCTGTGCGGGATTTTGATGGGAAATTCTTATCTGCCGCAGAAAAAGAACATGGTGCGCTTTTTTGACAGTATTACCGGTATGGCGCAGATGATTATTTTCTTCCTGTTGGGATTGTTGGTGACGCCGGCAGAGCTGCCGCAGGTCATTTTGCCCTCTTTGCTTATCATGATTTTTATGACTGTTATCGGCCGCCCGATTGCGGTGTCTGCGGTACTGCTGCCCTTTGGCGCCTCCCTTTCCCAGATAGGAATTGTATCGTGGGCGGGGCTGCGAGGCGTGGCGTCCATCGTTTTTGCGATTGTTGCGGTACTCAGAGAGATTGAGATGCGGTATAATCTGTTTAATCTGGTATTTTGCATCGTTTTGTTTTCGTTGGCAGTACAGGGAACTTTCCTTCCGTTTATGGCGAAAAAGATGCATATGATAGATAAAAACGCAAGTGTATTAAAAACATTTAACGATTATAAAGAAGAAAATGACATTCGATTTGTAAAAATTTCAGTGCAGGAAAATCACCTTTGGTCGGGAAAAAAGCTCAAAGAACTGCCGCTGCCCCCTGATTTTTTGGTGGTTGTCATTATCAGAGAAAATCAGAATATTGTGCCTAACGGAGATACTGTGATTTTTCCGCACGATTTGTTGGTGGTTGCGGCAAGAGAATTTGAAAACAGAGAAAATCTGACGCTGAAAGAGATTACAGTGGAAAAATCTTCCAAGTGGAACGGAAAAACCCTTGAAGAGCTGGAATTGGGGCAGGGAACGCTGATTGTGATGATTCAGCGCGACAGGGAAACGATTATTCCCCGCGGCAGCACAAAAATCGAAGAAGGAGATTTGTTGGTGGCTGCAAAATTTTAATTTCGGAACCGGAATTTTTTCCGGCGTTCCTTATTTTTGCTAAGGTCATCTAAAAAATATCTCTTTCACTAATACCCCGAAATGCCCGAAAAGTTGCACCGAATTGTGCAACAACTACACGGTTTTATAAAATTTTATAAAATCGGTAAAGCGTATGCTGATTTTTATTGCGGCGGACATATGGAACCGGGGGTGCGGTACGCGACAAAGTGAATCGGTAAGGAATGAGAGAAAGTTATACCAAGTTTAAAAAAGACATAAAAAGGACTGTCGGTCATCTGTACCGACAGTCCTTTTATCAGCTTATTGGTTTTGATTTGATTACATCATGCCGCCCATGCCCGGATTTGGTGCGCCTGCCATTGCGTCATTGTCTTCTTTTTCATCGGCAACCAAAGATTCGGTGGTGAGAACCATGGAAGCGACAGAAGCTGCGTTTTGCAGAGCGGAACGGGTAACCTTTGTTGGGTCAACGATACCGGCAGGAATCATATCAACATAGGTTTCGGTGTAAGCGTCGTATCCGTAGCCTACTTTACCGGAGGTGAGCAGGGTGTTTACGATAACGGAACCGTCAACGCCTGCGTTGATTGCAATCTGACGAACCGGTTCTTCCAGAGCCTTCAGAACAATCTTAGCGCCGGTTCTTTCGTCGCCGTCACAGGAATCAACCAGAGCCTGAACAGCAGGAATTGCGTTAATCAGAGCGGTACCGCCGCCTGCTACGATGCCTTCTTCAACAGCAGCTTTGGTTGCGGAGAGAGCGTCTTCGATACGCATCTTTTTCTCTTTCATTTCAATCTCGGTAGCAGCGCCTACTTTGATAACAGCTACGCCGCCTGCCAGTTTTGCCAGTCTTTCCTGGAGTTTTTCTTTATCAAACTCGGAGGTGGTGTTTGCAAGCTGAGCGCGAATCTGAGCAACGCGTTCTGCGATTGCATTTTTGTCGCCTGCGCCGCCAACAATAATGGTGTTTTCTTTCTGAACTTTAACCTGAGAAGCATGACCGAGCTGAGCAACGGTGGTATCTTTGAGTTCCAGACCCAATTCGGAGGAGATAACTTCGCCGCCGGTGAGGATTGCGATGTCGCGCAGCATTTCTTTTCTTCTGTCGCCAAAGCCCGGAGCTTTTACTGCAACGCAGGTGAAGGTGCCGCGGAGTTTGTTGAGCAGCAGGGTGGTGAGAGCTTCGCCCTCGATATCCTCAGCGATAATCAGCAGTTTCTTGCCGGACTGAACAATCTGTTCGAGCAGAGGCAGAATTTCCTGAATGTTGGAAATCTTTTTATCGGTGATGAGCAGCAGAGCGTCATCCAGAACAGCTTCCATCTTGTCGGTGTCTGTTACCATGTATGGGGAGATGTAGCCGCGGTCAAACTGCATACCTTCCACAACTTCGGTATAGGTTTCAGCGGTTTTGGATTCTTCCAGAGTGATAACGCCGTCGGCAGAAACTTTATCCATCGCTTCTGCAATCAGGTTACCGATTACTTCATCGCCGCAGGAAACGGTAGCGACTCTTGCGATGTCGGCAGAGCCGTTTACTTTCTGGGAGTGGGAGATAACAGCGTCAACAGCGGTGTCAACCGCTTTCTGGATTCCTTTTTTGAGAACCATCGGGTTTGCGCCGGCAGTTACATTTTTCATGCCTTCGCGAACCAGAGCCTGCGCAAGCAGAGTAGCGGTTGTAGTGCCGTCGCCTGCTGCATCGTTTGTTTTGGTAGCAACTTCTTTTACCAGCTGCGCGCCCATATTTTCAAACGGGTCGGACAGTTCGATTTCTTTTGCGATGGTAACACCGTCGTTGGTAATCAGCGGAGCGCCGAATTTTTTATCGAGAACAACGTTGCGTCCTTTTGGACCGAGTGTGATTTTTACGGTATCAGCCAGCTGGTCGATACCTTTCTGAAGAGATTTTCTTGCTTCTTCACCGTATGCAATAACTTTAGCCATAATGACATAACCTCCGTTTATCATCAATTCAATCAATAAAAATAAATGAAACGCAAAATAAAATAACAGGAAAAATTATTCAACGATTGCCAGCAAATCGGACTGACGCAGGATGGTGTATTCTTCGCCGTCTACCTTTACCTTGCTTCCCGCATACTGGCTGAGCAGGGCTTTCTGACCGACCTGAACATACATTTTTTCTTCGTGACCGTCAACGATTCCGCCCGGACCTACTGCAACGATTTGTGCAATCTGCGGTTTTTCCTGAGCTGCGGCAGAGAGGATAATGCCGCTTTTGGTGGTTTCCTCAGCCTCTACCATTTTTACAACAACTCTGTCAAGTAATGGTTTAATGTTCATGACTGTATTCCTCCATATCAAATCAATAATAATAACGAACAATGATATTGCCGAAAATTTCTTTTTGGCACTCAGCACCTTTAAGTGCTAACTGTATTGTACCGCATTTCAAAAAAAAATCAAGGGGCTATTTGCGAAATTCATAAACAAATTCATTTTTTTACATTTTGTTCAAAAATTGGAAGGAAAGGGGCAAGAGTTTTTGCGCCCTTTGCGGGGAAAAGCGGGTTTTACAAAAAATTATCAGGATTTTATAAAGGTAGGAGGTGATTTTTCTTCCGTTTTATGGTAGGATAGAGATATTCCTTTTTTGCAGACGATGTATCCGTATGCAGGCATTGAAGGAAAAAGAACCGCAAAAAGTACAAAGCAACATACAAAATAAAAAGAGGAACGGGAAAGGAGAAGAAAAGAATGGGCAGATGGGTTTGGGGAATCCTTGCCGTTTTGTTTTTGCTGATGTCCGCGATGGGCGGCATTTTTCGGGTAGGCGCGTTTATATTGCTGATGATTGGGATTTTATTCGGTTGTACCGCAATTTTTTTGGGAAAAAAGAAAGGAGGAAACAGGGTGCTGACAATCTGTTCCGTTTTAGTGCTGACAGGGCTTATCCTTCATGCGGCGGTCTGGAACTATTTTGCCTATTGCCGACAGCCGGCAGAACAGGGGGAGGCGACCGTTATTGTTTTGGGCTGTAAGGTAAACGGAGATCAACCCTCGTTGATGCTCAAACGGCGGCTGCAAAAGGCGCAGGAATATCTGCAAAAAAATCCGCAGGCAAACTGCGTGGTGTCCGGCGGTATGGGGGAAAACGAAAGTTATACCGAAGCGTATGTAATGAAAAAATTTTTGACAGAAAACGGAATCGAGCCGGAGCGGATTTATGAGGAAAACCGTTCGGTTAACACCGACACCAATATCGCCTACTCCCTTGAGCTGATTCAAAAGGAGGGGCTGAGCGAGAACCTGATTATTTGCAGCGACGGATTTCATCAGCTCAGGGCGTGGCTGTATGTCAGAAGAAACGGGGCGCAGGCAACGGCAATTTCCGGAAGGACGCCGTTTTGGGTGGTTCCTTCTTATGCAATCCGAGAGCTTTGCGGAATTGCAAAGATGATGGTTTTAGGATAAAGGGTAAAAAGAAAAGAAGATTGCTTTTTTGATTTCGCTTATGCAAAGAGTTGCACAATTTCTCTTGCAGAAAAACAGTATCTTTTAACAAATGCCCTCTATTCAAGCAGCCACTAATTTGGTATAATAAAGGACAAGAGCATTATCGTGTCAAAAAAGAAACGATAATCGGGAACAGAAAAAAACAAGGAGGTTCTTGACTGTGGCAAAAGTAACCTTGATTGCGCACACGCCAGATCCGGAAAAGCTGGTTGCCGCTTCCGCAAAGCTGTGTTACAGCCCGGCAACCATCGCAGATTTGATGGACGGATTAGATGAACAGAAAACCACCGATTTTTTAAATATGCTGACCGATTTCGGGCATCAGAGTCCGATTGAACATATCAGCTTTACCTTTGGGATTGAAGAGGTTTCCCGTACATTACTGGCGCAGATTACCAGACACCGCATCGCTTCGTTTTCGGTGCAGAGCCAGCGGTATGTAAAGGAAAAGCAGTTTTCGTTTGTAACCCCGCCGGAGATTGCGGCGGACGAGCAGGCAAGCGCGCTGTATCAACAGACAATGCAGGACGCGCACAATGCCTATATCCGGCTTGCCGAAATACTGGAGGAAAAGCATTATCGAACCTTTATCGGGCAGGAAATTGAGGAAAAGAAAGCCAAAAACATGGCGCAGAAAAAGGCGATTGAGGACGCTCGCTTTGTGCTGCCCAACGCCTGCGACACCAAAATGATTTTAACGATGAACGCGCGCAGTTTGTTAAACTTTTTTACCCTGCGCTGCTGCAACCGCGCCCAGTGGGAGATTCGGGACGTTGCAACCCAGATGCTGCGTCTGGTTCGACCGATTGCCCCTACCATCTTTGCAAAGGCAGGTCCCGGCTGTTTAAGGGGAGCCTGCCCGGAGGGCAAGATGACCTGCGGAAAGATACAGGAGGTTCGCAGGGCGTTTTCAGAAGAATAAAAATAAACCGGAGAGGAATGACCCTGTCATGAAGGGGAAACTGATTATTATAGAAGGCTTGGACGGAAGCGGAAAAAGCACCCAGATTCAGCTGCTGACAAAGCGCGCGCAGAGCATGGGGAAAAAGGTTCGGCAGATGAAATTTCCGAACTATGAGGAAGATTCTTCCGCGCTGGTGAAGGCGTATTTGGGCGGAGAGCTGGGGGGACTGTCGGAAATTAACGCTTATGCCGCATCCACCTTTTACAGTGTGGACCGTTACGCAACCTATCGCCGACATATGAAGAAAGATTATGAAGAAGGCTGTATCTTTTTGTTGGACCGTTATACTACGGCAAATATGTACCATCAGACCACCAAGCTGCCCAAAGAAGAATGGGACAGCTTTTTAGACTGGCTGGAGGATTTGGAGTACAAAAAGATGGAGCTGCCGCGCCCGGATTTGGTGCTGTATCTGGATATGAAACCGCAGACGGCAAAACGGCTGCTGGAAACCCGCTACTGCGGGGACGAGAGCAAAAAGGACCTGCATGAGGCAAACTTCCAGTATCTGCTTTCCTGCCGGGAGGCGGCGCTGTATGCGGCGAAAAAGTTTGAATGGCAGGTTTTAAATTGCTGCGACGGGGAAAAGCCGCTGCCGATTGAAACGATTGCAGAAAAAATCTGGGAAAAAGCCGCCGCATTTTTAGAAGAATCGGGCGAGCTGACAAAATAAAAGGGAGGAAGCGACCGATGTTTGAGATTGTTCCGATGGAAGAAAAGGACGCTTTGATGATTTCCCGCTGGAAATATGAGGGCGAATATGAGATGTACAGCTTTGAAGAAACGCAGGAATTGTTGGAAGAGCTGACGGACGGCAGTTACTTTGCCTGTCATCATCGGGAAAACGGTCTTGTGGGATATTTTTGCTTCGGAGCTTCTGCCAGGATTCCGGTATCTGACGAAGAACGGCAGGTTTATCAAAAACAGATGTTGGACATTGGCTTGGGAATGGACCCGCAGCTTTGCGGTCGGGGAAAAGGAGCGGAATTTATGCGGGCAGGGCTTGCATTTGCCGGTCATCGCTTTCATACCGACGCATTTCGCCTGACGGTGGCCTCCTTTAACAAAAGAGCAATCTGTCTGTATGAAAAGGCGGGATTTGTAAAAACGGCGCAGGTATCCCACCGCGTTTCCAAGATGGCGTTTGACATTATGGAATATACCGTTTCGGAATAAGGATCAACAAAAGAAAGGAACGTTTGTTTGGATTTTCATAGAATTACATTGTGTGATAAAGAATGGATGGAAGAATTATTAAGTTACTCCGATTACAACAGCTGCGAGTACAGCTTTACCGACCTGTTTAACTGGGGGCACGTTCACCAAACCGAAGTTGCCCGAATAGGGGATTTCGGTGTGATTCGCAGCGGATTTAAGGACTTTTCTTACCTGTATCCGTTTGGGAGGGGAGATGTGCGCCCTGTGATTGAAGCGATGATGGAGGATGCAAAAGAAAATCATGTGGATTTTACCCTTTCTTTAATCCTGGAGCCGATGAAGGCAGAGCTGGAAACGCTGTTTCCCGGTCGTTTTTCCTTTACGGAGGAGCGCGCTTATTTTGATTATATCTACGCGCAGGAAACGCTTGCGGAGCTGAAAGGCAAAAAACTGCACGGCAAAAGAAACCACATCAACAGCTTTAAGGAGCAGTATCCTGACTGGAAATTTGAAAAAATTACCGCGGACAACCTTGCGGAATGTTGGCAGATGAACGAAGAGTGGAGCAAACAGAACGAGATTTCCGACGATGCCGGACTGTTAAAGGAAAGAACGGCTTTAAAAAATGCGTTTGAACACTTTTTTGAGGAGGAACTGGTCGGCGGATTGATTCGGGCAAACGGAAAGGTGATTGCATATTCGATGGGGCATCGGCTGAATCGGGACACCTTTGTGGTTCATTTTGAAAAGGCGTTTTCGGAGATTCGCGGGGCATATCAGATGATCAATCAGCAGTTTGCAAAACATTGCTGCGAGGGATTTGCTTATATCAACCGGGAGGACGATACCGGTTTAGAAGGTTTGAGAAAGGCAAAGCTGTCCTATCTGCCGCAGATTTTGCTGACAAAATACGATGCAAAGCTGACAGAAAAAGCATAGAACAAACGAGCGCGGAGGGTGTTTGATGGAACAAATTCGATTTTTAACCTCCCAAGATAAAGATGAAGTCGAACAGATGAAACAAATCTGGAGGGAATGTTTTGAGGCGGAGGACGCCTATCTGAACTTGTATTTTTCTTTGTTGTACGGTCCGGAACAGACTCTGGTCTATCAGCAGGACGGGAAGGTGTTGGGAATGTTGACGCTGCTGCCCTGCCGGTATCGGGTCGGAGAAAGGGAAGCGGACGCTCGCTATCTGTTTGCGGTGGCAACGCTTCCCGAAGCGCAGGGAAGGCAAATCAGTACAAAGCTGCTTGCCCATGCCGACTGTGAGATGCAGCGGCAGGGAGTGGAGGCTGCATTGTTAGCTCCCGCAACGGCGCAGCTGTATGATTTTTACGGAAAAAGGGGATACACCCCCTGGTTTGCGGGGAGAAAGCAGGTCTTTGCCCCGCTTGGAAATCCTGCCGAGTCCGGAGAAATTTTTTTGCAGCCGCTTTCGGAAACGGAATATCTTTCGGAGCGGAGAAAAATCGCGCCGAAAAACGCGGTTGTTTGGGGCGAGCGGCACCTGCGCTTTGCCCGTCGGGAAAGCGAGCTGTATCACGGCGGATTTTATCGCTTGATTCAGGGAGAAACAAATTTGGGAATCTGCAACCTGTACCGTTATTCGGACAACGAAGTGATTGTAAAAGAACTGTTGACCGAGCCGGGCAGGAAGGAAGAGGATTCGGTGCAGCTGCTTCGGGCATATTTTTATGACTGTTCGACGGTGTTTCGCCTTCCGGCAGAGGGCGAAGGCGAGCTTTCGCCGGTGGGAATGGTTCGTTTTTATCGGGAAGAAGAATTTTTACAAGATACAGAGCAAGAATACCTTTCGTTTTTGCTTGACTGAAAAAGGAGCTGACAGATTATGGTGACAGTATTTCTGGCAAACGGATTTGAGGAAATGGAGGCAATCGCCCCGATTGACCTGCTCAGACGCAGCGGGATTGCGGTTCAGACCGCTGCGGTAGGAACCAACCCCGCAATGCACGGCGGCAAGGTGGTAGTGGGCGCTCACGGGATTCCTGTTTTGTGCGATATAACAGAGAATGAAGTGACCGAAAAGGAGATGCAGATGATTGTTCTGCCCGGAGGAGCGGGAACCGAGCGGCTGGCAGCCTCTGCAACCGTTGCAAAATGGCTTTGTTATGCGCAGGAGCATCAGATTTTAATCGGGGCAATCTGCGCGGCTCCCTCCGTTTTGGGGAACCTGGGGATTTTAAACGGAAAAAAAGCAACCGCATATCCGGGCTGCGAGCCGAAAAATGCGGTTTGCACCGGAGAATTTGTAGTAAAAGACGGAAATTGTATTACGGCGAAAGGTCCTGCCGCCTGTTTAGAGTTTGCATTGGAGCTTGTTTCGGCTTTAAAGGGAGAGCGGGCAGCGCAGTCAGTAAAGGATGAAATCCAATGCCAAAAATAGATTTAAGATTATATAAAAAAGAAATTCGGGAACAGATGAGAAAAATCCGTCGGGAAATGCCGCCGGAAACGGCAGCAAAAAAGGACCGAGCGATTTATGACCGCCTGGTTTCGATGGAACAGTACCGCCGGGCAAAGACAATTGTGGTGTATGTGTCCAAAGAGTTGGAAGTGGATACTCGCAGATTGATGAAAAAGGCATGGGAGGACGGAAAAAAGGTAGCGGCTCCCCGCTGTGTGGAAAACACCAGAAAGATGAATATGCACCTGATTGAAAGCATGGACGATTTAAAGGACGGCGCATACGGCATTTTAGAGCCGGACGCCTCTTTGCCTGTTTTGCAGAATACCTCGGACGCAGTCTGCATTGTTCCGGCATTTTGCAACGATTACCGCGGCTACCGTGTAGGCTACGGCGGGGGATATTACGACCGCTATTTATCCGGTTTTGAAGGGGTAAAAATAGGGGTAAATTACAGCGACTGCGTGCGCCCGAGATTGATGGGCGGCAGATATGACGTGCCGATTGATATTTTGGTAACCGACCGTTATATCCGCAGATGCTGTCCGGTAAAGCATAGCTCAAAGGTGAAAAAAATGCCGAACCGGGGACGAAAGGAGAAAAAACATGAGGAACGAAAAGGACAGAGAAGAGCTTAACCGCTATTTTGGTTCCAATCGGGAAGAACCTCCGAAAAAGGGAAACCAATCCCGATTTCAGGACGAGCGGACACAGTGGTTTTCCCAAGATGACGATGAGGACATGAAGGTTGCGCCCGATTCTTTCAGCGGAAAAGCGCAGTTTGGAAATTTTGAAGAGCCTGTTAAAAAGAAAAAAGGACTTTCCAAACTGGGACGATTCACCGAAAGTTTGGTTTTAATCTGTGTATTCGTCGGAATTGCCGTCTTTTTGGCGTACTTTGCCTTAGTCAGCGCAAGCGACCTGCTGGGACTGGGGCAGGAGGACAAGCAGATTGAGGTAACTTTGACCGAAGAACAGGCAGCGTCTGTCAGCAAGACTGCCGATGTGCTGAAAGACAGCGGCGTTATTTCTCAGAAATTTGTTTTTGAAATGTACGCAAAATTAAAGGAAAAAGAAGGAACCTTCCTTCCGAAAACCTTTGTACTCAACAACAAATGGGGATATGATCAGATTATGGACCATCTGGCATATGACAATGTGGAATCCGATATTGTCAGTATCACCTTCCGCGAAGGTATGACCCAGCGTCAAATTGGGGAATTGCTGGAGGAAAATAAGGTTTGCACCGCCCAGGAATTTTATGATGCGCTGGAAGAGGGCGATTACAGCAGTTATAACTTTGCGGGACTGGTTCCCGATGAGGAGCTGCGCTTCCGCAAATATGAGGGTTACATCTTCCCGGATACCTACGAGTTCTACACCAATATGAATCCGAAGGAAGTAGTGAAGAAATTCTTCAACAACTTCGACAACAGGGTGGATAGCGAAGTGATGAAGGATATCCGCAATCTTTCCGGCGGTTTGGGCGAATTGGATAATCTGATGACCTTGGCTTCGATTATCCAAAAAGAGGCGACAGACCTGGAAAATATGAAGATGGTTTCCTCGGTATTCCACAACCGTTTAAATAACAGCGCAAACTTCCCGTATTTGCAGTCCGATGCAACCGGAAACTATATCCGAGACGACATTCGCTACTTTATGACCGAAGATAATCAGGCGATGTACGATGCGTATGACACCAATAAGGTGGTCGGACTTCCGATCGGTCCAATCTGCAATCCGGGTATGGATGCGATTGAAGCGGCAATTCATCCGGCAGATACCGATTACTACTTCTTTGTTTCGGACGATGCAGGCAACTACTATTTTGCGGCAACCGACGCAGAGCATGAAGCGAACAAGCGCAAAGCGGCGCAGGTAAACGAACAGCTCAAGAGCAAAGAAGCGGTGGAAGAAAGCGGAGAATAGAGATCATTCAGCCCGTTTATGACGGGCTGAACTGCTTTTACAAGAAAAATTACAGTTTTGAATGACAGACGGAGGAGAAATATGGCACAGCAAGATAAAATTTTATTGGATTCGCACTATCCCGAGGTTTTGGCTCCGGTGGGAGATTACGAGCGATTAACCTATGCGGTCAATTACGGCGCGGACGCGGTTTATTTGGGCGGCACGGCTTTCGGTATGCGCGCTTCTTCCGCAAAATTTGACTTTGACACAATGAAAAAGGCGGTGGAATATGCCCATGCAAAAGGCGTTAAGGTATATTTGACCTGCAATACGCTGCCGCTGAACAGTGAGGTAGACCGGCTGGCGGATTATCTGCGCAGCGCGCAGGCAGCGGGAGTGGATGCGGTGATTGTAGCGGATATCGGTGTTTTGATGGAAGCAAAAAGGGTGATTCCCGATGTGGACGTTCATATTTCCACCCAAACGGGAATTGTAAACTACCTGACTGCAAACGAACTGTATCGCCTGGGCGCAAAGCGTGTGGTTTTGGCAAGAGAGCTGCCGTTGGACGATATTAAGCGGATTCGGGATAAAACCCCGCCGGAACTGGAGATTGAAACTTTTGTACACGGCGCGATGTGTATGTCTTTTTCGGGAAGATGCCTGCTTTCCAATTATATGGTGGGAAGGGACGCAAACCGCGGAGAATGTGCGCAGCCATGCCGCTGGGGCTATCATCTGGTGGAGGAAAAACGTCCGGGACAGTATTTCCCAATCTATGAGGACGAAAAGGGAAGCTATATCCTGAATGCGAAGGATATGTGCATGATAGAATATCTGGACAAGGTGATTGATGCGGGTGTTACTTCTTTAAAGATTGAAGGCAGGGCAAAGTCCTTTTACTATGTTGCGGTTATTACCAACGCTTACCGTCAGGCAGTAAATTTATATAAAAGGGACCCGAAGAACTTTCATATTCCGGCATGGCTGGAGGAGGAAACCAGAAAGGTGAGCCACCGTCAGTATTCTACCGGATTCTATTTCGGTCGCCCGGAGGAAGGACAGTACTACGAAAACAGCGGATATGTTCGTCAGTGGGATGTTGTGGCAGTTGTGGACAAAACGCAGGGAGATACCCTGTATTGTACCCAGAGAAACAAATTCTCTTTGGGAGAAGAAGTGGAAATTATCTACCCGTTTCAGACCCCGGAGGATCGTCCGATTGCCTACACTGTAACACAGATTACCGATGAACTGGGAAATGAGCGGGAAACGGCAAACAATGCCATGATGAAGCTCACCATGCCGGCAAAGGGACTGAATCTGCCGGAAGGTTCGATTATTCGCAGGGCAGCGGCGGAATAGCGTTTGGAAAGGATGAGGAATATGTTGGAGTATCGTTTTGACACCCAGCTTTTAATCGAAGGCAGCAAAGCGACCGAAGACCAAATCAATGATTATATCACCGAACATTTTCAGGGAGATTGTTTGATTGTTGTGGGGGACAGCGAGCTGATGAAGCTGCACTACCACACCAATTCCCCATGGAAGGTGCTGGAATACTGCGCTTCTTTGGGAGATATTTACGATATTGTGGTTGAGAATATGCAGCGGCAGTCGGAAGAGCTGCACGGATAGTGCGTAATAAGGAAAAAGCCATCGGCAGCTTTGATTTTCAAAGCTGCCGATGGCTTTTGTTTTATAGAAAAGAAAAGGGGAAAGCGATTATTCTGTTGCGCCCAGCGCAATTTCCTGACCGACATTGAGGATATGGTCGCCGATACGCTCGAAGTCGGTGAGCATTTCGGAATAAAGCACACAGCCCTCGTCGGAACATTTTCCGCTTTGCATACGGTCAATCTGACTCTTGCGGAAGCTTTCGGTCATATCGTCGATTTGCTGTTCAATCTTTTCAATCTCTGCGATATTGCCGCCCTCTTTCTGGAGACGGTTGATTAACTCCATCGCTTTGGAGCAGGCTTCCTTCATCAGAGAGATTTCACTGAGAACCTCTTTGGAGAAAGTAATGCCTTTTTCCTTCATCATAGTGGTGTATTCGCAGATATTTACGGCATGGTCGCCGATACGCTCCAGATTGCCGCAAACCTTAAACAAGGCGCTCATATACTGAGAATCCTTCGGATTTCTTTCTTTTACCAGAATCTTGGAAATGTATTTGGAAATTTCCTTGTTCAGGTAGTCGATATATTCCTCGCGGTCTCTGATATCCGGCAGCATGGAAGTTTTGCCTTCCTTTACTGCGTCAAAGCTCAGAGAAACGTTTTCGGAAGTCATTTCGGTCATGCGAAGAAGTTCATTTTTTACAGCGGTGATTGCGATAGCGGAAAGACCGATTTTGGTTTCGCCGCGGTTTTCAATCGGAATAACCGGATGGATAAATTCCAGATGCATAACGTCGTTCTTTTCTTCCGGCAGGTCGGGAAGAATTTTGGTTGCAATCTTTGCAAGATATGCGCCGAACGGCAGCAACAGCAGGGTGGTTGTAATGTTAAAGATGGTGTGCATATTTGCAATCTGCGCCGATACGTTGGCAGGGGTAAAGCTTTCCACCAAAGCGGTGAACGGGGTGAGAATACAAATAACGGTGAAGATGGTGGTTCCAATCAGGTTAAACAGCAGGTGAATGATGGTGGTGCGCTTTGCGCTTCTGCTGGTTCCGATAGAAGCCAGAACTGCGGTAATACAGGTACCGATATTCTGACCGAACAGAACGTAGACAGCCTGAGAAAGACCGATGACGCCGCTGCTTGCAAGTGCCTGAAGAATACCGACCGAAGCGGAAGAAGATTGAATCACAGCGGTAAATACAGCGCCGGCAAGGATACCGAGAACCGGATTTGAGAATTTTGTCATCAGAGAGATGAAGGCTTCAGACTCGCGCAAAGGCATCATGGCGGCGCTCATCATGTCCATACCGATGAAGAGGATACCCAAACCTGCGATAATCTTTCCGTAGTGGTGTACCTTTTCCTGCTTTAAAAAGACGATGAGAGCCACGCCGATAAAGGCAAACAACGGAGCGAAGGCGCCCACATCCAAAGCAATCAGCTGACCGGTAATGGTGGTACCGATATTTGCGCCCATGATAATCCAGACAGCCTGGCTGAGCGTCATCATACCGGAGTTTACAAAGCCGACAACCATAACGGTGGTAGCGGAGGAGGATTGAATCGCGGCGGTGATGCCCGCGCCGACCAATACTCCTAAAAATCGGTTGGCAGTTAATTTTTCCAGGATTTTTTTCATACGATTGCCGGCAGCGGCTTCCAAACCGTTACTCATCATCTGCATACCGTACAAAAACAGTCCCAGACCTCCAAGCAAACTAATGACATCTGTAATCTTCACAACAGTTCCTCCATAATTCTACAAATTTATTCTTTAATTATTTTATACACAAATTTCCCGAAAATTGCAATAACCTATACAAAGATTTAACCCGATTTTACATAGATTTAACATTACAAGGCTTTTATCGGCAATTTTTTAAAGAAACAGGCAGAATCAAAATCGGAAAGTAAAGATAATAAAAGACAAAACATATTCTTACTTTTACGGTGTATCGGGCTTTATAGATAAACAGAGCAAGAATTTAGTAGAAGAAATAAAATTTTTGTGATATAATGTTATTGCTTTAAGTTGCGGAAAAGGGGAGCAAAGCAATGAAACAAATGATAAAAACTTCGTTAAAAGGAACGGGAGTGCAGATTGCGGTTTTAATTTCCTGCATTTTTCTAAGCAGTTTTTTCAGCACCTACCCGGTGAAAGTGGTGGAAGATTTAATTAACGCCTGCGTGGAACAGAAAGGAATCCGGGTGATTCTGCTGATTGGAGGAGCTTATCTTCTGTTTGAAATTCTGCAAGCTGTATTCAATATGTTGACCTCTTTGTTCAGTGAAAAACTGGAGATTCAAATCAGCCATAATATGAGGACGGGAATTTTTGGAAAACTGGAGCGTTTGCCGATGTCCTTTTTTGCGACAACCGATTCCAGCGATTTGATGTTTCGTATGATGCAGGACGCTTCTGTTTCAGCAAGCGGTATTTTGCAGTCAATCATTTTGCTGACACAAAACCTGATTATGTTCGGTATGGGATTTTATTTTATGTGGAGTATTGATTGGCGCATTACGATGGTGATGATTCCAATCGGGATTATGATGATATTGGTTTCTTCCAAAAGCGGTCGGGTGACGGAGCGCCTGACCAAAGCTCAGCGGACTGCAATGGAGAAGATGTGGGGGAAATTTAACGAAAGTATTCGGGGTATCAAAGAAATTAAATCCTTCTCAAAAGAAAAAGAGTTCTACGGACGAATTGCCGAGGTCAGCGAAAACACAAACAAAAAGACATACCGTTTAAAGAAGTTTATCCTTTCGGTGGAGTGCCTGTATTCGATGATGTTTATGGGTGTTATCGCTCTGATTATGATTTACGGCGGTTATCGGGTAAGCGTCGGGATGTTGTCTATCGGAGGACTTTCGGCTTTGATGATGTATAACGGAATGTTAACCGACCCGATGCTCAACTTTTTTAACATTTATCAGGATATTCGACAGATTATGGTAAGCGTAAAGAAGATACAGGAAATTATGGATAAACCGGAGGAAGATTACGGAGAAAATCTGCCCCGATATTCGGAATTTAGCCGAGGCATTTGTTTTCAGGATGTTTCTTTCCGATACGGAAAAGAACCTGTTTTACAGAAAATCAACCTGAATATTCAAAAAGGGCAGAAAGTTGCTTTGATTGGAACGAGCGGTTCCGGAAAAAGTACGCTGTGCAGCCTTTTGATGCGATTTTATATCCCGCAAGAGGGAAAAATTATGCTGGATGACAGGGAGCTGGATGAAATTCCTTTAAGCGACCTGCGCCGCATCTGCGGAATTGTATTTCAGGATATTTCGCTGTGGTCGGGAACAGTGTTGGAAAATATTCGCTTGGGAAATCCTACTGCATCGGAGGAAGAAACAGAGCGGGTAATCCGAATTGCCGGATTGCAAAGCGTTTTGGAAAAACTCCCGAACGGTTTACAGACACAGGTGGGGGAAGGCGGAACACAGCTTTCCGGAGGAGAGCGTCAGAGAGTTTCTATCGCAAAAACTTTGCTGAGCAACCCTGAGATTTTAATGCTGGACGAGTCGATGTCTGCGCTGGACCCGGTAAACACGATGCAGATTACCGAAAATATTCTAAAAGAATATCCGCAGAAAACCATTGTGTTTACAGCGCATAAGCTGATTGGTTTGGTGGAGCGGTGCGATAAGATTGTTTATCTGGAAAAAGGAGAAATTTGCGCGGAGGGTTCTCATAAGGAATTGATGGACAAGGAAAGCGTATATCGGGATTTTTACAACGCGCAGTTTGGAAAGGAAGAACTGTCCGTTTAAAAAAACGAACGGAAAAAATTAAACAGGCAGCCGTTTAATTATCGGCTGCCTGTTGCGAATTCTCCCCAATCAATTTTTCTGTCTTTAAAATAGTATTCCCTGTCATGTTCATTGATTTGACGCAAAACCCGACAGGGATTTCCTACTGCGACAACATTGGACGGAATGTCTTTGGTCACAACGCTTCCGGCTCCGATGACGCTGTTGTCCCCAATGCTGATTCCGGGCAGTACGATGACACCTGCGCCCAGCCAGCAGTTTTTCCCGATGTGAATCGGCATATTATATTCATAGGTTTTTTGGCGAAGTTCCGGCAAAATGGGGTGTCCCGCTGTGGCAAGAATGACATTCGGTCCGAACATGGTATAATCGCCGACAAAGATGTGGGTATCGTCCACTGCGGTAAAATTAAAGTTTGCGTAGACGCCTTTTCCGAAATGGACGTGTTTTCCTCCCCAGTTGGAGTGAAACGGCGGTTCGATATAACAGCCTTCTCCGATTTGAGCAAACATTTCACGCAGCATCGCCTGCCTTTTTTGCTGCTCGCAGGGTCTGGTGTTGTTATAATCATACAACCTTTCCAAACATTTCATCTGTTCTTCCATAATTTGGGGGTCGCCGGGAAGATAGAGTTCGCCGGTATGCATTTTATCTTTTTCCATCTTGATTCCTCCGCTGTTTGATTTAAAATGATTGATTATGATTGATTTTGATTTGTTTTGAATTTAAGAATACCGTAGATAAGCAGAAAAAGTCCGAGCAAAAATACAATCAGCGTTGCAGCCGGATGTTCTGCAACGATATTATGATTGAAAAAGGGAAAAACAAGCAGAAATATTCCCTCTAAAACAGAAAGGACAGCCCAAATCAGCTCCTTTTTTCGTTTACCCTCTTTGGTTAAATTTTCTTCATACGAAAAACGAACGGCAGAATCGCCGTTTAAGAAAAATTCTTTCAAAAAAGAAAGGACTGCTCCGCACCAGGAGGAGGTTTCCGGCGTTTGATTTTTCGTTGCTTTTTTCTTTCGGCTTTCTTTTTTCTTTGAGCGATGTTTGGGGTTTTGTTTCATATATCTTCTCCGTTCGATGCTTTATTTTGTTTATTATATCAGTTTTATATCGAAGATACAATAAAAAATCGGCATTTATAATCTTTGAACAAAAGATTTCTCAAAGATATAAAACGAAGCCGCAGTACAGTGAATTTTATCCGATTCGATTTGAATATTTTCCCGATTCCTGCAAACAATAACAACACAGAAAAATAATAGAGAAAAAGATAGAATCTGTGTTAATAAATCAGAAAGGATAGGGAAAACGCATGAAAGCAACAGGAATTGTAAGAAGAATTGACGATTTGGGGCGCGTGGTGATTCCGAAAGAAATCCGAAGAACGCTGAGAATCCGAGAGGGCGACCCGTTGGAGATTTTTACCAGCAACGAAGGTGAGGTTATCTTTAAGAAATATTCCCCGATTGGGGAGTTGTCTGCCTTTGCGGGGGAATATGCGGAAATTTTACACAAGACCAGCGCAAAGCCGGTAATTGTATGTGACCGTGACCATGTGGTGTCCGTTTCGGGCGTGCCAAAAAAAGAGCTGTTGGAACGCAGAATTTCTTCCGCATTGGAAGAACTGGTAGAACAGCGAAAAAGTTATTCCTTTTGCGGGGACAGTGATTCCCGTTTGTTTCCTGTGGAAGGGGTTGAGCGCAGCGCGTTGGTGGCTTATCCGATTATCTCTGCCGGCGATGTCTGCGGTTCTATCCTGTTTTTGTCCGACGGAGAAAACGAGCAGCCAAGCGAAGCGGAAGAAAAACTGCTGCAAACCGCAGCCGGATTTTTGGGAAAACAGATGGAAGAATAAAAGAATGAAAAAGAAAAACGGAACGAGTTCGGCGCAATACCGGGCTCGTTCTTTTTTGTTGGGAAAAACGATGACAGGGTCTGATAAAAATGCTATAATAAAAACAAAAAAGGCGGGAAGAGAATGAAAAGAAAGGTAAGACAGCCGGGGTTGGTTATCGGATTTGCATTGGTTGGAATTTTCCTGGGGTGGATTGTGGCAGTTTCTCAGCAAAATCAGTTGCAGAACCCCGAAATCATTCGGTTTTGGGTTGAAAACAATCTTGCGCTTCCCGAGCCGATTCCGACCGTACATTGCTGCATCGGTTTTGCTCTGCTGTTTGCGGGAATGCCTGTCGGTTTTCTTTTGACGCAAAAGGTATTGGGGCGGTGGCTTAGTCCGACAGCTCCGAAGTGGTTGTTTTTCTGTTTCGGATTCCCGATTTATACTGTTTTAGGAGCGGCGGCAGCTTTGCCGTTTGTTGTTTGGAACCTGATTTTGATGATAAAAAACAGAAAAAGAACGGGAAAAGAAATGCGGGAGGACAGGCGCGTTTCTTGACAGTTTAAAAACAGATTATTATAATAGAATGAGATATGACAATCATAGATGATTTTGCCGTTTTTCTGTATCAGAAGACAGAAATCGGACAGGAGGAAGGGTAAAGATGATTCCGACACGGGAGTGGGTGAAAGCGTGGGTTGCTATAAGGGAACAGTTGAGCGCGCAGGTGGATTTACAGCAATATTTTTCGCAAAAAGAGGTAGGAACAATCTATGTTGACGTTGTCCGTTTGGGGTTGTGTTCGGTTCCGAGCGGGGAATTGCTGGTAAGGGACCCCTGCTGTTATCTGGACAATCGAGGGGAACTGCCGTATTTTGTCACTCCTCCGGTGGGAAAATATCCTGTTGAGCTGGCGATGGTGTCCACAAAGGACGGTAGGCAGCTTTGCGCGGCGGTAAGGCTGATTTTTAACTACCGCCCGGCAGTTCATTTTGAACAGGCTTTAATCGGCAAGGAATACATCGAGGAGTTTCGGGGCGGCTATTTCGGATTTTTTTCGGACAGCGGTTATGGGAGTATTTGTGACGAAAAGGTACATCAGATATTTTGTGATTTTGTGGAAGAGTGGCGGCAGCGATACCCAAATGCAAACTTTTTTGAACAGATGGTTTTGCCCGGTTTAAAGGACGGTTTTGGAATGTGGCAGCTTCCGGGAACCTCCTATCGGATTCCGATTTTTCGTACCGGCTGGGGAAAAGGGGAGTACCCGGTTTACTGGGGACAAGATGAAGAAGGCAGAGTATGCCAGATGGTGGTCTGGATGATGGATCTGGAACACCCTTACCGGGAGGAAGAAGCGCCTGCCGTTACCTTTTCTCAGGAGATGGAAGATTGCGGGGATTTTTTTCGGACAGAAATTTTTCTGCAAAATTGGAGCGGATATTTTGAAAATCAAAGTCCGATTCCTGTTTTGGTGCAGACAAAAGAAGAAACTGTCGCGCGGCTTGCCTGTCGGGAATTGTTGGAAAAGCAATATTTTTTGCTGGACACAATGATGACGGCGCTGACCGACCGTTACCCGTTTATGCAGCTGGAATACGGGCATATGATGTCGGACAATGCGCCCGAAATGCCGAATATTGCGGATAAGAATTCGTTTTCAAAATTATTGTTCCCAAAACGGATTGTTCTTTCCCCGCAAAGCGGCGCGACGGCTGCTGCATTTTCCTGCACATGGGACAAAGAAGAAGGCTTTGGAATCATCGTGCAGGATGGAAAAGCGGCGCAGACAGGGACCGAAGAAATTGTGTTTCAACCGGAGAAAGCGGAAAAAATGACGGAAGAAAAGGGAGAGTAGCGGGAAAATGGAAGAGCAAAAAAGCGGCGTATTTCAAAGTTTTTATCGTTCTTTGCTTTGTTTTGCAAAGTGGGTTATTTTGGCATCGGCAGTCGGAGCGGTTGTCGGAATTATGGGGGTTCTGTTTCACTTTTCGGTGGAACGGGTAACGGAACTGCGGGCGGAATATCCGTGGCTGCTGTACCTGCTGCCGCTTGGCGGGGCGGTTATCGTTTTGTTGTATCAAAAAACGGGAATGTCCAAAGATATGGGAACCAACACTGTTATCGAAGCGGTGCGGGGAGAACGCCCGCTTCGCTTGCGGACTGCGCCCCTGATTTTCATCAGCACGGTGATTACTCACCTGTTGGGCGGTTCTTCCGGCAGAGAAGGAGCCGCGCTGCAAATCGGGGGAAGTATCAGCGCAAGAATGGCGGACGCTCTTCATCTGAACCAAAACGAGCATCAAATGATGATTATGTGCGGTATGAGTACCTGTTTTGCGGCTTTGTTCGGCACACCGCTGACAGCGGCAATCTTTGCGGTGGAGGTTATCAGCGTTGGGGTAATGCACTATGCGGCGTTGGTTCCCTGCGCGGCGGGAGCCTTAATCGGATACGGAATTGCGCAGATATGCCACATTCCTCCTACGGCTTTTGCCCTTTCTTTTGTGCCGGAACTTACCTTTATTTCTGCTTTGCAGACAGCGGCTTTGTCGATTTTGTGCGCGTTGCTCAGCAGTATTTTTTGCACAGTAATGCACAAAACAACCGGACTTTACCGCAAATATATTCAAAATCCCGTTTTGCGGGCGGCAACAGGCGGCGTTTTGGTGATTATTTTAACTTTGATTGTAGGAAACTATGATTATAACGGAGCGGGAATGCCGATGATTTCCCGGGCAATACAGGGAAGCGCGCCGTGGTATGCCTTTGCTTTAAAAATTTTATTCACTGCCCTGACATTGGGCGCGGGATTTAAAGGCGGGGAGATTGTACCTACCTTCTTTATCGGGGCAACCTTCGGCTGTGTGGCGGGACCTTTGCTCGGAATGAATCCGTCCTTTGCTGCTGCGGTCGGCTTGATTGCGCTGTTTTGCGGCGTTATCAACTGTCCGGTAGCCTCCTTTGTGCTGGCAGTGGAACTGTTCGGCGGAAACGGCGTTATCTTCTTCGGGATTGCAAGCGCAATCGGCTACCTTTTTTCGGGAAATTACGGCTTGTACAGCGCCCAAAAGATTGTCTATTCCAAACTGGAAACCAAATTTATTGATGTTCACTGCGATTAGCTGAAGAGCTTTTCGTAAAACTGTTTCAGAAGTTTTATGGATTAAACCACGGAATTGCTTTTGGAATTTGAGGGGAAAAAATCAGAACGGTTAAAAACTTGCAATAGAAATCATGTATTATCTTTCCAAAACTTGCATAGAGTGTAGTATATAACAGAAAGGTGGGGAAAGCTATGCTCTGCCGCATCAACGATTTTAAATATAAGGACGTTGTAAATGCTCAGGGGGTTCGTCTGGGGTTTGTCGGAGATGTGGAGTTGGACACGCAAAACGCTGCGCTGACGGCGATTGTCATTTACGGAAAATATCGTCTGTTCGGATTGTTCGGCAGGGAAGAGGATACAGTGATTCCATGGGAAAATATCGAGGTAATCGGGGAAGATACCATTCTTGTCAATGCTCCGAGCAAGGGAAAACGCAGGAGCCGCGGCTGATTTTGACGCCTTTTTTGGTTAGATGGAACAAAAGGGAAAAGTAAAATCGGGCGCGCTGTCAACACAACGTAGAACAAGAAAAAATTGCTTGCTTTTTTTAAAAAGCTCTGGTATAATAATCGGGAACGGCAAAAAGAGCCTTGACTCAGCCGTATCTTAATAACACACGTTTTGAATTGACCGAATGGTGCCGACAGGAAAACCGTCAAAGGCAGGACAGCCATCGAGCCCATTGATTGCTGTCCCTCGGAATTTCGGTAAAGCGTTCAAGACGGAGGTTTAACCTTAAGGAGGACTTTAACATGGGCGTAGTATCTATGAAACAGCTGCTGGAAGCAGGCGTACACTTCGGTCACCAGACCCGCAGATGGAATCCTAAGATGGCAAGATACATCTTCACCGAAAGAAACGGTATCTACATCATCGACCTGCAGAAAACAGTAAAGAAACTGGAAGAAGCTTATCTGTTCGTTCGCGATGTTGCCGCTAACGGCGACAACGTACTGTTTGTAGGAACCAAAAAACAGGCAGGCGAATCCATCAAAGAAGAAGCAGAGCGTGCAGGCGCACACTATGTAAACGCAAGATGGCTGGGCGGTATGATGACCAACTTCAAAACCATCCGCCGCAGAATCCAGAGACTGGAACAGCTGCACAAAATGGAAGAAGACGGCACCTTTGAGCGTCTGCCGAAGAAAGAAGTAGCAAAACTCGAACTCGAAATCGAGAAGCTCGAAAAATACCTCGGCGGTATCAAAACAATGGACAAGCTGCCGGGCGCACTCTTCATCGTTGACCCAAGAAAAGAAAGAATCGCTGTTGCAGAAGCTAAAAAACTGGGCATTCCGCTGGTTGCTATCGTTGACACCAACTGCGATCCGGACGAAATCGACTATGTAATTCCAGGTAATGATGACGCTATCCGTGCCGTTAAACTGATTGCAGGCACAATGGCTGACGCTATCATCGAAGGCAGACAGGGCGCACAGAACGCTGAAGAAGCTGCTGACGAAGAAGAAAAAGACGCTGAATAATTCGCGTCAAACAGTTGGAAGTTACGCGGTCCCGACAGGGAGCTTCTGTCGGGACCCTTTTTAAAATCAAACAAATTCAGTTTGGAGGAATATATCATGGCATTTACAGCTCAGGACGTAAAAGCGCTGCGCGAAATCACCGGATGCGGCATGATGGAGTGCAAAAAAGCTCTGACAGAAGCAGAAGGCAATCAGGAAAAAGCAATCGAACTTCTTCGTGAAAGAGGTCTGGCTGCTGCTGCAAAAAAAGCAGGCCGTATTGCTGCTGAGGGCGTTGTAAAAGCATATGTTGACGCTGCAAAGAAGGTTGGCGTAGTAATCGAAGTAAACGCTGAAACCGACTTCGTTGCAAAGAACGCTGATTTCCAGGCATTTGTTGATACCTGCGCACAGACCGTAGTAGAAGCAAATCCTGCTGACGTAGAAGCTCTGAACAACTGCAAAGCAGCAGGCAGCGAAATGACCATCGCTGAACTGACTACCGAAAAGATTCAGACCATCGGTGAAAACATTAAAATCAGACGTTTCGTTCGTTACGAAGGTGACGTTGCTACCTATATCCATGCAGGCGGCAGCATCGGCGTTATGGTTAAATTCGATACCGATGTAGCAGGCAAAGAAGGCTTTGAAGAGTACGGCAAAGACGTTGCAATGCAGATTGCGGCAGCAAATCCGTCCTACCTCAACGAAGCAGAAGTTCCTGCAGAAGTTCTGGAAAAAGAAAAAGAAATCCTCAAAATTCAGGCTATCAACGAAGGCAAACCGGAAGCAATCGCTGAAAAGATGGTTCAGGGCAGAATCAAGAAATTCTACAAAGAAAACTGCCTGATCGACCAGGAATTCATCAAAGACGGCGACCAGACCATCCAGTCTTACACCGATGCAAAGGCAAAAGAACTGGGCGGCAAAATCCAGATCGTTTCCTTTGTTCGTTTTGAAAAAGGCGAAGGTCTTGAGAAAAAAGTTGACGATTTCGCAAGCGAAGTTGCAAGCATGATGAAATAAGACCGGTTTTTCGGTTGAAATAAGGGTACAAGTTTACAGCTTGTACCCTATTTTTATGCACAGGGGTTTATCTTGCCCTGTTTTTTCTAAAAAAACGCTTCTAATTCGCAAAGAAAGCAAAAAAGGTCTTTACATCGGCAAAAAGTTACGATAAAATAAGAAGTATAAATATCAGGTCTTGTCAAACTGTTCGGTTCGCAGACAGTATGAAAAATAAATTGGGAGTGAAAAATATGTATAAGCGCGTGCTTATCAAGCTCAGCGGAGAAGCTCTGGCAGGGGATAAAAAAACAGGTCTGGATTATGATGTTGTTCAGTCCATCTGCTCGAGCATTAAAAAGATTTATGATTTGGGAACAGAGGTTGCGATTGTTGTCGGCGGCGGAAACTTTTGGAGAGGTCGCAGCAGCGGCAACATGGACCGCACCAGAGCCGACCATATCGGAATGTTGGCAACGGTAATGAATTCGTTGGCATTGGCAGACGCTTTGGAGCAGGTTGGCTGTGATGTCCGCGTTCAGACCGCAATCTCCATGCAGCAGGTAGCGGAGCCTTATATCCGCAACCGCGCAGTTCGCCATCTGCAAAAAAATCGTGTTGTTATTTTCGGCTGCGGAACCGGAAATCCGTTTTTCTCCACCGATACTGCGGCAGCGCTGCGCGCAGCTGAAATTGACGCTCAGATTATCCTGAAAGCGACAATGGTTGACGGCGTTTATGACAGCGACCCGCACAAGAATCCAAACGCTGTTCGTTACCAGAACATTTCCTTTGACGAAGTTTTGGCAAAACAGCTGGCAGTGATGGATATGACAGCCTTCTCGATGTGCAGAGATAACCATATTCCGGTGCTGGTATTCAGTCTGGAAGACCCGGATAATATCCTGCGCGCAGTAAAAGGCGAAGATGTTGGTACTCTTGTAAAATAATTAAAAATGATTTGCTGAATTTTTTCGGCAGAACGGAGGATTTTATGAAAGCACAGTACAAAGAAATTGAAGAAAAAATGAATAAAACTCTGGACGCTCTTTACAGAGAATTCGGAACCATCCGCGCAGGTAAGGCTTCTCCGTCGGTTTTAGACCGCGTTACCGTGGATTATTACGGCGCAGCAACCCCGATTCAGCAGCTGGCTACCATTTCTACCGCTGACGCAAGAACTTTGGTTATTCAGCCATGGGATAAATCCACTCTGAAGCTGATTAACAAGGCAATCCAGGCTTCCGATATCGGAATCAATCCGACCGATGACGGTTCTGTAATTCGTCTGATTTTCCCGTCTCCGACAGAGGAACGCCGTAAAGAACTGTGCAAACAGGTATCTAAAGACGGAGAAAACGCAAAGGTTTCTATCCGCAATATCCGCCGCGATGCAGTAGATAAATTCAAAGCGCAGAAAAAAGCAAACGAAATCTCTGAGGACGATTTGAAAGACGCAGAAAAAGATGTTCAGGATTTAACAGATAAATATGTTAAGATGATTGACAAAGCTGTTAAAGACAAAGAACAGGAAGTTATGTCTTTGTAATTTTTGCGGTTGCAAAGAAAATTCGGAAAGAAAGTGCAAAGCCATGTATCGCTGCGCGGTGCATGGCTCTTTTAAAAGTTATCCTCGAAAGAGGCGGTCAAAGATAGGAGAAGAACCAAAATGGGAGATCAGTCCTTGCAAAAAGAGTTGCCGAAACATATTGCCATCATCATGGACGGCAACGGGCGCTGGGCAAAACAGAGAAATTTACCGCGGAAATACGGACACCGGGAAGGCGCGAAAACATTCCGAAAAATTGTAGAATACTGCAACAAAATCGGGCTGCAATATCTGACAGTGTATGCTTTTTCCACCGAAAATTGGAAGCGTCCGAAAGATGAAGTGGATTCTATTATGGAGCTGTTGGAGCAGTATATCGATGAAGCGTTTGCTCACAGGGAAGAAAACGATGAGGTAAGAACCAAATTTATCGGAGATATGACGGCTTTGTCCCCTGTTCTTCAGGAAAAAATTGCCCGAATCGAGCGTTTGGGAGAAAATCGTCGCGGACTTTTGGTAAATGTGGCTTTAAACTACGGCGGCAGAGATGAAATTGCCCATGCGGTTCGCAAATTAGGAGAAAAGATACAGAACGGAGAAATTTTGCCGGAGCAGATTCGGGAAGAAGAGATTGAACGCTGCCTGTACACAGCGGGGCAGCCCGACCCCGACCTGATTATTCGCCCAAGCGGAGAGGAACGCCTGTCCAACTTTTTGATTTGGCAGGCAGCTTATTCGGAATTTGTATTTATGGATGTCCTTTGGCCGGACTTTACCCCGAAGGATTTGGAACAGGCAATTCAGATTTTTCAGCAGCGTCACCGTCGCTTCGGCGGGATTTAAGCAAATCGGAATACCTTTAGACAGAAAAACATATCTTGTAGCGGGAAAGTAAGTTCTGCGGCAAGAAATGAGAAGAAGGAATGGAGAGGTTTTAGTGAAAACACGGATACTTTCTGCGGCAGTCGGAATCGTTTTGTTGATTGTTGTACTCAGCTTTTTTCAAACTCCGATTTTGAATGTTGCGATTATGCTGATTTCCCTGATTGCAATGCACGAATTTTTAACAGCAACCAAAATCAGTCACAACAAGCTGCTTTCTTTGGTTGCATTTGTGGTGGCGGCAGTATTTCCCTTTGTTCCAATGCAAAAGGAGATGAACCTTTTGCCGCTGTTTTTGCTGCCCTATATCGGAATTTTATTTTTGATTTTATTGAAAACGCATAAAGATACCCGAGTAGAAGATATTGCGCTGACCTTTATGATGAGCATCGGAATGCCGCTTTCCTTTTCTGCGGCAATCTATCTGCGCGACAACAACGGGCAGGCGATGGGTATGTTTTATCTGCTGATGGCGCTTGCCTGCGCATGGTTCAGTGACAGCGGCGCTTATTTTGTCGGCAAAGCGTTTGGAAAGCATAAATTGTGCCCGCTGGTCAGTCCTCATAAAACAGTGGAGGGATTGGCAGGCGGATTGGTAAGCTGTATTTTACTGAATTTACTGGCTGCGTTTTGTTACCAAAAGGTTTGCGGCATGATGGGAATTGCTCTGGAAATTAACTTCCTGCGTCTGGCTTTGATTTCTCCGCTGGCGTCCCTTATCAGTGTGTTGGGCGATTTGAGCTTCTCTTTGATTAAACGCCAGTTTAAGATTAAAGATTTCGGCAAAATTATGCCAGGACACGGCGGCGTTTTAGACCGATTTGACAGCGTTTTGTTTACTTTGCCGTTTATCTATGCGACAACACTGCTTTTCCCGGTTTGCAGTATAGCGGCATAGAGAGTTGGAACCCTTTGTTTATAAAACGGGGAAAAAGGAAAAAAGATGACAATTCCTCCGCTTTTTTCTGAAAATTTAACATCCTCGTAAAAAATATATGGTATACTATATCAGATGCAGTGCCATCTTATTATAAAAAGCTGCTGCGTCATTATCAGGTAAAAGAGGGATTGCATGAATAAAACGCTTTCAATTTTGGGCTCTACCGGTTCCATCGGAACGCAGAGCCTGACTGTTTGCCGCAAGATGGGTTTTTCCGTTGTCGGTTTGACAGCGCACAGAAATTGGAAATTGATGGAACAGCAAATTCGGGAGTTTTCTCCGAAATATGCCGTTTTAACCGATGCGGATGCGGCGAAAGAACTCAAACAGCGGGTGAAAGATACCGACACTACCGTTTTGGAAGGAATGGAGGGTGTTCTCACCGTTGCGGGATATTCCGGACAGGATACGGTCATCAACGCGCTGATGGGTGTGGCTGGATTGCTGCCGACCTTAACGGCGATTGATGCCGGAAATAATGTGGCTTTGGCAAATAAAGAAACGCTGGTTGCAGGCGGAAAGCTGGTGACACAACGGGTAAAAGAAAAAAATGTTCTGCTTACCCCGATTGACAGCGAACACTCCGCTATATTTCAGTGCCTTCAGGGAAATAAGCAAAGTCAGGTCAAGAAATTGATTATTACGGCGTCCGGCGGACCGTTTTTTGGAAAAAGCAGGGAAGAACTGGCAGGCATCAAAAAAGAGCAGGCTTTAAAGCATCCAAATTGGAGCATGGGAGCGAAGATTACCATTGATTCTTCCACCCTGATGAATAAAGGTTTGGAATTTATCGAAGCGATGTGGTTGTTTTCCATGCCGCCGGAAAAGATTGATATTGTGGTTCATCCGCAAAGTATCATTCACTCGATGGTGGAATATCTGGACGGTTCGGTGATGGCTCAGATGGGAGCGCCGGATATGATGATTCCGATTCAGTATGCGTTGACTTGGCCCGAACGGTATGAATCTCCGGCGAAGAGATTGGATTTACTTTCCTGTTCTGCGCTGACCTTTGCAAAGCCGGATTTGCAGACCTTTACCTGTCTTGCAGACTGCATAGAAGCTGCAAAACGGGGCGGACTGTACCCTTGTATTGTCAACGGAGCCAATGAAGAAGCGGTATCTCTGTTTTTGCAGGACCGGATAGGCTACCTTGATTTATTTGAGGCAGTCCATCAGGCGCTCAACCATTTTGAACCAAAAGAATATTCTTCGGCAGAAGATGTTTTGCGGGCAGACAGGACGGCGAGAGAGTTTGTTCGGGAAAAATTTTGCCGCTAACAAACAACGGCAGGGAGGAATTTGATGAATTGGATTGTTACCATTCTTCTGGGAATCCTGGTATTCGGGGCGATTATCCTCATTCATGAATTGGGACATTTTTTGACAGCAAAATCGCAGGGGGTTTCTGTTCCGGAATTTTCAATCGGTATGGGACCGGAACTGTTTCATATTACCAAAGGGGAAACACAGTATACCCTGCGTCTTCTTCCGATCGGCGGTTATGTTGCGATGGAGGGGGAAGATGAGGAAAGTACCGATGACCGCGCTTTCTGCAATAAAAAACCGCTTCAGAAGATTTTGATTATTGTCGCGGGAGCTTCCATGAATCTGCTGTTGGGCTTTTTGATTATTCTGGCTTTGGTGTGTGCAAAGCCGATGATAGGCAGCACACAGGTTAGCGTCTTTGATCCGGAAGCGGTCAGCAGCGAAAAATTGCAGGTGGGCGACGAAATTTTAGAAATCAATGGATATAATGTTCACACCTCCAACGATTTGGTCTATGCTTTTGTAGATGTGGGCGACCAGCCGGTTCAGATGACAGTGCGCAGAAATGGGGAGATTGTGCAGCTGACCGATGTTCCCTTTGCCTATGAACAGATTGAAGGACAGACCATTGTAAAACTGGACTTTAAGGTACAGGGATTAAAAAAGACGCCGCTTTTGGTGTTAAAAGAATCCTGGTATATGACAACAGGAATGGTAAAACAGGTTTGGACTTCTTTCGGAAAACTGATTACCGGACAGTTCCATATGAATCAGCTTTCCGGTCCGGTCGGTGTGACACAGGTGATTGGAGAGGTTGCATCCACCCGCAATTATTCCAATTTCTTTTTGTTGGTTGCTTTTATCACCATCAATATCGGTGTGTTTAACCTTCTTCCGCTTCCGGCGTTGGACGGGGGCAGACTGATCTTTTTACTGATAGAGCTGGTGAGAGGAAAACCGGTTCCGGCAAAATATGAAGGATATATACACGCAGCAGGATTATTCCTGTTTATGGGGTTAATGTTGTTTGTCACCTTTCAAGATATTGTTCGATTGATTCAGGGATAGCTGAAAGCGAAAAGGGGAGAAAACCGAAAGGAGAATACCATGAGTTTTCCGAGAAGTTCAAAGCAGATTTGCGCCGGAGGGGTTAAGATTGGCGGAGGCGCGCCGATTACCGTTCAGTCGATGCTCAATACCCCGGCGGAGGAAACAGAAAAAAGTGTGGAACAGGCAAAGCGTCTGGAAGCAGCAGGCTGCGAGCTGATTCGCGCCGCAATTCCGAATATGGAATCGGTAAAGCTGATAGCAGCCTTAAAAGAAGCCGTTTCTGTTCCGATTGTCGCCGACATTCATTTTGATTACCGCCTTGCTTTGGAAGCGGTAGCGGCAGGGGTGGACAAAGTGCGGATTAACCCCGGGAATATCGGGGACGAGGACAGGGTGCGTCAGGTTGTGCAGACCTGTAAGCAGCATAATGTGCCGATTCGTGTCGGAGTCAATTCCGGCAGTCTGGAAAAGCAGATTCTTGCTAAATACGGACACCCGACAGCGCAGGCAATGGTGGACAGCGCGTTGTACCATGCTTCTTTGATTGAGCGATATGATTATGACCAGATTGCCATTTCCATCAAATCTTCCAATGTGCAGACAATGATAGAAGCCTATCGCCTGGCAGCACAACAATGCGATTATCCGCTGCATCTGGGTGTGACCGAAGCCGGAACCGCCCGCATGGGTTTGATTAAATCCGCTGTCGGAATCGGTTCTTTGCTGTGCGACGGAATCGGAGATACCATCCGCGTTTCGTTAACCGATGACCCGGTCAACGAGGTGTATGCGGCAAGGGATATTTTAAAATCTATCGGGTTAAGAAAAGAGGGAATCACCTTTATCTCCTGCCCGACCTGCGGAAGAACAAAGATTGATTTAATCGGTTTGGCAAAACAGGTAGAGGAACGGCTCAAAGATTGCAAAGCTCCGCTTACGGTAGCGGTGATGGGCTGCGCGGTAAACGGTCCGGGAGAGGCAAGGGAAGCGGATCTCGGAATTGCCGGCGGAGACGGCTGCGCGATTTTGTTTTGCAAAGGCGAGATTCTCCGCAAGGTTCCCGAAGATTGCGTTGTGGAAGAACTGGCGGCAGAAGTAGAAAAAATGACACAGAAGAAAGGGTAAGAACAATGGCTCAGAAAAAAAAGGATATGAAAAAACCGCTGATTATTTTAGGAATTGTGGCGGTAGTCGCTCTGCTTGCATTTTTAATCTTTGATGAGGTAAAAAGCGGCAATTACTTAAAGGAACTCAATCAGGCGCTGGAAAACACCAAAGAAATTGAGTCCGGCAGCGCGATTGGATATACTTACAGTTATGCAGAAGGGGAAAGGGACACCGCAAGCAAGGCAACCAGAAAGGCAAACTTCCTGCGTTCCGAGGACGGAATTACTTTCCAGGAAAGCACCGGTAACGAAGAAGGAACCGCTTTGGTTTCTAACGTATATCTCAAACCGGGCGAATATTATTACCTCGGAGAAGATGCGAAATGGGTACGCAGCGAGATTGAAAAAGGTTTGGACACCCGTCCGTATTCGATGGCTTCTTTCTCCCGCACCCTTTCTTCGGAGCAGTTTAAAAGAATTAAACCCACCGAGGTGGACGGCAAAAAAGCCTTTGAAGTTGTTTTAACCCGTCAGTGGCTGATGGCAAGCTATCAGGGCAACGGCGGCGACCCGCTCAGCGGAAATGTTGTGTTTATCATGGGCAAAGACGGCGATACTCCGATTGTGGAACGAGTTATTCAAACCTTGAATATCCGTGTGACCGATGAAGAAGGAAATAAATCCGTACAGGTAGTGGAGGAGGACAGCACCATCACCGTCGGCAAGAGTGTAGAGGGCGGCGATGTAAAAGCTGCTTTGGATACCTTCTATGAAGAAAACATCAAAGATAATTATGTAGAAGCAACCGAACTGGAACAGACTGAAAATCCGGAAGAAGAGCCGACTGTCGGCGAATCGGGAGAACAGACAGTGGGTTCCTCCGAGCAAAAAGAAACCGAGCAGGAATAAAAAAACAGGGGGCTGAGCCGCATGAAAGGTGCGGTTCAGCTTTGCTGCGTTTGGAAAAAGGAAAAGGAGGACAGATCCTGTGAACCGTTTTGCTGATGTGTTTCGTCCGTTTGTAACAGGCAAGGTGGCGGACGAGCTGATGCAGGCTCCAATCGATCACATCGATGCAAAAAGAGAAAAAAGACAGATCACCGTTCAGCTTTCTCCGGAACAAAGAATCCCGCTCAAGGAGATTGTTCAGGTAGAAAAACAGATTGCAAGGACAGCCGAGCTTGCGTTGTTTGAGATTAGGACACGCTACCGTCCGGAATTATTTTGCTGTGATTCGATGGAAGATATCCTCCGCGAACTGAAAAAGCGCGGTTATCCCGCCAACGGAATCTTTGAAGGCTGCGAAAAAAGGATAGAAGACGGCTGTTTTACAATCGGTTTGCGTCACGGCGGGTATAATCTGATTGAAGAAAGCGGCTGCGACCTTGCAATGAAACAGGTGATTTCCGAGCAGTACGGTTTGTCGATAGAGGTAAAGTTTGACGGAGTGCTGGATTTACGGGAAGATCAGCCCGAATATCAGCAAATCATCGGAACTCCCACCATAACAGAAGAACAGAAAAAAGCCTTGGAACGCCCGAAAGAGAGTTCTGCGCCCAAGCAGTCGAACGGCAAAAAAGAGAGCGCCTGCAAAGAAACAGGGAAAATTGCCTTTGACTGCGCTGATTTTCCGTTTGAACCGGACAGCGCAGTTGTTGTTTTGGGAAAACCGATCAAGGAATGTCCGATTCCGCTCAATGAAGTCACAGGTGAAACCGGTATGACGACGGTTTGGGGAGATATTGTGCGAAAAGAATCGGTTACTTCCAAGGACGGTAAATGGGAAATTTACTCGATTGATATTACCGATTACACCAGTTCCAATACGCTAAAGGTGATTCAGCCGACCGATAAAAAGGAAGCGATTGAGGAACTCAAAGAGGGAAACACTCTCATTGTACGCGGAGATGCCGCTTTTGATAAGTATGAACATGATGTTACCATTCGTCCACTGGCAATCACAATGGTGCAGAAAAAGAAAAAGACAGATGACGCTCCGGTTAAAAGGGTGGAACTGCACCTGCACTCCAATATGTCCAACATGGACGGCATGAACGGTTCTGCCGATTTGGCAAAGCTGGCGCACAGCTGGGGACACCGAGCGATGGCAATTACCGACCACGGCGTTGTCCAGGGTTTTCCGGACGCGATGTACGCTTCGGAAGGCTGGGACGATTTCCGCATGATTTACGGTGTGGAGGCTTACTTTGTCAACGATATGGTAGCGGCGGTGAAGGGAAGCAAAAAGCACAGCTTTGACGGAGAATTTATTGTCTTTGACCTGGAAACCACCGGACTTTCCGCAACGCAGGAACGCATTACCGAAATCGGCGCGGTACGGGTAAAAAACGGAGAGGTTCAGGATGTTTTCAACACCTTTGTAAACCCCGAACGCCACATTCCCGAAAAGATTACCTCTTTGACGGGAATTACCGACGCGATGGTAAAGGATGCTCCAAGCGAGGCGGAAGCGCTGAAAATGTGGGAAGAATTTTGCCCGAAAGATGCTGTTTTGGTTGCGCACAATGCAGATTTTGACTGTTCGTTTATGAGCGCGGCTTTTGCCCGTCAGAAAAAACATTTTAAAAATACTTACATTGATACCGTAACCATTTCCCGTTCCCTTTATAAGGATTTAAAGAATCATAAACTGGACACCGTAGCGGAACATTTAAAGGTAGGGGAATTTAATCATCACCGCGCCTGCGACGATGCGGCAGTTCTGGCAAAGATTTTTATCCGTATGATGCAGGACATGAAGCGGGATTACCGAATCAATTCGATTGAAAAGATTAACACCGCTCTGGTTACGGCAGACCCCAGACAGCTGAAATATTATCATCTGATTTTGTTGGTTAAAAATCAGATGGGGCTGAAAAATTTGTATCAGCTGGTTTCAATGTCCCATTTAAAATATTTTAAAAAGCGTCCGCTGATTCCCAAAAGCGAGCTGATTAAGCACCGGGAAGGTCTGATTGTGGGCAGTGCGTGTGAGGCGGGAGAATTATTCCGCGCAATCGTTGCCGGAAAAAGCTGGAACGAACTGTGCCGCATGGCAAGCTTTTATGATTATCTTGAAGTACAGCCGATTGGCAACAATGATTTTATGATGCGCAACGGCACGGTAAAAACGGTCGGAGAGCTTCAGGAGTTTAATAAAACAGTCATTAAATTGGGTGATAAACTGGGGATTCCGGTTGTTGCAACGGGTGACGTTCATTTTATGAGAAAAGAGGACGCAATTTTCCGCGCAATTTTGATGGCAGGACAGGGATTTAAAGATGCGGACAATCAGCCGCCGCTTTATCTTCACACAACGCAGGAGATGCTGGACGAATTTTCCTATCTTCCCAAAGAAAAGGCGTATGAAATTGTTGTCACCAATACCAATCTGATTGCGGATATGATTGAGGAGGTTCGCCCCTTCCCGAACGGAACCTATACCCCTACCATCGACGGAGCAGAAGAAGACCTGCGGCAAAGAACATGGCAGCGAGCAAAGGACTGGTATGAATTTGAAGGGAAAATCCCCGATGTTGTTTCCAATCGTCTGAGCAAAGAGCTGGACTCCATTATTTCGCATGGCTTTGCGGTATTGTATGTGATTGCGCAAAAGCTGGTTTCCAAATCGGAGTCGGACGGATATTTGGTCGGTTCAAGAGGCTCAGTCGGCTCCTCTTTCGTTGCAATTATGGCGGGTATTTCGGAGGTAAATCCTTTGCCGCCGCATTACCGTTGTCCAAAGTGTAACCACAGCATTTTCTTCACTGACGGTTCGGTCGGTTCGGGATTTGACCTGCCTCCGAAGAATTGTGAATGTTGCGGAACGCCGTATCTGCGGGACGGACACGATATTCCGTTTGAAACTTTCTTAGGATTCCACGGAGATAAATCGCCGGATATTGACTTAAACTTTTCGGGAGAATATCAGTCAAAGGCGCATAAATACACCGAAGAACTGTTTGGCGAAGGACACGTCTTTAAAGCGGGAACAACCGGCGCGCTGGCAGATAAAACTGCTTACGGTTATGTAAAAAATTACCTTTCCGAGCGGGGAAAAACGCTGCATAAGGCGGAAGAAAACCGTCTGTCCAAAGGATGTACCGGTGTCAAACGCTCTACCGGACAGCACCCAGGCGGCATGGTTGTTGTACCAAACGATTATGAGGTGTTTGATTTTACCCCGATTCAGCATCCGGCAGATGATGTAAACTCGGATATTATCACCACCCATTTCGACTTTAACTCGCTGCATGATACCATCTTAAAATTGGATATTCTCGGACACGATGTGCCGACCCTGTACAAGTACATGGAGGATTTGACAGGGACAAAGGTTGGGGACGCGGATACCTCGGACGAGCTGATTTACAAGCTGTTTACTTCACCGGAGGTGTTGGGTGTCACCGCAGAGGAAATCGAATGTGAAACGGGAACGCTTGCCATTCCCGAGATGGGAACGCCGTTTGTTCGCCAGATGTTGTTGGATTGTAAACCAAAAAACTTTTCCGATCTGCTTCAGATTTCCGGTTTGTCCCACGGAACCGATGTATGGTTGGGAAATGCGCAGGATTTGATTAAAAGCGGAACCTGCACCATCAGTGAGGTAATCGGAACCCGTGACAGCATTATGTTGTATCTGATTTATCACGGATTGGACCCGTCGATGTCCTTTAAGATTATGGAAATTGTGCGAAAAGGTAAAGCGCATAAGCTGCTGACCGAGGAACATGTGAAGGCGATGAAGGAACATGACGTGCCGCAGTGGTACATTGATTCCTGCTTTAAGATTAAATATATGTTCCCGAAGGCGCACGCAGCGGCGTATGTTATCGCGGCAATTCGTTTGTGCTGGTACAAGGTGCATTATCCGCTTGCTTTTTATGCGGCGCATTTTACCGTTCGCGGTGAAGATTTTGACGCAGCGACGGTTATTCAGGGCAAGGAAATGGTAAAGCTGAGAATGAAGGAGCTGCGTTCAAAAGGAATGGACGCAACCGACAAAGAGAAAAAGACAGCAGAGTGTTTACATATTGCTCTGGAGGCTTTGTGCCGCGGAATTGAGTTTTTACCGATTGACCTCTACCGTTCTCATGCAACCAAATATCAGATTGAGGACGGAAAAATCCGTCTGCCGTTCTGTTCCTTAAAGGGTGTCGGCGACGCTGCGGCAAACAGCCTGTATGAGGCGGCGCAAAAGGGAGAATTTATCTCAATGGACGAGATTGTTTCCCGTTCGGGCGTTTCTAAAACAGTGATTGAAACGCTCAAAGAGTGCGGCGCGTTGGGTGACTTGCCGGAATCCAGCCAGATGACCTTGTTCTAAGCAACAACCGATATGTTTGATGGAAAAAGCTCCGATAAAAATCGGAGCTTTTTTGTTAAGCATATTCTTTTTCGTAGGAAACTTCTTCCGAAACATCTGATTCGATATTCGGAATATCTGCAATCAGCTCTTCCATCTGCTGCGCGGATAAGCGTTGGCGGAAGCGGTCATTCAATGAAATTTCATATTCTCCTCCGGGATGTGGAGCGGAGATAAAAACGGAAAGATTATCGTATTCTAACGGGGAAAGATAATCTAAAACGCCGCGCACGTTTTTGGCAAAGGAAGGAATATCCTGTTGGGAGGATAAGCGGAAAAACAGAGAAACATGGTCGGCAGGATTTAATTTTTTCGGTTCAGCTTGTTGTGTGTAAGAGGATATACTGTTTAAATCAACCTCAACCTCCAAAAAGGTGACAGGCGAGCTTTGCGGAATAACGGGATAAATTTCATCATAAATTTGCTGTTCCAACTTTTGCTGAGTTTCCCAACTGAGAGGAGCAAAGTGAATAAAGGGGTAAAGGCAGGATAATCCGACCGAAAAAAAGATGAGAAAGATACAGAACAGCGTTCCCCAAAAATCATATCGCAGCGTTTGACCGTTGCGATAAAAATACTGCCACAAAATTTCTGCGCCTAAAACAATCAGCAAAACCGGAGAAAACTTCATCAAAAAGGACAGGTTAAACGGATGAAACAGGTAGACAATCAAAACGATGCCGAGCAAAATCAGGGTAAACCCTAATGTCATTGTGCCGATTCTACGGCAGGGAACGGTCTTTGACGGGGCGGATTGCTCTGTCTTTTTTTGCCCCTGCGACGGGTTGGGATTGGAAGTCGTTGCTTGATTTCGGTTATTATATTCATTATTGTTTGAATTATCGGAAATAATATTCTGGTTACACATAAAAAGAAACCTCCTTTTTAAAAAAAATTGCCTTTGGTTCCTTGACTTTAAAGCTGCGCCCTTGTATTTTGGAAAAGGCACAGCTTTAAAGAGGAAAAGTAATTATTCGTGGTCTTGTGAGGAGGAATACTCCTGATAATCGTCTTGAATCGCTTTGGTATGGATGCTGCCCTTTACCAGACGAATACCCAGCAGAATGATGACAAACGCCAACAGCAGAGTGGGCAGATTGTCAAAGAGCGGGTACAGGTCGATACCGAGCGTCCAATAAAGGAATGGAAGCACAAAGGTGTGAAGCAAGATATAAAGCCCCACAGCAATCAGCAAAATGCCGCTGAGAAGGTGTCTGCGCCGGAAGAAGTTGACTACATTGATTCCCAGAGAAGAGTCCAGATGGAACAAAAAGTCATCGTGCGGAAGGTATTCGTAGCTCATCGAACGAAGGTTTAAGGTATCAAAGAAAGCGTAAAACCAGATGACGGGAAGGAAGAAAGCCAGAAAGCTCATTCCCAAAAATCCCATCAGAGCAAAAACCAGGAAGAAAGCGGTCATCAACGATACGCCGCGCTTCATATAACCTAAATACATCTGCCCGGCTCCGGGAAAGAGGGCGAACAGAAAGGTGAGAATCTTACTTTTTCTCATAACAAAAACTCCTTTTTAAAGATTCTCCCAAAATTTTGGGAGGTTGGAAGAACCTAAGTTCTTCCAATATTTTTTATTCGATCCATCCATAAAGAAAACTCTTTTCAAAAACAAATTCATCCATAAAGAAAATATCGGTTTTTCTTATCACAAAAATCAGTTCTCTTTTTCCTGAAAAGAAAAACGGCGCTGCATCAAGCCGCTTTGAAAATCATTAAAAAACTCGTTGATGTTTTCCGAGATTTCGTTGGTGCGTTCCATCAAAGTTTGGGAAGATACCTGAATCCCGTATAAAAAGCGGTCGGCATTTCCAAAGAAACGGTTTGCGGAAAAAACGCCGCTTGACCAAAAGACCAAAGCCAATGAAGCGGCTACCGCAGCCGATGTGATTTTCTGAAAATAGAACACACGGTTTTTGGTTTGAATCTGCTTCATGACATGAAACAGCAAAGATGGGGGCGGTTCAATTAAGTGAATCACATCATTCTCTTTGGGAGGACTGCTGCCCGGATTTTCAACGCCTTGCTTTTGAGATTGTAAAGGAATCTCGCCGCTTAAAACAGCGGTATAGCGTTCCAGACAGCGGTCGCAGAAGGAAAGATGTTCCGAGACCTCCAGACTTTGCAAAGGGTCGAGCTTTTCACTGATTAAAAGCTCGAACGCGGTGTCTGTCAGATGTCCGTCAGGAGAAAACAGTTCTTCGCCGGAACAAGCGTCATTTCTTTTCATAGCCGTATACCTCCTTTATTTGTTTTTGCAGCATGGTTCGCGCACGGTAAAGCTGTGTTTCTACCGTTTTTTTCGGTCTGCCCAACAGGGCGGCAATTTCGGGGGTGTCCTTATCCTCTAAAAATTTCAGGATACACACCTGGCGGTAAGGCTCTTTCATCGAGCGAATCATCTCCTCAATCTGTCCGGAGCTTTCCTGAGAAATGTACAGTTCGTCCGGTTGCTGGGAGCTGTCCGCCTGTTTTACCGAAGCCATATCTTCCACCGAATTTTCTTCGCTTGCCGCAAGCATTACCCGCCGCGAATATGCGCTGCTGAGGTAATCCTTTGCCTTGTTGGCGGCAATTCGCGCAATCCATGGCTTGTAGTTGTCACCCTGATAGCTGTCGATGTGCCGGTAAGCGGAAAGAAAGGTTTCCTGCGAAAGATTTTGCGCTTCGTGGTAATCCTTTACAAATTGATAGCAGATAGTGAATACCAGCTTTTCATATTGAGTTACAAATTGACTAAATTCCCGTTGTGTCATGCAAAGTATTCACCCGCCTTTCTTGTTGTATTATTTGCGGCAGCGCCGCCGACCGTTTGAAACCTTACACTGAATAAACGGGAGGGAAGGGGTTTCTTACTTCAAGATTTTCAGAAAAAATTAAAAAAAAATAAAAAAAGGGAAAAAGATGCAGTTTTTTTGAGAAAAAAAGACACTCTTAAAACAGAGGAAAAAGAAAAAGAGAGAAAAAGAGATTGACACTTGACAAAAGATATAGTACCTTTAATATAAGCATTATTTTCGATGCGGATAAAGATTAGGAGGAAATCATATGAATTCAAAGAAAATTGCTTTGATTACCATGTTGGTTGTTTTTCTGGTATTGATTCTTTTTACGGCATTTTTTGCGCGGTTTGTCTTAGAGATAGATTTTGGAAAAGACAACGAGTCGCCCCCGATTTCTCAGCAGCAGGAAAGCGACGAGGAAGAACCGCGGACCGATGAGCCGGAAAGCGAAGAACAGGAAAACCCAAACAAAGAAGAAAACAAAGAGGACGGCAATTCGGAAGATAAAAAGCCGAACGAGCAGGACAAAGATAAGGAACAGGAAGAAAAAGAAGAGCTGTTTGTTCCTGCTTCTGCAATAAAAAGCGCGGAAATTACCTTGCAGGAAGAAAGCAGCTATCAGATGAAAACGGAAGATTCAGAAAAACTGAGCGCTCTGCTCAAAGAACTGGAGGCATTAAAGCTGACGGCGGTTCAGCAGTCGGTTGGGGTTCAGGACGCAAGCTGGCAGGCTTCTTTGAATTTAAGCATGGCGGACGGAACGGCAGTAAGCTGCCGCTTATATGAATCTGCCCTTTCCGGCAGCAAAACCACCCTGTCGGACGGTTCCAAAACTTATGAATCCACCGCTTCGACAGAAAAGATAAAGGCTTTGCTGAAATCCTGGGAAGAGGAAGATCAAAAAGCAAAAGCGCCCAAAATTGCGCAGGAGGAATTTGCGCAGGCAAGCCGTGTTTTGGCTGCAAACCCCTTTACCATGGAGGTGCAGAATATTGCGCAGAGCAGTTCCTCGCTTCAGGCAGCGCTGGGTAATCTAAAGGTAGTGGAGACATACAGCGGAAATGTAAATCCGGGAGTGGAGTATAACGGAACCAACATTATCAATTTGACAGATGATACCAGCACCCTGTTTACCCTGGAATTTTATGAAAACGGTATTTTAGCATACCGTTCCGAAAAAAACAAGGAATTTTATGTTTGTGAAGCAAACAGTCTGAATACATTTTATCAGACTGTGGAACAGATTTGTTCGCAGTATTCGGCGCAGCCCGCGCAGCTTTCGATGATGGATTTCGGCGCGCTGTCCGGTATGGAGGTGTACAGCACCACCGGCAGTTCCAAGACAAAGGCAGGACTGATTCGTGACCATGCACAGACTTTGTTTGGCTTCCTCCAGCAGCTTCATGTAAAAAAGGGAAGTATGAGGGAAGAAGGAGCGATGTTTAAACGCCCCGAATATCATGCGGAGATTGCATTTGAAAACGGTACGGGAATCAGCGTGGATATCAATAAAGGAAGTTTGCTGATTCAGGGAAATGACGGAGTAATCCGCCATTATACTTTAATCGGCGACGATAATTTGGAGTTGGTGCGCGCAGAATTTGAGCGGGTAACGCAGGATGATTAGGCAGCTCCGACAAAAAACGACTTTATATTTGTAATAACCTACGAAAAGTGGAAAAGCCTGCTGACAAAAACCGTTTCAAGTGGTATGATGAAGTCAGAAAGCTTTTCTTTTTGTGACAGAAATTGATAAAAGAGAAAAGGAAATAAAAACAAAAACGGAGGTTATTGCATGAAAAAACAGTGGATTCGATTTTTCTCTATGGTTTTTATCGTCGCTCTGATTTTTCCGACTCTGACTGCGGCGGCAAGCGGACAATCGGATTATTTTTCTCCGACCGGCATACAGCAGGTCATCTATAACAATGCTGAGCGCGCAGTTATTTTAGAGGATAAGGAAACGATAAAGCAAACGGTTGATTTTTTAAAAAAGTGCGGGGCGAAACGGGAAGAACTTACTTCCGAGTCGGATAACGGAATTACCGTTACCCTGCGCGGTCAGGGCAAAGAATACAACTATTGGATAGGGGCGCTTCCGGGACAAAAGGAAAAGGAGCTTGCTGTTTTTACCGACCGGGGCAGTTACCGAACAAGTTCCGATTTAGTACCTCTGGTTGACTTTTTGGAAAATTGTCTGGAACAGGCAGACCCGTACACTTACTTTACCAAGCTGACCGAGGAAACCCAGGTAAAACTGCTCAACAACGAAGAACATCGGGCAGTCATACCAACCGAACAGATGAAGATTGCGCGGCTGATGAACCGCTTAAATGCCAAAAAGGTCAGTCAGCCGACCTCTTTGGGAAAAAAATTGGACGGAGCCGCCGAAATTCGCCTGTTCCCAAATCCGTCGCTTGATAACAGAACATATGCATATCAGTTGTATGAAAAGGGGGCGGCAGTTACCCCTTCCGATACAGCGGGAGCAGAAAAAACAGAATATTTTCTCTGCAATGCAAAAACGGTTCAGCAGCTGTATGCGCTGATGCAATCGGATTATCAAAACAATCCGAAATATTCCGCATGGCTTGCGGCTGCAAACGAAAACAGAATCAATCGGGCAAGCGTTTCTTTGCGTTCGGAAAACATTTCGGACTACCCTTTGCCCAACAGTTATTTTGGAGGATTTCTCTCGGAATTAAAGGGAGCGCAGGTCGGCAAAGTGAAGGAAGCAACATCACTTTGGAGCAAAGCGGACGCAGAATACCGGTTTCATTTCCTTTCCGGAGTGGAGTATCGGGTACAAATTATGGGAAATCGGCTAAAAATTTCTTCTTCGGATATGAAGCAGATTTTAGAATATCCGCTCAAAGACGGAGAGGCGGCGGTTATTTTGAATTTTACTTCTGAACGGTTAAAACTTGCGGAAAGCGGGGAAACAAAACCGAACCCCGAAACGGCAAAACCGGTTATTTATCTTTATCCCGAGCAGGAAACCAAAGTAAATGTGAAGTTGGATTTTAACGGAAAACTCGACAGCACCTATCCGCTTTATCCCAAAGAAGGCTGGACAGTAACGGCAAAACCGGACGGAACGCTGATTGATGCCGACGGACGAAATTACCGCTATCTGTTTTGGGAAGGAACGGCGAATGTAGACTGGAAACAGGACAGCGGATTTTTGGTGAAGGCAAAGGACGCACAGGCGTTTTTGGAAAAAAGCCTGACAGCGTTGGGATTAAATCAATTGGAACAGAACGATTTTATTACCTACTGGCTGCCGAAATTGCAGGAAAACGAACAAAGTTTTGTCACCTTTGCGGCAGAACAATACACCGACGCGGCAAAGCTGACAGTAACTCCGAAACCGGATAGCGTGCTTCGGGTTCAGATGCTGATGTGTAAAGCGGATCGAAACAATATCAGTTATTTTGAAAAGCTGCCGCAGCAAAAATTACCTTCCTTTGAACGAAAAGGCTTCACTTTAGTAGAGTGGGGCGGAACAGATCTCTCCGAGCGATAAAAGAGAAAAGGAAAGCTCCCCACAATTTGGGGAGCTTTCCTTTATTCATCTTTGCGGGGCAAGTAAGTAGTGGTTTTCATTCTTGACGGGGTTCGGACAGAGCGTCCGGGTTAATACCGCGGTCTTTTAAGAAAATTCGAACCGCCTGTTCGATTAAATCGCAGCTTTTTTCGATGCCGAGCATCGAGGTGTTCAGGCACAGGTCATAGGTTCGGGAATCGCCCCAATCCAAACCGGTTACGCTGCGATAGTATTTTTCGCGTTCTTTATCCATCTTTTTGATTTTTTTCTTGGCTTCCGCCTCGCTGACCTCATAGATTTCGGAGATGTGGCGGACACGGTCTTCCAAATCGGAATAAAGGAAGATACGGATACAATTCGGATTGTCGCGCAGGAGGTAATCGGCGCAGCGTCCGACAATGACACAGCTTCTGCTGCTTGCAAATTCGCAGATCAGGCGGCTTTGCACACCGATTAGTTCCGCTTCGGTGGTAACATAGTTAAAGGCAAGGTTGTTGCCCGCATACGCAACAGGAAAGACATTCTGCATAAAGTTCATCGAGCGTTCGTCAATGCTGGCAAGGTATGCTTCGTCCACAGCAAGCTCTTTGGAAGCGCAGGCGAGAATTTCCCTGTCATAATAATGAATATGAAAACGTCTGGCAAGCTCTTTTCCGACCATTCTGCCGCCGCTGCCGCGTTCTCTGCCGATTGTAATAACAAACTTGGAATTGTTACTCATAACAACACCTCCTTTAATGATTTTATTATAGCACTAAACACTAAAAAATGCAATAAAAAAGAAAAACTTTTATATAGTTTATCTTTAAAATCGGCAAATTTGTTTTATTGATGCAGAATTTGGTTTCCCTTGTTGTGGGGACGCCCAAAGTATGGTATAATAAAAAGGTATGTAAAAAGACAGGAAGGAGCGGGAATATGACAATACTGGGAATCGACCCCGGATATGCGATTGTAGGCTGGGGTGTGATTGAATATCAGAACAGCCGCTTTACCATTCGCGGTTACGGCGCAATCACAACACCTGCCGGAATGGATTTTCCCAAACGGTTGGAGATGATTTATCAGGATATGAACACTGTCCTGCAAAAGTATCAGCCGGATGTCCTGTCGATTGAAAAGTTATTTTTTACCAACAATAAGACCACCGGTATCGACGTAGCGCAGGCAAGAGGCGTGATTGTATTAAGCGCCGCGATGCGCAATATGAAAATTTATGAATACACCCCGATGCAGGTGAAGCAGGCAGTGGTGGGCTATGGCAAGGCGGAAAAAAAACAGGTGATGGAAATGACCCGTATTCTGCTGCGTCTGCCGGCAGTGCCCAAACCCGACGATACCGCGGACGCTTTGGCGCTGGCTGTCTGTCATGCTCACTGCGCGGGCAGTACATTAAACCGACGGATTCATTTTGAACAGGAATTGAGGAGGACCGTCCATGATTTATAGTTTAAGAGGAAAGCTGATTCATGTCGGGGAAAACACCGCCGTGGTGGAATGCGGCGGCGTGGGATATTTGTGCAGCGTAACCAGAACAACGCTGAACACTCTGCCGCAGAAGGGCGCAGAGGTGATGCTGTACACCTATATGAATGTGCGGGAAGGGGCGGTGGATCTGTTTGGATTTGCTTCTCTTGCGGAACAAAACTGTTTTCGCCGCCTGACCTCGGTCAGCGGAGTCGGTCCGAAAGTGGCGTTGGGAATTTTATCCGAACTCAAACCGGACGAACTGATGTTGGCGCTGGTATCTCAGGATGTAAAAAGTTTGACCCGCGCGCCGGGTGTCGGCAAAAAACTGGCAGAACGCATTTTACTGGAACTGCGCGATAAGGTGAAGAACGAGGAACTCAGCGAACAACTTCAGCAGGTAAGCAGCGTTGGAGAACAGGCAGCTTCCGGCTCGGGCAATATTGCCGAAGCAATCTCTGCCTTGGTGGTGTTGGGATACAGCCAAAGCGAGGCGGCAAAGGCAATCGCCGGACAGCCGGCGCAGGCAAGCGTTCAGGATTTGGTAAAGATAGGATTAAAAAAACTTGCAGGAGGCAGGTAATCGAAAGGGGATAACACGAATATGCTGGAAAATGAGATGGATTTTGAAAATCGCATTATCGCCCCGGAATATACCTCAACCGAAGATTCCGATGTAGAAACCTCTCTGCGCCCCAAAACGCTGTCGGAATATATCGGTCAGGAAAAGGTAAAGGAAAATCTTTCCATCTTTATGCAGTCGGCAAAAATCAGGGGAGAAGCGTTGGACCACGTTTTGCTGTACGGTCCTCCGGGCTTGGGAAAAACAACCCTTGCAGCAATTGTTGCCAATGAAATGGGGGTAAATCTTCGCGTCACCTCCGGTCCGGCGATTGAAAAACCGGGAGATTTGGCGGCGCTGCTTACGAATTTAAGCGAAGGCGACATTCTTTTCATCGACGAAATTCACCGCCTTTCCCGTTCTGTTGAGGAAATTTTGTACCCGGCGATGGAGGATTACGCGCTGGACATTATTATCGGCAAGGGTCCGTCGGCGCGTTCTATCCGCATTGATTTACCGAAATTTACCCTGATTGGCGCGACTACCCGAGCGGGGCAGATGACCTCGCCGCTGCGTGACCGATTCGGTATGGTGCTCCGTCTGGAACTGTATAAGCCGGAGGAACTGTGCCAAATCATCAGCAGAAGCGCCCGTATTCTGGAAGTGGACTGCGAAGAAGAAGGCGCTTTGGAGCTGGCAAGAAGGAGCAGGGGAACCCCGCGTATTGCCAATCGTCTGCTCAAACGGGTGAGGGACTACGCTCTGGTTTTGGGGGACGGCAAAATCAGCAAGGAGATTGCAGACGCTTCGTTGGATAAGATGGAAATTGATAAGCTGGGATTGGATTCCAACGACCTGCGCATATTAAAAACCATTATCCGCAACTACGGCGGCGGACCGGTGGGGGTGGAAACGCTGGCTGCGGCTGTCGGAGAAGAAACGGTGACGATTGAAGACGTATGCGAACCGTACCTGATGCAGCTGGGCTTTTTGGTGAGAACGCCCAGAGGACGCTGTGTTACCCCGCTTGCTTATGACCATCTCGGTTTGCCAAGACCGCTGGGAGAAGAGGAATTGCTGCAATTTGAGCAGCTTGAGTTATAAAATAATCTTACAAAGGAGTTGACCGGATTTGGGAAGAATTTTCGGAACGGACGGCGCGCGCGGCGTAGCCAATACAGAAATCAGCTGCACCCTTGCGATGGATATCGGAAGGGCGGCGGCGATGGTGGTAGCAAGAGATCATCAGAAAAAACGCCCGCTGTTTTTGGTTGGGCATGATACCCGCATTTCGCACGATATGCTGGAAAGCGCGATTGCGGCGGGACTTTGCTCGGTGGGAGCGGACGTTGTCACCCTCGGTACGGTGCCCACTCCGGCAGTGGCATATCTGGTGAGCCATTCCGACGCAGATGCGGCAATTATGCTGTCTGCTTCGCACAATCCGTATGAATTTAACGGAATTAAAATTTTCGGTTCGGAAGGCTTTAAACTGACCGATGAGGAAGAATTTGAGATTGAAGAAATTGTGCTGGATCACGTTCTGCCGTATGACTTAAAATGGAATGAGGAATTGGGAACGATTCGCAGCGGAGAAAAGATGGTGGAAGAATATATCGACCATGTGGTTTCTACCGTTCGCTGCGACCTTTCCGGCTTAAAGGTAGCGGCAGACTGCGCAAACGGCAGCGCAAGCGCGACTGCGGCAAAAATTTTTGAGAAACTGGGCGCAGACGTCACCATTTTAAACGATGCTCCGAACGGAATCAACATTAATCAAAACTGCGGTTCCACCCATATTGATGTGTTGGGAAATTATGTCAAAGAAAACGGCTTTGATTTAGGCGTTGCGTTCGACGGAGATGCGGACCGCTGTCTTGCAGTGGACGAAAACGGAGAACTGGTAGACGGCGACAGACTGATTGCCATCTTTGCAAAGCAGATGAAAGAAGAAGGACACCTTGCAAACGATACGGCAGTGGTGACGGTAATGAGCAATATGGGATTCTTTAAATTTGCCGAAAGGGAAGGAATCCATGTGGAAAAAACAGGGGTGGGCGACCGCTATGTTTTGCAGAATATGCTGGAATACGGTCATTGTATCGGCGGCGAACAGTCCGGACACATTATTTTCCGGGAATTTATGACAACCGGAGACGGTCAGCTGACGGCGGTTCAGCTGTTGGCGGCATTAAAGAAGAGCGGAAAAACCCTTTCCGAGCTTGCTTCTCTGATGCAGGTGTACCCGCAGGTAATCCGTAATGTGCGCGCCGACAAAGAGATGAAAAAAGCAGTAAAGGTAGACGAAGGCGTTCTCAAGCGTCAGCAGGAGCTGGAGGACAGCATGAACGGAAACGGAAGAATTTTGGTTCGTCCGTCCGGCACCGAGCCGGTTATCCGCATTATGGTGGAAGGACCGGAACAGCGGCAGATTGCGCAGATTGCGCAGGAAATGGAACAGACAATCATAGAAAGGTTAGGCTATAATGAGGACTGCAAAGGATTGGAAACAATTTGAGGTAATTGACACCTCCGGCGGGGAAAAGCTGGAGCGTTGGGGCGAAGTTATCTTAACCCGCCCCGACCCGCAGGTAATTTGGAATACCCCAAAAGGCGATGTTTGGAAAAAGACAAACGCGCGCTATCTTCGTTCTTCCAGCGGAGGGGGACAGTGGCAGATTAAAAATATGCCGAAGGATCATTGGACGATTGATTATAAAGGGTTAAAGTTTAAAATCAGTCCGACCGGATTTAAACATACGGGACTTTTCCCGGAGCAGGCGGTCAACTGGGATTTTATGGCAGACAAGATTAAAAACGCAGGCAGAGAGGTGAGCGTGTTAAATCTGTTTGCCTATACCGGAGGGGCAACCTTAGCCTGCGCGCAGGCAGGGGCGAAGGTGTGCCATGTGGACGCCTCCAAAGGTATGGTTGCGTGGGCAAGAGAGAATGCGCAGCTGTCCGGTTTGCAGGAAAAGCCGATTCGCTGGATTGTGGACGACTGCAAAAAATTTGTGGAGCGTGAGGTTCGCCGCGGCAACCGCTATGACGGGATTGTTATGGACCCGCCGTCCTACGGAAGAGGACCGGGAGGAGAGGTATGGAAACTGGAAGATTCCATCTACGATTTGGTGGAGCTGTGCGCTCAGGTTCTTTCCGACCGCCCCTTGTTTTTCCTGTTAAATTCCTACACAACAGGTCTTTCCCCATCGGTTATGGAGTATATTTTGGGGGTAACGGTAGGCAGACAGCATAAGGGCATGGTTTCTTCTTCGGAAATCGGACTCCCCGTAACCCAAAGCGGATATGTGCTGCCGTGCGGTTCCACCGCAATCTGGCAAGAGGATTAAAATCCTGTTTTTGCCGTATGGTTTTTCATTGGTCTATTCGGTTTTTGCCTGAAAACGCGAAGAAAACAGAGAGAATTTCTTAAATATTTGTAAACAGCGACAAAAAAACGATTCCCCTCTTTTCTTTTATACCAAAATTGATTATACTAATGAAGATTTCAACAAGTTTGATAAGCCGAAATTCAGCGCAGCGGAAAAAGGCTGAAAAACAGGAAAGAGCGAAACTTTTTTAAGAAAAAGTTTGCATCTTTAAATTCAGAAAAGGTGGTAAAAAAGGCTGATGAATGATTTTATTAAAGCCCAGGGAATCAGTTTCAGTTATCATGCAGAGGAAGGACAGGCTCCGGTCAATGTGTTTGAAAACTTAAATGTTGTGATACACGAAGGGGAACTGACGGCTGTTTTGGGACATAACGGTTCCGGAAAAAGTACCTTTGCAAAGCACTTAAACGCAATCCTTCTGCCTTCGGGAGGAAAGGTGTATGTAGACGGACTGGATACGGCGGACGAAGATAAGCTGTATGATATTCGCCAAAAGGTGGGTATGGTTTTTCAGAATCCCGATAACCAGATTGTTGCTACCGTGGTGGAAGAAGATGTTGCCTTCGGACTGGAAAATATCGGCGTTCCGCCCAAAGAAATGCGGGAACGCGTGGATCGCGCCCTGATGGATGTTGGCATCTATGAATATAAAAAGCACGCTCCGCACCGCCTTTCCGGCGGACAGAAGCAGCGAGTTGCGATTGCCGGCATTATCGCGATGCGTCCGAAATGTATTGTTTTGGACGAGCCTACCGCGATGCTTGACCCCAGAGGACGCAGAGAGGTCATGGAAACGATTCAAAAACTCAATCGGGAGTATGGGATTACCATTGTGCTGATTACCCATTATATGGACGAGGCGGCGCAGTGCGACCGAATTATTGTAATGGACTCGGGCAAGGTGATTTTGGACGATACCCCCAAAAAGGTATTTTCTCATGTCAAAGAGTTAAAAAAGGTGGGATTAGATGTCCCGCAAACCTCTGAGCTGATTTATGAATTCTTAAAGGAAGGTTATAATCTCCCAAAAGATGTTTTGACAGAGGACGAATGTATCAAAGCGCTTACCACGCTTTTCCGCAGAAAGGGAATTAAACCCGCAAAAGATGCCGGAGAAGAATTGCCAAACGGGGAAGCGACCGAAACCAAATAACAATCATGCAAAACATCACAGAAGGAGTGATTCACCATCATGGCGGTGATAAAGACAGAACACTTAAACCATGTTTATTCCGAGGGAACCCCCTTTGTAAAGATGGCGATTCAGGACGTCAATCTTTCCATTGAAGAAGGGGAAATGGTCGGCGTAATCGGGCATACCGGTTCGGGCAAATCGACCCTGATTCAGCACCTGAACGGATTGCTGAAACCGACTTCGGGAAAAATTTACATCGACGGTCAGGATATGTGGGCAGAATCCACCAATTTAAGGGATATTCGCTTTAAGGTGGGACTGGTTTTTCAGTATCCGGAATATCAGTTGTTTGAGGAAACGGTGTATCGGGATATTGCTTTCGGTCCGAAAAATATGGGACTGAGCGAGGAAGAGGTAGACCGCAGAGTACATGAGGCGGCAGCCTTTGTGAACGTGACAAAGGATATGATGCAGAAATCTCCGTTTGAGCTTTCCGGCGGACAAAAGCGCAGGGTAGCGATTGCGGGTGTGCTTGCCATGCGTCCGAAGGTGCTGATTTTGGACGAGCCGACGGCAGGACTTGACCCAAAAGGGCGCGACCGAATTTTAGGGCAGATTCAGGAGTACCAAAAAGACCAGAAGAATACCGTTTTAATTGTTTCCCACAGTATGGAGGACGTTGCCAAATTTGCCAAAAAGGTATTGGTAATGAACCAGTCTAAGGTGTTTATGTATGACGATACCGAGGCTGTGTTTGCCCATGCAAAAGAAATTGAGCAGATGGGACTTGCAGTACCTCAGGTTACAAAAATCTTTATGCGTTTGGCAGAGATGGGGTATCCTGTCAATCCCCATACCTACACCATTCAGCAGGCAAAAAAACAGGTGCTTGACCTGTTTGACGAACAGGAACGCAAAGCGAAGGGGGTACAGAGAAATGCTTAAAGATATTACAATCGGACAATATTTCCCGGGAACCTCGATGATTCATAAAATGGACCCCCGCATGAAGATTATCGCTTCGGTGCTTTATATCATCATTCTTTTTGTCGCTTCCAGACCATTGGGGCTGTGTTTGGGAATTGCGATGGTTATTTTGATGTATGTTGTTTCCAAAATATCGGGCAAAATGGTGATTAAGAGTTTAAAACCGGTTGTTCCCATCATCATTTTTACGGGAATTTTAAACCTGTTCTTTTTCTCCGGTCCCAGCGAACCGTTGGTGTCGATCGGCTTTATTCATATTTATCGAGAAGGTATTGCGATGGCAGTTTTGATGGCAGTGAGAATCATGTGCCTGATTGCCGGCACTTCTCTGCTTACTTATACCACCTCCCCGATTGAACTGACAGACGGTATCGAAGTGCTGATGGGTCCTTTGAAGCGATTTAAAGTGCCGGTACACGAAATTGCGATGATGATGACCATCGCCCTGCGTTTTATCCCGACCTTAATCGAAGAAACCGATAAAATTATGAACGCTCAAAAGGCAAGGGGCGCGGATATGGAGTCGGGCGGACTGATGCAGCGGGCAAAAGCGCTGATTCCAATTTTGATTCCGCTGTTTGTTTCGGCATTTCGCCGCGCGGATGAATTGGCTTTGGCAATGGAATGCCGCTGCTACCGCGGCAGTGTGGGCAGAACCAGAATGAAACAGCTGGAATACCACAAACGCGATTTTCTCGCGCTCGGTTTTATGCTGCTGTGCCTGGCGGCAGTCATTGCAATCAATATTTATTTTCCGAAGATGTTTTAGTCTGATTCGGCGGTTTTGTTTTCCCTCGGTTCAAAACACTTACTTTGAACCGAGGGATTGCTTTATGAAAAGAAAAACATTTTGTTAAATAAGCGGGAAGAAAGAAAATTTTTGTCAAAAAACAGAAAACTCGGAAGAAAACAAGAGCGAAAATTCGTTTTATCATAAAGGGAAAATAATGACAGATGACAGAAAATCTGCTATAATAAAGAACAGCAAAAAAGAACCCGCAAGAAAAAAACGGGCGAAGAGGTGAGAAAGATGGAAGAAACCAGAAATCTTTTGCTGCGGATTCGCTATTGCGGAACTGCGTATCACGGATTTCAGGTTCAGAAAAACGCAGTTACGGTGGCGCAAACAATGCAGGACGCGTTGGAGGCAGTTTTGGGTAAACGCGAAGATATTAAGGGCTGTTCCAGGACAGACAGCGGAGTTCATGCAAATATGTTTTATCTGAATGTAAAAACGCAGAGTAAAATTCCCTGCGCTTCTTTGGTGCGGGCGTTAAACGTAAAGCTGCCGCACGATATTGCGGTGGAAGAGTGTGTTCCGGTACGCAGCAATTTTCATGCAAGGTATGACTGCAAAGGAAAACGTTATATTTATAAAATCAACAACAGTGAAGTGAAAGACCCGTTTGCTTACCGTTTAATGTATGATTACCGCTACCCGATTGATGTGCAGCTGTGCGACAGAGAGTGCAAGGACTTTATCGGAACCTATGATTTTTCCTCCTTTTGCGCGGCAAACAGTTCGGTGGAGGACCATGTGCGCACTGTTACCGACTGCGGGATGACACGGTGTGGGCGAGAGGTTATTTTTTATGTGGAAGGGGACGGATTTCTGTACAATATGGTAAGAATTATGGTGGGAACCATTCTGGAAATTGCGGCAGGAATCAAGGCTCCCGGCTGTATCCCCGATATTATTGCGGGAAAGGACCGTTCTCTGGCGGGAGCGACCGCTCCGGCATGGGGATTATATCTGGATCGGGTTTTTTATGATTGGGAATCGTTAAACGAAACATCGGAGGAATAACGGCAGAATGGCAAATGTAACAGATTTTAAATCGTTAAAACGCAGGCAAGCCAGAAAAAGAATTTTAAAACTGGCTGCGTTGATTGCGGCAGTTTTGATGGGAACTTACTTTTTGTCCAGTCTGGTAAACACCCCCGACTTTATCGGATTTTCTGCCGTTTTGGATATGATAAAGGGCGGACCGGGATATCCGATTGACGCGCCCGGCGGCAAAATTAAGGGAATGTACCAGAACAAAAGCAATCTGGTTATCTTAAACGAAACAACCATTTATTTTTATAATACCAGCGGCAGTCAGGTATACAGCGCGCAGCACCGCATGGGAAACCCGCAGGTAGAAACCAGCGGCTCGATGCTGCTTAATTATGACCGCGGTTCCAAAACTTATGCGGCATACAGCAGAAACAACCTGTTTTACAGCGGAAAAACCGACAGCGCAATCCGCTGCGGGGATATTTCGCAAAACGGCTGTATTGCGATTGCAACCCAAACAGAAACGGCGCAGACTCAGGTTTTGATGATGGATTCCCGACAGAGGGAACAATATGTCTGGAAAACCGACTATGCGGTAACGGCGCTTTCTCTTTCGGACAACGGTTCTTTGCTGGCAATCGCCTCCTCCTATGTAGAGGAAGGGGAACTGAAAAATGCGATTACCGTTTTAAAAAACGGAAAAGAGCAGTATCGCTATGAGCTGGCAAATCAGCTTGTTTTGGAGTTGGAATTTGACGGCAGCAATTTACGGTGCGTTACCGACCGCAGCGCATTTTTGCTTTCTTCCGACGGAAAGATAGCAGGGCAGTTTGATTATAAGGGGCAGGCTTTGGCAGCTTACTCCATGTATGAGGACGGAATCGCCCTATTGTTCGGAAATTATGAGCAGGACAGAAAATATACCTTAGCTTCGGTAGCGGATGACTTTTTTACCTTAAAGGGAACCGCAACGGTAACCGACAGTCTGCAAAAGTTAAAAGCATACAACAACACCATTTTGGTGCTGGGAAGCTCTGCGCTGTACTCTTACAGCGCCTATGATTGTTCCTTTATCCGACAGGAAGGGGAGGAAGCGTACTACGATATTCAGCCAATCGGAAACTCGGTTTACACCATGACAACAACAGAAATCAACCGTCTGCCGATGCCGCAGCCTTCTAAATTTGCTCTGTTTGGGGCAGGAGAACAACAGCAGCTTCCGGACGGCGAACAGCCGGCGCAGAGTCAGGAAGATTTGGATTTGCTGGAAGGAATTCTGAACGGAATGAAGGATAACCCGGAATCTTCCGAAGAAGAGGAGCCGACCGTCGGAGAATCCAAAGAAACGGTTTATGAGGAAGGCTTTATTGAAAGAGAGGACGAGGAGTCGGAAGAAACGCCTCCCGAGCCGGAAAAAAGTCCGGTAGAGCAAGACCATGAACCGGATATTGATGAGCCGAACGGCGCGTTAAATCAGGAACCGGAGCGGATTCCAATCCAAAATGAAGATATGCAGCCGGATTTTTCCAACGAGGATGACATCAATCCGCCAAAGGAAAAACCGTCCTCCAGACCGGCGGCTTCTCAAGATAAGTCGGACAAAGAGGAAGAAAGCAATCGGGAAGAATCATCTTCCGACCGCGCGCAGCAAGCAAAAGAGGACAAATCGGAACAGTCGGAAGAACAGAAAAAAGAGGAATCCAAAGAAGACGAGCCGATCTTTTCTTCCCGCCGACCGGTTTCCTAAATAAAACGCAGGAGGAACAGTATGAATCAGTTGATTGTGCTGCTGTATGATTTAGCGGCGGTACTTATTATTTTGATAACGATAGCGCGCAGCTCTCAGCGGGGATTTGCTACCGGCATTGTGCGCTTAATCGGGCAGTTTGCCGCCTTTTTCGGCGCGGTGTTTTTATCCAAAAACGCTGCGGAAATCGTTTACAACAGCTTTTTAAAAACGGAGGTTGTCGCTTTTTTAAACAGCAATCTGCAAGGAGGGCAGGCAGCCGAGATTGTTTCCCAGCTTCAGGCGGGATTGGAGGGGCTTCCGCAGCTTTCTGCCAACATTTTAAAGATGGGAATTGATTTAGACAGCATTACGCAGGCTTTATCCAACGGTGTTACCGAGTTGGTTTCGGCATTGGAGCAAAGCGTAATCGGACCGGCAGTCAAAGGATTTGTGTCCGTTGTACTGTTCACTTTGTTCTTTGCTTTGTTTGGTCTGATTGTAAAGATGCTGACCTCGGCAGTTCATTTTGTGTTTCGTTCGCCGATTCTTGCGCCCATCGACCGCTTTTTCGGCGGAGTGGCAGGGTTGCTGCAGGCGGGGCTGAACCTTTACCTGGTTTGCGTTGCGTTAAAGCTGGTGTTTTACTTTATCGGAGGTATGAAATACTGCAATCAGGAGCTGATTTTAAACACGCTGATTTTGAGTAAAATATATACCTTTGACCCGCTTTCTCTATTTTTGTAGAGCAGGCGTAGTAAATTAGATATTTGTACTTCATGAATTATTCATATTATAGTTGTATAATGATCTATTGAGAAAGAATATTTCTGTCGAAAAACAGAAGATACATCTGAAACAGAAAGGATGTTTTATAAATAGATGGACCCGAATATGTTATGTTCAAAATGTAAAAAGAGAATGGCGGTTGTTTTTATCACCCGTATGGACGGGGATAAACCGGTAAACGAAGGTCTTTGCATTAAATGCGCAAAGGAAATGAATATTAAACCGGTTACCGACCTGTTGGATAAGATGGGAATTACCGATGAACAGCTGGACGCAATGGACGATCAGATGACAAGTTTGATGGACAGCTTTGGGGACAGCTTTGATATGGGCGGCGCGCAGTCGATGCCGTTTATGCAGATGTTCAATATGGGCGACGGCGGCGAATCGGAGGAAGAAGAACCCTCGGAAGAGGAGGATGCTTCTTCGGACAATGATTCTTCGGAAAAACGGGAGAATCGCCCGAAGATGACTCTGCCGGCGATGGACGATATTCCTGATGACTCTTATTCGCCCTTTTTTCCGTTTCCGTTTCAGCCGTCCGCTTCTTCCTCCTCAAAGGAGAAGCGTCAGCAGAACAAGGAAAAGAAAAAATTTAAGTTCCTGGATGCCCACTGCGAGAATTTAACCCGAAAAGCAAAGGACGGAAAGATTGACCGCATTGTCGGCAGAGATCAGGAAATTGAACGCGTAATTCAGATTTTAAATCGACGCACCAAAAACAATCCGTGTTTAATCGGTGAACCGGGCGTCGGTAAAACAGCGATTGCAGAAGGAATTGCGCAGCGTCTGGCAGACGGAAGCGTTCCGGCGATGCTTCAGGGAAAGGAGCTTTATCTGCTGGATATGACCTCTTTGGTAGCGGGTACGCAGTTCCGCGGACAGTTTGAAAGCCGTGTAAAAGGCTTGATTGATGATGTTCGCAAAGCGGGAAATGTAATTCTGTTTATCGACGAGGTTCACAGTCTGGTCGGCGCGGGCGACTCGGAAGGCTCGATGAATGCGGCAAATATCTTAAAGCCTGCGCTTTCCCGCGGCGAGATTCAGGTTATCGGCGCAACTACCTTTGATGAATACAGAAAGCATATTGAAAAAGATGCCGCTCTGGAACGCCGCTTCCAGCCGGTTAAGGTGGATCAGCCAAGCATTGAACAGACTGTCGAAGTCTTAAAAGGAATTAAAAGATATTATGAACAGTTCCACCGCGTTACCGTCACCGATGAGATTGCCCGCAAAGCGGTACTGTATTCGGAGCGGTATATCAATGACCGTTTCCTGCCGGATAAGGCAATCGACCTGCTGGACGAGGCTTGTTCCTGCGCAAACTTAAAGAACAAAGTTTTGGCGCAGTATGACGAATACAATCGTCAAATCCGTGTTTATCAAAATACGATTGAAAAACAGGAACAGGAAGAAAATGTGGATTATGAAAAGCTGGCAGAAAACAAAGCGAAGGTTTTGCAGCTTCAGGGTCAGGCAGACGCTATAAAGGAAGAAGCGTTGGGACAGAAGGTAACAGACGAAGATCTTGCAAAAGTAATCGAGCTGTGGACCGGAATTCCGGCAACCAAAATCAGAGAATCGGAGATGCAGCGCGTTGCAGGTCTGGAAGATGCGCTTAAACAGCGTGTTATCGGTCAGGACGAGGCGATTGCTTTGGTAAGCGCAGCGGTTCGCCGTTCCAGAGTTCAGATTAGCAAGAAACGCCGTCCGGCTTCTTTCATCTTTGTCGGACCGACCGGAGTCGGAAAAACAGAGCTGGTAAAGGCTTTGTCGGAAGAACTGTTTGACAAACAAAATCCGCTGATCCGTTTGGATATGTCCGAATTTATGGAAAAACACAGCGTGGCACGCATTATCGGCGCGCCTCCCGGCTATGTCGGATATGATGAAGCAGGTCAGCTGACCGAAAAGGTAAGAAGAAGACCGTATTCGGTTGTCCTGTTTGATGAAATTGAAAAAGCGCACCCTGATGTAATGAATATTCTGCTCCAGATTTTGGACGAAGGAAAGATTACCGATTCTCAAGGCAGAATCGTTTCCTTTGAAAGTACGGTTATTGTCATGACCTCCAACTGCGGAACAGAGCAGCGCTCTTCCTCTCTGGGCTTTAATAAATCCGCAGCGGACATGGCAAAAGATAAGGTGATGCAGTCTTTGTCTGAGTTTTTGCGTCCGGAATTTTTGGGCAGAGTGGACGAGATTGTTCTGTTTAATTCGTTGAGCAAAGAGGATTTTGTCAAGATTGCAGAACTGATGTTGGGAGAACTCAAAGAACCTCTGGAAGAAAAAGGAATCACCTGTCTGTGGGACGAAGAAACGCTGCATTGGCTTGCGGAAAAATCGCACGGCAAACAGGGAGGAGCAAGAGATTTGCGCCGCATGATTCGCAAAGAGGTTGAGGATAAGATTTGTTCGTTGTTGGTAGAACGCTATCAGAACCAGCCGGCAGGCATTAAAGTCGGTGTGGAAAACGACGAGATTGTCCTTCATGTCTTGGATTAACGATTTGCTGTTTTAATACACTGTTATTTTAAAAAGAACAAAGCGCTTTCGGCACGGAATAAATTGTTTTCCGTGCCGATTTTTTGGGCTTTTTTGAAGCTTTTGAGATAATGCTCTACTATATCTTGACAATCGTAAACCTTTATGTTATCCTGTTTTTGTATCATTCGGAAGGAAGCTTTTTCCTTTCGTCTAAAAGGGAGGAATGGAATGTCGGCAATCATAAAAATTGAAAACCTCTATAAAATTTACCCAATCGGCAAGGAGAAGGTTGTTGCGTTGGGGGGGCTGAATCTGGAAATTGAAAAAGGACAGATTTGCTGTATTCTTGGTACTTCCGGTTCGGGAAAATCGACCCTGCTTAATCAGCTGGCAGGTTTGGAAAAACCGACAAAAGGGCGCGTTCTGATTGGCAACGTCAACATTTCCGCCTTGTCGGAAGGGCAGCTTGCAAAGTTTCGACAAAAGAATGTCGGCTTTATTTTTCAGTCCTACAATCTTTTGCAGTCATACAGCGCATTGGAAAATGTGGCGATGCCGCTGATGTTTCGCGGAATCGGCAAAAGATTGAGGAACCGCCGCGCAAAGGTGATTCTCAAACAGGTGGGACTGGGAAAAAGAATGCACCACAAACCGGCTCAGATGTCCGGCGGTCAGCAGCAGCGTGTGGGAATCGCGAGGGCATTTGTTGCAAAACCCAAAATTGTGTTTGCCGATGAACCGACAGGCAACCTGGACACAAAAACAACAAAGGAAGTTATGGAGTTGATGGTGCGTTTGTGCCGAAAAAACAGCCAGACTTTGGTTTTGGTTACCCATGACAGAGAACTTGCCTTGTATGCAGACCGCATCATTACCCTGATTGACGGAAAAGTGGTGGATGACAGGGAAAATCAGTCGATTGCGGAAAGCGCGTCGGAAAAACCGGAGGAATCGCCGGAAGATGCTTTCTTTGAGGAAGAAGAGCAGGACGATTCGATGTCCGAGGTGGTGAATACCCTTTTGCCCGATGATTTGCAGCAGAACAAGCGAGCAAAACAGGCAGAAAATATGGTAGTGGATGAAGAGGAAGAAGCTCCTGCACAAGAAAATCAATCGGAGCTGACAGCAACAGAAAGGAAAGATGGGGAGAAGTAATGAAGCAAAAGAAAATTGTTCGAGTGTTTTGTCTGCTGATGGCAGTACTAATGGTGATGGGCGTTGTGGTGGGCGCTTTGTCCACTGTGGCAAATGCGGCGGTTGTGACCAAAAAGAAAACGGTACGCACCGACAAGCAGCCGGATCTTACCTTTTATGATATTGACGGAAATATGATTGGAACCTTTTCCCATGCGGCAGGCTCCGACCTGATTGGTTTTAATGCAAGCCGCGTCATTTACAAAGATGAAGAGGGACAGGAGATTGAAACCAACTACGGCAGAGTAGATGTTACCCTGCACTTGGAAGACGGTACCGGAAAATATTCCGAAATGACCCAGACAAGGTCGGATTCCTATTATTTAAAGTATAATATGGGTTCTTCTACGGGAGAAGCGTTTTCCAACCGCATTACCTGTTCAAAGGGCAGCGATGACGAAATTGATTTGGATATTACCCTGCCCAATGTGGTGTTTCGGGATTCTAACGAGATGAAGATGAACCTCATCTATCAATATCCCTACACCACAAAGACCACAACGGCAAAACCAAAACGATATATTAAGACGCACACAGTAACCCTCAGCTTTACTTTTACCAAAGCAAAATTGGATTTAACGGTAAAAAAGCCGAAGGATAAAACCACAATTACCGATAAGGATACCGGCTTAACCCATAACGGAACCTACGGAGATAAAGATCAGTTGGATAAAGAGCAGGATAACCACAGCCTGTTTCAACCAAACGGTCAGGAGATAAAAGACGGAACCGGAAATCAGGACAACAATGGAGGAAACGAAAACGAAGATAACAACCAAAACGGAAACGGCGACTCCAATAACGGAAATAATAACCAGAACGGAAACAATGACCAAAATAGTGGGAATGGTAATGGGGATCAAAAACCAAACGAAGATGAAGATGACCAAAATACCCCGCCAACCACCAATTTTGAAACACCGTACCTTGTTTTGCAGGAATTTTCCTTCGGCGGTCAAAGCCAGATTGCGGCAGGGTCGGAATTTCCGCTTACCTTTTCCTGCCGAAATACCAGCCAACAGGTTGATTTGGAAAATATTATTATCAAGATAGCTCCGGGAGAGGGACTTCAGATTGTGGATTCTACCAATGTCTTTTACCTCCCGATTATCAATAAAAGCGATACCTTTGAAAAGACAGTGACAGTATCCGTTCTGCCCAACGCAGAGGCAAAAACTCATCCGATTGACGTATCGTTCAGCTATGAGTATGTAGTAAACGGAACCCGCCAAAAGGGGGAAATGAGCCAGCAAATTTCGGTTCCCACCCTTCAGCCGGATCGCTTTGAGGCAGACCCGGTAGAAGATTTGCTGGAAAGTACGGTAGGAGAAGAAATTTACATTACCGGAAAATATGTCAACAAAAGCCGCGGAGAAATTTACAACCTTTCGGCAACCTTGGTCGGCGATTTTAACGGGGCAGGCAAAATTAACCATATCGGCAATGTAGCGGCGGGCGCCTCGGGCGATGTTGAATTTTCTATCATTCCCGATACCGCAGGTCCGCTGAACGGCGAAATTGCCTATTCCTATGAAGATGCGGCAGGAAATGTGCGCACAGTCAGCGTTCCGTTTGCCACCACCATCAATGAAGCTCTTCAGGACGATATGATGGCAGGAAATATGGTAATGGGCGGTATGGATATGGGCGGCATGGACGGAATGGACGGCGCGGAAACGGTCGGAGATTCCGGAGCGGGATTTTGGCAGCAGGTCAAAAATCCAAACAGCTGGCAGATGTGGGTAGTGGTCGGAGGCGGCTGTATCGTTGTTATTCTGATTGCGATGACAGTCATTAAGAAACGCAAAGCAGCAGCAGAATTCGAGGACGACGATGAAACTGTTTGATTTAATATCCATGACAATGAGAAATCTGCTCCGCCGCAAGGCAAGAACGCTGTTGACCATGACCGGCGTTGTGGTCGGAACCTGCGCGATTGTGGTGATGATTTCTCTGGGATTGGCGATGACGCAGGCGATGGAAGAATCGCTTGCTCAGATGGGGGATTTGACCCAGATCACCATTCAAAATTACGGAAGTTCAAAGGATAAACCCAAACTGGACGATACAACGCTTACTCAAATTTCTCAGCTGGAGGGTGTGGTGGCAGTTACCCCTTTTGCTAATCTGCCGAATATGAATATGAAGATTACCTCGGGAAGAAATGACCGCTACGAAATGCAGATGTATAATATGACAGCGGTTTATTCCGACGCGCTTCCGTATTTCGGTTATGAGGTTCAGCAGGGAGAATTGCTGACAGCCAGCTCCAATCCGAAAAAGACGGTCAACATTATGATGGGCAGTCAGGCAGCGTACGATTTTACCGATACCAAACGCAGTTGGAGAAACAATCAGGTCAGCCCTTATCCCGATGAAAACGGAAAAATACCCGATCCGTTTGTCAATCCGGTTCAGGATAAAATGACTATGAAGCTGGAATCAATGGAGTATGACGATAAGGGAGAACCGAAATATCCGACTGTTACCAGAGAAGTTCATGTAACGGGTATCCTTCAGGAAAATAACAGCCTGGGTTGGGAAACCGGCTACGGTTCCTTTATTGATGTGCGGGAATTGCGGGAACTGTATAAAGAATATAAGCGCGTCAACAAAATACGCGATAATAAACAGGGGCAGCAATCTACCGAGGACACACTAAGCAATTATACTCAGGTAAAAGTAAAGGTTGAAAATATTGACCTGGTATCTCAGGTAGATAAAATGATTCAGGATATGGGGTTTGAAACCTATTCTTTGGATTCTGTTCGTGAGCCGATGCAAAAACAAATGCAGCAGCAACAGTTGTTTTTGGGAAGCCTTGCGGCAATTTCTTTGTTGGTAGCGGCAATCGGCATCACCAACACCATGATTATGTCTATTTATGAAAGAACCAGGGAAATTGGCGTAATGAAGGTGTTGGGCTGTAAAATCGGCAATATCCGCGTTGTATTTTTGATGGAAGCGGGTTTAATCGGTTTTTGCGGAGGAGTAGCGGGAGTCGGTATCAGTATGCTGATTTCAAAGGTACTCAACTATATGGCGATGACCGGCAGCCTAGGCGGAGAAAACGGCGGTTTTCTTTCCGGAATGATGGGCGGAATGGGAATGGTGGGCGGCAGCACGCAGCTTTCCATGATTCCTCCGTGGCTGATTGTGGCAGCGATTGTTTTTTCTACCATTATCGGCTTGGTTTCGGGATTTTATCCGGCAAACCGCGCTGTTAAAATTTCCGCTTTGGAAGCAATTAAACATGAGTAAGGCAAAAACTCCTTCTTGTTTTAGAAGGAGTTTTTCTCTTGCTTTGAGGAATCATTTTTGTTATGATAAAAACAGCAGGGATAAAATAAAAGGAAAAGGGGAATAGACAATGATAGAATCCTGTATTACTTTTTTACCGACAAACAATCTGGAAGAAACGATTGAGTTTTATACAAAAATTGTGGGGCTTCGTGTTTTTCAAACAATGGGACAATGCGTTATTTTAGACTGCGGCAAAGGCTATTGGGGATTTTGCCGCTACGATGACGGCAGAGAACTGGCGACGGGGGTTTGTTTATCCCTAAATTGTGAAAACAGGGAAGAGGTGGACAGAAGATACCGTTCCTTTTTGGAGCAAGGGGTGGAAACAGTGCAGCCGCCGCAGCACCACAAAACCTTTCCGGTCTATTCCTTTTTCTGCCATGACCCGAACGGATATTTGTTGGAGCTGCAAAAGATAGATGAAAGAGAAGGATAAGATGAAAAAAATTTCCATCCCTCAAGCTGCCCTTCGGCTTATGCAAAAAATAGAATCGCACGGAGAAAGCTGTTGGGTGGTAGGAGGCTGTGTGCGGGACAGTTTGATGGGAAAACAGCCCTCCGATTGGGATATGACCACCTCTGCAACGCCGGAACAGATGACAGAAATTTTTTCGGATAAACAGCTGCTTCTGTACGGACAAAAGCACGGAACGGTCGGAGTAATAGAAAACAACATCGTATATGAAATTACCACCTATCGTGTGGAACAGTTTCAAAAGGAAAATTCCGACCACCGTCACCCGGCTGCGCTTTCTTTTACACGCAGTATTGAGGAAGATTTAAAAAGACGCGATTTTACAGTAAATGCGATGGCATATCACCCGCAGCGGGGATTGCTGGATTGTTTTAACGGCTGTGAAGATTTAAAAAAAGGGATCATTCGCTGTGTCGGAAAAGCAGAAAATCGCTTTGAGGAAGATGCCTTGAGGATTGTGCGGGCGCTGCGTTTTTGTTCTGTCTTGGATTTTCAGCCAAACGACGAATTGATTGCCGCCGCCGAAGAGAAAGCGGAGCTGCTAAAAACGATTTCTGCCGAACGCATCTGTGTCGAGCTTTGCAAATTGCTGACGGGAAAAGCGGTCGCTCGTATTCTGCAACTTTGTCCAAAGGTTTGGAAGCAGATTTTACCGCAGCTTTCTTTGCACGGTAAGACAGAAAAGATGGTACTTTTGCCAAGTGATGCGGTTCTTCGCCTGTGCTGGCTTTATCAACAGGAAAACCTTTGCGCAGATGAGGCGTTATCCTCTCTGCGCTTTCCTGCCGATGAGATTCGTCGAGCCCGACAGCTTTTTCAGATAAAATCGGCGCAGGCAGATACGGTGTATGATTTTAGAGTGTTGCTGAATCGTTTTCCCGAACAAAGAATCCGAGAGGCTTTGCGTATTGTTGCAGCAGAAAACCCGATTGGTGCAGAAGAGCAGAAAAAATTACTGCAACAGGCAAGAGAGGGTGTTTTTTCTCTTTCTCAACTGGAGATATCCGGCTCCGATTTGTTAGAGCTGGGTTGTCCTTCGGGAAAAGCGGTGGGGGATTTACTCAAACAGCTTTTGGAATTTTGTATGGAAGAAAGGCTGCCGAATCAGCGCGAGTTGCTCAAAGAAGCGGCGGATTTTTTGATAAACCGACCGACAGAACACTTGTCCCGAGAAAAATCCGAGGGGAGGGAAAAACAACGGAAAGAATGTTCACTATATCCCAGGTAGCGCAGATGTTGGGACTGGGAATTGACGCGGTGCGTTTTTATGAAAAAAAGGGGTTGGTGCATCCCGCAATCAATCCCGATAACCGCTACCGAATGTATTCGATGTACCAGATTATGGAATTGCTTGATGTCAGCTATTACCGCAGTTTAGGAATGAGTATCGGGCAAATCAGTAAAATTTATCAGGGAAGCGACGAAAAGCAACTGACCGATTTGTTGGAAGAAAAACGGCAGGAAACGCAAAAAACGATTCGCTATCAACAACAGATTTTAAAGCGGATTGAACACGTTGAATCTCTGGTAAAGCGAATCCGGCAGCAGGCGCAGGAAATTGACGTTATTTTTTTCCCGGAAAGCGACATTTTATTCGAGCAAAGGGAAGACAATATGGCGCAGTATTTGGAACAGGTTTCGAGAATGGACTATGACCAGTATGTTTTTTGTCAGCTTGCCAGAGAATATGCGGTAAAAAGTGAATCCAACGGAGATCTTTCTCTGGGAACTCCGCTGCGCACCATGCTGTTGATGGACAGCAAAATTACAAAACGCTTGGGAGGAAAATCGGAAAAAAGCAGAAAAATTTTCGGAACAAAGGCTTTGCACAGTGTGGTTCGTCTTTCCAATGCAGATTTGCAGGGAGGAGAGATTGAGCAAATGCTTCTTTATGCAAAGCAACATCATCTTACCGTAAAGCATGAGCTTTTGATGATTGAGATTCCAATGGTGTCTTATACAGATTTGGAACATTATTATGCCGAGCTTTTTCTTCCGGTGGTAGATGAAAAACCATCCGATAAAGAGGAGGGGGAAAATGGCGACAAGTAAAGAATATCTGGAATTTGTAAAGGAACGGTTTTTCTCAATAGAAGGAATCGTGTTTCGCCCGATGATGGGGGAGTATCTTATCTATTATCGGGACAAGCTTATTGGCGGAATTTATGATAATCGTGTTTTGATAAAGCCGACAGAAGCGGCAAAAAGATTGCTTGGCGCAGTGTATGAAATCCCATACAGCGGCGCAAAAGAGATGATTCTTTTGGATATAGAAACAGAAAAGGCTGACATTTTGAATTTATTGGAGCAAATCTATCCTCAGCTTCCTGTTCCGAAAAGAAAATCAAAAGGGAAATAAAACCAAAAAATCCCCTGTATCTTAGCGGATACAGGGGTGATTTTTTATGCTTCGCCTTTTGAAGGAGAGCGGAAAGAACGGAGTTCGGTTTGATATTCTGTTTTAAAATAGAGGATTACACACAACAGCGCAAGGACAAATTGAGCTGCCGGATAAGCAATCCACACCCCGTTTAATCCCAGGAAAACGGGAAGAAGATATAAGGCGACAGGGAACAGGGCGCACGGTTCCAGATAAACTAAGAATGTGGAAACAGAGGTCTTTTCAACGGCATAGAAGTACGCGCTGATACAGCGGGAAAGACCGACCGATAAAAAGGATGCGGCGGTGATAACAAGCGCAGGGTATGCTTCTTCTGCAAGGCTGCCGCTCATTCCGAACAATGCAACAATTTGGTCGGAACCGAAAGCAACTCCGATTGCAGTCAGTAAAGAGATAAATACTGCGCATATCATGCCTTTTCGGAACAAAAAGCGAATTTTTTTCTTTTCTCCCGCTCCGTAATAAAAACTGAGCAGCGGCTGGATTCCGTCACCCACTCCCTGAAGAAGCAGCTGAACCGATGCCAAAACATAGGAAATCAGAGAGAAAACAGCCAAAGCATCGTCCCCTCCGTATCGAATACACTGCCAGTTGGTTAATACAATGACAACGGAAGGAATCAGGGTCTGACCGAAGGGGGAAATTCCGATACGAGCCATCTGTTTTACCCGTTTTGCGCTCAGCTTTAATCTGTCCGCAGAAAATACAGTTCGGTTGTTGAAGAACAGGTAGGTTAAGTTAAAGCAAGCGACAACGCCCTGCGCAATCACCGTTGCAATCGCTGCGCCGCGCAGCCCCATATTCATGCGAAAAACAAGAACATAATCCAAAACAATGTTGGTGATTAAACCGGAACTCATAAATAAGGTTGCGGCAACCGTTCTTCCCTGATTTCGGATTAACGGAGTGATGCCGTTGCCAAGAACGGGGAGCAGTCCGCACAGGATAATCACCGAGATGTAATCGTTTGCGTAAGAAGCAATTTCTCCGGTTGCTCCAAGCATACGGATAAAAAAGGATTTTGTCAGCCAGAAAAATCCCATCAAGGCAATTCCTGCAAGAAACAAAACGGAAAGGGTATTGCCCATGGAACGGTTTGCTTCTTCTTCGTCCTCCCGTCCGAGATATTTGCTCATCAATACAGCGCCGCCCACCCCCAATCCGAAGGCAGTTGCATTCATGCAGGCTTGAATCGGATAAACTAAGTTAATGGCGGCAAGCGCCTGACTGCCGACAGAATTTCCTACAAATATCCCGTCTATCATGGAATAAAATCCGCTCAGCAGCATAGAAATCATAGAGGGAAGAACATAGCGGTAAAATTTTCGGCTTAACTCTTCTTTCTCTTGGGTTTTTATCATCGTTTGGTTCCTCCTTTTTTGGATAAAAAATAACAGTCAAAATCCCGGAATTACTCACAGAAAGTGATTATAAACTATGGTGTTACACCAGAGTCAATACCTTTTTTCCTCTTTTTACGGGAAAAGATGAAATCAGAAAAAATAATAAAAAATCAGAAGAAACAGAGTAAAAATTTAATAAAATATAAAAATCTGTTGTATCGGTAGACAAATCAACAAAAATTGTTTATACTGGAAGGGTAATATTCCGCACAGCGGAGGATGGAGGAACAGAATGAGCAGATTGACCTATGATAATCAAAATTTTTATCTGGACGGGGAAGTGTTTCCGATGCTTTCGGGAACCATTCACTACTTTCGTGTTGTTCCCGACTACTGGGAGGACAGGCTCAAAAAGCTGAGAGCCTGCGGTTTTCGCGCGGTGGAAACCTATACCTGCTGGAATCTGCACGAACGAAAAGAAGGGCAGTTTGACTTCAGCGGCGGTTTGGATATTGCGCGCTTTGTTAAAACAGCGCAGCAAGTGGGATTATATGTTATTTTGCGTCCGGGACCGTATATCTGCGCGGAAATGGACTTCGGCGGTTTGCCGTCCTGGCTGCTGACCCAAAAGCTGCATCTGCGCTGCATGGACGAACTCTTTTTAGAGAAGGTTCGCGCCTATTATACCCGATTGTTTGAGCAGTTAAAGCCGTATTTTGCAGAAAACGGCGGAAATATTATTGCGGTTCAGGTAGAAAACGAATACGGAAGCTACGGAAACGATAAAGATTATCTGCGGGCAATCGCGCAGATTTATAAAGATAACGGAATTAACGAGCTGTTCTTTACCTCAGACGGTCCGAATAATCTGATGTTGGGCGGAGGAAGTCTGCCGGAATATCTGGCAACGGCAAATTTCGGAAGCAACGGAAAGAAAAATCTGGACGCTCTGCGCGCTTTTCGCCCTCAGCAGCCGGCGATGTGTACCGAATTTTGGAACGGTTGGTTTGACCACTGGTATGAAGAACATCATGTTCGCCGCAGCGATGACACTGCCGCAACTTTGGATGAAATGCTTACCGACCACGGAGCGGTAAATCTGTATATGTTCCACGGAGGCACAAACTTTGGCTTTACCAATGGGGCAAATCATGACGGGGTCTATCAGCCGACCGTAACAAGCTATGACTATGACTGCCCTGTCAGCGAGTGCGGCGACTTAACCGAAAAGTATTTTGCCATCAAAGCGGTAGCGGAAAAACATTTTGGAAAAGCGCCCGATTTGCAGGTGGGCAATCTGCCCAAAAAAACATACGGAACAATTCCGTTAACGCATCAGGCGTTATTATTTGAAAACTTACCGGAACCTGTTCGCAGCGCGCACACCATGACAATGGAAGAACTGGGACAGGATTTTGGATATGTTCTTTATCGAACAACTTTAAAAGGTCCGTTTGAGGAAAATGAAATTGTGATTGACGGTTTGCACGATCGCGCAATTCTTTATATAGACGGAAAACAGGTTGGAATCAAGGAACGCACCGGAAAGCGCATGGATTCGGTAAAAATTTCTCTGAAACAGGGAGAAACGGCGCAGCTGTCCGTTTTGGTAGAAAATATGGGAAGAATCAATTACGGACCAATGCTTTGGGATGAAAAAGGAATCCTGAAAGGAGTGAAAATCGGCAGTCAGTTCCAGTTTGGCTGGGAGATGTACTCTTTACCGTGCGATACGGCAGATAAGCTCAATTATCAGCCGATTACAGAAAAACACAGCTGTCCGGCATTTTTAAAGGGAAGCTTTGTTCTGGAAGAAGCCGACAGCGATACCTTTGTTCGTCTGGACGGATTTACAAAGGGAAATGTTTACATAAACGGTTTTCATCTGGGCAGATACTGGAACACTGCCGGACCTCAGAAAACACTCTATCTTCCGGCTCCGCTGCTGCATCGTGGTGAAAATGAGATTGCGGTATTGGAATTGGAATCGTTTGAAAACCCGCAGATTTTGCTGACCGAAACACAGGATTTGGGTTAACAAAATAAGGACAAAGAGAAAAACCTTCATGCGGAGGTCTTTCTTTTTCGGGTATTATTATCATTATTATCATCGGAAAGACAGGTTATATCATGACATCTTGGTCAGAAAAAAGAGAAAAAAGCATTTTAAAGTTATCGTTTTTTGCAGGTTTGTTGTTTGCTTTGGCAGAGTTAGTCTTCGCCGTTTACAGCCATTCACAATCTTCGCTGATGGATGCGGTGTATGATTCGTCGGAATTGGTATTTGTCGCCCTCACCTTGTTTTTAACTCCGCTGTTCCATCAGCCGGTTTCGGAAAAATATCCCTTTGGCTATCTTCAGGTGGAGTCTATCTTTTTGATTATTAAAGGATTTATGATGCTTTCTGTGACAGCAAGCGTCCTTTTAGAGGTGGTTGACTCCGCTTTATCGGGAGGAAATCCGGTAAACGCGGTGGAGATTTCTGTTTTTCAGTTTGTTTTATGTATAGGAAGCATTGTTGTCTTTAAGGTGATGAAAAATAAAAGCCGCTCTCTTTCTTCACCAACCGTTAATGCAGAGATTCTGGGCTGGAAACAGGATATTGCTTACAGCTTTGGAATGGCTGTCGCCTTTTTTGGTTCCGTTTTTCTGAAAAACACCCCGTTTGCTTTTTTAGCTCCTTATTTTGACCAGTTGATTACCGTTTTGATTGTGTTGTTTATGCTGCCGGACAATATTAAAATGCTGTGGAATACCATGCGGGATATTTTTCTGTTTTCTCCCGATCGGGAAACGGTGGAGGAGATTAAATCAGTCTGCAATCAGGTTTTGGAGAAAAGTAATTTTTATCCTGTATTTTTTGATATTACAAGGACGGGGCGTCATCTTTGGGTGGCTGTTTACTTTGAGGTAAAGCAGTCCAGCTGTTCGATTGACGAGCTAAGAGAAATGACGCAATCGGTAAACCGAAATCTTGCCAAACAGTTTTCGGATTGTACCTGTGAATTGATTTTGGTTCCTTAAACCGCCTGAAATTGAAAAAGAAAAAGACAGATTTTGTAAAAAACAGAAAAAATAATTAAAAAAAAGAAAAACTTTTTTGAAAAAATTACTTGACATTATCAAAAACAGGGGTATAATAAGGGAGAATTGAATAAAGCCTGTTCTGCAAATTTTGTTTTTCCTTCTAAAAACGGAAAAGGAAAACAGGAAGTTGGGTGAAATTCCCACACAGGAACGCTGCTGTAATGACAGAGTGTTTTCTCTATGGAAGAAATTCCGGTCACTGGAACAAAGATTGGTTCCGGGAAGGCTTGAGAAATCATGAGGACGTCTGAGTCAGAATACATTTGCAGAAAGGTTGGATAACGATGCTTTTTCGGACTCAAGAAGCGTCGCCTTTGTTTTTCCTTAAATCGAAAATCGGTTTTCGGAAATTCGTTTTTGTTGCCAACCGCAGGACTTTTTAGAGTTCTGCGGTTTATTTTTTTACATAACAAAGGAGATTGTACCCATGAAAAAAATGATTGCGCTTTTCTTATGCGCCGCAATGTGCGCAGCAAGTTTTACTGCCTGCGGCTCCGGCGAAAAACAGGAAGAAGTTCCGACAGAAGTTCAACAGGAACAGACAGAACAGCAGGACACTCCGAAACAGGAGGAGCAAAAGGAGACTCCGGAAGCTCAGGTAAGCGAAAATTATCCGCTTACTGTTACTACCTATAACTATGCAAAGGAAAAGGTTGATTTCACCTTTGAAAAGGCTCCGGAAAAGGTCTGGGTACAAAACCAGAACAATATCGAAGCGATGCTTGCGCTGGGACTTGGTGATAAAATTGTCGGCGCATACGGATTGGACGGAGAAATCAGGGAAGACCTGAAAGACGAGTTTGAAAAAATCAACTACTATGACAGTATGCCGACCAAAGAAGAAATTATCGCATTGGAGCCGGACTGCATCATTGGTTGGTACAGCACCTTTGATGACAAGCGTCTGGGAGATGTGGGATTCTGGCATGAGCGCGGAGTCGGTACTTATATGTCGCTCAACAGCGCTTGCCGCGGACCGGCAGCAGAAAACCCGCAGACAATCAATGAAGAATGTGAAGATATTTTAACAATCGGAAAAATCTTTGATGTGAAAGAAAAAGCGCAGGCTTTGGTAGACCAGATTAAGGGGGAAGTTGAGAAAGTAAACAAACATCTGGAAGGCAAAGAAAAACTGACTGCGGCAGTTCTGGAAGATGAAGGCGGAACCTATCGAGTATATGGTGAAGATACTCTGGGCGGAAACGTAGCGGTAAACGGCGGAGCAGACTTGATTGTCGGCAAACACGGTGAAAACGGCAATATCAGCGCAGAAGATTTGATTGCCGCAAATCCGGACGCAATTTTTATGGTATGGTATGACGGATACGATGTAAACGACACCGAGTACAACGGCGAAAATATTACAAAGCTGATTACCGAAGATCCGAAATTTGCATCTTTAGACGCTGTAAAAAATAACAGAGTATTCGGAATCAACCTTTCCGGAATTTATTGCTCCGGTTTAAGAACATTGGACGGCATTTTGGATATTTCCACCAATCTTTATCCGGAACTGTATCAGTAATCCGATAGGGAAAACCGATGAAAAAAGTAGATTTAAAAAACGGCATTTTTCAAGGAAAGCCGATTTATATCGCGGCAATTTTATTCCTTGCCGCCGCATTGATATTTTCCCTTTTGTGGGCGGTTACGATAGGGTCGGTAGATTTGGCGGTCGGAGATGTTTATCGCGTGATTTTGTTTAAACTGTTCGGAATCGGAGACGCTCAGGTTTACGGTTCGGGCAGTATGAGCGATATTGTCTGGTTTGTCCGGTTGCCGCGTCTGGTACTTGCCATCGCAATCGGAAGCAGTTTGGCGATTGCCGGTGTTGTTATGCAGGCGATTGTGAAAAACCCTCTGGCAGACCCTTATGTTCTGGGCATTTCCTCGGGAGCCTCTTTGGGAGCCACTTTAGCGATTCTGATGGGGATTGGAGTGGCTTTCGGAGAAAGCTATGTCGGAGTAATGGCATTTTTGGGAGCGTTTGCGGTTTCTGTCGGCGTTATTTTTCTTGCTAATGTCGGCGGGAAAGCAACCTCGGTGAAGCTGATTTTGGCAGGAACGGCGCTTTCTTCTATCTGCGGCGCTCTTTCTAATTTTTTACTTTATGTAAAGAACAACAGTTCCGGCGCAGTAAATGCCGTTGTTCGCTGGACAATGGGAAGTCTTGCCGCGGCAAACTGGGAAACCAACGTGATCTTGCTGATTACCGGCGCTGTCGGTATCCTGTTTTTCTGGAGCCAATACCGCACTTTAAACCTGATGCTTTTGGGAGATGAGTCCGCGATTACTTTGGGAACGGATTTGCATCACCGCAGAATTATCTATCTGGTTGTCGCTTCTTTGATGGTCGGCTTTTCCGTTTATGCGGCGGGTGTTATCGGGTTTGTCGGATTGATTATCCCGCATATGGTTCGTATGCTGTTCGGAACAGACCACAAAAAGTTGATTCCGCTGTGCGCTTTGCTGGGGGCGTTATTCCTGTTATGGGCGGACGTGTTGTGCCGCGTTTTATTGGAACGCACCGAACTTCCGATTGGTATTCTCACCTCTTTGGTGGGCGCGCCGGTATTTATCTATTTGATGGCGCGGAAGAAGTACGGATTTGGAGGAAAAGAGTAATGCAGATTACAACAGAACAGCTTCGCGCAGTATTAGGCAGCGCGGAGATTTTAAAGGGGATTGACCTTCAAATCAATGACAAGGAATTTGTCGGAGTAATCGGACCGAACGGCAGCGGAAAAAGTACCCTGCTCAAGTGTGTTTATCGCGTTCTTTCTCCGACCGGAGGAGCAATTTATTTAGACGGGCAGGAGCTGCATACCTACCGCGTCAACGAATCGGCAAGAAAAATTGCCGTAGTTGCGCAGCACAACTACTATAATTTTGATTTTAGCGTAAAAGAAGTTGTGTTGATGGGACGCGCTCCGCACAAACGGGCTTTGGAACGGGATAATGCGCAGGATTACCGGATTGTCCGCGATGCTTTAAAAACGGTGGGAATGGAAAGTTTTGAAGATCGTTCCTTTTCCACTTTGTCCGGCGGCGAACAACAGCGAATCATTTTGGCGCGCGCTTTAGCGCAGCAAACTCCGTGTTTGATTTTGGATGAACCGACCAACCATTTGGATATCAAATATCAGCTTCAACTGATGGATATTGTAAAAGGGTTAAACCGCACTGTGATTTCGGCAATCCATGACTTAAATATTGCGGCGATGTACTGCGACCGCTTATATGTTTTAAAAAAAGGAGAAATTGTGGCGCAGGGAACACCGAAAGAGATTTTAACGCCGGAGTTAATTCGTGAAATTTACGAAGTAGATGCAGAACTTTATACCGATTATCAGGGACAAATCCATATTTTATACCACGCGCAGCACCGGAAACAGGAGAAAAATCCGATTGGATAATCAGGAGGAAACGATGAAAAAGATTGTGATATTAACCTGTAAGAAGGCAAGCCGTGTTTGTACGGGAGCTGCCTGTCTAAAGGCGTTTAATCAAAAAACAAAGACATTTGAACAATATTTGGACGAGCCGATTGAGCTGGAAGCATTTTTTCAGTGTAACGGCTGCGATGAAAACGGGGAAGGAATCTGGGACGAGGGAATGGAGGAAAAGGTAGAACGCCTGTTGAGTATCCGTCCCGATGCGGTTCATATGGGCGTTTGCACCAAGAAAAAAGATTCTTCCCGATGTCCCACCATTCAGCGGGTTGCCGACCGCCTGAAAGAACAGGGAGCTGTTTTGGTGGACGGTACACATTAACTTGATTTCTACTGAAGGTATCACTACTGCCTTTCTTGCACTCTCATCAAAAACGGGCATCTTCGACTTTTCGAGGGTGTCCGTTTTTGTCATGAGGATTAAAAAAACATAATATAAAGGAAGAAAAGAAAGAAAAAACAGAAAAAACGCAAGCAAACCGAAGAAAACGAACGCTCCTTTTTCTGATAAAGTCGGAAAGGTATGAAATCAATGTAAATAAATCACAAAAAAACTTGTGAAATAAGAAGAATTCTGATAAAATAAAATACAGACTGAGCGGCAGTATCGCAACTGCGCTTCAGAATATAAATCATAAAGAAAGTAGAGCTGATGAATTTTGGACAGTAGCAGCGGGTTATCTTATTTATTGGTAGTGATTTGTGTGGCGCTTTCGGCGTTTTTCTCCGGGTCGGAGACAGCATTAACCAGTGTAAACAAGATCCGTTTGAAAAACATGGCGGAAAACGGAGATCAAAAAGCCGCGAAAACATTGCGTATCGCAGAAAACTATGAGAGCATGATTTCTACGGTACTGATTGGAAACAACATTGTAAACATCGCTTCGGCATCTCTTGCAACGGTTATTTTTACCGTACTGTTGGGTGCAGAAAAGGGCGCGGCAGTATCAACGGTTGTTATGACTGTTGTTGTTTTGATTTGCGGCGAGGTTCTTCCGAAAAATTATGCAAAAAGCAATGCGGATTCCCTTGCAATGGCAGTTTCCGGTCCAATCAGCGTTTTGATGGTTATCTTTAAACCACTTGTGGCAATCTTGAACGCATTAGCCCGCTTTATGGCAAAATTTACCGGAAGCGAAGACAGCGAAAAGCCTTCGGTAACAGAAGAAGAATTAAAGTATATTGTGGAATCCATTGAAGATGAGGGCGTTTTGGAGGAAAGGGAAAGCGACCTTGTTCAGTCTGCTTTGGAATTGGACGAGATTGAAGTACAGGAAATTCTGACCCCTCGTGTCGATATGATTGCTTTGGACGTGGAAGACAGCTGGGAAGAAATTTTGGAACTTGCAAAAAACAGCAAGGTTTCCCGTATTCCGGTTTATGAAAACACAGTTGACAACATCATCGGTCTTGTCCATGTTCGCGACATTTTGGAGGACGAAATCAGCAACACAGAGCATGATATTCGTTCTTTGCTGACCAGATGCCTGTTTGTCCACAAAACGATGAATATTTCCCGTTTGTTGGAAAAACTGCGCAAAGAAAAAATGCCCCTTGCCATCGTTACCGATGATTACGGCGGCACAATGGGTCTTATCACCATTGAGGACATCGTAGAGGAACTGGTTGGAGAAATCTGGGACGAATACGATGAATTTGAAGAAGAGCTGGTAAAGAAAAGCGATTCCGTTTATGAAGTAAGCGGCGACTACAATGTTTATGACCTGATGGAGGAACTGGACGAGGAAAACCGTTCCTTTGAAAGCGATTACAACACAGTCAGCGGCTGGACTTTGGAACAGCTGGAACATATCCCTCAGGTAGGGGAATCGTTTGTGTATCGCAATCTGCGCGTTACGGTAACTGCGATGGACGAACAGAGAATTACAAAATTAAAAATAGAAATCCTGCCGCAGTGTCAGGCGGCAGACCATGAATGAAATGGGGTTGAGTAATGTCAAGAAGAAAACCCGCAAAAAAGGGAACGCAGGATTGGCAGAAGATAGAAAAAACCAAAACTGCCGCTGAAACCGAAAAAGAAACCGCTTCCGACTTAAAGGAAGAATCAAAGCCGGCATCTGCCGAAAATCAGGAGTCCCCAAAAGAAAAGGGCGAAGAAAAAGAGTCGGAAAAAGAACAGGAAGCTAAGATGCCTGATTCGGAACAGGCAAAATCTTCCGAAAAGGCAGAAGAACAAGAAGAACAAAATTCTTCTTCGGAAGATTCTTTGCAGCAATCAAAGCAAGAAGAAATAAACCTAAACGGAAAAGAAAAAACAGTTTCCGAGAAAGACAGGAACAATCAGGGAAAATCTTCCGCAAAAGAAAAAGCGCGTCAAAAGACACGAAAACGAAAATATTCCGCGGCTGTGCCGATTGGCGGATTTTTTGTCCTGCTTGCAGTCATCGGGTTAATTACCGTGATTGTATTCGGCGTTCGGGCAACCGAAAATCTGATTGACAATTCCAAGCAGAAAAAAGAATTTGAAAATATCATTCTGCCTGTTCTGATGTTTGACCCGGTTCCGTTTGAAGACCCGAATGAAATGGGAGATTTGGCTTTGCTGCGTTCTTCTATCTGGTCGGCAATTATTGATAACAATGAAAAATATGTAATCGGCGACGGCAATATGGTTTCTGTTCCCAAAAGTGATGTAGATGTTGCCTGCAATAAGTTGTTTGGCAGCAGCGTCACTTTAAAGCATCAGTCTTTTGAGGATTATCTGTCAATTTATTCTTTTGACGAGGAAACACAGACCTATTATGTGCCGGTCGATGCAACGGTCCTTTATACGCCTCAGGTAGAAGAAATTACCCGTAACGGAGATGTGTTTGAACTGACAGTCGGCTATCTGGCGCCGGACAATCAGTGGATGCAGAGTATCCGCGGTGAAACCGGCGAACCTGTACCGAGCAAATATATGATTTATGAAATGAAAAAGGTAGAGGGAAATTATCAGCTGGTTGGAATTAAAGACCCGCCGGACGGCGCGGTTCCGGAAATTCCGCAGATTTCGGAGCAGACGCCTCCTCCTGCAAACGAAGTTCCGCAGACAATTACACCGGAGACACAGGAGCAGCCTGAAAATCAGGAACAGACTGAACCGGAAGAAACAACAAAAACCGAGGGCGACCAGGAAGTGGCTCAGGCATAGTGAAATGAAGGCAAGGGAAAACGGTTTCCCTTGCCTTTTTGTCTTGAAATTTATCTTTTATCTTTAGAAAAAACTTGAGCGAAGAAACTGTTTGTGCTATAATAAAAATCTGTGCAGGGACACTTGCTGCAAATGTGTATCAAAGATAGAAGGTTTTTTATGAAAGTAAAGCTGCTTGTTCAGATTGGGATTGTATTCGGTATCTGTTTGTTGGGAGAATGGATTGCTTCGTTGCTGCCCTTTGTTTTCCCCTCCAGCGTAATCAGCATGATTTTGCTGTTTCTCCTGCTTTTAATAGGGCTGCTCAAGGTGGAGCATATTCGGGAAAAAACGGATTTTCTGTTAAAGAATATGGCGTTTTTCTTTATTCCATCCGGGGTGGCTTTGATAGAGCAGACCGAACTGCTGAAAGGGAAGATTCTACCCTTGCTGTTGATTTGTCTGCTTACCACAATCATTACCTTTGCAGTGTCTGCCTTTACCATTCGTCTTGTCATGAAGTGGCAAAACAGGTGGCAGCAAATGCGGATTGAATCCAAAAAGGAGGGAAGATAAGATGAGTTCTGTTTTTTCTTCGCCGTTGTTTGGGATTGTGCTTTGTATCTTTTCTTTTGAAATCGGACTGTGGATCAACCGAAAAACGCGTTCTCCGTTAGCCAATCCTCTTTTGATTGCAATTTGTATCTGTATTGCTTTTCTTCAGGTATTTTCCGTACCGTTGGAAGATTTTCAACAAGGCGGACAGATCATTTCCATGTTTTTGGCTCCGGCGACTGCCGCCTTGGCAATTTCTGTATACAGTCAATGGGAAGTGTTAAAAAAGAACCTGATTCCCATTTTAGCGGGGACATTTACCGGTTCGGTTGCCTCGATTGCAAGCGTTCTGATTTTGTGTCGGCTTTTTGGACTGAGCGATGAGCTAACCGCTTCTTTGATTCCCAAAAGCGTAACAACGCCGATTGCGATGGAAATTTCCAAGCAGCAAGGGGGAATTGTTCCGATTACGGTAGCGGCAGTGATTGTTACCGGAATTTTCGGCGCAGTATTGGCTCCGATTTTTATCCGAATTTTTCGCGTAAAAAATCCGGTGGAAGCAGGGATTGCCATCGGCACTTGCAGCCACGCATTGGGAACCAGCAAAGCCCTGGAATTAGGCGAGGTGGAAGGCGCGATGAGCGGGATTGCCATTGGTGTGGCAGGGATTATCACCGTTATTTTAACAATGTTTTTATAAAAACAGGGCAAAAAACTCACTCCATTTTGTCTTGGACTTTTCAAAAAAGAAAGAAGGAGAATCTGTATGAGCTGCTTGATTTATAATCTGTAATGGGACAGACAACCTAACGATTCAAAATGATAAATGGAGTGTACGTCATGAATCAATATTTAAAGTGTCAAAAAGTCTGTCTTAGTTTATATCTTGTTTTTATCCCGATTTCTTGTTTTTGTTCGATTGCGTTTGCCCTTTCGATTCAGCCTTTGTTTGATGCGGCAATGCAGATGAACAGTCAACGGTTTCTTTACGCTTCTTTTTGGGCGATTGTTTTGGGAACCGGAGATATTGTTTGTTTGCTGCTGGTTCATTTTCTGCGTGTTGCGCTGTTGACCCGGGCAAATTGTTTGCTGAAAGACCGTTTGTTTGAGCGGATTTTATCCTTTTCTTATTCCCGATTTTGTGAAAAAAACAAAGAGTATCTTTCTGTTTTAAATAATGACAGTCAGGCAATTACAGAAGGATATTTCATGAAAGAATTGGAACTGTATCGTGTGATATGGAGCTTTTTACTGTCGCTTGCTACGGTATCGGCGCTAAGTCCTGTCATTACGGCAGTTGTCTTGGGAATGGGGCTGCTTTCTGTTCTCCTCCCTCATCTGATGGGAAAGAGGTTGGATCAAAATCAAAGATTGCTTTCCGAGAAAAGAGAATGTTATTTTTCCGATGTCGGAGACAGCCTGAATGGATTTTTAACCATAATCAGTTGTTCGGCGAAAGGGTATTTTCTCAAAAAACATGGTCAAAGCAACCAAAATTTGGGAAAACAGCAGGCAAAAACAGAAAACAGCCTGTATCTTGCAACATGGATTTCCATGCTTTTTAGTTCGGTGTCCTATTTAGGTACGCTGATACTCGGTGGGGCATTGGTGCTAAAGGGGTATCTCAGCCTTGGCGGAATTGTCAGCATTTCTCAGTTAATCGGGGGAATTGTTGCTCCGTTAGAACAGGTTCCCGCTTTTCTTGCGCAGATTCGCTCTACCCGTTCTTTGCGAAAAAAATGTGAGGATATTTTATATACCAAGGAACAAAGCGTTTCTTTTTTGCGCAGGGGCAATAAAATATCCGCAGAAAACCTTTCCTTTCAATATCCGAACAGCAAAAGCGGAATTTTTCGTTTTTCTTTTTCTGCCAATCAAGGCGGAAAATATGTCATTGTCGGCGCGTCGGGAAGCGGAAAATCAACTCTGGCAAAATTGTTGGGAGGATTGTATTCTCCGGACAGCGGCGTCATTACGATACCGCATGATATTTCTGCCGAGGAAATACTGTATTTACCGCAAAAAGCGCACATCTTTTCGGATACGCTCAGAAACAACCTGACATTGGGAAAACCGATTTCCGATTTGAAATTAAAAGAACAATTTATTCAGTTGGGATTGCAGGAATTTTTTTCGCACTTGCCGAACGGATGGAATGAAGTCTTAAAGGAAGATTCCTGCTCCGGAGGAGAAGCGCAGAGAATTGCGATTGCCCGCGCTGTTTTAAGAGAACCGAAAATTCTTATCTTAGATGAAGCGACCTCTGCTTTGGACGATAACAATCGAAAGAGTATCGAACGAATGCTCTTTTCTTTGCCGGAAGTTACGGTGTTTGAGGTGACTCATCGGATAGATACGGAGCTTTTGTCACTCTGCGACGGGGTTTTTTCATTAGAAAACGGCAGATTGATAAGCCGATTCTAAAACAGAAAAATATCAAAAAGCAACGGGGAGCTGTGTTCGGCTCTCCGTTGTTTTTTGTCGGGACAATATGAAGAAGGAAAAGCCGCACGGCAGAGGATTCGGATTAGAATACTTGAAGAAGCGACCTTTCCGTGATATAATCATAGTAGAAAAAGACGAAAAAACGGGAGGAAAAAAAGATGCTTTGTCGTGTTGCAATCTGTGACGATAATTCGACAGATTTAAACTATGTACAAACAATGCTGCAAGCGTGGGCAGCCGACCGTCAAATTGATTTACTGACGGAACAGTTTCCTTCGGCAGAAGCGTTTTTGTTTCGCTATGAGGAAGAAAAAGCCTTTGATATTTTGCTGCTGGATGTCGAGATGGGGCAGATGGACGGCGTTACAATGGCAAAAAAGATACGCGCAGGAAATCAAACCGTTCAGATTGTTTTTATTACCGGGTATTCCGATTATATTGCCGAAGGGTATGAGGTGGAAGCGCTGCACTACCTGATGAAGCCGGTGAAACAGGATAAACTGTTTGGCGTATTGGACCGCGCAGCGGAAAAGCTAAAACAAAACGAACGCTGTTTAAATTTGGAATTGTCCGGCGAAATGATTCGTATCGCTTTTTATGAAATCCGCTATTTGCAGGTTCATCAGAATTATGTTACGATCTATGCAAACAAGGAATATACGGTAAAGCGTCCTTTGGGAGAGTTTGAAAAAGAGCTGGATAACCGTTTTTGCAGGGTGGGCAGAGCGATGATTTTAAACCTAAAGTATATTCAGCGTGTGACAAAAACAGACGTGTATTTATCGGACGGGACAGTTCTCCCTTTGCCAAGGGGCGCGTATGAACCGTTAAACCGAGCGATTATTTCTTATACATAAAATGCGGCAGGAAACAGGGGAAAGAAATGAAGTTTTTTTCAAAAAAGGTAGACCGTCAAATTACGGAGTATCAAAGAGAGCTGATTGAAACCCACTATCAGGAAGTGGAAAATATGTATCGCCAAATGCGTGGCTGGCGGCACGATTACCGCAACCATATCCAAACGATGAAAGCCTTTGCGGCAAACGGCGACCTTCAGGCAATTTGTGATTATCTTGATGAGCTGGACACCGATTTGAATACGGTAGATACTGTGGTTAAAACAGGAAACGCGATGGCAGACGCTATCTTAAACAGCAAAATTTCGTTGGCTCGGTCTAAAGATATTACGGTGTCGGTAGATGCGCACATTCCGGTAAAGCTGACCATGTCGGAACTGGACTTATGTGTCATTCTCGGAAATTTGTTTGATAATGCGATAGAAGCAAGCCTTGCTTTGCCGGAAGAAAATCGTCTGATTCGCGTCTATATGGATATGAAAAACACACAGCTGTATATCTCCTTTACAAACTTTACCGCTTCCCAAAAGAAGAAAAAGGTAGGCAACCTGTTTCAGACCACAAAGGGAGAAGGGCATGGGTTCGGTTTGATTCGGATTGACAGCATTATCGAACGGTTGGACGGTTATTTAAGCCGCAACAGCGAGGACGGCGCATTTACAACCGAGATTTTAATTCCGCAGCTTTCCGAAAGCGATGGGAAAGCGCAGCAAGCAAAGCCTGAAAAACAGTAGAATTTTGCAATTCGTCCCCCAATATCTGCAATTCGTCCCCGAAATGTTTCGGGGGCGAATTTTTATGTTATGATACAACCAGAGGTGAAAGAAATGAAAGAAACAAAACAAATGAAAAAAACAGAAAAACCAAGGTATAATATGTGGCAGAATACCGGCTTTATGATTGCAAACGCATGGAAAACACGTAAGAGCGTTCTTTTCCTTTGCGTTGCGGTAGCGGCAGCCACTGCCGGAAAGACGATTGCAGAAATGCTGATTGCTCCGGCAATTTTAAGCAAGGTGGAAACGGTAGCTCCTCTGTGGGATTTGGTATTGACGATTGCCGTCTTTGGCGGAGTGCTGATGCTGTTTTCGGGGTTAAAAGCATATTTTGACCAAAATACAATGTTCGGCAGGGTAGAAATCAGGGTTTCTATCATCGGACAAATCCAAAAAAAGCTGGCAACCACTTCTTTTCCGAATATTTTGGATACCAAGTTTATGCAAATGGAAGAAAAAGCTGTCCGCGCAACCAATTCAAACGACCAAGCAGCAGAAGCGATATGGACAACATGGGCAGACATCATCACCAATCTCATCGGTTTTGCGGTTTATCTTTCCTTGTTATCCTTTTTAAATCCGATTTTGGCAGCAGTTGTTGTGGTTACAACAATAGTAGGATATGTGATCAACAACAGAATCAATGAGTGGGGATATCGCCATCGGGAAGAGGAAGCGGCTTACACAAAGGATTTGGATTACATTATTAATCAATCTGCCAATCGTTCCTTTGCAAAGGATATTCGCATTTTCGGATTAGATAACTGGCTGCAAGATGTCTGGAACAGTACCATGCGGGTATATCGGGCATTTTTGGCAAAACGGGAAAGTATCTATCTTTGGACCAATATCGTTGATTTAATTTTAAATTTGCTCAGAAACGGCATTGCCTACGCTTATTTAATCTGGATGGTTTTGGAAAAGGGACTTCCGGTATCGGAATTTTTACTTTATTTTAATACGGTAAGCGGATTTACCCAGTGGATTACCGGAATTTTAGAAAAATTCTCCACATTAAGAAAACAAAGCATGGAAATCTCGGTGATTCGGGAAGTGCTGGAATGGGACGAAAAATTCCGCTTTGAGGACGGAAAAGAACTGAAAGCAGACCCTAAAAAAGAATATGAAATTCGTCTGGAAGATGTATCCTTCCGTTACCCGGAAGCGCAGAAAGATACGATTTCTCATATTAACCTGACCATTCGTCCGGGAGAAAAGCTGGCGATTGTCGGATTAAACGGAGCCGGAAAGACAACTTTGGTAAAGCTGGCGTGCGGATTTTTAGACCCAACCGAAGGACGCGTTCTGTTAAACGGCGAAGATATTCGTCAATATAACCGCCGTGATTACTATACAATGTTCAGCGCAGTGTTCCAGGACTTTTCTGTGTTAGAGGCGAGCGTGGAGGAAAACATTGCCCAACAGGTAGAGCAAATTGACAGCAAAAAGGTTTGGAATTGTCTGGAAAAGGCGGGTTTAGTCGAAAAGGTAAATGCAATGCCGGAAAAAGAAAAGAGCAAAATCGGCAGAGAAATTTATGAAGACGGAACGGAACTTTCCGGAGGACAGACCCAGCGCCTGATGTTGGCAAGAGCGTTATATAAAGATGCGCCGATTCTGGTATTGGACGAACCGACTGCGGCATTGGACCCAATCGCAGAAAACGATATTTATATGAAATACAGCAGCATGAGTTCGGGAAAAACATCGTTGTTTATCTCTCACCGCCTGGCTTCTACCCGATTCTGCGACCGAATTTTATTTATGGAACACGGACAGATTGCAGAGGAAGGAACGCATGAACAACTGCTTGAGAAAAAAGGCGGATATGCAAACCTGTTTGAAGTACAGAGCAAATATTACAAGGAACATTCCGAAAATTCGGAAGGCATCGAAGGAGGAGAAGAAAATGGCAGATAAGAAAAATAAAACAGAATTATCCTCTTATCGTCAGGCAATACAGATGAATCTGCGCGCGTGGAGAATTTGGCAAAAAAAGTGTCCGAAGTTTTTTCTTTCGATTCTTCTTTATTCCGTCTTTACCGCTTTGGTACCTTATGTGACAATCTGGCTTTCTGCGCAGATTATCAATGAACTGGCAGGGGGACGCGACCCACAAAGGCTGCTCCAACTGGTTTTGATTCAGCTTATTTCTGCGGCGGGCATGGCGTTGGTGAGCGGGGTTCTTCTTCGCTGGAAAAACTGCGAGTATGAATCGTCAATCGTAATGGATTTTAAAATTTATTCCGATAAGATGCTTGAAATGGATTATGCCGATGTTGATAACCAGCACACCTATGACCTGCACTCTCAAATCTGGCAAAACAGAAATATATCCGGTTGGGGGTTAAGGAAAGCAATCAAAAATTTCGAGGAATTATCGACAGCGTTGATAAGGGTAATCGGAGGAATCGGTCTGTCCATCGGTTTGTTTACAATGAAAGTGCCGGAAAGCGCGGGAAAACTGACTGTGATGAACCACCCCTTGTTTACTGTTTTGATTTTCGGACTGATGATTGCAATTTCTCTTCTTGCTCCGTTTTGCGCAAACAAATGTTCGGAATACTGGGCAAGATATTCGTCCACAGGAAAATTAGGCAATCGTTTCTTTAATTTTTACGGTAGACTGGCAAATGACAGAAAACGGGCTTTGGATTTAAGAATTTATAATCAGTACCAAAATGTGGCAAGCCGTTATTTTAATGAGAAATTAGACTTTTTTGGCACAAATTCCCCTATCGCAAAAGCAGGAAAAGGTTCGATGGGACTGTTGGCGGCGCTTTCGCAGATTGTGTCGGTTGTTTTAACGGTAGTTATTTACCTCTTTGTCTGCCTGAAAGCATGGGCAGGCGCTTTTGGGGTCGGTTCGGTTACACAGTATGTCGGCGCGATTACCAACCTGTTTTTGGGAATTTCTCAGATGTTGCAGACAGTGGGAACGATGAAAGCCAACTGCGAATTTTTAAAACCGGTTTACGAATTTTTGGATATTCCGAACAAGATGTATCAGGGAAGCCTGACAACAGAAAAACGCTCGGACAGAAAGTATGAAATCGAATTGAAAGATGTTTCTTTCCGTTATCCCGGAAGCGACAGCTACTCGCTGCGCCATGTCAATATGAAATTCCGCATCGGCAGCCGTTTGGCAGTGGTCGGAATGAACGGTTCCGGCAAGACAACCTTTATCAAGCTGCTTTGCCGTCTGTATGACCCGACCGAAGGGCAGATTTTATTAAACGGAATTGATATTCGTAAATATAAGTATGATGATTATATCAATATTTTCTCGATTGTATTTCAGGATTTTAAACTGTTTGCGATGCCGTTGGGTGATAATGTAGCTTGTTCTTCCGATTATGATAAAAATCGGGTAGAGCATTGTTTACAAAATGCCGGATTTGCAGAACGCTTGCAGTCTTTGCCGGAAGGATTAAACACCTATCTGTATAAAGATTTAAACGAAAAAGGCGTTGAGATTTCCGGAGGGGAAGCGCAAAAGATTGCGATTGCCCGCGCTTTGTATAAGGACGCCCCGTTTATTATCTTAGATGAACCGACTGCGGCGTTAGACCCGATTGCAGAGGCGGAAATTTACGGCAAGTTTAACGAAATAGCGGGAGATAAGACAGCGATTTACATCAGCCATCGTTTGTCCTCCTGTAAATTCTGCGATGAAATTGCCGTATTTGATAACGGCCGGGTGGTTCAGCAGGGAACACATCAGAGCCTGGTAGCGGATGAAGGCGGAAAGTATTACGAACTGTGGCACGCGCAGGCTCAATATTATACCGAAGCGGAACGGGAAAGACTGGTATAACAACATTCTGTCATGCACAGAGAAAAGATAAAAAGCAGTGAGAGATTTCTCGCTGCTTTTTGTTTTCGGTTACTTTAAATCAGTTACTTTAAATTATTTTTGTCCTCAAAAAGTTCGGTGAGCCAAACTCCGGCTTGATAAACCTGTTTCAGGTAATCTTCTTCCTCTTCTTTGCAGCAGCCGGTTTCCAACACCAACGGCAGCCGATAGGCAGAAGAGGAAAGCGCTTTCATCAGTTCTTCCCAGTTAATATTTCCGTTTCCGGGAATCATGTGGGAATCTTTTTCACCGAAGTTGTCATGCAGATGCACAGAAAAGATTCTGTCCCGATATTTTTGCGCAACTTGCGGCAGATTTTCGTGCCAAATCATGTTGGCGTGTCCGCTGTCAAAACAGATTCCCATAAATGCCGCAGGGTAGCTTTCAATAACCCAATCCCACAGTTCGGTTACATATCTTTCGGGCATATCAAATAAATCTTCGATACAGATTTTTACTCCCTTTTCCATGCAATAGGGGAGAAGCTCGTCAAAAGACTTTTTCACCGAAGAGTAGAAGTCTGACTTGCGGATTTTTCCTTCTTCGATAGATTCAAAAGGGATATAGAGGTGCAGGACAATTTCACCTGCGCCGAGATACGCCGCAAGGTCCACTCGATTTTGAATCAGCTCTACGCCTGCTTTTCGGCAACACTCCCAATCGGAGGTATAATCTCTGCGAAAGTGTTCGTCTGTTCGGTTGACATTTCGTTTGCTCCCCTTTGTTGCGTGAACCGCTTTTACTTTGAGTCGGTATTCTTGCAGCCATGCCCGAATTTGCTGCATTTCATAAACAGAATAAAGGTATTCACCGTCCCATTCATGACACCAATGGATGTGGCTGAATCCTGCTTTGGAAATTGCTTTGAGCGTATCTTGCAGGCTTTCCATACTTTTTCCTTCTCCTCGATAGTCGGTTGCGATTGCAAGTTCTGTCATCGTCTTTCACTCCTTTTTTCTTATATCATATCACAGAATGTGGCAAAATGGGAGAGGAAAAACGGCAAATCGTTGTTGAAGATTTTGTTTTGTGCTATAATAGATATAACAAAGAACAGAAAAAAGGGTGTTTATATGACTTTAGAAAATAAACTGAATCTTGAAAGCCCGGCGGAGCTTGCGAGGGAAGAGGAGCGAATCAGTAAAAAGCGGGCAGTCGAGTTGTTTGAAAACGGGAAATTGGACCAAATGAAAGCGGGAAGTTTTGAGTCGCTTCAAAAAATTCATCAATATCTTTTTTCGGAAATTTATGACTTTGCAGGAAAATTGAGAACGGTAAATTTAGCAAAGGGAAACTTTCGTTTTGCTCCGGTAATGTATCTGGAAGCGGCGATTGATCACATTGAAAAAATGCCGCAGTCAACCTTTGATGAAATCATTGAAAAGTATGTAGAAATGAATATTGCGCACCCTTTTCGGGAAGGGAATGGCAGAAGCACCAGAATCTGGCTGGATTTTATGCTGAAAAAAGAATTGTATCGGGTGATTGATTGGAGTAAGGTAGATAAAAACGATTATCTTTTAGCGATGGAACGCAGCCCGATTAAAGATATTGAAATCAAATATATTCTCAGGTTAGCTTTGACCGATGAAATTAACAACGCCAAACTTTACAAAGGGCGAAAACAGACCGTGAAACGGGCTGCTGACAACAAACGGCGGTATGCTCCCGGAGAGGGCAGCATACCGCCTGTTTTGTTGTCCGGGGTTTCCAAAGGGGTGCCCCCTTTGGCACACGACTTTGCTTGCAAAGTGTAGTGTGTTATACCTGCTGGCGTGGCTGACGGAGGAAACGGGGTGCGGTGCTTCTTGCGCCCCGTTTGCTCCGTCAGGAAAACAGGCTGAATTTTTGCGAATGGGAATGAGCAAAAAATCGGGCTGTTTTCAGAGAACGGCGGCAGGTATATGAAAGCCCCCGTCCCTCGTCCTACGCTCCGACTTGTGGACAAAGTGTCCCGAAGTTGTGGCCACACTCCCGGAAAAGTAGCAGGACAACGGGCAACCGTCAAGGCTGAAATGAACGGGTTTACACCCGGCCTTGACCTCCGCCCGCTGTCCCGCTGGATGGGTGGACAAGGCGGCCAATCCCTCAAAGTGCTTGGCCGCTCTCTTTCTGATTTTGAGGTATTCAGTTTTTCAAAATTGAATAATCAAAATAAATT
>CAJJZS010000001.1 GCA_905197685.1 uncultured Oscillospiraceae bacterium | reverse complement strand
GCGCAGAAAACCGCCGATGATTTAAAGAAAAAAGGCTTCGGCGGGTTTGTGACAATACTTTAAGAAAGGAGAGATAAGATGAACCAGATTGCAAGCATTATCTGCACAGTGGGAGCGTTTGCGCTGCTGCTGTTGATTGGCTACTTCCGCATGAAAGGCAACGTCAAAGAATGGCTGCTCTGGGCGGTCACTCAGGCGGAGCAGTTTTTGGGCAGCGGAACGGGCGCGCTGAAACTAAGATACGTCTATGATTTAGCGGTCGAAGCCTTTCCGCCAATCAAGTACATCGTCCCGTTCAGCGTGTTCAGCCTTTGGGTTGATGAAGCGTTGGAGCTGATGAAAGAGCAGATTCAAAACAATCCGAATATCAGAAAATTTGTCAATCAGTAGTTTTTATAAAAGAAAGGAAGTTAAATTATGTTAAACGCATTCTATGGAAATAAAAAGGTCATCATTGTAAACGAAACAAGCTGCAAGCTCGGCAAGGAAATCGCCGCAGAACTGAGAAAAAACAACTTCAACAATGTAAAGGAGCGGGGTAACCTCAACTTCTGCGCAATCGCCGACGCAGACCCCGACTATGTTCTGGTAGTCGAGGAGAGCGCAAAGAACCGCTGCGTTCCGTTCCGCACCGAAGGTCATGTAGGCGACAGATTGGGTCACTATGTGACTTGTGTACTCGACCGCGCCGACGCAAAGGATCACTTTGAAAAGCATATTGAAGGAATCAAAACCATCGGCAGAGAATCCTTCGACTTCGAGAAAATCAAGAAAAATTCTTGGTTCTACGATGATAAAAATCTGACCCCGTTCCTCAAGCTGGAAATTCCGTACACTAAAGAGAACGTAACCGGTGTTGTTGAATCTGTCAAAGATTTCTTTAGAAAGTAGGCGATACTATGCCGAATGAACCGGTTTTGGAAAGGCTTTGTCTGGAACGCCAGGAAAAGCAGAACGAACGCTTTGCCCGTGATTTAAAACGGTTGGAACAGTTGGAAGAAAGCAACGAGGATTTGAAAAAGCTCACCATCGAGATAAAGAACCTTGTGAAACTCAATAATGACCGACTGGACAAGCAGGAAGAACGCCTGTCCGCCATCGAGCAGTGTCCGCTGCACTGGTGGGAAAAGTTTGCGGGCGCAATCGTCACAGCGTTAGGCGCAGCGATAGGGGGCTGTCTGCTTACAATGATTGCGCAAGGGATTATCAAGGCGTAGTGGTCAAACAGGTAAAAGAAGAAAGAGAGTAAAAAAAGACACCCTCTCCATTGTATATTATGGAGAGGGTGGTCCCTTTTGTTTTTAAAAATCTTAAAAAAGATAGCTATGGTGTGACTTAGAATAATTACTTTAGAAGAAGTTTATCATAAAAAACTTTAACAGGTTGACATTAAGTAATATGTTTTTTATAATTATTAATGAAAGGAAAAAGTCGAATCACATCATATTATGCAGTATTAAATATATGAGATAAAATAGTTGTTTTAGAATAAATCGTTATACAATTAAGCACTATTTTTTATAAAAGTAAATTTTATGATTTAGGTTTTCGGTCTTATATAATGGCATAAATTGGCAACGGGGGACAAAGAATATGAGTTATAAAACAACAGACGGATTAATGCGACATCTGAGAGAAAGCGGTATTGATATTTCGGGCAGCTTACAAAAACGTCAACTTATTAATACAGGATATTTTCATGGATATAAGGGATATAGATTTTTTAAAAATACACAAAAAAATTACCGGTAGTTTCCTACAAAGAGATTTATGCAACAATACAGTATGATTCTGCTCTAAAAGCTTTATTTTATAGCAAAGTTATGTATATTGAAACAGCAATAAAAAATATTGCTCTTGAAAGTATAATTGTGAATACAGGTTCTGAAAATGTTCAGGATATATTTGAGAAAGTAGTTAGCGGATATAATAATGCACCGGTCGGGTATACGAATGAACAAAAAAGAAAATTGCAAGAAAGAAAATTAAATTTGAAAAAAATGGTACAATCGAGTATATTTGATGCATATAAAAAACAAAATCCTAAAATTTCGCATTTTTACGATAATAAAGGATATTCGGATGTACCTATATGGGCTTTGTTTGAAATAATATCAATGGGAGATTTTGGATATTTATTATCTTGTCTTACAAAGGATGTAAGAGATGATATATCTAAAAGGATAGGAATTAACACTTCTTGCGATACAAATAGAGAATTGATATACAAATATATTTATACTTTAAAAGACTTAAGAAACGCTATTGCTCATAATGGGGTAATTTTTGATACACGTTTTGGAAATATTGAACCAACAAAAGCAATGAAACGGTGCTTGGAAATTGAAATAGGCTTGCCATACATTAATTTCAAAACAATAGGGGACTACCTTATTTTGATATGTTATTATTTAAAGTTATTACATATTTCAAAAACGGAAATAAAATCTTTTATTAAGGAATTTGAAAAAATAACCGATGAGTATAAAAAGAGCGTGAATCAAAATGTTGCGTCTATAGTTATTCATCCTGACTTGTCTTCAAGGATAGGAATTTTAAAAAATTTTCTATAAAGCTTGCATTTTTTAATATAATATGGTATATTATATCTATTAATTGGGGTATGTGTTTGAGGACACATACTTGAGAGAGTCGGAGAAATCTGGCTCTCTTTTCTTTTATAAGAACGGAGAAATAATATGAATTATTCGGTAATGTTCTAAGATAAAAAAACAGATAAAGCATAGGGCAACAGCATAAAACAGGTTTGTTGGAACCATCAGGTTCCACACCACCGGCACCAATCTCCCCCCCGCCTGTCTTTCTGACAAGCGGGGCTTCTGTTGAAATTATTCTTCGAAGGGGTATAAAGTGTCCAAAAAAATTTTTAAAGCGTTACATAAAAGGCGCGCAGTTGAGATACGGCAGTCACCTCGAACCTCAATATCCTTAATGGTACGGCGGGACACCCTGCTAAGTCGGGATAATTCAGGAACGGACAACCCTTTTTCTTTTCGGCTTTCTCATAGCAAATAAAAGATACCGTGGTCGAAAAACCAATCTTCTGATATATTTGGAAAATCTCCTCTAAAAATAAAAATAGAATCGAAAAAAGTATTTATTTTCAATGACGGATGTGGTATAATATTTTTAGCATCTTTTATTTTGGGAGGTTTTCTTATGAAACGTCATCTTTTCCCGACAAAAACGGCGTTTGCAAAAACTGTGTCCGCAACAATGACTGTGATTTTGCTTGCAGCTTCTGCGTCCGTTTCTGCGTATGCGCAGGAGTACTCGGATAAAGAACAGATTTTGGATACCGGCTTTTCTTTGGATACAAAACATGATTTAAAGGTAGCAAACCCGGCAAAGGATACTTCTGCCACTTCAGAAACCTACTATATCACCGGCTCTTCCGACCCAGATTATCCGCTGCTCTGCAACGGGGAAGAGGTGAATGACCGCGGAAGATACGGTTCTTTCGGAATTTTTGCAGAGCTAAAAGAAGGCGAAAATAAATTTGTATTTCAAAACGGAGAGCAAAGTACCTCGGTAACTATTACCAAGACAGCAGCAACTTCTTCGGGAGGAATTACAACAATTTCAAAATTAAAACAAATCAATCCGTCTTCGGATGATATTGTTCAGTCCGGAGAAGTTTATAAAATACGCTGTACTGCCCCTGCAAACGGTGAGGTAACTGCGACACTCGACGGAAAAACCTATGATTTAAAACAGGAAGCGATTGCAACCACCGGTGTGGAGGCATATTATTCTGCTGAAATTACCTTGCCCGAAGCAGAAAAGGGAGAGGTAAAAAATCTCGGACCAATCCGCTACGATTTGATGTTTGAACAAAAAGCCTCCTCCGCGGTTTCAGAAGGCAATCTTTACCTTTTGGGAGAAGCCGCCCATTTGCTGGGCAGGGTAAATCAAAATGCCGCCGTTTTGTATGAAAAAGGGGACGGCAGTTCCAACCATGTTTCTTTGACAAGCAGAGGAGCGACAGACCAAATTGTAGATGCAGAAGGCTCTTACTTCCGGCTTGGAATGGGAAGTTGGATTAACAAATCATATATTGACCTGCTTCCCGAAGAAACACAGTGGAAAAATAAAGTAACAAAAACCTCTTATCAGTCGGGTGAAAAAGGCGATACCTTAATATTGGAAGGAAGCAATTCCCCAATCTATAAGGCGTATCAAACCGATGAAAAGGTTGTTGTCAAGCTGTATCACACAACCGGCGTGAAAGCGAAAAAATGGGACAGCAATCTGTTTTCCTCTATCAATGTTTCTGTAAAAGACGGAGATACCGTTTTGGAGCTGACAAAGAAAGACGGAGCGGAAACGGTTGGTTATGATATTAGCTATGACGGAGCTGGAAAAACAGAAATCTTCTTCCTTTCCAAAGCGCAAGAAGGAACAGAAGAACAACCTCTAAGCAATATGACCGTTGTGGTAGACCCCGGTCACGGAGGATTGGACAGCGGCGCTTTAGGAGTTCTGAACGGAAACGGTCCGACCGAAAAGGATATTACGATGGCTCACGCTTTGGTTTTGAAAAACCGCTTGGAAAGTTTGGGCGCAGAGGTTATTCTGGCGGTATCTCCGCAGCAGGATAATCAGTCAAAGGTAGAGATGACCGACCGAGTAGAAATGGCGAGAGAAAATCATGCCGATTTTTATGTTTCTTTGCATTGTAACAGCGTTGCCGAAACCACAAACGGTCTAAAACCTGCCGGAACAGAGGTGTATTATTATGAAAACAATTCCAAGCTTTTGGCAGATTCGGTTTTAAAAAATATAACCGATTACAATCAAAGAAAAAGCCGCAGCGTTATTTACGGAAATTTTTATGTTACCAGAAATTCCCTGTGCCCGTCGATGTTGGTTGAAATGGGATTTATCAGCAACCCTATCGAATATGACGAGCTTTGTTCACCGGATTCCATGTATCAGACAGCAAACGCAATCGCAGATTCTTTAATTGAATATTTAAAATAAGATAAGGATAGAATAACGGTAAGCCGGAAAAAGGAAGAAGGCTTGCCGTTATTCTGCTTAATTTATCAAATATATTTGCTTTAAAATTGTGCAAAACACAGAAAATTGGAGATTTTTCAAAAATAGGGTAACAAAAATGCAGAAAATTCGTCACTAATATATTATAGAGAATTTCCAAGCGACAAAATTTCGGAAAATTCCCCTTTTTACTTCTTGATTATGATTGTAGGAATTGTGTGTCAAAAATCCTCAAAAGATGGAGGTCGTTTTATGTTATCCTATGTTTTTTCGTCAATGATGGAGATTTCACTTTCCGTTTCGGTGTTAATTTTATTTTTTATGTTCTGTATTCCGAAACGCCTGATGAACTATTCTCCGAAATGCCGTTCTGTTTTGTGGCTGATTTTGGCAGTCCGTCTGCTGATTCCGATTCAACCCAGATTTCGTACCGCGGCAGTTCACTTTACTGCGCCCTATCATTTAATTGCTCTTCCTTCCGGCAGCGGTGCGCAGGAAGTGTCTTATTCCTTTATGCAGATTGCAGCGGCAATTTGGCTGGTTGGAGCCGTTTTGTTTTTTGCTTTTCATATTATCAGTTACAAATGCTTTGAAGAGAAGTTACGGCGCGGACAAAAAACAGCGGATTTAACGGAAGAAGAAAAGACAGAAATTTCAAATCTGTTTTATGAAACAAAATATGCCATGGGTAATTATAATCCGGTAGAACTCTGGATTTCTTCAAAAGCTCCGGGACCGATGATGATTGGATTTTTTCACCCGAAGATTGTTGTTCCGGATTGTATGACCGACGAAAGCAAGCTGAGTATGATTTTTCGTCATGAGCTGACCCACTATCAGCGAAAAGACGAATGGTATCGTTTTATTATGCTGCTCACTCTTTCCGCTCATTGGTTTAACCCTGTTGTTTATTTGATGACCCGACGCTCGACGGAGGATATTGAAGGAGCGTGCGATTTGTGCGTAATTGCAGGGCAGGACAAAAAATTTGTACAGGATTATATTTATGCGTTGTTGGATACGGCAAAATGCCTGCTCAAAAAGAAAAATCCCGCCGGTCAAACTGCTTTAATTTCCTATTTTTCTTCCAGCGCATCAAAGTTGAAGGCGCGTTTTTCCGAGCTGCTCTCCCCAAAAAAGAAATCGGGAAGACCTCTGTTGGGGATTTGCGCTGTCATCGTTATGTTCGGAACCTGTTTTGTTTTTATTCAAAGCAACGACCAAAACCTGGAATGGGCAGAAAATTTAAAAGAAGGCGATATTTCCTATGTTGAATTTTCCGATGTCGGTTTTTCAAAGCAGGACATCTTTTCGATTTCTGACAGCGCAAAACGAGACGTCATTCATTGGTTTGGAGAGAACAGCTTTAAACCGGTTTTTTATCCAAAGAAAAACAGAACCGAGCAGGGGCGCTTTTGTATTGCCAAAAAGGACGGAACCCAAAAGACGGTCAGCATTTTCTCGGATGGCAGCGTTCGGGTCGGCGGCAAGGAATATCGTGCATATCAGCTTCGATTTGGGAATAATTTTGCAGGAAATTTAAAAATAGACCGATAGGATTGGTTGTATTGCCTGCCGGAGTATGGTATAATATGTTATGAAAACAGGCAACACAATCAGTGTAGTTTTCCCGTAAGGCGAATTTTTCGCCGGAAAAGAGAAGTGCTTTTCAATTTTTGTTACAGGAGGAAGATACATGAATATTGAAAATAATAATCAGCCATCCGGCAGCCTGAAAATTTCTCAGGAGGTTCTTGCCACCATCGCTAATTTTGCTGCCGGCGAAATTGACGGCGTTGTTTCTCTGGCAAACACCTACACCCCGATTAAAAACTTTTTGCAGAAAGGGATTTCCAGACCGATTCAAATCAGCTTGAACGATGATGTTGCCGTTGTCGATATCAGCGTTAATTTAAAATACGGCGCCAATATTCCGGAAGTGGCGGAAACGCTTCAAAAAGCTGTAAAGGACGCAGTGCAGAACATGACGGGAATTACCGTATCAAAGGTAAATGTTCATGTTGCGGGAATTGTATTTCCTCAGACGGCTCCGGTACCTCAGGCTTAAAGCGGTATCTCGGTAAAACGCCCTCCGAAGCTTTTGGAGGGCGCAGTTTTGTACGATATTTGATAAAAAAATAGACAGGTTTTGTGCCTCCGGCATAAAGCCGGAAAGGATACATAAATATGACAAGGCATGAATCCCGACAGGAGGCTTTTTGTCTGCTGTTTGAAAAAACCTTTACCGACATGGATTTACAGGAAATCATCGAAGGGGCAACCGAAACCAGAGATTTAAAGGTAAACGCTTTTACCATGCAGCTTGCCCGGGGCGCAACGGAACATCAGGAGGAGATTGACGCGTTGATTGAATCCAAGTTGAAAAACTGGAAACTTTCTCGAATCTCCAAGGTATCTTTATCTATCCTCAGAATGGCTGTATATGAATTAAAATATCTCAATGATATTCCGATGAATGTTACCATCAACGAAGCGGTTGAGCTTGCAAAACAATACGCCAACGAGGACGATTACTCTTTTATTAACGGTGTTTTAGGTTCGATTGCCAAAGATTTAGACCTTGAAAATAAAACAGAAACAAAAGAGTAAAACACTAAAGACAGGGTGAAATCAATGTCATATTATCTGGGGATTGATACCAGCAATTATACAACTTCCGCAGCTGTTTTTGACAGTGAAACCGGTCGCGTTGTTCATCGAAAAAAGCTGCTTCCGGTGGCGGAGGGCTCTTTAGGACTCAAGCAGAGTGATGCCGTGTTTGCTCATGTAAAACAGCTCCCACAGATTCTTGAGGAGCTGTTTTTTGCGTTACCGTCAATTTCGTTAAAAGCAGTGGGCGTTTCTGTGCGTCCGAGAAATCAACAGGATTCTTATATGCCGTGCTTTTTAACGGGAAAGGCGGTCGCCTGCGCGCTAAGCTCGGTCAACAGAATCCCGATGTACGGGTTTTCTCATCAGTGCGGGCATATTGCCGCGGCTTTATATTCTGCCGATAAACTGTGCTGGCTTAACAAAGAACTGATTGCCTTTCACTTTTCGGGCGGCACAACCGAGTGTGTTCGTGTTTTTCCGCAGGAGGAATCGGTGCTTGGAACAGAAATTCTATACCATTCTCTCGATTTAAAATGCGGACAGGCTATCGACAGAGTCGGCACAATGATGGGGCTGCCTTTTCCGGCAGGAAAAGAGATGGATCGCCTTTCCTTGCTTGCCCAAAAACAGTATCCGGTTAAGATTACCTTTAAAGACGGGAACTGCTGTGTATCCGGTTTGCAAAATCAGTGTCAAAAGCTCTGGGAATCGGGCGAAAGCAAAGAGAATGTCGCGCGCTTTTGTATCGATTCGGTGTGCGCCGTTGTTTCTAAAATGACACAGAATATAAAGCGAGATTATCCGAACCTTCCTCTGATTTTTTCGGGTGGGGTAATGTCAAACACACTGATTCAACGGCAGATTTCAGAGCAGTTTGGCGGATACTTTGCAAAGCCGGAATTTTCGGCAGACAATGCGGCAGGAATCGCCGTTTTGTGCGCGGCAAGGGACGGTGTTTGTTTTGAATAATCTTCTGACTGTTTCACAATTAAATCGTTATGTGAAAAGTGTGCTGGACGGAGATTTTCGTCTGAAAGATTTGTTGCTCAAAGGAGAAATTTCCAACTTTACAGACCATTATCGAAGCGGGCATTTCTACTTTACATTAAAAGAAGGGGACTGCGCCGTAAAAGCGGTTATGTTCTCTAAATACGCAAGCGAGCTGCGTTTTCATCCCGAAAACGGAATGTCGGTGATTGTGCGCTGCTCAGTTTCTTTGTACGAACGCGACGGCAGTTATCAAATTTATGTTTATGATATGCAGCCGGACGGAAAAGGTTCGTTGCAGCTTGCGTTTGAGCAGCGATACCGAAAACTGAAGGCGATGGGACTTTTTGATGAGGAAAGAAAGCAAAAGATTCCCGAGCTTCCAAGAAAAATCGGCGTTGTTACTTCGCCTGCCGGAGCAGCTCTTCAGGATATTATTAATGTTCTTTCCAGAAGATATCCGATCGCCCGGCTGTTGCTCGCTCCCGCCCTGGTACAGGGAGAACAGGCTTCCGATTCATTAATACAGGCGCTGATACAGTTGGAAAAGCAGGGGTGCGATGTTATCATCCTTGCCCGCGGCGGCGGTTCGGCAGAGGACCTCTGGTGCTTTAATGACGAAAAACTGGTCATGCAGATTGCTTTATGCTCGACTCCGATTGTTTCTGCCGTCGGACATGAAACCGATTTTACCCTTTGTGATTATGCTGCGGATTTGCGCGCGCCAACCCCTTCCGCAGCGGCGGAATTGGTCAGTCCCGATACAGAAGAACTGCGGGCGAAGATAGACCGCTGCGAGCGAAGAATCACTGCTGCCATGCAAAAATATACGCAGCGGTATCAAACTCGATTAGAACAGATAAAAAATCGCTTCTGTTTTCAATATCCGCAAAAACAACTGGAAAAAAGCCGGCAGAAACTGGAATATCTGTCGAATACCATTCAAAATTTGGCAGAGAATAAAATTGTCAACGAAAAAAATGCTCTGTTATTGCAGCAAATGCGCTTTCAGGGACTAAATCCAATCGCAAAATTAAGCGGCGGATTTGCTTTTACAACCAAAGAACAGATGCCGGTATCTTCTGTCAATCAGCTGGAAGAGGGAGATTTGCTGCACATTCGATTCAGTGACGGCAGTGTTTGCGCAAAAGTAACCGATATAAATCCGTTAAAGGAATGAGAATTATGGCTGAAAAATTAAATTTTGAAAAATCAATGCAGCATTTGGAAGAAATTGCCCAAGAATTGGAACAGGGAGAATTGAGCTTAGACGAAGCGATGGAGTTATACGCGCAGGCTGCAAAGCTGATTTTATCCTGTCAGAAAAAGCTGGATACTGCGCATTTAAAATTTGAGAAGATAAAAGCGCAATCTTTCGCCTCCGATGATAAAGAGGGGGTCGAGGAAGATGTGTGATTTTAAAACAAAGCTCAATCAATATGTATCCTTGACAGAGCAGGCGCTGCAAAGCTATCTTCCCGAAGAAACACAGGATTCTGTGACAACGGCGATGCGTTACAGCCTGCTCAGCGGCGGAAAACGCTTGCGGGCTTCTCTTGTGTTGGAGTTTTGTCTTTCGTTCGGCGGGTCGGAGCAGGATGCGCTCCCGTTTTCTTCCGCTTTAGAAATGATACACGCTTATTCTTTGATTCACGATGACCTCCCCTGCATGGATAACGATGATATGAGAAGGGGAAAACCCTCCTGTCACATCGCTTTTGGAGAAACAACAGCCCTTTTAGCAGGAGACGGTTTGTTGACCAAAGCCTTTGAAACGGCTGCATCAGCTCCCGTTTCGTCGGAACAGGTTGTCCGGGCAATTTCTGTTCTTTCACAGGCAGCGGGACATCACGGCATGATCGGAGGACAGCGGATGGACTTGGAAAATGAATCCGCCGATGTGTCTGTCGAACGAATTAAAGAAACCAATCTTTTAAAAACAGGCGCTTTAATCTGCGCTGCGGCAGAATTGGGATGTATTGCAGCGGCAGCTCCTCAGCAAGCGATGTTGTCTGCAAAGGAATATGCCCGCCATATCGGAACGGCTTTTCAGATTACCGATGATATTTTAGATTGTATCGGAACAGAAGAATCATTGGGAAAACCAATCGGTTCCGACAAGCAAAACGACAAGACAACTTATGTTTCGATTTTCGGAATTGAAAAAGCAAGAAAGATTGCCGAACAGGAAATTGCAGCTGCAAAACAGGCAATCGCTTGTGTGGAAGATCAGATGCAGCTTCCGTCTCGTTTTTTATATGATTTAGCCGATTATGTTTTGACCCGAACCAAGTAAAAATTATCATATTGTCATTTTTCTTGGAAAAAGGTTTTATTTTAAGGATGATAAAATGGAAACAATACAGATTATTTTCAGCAACTATTATATTGACGTTGCTTTTTTGTCATGGCTGATTGCGCAGGTGTTAAAAACGCTGTTTACTTTTTTCCTGACAAAAGAAATTGTTTGGGAACGAATGGTGGGAGCGGGCGGTATGCCCAGCGCTCATTCCGCTTTGGTTTGTTCTTTAACGGTAGCTCTTGCCCGAAAATTGGGGTTTGATTCTCCGGTCTTTGCCTTGGCGTTGGTCTTTGCGGCTGTTGTAATGTACGATGCGATGGGCGTTCGCCGGGCAGCAGGGGAGCAGGCAAAAGTTTTAAATAAAATCGTTGCGATGACCTCCGATAATATCCGGGAAATGTTTGCTCCCAAACAGACAAAAGATATCAAACATCTTTTTTCCCGCAGAAAGAATATGGAACCGGACCCGGAAAACACACGAAAAATGGAAGAAGGAAAAGCGTTGCTCAAAGAACTGTTGGGGCACACTCCGCTGGAGGTTCTGGCAGGCGCGATTGTCGGTATTACCGTTGCGATGCTGGTTCCGGTATTTTAAAAGTAAGGGGTATCTGACCAATGAAGTCCAGTATACTTGAAACGATTTCTTCACCAAAAGATGTTAAGGCTTTACCGTTTGAGCAATTAGAGCCGCTTTGTACGGAGATTCGGGAAGAACTAATCCAAACTACCGCAAAAACGGGGGGACATCTGGCGTCCAATTTGGGCACAGTAGAGCTGACAGTCGCTCTGCATCGCGTTTTTGATTGTCCGCAGGATCAGATTGTATGGGATGTAGGGCATCAGTGTTATACCCATAAGCTGCTCACCGGCAGACGGGAACAATTTTCCACCCTGCGTCAGGAAGGCGGGCTTTCCGGTTTTCCAAAACGAAAAGAAAGCGAGTATGACGCTTATATTGCGGGGCATTCCAGCACTTCTGTTTCGGTGGCGTCCGGTCTGGCAAGAGCAAAAAAGCTGCAAAATGACCCTCATCATGTGATTGCCGTAATCGGTGACGGAGCTTTCAGCAGCGGACTTGCCTTTGAGGGCGCAAACAACGCAGCCCGATTTGGAGATAATCTGATTGTTATTTTAAACGATAACAAAATGTCGATTTCCAAAAATGTCGGCTCGTTTTCAAAATATCTTTCTAAAATCCGTTCCCGTCCGGCTTATTTTAAAACAAAAGATACTGTAGAATCGGTATTTAATCATATTCCGCTTATCGGAAAGCCGATGGCGCGCTTTATGATGAAAGCAAAAAACACCATGAAAACCGTGATTTACGGCAGCAACTGGTTTGAAGATATGGGCTTTTATTATCTCGGTCCTATCAACGGACATAATTTGGAAACATTGTGTGATGTTTTGGAACGGGCAAAGCAGCTGCACCGACCTGTTTTTCTTCATATCGAAACGCAAAAGGGAAAAGGATATTCCTTTGCGGAAGAAAATCCGGGAGAATATCACGGAACTTCCGGTTTTGACATTGATACCGGAAAATCATTTCAATCGGGCGGAACCAATTTTTCCAACGAATTTGGTTTATATTTAACGGAACTCGGAAAAAAAGATTCCCGTATCTGCGCCATTACTGCGGCGATGAAGTACGGAACGGGATTAAATCACTTTTCTCACGCATTTCGTAAAGAAGGCAGATTTTTCGATGTCGGTATTGCGGAGCCTCATGCGGTAACCTTTGCCGGAGGACTTGCCGCAAACGGAATGTTGCCGGTATTTGCCGTCTATTCTTCTTTTTTACAGAGGTGTTATGATGAGATTATCCATGATTTATCCATTGAACAGCAGCATGTTGTCATTGGGATTGACCGCGCAGGAATTGTCGGAAATGACGGGGAAACGCATCAGGGATTATTTGATGTGGCAATGCTTTCCAATATTCCCAAAATTACAATTTATTCCCCTGCTACCTATCAGGAAATGAAGGAATCTTTGTATTCGTCTTTATATGAACATCAGGGGGTTTGCTGTATCCGTTATCCGCGTGGGGGAGAGGTTTCTTTACCGGACGGAAAAATGAAATCGGACGGCATTTTGCTTTGGGAGAACAATGATTCCAAACGCTGTTTGATTGTTACTTACGGGCGTATCTCGGCAGAGGTATGTAAGGCAAAACAGCAGTTGGAACAGGAAGGGATTGCCGTTTCGGTGATGAAACTTTGTCAGATTGTTCCGATGCCTGATTTTGCGGCAGAATATGCAAAGAATTTTGAACAGATTCTGTTTGTGGAAGAGGGAATAAAAATCGGAGGAATCGGTCAGCTTTTCGGAGAAATTTTGTTGGAAAATCATTTTAAGGGAAACTATCGGATTCTTGCAATAGATGGTTGTTTTGTTGAGCAGGCAACGGTTGCCGGAGCCATTCAAAACTGCGGGTTGGACGCACGGCAGATTGCGGATACTCTTTGCAGACAGCTTGCAGACAAACAGAAGTAAGATAAGAATTGGGGAGGATTTGTGTGAAACAACGCTTAGATGTTGCTTTGACAGAACGGGGACTGGTTGCCAGCCGTGAAAAAGCCAAGGTAGTGATTATGGAAGGACTGGTTTATGTAAACGGTCAAAAATCGGATAAAGCCGGAGCCCAGGTAAAGGATGACGATAAGATTGAAATCAGGGGAGAAACTTTGCGCTATGTCAGCAGAGGCGGTAAAAAACTGGAAAAAGCGATGGAAGTTTTTCCAATCTCCTTGCAGAACAGCGTTTGTATTGATATCGGGGCATCTACCGGAGGTTTTACCGACTGTATGCTGCAAAACGGCGCGGTAAAGGTTTATTCTGTCGATGTGGGATACGGACAGTTGGCATGGTCGCTGCGTACCGATGAACGAGTGGTGAATTTGGAGCGAACCAATATTCGATATATCACCGAGGAACAGATTCCGGAACCGGTTGATTTTGCTTCCGTTGACGTTTCCTTTATCTCTCTTACTTTAGTGCTTCCCGTTGCATATCGCCTGTTAAAGGAAAACGGACAGATGGTGTGTCTGGTAAAACCGCAGTTTGAAGCGGGAAAAGATAAGGTAGGAAAAAAAGGCGTTGTCAGAGAGCCGGAAATTCATAAAGAAGTGATTCGTAAAGTTGCCGATTGCGCAAAAGAATTGCACTTTATCCTTTCCGGTTTGGATTTTTCTCCCATCAAAGGTCCGGAAGGCAATATTGAATATCTTTTATACCTGAAAAAAGAAGAAAACAGTTCGGAAACAGAAAATATATTGACAGATAATCAGATTGAACAGGTAGTTTCTGCCGCTCATCAATCATTATAGATTTGCGGAGGCTTTGTGATGAACATTTTGCTTATTCCTAATTTAGATAAAAAGAATGCGTTTGAATGTACCTGTGATGTCATTCAACGCCTTTCTGATTGTGATTCACGCTGTTATTTGTTCTGCGATGTGGCGGACACTTTTAAAAAATGGGGAGTTTTTTCTTACAATCAACAGGAAGATACTCAAATAGATTTGATTATCTCAATCGGAGGGGACGGAACCTTAATTCACAGCGCGCGCCATGCTGTGGCGTTGGATTGTCCTGTTTTGGGTATCAATGCGGGAAGACTGGGTTTCCTGACCGAAATGGAGTATACTGCTTTAGACCAGTTGAAAGAAGTTGTTCGGGGAAATTATACCATTCAGCCAAGAATGATGCTTCATGCCGAGGTAAAAAAGGAAAGCGGCAACATCTCCTTCTCTGCATTAAACGATGTGGTTATTTCTCGGGGAGAACATGACAGAATGGTAGATATTACCGTTGAAATGCAAAACGGTTTTGTCAACTGTTACCGCGCCGACGGTTTAATCTTTTCTACGCCGACCGGCTCAACCGCATATGCGCTGAGCGCAGGAGGACCGATTGTCTATTCTTCGATTGAAAGCATTTCCATCACTCCGATTTGTCCGCACTCTTTGTTTTCCCGTTCCATTTTGTATGCCCCCGAAGAAGTGTTTACCGTAACCGGAAAATATATCAATAATTCCGATGTTTTATATTTATCGGCAGACGGAGAGGAACGAATCCGGATTGAGCCGACCGACAGCATTGTGATTTCAAAGGACAAACAGTATGTGAAGTTTGTCAATTTCGGTTCAAAAAGTTATTACGAAAAACTGAATAAAAAAATCTTGGGAAGAGGATAATCCCCGAAAGTTTGTGAAAAAAGGAGAAGGAACCATGAAATCAAGACGACACGATAAGATTTTGGAACTGATTTCAGAATGTAATATTGATACGCAGGAAGAATTGCAGGAACGCTTAAATCAAGAAGGATTTCGTGTTACTCAGGCAACGGTATCCCGCGATATTAAAGAGCTTCGTTTGATTAAAACGCTGGGAGCAGACGGAAGCTACCGTTATACAACGAACGGAGAAAAGGGAGGAAAAGCGGACCTTTCTTTTAAATTTCACGCTATTTTTTCCGAAGCAGTCAATCGGGTGGACTATGCGCAAAATTTGGTTGTTGTAAAATGTTATACCGGAATGGCAAACGCTGCCTGCGCTGCATTGGATTCTATTCATTGGCAGGGACTGATTGGAACGATTGCAGGGGACGATACGATTCTTCTTGTCATGAAGGATGAATCCTATGCAAAAAGTATTACTGAGGAACTAAACAAACTGGCTCAGTAATTTTTGGCAGGAGGCAAAATGTTAGCTCAGTTATATATCAAAAATATTGCTGTTATTTCACAGGCGACGATTGACTTCGGACCTCATTTTAATGTGTTTACCGGTGAAACAGGTGCCGGTAAAACAATTTTAATTTCCGCTATCAACGGGGTATTGGGCGCAAGATTGACAAAAGATATTATCCGCAGCGGCGAGGACAACGCGTATATCTCCGCATTATTTACGCATCTTCCGTCCGAGGTTTTGGAAAAAATTGAAGAATTCGGTTTTGAATCCCAGGATGATTCTCTTTTAATTTCCCGGGAAATCGGAAGTAAAAATATTTGTAAGGTAAACGGGCGTCCCGCCACAGTTCAGATTTTGCGCAATATTTCTTCTTTGTTGATTGATATTCACGGACAAAAAGATAACCATCGCTTGCTGGTTCCGGAAAATCATATCGCTTATATTGATGATTTCGGAGGACTTGAACCATACTTGGCAGAGTACCATAAACTGTATGAACAGATTTTAGATGTAAAACGCCGCTTAGAACAAATCAACCGAAAAGACCGCGAAAAAGAACATTTAATTGACCTTTTGACCTACCAGATTAAGGAAATTGAATCGGCAGATTTAAAACAGGGCGAGGAAGAAGAATTGATTCTGCGCCGGGAACAGATTGCCAATTCGGAAAAAATTATCCGGTTACTCAGCCAATCGAAACTCTTATTGGACGGAGAGGACGAAACCGCAGGAATTATCTCTTTGTTTGAGGAATTGACCGACCATCTCGGAAAACTCTCCCACTTTTTGCCGCAAATGGAAGAAATGGCTTTAAAAATGGAAGAAATCAGTTACGAAATTTCTGATTGCAGCGGAGATTTAAGCAATTATCTGGATAAAATAGATTATCAGCCGGAAGAATTGGATATGGTGGAAGAACGCCTGGATTTAATCTATCGCCTGAAAAGAAAATACGGAAATTCGATTGACGAAATTTTAGAGTATCTGGAAAAAATCAAACAGCAGCTTCAGGAAATTACCTTTTCAGAAGAAAAAGCGCAGCAGCTCCAGGAAGAATATCTCAGCTTGAAACCTTTGGTACAAGAAGCCGCCGATGTGTTGACTGCTCAACGGCACAGGACAGCAAAGGAATTTCTTTCCCGAGTAAAAAAGGAATTGGAATTTCTCAATATGCCTTCGGTAAGGTTAAGCATCAGTGCAGGTCGCAGCGGTTGGAAACCGGACGGACAGGACGAACTGGAATTTTTAATCAGCTCCAATGTCGGGGAAGAACCAAAACCGTTGGCAAAAATCGCTTCGGGCGGTGAACTCTCCCGCGTGATGCTTTCCATTAAAAATGTGCTTGCTCAAAAGGACCGAATCGGCACCGCTATTTTTGATGAAATTGATACCGGAGTCAGCGGAAAGGCAGCGCAAAAAATCGGGCAAAAATTAAAAGAAGTATCGCAGAACAGACAGGTTATCTGCGTTACTCACTTGGCTCAGGTTGCGGTTTATGCCGACCACCACCTGTTAATCCATAAGCAGGAGGAAAACGGAAGAACCTTTACCCACATTACAAGATTGACACAGGAACAACGGGTGGAAGAAATCGCAAGAATTATCTCGGGAGAAAATCTGACCGATACAGCGATGGATAATGCAAGAGAGATGCTCCAATTAGCAGCGAGCGAGTTATAAAAAAACAGAAGCAAAGCAGATAATCTGTTTTGCTTCTGTTTTTCCTATAATATAAAATATATTTTAAAATAATAAGATGATGTAAAAACGAATAAATCGACAATATTTGCAGGAGTTTAACTTATAAACTTGCACTGCATGAAATATAGTTTGGAATAAAAATTCAAAATCTGCTCTTGACTTTTCGGTTTTTACTTAAAAATCGGTAAAATATTATTTCAAATTGCTTTCTGTTTTAACTTTAAAGATTGATACAATTCCAGAAAAAATATTCTGAAATCAAGTTAGCAAAATACCTTAAAATATCATTCTCAACAAAGTAAAAAATAAATTCGACTTTGCGGGCGATAAATTTTTCTTTTGTAGAGAAGTGCCTTTTGCAAAACAGTGAACCGGATTCAATCCGGAAAATAAGATGAAAAAATTCCAATGCTTATAAGAACGAGGACAAAGTAAAAACAGAGTCCGACTTTTCTGAAAAGTTTTATTTTACTGTTTCCGGCGTTTAAGCATCCGAATATCACGGCTGTGCCAGAAAGCGATATTTTTCAGAACTAAAACATCAGATTGAACTTCACGCAGGATTCTTTCCATCTCATCAAGTTGCGCAAAACGATTTTGCAGCGACATTTGCCCCTCAAATAACAATTTGATTTTCGGAGAAATATCGTTTTCAATGGTAAGCTGCGTTTTTGTAGCAAGAGCTTTTACAGATGCAACCTCTTCTTTTACAGACGCGACTTCTTCTTTTACAGACGAAAGTTCTTCCTGCATTTTGTCCATGCGTTCATAGATAGGTGAAACAACTTCCTCCATCATTTGGCGCATTGCTTGCAACAATTCCATGTTTTCCATAGTATATCCCCTTTCTTTTTTCTTTATTATAGCACATCTACGGCTATAATTCAATTTCATTTTAGAACTTTCGCTCATGCTTTGGGGCTTTAGGATGAACCTTACAGAACCCCCATCATTAGAAATGATTGTATAGAAAAAGACCGCTTTTTAGACGGTCTTTTGTTGCGTAATGATTTAATATTGTTTATAGATTTCTTCTCGATTACCTGCATCAATGACATACACGATTAACTCACCATGATTCACAGTGTAAATAATACGATAATCTCCAACACGCAGACGCAACAATTCACTATGCCCTTTGAGCTTTTTTATATCTTCTCCATTTGGCAACTGTTCAATTGCTGCAACTACACGACGTTTTTCATTCATAGGAAGTTTATCTATAAACTTTTTAGCAGGCTTTTTGATGATAATATGATACATCAAGACAGCCCCCATTCCTTCATACAATCTTCCAAAGAATAGCCTTTATCCTTGTCGGGGTCAGGATCATTTTCGTAGTTTTCCAGCATACGCTGACAAAAAATGTTATCTGCCTCTTCATCAGCAGTGATACCCTGAATATATGCTAAAACATAACCCATTTTATAATCCGGTACACTGTCAAGCAGTTCAATAATTTTTTCACGATTGGTCATGGAATCACTCCTTTGACGGTTCTTTCGTTTTATTCAATATGGTTTATGTTTTAGGATTGGATTTAAATTCTTCAACGGCTTTTCTATACACTTCTAAGTCGAGTTCATCTTCTGAATTTACATGAATTTGAGTACTGCACTCATATAATTCATGAGGTGCAATATCCTGTCCATTTCCCCACTCAATTCCTATGCCTCCCGGCAGGAGGTGAACTGTACAAAAGTAATCTTTGTCCATCAGTTCACCAAACCAAGAGCCTTTTATATAGGGAGTTACATCAAACAGCTTTACTTCTCCGGTTTCGTAGGTGAGTTTTAACCGATGATTCTCTAATGGGATAACCTCAGTTAATTTAGGCTGCAACACGATAATACCTCCTATCTTAATGGGTCGATACGGAAAAATGGTTCACCATGACTTAATAAATTCCAGTTTGCTTCCAAATCCTCACGATGTATTTCTATCCATGCTTCCAACAGTTTCAGTTTGCTTTTTGGGAAACTGCCCTCGATAACTGTTCCATCTAAAGCAATTACCACTTCTTCACCTGAATACTCTGCATGGATATGCGGCACATTATGTTTTCTACTTGGCTCACTGTACATTCTAACAATAATACCATAGAAGATGCTCAATACAGGCATATTATTTCACCTCTTTTCTTTATTATAGCACACTTCATGCTATAATTCAATTTGATTTTAGAGCCGTAGCTCATAGTTAAAGTCTTTTTTGAGAAGCCTTTGAGAAACCCGATTTATTTTGCTCCGGAGAAGATATTAACAAGGACAAAGTGAAAACGGAGTCCGACTTTGCGGGCGGTAAACTTTTCTTTTGCAGGGAGGTGCTTTTCGCAAAACAGTAACCGGATTCAATCCGGGGGGTTGACAAAAGGAAGAGTTTATATTATAATGCTTGCAACGGCTATGACGAGAAAGAGTAGCAATTTGCAGTTTACTCAGAGAGCTTTCGGTTGGTGCGAGAAAGTGTAACCCCTTTTTGTGAATACCTCTCCGAGCTGCTGTCTGAACGTTTTGTATAAAACCGGTAGGAACAGTCGGGTAATCTCCGTTATGTGATTAGGGTATAACAGGATTTTTAACCTTTGTACCTGCTGAGGCTGTATCCCGTGAGGGTGCAGTAAATAGAGGTGGTAACGCGTTTTTTCGCCCTCTGCTTTTGCCGATGTGTTTCGGTATCAAAGCGGAGGGCTTTTCTTATCTTTCGGAAAAACGTCCTCCGTAGGGATTTTTCCCAAATTAAATTTAGAAAAATACAGGAGGAAATGACAATGACACTTTACGAAGAACTCAAACGCCGCGGCTTGATTGCTCAGGTAACGGACGAAGAAGAAATCAAAGAAATGATTAACAACGGAAAGGCAACTTTCTACATCGGATTTGACTGTACTGCCGACAGCTTGACCGCAGGTCACTTTATGGCTTTGACCTTAATGAAGCGCCTTCAGATGGCAGGCAACCGTCCAATCGCTCTCATTGGCGGCGGAACAACTATGATCGGCGACCCGTCCGGTCGTACCGATATGAGAAAAATGCTGACCAAAGAGGATATTGCGCACAATGCGGAATGTTTTAAGCGTCAGATGGAACGCTTCATCGAATTCGGAGAAGGAAAAGCGATGATGCTCAATAACGCAGATTGGCTGATGAACCTCAACTACATCGAGCTGCTGCGCGATGTGGGCGCGTGCTTCAGCGTAAACCGTATGCTGACCGCAGAATGTTACAAACAGCGTATGGAAAAAGGTCTTAGCTTCTTGGAGTTTAACTACATGATTATGCAGAGCTATGACTTTTACCATATGTTCCAACATTACGGCTGTAATATGCAGTTCGGCGGCGATGACCAGTGGAGCAATATGTTAGGCGGTACCGAACTGATTCGCCGCAAACTGGGCAAAGACGCTTACGCAATGACCATCACCCTGCTGACCGACTCCCAGGGCAAGAAAATGGGCAAAACCGCAGGCAACGCAGTATGGCTGGATGCGCAGAAAACTTCTCCTTACGATTTCTTCCAGTACTGGAGAAATGTGGACGATGCCGATGTTATCAAATGCCTGAAAATGCTGACCTTTATTCCGATTGAAGAAATCGAATCTATGGAAAGCTGGGAAGGCGCGCAGCTGAATGTGGCAAAAGAACGCCTTGCTTTCGAGCTGACTGCGATGGTTCATGGGGAAGAAGAGGCGCAGAAAGCATTAGACGCTTCCAAAGCGCTGTTCGTTTCCGGCGGCAACACCGAAAATATGCCGACCACCGAACTGACCGCAGCTGATTTTGATGAAAACGGCAGCCTTGCGGTTGCCGACCTGCTGGTAAAAACAGAGCTTGCTCCTTCCAAAGCAGAAGCAAAACGCTTAATCAAACAGGGCGGTATTGCGGTAAATGATGAAAAAGTAACCGCATTTGACGCAGCAGTTACCGAAAACGATTTTGCGCAGGGTCATTTGATTCTGAAAAAAGGCAAAAAAGTATTCCATAAAGTTGTAATTGTAAAATAATTTTTTACTAAAAACGCAGAAAGAGACAGTGAATTTTCACTGCCTCTTTCTTTTTTGCCGACAAACTGTCATTTCTCCCGGTCTTCCGATAATAAAAGGTCGATAAATCCGTTGATGATGCGCCGCTGCTTTGGGGTACAGTAAGCTAACTTTTGGATAATTTCTTCCTGTAAATAGTTTTGCAGTCTGGGATTGGTTCCTAAAAGCAGCTCATCGGGGGTTACCTGCAACACACCGCACAGCTTCATCAAAGTTTCCAAACTGGGAATTGAGCGCGAATTTTCAATATGGGAGATATAAATATTGGACAGTTCCGTTTGTTCGGCAAGCTGCTCTTGCGTCAGTTTTCTTTTCCTGCGGATTGCAGCAACTCTTTTGCCAAGAGCGGTGTAATCAATATCCACCGATACCACCTCTATACAAGAGTAACGAAAATCCATTTCCTATAACATAAAATATAGATACAATTATACTTGAAATTATATAATATCTATACTATAATAGAAGTATACTATTGATAATAGTATAGAAGGTTTTGAAAAAACGATTCATAACAAAAAACGGAGGGTTTTACAATGAAAGGAAAATCTTTGTTGGCTGCCTTGCTGTCTGCTATGATGATTTTCGGCACAGCAGTTCCCGCCTTTGCAGACAACACTGAAACGGGAAACATTCAAACACAAGAACAAGACTACGAGTTATACGGAACACCGGACTATGAAGCGCCGGTACTGACAGGTATGTCTGTGGATAAAACGGAAGTTGTTGCAGGAGATTCATTCATTTTAACACTATATGTTAATGATGATATTTCGGGATTAGATTTTGCTAGAATTACTTTTATTAACGAAGCAACTCAAAAAGCAATATCTTTAGATCACTATGAATATAACATTATTGATCTTGGAAAGAATCAATATGAAATACAATGTACCGTGAGAGTTCCGAATGATGAAGTAAGTGGTACACTCAGACTGTTGGATGTCACATTATTTGATATTGCGAATAATAATGTCGTCTATACTGAAGATTCAACAGAATTTCCATTTCCATCAACAGTTACCGTAACAGTAACAAATGAGAACAGTGAAGATAAATCCGCACCGCTTTTAAAGAATTTATCAATTTCTCCGGATTCTATTAAAGCATCTGAAGAAGCTGTTTTAAAACTTACAGTTTTGGATGATGTATCTGGTGTTGATTATGTAGAAGCAGAATTCATCAACAAAGCAACAGGGCATTCCATAGAAGCAACTTGGAATGACTTTGATTCTGCACCTGTAATAGATGGAGATATTGATGTACAAGTTAAAACAACAGAATACGATGGAGCCGGAAAATATGATTTAGATACTGTTACTTTAATGGATGCTAATGGACATATTTCTGTTTGGTATTCTAAAAACAATCCGAATAATAAGCCGAATTCTGGTATACCAACCTTGCAACAGGAAATATCATTTACTATTATTAATGATGGAAATGAAGATATTACACCACCAATATTAAAACAAATTTCCATTGATAAAACCAAAGTGAAAGCCCCTGGTTTTGTCACTTTGACTTTGGATGTTACCGATGATGTATCTGGTTATCGTTCAGCTATAGTAGATATCGTGAACCGTAAAGAAGAAAAATGGATTCATCAAGTTCATTCGGATAAAGATGAACCATTAAAGATTACAGTACCTATCAGTGAATTTGAAGTCAGCGGTCTTTTTACAGTGGATTCAATTAATTTGTTTGACAGCAATAATAATATGTCAACATTCTACTCTAAATATCATAATCCAGACAGTAAAAATCAGCTACCAAATGAAATTGAATTTTTAGTTGAGAATATAGAAGATAATGACCAAACAGGCGATATTATCACATCTACTAACAGTCCATCTTTAGTAGATGATATTCGGAATATGCAAGAGGGCAGTACAGCACACATTTACTACGGAAATGAAACGACTCTTTCCCAAGAAGTTTTTGAAGCCATCAAAGGACAGGATAAAACCATTTCTTTAGAAAGTGCCGGTATTGAATGGATTTTTAACGGTCAAGATATTACCGATGAAAATATCAAGGATATCGACCTTACCACCGGAATTGAAGCAAAGTGGAATTCCGAAAGTGATGCTGTTGATGGAATCGACTGGGATCAGAACGCTTTGATTCTGAGCTTTGCTGAAAACGGAAAACTGCCTGGCAAAGCAACAATCCGTATTAAAGCAGATTATGCGTTTAAAGATGAAGTCGGTACAGAAAATCTGTATGTTTACTACTACGATAACACTACCAAAGAGTATGTACAGGTGGCTGCAAACTTAACTATTACTCAGGATGAGTACTTAGAGTTCACCATCGATCACAACAGTGATTTTGTCATTACCAAAGGCGAACTGAAAGAAAAAGAAGAACTGCCGAATCCGGATCCTAACCCAGATCCAGATCCTAATCCAGATCCGGAAACCCCGGACAACAAACCTACTGTTCCAAACACAGATTCCGACAACCACACCGGCAACAGTTCTTCCAATCATTCCGGTGTTGTAAACTACGAATCGGAAAAGCCGAATCAGAATGACAAAAAAGCGGTAGAAGCCTACAACTTCTGGCAGAATGTCAAAAATAAAATCCATAAAGCAGAAAAGGGAAAAACCATAAAAGTGTTTGTCCCGAAAGAAATTACCAATATGCCGGCAAGCGTGATGGAAACGCTGCGCCGCGAAAATGTAGGTATGACTATCAAACAGAACGGCAAAACAATCACCATTCCGGCAGGAAAAGCGCAGCCGAAACAGAAATTAAAAGCATACTGGACCTTTAAAACCTTAGACCGTCTGTACTAAAACAAAAAGCGGGAGATTTTTTCTCCCGCTTTTTCTTTTGCCTTTTGGTTCGGTTTGGTTGAAAATCAGGCAAAAATATGTTATAATAGTCATAAAAACCAACTGAATTTTGTTTGTTTTGTAAGGAGGGGTAGGATGAGGTTTCTGCATATCAGCGATTTGCACCTGGGCAAAACGTTTTCTGTTTCACGCTACGGACAGCAGTTTGCCCATCGCCGCCGCCGGGAATTATTGGATACCTTTGGCAGGCTGATTGATTTTGCCAATCAAAATCAGGTGGATTTTATCTTGTGCTGCGGCGACTTTTTAAACAGTGAGGAACTGCGGGTAGAAGAACTGAGAAACATCAACGCTATGATTGAGCGGCTCAAACACGCCGTCATTGTTGCCATTTCCGGCAATCATGACCCGCAAACCGAAAACAGCGCTTACCGAAAGATTGATTGGAGCAAGCGGTTTTATCTTGCGCCTGCCGGAACGGGCAGGGTTGCGCTTTCTTCCTACCGCACAGTGATTACCTATCACAGTTGGAATCAAAAAGAGATGGAACAACCGTTAGAACTGCCGAAACCTTCCGCGCAGCAGGGACAATATCAAATCCTGATGCTGCACGGCGATACTGCCGCCGAAAGCCGCTACCTTCCGTTAGATGCGCAAGCCCTTTCTCAATCGGGGTTTGATTATGTCGCTTTGGGGCATATCCACAAAATGCAGCAGCCGGCGCCCGATGTTTACTATTGCGGTTCGTTGGAACCTCTTGATTTCGGAGAAAGCGGAGAACACGGATTTTTTATGGTCGATGTGGAAGGGGAGCGCAGACGCTGCCGGTTTATCCCCTTTGCTCAAAGGGAATACCGGACCATCGGTATTGAAACTCGGGCGGAAGATTCCGAGATTGCCATCTCCGAACGAATCGCTGCGGCGATGATTCGGGAAAATCCGCACAATATCTACACAGTGGAGTTAAGCGGGGTACATCCTGTCAATGCCGCATGGAATATTGAAAAGATAGAAGAAGATTTGCGCTATAAAGAATATTTTTGCCGAATTCTTGACAAAACCCGCCCCGACTGCAACATTGACGAGCTGTATCGGGAAAACCAGGGCAACTTAATCGGGGATTTTATCGGGAGCTTTCAAAATCACGAGCTTTCTAAGGTGGAACAAAAAGCCTTGCAATATGGCTTGGAAGCCTTGCTTTCTCTTTCTTCCAATGACAGAAAGGGGGAAGGATAAATGCAAAAATTAGAAATTTTACAGCTAAAGCTGATTGGATTCGGAAAGTTCCGAGAAAAAGAAATCAACTTGGAACCGGGGCTGAATTTGATAGAAGGAAAAAACGAAGCGGGGAAAAGCACAATACAGGCATTTTTAACCGGAATGTTTTACGGCTTCTATCAACCGGCTGCCAAGCGGCGCAGCTACACCCCGCATCGGGACAAGTATCAGCCGTGGGACGGCGGCAGTTACCGTGGCGTTTTAATCTGCCGAAACGAGGAACGAACCTACCGCATCGAACGCAGCTTTGACAAAGATAACGAATCGGTTAAGGTTTATGATGATTTGACCGGCGATGATTTAACCCTGGATTTTCCGTATCATGCCGTAACCCGTCAGCCTCAAATCGGGGAAACACTGTTAGGACTGAGCAAAACTGCCTTTAACAATACTGCCAATATTGCGCAGATGAGTTGCTCCGGCGTTGCGCAGGAATCGGGATTTTCTGCCGAAGTGAATGATAAGCTGCTTTCTTTGATGAAGACAGCCGATTCTAACGTTTCGCTCAGCGCGGTTTTACGCTGTTTAGACGAAAAAGCGGAGCAGATCGGCTCTCCGAAAAAGAGTAAAACCCCTTATGGACAAGCCGTTCTTCGGGAAAAAGAACTTTCCGAAGAATTGGAAGAATCCAAAAAGAATGAATCGGAATATTTTCAGCTGCTGCAAAAGGGCAAAGAACTTCGCCGCGAGATTGAGCAGTTAGAAAAAGAGAAAAAATTGCTGGAAGCGCAGGTTCGGGAAAGCGCCGCAAAGGAACTAGGCGGGCGCTACCTGAAAGCGCAGAATTTAAGAACGCGTATTGAACGCATCGAAAAGGAAAATGAGAAATATCTCTCCTATCGGGATATTGATTTAGAGCTGATTGACCAGGCGCAAAAACGTTTGGGCGCAAAGGCGCAGATTACCCGAACTTTAGAAAAATATCGCCGCGCTTTGGATGAATTGAACCGCCGAACGCAGGAGTTAAACAATCTCTACCGAACACTGGAAGTATCCGGAGCCGATGATGAGATTTTAGAGCAGTTTGATTTGATGTTTGAACGCCACCTGAATCTGGAAACCTTGCGGGACGAACTGAGAGAACTTCAAATTAAAAAGAGTAATGTTTCTTTCCATCTCAGCAAACTGTCAGCGATTGACGGGGAAAAGCTGGAAGAAGATATTCAAAGTTACCGCCATCTGGAAGAGATGAAAGAACAGAAAAAGCCGGATCATTCAAAATCCGTCGGAATCGGAATCCTTTCTTTCGGTGTGCTGTTGCTGCTTACCTTTGCTGCGGTAATTGCATTTACGGCTTTCCCTGTTTTGGCAGGAGTTTCCGGTATGATTGTCGGTTTAGTTTGTTCGATTATCGGTCTGTTCTTCATTTTCCGCTTTGAAAAATCAAAGCAAAAAGGGGACAGCTTAGAAAAAATCGAGGAAATGCAGAAAGATATTTTAGAAAGTTACCAACTGCTTAATCTGCAAAATCCGCTTGCCCGATTGGAAGAAATGTTGGGTAGGGTACAGGTCAACAACTATAAAGTACATCAGTTTGAGGAGCAGGAAAACATCCTTTTGGAAGAGATTACCGCAAAATCTCAAAAAGCAAATCTTCTGGAATCGGAAATTACCTCGTATCTGCAAAAGCTGACCCGAAGAATTTCTCAGCAAGAGGATACCGAAACAGATTCTGATGAAAACTCCTCGGAAAATTCCGGTTCTGCAACAGAATCGGAATCCTTATCTGCCGATGAGGTTCGTTTAAAATCATTAAAAGAATCGGTAAATCAGGCAAAAAGAATCCGCACCGATTTACAAAGGCTTCACCTTCAGCAGCAGCAGATTATGCAGGAGGAGGAAAACTGCGCCAATCAAATTGAACAGATTAACCAATCTATCGCATACGCAGTGGAAGCCTGCGCGTCAGCCGGCGCACAGACTTCGGACGATTTAGAAAAATGCAGACAGGGAAAACGCAGATATGACGAAATTTCGGTTGAGTTAAAGCTGCAAAAAGAGCTGTTGGAAGAAACACTGAACGGATATACTTATGAAGAATTGGAAAACAATGTCCGTTCTCAAAGAATGGGAGAAACAGAGATTTCTGCCGACCGACAGGAAACCTGTGAAAAGCTGGACGAAGTTAATGCAAAACTTTCCGAACTGATAAAATCCGAAGCCGAATTGGAAGGTCTGCGCCGAGGAAAAGAAGAAACCCAGCGCCCTTGCGGACAGATTGAATCCGATTTACAGGAAATTCGTCAACAGATACAGCGTCACCAAAGTAACTTAGACGCATTGGAGATTGCAAAGGAAAAACTGCTTTCATTAAGCGGGCAGCTTCATCGTGATTTTGCCCCACAGCTTAACTTAAAAATTTCTCAAGCGATTCAGAAAATCACCAACTCGCGATATACCAAAGCGGTGATTGACCAGTCATTGGGGATTCGCCTGGAAGAAAAGAAAACCGGAAAATTGGTGGATGTTTCTTCTCTCAGCAACGGAATGGCAGATTTAATCTATCTGATTATGCGTCTGGAACTTCTTCATCTGTTTGCAACAGAAGGAAATCAAAAGGTATCTGTTCCGGTTATCTTTGACGATAGCTTTACTCAATTAGACGATGAAAGAACAGCGCGTTTTTTGAGCTTTCTTCTGGAAACGCAGGAAGAACAGATTTTGCTGTTCTCCTGTCACAACAGAGAAAAAGAAATGCTGACAAAAGCGGGAATCCGTTTCCATCTGGTTTCTTTAAAAGAAGAAACTTCTCAAAATTAAAAAAATGCAGTATAAAAACCGGTATGGAAATCCATACCGGTTTTGCTTTTACTTCATACCCTCTTTGTTTAGAACAGGGAAGGTGAGGGGAGAAGCAAAAGGGTTATGATTTTTTCTTTGCAGCAGTTTTTTTGCCGGAAACTTTTTCGGAAGATTTTTTCGGGTTGTTTTTGCTCTCGCAGACCTCCGATTCACCGTTTGCAAAAGAACAGAAAGCCTGCATACAGCAGCGGTCGCATTTCGGACGATTTGCAACACAAACACCCCGTCCATGCAAAACAAGACGATGGCAAAAATCATTTGCCCGATCCATCGGTAAAACAGCTCGGAGCTGCTTTTCTACCTGAAGGGGATTTTTCCCGTGACTCAATCCTAATAAATTAGTGATACGAATACAATGGGTGTCGCAGACAACTGCCGGTTTATGATAAATATCTCCCACAATCAAATTAGCAGTTTTTCTGCCGATACCCGGCAATTTTGTCAATTCTTCTACAGTATCGGGAAGAATCCCGTCATATTCTTCCAACAGCATTTTGGACATCGCAATAATATCTTTTGCCTTTGTTTTAAACAAGCCGCAGGTTTTTATCATTTCCTCCATTTCCTCCAAAGGGGCATTTGCAAAATCGGAAAGGGAGGTATATTTTTGATATAAATCCTTCGTTACAATATTGACCCTTGCATCGGTGCATTGAGCAGACAGCCGAGTAGAAATCAGCAGCTCATACGCCTTTTTAGGATCATAAACCAACGAGCATTGTGCATCGGGATATTCCTTTTCTAAAGCATCTACCGCTAAAACAGCCTTTTCTTTTAAATCCATTTTCATCATCCTTTTTATTTTTGATTTGCAAAACTCTCTTGTTCCGGAATGGTTTCCGCATTTTTTTGTTCCTGGTTGTGCGCTTCAATTTGCTGCATCAACAATTCCTGTTCGCTCAATTTCCTGGTAACAGAGGAAAGAGGGGAAGCGTTGGCTGCCTGCTCAATCATCTGATTGGAAATGTGCGTATAAATTTCTGTTGTTCCGATATTCGCGTGTCCTAAAATTTCTTTTAATGCTCGAATATCAACGCCGCCATGCTGATACATCAGGGTCGCGGCTGTATGACGGAGCTTATGCGGAGAATAACCGCGCCCGTCCAGACCGCAGGCTTTTAAGTATTTTGCTACAATTTGTTCTACTCGACGAGTTGTCATTCTTCGGTGCTGCGCCGATAAAAACAGCGCGTTTCGATCCGTTCCGGTTTCCGGCTGCTGCCGCAGCTTTAAATAATTGCCCAATGCCGAAACACAGGCGTCATTGAGATAAACAATTCGTTCTTTATTTCCTTTTCCTAACAGCCGCAAGGTATTGTCACGGATATCTTCCAGATTGATTCCCACCAATTCGGAAACACGCATTCCGCAATTTAACATCAAGGTCAGCATACAATAATCTCTCGCTGTTACTAACGGAGATTCATCTTTTACACTGGCAAGCAGATTAATGGATTCTTCCAAAGTTAAATATTTTGGTACCGATTTTCTTTGCGAGGGAGTATCCAGATTTTTTGCGGGATTTTCTTCCATATAATTTGTTTTGGTTGTCAGATATTTATAAAGCGCGCGAATGCTTGCAATTTTTCTGGAACGGCTTGCCGTATTGTTATGAAGCGTTTCTAAAGAGAAATGCAAAAAATCGTAGATGTCGCTTAAAGTGACCGAACAAATTAAATCTTTGGAAATATCGTCAATTTTAATTTCCGAAAGTTCTTCAGAATCCTTTGGAATTTGTTTGAGAAGTTTTACCGACTTGATATATCGAAAAAAGGTTCTCAATTCAATATAGTATCCGTTTACGGTTTTAGGCGAACGCCCGAGGATGGTTTCCATGTAAAAAAGGAACTCGCGTAAAATATCGGGACAATCAAATAAAATTGCCTGATCCAATTAAAATCACCGCCATAAAATAAAAATGAATCACAAACCCGTGTCGGGAAGTGGTATTTTTTGCTATCCTCCATTTCGCTAAATGAAAATTTAGCGAAATGGAGGGAAATCTTTTTTTAGATTTACTCAATCCGAATGTTTTTTGTCATACCGATTTCTTCACAAGCAAGCTGACAAATTGGAATGATACTTCCAATATCAAACAACGGATATTCGGTTAACTCTATCACATCAATCTTTCTCTGTTTTAAAAAGCTTTGTATCTTATCTCCGTCAGGATGCTGTAACAGCTTTCCGGTAAACGCCATTTGATTCCAATCCAGTTTGCCGCAGCAACCGCCAATCAATCCGGTATCATACTTTGGAATTTGAATAAATCCCGGACGAATCAGCAAAACATCCATTCCGTTTTGGCTTGACAGCTCGGCAATCTTTGGGTCTGCGGTAATGATTGAATTTTCGTCAACAACACAGACAGAACATTTTGTATAACCTTGTTTTACATAGATTGCTTTTTTCCCGGAATCCTCTAAAAAAGATTTTGCTTTTTGAGAGATTGTCTTGTTGTTACAAATATAAAACTTATTCAAACAAACCGCATTATATAAGACATCTTTCGGATATTCTTTTTCCAATTTTTCTCCGAATCGAACCACCGCGCCCAGTTTCATCAAATCTTGAGAAAGCTGCTGTTGTTCGGAAGAAAGAAAAAAATAATTTTCTCCCACCGGAAGCAACTGCATATCTGCATGGGATGCTACCGGTTCATCTAATTGATTGGTTGGTTTTATCGGAAGAACTTTGATTTCTAACTTCCGCAGAGCCGTTATGATTTCTTCATGCTCGGAAGACACTGCCGCAACGGTGACTTTCCTGCTTGGAAGATGCGGAATTTTTACAAATTGACTTGTCTTAACGCTCATAAGGAGTAACAACCCATTTGATACAATGTTCCAGCTTTTCTTCAAAGATATGATAACCTTCTAAAATACGATTTAACGGAGCTTTATGAGAAATCAAAAAATCGGTCGGGAATTTTCCGGCAGCAATCAGCTTCATCAGTCGTTCGCAATGTATTGCATCAACACCGCCCGTTTTGAAGATCAGATTTTTCCCATACATCTGCTCCAAAGGCAGGGTTTGCGCCTGTTCATACATTGCAACAATCGCAACAACCGCATTCGGTCTGGCAATTTTCCACGCTGTCTGAAAACTGGAAGAGCTTCCCGCACATTCAATAACCGCGTCGGCTCCCCTTGAATTTGTTAATTTTTTAACTTGTTCTTCCGCATCTTCCTGATTGAGAATAACTTCATCGCAAAGACTGTGCGCTTTTGCATATTCCAAACGTTCGGCATCAATATCAAGCGCAATAATCTTTCCTGCACCGAACAATTTTGCTGCCTGCATCGCGCACATCCCTACCGGACCTGCTCCGATTACCGCTACGCTGTCTCCGGGAGTAATTTCGGCAAGTTCTGCTCCAAAATATCCGCTGGAAACAATATCGCCCAGAAACAATGCTTCTTCATCAGAAACCTGATCCGGAATCTTTGTCAACCCCATATTTGCAAACGGTACACGAACATATTCTGCCTGACATCCGTCAATACGGCAGCCTAACTCCCAACCGCCTGCTTCGCAGTTGTTGATGAACCCCTGTCTGCAAAACCAACAATCTCCGCAAAAGGTAATACAATTTGCCGCAACACGGTCCCCGGGGCGTAAATGTGTAATTTCGGCTCCCACCTCGGTGACAATTCCCACAAACTCATGCCCTAAGATAATATCTTTCTTCGCTCTGGGAACCATTCCGTTTTTAATATGCAGGTCGCTGGTACAGATTGCAGAGAGCGTTACCTTTACAATCGCATCTTTGGGAGAGCAAATTTTAGGAACCGGTCTTTCTTCTAAAGAAATCTTCCCTGTATCGTGATAAACCAGCCCCATCATCGTATTTTTTTGTAATGTATCCATAAAAGCAGTCCTTTCTTTATACAAAACTCTTATACCAAAGCCTTGCTGATTGCTTCTGACAGAGTAGAAACCCCAATCAGCTCAATTTCTACTTCGGAATTGATTGCCGCTACACACTGTTTGGGAAGAATACAACGCTGAAATCCCAAACGCTGCGCTTCTTTAACACGAATCAGAATACGATTCACCGCGCGCATCTCTCCGGCAAGTCCGATTTCTCCAAATGCAACCAAATCATCGGGAATTACTTTATCGGTCAGGTTGGAAACCAATGACAACGCAATCGGTAAATCAGCGGCAGGCTCGTCCAATTTCATTCCCCCAACCACATTGATGTAAGCGTCCAATGTACCGAAAAAATATCCGCAGCGTTTTTCCAAAACTGCCAATATCAAGGAAAGTCTGTTGTAATCGAATCCGGTTGCCATTCTTTTGGGTACGGCATAACCGCTTTTGGAAACCAAAGCCTGAACTTCTGCCAAGATAGGGCGGGAACCTTCAATAACACAGGCAACACAGGTTCCCGAAACATTTTCGGGGCGTCCCTCCAACATCGCTTTGGATGGATTTACCACCTCTTCCAACCCATTTTCTCCCATTTCAAAAACGCCGATTTCATTGGTGGAACCGTATCTATTCTTAATCGCTCTTAAAATACGGTAAGAAAGGTTTCTCTCCCCTTCAAAATACAACACTGCGTCTACCATATGCTCCATAACCTTAGGACCGGCAATCGCGCCGTCTTTATTGACATGACCCACAATAAAAACCGGAATCTCCAATGTTTTGGCAGCGTTAATTAAAAGCTGGGTACACTCTCTCACTTGGGTCACACTGCCGGAGGAAGAGTTTAACGCAGAAAGATTCATTGTCTGAATCGAATCCACCATAACGATATCCGGCTTTTGAGATTGAATCGCTTCAATCACCGCCTCGATATTGGTTGTTGAGCTTAAACTTAAATGGTCTGTTGTAACGCCCAAGCGAGCTGCCCTTAATTTAATTTGCCGCAAACTTTCTTCTCCCGAAATATAAAGGATTTGCGCATCGGAAGAAATGGTCTGACAAATTTGAAGCAAAAGGGTTGATTTTCCGATTCCGGGGTCCCCACTGAGTAGAATAACCGACCCCGGAACAATTCCTCCGCCCAGCACGCGGTTTAATTCCTGCATCTGTGTCAGGTATCTCTGCTCTTCATTGGAATTGATTTGCTCCAATTTCTGAACCACACATCCATGTTTGGAAACAACAGAGGAAGAAGAAAAGCGGGAAACCGGTTCTTCTATATTTTCTGTCAACGTGTTCCAACTTCCGCAGTCGGGGCATTTCCCCATCCACTTCGGCTGGATTGCTCCGCATTGTGTACAAACATAGTTTATTTTTGTTTTTGCCATCTTTTTTCACTGTCCTTTTATCTGCTGTCGGCAGCCTGCAAATAATGATGCAGTCCCCGGTAAACCGTAAACGCAATCTGTTGTTGATACGCTTCGGTCTGCAACTTTGCAGCCTCTTCGGGATTGGAAATAAACCCACACTCTACCATAACAGCCGGAATTTGAGATTCGTATAATAAAAACAGGTTGTTCTGCGCTTCTTTGATTTCTCTGTGATTATCCGGTTGAAGCAGGCTAACAAAAGAATCCTGTATTGATTGCGCTAATTTCTGAGAGTCGGGATGATTTGGACTGTAAAAAATTTGAGCGCCCTTTGACGAGCTTTGTTCAAATTTATTTTGATGAATACTGATAAAAACAGCATTCGAATTACTTTCAATGACAGACAGGCGATGATACATATCGGAACGCTTCTGTCGCGCAATCTGGGTCAATCCGTCATCATGCAGCGAACGATCATCCTCTCTGGTCATTATAACACGAAATCCCTGTATCGACAACAAATCTCTTAAATTTAGCGAAACAGCAAGGTTGATATCCTTTTCAATGATGTTGTTATCGGTTGCCCCTCCATCTATTCCTCCATGCCCCGGATCGATAATAACGGTTATCGGTTCTTTGGGCAAAACAGCCGATACAGGAATCGGTTTTTCCTGTATTCGATAAATACCAAACAGTGTGAAGGTCAGAATAAACATGATACCGAGTAACGCTCCGATTTGTCCTTTTTTTCTGAATTGAAAATGCAAAGCAAAATCCCCTTTCCTGTCAAAGCTGTCGGTTATATTCCCTGATTTAAAGGATATGAGAAAGGAAAGGAAAATATCCAAAAAAGCCAAAGGCGAACCCTTTGATAAAAGGCTCGCCTTCTTTTGTTTTTTACTTTATGCGAAGAAACTTACATAAACGGAATCAGAACAAATCCGCAAACCAAGGTTAGCGAAATCAACACCGCCGCATAGGAAGCAATTACCTTCGGTTTTAAAACGCGGCTGAGCAATACCAGCCCCGGAATAGAAATAACCATTGTGGATAAAGTAAAGGTCATCGCAACCGGAGGATAAATCTCCTTGAGCAGGTGAAGAATCGGCATAATACTGAATACATCGGAATGAATCGGAAAACCAATCAACGCCGCAACAATGGTAGAAAGAACCGTCCGATTGGATACAACATCGGAAATTACCTCTAACGGGAAGTACGCTTCCAGAGCCGAAGAAAGAATTACGCCGAGCAAAACCCAAAACCACGCGCCCTGAAAAACGTGCCAGGTGCTGTGCCATGCAAGAGATACCCTTCCCTGCCATTGTCCTTTGTGGGAATCCTCCGAAACATCATGCTCATGTCCGTGACAATGGGAAAGATGATAATCTCTGGTTGCATCATGAAACGGAATCTTTGAAAAGATGAATGAACTGATAAAAATAATCGCTAATGCGCACAACAGGTAGAGTGTGGAAAAGGAACTGCCTGCCAGACTGTATAAAGCAGTCAGAGCGGTTAGGTTAATTAAAGACGCCGAGGTAAGAACACAAAGACAAACCGACATCGGAACACCGATTGCAATCAGTCCCATCAGCACCGGAATAATGCTGCATGAACAAAACGGAGAAATCATACCCATAAAAACAGCAAGCAAATATCCCCAGACACTTTTCAGCTTTGAAAGTCGATATTTTAAACGCTCTACATTGACATAAGTTTGCAAATAAAAAACGCAAAACATCACCAAAAACAAAATCAGGTAAATCTGAACGGAATCTGCCGCAAGATGACTTAGAAATTCTACGGTAGCTTCTCCCCCCGGCAGAGATACCGGAAGTTTTTCAAGAAGTTGTTCAACAAAAAGATGTTCATGTGAAGCATGAAGGAAACCGGAAAACAAAAGTAACACGCCTTTCTGATTGATAAAATCAATTCTTACATTATTTTTCTTATCCTATCATAATCTATTTTATCAATTTTGTCAAATATTTTTTGTAATATATAAGCAATTTGCACAAAGATTCATATGAGCAACTTTTCAGATTACCTCATTCCTGAATGAATTGAGTACCCATGGAACCAAGCGCAGAAAACAAAAAAGGAAAGCCTTTTCGCTTTCCTTTTTGTATATTCTAAGTAACAATATTTTTTTGACTATTTGCCTTCCGAATACAAACTCAAATGTACCGGGATACCGGAATTTGTCATCGGATATACTTCTCCGCGAACCAACGGACGCAGATATTCCATCATTTCCTCGGTAACATCGTTTCCCTCTTGGTTAATCCACGCATCGGGAACCTTTTTTTCATAGTTGGCAACTAAACCAATGTCTGCAGTACCGTAAGATACACGGTAAGGCTGATTCTGTTTTCTCACAACAACTGCCATCTGACCGCTGATTCCGTTTAATGCTCTGTCTGCGGCTGTCATACCCAACATCTTCGACTCACTTAAATCGTTGGCAGAAGCTAAGTGCGCTGCGCATCTCTGCATCAGGTTTAATTCAATCGAACGAACTTTACAACCGATTTTCTCCTTTACCAGTCCTTCCAAAACCTTTGCCGTACCGGAAAGAGCTGCGTGTCCGAACACATCAACCCCTCGACCCTTGCTTTCGCTTAAATAAGAACCGTCTGCATTTTTAACACCTTCGCTGACCGCTACCACAACGGCATTTTTGCGGCTCAAACAATGCTTTACATCTTCGATAAAACGCTCGGTATCAAAGGCGCGTTCACACAGATAAATCAACTGCGGACCGCTGCCGCCGTTTTCTCTGGAAAGCGCAGAGGCTGCGGTCAGCCAACCTGCATTTCTTCCCATAATTTCAACAATCGTTACCGCAGGAATATCATAAACCTCGCAATCCCGTACAATCTCGGTAAAAGTAGCGGCAATATACTTTGCTGCGCAGCCAAATCCAGGACAGTGGTCTGTTTCCGGCAGGTCGTTATCAATGGTTTTCGGCGCTCCCATAACATATAAATCAGGAATATTATTTTTCTGAATATAAGCGGACAGCTTTGCAACAGTATCCATCGAATCATTTCCGCCGATATAAACAAAGTAGCCGATTTCTCTTTTTAAAAGAGCGTCCACAATTTCCTTTAACTGTGTATCGTCCGCATTGTTTAACTTTAAGCGGCAGGAACCCAATGCTGCGGAAGGTGTGTGACACAGTAAATCAAGCTGTTCGGGAGAAGCCAACACTTCGGTCAAATCAATATAATGTCCGTTGATTACACCCTTGATTCCGTTCACCGCGCCATATATGCGGTCAACTTTATCGCTTGTCATGCAGCGTTCCACAACACCGGCAACGGTTGCGTTGATTGCGGCAGAAGGACCGCCGGACTGAGCAATTAACATATGTTTCATCTTTTTGTTCCTCACTTCTTTTTTTATTTTTATAAAAGCAGGTTGTATGACGAATCACCCTACAAAACAGTGACATTGTTTTTAACGGCTGCTTCCAACAGCTCGGAGGAAGGCGTTCTGTCTGTAATCAGATAGTTTACATCTTCCATTTTTGCAAAAGTATAGGGAAGCATCTTTCCGAATTTGGTGCTGTCCATCAAGATAATGACACAGCGCGCTTTTTCTATCAGCAAACGGCGCAGCTTTGCCTGTTCCTCAAATCCGCAGGTAAATCCGCCTTCCTGAGAATAACCGGACGCCGCGATAAAAGCAATATCAATATTTACTTTGGAAAGCATATCTGTGGTGTAGTAACCGAAAATAGAGAGATTTTTACGGTTTAATACCCCTCCGCACAAAACAATGGACGGTTTTGTTTTTTCGGCAATCTCCAACGCGATATTCGGTCCGTTTGTCATAACATTGATGTACAAATCCGGTATAATTTTAGCAAGCTCCAACATTGTTGTTCCTCCGTCAAGAAAGATGGAGCTGCCTTCCTGAACAAACTCAACTGCCTTTTGAGCAACAATGTCCTTTTGCGGTTTATTGGAAATATCGGCGGGTTCCAAAGCAGTATCGGATTTATCGGAAGATTCAATGTACTTTGCTCCTCCGCGAATCCTTGAAATAAAGCCCTCTTTTGCTAAAAAATCCAAATCCCTGTGAATCGTCATCAGACTGACTCCGGAAAATACCCCTGACAGTTCCTTTAAACTTACAATTCCCTTTTTTCTGATAAAATCCTTCATTTTTTCTCGTCTAAGAATATTCAAAATATAATCCCCCATCGTAAAGTAGGCATATGGATTTTCCTATTTATATTATAACCAAAGCAAATCAAAAAGGCAAGAGGATTTTGTTATTAAATGTTATGTTTTTGATAACTGCTTTCATCATTTTCGTAAAAAAACAATTTCCTTTTCTTTTTAGACTGTTTGTTTTTTCTTTCTGTTTCCCTTGACAGACAAAAAAGGAATCCCGGATTTAAAATTCGGAATTCCTTTGACAAAAAAATATCATCTTCTATCAGTTTTTACCAGATTTTTTTATATCATTTTGCTTAAATCGCTTTGCAGGCGGCGAATGATTCTTTTTTCCAGTCGGGAAATATAGGACTGGGAAATGCCAATCATATCCGCTACCTCCTTTTGCGTATGTTCCCTGCCTCCGTTCTTCAGTCCGAAACGAAGCTCCATGATGGAACGCTCTCTGTCCTCCAGATGTTCCACTGCATGAAGCAGCATACTGCGTTCCGCGTCCCTTTCAATATCGGAACTTACAATATCCGCATCTGTACCTAAAATATCGGAAAGCAGCAGTTCGTTCCCGTCCCAATCGACATTTAACGGTTCATCAATGGAGATTTCCTTTTTTCTGTTTTGGTTTTTTCTTAAATACATCAAAATTTCATTTTCGATGCAGCGCGAAGCATAGGTTGCCAGCTTAATATTCTTTTCGGGAGAAAAGGTATTCACTGCCTTGATTAACCCGATTGTACCGATAGAAATTAAATCTTCCACATTGATTCCGGTCGATTCAAACTTTTTGGCAATATAAACTACCAAACGCAAATTGTGAACAATCAGCTGCTGCTTTGCCGATTCGTCATGCTCGGACAAACGGATAAAAACCAATTCTTCCTCCTTTTTGCTCAAGGGCGGAGGCAATGTTTCCGAACCGTTGATATAGTGAATTCCGGGATTTCTGAAACAAAAAAACAGTTTTCTTAAAATCAGACAGCAATACTCCTTTTTTCTGTTTGTCCTTTTTTGAATCAAAAGCATTTTATCATACCCTTCCTTTCCTTGCGTCAAAAGCAATTTCATCTTGTTTATTTACAGAAAACGAACGGTTCAGCAGCTTTGTATGCAGCAGAATCTGCCAATCCTCGTCCCCTATCCTTTCTTTACTGAAAGCAACATAAAATTCTTCGCAGCAAACTGTTTCCTTGTCCGAGGTTAAAACAATCCTTTCCCCCTTTACCGCTGCCAGCAGTCCCGAACCGGACACTGCCGAAAACGGAATCCTGCGAACACGGCAGGACTGCTCGTTTTCTTTTCCCAACACAGCTTCCAGTAAATCGTCCGAAAGCAACGATGCTGCAAGGGACAGTCCGCAAATAATAACCGGCAAACCGCTGAACGGTTCGCTCAGATGATTTCCGGTATCTAAAAAACCTGTCATTTCTTTTGTCCTTCCGTCTATTGTCAGTTTTACCTGATACAGTTCCTGTTGGGGAACAAAGGAAGAAAGGATTCGATGAAGAACCCATACCACAGCGTATGCGGCGGTCAAGCAAATTATGAAAATCGGAACTCGAATATGAAAATAAATGGCATTGTCAAAGATAAACAGTCCGGATACGGTGTAGATTTTCTGTACCGCAGATAAGATTCCGTAAAACAAACCGCTTACAGCAAAAAGTCCCGCCGATTCCAGCAAAAACCGTTTCCACCCCTTCCAACAAAAAGCGATGCGCACTACACCGAAAACGGAAGACAGCTTCAGTATTAACTCCGTAACGGCAGGCATCGAAGGCAAAAAAATGGTGAGAGAAAAACAGGCGCCCACTACCGCAGCAGTAAAAAGACGCGACTTTTTTTCGGAGCTTCGATGAAATATTCCGCTTGTCAGTGACAATAATAGAATATGTACAAAAAAATTGGTGCATAAAAGAATATCTACATAAACGCTTTGTACCATATGCCGCCATCTCCTTTTGATTTATCCTTATTATAGCGGATGATTGTTGCAGGATTTGTCAAAGCATACAGGAAAATAAGCAGGAAAAAGGGGATTCCATGATTATTTTTTATAAAAATCAAAAAATGAGATTTACCATCTTCCCTTTTCGTGATATAATGGATAGAAACTGATGTTTTATTACCTGAAATTAACTGTTAAAGAAGGGTTTTTCTTGTATCAAAAAATAGTAACAGCTTTTTTGCTGCTCGGACTGCTGTCCTCGTTTCTTTTTACTTCATGCAGCCGTACAGAAGGTACCGATCCTGCCAACACCGATGTTGCTCAACCGGCAGAAGCGCAGGAGTCTGCTTCTCCCAATGAGATGGACGGGGAATTTTATCTGGGCGAAACCGTCTTTATCGGCGACAGCCGCACAAACGGATTGCTAACCTACCGGTATCTTCCGCCGGAACAGGTGTTTGCAATTGACGGAAGCACTCAAAAATCCATTCGAGAACAGGAGTTTATTCAATTAGAACCAAACGGTCCTTTTTTATCGGTGGAAGAAGCCGTGAAGGAGCGACAGCCGCACCGGATTTTGATTGCGTTCGGTGTAAATGCAATTCCCCTGATGTCGGAAGAAGAATTTATGAAAGAGTTTGAACTTTTAATTGATGAGTTAACCTCCGCTTCCCCTGACAGTAAAATTGTCATTCAGTCTATCCTCCCTGTATCCTGGTGGAAACACGAAACCATGCAGTATCTGACCAACGAAAACATCGACCATTTTAACGATTTACTCAAGCAATATTGTGAAGAAAACAGCTATACTTTCTTCGATGTTTCGGACGAATTTAAGGGAGAGGACGGAAGCCTGGACCCACAGTACGATGCCGGCGACGGACTTCACTTTAACCAATCTTTTTACCAAAAATATATTCAGCTTTTAGTGGAACAACACCCATAAAACTCCTCAAAAAAGCCTCGAACCAATCGGCTCGAGGCTTTTTCTTTTGACTTATCACATTTTATTCCGCTGTAAATAAAGACGGATCCAAGTGGCAATATCCGTGCGGATTTTTTTCCAGATACTTTTGATGATATTCTTCTGCCGGATAGAAGTTTTCTAACGGCAGACATTCCACCGCGATTGGTTTGTCATAATGGGTTGCAAGCTCCGCCAATGCCTTTTCAATAATTGGTTTCTGTTCTTCGGCAACATAGTAAATTCCTGTTCTGTATTGGCTTCCGCTGTCCTCTCCCTGGCGGTTCACCGAAGTGGGATTGATAGAACGAAAATAATATCTCAGCAGTTCTTCCAAAGAAATTTTAGAATCGTCAAAAACAACCCTCACTGTTTCTGCGTGTCCGGTATTGCAGTGACAAACATCTTCGTAGGACGGACTTTCTGTTTTCCCGTTTGCAAACCCTACTTCTGTCTCAGATACGGCTTTCAGCTGATCCATATATTTTTGTGTTCCCCAAAAACATCCTCCTGCCAGATAAATTGTTTGATTCATGTCATCTCTTCCTTTCATTTTTTATTCCTTTTCTTTTTTTCGATGAAAATATGCCTGTGTAATTTCTTCAAAAAACTGTTCCTTTTGTATCAAGTCCAAATCGCTGTCAAAGATAAACTGGATTTGCAGCAGCAATTTATTGCGGCTCTGCTGCGTGGTCTGCCACAGTTCTCCGGAATCTCCCGCCAACAACATTTCCGAACTGACGCCCAAGACATCGGCAAATTTTTTTACAATATCAATTTTCGGCGCGCGGCTGTTTTGCTCGTAATTATAAAGCGACCGTTCGGTAATCCCGACGCTGTGCGCAAGCTCTGTCTGAGTAATTCCCGCATTTTTTCTTGCCCGCCTGAGATTTTCTCCAAAAGACAATTTACGACTCCCCTTTTTATTTATATCAGCAGGAAGAGATATTTCCTCTGAAAATCATCAATTCCAAAAAGAATCCTATCATAAAAACAGCCATCCAAACCAGAAAAGAAAGACTTGGATTGGTTCGCTTTTTCATCAACAGGACAAGAGCGACAACCATAAGAACAATTCCTGCCGCCATCAAAAGATAGTACAATGCCGCCGGCACCGTAATCCAGCTGACACCTCATGCCATACATTTACCCTCCGTATCGTTTTGTTTTTATTATACCATACTATCTGCCTGCTGTTAATCCGTTTTTTGAATTTTTATTTTTTCTTTATAATACCATTTCTGAATTAAAAACAGTACTCTTTCCCAAGATCAACTAATTTAACGTATTTGTTCAGTTTCATAAAACAACCTGCTTTCTTTATGCTCCCTGAGTGATTTTATCGTTTGTTCCTATTTTCCATACAAAGTTGATAACTATCGCAAAAATTAATATCCATAAAAGTTGACCGGCAATATTTTGAATGGTTTGTTCTTGACTAAATTGACCGGCATAAATTTTGGCGGGTACAAAATACACGAATGGAATCGGTGTAAAATAAGCAATGTTTTGGATTATTTTTGGAGTCATATCAATAGGCAAAAGGGTTCCTCCCAAAATAAACAAAATATTAAACACTACGTCACGCAATGCAATTACTTTTTTTAGCCAGAATGTCATACAACCAATAAGAAACTGCAATTCAAACAATAACAGATTTCCAAGAATACTTGCTATAATTCCGTATAATAAATTGGAAAGAGAGATCGTATAACCAAAAGCAGAACCTATTAATATACTAATAGCCAGTGCAACTATAGTATTCATAAAAAATTGTGCCATCTTCTGAACTAAAATATATATCGGATAATTGATAGGTCTTACAAGCCAAGTAATAATTGTGCCGTTATTTATTTCATTCCATAGTTCAAAAGCAACTAACATTGTAGATGAATATCCCAACTCTAACACTTGAAGAAAAAGGAAATATGCAACTATATCCCCTGCATCAATCGATTGGTAATTTCCTATAGAAAGAACTTTCCAAAATAAAAATGTGATTATCAGTTCAATAGGAATCGATATAAAACTTAAATAAAAATCCAGTTTATATATCTTTGCATTTTTTAAACTTAAAACAAAAGTACTAAGATACTTTTGCATCGTAACTCCCCTTCCTTATGATCCGGTAGACTCATACTTTGCCAGTGCTTTTTTTAGAACATAACAAAACAATAAAAATGCCGCCAAAAACAGAATGAGAGACAAAACAAAATAAATCAGCGGATACTTTATCTTGCCTAAGAGAATATTTGATGGAATGGTTGCAATAAAAGCCAAAGGAATAATAAATGTAAAAAATCTCTTTATAGGCGTAGAAAATATATCCAATGGATATTGTCTTATCGAACTGAACGAAAACACCAAATTCCTTGCCTGATAGATTTTTCCAAACCAAAAAGCTAACAAAGAAAAGGTTCCATACAACAATTCATAAGCCAAGGTACCTGCTACTAAAGTCATCGTGGCTATCAATTTATTTTGTAGTTGTAGAGAAGTATGAAACTCAGCTACAAGAAAAATACCTATAGCAAGAAATGTTTTACAGATAATAGCAAAAATATTTAGTTTTTCAAACAGCATGGTTTTAATTGGATTGATGGGACGAATTAGAAATTTATCAAATGAACCATCCATAATAAAATATTCCAAATCTCTGAACCCAAATAAAATCTTACTCACAGCCTCAGAAAACACACTAAATCCTACAAACACCAATAGTTCTTCATTTGTCCATCCTACAAGAGAAATATTTAATTCTGCCAAAGACCACCAAAATAAAACTACTCCAATAACATCAAAAAGAACCATAACAAAGTTCATCAGAAAATCTAATGGAAATTGAATGTAATTCTTATAAGAAAGAAGGATATAACGCTTTATAATTCGCAGTTCTCTAGCTATAGTATTCATACAGCAAATCCTCCAGACTCGGTTTCTCTGTTCTTATCGTTAGCTGACTGTCGCAAAGTACACGATTTAAAAACTCATTTTTTGCTTGTTTTGGAACAACAAATTTATAATCGTCTGCAATCTTTTCACGAAAAAATGAATTGTCACGCAAACTGTTCGATAAAGTACTTGTGCTGATATTATTTAAATAAATTACGTCATATTGTGCCATCATATGATTGAATTCTTTATTCGTTGTATCCATCAGTTTTTTTCCATGATTGATGAGAACTACTCTGTCACAAATTTTCTCCACATCACTTAAATCGTGAGTTGTAATGACTACTGTAGTCTTTTTATTTTTAGATAATTTAACCAACACTTCTCTAAATTGTCCTTTTGTCACAATGTCCAAACCCAATGTTGGCTCGTCAAGAATAAGTAGTTTCGGATTGTGTATCAAAGTAACCAAAAGTTCTATTTTGATTCTCTGTCCCAAAGACATTTGCCGAACCGGTTTATCCAGCAGGTCATTGGCGCCGAGTATTTCGCAGTATTCCTGAATGCGTTCTTCAAAATTTTTTTTGCTGATTCCATATAAATCTCGCATTAATTTAATACTTTCGATGGCAGGAATGTTGTACCACAGGCTGCTTCTATTGCCAAACATAACACCAATATCCATGGCTAACTTTTTTCTGTCTGAATGGGGTGTATATCCCAATACACTTATCTTTCCATTCGATGGTTTTAATATACCGCATAACATCTTGACTGTAGTACTTTTACCTGCACCGTTTGGTCCGACTAAACCGATAATTTCTCCTTCTTCAATTTCGAGTGATATATCTGTCACCGCATGAACTACACCTGTTTTGCTTGCATACTCTTTACTAACCCCTGAAAATGTAATAATTGGCATCGAGCAACTTCCCCTTTTATGGTTCTCTTTCAATCTTACTATTATTGATTCCATACCATTGATTCCTATTTATGATATGGTTATTAAAAATTATATTGAAATAAACAGCACTTCACAAAATCAACTACCATTCCCCTATACTGGTTTGTTCTTATACTAACACATTTTTTTCAATTTGTCCAGTATATTATATATATTTTTTAAATAAAAATAATTTAAACAGTATATTATATATAAATTTGTGTGAATATTCGACATTTTACGACAACAGGTAAAATGCTTTTTTCTTCATACAAGTAAAAAAGAAGTAACCAGCCGCCGGTAAGACAACTGATTACTTCTTTTGTTTAGTCCTTCATAAAGTCTTTGAGTTTATCAAAGAATCCTTTTCGTTTTCGGTAATTCTTTTCTCCGGTCAAAGAATCAAATTCTTTCAAAGCCTCTTTCTGCTTTAAGGAGAGATTGGTCGGTACTTCCAGGTTTACTCTGACATACTGGTCGCCTCTGCCCCTGCCGTTGATGTACGGGATACCTTTATTTCTTAAACGGAAGACGGTTGCAGGCTGCGTTCCTTCCGGAATGTTATATTTTACCTTTCCGTCAATGGTCGGGACAACCACTTCATCGCCCAATACCGCCTGTGGGAAGGTAACAGGAATTTCACACCATACGTCAAATCCGTCGCGTTCAAACAACGGGTCGGGACGAACCGATACCGTAACATTAACATCGCCTGCCGGACCGCCGTTTACGCCATGGTCACCTTGTCCGCGCAGAACAAAGGTCTGACCGTTATCAATTCCTGCCGGAACATCTACTTCCAGTTTCACCGATTTTTTCAGGCGACCCATTCCCTTGCACTTGTCGCAGGGATTCTTGATGATTTTTCCGGTTCCTCCGCATTTTCCGCAGGCTTTGCTGGTCTGCACAACACCGAACGGTGTTCTTTGCTGAACGCGAACCTGACCGGAACCGTGACAATCCGGACAGGTCTCGGGACTGCTTCCCTTTGCAGCTCCCGTTCCGGAACAATCCTCACACTGAATCAGGCGGCTAAAGCTGATTTCTTTCTTGCAGCCTTTTGCAGCTTCCATAAAGGTAAGGTTAATATCAATGCTGATATTGTTTCCTCGAATCGGAGCGTTTGGATTTCTGGTTCTGCTGGAACCGCCGAATCCTCCGAATCCTCCCCCTCCGCCAAAGAAGCTGTCGAAAATATCGCCAATATCACCAAAATCAAATCCGCCTGCGCCAAATCCACCGCCTCCGCCGTAGTTCGGGTCTACTCCGGCGTGACCGAACTGGTCGTAGCGGGCGCGCTTTTCCGAATCGGAAAGAACGGCATACGCTTCGTTTACTTCTTTAAATTTGGCTTCTGCATCTTTATCTCCGGGGTTTAAGTCAGGGTGATATTTTTTTGCTAATTTACGGTACGCTTTTTTCAGCTCATCGTCGGAGCAGCCCTTTTGTACCCCCAACACTTCATAATAATCGCGTTTTTCTTCTGCCAAATCAGATTCCCCCCTCAAGGTCTTACACTTACAATAAGGCTTTAGGAGATTCCTAAAGCCTTATTAAGGAATGTTATTGCGTATTTTTCGGATTATACTTCTTTAAAATCAGCGTCTACAAATCCATCGTTGTTCTGGTTGCCTTCATTTGCAGCACCGTTGTTTGCAGCGCCCATATCAGGACCTGGCTGACCTGCCTGCGGATTTGCATTCTGGTACAGTTTTGCAGATACATCATAGAATTTCTTCTGCAAATCTTCCTGTTTTGCCTTAATATCGTCTAAGTTAGAGCCTTTTACCGCTTCTTTCAAAGCGTTCAGTTTTGTTTCCAGCTCGCTCTTGTCAGTAGCGTCAACCTTACCTTCCAAATCTTTCAGAGTTTTTTCTGTCTGGAAAATCATCTGGTCTGCGCCGTTGCGGATATCTACTTCTTCACGCTGTTTTTTGTCCTCTTCTGCATACTGCTCTGCATCTTTTACTGCTTTGTCGATATCTTCTTTGGACATAGAAGTAGAAGAAGTGATGGTGATATGCTGTTCTTTGCCGGTACCCAAATCTTTTGCGGATACATGAACAATGCCGTTTGCGTCAATATCGAAAGTAACTTCGATTTGAGGTGTTCCTCTCATAGCCGGAGCGATACCGTCCAGACGGAACATACCCAAAGTCTTGTTATCTTTTGCCATTTCACGCTCGCCCTGCAAAACATGGATATCAACGGAAGTCTGGTTATCTGCGGCAGTGGTGAAAATCTGAGATTTCTTGGTAGGAATGGTGGTGTTTCTTTCGATAATCTTAGTAGATACGCCGCCCAGTGTTTCCAGACCCAAAGACAGAGGAGTAACGTCAAGCAGCAGCAAGCCTTTTACTTCGCCTGCCAGAACGCCGCCCTGAATTGCAGCGCCGACAGCAACACATTCATCCGGGTTAATGCCCTTGAACGGATCTTTTCCGGTAATTCTCTTAACAGCTTCCTGTACTGCCGGAATACGGGTGGAACCGCCTACCAGAAGAACTTTATCCAAATCGGAAGGAGTGAGACCCGCATCGGAAAGAGCCTGGTTAACAGGACCCATTGTTTTTTCAACAAGGTCAGCGGTCAGTTCGTTGAATTTTGCGCGGGTGATGTTCATGTCAAAGTGTTTTGGACCGGTAGCGTCTGCGGTGATAAACGGCAAGTTTACATTTGCCTGAGTCATGCCGGAAAGTTCGATTTTTGCTTTTTCTGCAGCTTCTTTGAGTCTCTGCATTGCCATTTTATCGCCGGAAAGATCGATACCGTTTTCTCTCTTAAATTCAGAAACAAAGTAGTCCATCAATCTCTGGTCAAAGTCATCGCCGCCGAGTCTGTTGTTGCCTGCGGTAGCAAGAACTTCCTGAACACCGTCGCCCATTTCAATGATGGATACATCGAAGGTACCGCCGCCCAGGTCATATACCATAATCTTCTGGTCATTTTCTTTATCAACACCGTAAGCCAGAGCAGCTGCGGTAGGCTCGTTGATAATACGTTTTACATCAAGACCTGCAATTTTGCCTGCGTCTTTGGTAGCCTGACGCTGAGCATCGGTGAAGTATGCCGGAACTGTGATAACTGCTTCGGTAACTGTTTCACCCAGATATGCCTCTGCATCTGCTTTGAGCTTTTGAAGAATCATTGCAGAAATCTCTTGAGGAGTGTATGCTTTATCGTCAACGCTTACTTTGTAGTTTGTTCCCATTTCGCGTTTAATCGAGCTGATGGTTCTGTCTGCATTGGTAACAGCCTGGCGTTTTGCAACCTGACCGATCATTCTTTCCCCTGTTTTAGAGAAAGCAACAACAGACGGAGTGGTGCGAGCGCCTTCCGGATTTGCGATAACAACCGGTTCGCCGCCTTCCATAACTGCAACGCAGGAGTTTGTTGTACCTAAGTCAATACCAATTGTTTTTCCCATGATTCATTACCTCCAAAAATATCTATCTCTCACTGATTGTTTATAAAATAAAATAAAGTTTATTGCCTTAATTTGCTACTGTGACCATTGCGTATCGAACAACGCGGTCACCGATTTTATATCCTTTTTGCAGAACCTGCGCAATCACATTTTCACCGAGGGATTCGTCCTCAATGTGCATTACAGCGTTGTGCAAATCCGGATTGAACGGTTCGCCCTCCGCTCCGATTGCTTCAACCGAAAGTTCGGACATCGTCTTTAAGAAAGATTGGAAAATCATATCCATTCCCTTCTTAAATGCTTCATCGGCACACTCGGTCTGCATTGCCCGCTCGAAGTTATCAATAATCGGCAGGAACTTTTCAACCGTATCTGCCTTTGCCTGCGGGTAAATGGCATCCTTTTCCTTGATTGAGCGTTTGCGGTAGTTGTCATACTCCGCAAGTGTTCGCAGGAGCTTATCGTTTAACTCATCAATTTGCTTTTGCAGGGAAGTTTCCTGTTCGGAAGAATCCGGTTTTACCGCTTCTTCCTGTGTTTCTTCCGGATTTTCCTGAGTTACTTCTTCAGCCTGAGTCGCTTTGTTTTCTTTTTCCGGCACGTCCATATCTCCTTTTTTATGTTTTTCTTTTATCCATGCTGTTCGTTCATCGTTTCACTGAGCAGTTCTCCCAACATTTTGGCAAAATACTCAATGTGCGGAATCAATCGGGAATATTCCATTCTCACAGGTCCTACCAAAGCCAGTGTGCCGCAGCGGGAAGAACCGATTCGATACTTTGCTGCAATCACCGTTGCATTGGAAAGTTCCATGCTGCTGTTTTCTTTTCCTACCGAAACTTTAATATCGAAATTTCCGCTTGGAATCAGGTCGATTGCCCGTTCCTTTTGAGAGAGCGTTAAAAGCAGCTCGGTGGAAAAATCTTTCATCTCATCGTAGGAAAGAAGATTTGTCATCCCCTTGGTACAAAACTGCCCGTCATTGATTTCTTTACACAAGGAATAAATTGCGGAAAGAAGAACGGTAAAAACTTCGGTGTAATCCGCTACCGAAAATGCAACGGAATTGATATAAGAAGCCGAAATTTCGTTCAGACTTTTCCCCGCCAAACGGGAATTTGCAAAGTTTGTAAAAAATTCGCAGATTGCAGGCGTAATGCTGAAATCCACCCTGCACACTTTGCTTTTTACCGAACCGTTTGAAGCGATTACCATAATGATGATGGTTCTTGGCGCTGCCGGAATCAGTTCAATTCTTTTTACGAAAACCTCCGGCGGAGTGGTTGTAGAAGAAATCGTTGCGCAGTGGGTATAATCCGCCAATGCCTGCGCCGCATCGGAAAGCAATTTATCCGGGTCGGGATCTCTGACATTGAACATCGCTTCAATCGCAGCGGCTTCTCCCTGAGAAATGGGGCGGGGCGACATCAAATTGTCAATGTAATAACGATACCCCATGTGGGAAGGAACCCTGCCCGCCGAAGTGTGCGGCTGTTCGAGCAATCCCAAATCAAACAAAATTGCCATATCGTTGCGGATGGTTGCCGAGGAAGCGTTGATATCCGGCTTTTCCGAAATTCGTTTGGAACCTACCGGTTCGCCGGTTCTGGTGTATTCCTCAATGACAGCCTTGAGAATCTTTTGTTTTCGACTGTCCAATTCCAAAGCTATCACCTCTTTTCTTTATTAGCACTCTGTACTCTCAAGTGCTAACTATAATTTATCACGATTCCTCTCCGATGTCAAGCCTTTTGAAAAGCTTTCATAATTTTTTAACAACTTTTTCTTTTCTGCTTTTTTCGTCACGCTTTTCAAATCCTCTATTCTGTGATACACTGAAAAAGAATTTTTTATTGATTGGAGGAAATGAAATGAGAAAGCAAACCCCCAACTCCCTCTCGGTTTCTTTCAACCGGAGTATTTCTTTGAAAAGAGCGTTGTTTTATGCGATTGTTCTTCTCTTTTCCTGCTTTTACCTGTGGATAGGGTATCATCTTTCGATTGAAAAAGCCAATGTCTTTCGCAACGAAAGCGGAATTGAATCGGTTGCGGCAAGAGTAGTGCAGATTTTGCATGATAAAAACGATATGGGCGAAATCGGAGGTCAGGTTTATTATGAACGGGTTATCACCTTTGAAGCCCAAATATTGGAAGGGGAACAAAAAGGCGAACTGGTTCGGGGAATCCAGACGATTGATAATCTGACAACAAACGGAACCCTTCCTGTGGAATCGGGAGACAAAATTTTTCTGTATCCCTATACCCAAGACCCCGATATTCTGTGGGAAGCGGGAGATTTCTACCGGTCTGACGGAATCCTTTGGTTGGCGGCAATCTTTTTGGTTGGCATCCTTATCTTTGGCAGAGGAAAAGGCGTTAAAACCATTTTATCTCTCATCTTTACCTGTCTTGCCGTTTTTCTTGTATTTGTCCCCTCTATTTTAGCAGGATACAATATCTATCTTCTTTCTGTCATCACCTGTTTTTATACCATTACCGTCACCCTTGCTTTGGTGGGCGGACCGGAAAAGAAAAGTCTTGCCGCCGCTCTTGGGTGTGCGGGAGGCGTTACGGTAGCGGGAATTTTATCGGTTATTATGGACCATGTGCTGAAACTGACCGGTTATCTGGACGACCAGTCGATGTATGTTTCTCTTTTAAATGAAACCAGCCCCATCGACCTGCGGGCAATTATCTTTGCATCCATCACCATCGGAGCGATGGGAGCAACAATGGATGTTGCCATGGATATTACCTCTTCCCTGTTTGAGATTCGCCGAAAAATCCCCGACATTTCTTTTTCCCACCTGGTTCATTCGGGAGTAATCATCGGCAGAGATATTATGGGAACAATGGCAAACACCTTGATTTTGGCTTATATCGGAAGTTCTTTGACAACTGTCTTGTTATTTGCCAGCTATCAGTCCTCTTTGGAACAGCTGCTCAATCGAGAACTAATAATTGTAGAGCTGCTTCAAGCATTGTGCGGCAGTATCGGTATTTTGTGTACCATCCCTATCTCTGCTTTGGTTTCTTCCGCTCTTTGCTGTCTGTCCCGAAAAAAGCCGGAACAACTGCAAAAAAATAATCCGTAATGTAACAAAAGAGGTATCCGAAAAATTTCGGATACCTCTTTGATTATTGTTTGCGATAAGTAATGACATCTACATCAATCTGTGTTGTCAAATGCCCTAAACCATGCAGCTTTTGAACTGCCTCCACAGAAGATTTATAGTAATATGGAGTCATGGTAAACAGGTTATCAATTTCTTCCTGGGTTTGCAGGGAAATCGTTGTTGTTGCTTTTTCTTTGCCTATCATGGAAAAGCCTTCATATTCATGGTCAAACTTTTCATTTTCATAAGGGGTTTCATAGATGCTTTCCTTTAACTCCCACAGATGTTTGGTTGAGGTAACGGCAAATACCAAGATTCCGCCTCGTTTTAACACGCGGCTGTATTCTTCCGGACAAACCGGAGCAAACAGGTTTGTTACAACATGGCAGGAATGGTCTTTCACCGGCAGGTCAAAAACGCTGGCTACCCCATACTGCAAACAATCGGACAGCTGCGGCTGTTTTAAGGCGCTTTTTGCTGCGGCATCAACTGCAAATTTGGAAATATCCAAACCGGTTATCTGAAACGAAAGTCCGTCGGCTTGCATTGCCTCCGCCAGACGCTGGGTATAATATCCTTCTCCGCAACCTGCGTCTAAAACCTGAAGTTCCGTTCCTCTTTTACAAAAGCGCAAAACTTCCCGATTCAGCAGATCGCTGATTGGCTGATAATATCCCTTTGTTAAAAAATCCCTTCTGGCTTTCACCATCTGTTTATTGTCTCCGGGAATTTTGGAGCGCATATGGTTGGACGGCAGCAGGTGCAGATATCCCGAGAAGGACAGATCAAACCGGTGACCGTGCTTACATAAAAAGCTGCCTTCCTCCCGATACAGCCTGCTTTTACAGTTTGGACAAATCAAAATGCTCATCGTTTCCCATCTCCTTTTTCTATCGCTCGTATGGTATTGCTCTTTAAAAGCTCTAAGGTTAAGGTTAAGGTTCTGGTTCCGTTGGAACCGAAAAATACGGTAAAAACACCCCGCTTTCGGTCAACGCTGACAACCTGACCTTTCCCGAAATTTTTATGTTCGATATACAATCCCGGAAACAGGCGCAGCGCTCCGGATTGCGCCGAGCTGTTTCCTTTTTGAGAATCGGGTTCGTCCTCTTGGGTTAATCGGAATACAAACCGAGACGGGACAACCGGATTGTTGGCAGAATAGTTGGAATACGGAATAATCAGCCGTTTTTTTGCCCTGGTACAGGCAACATAAAACAGTCTGGCTTCTTCCTCCATCTCCTCCTCCATGCCGGTTTTCCATTTTTCCACCGCAGAATGTGCAGGAAAAACATCGTCGATACAATCCAGCAGAATTACCGTATCAAACTCCAATCCCTTTGCCGAATGAACCGTTGTCAAAGTAAGCCTTGCATGGTTATGCTCGGAATGCTGCGCAATCACCTCGTCCAGCTCGTCGATTCGGTTTAAAAATTCTTCTACCGTTTTCACCCGCGAGGCAAGACTTGTTAAAATATTCAGCTTTTGCGCCTGCATCGAATATCCTGCTCCGCTGGTATATTCCAGATAGCTTAAATACCCGATTTGATACAGGATACTGTCCATCGCTTTGGAAGGCGACATTGTTTTCAGCTGTTCTATCATAATATCAAGGTAGCGAATCTTTCCGGTGTTCTGGTTTTCATCGCAAATCATAATCATTCGGTCAAAAAAGCTCTCCTTTTCCAAAAGCGGAGCCTGAGAAATATGGGGAAGCATATTCCTTTTCAGACAGGAAGCCGTCTTGTAAAAGATACGGGAAAAGGCAGAAAAATCCCCCTTATCGTAGCTCAGCGAAAAAAATGCCAAAATATCCCCGATTACATAGTTGCTTTTTAACCGAACCTTATGTTCTTTGACATAAAAATCAATATCGTTGCGTTCCAAAATATCCGCCATCGGAATTGCCGAAAGATGATTGCGGTAAATAATCGCCGTGGTTCCCGATTCGTTGAGATAGGCATTGATTGCCGTATGGTATTGCTCCGAAAAATCATGCAGATGTTTTACCTCTATCGGAACACCTTCCTCATTTTGCGTGAACATATTTTTGGGATAACGCTGCTTGTTAAAAGAAATAAAACGGTTTGCCCGAGCGACAATCTGCTTTGTGCTTCTGAAGTTTTCTTCCATCTTTAAAAGCTGCGCATTGGGAAAGGATTGGGTAAAGTGAAGCAGCGTCTGCGGACAGGCGCCTCGAAAACGATAGATACTTTGATCCTCGTCCCCCACCAAAAACAGATTGTTTTCTCTTCCCTTTTGACCCTTTCCCGACAGCAAAAACAGAACGGCATATTGCAGCTTTGAGGTATCCTGCGCCTCGTCCACACAGATATACTGATAGCGCTGCTGATAGGCTGCTAAAATATCGGGGTAGCGGCGGAAAATCGTCAGGGTATATCCAAGCATATCGTCAAAGTCCATCAGGGCATTTTTCTTTTTCCATGCGCTGTACTCCTGATACAATTTCCAAAGATTTCTAATCTGCGTTTCCAGAATGTTGTGGTCCTCCGCTTCCTCCTGCTTTAACATCGCGTTTTTGATAAAGCTCAGATTAGAAATTAATTCTTCCTCTAAATCTTCCGATAAAAATTCACCGTTTATCCTTTGATACAGTTCTCTGAGCGCGATACTGCGTTCCTTTGCTTCAATCAGACGCGGCGTTGTCCCTCCGGTGATTCGGCAATAGGTTCCTACTACCTGATAACAAAAGGAATGAATGGTGCAGAAAGCAGGTTCCTGATTTCCCAAATCGGAAAAAAGGCGATGATACCTTCTTTTCATATCAATCGCTCCGGCTTTGGAAAAGGTGATGGTCAGAACAGACTCTGCCGGAATGTGATGACAGTAAATCATATTGGCAATCCTTGCGACCATAACCGTTGTTTTTCCCGCTCCGGGAACTGCCAGCAGCAGCACCGGACCGCTGATTGTTTCGACGGCGCGGCGTTGCTGTTCTGTCAGCTGAATATCAAATCTTTCACTTAAATAATGAAGAATCAAATTCTGCACTATTGTTCATCCTTTTCTGACGGTTCTTCCCTTTTCAAATTTTGATGATCCATATATTCGTTGCGCTGTTCCTCGGTTTCGGGCTGATTTCCGTCCAAATCACAAACCTCTACACCCGAGCGAGGTGACTGATAGCTGGTGTGATAATCTACTTTCTGAAAAATCGGATGTTCCTGAGAAGCAAAATCCGGCGTTTGTGTTTTCATGCCCTTTTTGCTTAAAAGATATTCTGCCATATTGCGAACCAACGCGTAGATGACTGCAAAGGTCGGAACACCGATTAACATTCCGACAAAGCCAAACAAACCGCCGAAGAAGGTAACGGCAAAGATAACCCAGAAAGCGGATAATCCGGTAGAATCACCCAAAATCTTAGGACCGATGATATTTCCGTCAACCTGTTGGAGAACCAAAACGAACACCGCAAAAATCAGAGATTTGATCGGGTCCGCAATCATAATAATAAAGATACTCGGGATTGCGCCGATAAACGGTCCGAAATAAGGGATAACATTGGTAACACCGACAATAAAGCTGACCAAAACGGTGTACGGCATTCCCAATACAGTACAGCCGATAAAGCAAAGTACACCGATAATGGCAGAGTCCAAAATCTTGCCGGAAATAAATCCGCAGAAAATGGAGTTGCTGTCATGGGTAAGATTTAACAGAGCCTGAGTAAAGCGTTTTGGGAAAAAGGCAAACAGAAATTTTTTCACCTGCGCGTAGAATACCTCTTTGGAAAGCAGCAAATAAATGGAAATAATAATGCCGACAACCACATCAATTAACCCGCTGGTAAATTTCAGCACTCCGCCAAACAAATTCGGAAGAACCTGCGTTAAAAAGGTATAGCTTTGGGAAGCCAGTTTTTGCAGCGCCATAGACGGGTCGGAAACATCAACTCCCAAAACAGAGAAAATGCCCGCTACCACATCATTTGTTCCGTATTCTGCAATAAAATCATTGAGCATAACCTGCGCCTGCGGCAAAAATGCGTAAATTGAGCGCGCCAGGCTGTCTATGCTTTCCATAAGCTGCGGAATTAAGATTGCCAAAAAGACCGCTACCACTGCGCCTGCAAAAATAAGGGAGAGCAAAACGGCAATCGCTCGCCTGCTTCGTTTAGAAAGTTTATCTTTAAAAATTTTCGGAAACAGCTTTTCTTCCAACCAATTTAAGATTGGATTTAAGATATACGCAAGCACCGCTCCGTAAATAAATGGGGTCAGTAAATCAAACAATCCCCCTAAAATCCGCATTACTGCGGTATGCTCATGAACCAGATAGAAAAAGGTTATGGAGCAGATAATCACCAAAAACGAATAGATTGCAATCGTCGTATATTTTTTATTTGTATTTAATTTCACCGAAAGATAGCCTTCCTTTCTTTATTCTTCGGACAGAAGCAACCACTCTTCCCCATATTCATCGTTTTGATTTTTCAAAAACTCAATCTGAGCGCAGATTTCTTCTACCTTTTGATAATCTGCCGCAATTTCCGGAGAGGACATTTGTTCCGTCAATTCAGCAATCCGATGTTCATTTTCTTCCATTGTCTTTTCCAGGAAAGAGATTCGTTTTCTTGCAGCTGCCTGTTTTGCGCGGTCTGCCTTTGTTTTGTAAAACTTTTGCGCCGCCTGCTTTTTCTCTTCGGTCGGTTCTGCTTTTTGCGGCTGCGATTCCACCTTATTTTCCAGATAGAAATCATATTTGCCATTGTAAATTTCGTAACCTTCCGAAGTCATTTCGATAATTTTTGTTGGAATTCGGTTGAGCAAATAACGGTCATGAGATACCATGATAATCGTACCGTCAAAGGCTTCCAGAGCATCTTCCAATACCTCTTTGCTGCCGATATCCAAATGGTTGGTCGGTTCGTCCAGGATAAGAACATTTCCTCGCTCCAACATCATGATGGCAAAGGCAACCTTCGCCCTTTCTCCGCCGGAAAGACTTCCTACCTTTTTATATACATCGTCGCCGGAAAGGAGAACGCGCCCCAAAATATTGCGGACCTCTACCTCATACATATTCGGAAAACGGTCCCATATTTCATTGATTGCTGTTTTTTCGGGGTGCAGCTGGCGGTTTTCCTGTTCATAGTAGGTTGTTTTTACCTTTTGTCCCCATTCAAAATGTCCCGACTGCAACGGAATCAGATTCTGAATTGCCTTTAATAAGGAAGATTTTCCGACGCCGTTCTGTCCGATGATTGCAATTTTTTCGCCGCGCATCACATCCAACCGCATATCTTTGCATAAAACTTTCCGATTTGTCCCTTCTCCCACTGCGATACTTAAATCCTCTCCGTGGAAAACATCTTTAACCGGAGGTTCATCATATTCAAATCGAAATGCAGCTTTCTTTTCCCAGATAACCGGTTTTTCGATTCGATCCATGCGCTCCAAAGCGGCAATTCGGGATTTTGCGCTTTTAGAGGTGGAGGCGCGCACAATATTTTTAGCGATAAATTCCTCCATCGACTTAATCTGTTCCTGCTGAAGCTCGTATTCTTTGAGCTGACGCTCCACCCGCTCTTTTTTCTGTACAACATAAGAAGAGTAATTGCCGCGATAGGCAGTCAGCACCGTTCTTTCCAATTCCCAGATATGATTCACCAATCGGTTTAAAAAGTAACGGTCATGCGATACAACCAAAATTGCTCCTTTATATGCGGCAAGGTAGTCTTCCAACCAGCTCAGCGTTTTGAAATCCAAGTGGTTGGTCGGCTCGTCCAAAATCAGCAAATCCGGCTCCATCAACAAAAGACGCGCTGTTGCCAGTCTTGTTTTTTCTCCGCCGGACAGATTATCCGTAATAATGTTGCGGTCATAATCGCCAAACCCCATACCGTTTAATATGGTATTTATCTTCACCTGAATCTGATAACCGTCCCTTGCCTCAAAACGAGCCAGTTTCTTGGTATATTCGGCAGACACCGCCTCATACTCGGTTGGATTTTCGTGTACCAAAGCCATTTTTTTCTGAAGAGCGTCTACCTCTTCGCCCAACGCAATCAAATCGGCAAAAACAGCTTCCATTTCCTGCTGAATGGTTTTTCCGTTTGCCAGTCCGCTGTTCTGTTTTAGATAACCGATAACCTTTCCGTTGGTTCGATTGACAGAACCTTCCTCATAATCCAAAGCGCCGGTAAGCACATTGAGCAGTGTTGTTTTTCCCTCGCCGTTTGCGCCGACCAAACCGATTCGGTCTTTTTCGTTGATTGCTGCGCAAACATCTCTTAAAATACAGTCTGCGCCGTAATATTTAAATACATTTTCCAGTGATACTATCATAAACATTTCTCCGTTTTTTTAATAATGAAAGGGATATTTAGAAAATCGACCTTTCTATCTTCTTCCATTTTATCATATCCCCTTGACTCTCTCAATATCTATTTGAAATTTCTTGCGATAAGTTTTTAATTTTATTGTTTTTAAAGAAAACCGAATCAAAAAGCAAGCAGAAAAATCCGGAGCAAACTATCCTTTGTACAGCAAAAAATATAGCAAATAATGCACAAAAAGTGGTTTTCAAAACATCTTTTTTAGTGTATAATAAAAATAATTATTTTGATACGCTCTGCGTTGGAGGTTTGATATGCTTTTTATTCATGCTAACCTGATGACAATGGAACCGTGTGAAAACGGATTTCTTACCGTTTCGGACGGATTCCTTCAAGTACAAAACGGAATCATTCGCGCTTTGGGTCCGATGTCCGACTGCCCTTTGCCGGACAACGGAGAAGAAATAATGGATCTGTCCGGCAAAACAATTTATCCCGGCTTTATTGACGCTCACTGTCATATGGGACTTGCCGAAGAAGGATTAAATTTTGAGGGCGACGATTTAAACGAAATTACCGACCCGATTACGCCTCACCTTCGCGGAATTGATGCGGTAAATCCTTTAAACAAAAGCTTTGAAGAGGCGGTTGAGGCTGCGGTAACAACTGTAATTACCGGTCCGGGAAGCGCAAATCCAATCGGCGGACAGTTTCTTGCTATGAAAACATACGGAAAAAATGTGGATCGTATGACCGTAAAAGAGCCGGTTGCCATGAAATTTGCTTTGGGAGAAAACCCCAAAAACTGTTACAACGATAAATCGGAAACTCCGATGACAAGAATGGCGACCGCTGCCTTAATTCGGGAACAGCTGAAAAAAGCGCAGCGATACTATGAAGATATTTGCAAATCTCAGGAGGACGAGGATACCGACCCACCGGAGTTTGACGCAAAATGCGACGCTCTGGTTCCTGTGATAAAGGGAGAGCTGAAAGCGCATTTTCATTGTCACCGAGCCGACGATATCTTTACTGCCATTCGTATCGCAAAAGAATTTCATCTGGACTATGTTTTGGTTCACTGTACCGAGGGACACCTGATTGCCGAAGAATTGGCGCAAGAAAATGCCAAAGCAATCACCGGACCGATTATGACAACACGCAGCAAACCGGAACTTTGCAACGCGTCCGATTCCAATCCGGCAATTCTTTCCCGCCACGGAATCATGACTGCCATCTGTACCGATTACAATGTTATGCCGATTGGTTTACTTCCGGTTTGCGCAGGTATGGCAGTTCGGGAAGGAATGGACTATATGCAGGCTTTGGCGGCAATTACCATTCACGCTGCGCAGATTGTCGGTATTGATGAACGAGTCGGTTCGTTAAAGGTCGGAAAAGATGCCGATTTCTCTGTTTTTTCCTGCGACCCGCTTACATTAGCAGCAAAACCTTGTTTGGTTTCTATTAACGGCAATATCGTAAAATCATAAGGAGGGCTTTTTTATGAGAACTATCACATCCGAAACGATTACCCGTACCGTAAAAAATTTATGTCTGCGCGCAAACAAATTTTTACCGTCCGACATCAAACTGACATTGGATACCGCTTATGACTGCGAGATTTCTCCAAACGGAAAACGAGCAATCAACAGCATTATCGAAAATTATAAAACTTCCCAGCACACCAGTATTCCAATCTGTCAGGATACCGGTATGGTTGTTATTTTTGCCGATATCGGACAAGATGTGCATATTGCGGGAGAGTTATTTGAGGACGCCGTAAACGAAGGAGTTCGTCAGGCATATACAGAAGGAAATCTGAGAAAATCGGTTGTGCATGACCCCTTAAACCGTCAAAACACCGAGGACAATACCCCCGCAATTATCCATACTCGTTTGGTTCCCGGCAACAGCATTACTTTGACTGTGGTTCCGCAGGGTGCAGGAAGTGAAAACGCAAGCTCTATGAAGATGTTCCATGCAAGCGCAACCAAAGAGGATATTATCCGTTATGTTGTGGACTGTGTTCAGGCAAACAAGGGAAAATCCTGTACTCCTTTGATTATCGGAGTCGGAATCGGAGGAAACACCGAAATGTGTACCTTGCTTGCCAAAAAAGCGCTGTGCCGCGACCTGTTTACCTACAACAAAAAGCTGTATTATACCGATATGGAAAGTGAAATTTTAGATCGTGTCAACCGTCTTGGCATCGGTCCGGAAAATATGGGCGGAACAGTTACCGCTTTGGCAGTCAATATCATGTCTTACCCGACCCATGTTTCCAGTTTACCGGTAGCAGTCAACTTGGGCTGCCATGTTACCCGCCACGCAACAGAAGTTATCTAATTCATTTGATACTATCAAGGATACAAAAAAGGAACGGAATAAGAAGCCGTTCCTTTTTTGTATCCTGATTAAATTTGATATAGGATTGCATTGCAGATGGCTGCCGCCACATTACTGCCGCCTTTGCGACCTCTTGCTACAATGTACGGGATTTTTGTCTGTAAAATCAGTTCTTTTGCTTCTACAACATTAACAAAACCAACCGGAACACCGATAATCAGTTTGGGGCAGATTCTCCCTTCCTCAATCATTTCATAGAGCTTGACTAAGGCAGTAGGAGCATTTCCAACTGCAAAAATCAGCGGCTTGTTCAAAGAAGCTGCCTTTTCCATACTTGCCGTTGCGCGTGTGGTTCCTTCCTGCTTTGCCTTTTGCGCAACATCTTCATCAGACATAAAACAGAATACCTCTCCGCCAAACTGCGCTAATTTTTTCTTATTGATTCCTGATTTTGCCATCTGAGTATCGGTTACAATGCAGGCTCCGTTTTTGATTGCCTCGATTCCTTTTGCTACCGCTCCCTGAGAAATACAGAGATTTTCAACATATTCAAAATCAGCGGTGGTATGAATGACCCTTTTCACAACCAATTCATTTTCGGGAAGAATTTTATCCTCTTCTCCCCTGCGCTTTAATTCTTCGGTAATGATTTCAAAACTGCGTTTTTCAATCTCTGCGGGCAGTACCTGTTGCAGCTGTATTTTTTCCATTTTGTGTTCCTCCCGTTTCTGCTTTACTTTTCGATTCCTTCCCTCGCCGGGATTCCGCTGTCAAACGGATGTCGAATTTTCTTGATTTCTGAAATATAATCTGCGCGTTCCAGCACCGCTTTCGGAGGATTTCTTCCGGTTAGAACAACCTCCAAATCCTCCGGCTTTTTATCAAGAAAATCCAAAACCTGACTTTCTGAAATCATACCGGAAGAAAGAGCCGCCATCACCTCATCTAAAATCAGCAAATCGCTGGACTCAACCGCAGCAAGCGCCTGTTCCCAAAGCTGTTGCTGAACTGCCGCCGCATGACGCTTTTGCTCCTCATTCATACGAAAAGTAAATCCCAACGCTTCTTGGCTGCGAATCAGACGGATTCCTCCGATTTTTTTCAAACTGTTTAGCTCTCCGGTGTCGGTACTCTTTAAAAATTGAACCATTGTTACCCGAAAGTTTCTTCCGGCAGCGCGGACAGCCAAACCGACAGCAGCTGTTGTTTTTCCTTTTCCGTCCCCGCAATAAACATGAATCAGTCCACGGTTTTCTGCCATCTAAATCCCTTCTTCTAAAATCTGATAGATTTTCTTCATATCAAGGCTTTCACGAACGCCTTTTGCAAGCAAATCATACTGTTTTTCCTTATACTGTGTAAAATCTACCGCCGAAATCTGCTGCGGGTCAAGTCCTTTTCTCTCGCACAGCTGCTGCACGATTCCCTGCGCCATCTGCGGTCGGTCAAAAATTCCATGCAGATAAGTCCCGAATACATTGTTGCGGCAACAACCCTGAATTTGCCGGCAGGGCTGTCCGTTTCTGTTTTCAATGCTGCCGAACGAAACGGAAGAATCTTGTTTTTGCTGCAAAATCTCTGTTTGTCCCATATGGATTTCATATCCTTCGTAAGAAATTCCGCTCATCTTTGCAAAAACGGTGGAGGACCAGTCTCCGGTTGTTCCGCTTACCTGCGTTCTTACCTTTTCTTCGGCAAATACCGTTTTGGTCGGTAAAAGTCCCAGTCCTTTTAAGACACCGCCGTGTTCCACCCCGTTCGGGTCATGCAGCTCCTGTCCTAACATTTGATAACCGCCGCAGATACCGAAAATCGGGGTTCCTGCCGCAGCAAGTTTTAATACGGCGGCTTCCATTCCGGATTGACGCATCCACAACAAATCTTCCATCGTGTTTTTGGTTCCGGGAAGAATCAGCATATCGGGAGAACGAAGCTCTGACGGAGAAACAACATAGCGAACCGATACGCCGGAAATACATTCCAGACTGTTAAAATCGGTAAAGTTGGAGATGCGCGGCAGACGAACTACCGCAATATCAATCATCGAAGCAATATTTTTTCTGGAAAACCGTTCGGAAAGGCTGTCCTCATCCTCTAAATCCAAATTCATATAAGGAACAACACCGACAACTTCCTTTTGGGTAATATCCTCAATCTGCTTTAATCCCGGTTTTAAAATGGAAACATCTCCGCGGAATTTATTGATGACCAAACCCTTTACCATCTTTTGCTCGTCCGGCTCCAACAGCATTAAAGTGCCCGCCAGAGAAGCAAAAACACCCCCGCGGTCGATATCTCCTACCAACAAAACCGGAGCTTTTGCAAGCTTTGCCATTCCCATATTGACAATATCATCCTGTTTTAAATTGATTTCTGCCGGACTGCCGGCACCCTCTAAAACAATGATGTCATACTCTCTGTCCAACTGACGGTATGCCTTCATAATTTCGGGAATTAATTCTAATTTATGTTTATAATATTCTCTGGCAGACATATTTCCCATCACTTCACCGTTTACGATAACCTGTGATCCGGTGTCGTTGGTCGGTTTTAAAAGGATTGGATTCATCAAAACAGAAGGCTCGATTCCGGCGGCTTCTGCCTGCATGACCTGTGCCCGCCCCATTTCCAAACCTTCCTTTGTGATAAACGAATTTAACGCCATATTCTGCGATTTAAACGGAGCAACACGATATCCGTCCTGTTTAAAAATACGGCACAATGCAGCTGCCAGATAGCTTTTCCCTGCATTGGACATCGTTCCCTGCACCATAATTGCTTTTGCCATCGTTATTCCTCCCCTTCCCAATCATATTTTTTCGATTTTTTCCTTAAAAAATGATATTGTTTTTTCTGTTCTGCATCGGACAAAGGAGGGACAGACGATTCTTTCTGCAAATCCGGTTGCGGCAATTCAAAATCCGGCTGTTCCACAACAATCAGCTCATCGTCTTCCCGTTCCTCTTTCGGTTGTTCTGTTTGCTCTGCCTCTGCATATTCTTCCGATATGTTTTTCTGTTCATCAGAAAGGGCGACTTGTTCTTGCTCCGCTTCTTCTTCCGGAGCAAGATACTCGGTAAAAGCGTTTACCAGCGTTTGATTATCCTTGTGGGACTTTACCGCAATTCGATAGTAAGCGCTGTCTAACCCACGATAATTTGCACAGGAACGGATAAGAATTCCTTTCTTTTCCAAAAAAGACGGTAAAGTCTCCGAATCTTCCAAACGGAAAAAAAGATAGTTTGCCTGAGAACCAATAACTTTGATTCCGAGACGATTCAGCTCCGATTTCAGATATTCCCTTTCAGATTGAAGCCACTCCCGCGTTTTTGTTAAGTAGTCGGTATCTTCTAAAGCAGCTGCTCCCGCAATCTGCGCCGGTACGGAAACACTCCACGGTTGACCGCACTGCGCCATTCGTTCCAAAAGCGGAGTATTACTGCACAAACAGTAACCCAAACGCAAACCTGCCATCGCATAATGCTTGGTAAAAGCTCTTAGAATCATCAGATTCGGAAAGGAGGAAACCCAGGAAACCATACTGTTTTCCTGAGGATTGTCCAAGAAATCCCGAAAACATTCGTCCACAACCAACATTGTTCCGCAGGAAGAACAGCGAGCCAAGATTTTTTCCAAAAGCCGCGGAGCAATCAGCTGCCCGGTCGGATTGTTTGGATTACATAAAAAAATCAAATCTGTATCGGGGCGAATTTCTTCCAGAAAATCTTCTGTCAGACAAAAATCATTTTCTTGCGACAGATTAAAATATCGAATATGGCAGCCGACCGACAAAAGCGCCTGTTCATATTCCGAAAAAGTAGGAACTGCCAACAACGCATTTCTCGGACGTATTGCCTGGGAAATACGAAAAATCAAGTCCGCCGCACCGTTTGCGCACAGAATATTTTCTGTTTCTGTCCCCTCCGATTTTGCAATTTTCTTAACCAACTCTCTGCAAATCGGGTCAGGATAACAGGAAAAGCAATCCATTGATTCCATCAACGCCTTTTTAACCGAATCGGGCAATCCCAAAGGATTGATATTTGCGGAAAAATCAATAATTTCCCCTTCCATTCGTTCTTTTGCCGAGTAAATATCGCCGCCGTGGGTCAATTTTATCATGTGAAGGCACTCCCCTTTACAGCTTTATTTTGCTTTATTTATGCCACTTTACGAGAAAAGCACAATGTAAACAAGTGTTCTTGCCAAACAACAAAACACCAGACACAAAACATCGCAAACATACATTAGGCGGTTTGCTTTGACAATATCTGAAATTTCTATCGGTCGAATTGAATCCCCGATGGTCGGTTTTTCATACAACTTGCCAAAATAATATGCATTTCCCGCAAGCTGAACTTGCAAAGCTCCTGCACAGGCAGATTCTGTCTGCGCGCTGTTTGGACTTGCATGGTTGCGAGAATCTCTGCGAAAAATCTTCCAGGAATTTTTTCCGTCCAATCCTGTCAGAAAGGCTGCCATCACCATCCAGATTCCGGCAAGGCGAGCAGGAATAAAGTTGACAATATCGTCTAACTTTGCGCTTGCTCTTCCAAAGTCAAGATATTTTTCATTTTTATATCCCACCATAGAATCCAAGGTGTTGATTGCTTTATAGCACATCGCAAGCGGAACGCCGCCGATTGCCATATAAAACATCGGCGCTATGATTCCGTCCGAGGTGTTCTCTGCTACCGTTTCAACCGCTGCTTTGGTGACACCAACCTCATCTAAGGACTGCGTATCCCTGCCCACAATCATGGAAACTGCGTATCTTGCTTTTGGCAAATCTTTTTTATAAAGCTGCTCATATACTTTCATACTTTCTTTTTTTAGAGATTTTGCCGCGAGGGTTAAACTGCCCAAAACAATTTCTGCAACCAATCCGACCAGAGGATGAATTTGATTGCAGAGCCAAAGAAAGAAAAAGGTAATTACGAGGGTAACAAGTGGCACAGAAATTGCCAACAATTTTCCTGCCAAACGAAGATGGTTTGGAAAAAGCTTTCTTAACCCTCTTTCAAAGCAGGAAATCATCTTGCCGATTCCACAAACCGGATGGGGAATTGCCGCCGGATCTCCGATTAAAAAATCCAGAAAAACTGCTCCAATTAACAGAATAACAATCCTCATTTTTCTTCCTCCCGTTGGATAAGAGAGCGGGTCGGATACCGTTTGTTTGGATTCCAATCGGTAATCTGCATGATAAATCCCTCTCCGTTTTTAACATGAAAATCATAGAAGCTCCGCTTTCCTTGCGCAAAGCGTTCCATAATTGCCATAATACTTCCGCCGTGTATTACCATCATACATCGTTGACAGCTATTTTTTTGCGCTTTCTCTACTTGACGGACAAATGCGGAACAGCTTCGCTTGGACATTTCCAAACGGCTTTCTCCATTTGGAATCGCCCCTTCCCCGTTGCTTTGCAGCCAAGAAAGATAGTCCGAATTTTCTTTTAATTCCTCATAAGTTTTTCCTTCAAAATCACCGAAATCGGTTTCTGTTAGTCCACTTTCTATCTCATATGGTTTATAAAAATCGGGACAAATGATTTGAGCTGTTTGAACACATCGTTTTTTAGGACTGCAAACGATTGTTTCCGGTTGAGGATAATATCCTTGTTGTTGCTTTTGACGCAATTCTGAAATTCCGATTTCACATAAAGATTCGTCTGTTCTCCCCTGATAGCGATGTTCGATATTTCCTGCGGTTTTTCCGTGACGAATCAGGATAACCTCCATTGGATTACCCCTCCTTTTTTAAATTCATGGATAAACCGCAAAAAATTCGGTCCACACAGGTTGCCTGTTTTGCAAGATAACAACACAACCGTCCTGTCATTTCCCGCCATTCACGCTCTATCGGTTGAATCGGGACAACCCCGCAGCCAATCTCATCGCAGATAATCACCGCGTCGGGACATTCGGACAGATACTCTTTTAGTAACGGCATCGGGTCTTTTCCGGATTCTACCTGACGAAAAACCCAACGATGAAAGCGGTAAAATATCTTTTGCGGCGGAATTTTTTCTAACGAAACAGAGTCCCCGTCCATTATTTCTTCCGATTCAGATGGGTTTTGGGAAAGATACCATTTTAATTTTCCCTGATTTGCTCCTCCGATAATAAGACGCATCTGCTCTCCTCTTTTCTGATTTATTTTACTTTACAAAAATTCCGATACACACACTCATTAACAAAATTGTCAACTCGTTAATTTGTAAAAAATATCCTGCTAAATCTCCGGTAATACCACCGAACTGCTTCATTGACATTCGATAATAAAACAGAAAAACACAGGTGCAGGCAATACAGACAGCAAGTCCATGCCATAAATGGACACATAATAAGCAAACTGCGCAAAGCAAAATAAAAACTGTCGCGATAATTCCTACCCGTTTCTTTTGAGCCGCACAAGAAAAACTGTGAGCAAGACCACTGTTTTTTGCGCAAGGAAAATGAACAACCGAAAGCGCGCTCATCGAACGGGAAAGAACATAACCGATTGACATGATCTGCGCTGTTATCATTCTGTTTTCTTCCTGAGGTTGTGTCCACAGAGCAAAGGTGAGCAACAGATAAGAAGCGCAGCCAATTACGGCAAATGCTCCGGAATTAGAGTCCTTTAAAATCTCCAACTTCTTTTCTCTGGTCTGATGGGAGGAAAGCGCATCGACGGTATCACAAAATCCGTCCATATGGATTCCTCCTGTTACAATAAGCGGAATCAAGGTTGCCACCGCAGCAAATAACACGGGATTTATTTCCAAGCGTTGGGACAAAAAAACCCATAACATTAAAAATACTGCCTGTACCAATCCTATAAGAGGAAAAAATCCCAGCATATATTTCATATTCTGTTCATTCCACAAAATATGAGGAACCGGAATGGAGGAATACATCGAAAACGCAACATCCAGCGATTCAAAAAAGGTTTTGATTGTAAAGCGTTGCCGACTCATACTTGTTCCCCTTTCCAACAAATTGGTATTCCTGCTGTTACCTCAAACACTCGGTCTGCCGACAATGCCAAGCACTGATTGATATTTCCCAACAGATTTAAATATTCCTGTGTGCTGCTGTCATAACCGATTCCATCGGAAAACAACTCATTGGTGACAACAATCACCTCGTTACATTGCTCGCAAAGGAAGGAAACGCCCTGCACAATTTTTTCTTCTAATTCCTGCAACGAAGCTTTTCTTTGGGGAGAAAACACCTCGTTTGCAGTTAAATTGGACATACATTCCAATAACGCAATCTTCCCCTCACAATTCGGAAAAGAAACCTTCTGCAAATCAATGGGAACTTCTATCGTTTGAAAATTTTTCTTTGCCCGCATCAAACGATGTCGTTCTATTCTTTTTTTACATTCCTCATCGAATACCATCATCGTTGCCAGATAAAAGCGATTGTTCCATGCAGAAGCAAGCACCAGAGATTCTGCAAATTCGGACTTTCCGCTTGCGCTTCCTCCGCTGACTAAGGTCATCATCTGCCATCCCTCCTCTTTCTTCCTTATTTATATCAGAGGCTGATAATCCTCAATCTCTATTTCGGAAAAAGTACTCATCTGCGTATAAACCGCATTTGCCATCTCTAATATCGGAAAGGCAGCGACTGCTCCTGTTCCTTCTCCCAAACACATATCACAGGTAAGAAGGGGGCGTTTTCCCAGGGCGGACAGAACAATTTTTCCGGCAGGTTCCTTTGAAACATGAGCCGCTATCCAATATTCCGCGGCTGACGGACAGAATTTCATGGCAGTAAAAGCTGCCGCAGCGGAAATAACGCCGTCTATTACTATCGGTATATTTTCAATCGCCCCTCCCAAAAAGACTCCGACCAGTCCGGCAATATCCAATCCGCCCAATTTATGCAATACATCGAGCGGATCATCGGAATTTGGTTGATTGATTTTGATTGATTTTTCAATCGCAGCAATTTTTCGTTTTAAACCTTCGCTGCTCAATCCCGCTCCCCGTCCGGTCATATCGGTAATCGGTCGATTTAAAAAAACAGAAAGCAGAGCGCTGCTGGTTGTTGTATTCCCAATCCCCATTTCTCCGGTTGCAATCAGGGAATATCCGCTTTGTTTTAATTCCTTGACCAAATCCATTCCATATAAAACAGCGTCCGCTGCTTCTTCCCTTGTCATCGCGGGACCTGTGGTCATATCCCTTGTTCCGTAGGCAATTTTATGAATCCTCAGCCCTTTTCCGAAAACATCTGTCGCAACTCCGATATCTACCGGAATAACATCTGCTCCTGCCGCTCGAGCCATCGCGCAAACACTGGTGTCACCGGAGCAGAAATTTTCTGTTACAACTGCGGTAATTTCCTGTCCGGATTGCGTAACGCCCTGCGCCACTACGCCGTTATCCGCGCAAAACACTGCTACACATTTTTTATTCAAAGATATCTTGGGGCTTTTTTGAATGGCAGCAATTTGAGTAATTGCATCTTCCAACAATCCCAAACTGTGCAGGGGTTTTGCTATGGAATCCCATCTCTTTTGCGCTGCCGCTTTTGCCTGTTCATCTGTCGGACGGATTGATTGAATCCGTCGATAGACTTCCTGCTCTTTATTGCTCATCTTTTTTCTCTTCCCTTCCCTCGTGATATTTCTGACAAATATTCAAAAAGTTTTTTGCTGTCTGCGGGTTCGAGTAAAAATATAAATGAGGATATCCTCCGATAAAATTGTTGCGAGCAATCATACAATTCCAGTGAGATTTTCTCATCGGCTTTTGTGCAGCAAAAACCTCTCCGTTTTCCTCACTGTCCCAATAATGAAACTCGTGCGCCGGAAATGACTGCCCTTTTTTACACAAAATATTATCCTGCTGCGCTGTTAAATTGACATAACCAAATCGTTTTAAAGAATCTGTTTTCCGGCTTTTGCCCCGAAGAAAACCGACCATCTCAAAAAAATTCCCGTTTTGTGATTCTAACGATTGCTGCAAATACTGGAATCCACCGCACTCTGCAATACAGGGAAGTCCGTTTTCTAATGCTTTCCGAATCTGTTCTCTCATTTCCTGATTTTCAGCCAATTCGGCAGCATAGATTTCCGGGTATCCTCCGCCAATCAGCAATCCGTCTAAATCTTTCGGTAGTTTTTTATCCTCCAAAGGGGAGAAAAACACCAAATTTGCCCCTAATTCCCGCAACAAGTCAAGGTTATCCTCATAATAAAAGGAAAACACCTTATCTCTTGCCACACCGATTGTCAGAGGAACTTCTGCTTTTTGCGGAAGTTTTATCTCTTCTTTTGGAAGTGACGGAGCTTCGGAGGCAATCTTTAATAAAAGTTCAAAATCTATCGTTTGTTCTGCCTGTTCTCCAAGGCGCTGCAATCGTTGCTTTAAATCAGAAATTTCTGCCGCAGTCACAAGCCCAAGATGCCTGCTTTCCAAAGAACAATCAGACATCTTCGGCATATAACCGCAGACACAAACCGATGTTTTTTCTTCAATCAGAGCTTTAATTTCCGGATAAAGGGCTTTACTGATTTGATTCAGAATCACACCCCGAATCATGTTATCTTTTTCGTAAGATAAATATCCCATAATCTGCGCCACAACCGAAACAGACATTCCTCTGCAATTTACCACTAAAATTGCAGGCGTTTTTGTCGCTTTTGCAAGATTCCACGAGGAAGCGATACTTGTTGAGGCGATTCCGTCATAATATCCCATAACACCTTCTATAAATGCAAAATCTTTTCCCTGACTGTTTTTTTGCAGAAGATAGCGAACTGTTTTTTCCTCTGCAAAAAAGAGATCCAAATTGCGGGACGGAATTCCCAAAGCTTCACGATGAAACATCGGGTCAATATAGTCGGGTCCGCATTTAAAAGAAACACCGTTTAATCCTCTGTTTTTTAATGCAGAAAGAATTGCGCAGGCAACCGTTGTTTTTCCGCTTCCGCTTCCGGGCGCTGCGAGAAGGAACCTCGGCGTTGTCATAAAGTCTGCACCCCCTTTCTAACACTGTTCCGAACTGTCTTTTGGAAAAATTCCGCAGATAAACACAGGATTTTGCCCCATCATCAGGTGCATCTGCTTAGAGGGTGTGTTCAGGCTCTTTGCTCTTGCTGCCGATACCTGAGATATTTCCAGGGAAATAGGGAGCGGAATTTGCTTTACCGCTTCTAAAATATCGGCAACGGTTTCTAAGGTAATCGCCGTAACCACAATGCGAGCTTTTGGATTTTTTTCAAAACAAAGGCGGAGAATCGGTTCTATTTTCCCCGATGAACCACCGATAAAGACACAGTCCGGGGGAGGAAGAGCCTCCAAAGCTTCGGGAGCTGTTCCCTGAACAATCTCCACATTCGTCAGCAAAAAATGAGAAATATTTTCTTTTAACTGCTGAACTGCCTGTGGATTTTTTTCAATCGCAAACACTCTGCCTCCGGGCGCAAGAAGCGCGGATTCTACCGTAACAGAACCCGTTCCTGCTCCCACATCATAGATACACGCATCCTGTGTAACTTTCAATTTTGCCATAGAAACCGCCCGAATTTCCTGCTTGGTCATCGGAACGGTTTTTCCCTGCGTATTTCGCAAAAATTCTTCGTCCTCTAATCCCAATGCCGGATAATCTCGTTGCACCGAGGGCTGAACTTGAATCAACATAACAGCAAGATGGGAGAAAGTTTGAGAAGAAAGCTGCTCTGCTGTTCCGCAAGAAATCTTTTCTTGCGGATAAGAAAGCTCTTCCCCAACCCAAACCTTTGCATGGGACAATCCGTCCCGGCACAAACAAGCGCAAATTTGATCCGCGGTCTGATTACTTCCTGTCAGAACAAAAACCTTCCCCTTTTTTCTGACCTGAGCCGATACATTTGCCTGTCTGCCATGTACACTGACTACCGTCACATCATCCCACGAAGTTTGAATTTTTGCGCAAAGATATTGTAAAGAGCTGATACCGCAGATACATTCCACTGAAAATTCAGGGAGTTGCTCACGAATGGAAACCGTCAATTTTTTTGCTGCGCTGTAAAAACCGACATCTCCGGAAAGAAGAACAGAAATTATGCTGTCCTGCGGCTGTTTTGAGATAATTTCTGTAATCTCATCGTTTTTGATAGAAAAAAAGCGTTTTGCGTCGGAATCGCCCACCGATTCCACCATTCTCTTTGCACCGATTAAACAATCGCTTTTTTCAATCAACCGCGCCGCCTGAAGCGTTAATGTTTCAGGATTTCCCATTCCGATTCCGATTAGATATACCTGCGGCATCTCAATCCCTCCTTAACCGATTTTTCCTTCGTCAATCAGTTTTGCAATCTCTTTTGCATGATAGGTAATCAAAATATTTGCTCCGGCTCTGAAAACACTGACTGCAACTTCACCGATAATTCGCTCTCTGTCAATCAGGTTTGCTTTTGCAGCGGCTTCAATCATCGCGTACTCTCCGCTGACGCTGTAAGCTGCAAGAGGAAGGTTGATTTCCTGAGATGCTTTACTGATAATATCCAGATAAGAGAGCGCCGGTTTTACCATCACAATATCCGCACCTTCTGAAATATCGCTTTCAATTTCTTTTAACGCTTCTCTGCTGTTGTGAATATCCATCTGATAAGAACGTCTGTCGCCAAAAGACGGAGCAGAACCTGCCGCATCTCGGAACGGACCGTAAAATGCAGAAGCATATTTTGCAGAGTATGCCATAATCGGAATATGTGTAAAACCTTCCCGATCCAGAGCGCGTCGAATTGCCAAAACCCGACCGTCCATCATATCCGACGGAGCAACCATATCCGCTCCGGCTTTTACATGAGAAATAGCTGTTTTGCTGAGCAATTCCAACGTTTTATCATTGTCTACAGTTGTACATTCACATAAAACGCCACAATGTCCGTGAGAAGTGTATTCACACATACAAACATCGGTAATACAGTACATCTGCGGAAAATTTTTCTTGATTTCACGCAAAGCGGTTTGAACAACCCCATCCTCCTGCCAAGCAGAAGAACCTTGTTCATCTTTCTGCTTTGGAATTCCAAACAGCATAATCTTTTGAACGCCGCATTTCAGCAATTCCTCCACCCCTTCGCAGATTCTGTCGGGGCTGTAATGATACTGTCCGTACAAGGAGGGGATTTCTTCCTTGATTCCTTCCCCTTCTTTGACAAACATCGGGTAAATCAGCGACGCTTTGGAAACGCGGGTTTCTCTGACAAGGCTGCGTATCTCTTCATTGGTTCTTAATCTTCTTGGTCTGGACAACAGTTCCATTCTTTGTTTCCTACTTTCTTTGTCTATCTAAAATTCTATCTTGTTTTTGTTTTTTATTCTCGGTTTAATCTCAATCTATCCGCATGGTCTACTAACAGCTGCGTTAAACTGTCGATGGTTGCTTTTTCGGAAACGATGGTTTTCATTCCGTATTGCTGCGCTGCCTGCGCTGTTTTTTCTCCGATGCAAGCCGCTGTCAGGTCGGACAGAGAAATACCTTCCATTGTTTTTGCAAATCCATGAACGGTAGAAGCGCTTGTGAAAACCGCGCAGGAAATTTCTTTCTTTTCTGCCAAGGCTTTCACTGCATGGGCATTATGGCTTTCAAAAACGGTATCATAGATTGGAATATCCCGATATGCAATCTTATTTTCTTCTAAAATACGCGGCAAATCTTCCGAACCGATTTTCGCTCTTGGAACAAGAACGCGTTCTCCCGTATTCATTCGTTCACACAGTCCCTGAGCCAATGTTTGCGCATCATACTGTTCCGGTACAAAATCAGCAAAAAATCCATGATTTTCCAATTCTTTTTCTGTCCCGGTTCCAATCACCGCAATATGCAGATGGAAAAGCGTTCTCACATCAATTCTGTTTTTCTTTAAAAATTGGAAGAAAAACTTAACACCGGAAACGCTGGTGAATGTAAGCCATTGGTAGGATTTTATTTGTTTCAACGCTTCCAGTAAGTCCGAATTTTCCTCATATGGCTTTAAACAGATAGAGGGAAGTTCTATCACTTCTGCGCCCAGGTCGGAAAGAGACTGACTCATTCGGGAAATCAACTCTTTCGGTCTGGTCAAAACCACCCGAACACCGTCTAAACAGCGATTTTGTGTCCAGCTTAAATGTTCTGCTAAAGAACATACTTTTCCTATTACTAAAACAGCGGGAGCCTGGATATTTGCCTGATGCGCCTGCTCGGTCAGATGCGCCAAATCGGAAACAACCCTTCTTTGGGTTGCTCCGGTTCCCTGCTGCAAAACAGCGGCAGGCATTTCGGGACTCATCCCTGCTTCCATCAATCCGTCACATATCATCTTCATCGAGGTGACACCCATTAAAAAGACCAGCGTTCCCTCCAATTCGGTCAAAGCGCGAAAATTGATTTTCAAGGTTCCGTCCTTTTTACTGTGCGCTGTGATAATATGTACAGAAGAACAAAAATCGCGGTGCGTTACCGGAATACCGTTATAAGCCGGAACAGAAATCGCCGAAGTGACGCCGGGAACAATCTCATACGGAATATCGTGGTCGATTAAAAGTTCCAGTTCTTCTCCGCCTCGTCCAAACAAAAACGGGTCGCCGCCTTTTAAACGAACAACACGATTTCCCTTCATCGCTTCTTCCAGCAAAATTTCGTTGATTTGCGGTTGAGGAACCGGATGATTTCCCGCTCGTTTTCCGACACAGATAGCTCTTGCCGAAGCAGGGATCAATGATAACACGGCAGCCGAAACCAAAGCATCATAAACCACAACATCTGCCTGCTCTATCAGATGTTTTCCCTTTAAGGTCAGCAAGCCCGCATCGGAGGGTCCTGCTCCGACCAGCCAAACTTTTCCTTTTTCTGCCATACTGTTATTCTCCCTTCTCTGTAAAGCAACCGCACAAAAATTGGCTTTTCAGCTCCACTGCCAACTCCTCACCCAACTGCTCTGCGCGGTCTGTCGAAGCTGTTTTACTTCCTGTCACATAAACATTTTCCGCTTCATGATAATATAAACCGGTTAGTTTTACTTCCCCGTTGTGTACCTGAGAAAAAGCGGCAATCGGGGAACTGCACCCACCGTCCAAAGTTCTTACAAAAGAGCGTTCTGCCAATGCCTGAATTTGAGAAGTCGGGTCATTCGTTTCTAAAAGCCAGGAATAATCTTCTCCTTTTCTTCCCTGTACCGACAAAATCCCCTGTCCTGCCGAAGGAATCATCTCCTCCAAAGTGAATACTTTATGGATGCGGTTGGAAAGCCCGATTCTGTCCAAACCGGAACAAGCTAAAATCAAAGCGCCGTATTCTCCCGAATCCAGTTTATCCAAACGAGTTAGAATATTGCCTCTGATTCCCTTGATCGGAATATCCCCCATCAGTTTTTTCAGCTGTACCTTACGCCGATGTCCCGAACATCCAAAAGCAGATTCTTGATCCCACTCGGTTTGTCCTTTTGGCAATACCATACAATCGAACGGATTTCCGCGCTTGGAGTAAGCTAAAATCGGCAAATCTTCCGGTGTCTCCATCGGCATATCCTTTAAACTGTGTACCGAAATGTCAATTCTTCCCTCCATCAAGGCTTTATCCAGTTCTTTCACAAACAATCCTTTTCCGCCTATCCGGTCCAGGCTTCGATCCAGAATTTTGTCCCCTGTCGTTTTCATCGTCACCAGTTCAAGCTCAAGTTCCGGATGATGTTTTTGTATTACGTCCATCACCAGCCGAGTTTGCGCTACTGCAAGCGCGCTCTCCCTGCTGCCGACGCGAATCGTTCTTTTGGACATGGCTTTGATTACTCCTTTATCTATCCTGTTCGGCAAAGATTGCTCTCAGCTTTGCCGCAGTATCTTTTACTTTTTTATAATCTGTTCCGGAAGAAGAAATTGCAATTATCATACCATCATGTTCTACCAATGCCGGAAAGTAAAAATCACAATTTTCTTTTCGGTCGCAGCGATTAAACAAAATCTTTTTTGCGCCGTTTCTGCATTCCGATTCTATTCTGTCATTGACCTCGGGACAATTTGTTGCTGCCAAAACAAGATCTGCCGTACAATCTCCCGTTTGATAACAGCGCTTTTCCCATACAATTCTTTTTTCCTGCCAAAATTGCTGACATTCCTCGGATATTTCCGGAGAAATAACCCTGATTTGACAGCCGAATGAAAGAAGGGAGGCAATTCTTCTGGCTGCAATTTTTCCCCCGCCAAACACCAATATCTTTTTATCCCGTAAGGAAACAAACAGCGGAAACTGTTTATTCTTTTCTTCTTGCTTCGTGAAATCAGGAACAATTTGAAAATTTTCCTTTAATTTCTCTTTTAAGCGACTGAATGAATACGCCTGCTGAGTTTTTTCTGTCGGTCTGCCGATAATTACAACGGTAATTCCCGCTTGCTTTGCCGCCGCAATTTTTTCCTCAAAGCCGCCCGCTTTTCCGGATTCTTTGGTAACAAGGTATTGAATATTCCACTGCTCGATCATCGCAAGGTTCAATTCTTTGGAAAACGGTCCCTGCATAGCAATCAGATGAGAGGGTAAAACGCCCAAATCCAAACATCCTTTGACAACCTGCTCCAGCGGAAGTACCCGCGGATAAACACGCTGCGCAAAATCATTGATTTTTGCATAATGCGCAAGTTCTTTACTTCCTGTTGTTAAAAGGATATTTCCGCTTGTTCCCTGCAACAGTTCTACTGCCTGTTCTGTGTTCTCCGCATGAATTACCTTTTCATAACCTGCAAGGCAGCTTTGTTCTTCCGAATTTTCTCTCAAACAGCGATAATACGGAATTCCCATCTGCTGTGCCGCAGATTGCAGGTTTTGCGTTACAACTTCCGCATAAGGGTGAGTTGCATCAATTAAAAAATCAATGCTTGGTTTTTTAGAAAAATCGGAAGTTACTCCAAATCCGTCCCGAATCATTTTCTTCATCTGCTCTAAATCCATTCTTCCGGAATGGACAGAGAGATTTTCTTTCTCCTCGATTAAGGTTTGCCCATATTCGGTAGCAACACAAACCGTTAAATGAAGATTACAACCCGAAAGATATTCTGCAAGTTCCCTTCCCTCGGTAGTTCCCGCAAACAGCAAAATGTTATACATTTTTATAGCCTCTCGGTGTAACCATTTTTCCGCCAATCAATTTTGTCTGGGAATTTCCGACAAAGACAGTAGTAAACATATCAACACTCGCTTCCTTTAGCTGCGCTAAAGTTAAAGTAACCGATTCCTGACCTTCTCTGCCGATATTTCTTACATATCCGCAGGGAGTATCCGGATCGCGATGTTTTAAAATCAACTCACAAGCCTGCTTGAGATAATCTGCGCGCTTTTTGCTGGCAGGATTATAAAAGCAAAGGACAAAATCTGCCTGCGCTGCCAAATCTACCCGCTTCATAATTTTTTCCAGAGGAGTGAGCAAATCGCTTAAACTGATGACCGCAAAATCATGAATCAACGGAGCCCCCAAAACTGCCGCGCCGCTCATTGCTGCGGTAATGCCCGGAATCACCTCAATCTCAATCGGCGGATATTGCTGTGCTAACTCATAAATCAGTCCTGCCATTCCGTAAACACCGGCATCGCCGCTGCAAACCATAGCCACTGTTTTCCCTGAAACTGCCTGCTCGATTGCCATACGGCAGCGATCTACTTCCTGCTTCATCGGCGTTGTCAAAAAGGTTTTTCCTTCCAACTGTTCCCGAACCAAATCCACATAGACGGTGTACCCGGCAATCACATCGCTTTCCTGAAGAGCGCGCATTGCTGCCGGCGTAATTTGTTCCGCTTCTCCCGGACCGATTCCTACAACATATAATTTCATTTTATTTTCTCCTTCTGCTTTAAGGATCAATTGTTTTAAAATTTCAGACAGATTTGCTCCCTGTTTACAGCCACCGCACAGGTTACACCGTTTTCTTTTTGTTTTGGAATCAGTAATCTTCCTTTCGATGCTTTCACTGCGCTTCGTTCGCAAACATTATCCACACCGGTTATTTTACTTACAAATTCGGAGGATGAAAAATCACCCTTTACCCGGGAAAGCTGTTCGGCAGAATAGGTTTCAAACGAAATCCCATACTCTTTACAAAATGATACCAAACCGAGTTCCTCCGCTTTTAAATCAATCGACGCTGCTGCCGATACGGATTCTATCGGTAAAGAACGGGATTGCAGCGTATGCAAAACCATCTGTTCTATCGCCTGTTTTTCGCTTCCTTTTCTGCATCCGATTCCCAAAACCAGATTTTTCGGAATCAGCCAAAGAGTGTTCTCCTGCGTAGGAACAGAAAAGCCAACCTGTATTTTAAAATTTGTTTCTCCTGATTCCGATACCAAACCTTCGGGAAGCTTTCCTTCAAACGGAAATTCGCTTTGAAAACAAACGGGCTGTCCTGCCAACAATGCAGCGGAGATTTCTTTTGCAAGACTGCGATCTGTCAAAAACAACTGATTTCTTTTGGCAAATAAATCTACCGCAAATTTTTGATTTAAATCGGTTGCCGTGGTAATAATCGGCTGCGCGTCCAATTGGGAAGCAAAATCCTGAGCAAATTCATTTGCTCCACCCATATGTCCGGACATCAAAGAAATACAGTATTTTCCCTGTTCGTCTATCACAACAACCGCCGGGTCCGCAAACTTGTCCCGAACAAAGGGCGCGATTGCCCGCACCGCAATCCCACAGGCTCCGACAAAAACAAGGCAATCTGCTTTTTTAAACCATTCTCGGGTCCAATCCGAAAGGGAAAGGTCTGTTTTTTCTAAACCACTCTCCCCAATAAATCGGGAAGAAACAAAACCCGAAAAGGAATACCTTTTTTCTGCCCTTTGCTTTAGCCGCTCCCCAACCTTTGCTCCGTTTTGCGTAAAGCAAAGAAGGGCAACTGTTTTCATTGAAACGGGGTTCATCTGGTTGCCTCACGAAATTCTGTACTGAATCCCGGGTCATACAGTTTAGAACGCTCATATTCATTTCCCAAAAAATTTCCGACTAAAATCAATGCCGTCTTGGTAATTTGATTTTCCTTTGCCGTCTGAGCCAAAGTAGACACTGTGCAGCGGAAAGTTTTTTCTTCCGGCCAGCTTGCTTTATAAACAATCGCCGCCGGAGTATCTTTATCATATCCGCCCTGCATCAACTGTTCCTGCAAACCTTCCAGCAAACCGGTGCTGAGGAAAATCACCATTGTTGCTTGATGAGCTGCCAATTTGGAAATTTCTTCCTTTTCCGGAACCGGTGTTCTTCCTGCCATACGGGTAATAATTACTGTTTGAGAAACATCCGGCAAGGTATATTCTGCGCGCAAAGCTGCTGCCGCTGCACAAAAGGAACTGACCCCCGGAACATATTCATACGGGATTTTCTGTTCGTCCAGCCAATCCATCTGCTCTCGAATTGCTCCGTATAAACAAGGGTCACCGGTATGTAAGCGAACAATATCCGCATTTTCCTTTGTCGCCTGCTGAATCACTTCAAGAACCTCTTCCAGGGTCATCTTCGCGCTGTTATAAATTCTGCAATCCGGTTTTGTTTCCCTCAACAGCTGCGGATTCACCAAAGACCCTGCATAAATTACAACATCGGCTTGTTGCAGCAAACGCTGTCCCCTTACCGTAATCAAATCCACCGCGCCGGAGCCTGCACCAACAAAGTATAACATCTTGTTTCCTCCTACCTCTTCTGTTTTTCTCTCAGTCTTTTACTACAATAACAGAAAAATAGCTGGAATTTTCATCGACATCTCTCATCGAATGATAGATTTCCTCGCCTTCCATCCCGCATTTCTGAACCATCTGCGCATGGTCTAAGCTGTTTTTTTCTTTTAAAATTTCTTTTACCTTTTTCATGGAACGCCCTGTTTTCATCAAAACTTTCGGTCCGTTCCATTCCAACCCTTCCTCTACACCCTGATAAGATGCCGGTATGATGTGTAAAGGCTGCGCTCCTTCGGAAAGACTGATATTCAATTTTGCAGCAACAGCGCAAAAAGAAGGAACCCCGGGAACCATTTCCACTTCAAACCCATGCTGCTGTACCTTTTTATGCACATAAATATAGGTAGAATAGATGGAAGGGTCACCCAATGTTAAAAAGGCAACGGATTTTTCTTCCTTTAAATAGGATTCCACCTGTTCTGCCGCAAGACAATGGCTTTTTTCCAAGACGGCAGCATCCCTCGTCATCGGCATGGACACTTCTAAAATCTGTTTTTTTTCAAAATCTTTCACCGCTCTGCGGGCAATTTGTTGCGCTACACCCTCTCCGTCTCCCGATTTAGGTACTGCGACAATGTCACATTCTTCTATTAAGCGAACCGCTTTTAAGGTCATCAGCTCCGGGTCTCCCGGACCGACACCGATTCCGTACAGTTTTCCTGGCATAGACAGCTCCTCCTTCTTTAGATTGCCTATTCTTTTTTATCTTCAGAACAATATTCTTTTAATAAATCTTCTATCAGCAATTCGCATCCTTCTGTCTGCCCTAAATATCCATAGACATTAGAAAAAAGAATTACCCCTGTTTTTAAGGTTTCTCCTGCTCTCGCGCTGATATGCTGCTCTATCTTTTTTAAAATGCTCTGCATAACCTCTTGGCGAATCCCTTCCTTTTCTAAACAGGCAATCGCTTCATCGGTTGTCACACTTGACATGATAGATGCTATTGTTTCCTGTGTTGCTCCGCACAAAGCAGCGTGAGCCGCAAATACCTCCAAACGGGCATCGGCATAATGGGAATGGGTATTCATCACACCCGCTGCCAGTTTAGAAAACTTTCCGATATGCCCCACCAGCAGCGCCTGTTCATAACCCGCCTGTACGCAAAAATCCAATGTATCCCCCACAAAGTTGGAACATTTGACAGCATACGGAGCAAGCGGCGCTAATTTAGAAAAAGAGCCTTCGCTTAAAAATGTTTTCCCGTAATTTCCCGGTGTAATTAAAGCACAGCGATGTCCGGATTCTTTTAATATATTCAACTCCAGCTGAATGGAATCTGTTAAGGCTTTTTCGCTCATCGGCTCTACAATGCCGCTGGTTCCCAAAACGGAAATGCCTCCCTCAATTCCCAAGCGAGGATTGTAGGTTTTTTTCGCAATTTCCACTCCGGTAGGGATTGTTATTGTAACCCGAAAACCGACTCCTTCCCATTCGGGATAGTGCTGACGAACCGATTCTATTTGCTGACGAATCATGCTGCGCGGCGTTTTGTTGATAGCAGATTCCCCGACCGGCATTTCCAATCCCGGTTTTGTCACTTTTCCGACTCCTTCCCCGCCGAGAATTGTAATTCCCGGCGAAGAAACTGCTTCAATCCGAACAAAAACCTCTATTCCGTTTGTAACATCTGGGTCATCGCCGCTGTCCTTTTTTACGCTTGCCTGCGCCCAACCGTTTCCAACTTCGGCGGAAACAATCGGAATACAGACAGATAAACCTTTCGGTACCGTTAAACTGACCGAATCTATGTTTTTTTCTCCAAATAACAAGCGAGCCGCCGCTTGAGCCGCCGCTGCCGCACAGCTTCCCGTTGTATATCCGCGGCGCAGTTTTTGCTGACCTACATAAATATAGGCATCTTTGGGCGAAATCCATTCTTTTTCCTGCAAGAATCCTTCCTCCCTTTTACATTCTTCCGGTTTATTTTCGCATTTCATTGTAATCCATTCCGGCTGAGATGTCAACTGAAAATCTATCTCCAACCGGACAATAAAGAACGCACATGATTGCTGTTTTCAATCGAAAGATTCCACTGCGTTCCCTGTTCATCTTCTACGATAATTTCATTTTCCCGTTCAAAATTGATCCAGAGTGAGAAACGATACACTGTCCCTTCCTCGTCTGTTATAACAGCGAGAAAATCATATTCTCTTTCATCAAATTTTTCTGAAAAAAGCTCGTTTTGACAGGTTAAAAGATCATACAGCTTTCGGGACAAAACTTCATCTTCGGTTGACCAAAAAACACTTTCATCCGAATGTTTTGTGACAACCGCGCTTTCCATCTCCGTAAAATCAACCTCGGGCAATTCTTCCTCCTGCGATTGGGAATCAACCGGAGCGCTCACCGGCACATCCTGTTCTGCCGCCGGGCGTCTCCACGATTCACAGCCGCTGAAAGAAAGGACGCAGATCAATGCCAGCAATACCGATTTTTTTGCCTTTTCCCTTTGCATCCTTTGTTTCCTTTCTTTTTTCCGATACTTGTTAATGAGATTCAAAAAAGTCAAAAACAGTATCCGCTACTAAAATATTCCCTAATTCGGACAGATGCGAACCCTCCGTAAAGAGCTGAATCGAGTCCTTTGCCGTTTTGTTATGTTCTGCAATTTGAAGCATCGGTGTTTTTATATCAATAAAATGAACGGCAAATTCCCTGCAAACACTTTGAAGTATCCGGTCAACCCGAGCCAATACCGACATCTTTTCTAAATCGCGGTGCGCAGAGGTAGACAGCACAACAACCGGTATTTTATCCCCGGAAAACCATTGTAATAAACAGCGAAATCCCTGCTCAAAACGCTGTTCATCAAATTGTTTGGCATCGTTTTGACCAATCCAGAGAACAACCCTGGTCGGACAAAGCGGTAAAACATCCTCAGAATAGCGTTCCAACAGATGAAATACCGTATCTCCTCCTACCCCACAGTTAAAAAACGAAAGATTTAGATGTGGGTAATGAACCAACAGCCGTTTCATCAGGATATCCACATAACTTTCTGCATAATCCAAGCGATAGCGGCGGGCAGGTACTTCCGAATATTTCAAATCGGTGCGCTGCGTCAAACTGTCACCGAAAAATACCAGACGCTCTCCCTCTTTTATCAGCAAATTGCTTCCTCCCGAATTTTATCTTCATCTGCCGGGTCTAATGGCTGTATTGTGACATTTAATATAATTTTCTTACTGTCACAAAGTTCTTTACAGCCCTGCGCGATTCGGTCCGCAACCTTTTGCGTATTTTCTTCGGTAATAGATTGCAGCATCACAACATACTGTGTATCGCTGTACTGCGCGTAAACATCCCCGCGGCGCAGAGAATTTCCAATCAACAACTGCAAAAATCTCATAATGGCATTTTGAACCCTGATTGTCAGCAGTCCTCCGTTTTCATCGGAAACAGTAAACAAAATCAGATAAACCGACTGACCGGTACGCATTACGCTTCTTGCCAGCAAACGGTACATATCTTTAAAGATTTCATACTTGCAATAGTACGCACCTCTGCCGAAATTGGCTTCTCTCAAATCGTTTTTGACAGTATCAATGTCTGCTTGAACATGGGTAATACTTTTAATAATTTCTTTATACTGTTCTTCCAAAATCGGAGAAGGGGTTCGATACTCTTTTGACAGGTTTTTGGTAAAATCCGAATAAATCTTCAGCGCTTCTTTAAACTGTTTTTGGTATAACAGTAAGTCCAGATAAAGACAGCACAGCTCCTCATTCATCGGACTGATTGTCAACGATCTCTTGCACAGTTCTTCCATAAAACGAAGGTCTTTTTTCTCTTTGAAAATTTCATACACCGTTTTCAGCGAATTGCAGTACATATCCTGAAACTTTTGGGACAGTTTTTTTACCCAATCCTCTTTTTGAGATTGCGGAAGAAATTCTCCCTTATACAGCTCAATCGCAGAAAGATAGTACATCAGTTTTTCTTCTTGAGAAACATTTTCTGCTGCACGCGCCGCATGATATTCCTGCTCAAAAATATCAATGTCCAGCGTTACCGGAATTTCGGGGTTCCAACCATACGAACCTCTGCCGCAGATAATATACTCCATTTTCGGCAAATCACTGTTTTCCAAAATTCGTCTTAACCGATAAATTAAGTTTTTTAACGAATTATCTGCTCGACCTTCGGTTCCGTGCAGATGGCTGATTTCAATCAATTCTTCCTGAGGAACCATTCTATCCCGGCAGATTAAAAGATACTGCAAAAGATTCCACAATTTTCTGGTTCTTCCCTCATAGCAGAACATCGCTTTTCCGTCTACATAAATCGTAAATTCTCCCAACATATCTACAGTAAAATTCATAATCTTCCTCCGCTGCCTGTCATCTTTCCTGAAAAAGACGGTTATTTTGATAAACTTGCTTTTTCTATTCTATCACATTTTCAATAAATATAAAATATCTTTTTTTCAATTTCCGAAAGATTTTGAGATAATATATAAAAAAAGACAGGACATCTTGCACAAGATGCCCTGTTTCAGTCGGATAACATGATTTTATTTTACGGGAACAACCGAAATATTTTCAACCGGAACCTCCGTTTGACCTAAAATAATGTCTCTGATTTGAACAACATCGTTCTGTTCAAGCTGTTCTGATTTTACGATTACATCTACCTTATCGGCAGAACAGTATACCATACATTCTTCAAATCCTTTTGCCTGAATCAGATTTTCAATTTTCCCCTCTGTTTCTATTGACTGCGCCATCGCACTTGCCTGCGCAGTCAACTCTTCTTTCTGTTCCTGTGCAATAGAGGTATCGGCAAGCATTACCTGAAGCGCTGCGGCAGCTTCATCTCTGGTTTTGGTTCGTGTCAGCCTTGCCTTGGAAAAATACTCGGAATCATCTGTTTCTCCTTCTTGTGAAACGGCAGTTTTTCCTATTCCTTTGCTGTCCACAAATTGAGCTTCGCCGTAATGTTCCTGTTTCTCCGAAGGATTCTCCACCGATGTTTCCTGTGTGTTTTCCGTTTGCGGAGCATTTGCGGTAACCATCTCCAAATCCTCGGCTGCAAACTGGTAGTTTAAGTAAACCGCGACACCCAACGCCGCAACCAACGATGCCAAAACAATCTGTTTTTTACCAACAACCATGTTCATATTCTTTCCTCCTGTACGCTGTTTCAGCTTCTTTATTTCAAACGGTCTTTTGCGGATACACACACCTGTGTGCTTCTGATTCCCAAAACCGTTGTCACCGCCTGCGTGATTTCCTGACAAACCTTCGCACTTTTTCCGCCTTGACATACTACAATCACTCCGTTTATCTGCGGCTCGATTATCTTTTCCACAATCGGCGCGGTCACTCCGTTTCCGCTTTCCAGCAAAACCAGCTTTTCTTCCCGAGAATCTGTTTTTCTGCTGCGCAGCAGCTGCTCGGAATCTGCATCGCTGCTATTATCATAGTTGGTTTTGCTCTCATTTGCATAAATTTTACGACTGCCTTCCTTTAAGGTCAGCATAACGGTACAATCCCCTGCTCCGCTTATCTGACTGATGATTTCTTCCAAGCGATTTTCTGTTTGCAAGATATATGCTTCATTGGAAAGTTCTGTGCTTTGCTGCAAATCACAAGAAATTTGGGACTTGTTCTCCCTCTGTTTTTCCTTAGACCCGGACGGAGTGGTCAGCAAAATCAACCCTATTCCAATCAATCCTATCACAACAAAAATTCGGCAGCGATCCTGTGAATTCCAAGTCTGCTTGAGCTGTTCCCAAAACCGGCTCAGAACTTCCTTTCCCTTCTGCATTACCGCTTCCATTTTCATCCTCTCCTTTTTGATATTCTATCGTTAAAGAAAGATATTCCGATGATAAATTTCGGACAATCCACTCTTCGTTTTTTCTATCTTCTTCCTTCAGGCAAATTTGCAGCTTAGCCTGTAAATATCCGTCTTTCTGAATTATATCTATGCCGGAGGAAATCGGTATTATTCCTTGTGATGAGAGAAATCTGTTTAATTGCAGTTTCGCTGCCTGTTCTACCGTTTTCATCGCTGCCGCCTCACTTTGATACTGCGCCTGTTGAGAAATTTGCTCTGCCTTTTCCTTGGAATATTCAAGAGAACTGTTCGGAGCAAAAGCGCTCAAATCGGTAATCGGAAAAAGGAAAACCGTCAGAAAAAATACCGATAATCCCGCCTGCATCATTTTGCCGAGGTTTCCGCCCGGCGAAATCAATCGGCACAATCCTGCCGCCCCTGCCGCAAAACAAATTCCGGTTGCCCACTGCCTGATTGCGTCCATCTCATCACCTCGCTGTTACGGTTAAAATCAGTGTTGTCGAAACCAAAAACATCAGCATAAAACTGCACACGATTGCAAGCAGAATAGAAAAGGTTTGCGCAACACAGGATAAAATCTCCGAAACTTCTCCAATATCCAGAATCGCCCCAAGCCAAGCCACCGCATGAACCATACAATACCAGATACCCACCTCCAATAATACAGGAAGAAATGTTAATACCGCTGCTAAAATTCCGATTGAACCCACCACACCTTTCAGCAGATGAACACAGCTTTTTGCTGCACCCAGCGCTTCTGAAATGGTTGAACCGATAATCGGTATCATACTGCTGACAACAAACTTCGATGTTTTCATAACCAACGAATCGCCGCCATTTCCTATCACTGTCTGTAATGAAAGGATTCCGACAAAAACCGTCGCCAAAATTCCCAGTCCCCAACAAACCACCCGTTTGATTACTGTTGTAATTTTCCCAATCTGTAAAAAAGGCGCAAGAGGAGAAACCAAACACAGAGCAAGATAAATGTTTAATAACGGAATCAGGGTTTGCGCCGCAAGTTCGGATAAAATTTCAGAACAGAAAAATAAAACCATATGGTACACCCCTGCCGAGGTCGGGTTTCCTCCGGCAATCATAATTCCGCTCATCACAGGCGCAAAGGACATGGTAAATACTGCGCTTTGGCGCAGCGCCTCCACCGTTCTTTGGATACAATCCAGAATCGGTTCACTGAGCAACGAGGCGATACAAACTGCGGCAGTAACAGAAAAAATCTCTTTCATCTGTGAGGAAACCCCTGTTTTTTGTAGCGTGTTTAATGCTGCGCACAAAAGAATCATCCCTGCCAAACGAGCGAGCAGAGCAAACGGAGCATTTCTTTTTTGAATCAGTGTTTCCTGCAAAAAAGAAAACAACTCCTTTGGATTCATAGAAAGCAAATTACTGAAAGAATCCACCTTTCCCTGTTCCAACAATCCCTTTGCATTTTGCGGGAGATTTTGTTTTAGTTCTTCCTCCCACAGCTCCTGCGCCGAATTTTCCACAAAATCAATAAAATCATTTTGTGCTGTCGGTTCTGCTGCGCCGCACGGAATGCAGAAGCTACAAATAAGAAAAAGAAGTTCTGCCAATATCCCGCATTTTTTCAACATCTTCATCTTTATCACCCAATCAAAAATACAGCTTGTTCCAGCAAACCTAAGAACATCGGTAAAATCAATAGCAGCATTGCAGCTTTTCCCGCCGTTTCCAAGCGAGAAGCAATCGCAGTCTCCCCAATATCCCGACAGGTATCACAGGCAATTTGAGTAATCAGACAGATTCCCAAAGACTTTAGCAGAATACTCCCCGCTTCCGGCAGTTTTGCCATCGAGGACAATCTTTGAATCTGCTCCAAAACGGGAGAAGCGCGTTCTATCAACCAAAATAAAATGCCGACACCGCAAATAATAGAAAGCAGAACCGAAAATTCGGGACGATGTTGACGCAGCGTTAAACTCAACACTGCCGCACAAAGACTGAACGCAATCAATGATTCTAACTGCATTGTTTTTCCCTCCTGCTTTTTTCTGTCCGACCGGTTATTTTGCAAATATTTTTCTTGTTTAGAGCAGGCAACCTTTCTACAACCCAAACACTGTTTTCACTGTTTGAAACAAGGTGCTTATCTGCTCTATTACCATCATCGGTACAACGATTAAACCTGCTAAAGTTGTCATCGCTGCGTGCTCAGAGCGGGCAACCTCCTACAATCCAAACACCGTTTTCACTGTTTGAAACAAGGTGCTTATCTGCTCTATTACCATCATCAGTACAACGATTAAACCTGCCAAAGTTGTCATCGCTGCGTGCTCAGAGCAGGCAACCTTCTACAGCCCAAACACTGTCTTCACCGTCTGAAACAAGGTACTTATCTGCTCTATTACCATCATCAGTACAACGATTAAACCCGCTAAAGTTGTCATGGTTGCCTGCTCTTCTCGACCCGACCGAATCAAAACCTGATTCAGTACCGAAACAATAATTCCGATTGCCGCAATCCGAAAGATTAAATCCACATCCATCTTGTTTCCTCCTGCTTTACAGCAAAATACAAATTGCCAAGCCAATCAGCGGTCCTATCACCGGATACAGCTTTCTTTCCTTTTCTTCCTGTTCTTCCAAAAATCCTGCGGATTGTTCTATCTGATGACGCAAACAGCTCAGCTCGTTTTGTTGCGACTCTAAATCAAACGCTCCGAGAATATCTCCCAAGCGCAAAATCAATTCTTTATCCTCCTGTGTCAGTTCGGACTTTTCTTCTTCCACAGCTTCTTTCCATGATTTTGGAAAAGGCTGTCCTTCTTTTTGAGAAAAAACACGCAGATAATTCAGTCGAGAAAAACACGCCTCTGCCGCAATTTCCCCCATCAATTCCCCCGCCGGCAAGAGATGAAAGCTGAGTTTTGACAGAATCTCTCCTATCATTCGAGCGGACAGCAATAAAAGATTTCTCCTTCGTCCTGTTTTATTTCCCAAAAAAGCGCCGATTCCCGCAGAAGAAAATAAAATCATCATGTAGCCTAACAGTTTGGTTGTTCCCATATCGTTTCTAAACTCCCGTCTTCCATACAGCGGTAAATTCCTTTCGCTTCAGTCGGAGATGTTGCCCCTTTCAGTAAAACAACTTTAGAAACAGCCTGTACCCCACATAACCGGAGATATTGCGGTTTTTGTTTTAATTGCGCTAAACTTCCCGCATGAATACTCCCTAAAAAGCAGACGCCGCAGTTCATCGCTTCGGTCAGTCTTTCTGTTTCCTCCCGACTTCCGATTTCATCGCAGACCACCACCTGCGGTGACAGCGTGCGAACCGCCTGCAAAATTCCGACTGGTTTTGGAAATCCCTGCAATACATCAAGGCAAACATTACTGTTACCCAACAAACCTGCGCTTGCCAGTTCTCCTCGTTCATCTACAATAGTCACTCGAACATTTCCCCCGTTTTTTCCCGAAAGCCATAGGGCGATTGCCCGAAGCAAGGTTGTTTTTCCGGCAGAGGGTTCTCCCGCTATTAAAACGGAGTTTGGTCCATCTTCAAATAATCTGCGGCACAAGTTGTCCGCATTGCCTTGACAGTTTCTTGCAAGTCGAATATTCATTGAAGTGATTTCCCGCAGAGAAATCACATTTCCTTTTTGCATTACTGCCGTCCCTCCCAATCCGATTCGATGACCTCCTCGAATGGTGATAAATCCGTTGACAATCTGCGGCAGATAGGTATGTACCGAATATTCGCATAAAGAAGCAAAGCTTTGTTCCAGTTCCTGTTTATTTACCCGCTTTGATATTCCGCAATACTCCTCAGCCGACACTGTTTTTCCGAACAAAGTCAGATAAATCGGTCTGTCCTGCATCAGACGAATCTCCTGCGTTTGTTCTAACACAGAGTTCGGTATTTTTTGCAGTTCACAGCAAACAGACGGAGAAAACAGCTTAAAAACCGATTCCGGCTGAAAACATTCCGCTTGACACAACATTTTTATTTTCCTCCTCTCGGGGTTTTGTCCGCTCTCTTTTACTGTATCTTATGCAAAATCTCCTGATGATAGAACTGCTTTGCAAAAATAAAACTGACCGTTTCAAAATCCGAAAGGTCAGTTTTATTGATTCTGTTATTTTATTGTTTTACTCTGCACATTGAGCGGGATAGAAATCAGCACGCGAAAATTGCCGTCATGCGCTCCAAATTGCGCATTTCCTCCATACTTGGATACTGTATTTTCAATATTTTTGATTCCGAATCCATGGTTTTCTCTGTCCTTTTTTCTGCTTTGCAAAGATGTTACTCCTTCCGTCGGATTTTGAACGGAAAAGGAAAATAACCCCTTTTTCGCCTGCGCTTTGATGATAATTTTTCTGTTCTCCGGTTGATTGTTTTCGCAGGCTTCGATTGCATTATCTAAACTGTTTGCCAAAATAGTACAAAGGTCTGCATCATCTATTTTCAGTTTGTTATCCAAGTCAATCTGACAGCGCAAATCAATTCCAACTTCCTCTATCTTTGGCAATTTTGCGGAAAGCACCACATTAAAAACCTGATTTTCACAAAATTTCTTCTGCGCCGCTAAAGAAGGACTGTTTAACAGACTGATACAATATTTTCTCATCGAGCAATCGTCCAGCGCCGCCATCGCCTGCAAATGGTTTATCATGTCATGTCGAAAGCTGCGCAGCTGAACCTGTGTGGCTTCCAAATGTCGATAATACTCCGCGTGAAAATCCCAAAGCTCTCTGCTGCGTATCAGCTGCTGTTGGCGCGCCATACCGACCACCGAAAAAAGCAAACCGATAGAGGTCATCGCCGCGCAGGGCAAAATCAGAACCGCTGCCCCATTTATTCTGCTGTCATCTGCGCTGCCCGCTACAATGGCAACCACAGACAAAAACGGTAAAACCGCTACCATATCAAATTGCAGCCACATCTGCTTTGGAATGGTTTCGGTCAGCTTTGGGAGCTGTTTTCTGCACAAAATCAGCAAAACGCAGTATAACAGTAATTCCAAAAGATTTCCTGCCACCTTAAAAAGCGCATATCCGTACGCTGCGATACAAAATGTATCGATAAAAGCGTTCAGCGACATGGTGATAGCAAAGAAAATCATACTAATGGATAATTTTTCAAACCGGTCGTCCGAATAACTTATCAGTACAGCAGCAAAAAACACAGGTAAAATTCCGACAATATTGATGGTATCTCCGACAAAAACAGGAAGGGCAACAACCATCAAAGCAACCAATCCCCGAACCACACAATATAGTCCCCCTTTTTTGGGGGATAAAAACTTTTTTATCAAATGAAGAAGAATCACAGCGTCCGCAACATTAAACAGTAAAATCAACAACCGAAATCCAAATAATTCGCTCATCTAAAAGTTCCCCTTTTCCAGGATTGCATCGGACAGTTCCAGTTGCGCGCAGCTTTTATAAGCGCGGCTGACAGGCAGCGTGATTTCCCCGATTGTTACATGGTCTGTCTGAATAAAATCAACCCGTTCGGCATGAACCAAATATCTCTGATGAATACGCACAAACCCCTTTCCGACCGATTGCTGCACCTCGTCCAGCTTTGCATAAAAGGGATATTCCTTTTCCTTTGTTACCAAAACAACCTGACGGCGGTCGCTGTAAAAATAAAGAATATCCTTCTTTAATATCCGAAAGGTTCCCTGTGTGTTCTGAAAGGAATAATATTGCGGGGCAGAAACAATCATCCGTTCCGACAGGCGCTGCAAAACACTGCGCAGCTTTTCCTCTTTCACCGGTTTCATCAAATAATCCAAAGCTCCCACCTGATAACCGTCAAAAACATAATCGGAATATCCCGTTACAAATACCAATGCAAGATTTTCATCCATTTGTCGAATTTCTCTTGCCGTTTGCATACCGTCCATCTTTCCCATCTCAATATCCAGAAAAAACAAATCCACCTCTCCGCTGTGTTTTTCCAGCCATTTGACCGCGCCTTCCCCCGATGAAAATTCATAAATAATCGGTTCTTCCCGATTTAAAATACGGTAAAGCATCATACGAAGATTCAGCCTTGCCGCTTCCATATCGTCACAGATTGCAATTCTCAACATCTTGTTCCCTCCCGATTTGATTTTTTCTGTTTTTATTTTAACATATTTTCCGAAAAAATTCATCCGCTTCTTGTTCCAAACTTGACATCAAAACGGTTAAACTTTACATTCACCGCAAAACTTTTCTTCTCCTCTGTCATTTTTTACATACCTTTTCCCGTACTGTTTCTCTTTGTGATATTCTAAGCTCAAACAAAAAAACAATCCGGAAAGGAGTTTTTCTTTATGCTGACCATTAAAAATCTTCACAAATCCTATCAGGTAGGAAAAACAAGCTACGAGGTGCTGAAAGGAGTTTCCTTTGACGTAAACGACGGTGAATTTGTCGCGGTTATGGGTCCTTCCGGCTCGGGAAAAACAACGCTGCTTAACTGTATTTCCTGCTATATTCCCTTTAACAACGGCAGTATTCTGTTGGGGGACACCAACTTAAAAAATCTCAGCGAGGCCGAACTTGCAAAGGTACGAAATCAAAAACTCGGGTACATCTTTCAGGATTTTATGCTGCTTGACGGTTTAACTGTTCGGGAAAACATTATGTTGCCCCGCATGATTTCCGGCAAGACAGACGCTTCTATGGAAGAAACTGCCGACCGTCTGTGCGAAGTGTTTGGAATCGCACAGATTAAGAATAAATTTCCTTCTGACATTTCCGGCGGAGAAAAGCAAAGAACCGCGGTTGCCCGAGCCCTAATCAACAATCCTCTTTTGATTTTAGCGGACGAACCGACCGGAAACCTGGATTCCAAATCCAGCCGCGCAGTAATTGATTCTTTTCTTCAGGCAAAAAGCCGCCTGGGCGCAACTATATTTATGGTAACTCATGACAGCTTTGCCGCCTCCTTCTGCGACCGTGTTATTATTCTGCGTGACGGAATGGTTTGGAAATGCTTAAGCAACAACGGAAACCGTCATCTTGACCGCAGCCACTTCCAGGACGAGCTGCTGCTTGCAATCAAAGAAATGAGTGGTGATAACGAATGATGAACTTTTCACAGGCTTACGCTGCATTGAGAAAAAATAACCGCAAAAATTATCTGCTTCTTTTGGGGTGCAACCTCTTTTCGGTGCTTCTCATCAGCTCTTTTTCGATTATTATGCAAAGTAATACTATACAGGATGTTTTACCTACCGGCGGAGATTCCCGAAAGATGATGTCCATGATTTTTGTTTTGGCTGTAATCGGGTGCGGCGTATTTACTACCTACGCTTCCTCGCTGTTTTTCCGTTCCAAATCAAGAGAAAACGGCATCTTTTTATCATTGGGAGCAAAGCGCTCTCAACTGCAAAAACTGCTGTTCCAAGATCTCAGCAAAACAGCGTTGGTTTCCTGCGTTGTGGGATTGGCACTTTCTTTTCCCGTCTCCTGCCTGATTTGGTGGTTGTTCCGAAAATTGATTGTTGATTCCGAAGAAATGGTTCTTTCTGTCAATCCGGTCGGTTTTTTATGGGGAATCGGGTTTGCTGTTTTTACCGTTTTGATGTTGTTTACAATGGGGTATTTTTCCTTAAAACAAACCAATATCTTAGAGGTATTGAACGAACAGAAAAAGCAGGAAAAGATGCGCCTGATAAAACCGTGGTACGGTCCTGTCGGTATTGTGCTGCTGATTACAGGAGGATTTTCCGGTTATATCGCTCCCACTATTTCTGTCAAGATTTTCCATTACTATCCTCCGGCTATCATCAACCTGCTGTACGTCCCTGCCATCATTGGTTTATATATGATTTTGATTCATACTGTAGTAAACGGCTGGAGCAAATCCTACTCCCGCTCCTACCGCCATATCATCACACGCAGCATGATGAAGTTTCAGGGCAGACAAACGGTAAGAAATATGATGGTTGTTGCTGTGCTGACAGCTGGAGCTTTCTTCGCTTTATTTTATATCCCGTCTGTAATCACCGGATTTTCCGCCCAGAATAATGCACAGTACATTGACTATCTGTTCCACTACCGAAATGATCAAAAAGCTAATATGCCAAAACAGAATGATATCGAACAATTGGCTCAAAAACACGGAATTTCCCTGTCTGATTATTCGGAAATCGAGGTTGCCTGCCTTGTTACCGACGGTTATCGGGACATTGTTTCCGAAAGCGGAAAGATTGATACTGCTTATCTTGAGATTTACGGAGAAGAATATTTTATTTCAGAAAGCAATTTCCAACATTTAAGCGGTATTTCCGTAGATGTTACGCCCGGAACCTTTTTGACTGCCTGCAACACCGATGATGATGTCGAATCCTATTTCAGAACCAATGACATTACAAAGATTTATAATCCTGTCAGCATGGAGGGAATTGACGTTTCTTTTGCAGGAACTGTTCAATTTTTCGGAGCAAACATGGGAATGTTTGTATTAGATGATTCCGACTATCAGAGCGTATCCCAAAATCTCCCCGCAGACTGGAGTGAAACATGGGTTGCCTTTAACAGCAGTGAGGACAACTATGATTTTGCCAAAGAATTACGAAATCAAATTATTGACGCTTCCGGTCCCGAGGTAGAAATCTGTGACGCCTATGACCGCATTAAGCGGGAACGCGACATCAGAGAAAAAGGAGAATATTTCCTGGACAGCGACCCTTCTTTCCTGATTGATTACGATAAACGGCAAAGCAGCAATTTTACGCTGTACTGGAAATTCATTCCAATGTTCCGAATTTTGAATGAAAAAGATTTAATGACAAACATGGCAGTTTATCTGATGCTGTTTGTATTCATCTCCATCATCTGTTTTGCGGCTGTCTTTGTTATTTTGTACACTCGTTGTTTAACCCTTGCGATGAACAACAAACAGGTTTACCTTGATGTCGGCAAACTGGGAGCTTCGCCTCGTTATCTTTATGAAAGCGTTCGGGACCAAATTCAAAAGATTATCTTTGTCCCTGTATTGATAGGTACAGCAGTTATCTTTGCCTTTTACGGAATGATCCTTTACTTTAATTCCAACAGCATTACTTTCCCTGAAATTCAGGCAATGGGAATGAATCTTCTGTTGGGAAGTGCAATTATGGGATTGATTTATCTGCTTTACCGTTACATCTTAAAACAGGCGTGCCGTATCATCAATCTGCCGATTCCTCGCTCAAAAAAGCGATAAAGATTAACTTTTTCTGACATCTTCTTTTTTCTTATAACAAAACCCAAGAAGCCGAATCGGAAAATTCCGATTCGGCTTCTTGGGTTTTTATTTGATATTTTTACGCAAAATCCAATCAGAGTCTTTTTGCACGCCCTCTAAAGAGCAATAAAACCCTTGTGCTTCTTCATTGTGCGCCGTAACAAGAAAATAACTGTTTACTCCGTTTTCTGACAGCCATCTTTCTAAAAAAGCAAACAGCTCTTTTGCAGCACCACACCTGCGGTACGGTTTTAAAACATACAGCCAATCCACATATGCCTGACATTCTCCGTCCATCAAGCTGGCTATCAGAGAAAAATCCAGCCTTGCAATAATCTTTCCGCCTTGAAACGCTGCTAAAACTTTGCTGTTTGCATAACGAGAGTCTGACATCCGTTCTAGGGTTTTTCTTTTATATTGCTCAACATCAATTTCTCCAAACAGTACACCCGGTTCGGTTTGTCTGGCTTGCGCTTCAAACTCCGCCAGTTGTTGTGCATCTTGTGGTTTTAAGAGCTGACAAAGAATTTTGCTCATCTTTGATATACCACTTCTCCATCCACAATGGTCATTATGGTCTGAAAATCTTCGTCAAAAACGGCAAAATCTGCGTTGCAGCCGCTTCTGAGCGAACCAATTCTGTCCTCCATTCCCATCGCGCGCGCAGGGTTTAAAGTAGCGGCATTGACAATCTCCCAAATCGGTTGATTTGTATATTTTTTCACATTGGCAATCGCGCGGTTCAAGGTCAAAATACTTCCCGCCAGCGTTCCGTCCGTCAATCTTGCGCTGTCACTGTCCACAATCACCTTCAACTCTCCGAGGGTATATTCTCCCTGCGGCATACCGCCCGCCCTCATACAGTCGGTAATCAAAACAAAGCGATCTTTCGACTTACAGTTCATCACAAATTGGAACATTGCCGGATGAACATGAATGGTATCACAAATCATCTCGGTATATACATCGGAAGAAAGAGCGGCAGTAACAACGCCCGGTTTTCTGTGGTGCATTGGCGTCATCGCATTATAAAGATGGGTAATTTGTGTTGCCCCGTTTTCGATTGCCTGCATCGCCTGCTCATAGGTTGCATTGGTGTGACCGATAGAAACCTTGATCGGTGTTTCTCCGGTTACTCTGCGAATAAACTCCATTCCGCCCTCTTTATCGGGAGCTACGGTAACTACGCGAATCACATCGCTGTAACGCTTCATAAAATCAAAGTCAAAGTCTGCGATATAATTTTCTTCATGCGCCCCTTTGTATGCCGGGTGGATAAACGGTCCTTCCATATTGATGCCTTCAATCACCGCAGCGTTCCAGTCTTTTCCTGTTTTTCCTACTGTTTTTCTTACTGTATCAAACACCTCTGCGGTTTTTTCCAGCGGCATAGTAACCGAAGTTGCGAGGAATCGGGTAACGCCGTTTTTAACCACCGTAGAAGCGATGGTATGCAGCGCTTCTTCTGTTCCGTCCATTGTGTCGCATCCGCCGGAGCCGTGAATATGTACATCAAACAGACCGGGAGTAACCCACGCACCGTCAGCGTCAATTTGTTCTGCATCTTTAGGAACTTTTTCCACCGGAACAATTCCGATGATTTTATCTTCAAACAAAACCGCTTTTCCTGTTTCTACACGGTCATGCAGTATCAATTTTCCGTTACATATCGCTTTCATTTTTCTTTTCTCCTTTATTCTTCCGAAAAATCTTCCGCTTCTTTTTCTTTTGGAACAATCGGTGGCAGCTGACTGACTCTGCCGTGATTTTTTGCAATCAAAAACTTAATCTTGATTCCCTGGTCCATAAACATCTGTTCATGCTCGGTCACAACATTTTCTGCAAAACCGCTTGCCGCCAAATCCCGCGTTAAATATTCCTGAGTAAATCCGCACATCTGAAAATAATCCAACGATTCTTCAAACAGCTCGTCATCATCGGTTTTAAACCAGATTTCTCCGCCGTTTTTTAAAAATTCCTGATAGAAAAACAACTGTCTTGGATAGGTCAGCCTTTTTTTCTTATGCTTCTTTTTCGGCCATGGGTTGCAAAAATTGATATAGATTCTGTCCACAACATCGTTTGAATCAAACACCTGTAAAATTCGCTCAATATCATATGCAAAAATCCGGACATTGTCGGTCGGCTTTTCTGCCTGCGCATACGATTTTTCAATATTTCTCTTTGTCAAGCCGAGAATATCACTCTTAATGTCCACCGCAATAAAGTTAATATCGGGATTTGTCACCGCTTTCTGTGCCATAAATCCGCCCTTTCCGCAGCCAAGCTCCAAATGCAGAGGCTGTTTTTTCGGAAATTCTTCATGCCAATGCCCGATTTTCTCTTCCGGACAATTTACACAAAACGGACATTCTTCCAGTTCCGGACGCGCCCAGGGTTTTCTTCTGATTCTCATATCTTTTCCTCCAAATAAAATAACAAGCTTTTCGCCAATTATCATAGCACAAAATGACTGACAGGACAAGATAAAACTGCAAAATAAAGCCGAGATACCCGCAGTACCTCGGCTTTATTCAATCTTTTGATTTTAACTATGCTTTCTTTTCTTTTTTCAGCATCATATCCAGCATAATCTGGTCAAGCTGAACCGAACCTTCATTTCCCAGTTCCGCAAAGTTGGAAATAGTTTTTTCTACATCGTCCTCAACAATTCCGTCGGTAGAAAGAACACGGGTTCCTCTGAGAGCCATCAACGCTGCCTGCATTGCAGCGTTGGTACAGGTTGCAATCTTCAGTGCGCAGTCTGCCTTTGCTCCGTCGCACAACATACCGGTTACATTTCCAATCATATTGAATACACAGCTTTCAATTTCAGTCAAACCGCCGCCCAACAGGTAAACAATACCGCAGGCAGAACCGATTCCTGCAACGGTAGCTCCGCAGAAGCCGGACAATCTGCCAAACTGGGATTTGATATAAATACCCATCAAATGGCTCAATGTGGCAGCGCGCATCATCTGTTCATCGGAAGCGCCGCGTTTTTTAGCGACAGCAACTACCGGCATGGTGCAGGCAATTCCCTGGTTGCCGGAACCCGAGTTGGAAACAACCGGAGCGTCTGCTCCTGCCATGCGGGCATCTGCTCCCGCAGAAGCCAATTCCATCGCATAAGTTACCAGAGATTCGCAGCGGTAACCTTTTTCAATATCATCGCGCAGACCTCTGCCGATGCAAAGACCGTACGGATTGCGCAGACCTTCTTCACTGATTGCGGAGTTTACATCAATGCTCAAGCGAACCTTATCCAACATAGAGAGGTCAACGGTTGTTGCGTACTCGTAAATTTTTGCAACAGAAAGGATTTCCTTGATTTCTTTATCGGAATAACCGCCGGATGCGCTCTGTTCTTCATGGCGTTTATCAAAAACAGGCTGTCCGTTTTCTTCGATATAAACAACATTGGTATGAACATTTGCAATAATTGCTTTTGCGGTTCTGGTTTCACCCTTTACCAAAACTTCGATATACAGTTTTTCCGGAACTTTGGCGAGCTCTACTTTCACCGTTTTTGCAGCAACCATAGCGCAGGCCTTCTGAATCTGTTCCTCGGACAAAGCGTTGATTACCTGAAGCTGTTTTTCCGGTTTTGCAACTACCGCGCCCAATGCAACCGCATACTCGATTCCGACAAAGTCGGTTCCCGGAATTCCGGCAGAATAAGCATTTTTAATAATATTGCCGCTTGCAAATGTGTGGATTGACTTTACCTCTTCTCCCAGATGAGCTGCTGCGGTAGCCGCCGTTAAAGCCAAAGCGCCCGGTTCGGTACAGCCCGTCGCTAAAACAAGACCATCATTTAAAATTGATGTGATTGCCTCATAGTTCATTGTTATAATCCCCTTCCCATTGCTCGAAAAGCAAGGACAGGCAAACCCTGTCCCCTTCAAAACAGAAATAAATATCAAGTTTATTATATCTGTTTTTGTCAAAAATTTCAATCATTTTTTCCTTATTTTTTGTATATTCTTCTAATCGACTTGTTATTTTGTGAAACACTCTCATTTTTCTTACCTAAAATGCGCAAAACACACAAAGGTTTTATCTTTCAAAACAGATTATTAGATAAAAAACGATTGAAAAGATGGGGCTGAGAAAATAAAACCTGATTATTGCAGTAACATTCTGTCGCTCAATGTGCCTTCCTTTCCCTTTTTTTGGAACATCTCCAACAAGGCTGAAACGGTCATTTTTTCTCGTTCTTTCCCCTGTAAATCCATGATAATCTCTCCGTCATCCATCATAATGGTTCGATTTCCCACTGATAACGCTGTCTTAATATCATGGGTAATCATAAGAGTAGAAATCCGGTTCGATTCTACCGTTTCTTTTGTTAAGCTCAATACCTGCTGCGCTGTTTTTGGATCTAACGCTACAGTATGTTCATCAAGCAGCAGCAGTTTGGGAACGGACATTGTCGCCATTAACAGGGAAATTGCCTGACGCTGACCGCCGGAAAGCAAACCAATCGGAGATTTCATTCTGTCCTCCAACCCTAAATGAAGCGAAGCCAATTTTTCCCGAAACAGTTCCCGTTCCTTTTTGCCGATTCCAAGCGAAAAGATTGATTTTCTCTCTCCGGCATAGGCAAGCGCCATATTTTCTTCCACAGTCATCGAAGGAGCAGTTCCTTTCATCGGGTCTTGAAAAATTCTTCCAATCTGCTTTGCTCTTCGGTATTCCGGAGCAAATGTAATATCCTTTCCATCCATGAAAATGTTTCCGCTGTCCGGGAAAAGTGTTCCCGCAATTAACTGAAACAAAGTGGACTTTCCCGCCCCATTTGAACCGATTACCGTGACAAAATCCCCGTCATTCACTTGCAGATTCAACGAACAAATCGCTTGCTTCTCATTGACTGTTCCCGCATAAAAGGTTTTACTGATGTTTTGCAGCTTCAACATCTGCTTTTCTCCCCCTTCTTTTTCGATAAAATTCTATCGTTTCCCGAACAGCCGGATAGGACATCGCCGCCGCCACAATAACAGCGGTAATCAGTTTTAAACAAGAGGCGGAAAAATTCATTTCCAACGCCTGCGCAATAATCAACCGATACAAAACAGAACCGATGACTGCGGCAAAAACGGAAAGAAAAATTGTTTTATTCTTTGCAAACAATTCTACTGCAATTTCCCCGATAATTAAAGAAGCCAATCCGATCACTACCATTCCGATTCCCATTTTTACCTCTGCATAGCAGTTATAATGCGCAATCATCGCTCCGGAAAGGGCAATGCAAGCGTTGGCTGTTGCTAAACCGATTGCCTTCATTCCATCTGCATTGACAGAGGAAGAACGAACCATCTCTTCATTATCCCCGGTTGCCCGCACGCATAAACCCAAACGGGTATGAAAAAACAGAACAAGCAGAATCATGACCCCTGCCGCTGTCATAAATGAAAGAACCATTCCCTGCGCTTTCTTTCCAACCAGCTGACCGACCGCAGTATACAGGCTTTGTTCCGATGTAATGGACAAATTTGCTTTATTATCCATTACCATCAGATTGATGGAATACAGAGCCGTCATCGTAATAATTCCTGCCAAAATCGGCTGAATTTTCATCTTAGTCTGTAAAAATGCCGTCACCAACCCCGATAAAGCTCCTGCCAAGGCTGCCGCAAAAATACCAAAAATCGGATGCCCCATTAAAGTAAAAACAATCGCTGTCGCCGCTCCTAAGGTAAAGCTGCCGTCTGCCGTTAAATCCGGTACATTTAAAATACGGTAAGAAAGGAACAACCCCAACGCTGTCAAAGAATAAATCAACCCCAATTCGATTGCGGATAAAAAGGAATAAAAACTCATTTTTCTTTCCCCCTTATTCTCCCAAAACGGTTGCCTGCCGTTTGATTTCTTCCGGTATTGCAATACCGATTTTTTGAGCTGTTTGGGAATTGATAAAAATTCCGAAACGGTTCATCGTCTGAGCCGGTATCTCGGAAATCGGCGTACCATCCAAAACTTTTTTGGCTATTTGAGCGGTTTGTTTCCCCAATTCGGTATATTCAATGCCGACTGTCGCAAATCCCCCATCGTTTACCATAGAATCTGCTCCGGTATAGATAGGAATTTGATAATCAATTCCTATCTGAGATAAAATCTGCATTGCCTGGGCAATCGTATTATCAATCGGAACATAAATTGCGTCTGTTTGCTGCGCTAAGGACTGTGCCGCCTGTTGAAGCTCTGATACCTCGCTGATTACAGAAGTTTTGGTTTGATAGCCCATTTTTTCAGCTTCTTTTATCGCTTTTTCTGCTGTAATTTGTGCATTGATTTCCGATGAAGTGTATAAAAATCCAATTTTCTGAACATCCGGAGTCAACTCTTTACACAGTTGCATTACCTTGTCAACCGGAATTGCGTCCGAAGTTCCGGTCACATTTCTATCCGGTTTTTCCATATCGGTCATCAGTTTTGCTTCTACCGGATCGGTAACAGCAGAGAATACAATCGGAATTTCCTGCGTCGCTGCTGCCGCTGCCTGTGCGGTTGGGGTAGCGATTGCAACAATCAAATCTACCTCGTCACCCACAAACTTTTTACAAATCGTACTTAAATTGCTTTGTTCTCCCTGTGCATTTTGAATATCATAGGTTACGTTGTCTTCGGTATAACCCAAGGAGTTCATTTCCTCTAAAAAAGAATCCCGAATCAGGTCAAGCGAGCGATGTTCCATAATCTGCACCACACCGATTTTTACTTTTTCCGAATCCCTGTCCTCTGTTCCGCAGCCCGATACCGTCATAGCCATTAATACTGCCAACACCATACTCATCATTTTTTTCATTTTCACACAACTCCTTCAAATTCAGGTCTTTGCCTGTTTCTTGATCGAGTCGGCTTTTGTTTTCCGGCAGGGTTTCGGAAAATAAAAAAGCATCCGTCCCCCATACAAGGACAGATGCTTCAAATCTGCGGTACCACCTTGATTGGCGTATGATACGCCCACCTCAAACAGAATGCCAACACATTCCTGACCGATAACGCCGGTCACAGCGTCAGAGGATACTTGGAATTTATCCGTTCGCCCTGCCCTCAAGGGTCCATTTGTCTAACTCGTTTCCTGCCGAAATCTCAGCTCCCTCGGCTCTCTGTGAGGTCGTGATTAGTTTTATCTCCCTATCAACGGTTTGTTTTTTTGCTTGCACTTATTAAAGCACATTCTTTTTTTATTGTCAAGCACTTTTTTAAAAAAATTATAAAAACAGCAAAATATTTCTTTTTCAGCTGTCTTTATTTTTCGATTTCCTCCGAATCGGAAATCAAACTGCGCTGATTCTTTTTGCTTTCCTCCATAATACACCGATAAATCTCGGTCAAGGCGCTTTGATATTCCTTTTTTGTCAGACTGCAAACTTTTTCAATCACCTGTTGTTCCCTTTGCGGATGATAAACCGGAAGATGATTTTCTTTTTTATACGCAGCTACCGCATTGGTCAGTTCCATTCGTTCGGTCAGCAAAGCGGCAATTTGAGAATCCAAACGGTCAATTTTAGTTCTGATTTGTTCTAAATCCATCTGCGCTTCCTCCTACTCTTCCCGGTCCAGAGCTTCTTTTACCCTGCTTCCGTCTGCCAAAAGCTGTGTTAATCGCGGTTCGTCCTGCTCGGCAATCGCATGGCGATACTCCTGCAAAGCACAGATTAACACATCCAAATCGTCCAGCAAATTTTGACGGTTTAACAAAAATAATTCGCTCCACATTACCGGATTCAGTTTTGCCACACGGGTTAAGTCCTGAAAGCTGCCTCCCGTATAACCTTTATAATTCATACAAAGCGGATTTTTAATATAAGCGTTGGAAAGAATATGCGCCAACTGTGAAGTATAGCCAATCATTTTATCATGGCTTTCCGGGTCGGTAAAAACAACTCGTTCAAATCCAATCGCTTTGCAAAGGGACTGCACCCGTTCCAATGCCCAAGAATCTGTAAAAATCGGGGTAAGAATCATGCTTGCGCGACAAAACAAATCCTCATTTGAGTTTTGATAACCCCAACGCTCTTTTCCCGCCATCGGATGTCCGCCGATAAATTCAACCCGATGACTTTTACACAACTGAGCAACCTGCGAGGTAATTGCTTTTTTCACCCCACAAATATCCATCACAATGCAGCCCTTTTTTAGTTGAGAAATATGTGTTTCGATAAAATCCACCGCCGCTTTTGGAAACAGAGCAACAATCAACAAATCCAATGCAGAATAATCCTCAATCGACGCGTCTATCGTTCCTTCAGTTAACGCTTGACTCATGGTGTTTTCATCAATGTCCCAGCCCAATATCGTATCTTCCGTATTTTTTTGCAACGATTTTGCAAAGGATGCGCCAATCAATCCCAAACCGACAATCCCGATTGTCTGGCTCATTTTAACACTTCCCTTATCTTACAGCGTTTTAAAAAATGCCGCTGTTTTCTTTACTTTTTTCATCAAAGAATCAAACTGATCCGGACGCAGCGACTGCGCTCCGTCACACAACGCTTTTTGCGGATTGTTGTGTACTTCAATCATCACACCGTCTGCTCCTGCGGCAATTGCAGCCAGAGTCATCGGTTCTACCATCCACGGAATTCCGGTTGCATGGCTCGGGTCAATCAAGACAGGAAGATGGGACAGTTTTTTGAGCATCGGTACCGCCGACAAATCCAAGGTATTTCTTGTTTTGGTTTCAAAGGTTCTGATTCCCCGTTCACACAAGATAACCTGTTCGTTGCCCTGCGCCATAATATATTCCGCGCTCATCAAAAACTCTTCTATGGTGGCAGACATTCCGCGTTTGAGCAAAATCGGTTTGTTTAAACATCCAAGTTGTTTGAGCAGCTCAAAGTTCTGCATATTTCTTGCTCCAACCTGAATGATATCGACATTTTGGAATAAATCAATATCTTCATAGCTCATAATTTCGGTTACAATCGGAAGTCCTGTTTCTTTTTTTGCCTGAGAAAGAAGTTCGATTCCCTCTCCTCTTAATCCCTGAAAGGCATAAGGGGAAGTACGTGGTTTAAACGCTCCTCCTCGAAGCAGCGCAGCTCCCGACGATTTGACCGCGCAGGCAACTTCACAAATCTGTTCCGGTGTTTCTACCGAACAAGGTCCTGCAATTACCTGGAAATCTCCGCCGCCGATAACAGCATCGCCCACCCGAATCACTGTGTTTTGCGGGTGAAATTTTCTGTTTGCCTTTTTATAGGGTTCCTGAATCCGCTTTACTTCTTCCACAATATCCATAGAAGCAATTTTTCCCATATCAATCCGGGTGGTATCTCCCACCAATCCCATCAGAGTGGTGTTTACCCCCTGCGACAGGTGAATTTGCAGACCCAAACTTTCAAATTCTTTTTTCAGTCCGTCAATCTGACAAGGGGTTGCGGACGGCTTCATAATAACGATCATTTTACTATCTCTCCTCTATTTTTATCCAATCGGTACAAACAATAAAAAAGTTCGTACTTCAGTATTTTTTCTGTTACACAAAGTATAATACTAAAGTACGAACTAAAAATCAAGAGCTAAAAGCCTGTTTTTAAAAATTTAACGCTTTAAACCAATGATTTATTATTTTTTTGGCAAAAGTGTCACTACTTCATCAAAGTATTTGAGGTTTTCTTCCGACACATCGTGTGTGATGAAAAGAATGGTTTTATCCAACTCTAACAATTTCTGCTGCAACTGTTTTGTGTTTGCCGTATCTACAGCGGAAAAAGATTCGTCCATCAGAATAATCTGTTTTTCTGCCGCGATTGCGCGAACCAACTGCATCATCTGGTTTTCACCGCCGCTTAAATCCTGCGCATTGTCTTTTTCGGTCAAACTGTTTACCTTATCATTATTGAAATAATTCAGCGTTTTTTGCACCGCTTCCTCAGAATAGGTTCCGAATACTGTGGTATTTTCGCTGAAAGATGCGTGGAAAATATGTTCAAACTGGTTCACGCAAATCATAATTTTGCTGGTATCTTTCCCGGCAATCGGCTTTCCGTCAATCAAAATTTTACCCTCTTGCGGGGTTAAATACTGCATTAACAGATTGAAAATAGTGGATTTTCCTGTTCCACTCGGTCCCACAATCGCATATTTCTTTCCTTTTTCAAAGGTATGAGAAAAATGGGAAAATGTGAAATCGCCCAAAGTTACCGATACATCCTGAAATTCAATCGAGGACTGAAATTCTGATACGGAAGGAAGCTGAGGAACTTTTTCATCAATCAACGGGATCATCTTCTTCGTTGCAGAACGGCAGGCATTGACATTGTTAATTTCTTTCAGGATATAAGCGACCGGATAACAGAACGATTGAATATACCCCAATGCCGCGCTGGCGATACCGACAGTAATTTCCCCTTGGAACAGCAAAACTCCGATAATCGCAAATACAACCCATTCCAGAAAATACATACTGCTTCCCGTTACAACATTTGTCAGGGTATTAAACTTTCCGAAATGATACTGTTTTTCTTCGGTATCTACCAAAACTTCTTTGTGGCGCTCGGAAATATTCTGTCTGGTTTCGTTGTTCACAAAGCGAAAACCCGACAGCAGGTCACGGATAGAATCGGTATAAGCCGCCATTCCCGTTAAATGAACATCTTTGCGTTTTCCAAGTTCTTTTCCGGTCAGTTTCGGCACAATTAAGCTCAAAAATGAGCTTAAAATAATCACAATCGCAAGACGATAGTCGAGATTAAAGAGAAAAAATCCATAAACAAACAGCTGAAGAACGGTTTGTATAATTCCAACCCAGCTTGAGATATACTGCTTACATACCTGAACATCGTTATTAAAAAAAGAAATATAATCTGAAATATCATATTTCTTAAAGGAAGAATAATTCTTGGAAAGCAGAGAATCGAATAAATCCTGCTTCATCATAGTGTTAAATTCCAAATCAATTTTCCATGCGTGTCGCTGGCTGATATATTCAAAAAGCATACCGACTGCAATCGCAGCAATATAAAGCATAACGATAATCGCCGCCCCTTTTGCTCCTTTGGAAAAATCATAGTCAAACAACATCTTTGTGATGTATGGCATAGCGGCAATTCCGATGATGGAAATAAAGGCTGTTACAATTTTGATTGTGATGGTTTTCCACATTTTTAAAACATAGTGTTTCATCTTATTTCTCCTCCTTTACCTGTTTTGTCAAAAGATGGCGGAATAAAAATTATCCTGCTGTGTTGTTGATTTTTCATTCTTTCGATTATCATTTTCCGTCACAAGAAAATTTTAATCCTAATTCATCTTACAAGATGTTTTGTTTATTTCTCTTTCTTTTTTCATTTCTTTTTGAGTCATTCCCCTTCCTTTTTTCTTTCCTCACACACTGTTTGACCGCGCTTCAATTATTATATCATATCATACTTTTTTCGACAATATTTTTATTACACAATAAAACCTTAAAAAAACTTACAAAATAAACAAAAATGAAAAAAGATACAGAAAAAAGAGGTCCGAAAAAATATCGAACCTCTTTTTGTTACAGCAAAGCAAACAGTTTTTTTAATTTTAATTCTCCTTTTTCCCAATCAGCAACGCTGATTCCGAGAAAAGTTCCGTCTTTGGATTCAACAAAAATATCGCTGTTTCCCTGCTCTTCCGCAATAGATAAGCGGGAAAGATCCAGCTTCACACCGTTTCGATATAATTTTTCCTGTTTTTCAGAAAGAACCAATCGGGGAAGCTCAGTAAATAAAGCTGAAATCGGCAGTAAACGCTGTTCCAACTCTCCGTTTTGGGAAAGAATCTCTGCCTGTTCTAAGGTAAGACTGTCCTCAAGAGAAAATCCGGCTGCTTCTGTCCGACGCAGCTGCGTCATCGTCGCTCCGCATCCCAATGCTTCTCCAATATCGGCGCAGAGAGTTCGGATATAGGTTCCTTTGGAACAGGCAACATCAATCCGATAACGATGATTTTGCTCGTCACTTTCCAACAATTCCAAGCGGGTGACAGTAACCGGACGTTTTTCCCGTTCGATTTCGATTCCCTGACGAGCCAAATCATACAAACGCTTTCCGTTTATCTGAATCGCAGAATACATCGGTGGCAGCTGCATAATCTCTCCCCGAAAGGATTCTAATGCCCTGCAAACATCTTCTTTTCCTGCCGACACTTCATTTCTTGTCAGCACCCTTCCGGTTGCATCAAGCGTATCGGTGGTATATCCCAATTCAAATTCCGCAGTATACCGCTTATTCTGATTTGGAAGAATATCGCAGCATTTTGTTGCTCTTCCCACAAAAATCGGCAGAACGCCGGTTGCCATCGGGTCAAGCGTTCCTGCGTGCCCTACCTTGCGTGTTCCCAACAAGCGGCGCATCTTTGCCACCATATCAAAGGAGGTAAAATCCTTTGGTTTGTCCATAATAATAATTCCGTCCAAATTACTCACCCGTTTCCTTTACACTTCCTGCCTGAAGCTCCTGCGAAACAATTCGCAGCAAGTCAGAATAAATCTGATCCAAGGGAAGGTTTTGTACCGTACAGCCTGCCGCTGCGATGTGCCCTCCTCCGCCGAACGCCGAACAAATTCTGCTTGCGTGAACAGTTCCGTCTGTTCTCACAGAAATCTTATATCCTTGATAATTACGGAACTGACGAATGGTAATGCCGACCCTTACACCCTCAATCTGCCGGGGAATGCTCGAAACTCCTTCCAGCTCCTCCTCTGATACACCGAACTTATGAATTGTATCCCTCATTAAAACAAGTATCGCACATTCTCCGTTCAGTTCATAGCGAATCTGCTTCATTACTTCAATCAGAAATGCTACCTTATTTCGGCTGACACTTTCAAACATTCTTTGATGAATTGCCGTCGTATCCGCTCCCGCAGAGATTAACTTTTGTGCGGCGCGATGGGTATCTGCCGTAACCGAAGGATAGCGAAAACAACCGGTATCTGTCACCAAACCGGTATACAGACAATCTGCAATTTGTTTACTGAGCGATACTCCCATCGCTTCAATTACATCAAGCATCAATTCGCAGGTCGCGGCAGCATCTTCTCTCAGCAGTAAATTGCGGGCATAACCGCGGTTGGAAAGATGATGGTCGATACATAAGTCTATCTGATTTTCGTACCGGCGCAGCGATTCCCCCAGTAAAACAGAATCGGCAATATCGACCGAAACGATAAACTTCGGCTCAAACTCCTGCTGAACCTGCTCCGGATTCAGATACTCATACTTTGCCGGAATTTCATCGCTGCACACAACAGCTGCCCGTTTTCCCAAGGCACGCAACGCATACATCAGCGCATATCCGCTTCCCAGGGTATCTCCGTCCGGATTTTTATGGGTTAAAATCAGAACATCGCGGGTTTGTTTTAATAATTCTGCTGTCTGTAAAACAGTAAGCCGCATGAGCATCTTCTCCTTTTCAGCTTTTAGTCCTCGTAATCCTCGTCTTTTTTAATCTCTAAGCTGTTTAAAATTCTTGCAATATCCGCGCTGTATTCGGTCGAATCATCTGCAATAAAGTGAAAATCCGGAATACGCCGCATCTTCATTCTCATATTCACCTCATGCTTGATGAAACCGTTCGCATGGTTCAATCCCTGCACCGCTTCTTTCGCTTTTTCTATGCCGTCCAGTGAACTGATATATACCTTGCAGTGGGACATATCATTGGAAAGCTCTATCTTAATAATTGTTAAAATAGAAGATACTCTCGGGTCCTTTACATGACGGATAATATCGGTTAATTCCCGTTTTAAATCTTCTCCCGTTCTTCCTACGCGAAAGCCCATAGCCTTTCTCCTTCCTAAAATAAGTTATATTCGGGAAACAGACCCCTTTTGCAATAAAAGGAGTCTGTTTGGGTTTGTCAAATAAAATCAGATTAGTCGCGGTATTCTTCAATCATATATGCTTCAAAAATATCTCCGACCTTCAAATCGCCGAATTTTTCGATGCCCATACCGCACTCGTAACCTCTTGCAACCTCTTTTACGTCATCTTTGAAACGCTTGAGAGAGGTAAGGTGTTCGTCAGCAATAATAATACCGTCACGAACAATGCGAATTTCTGCATTTCTGGTGATTTTGCCTTCCAGAACATAGCAGCCGGCAACAGTTCCGACTCCGGTAATCTTAAATACTTCACGAACCTCTGCGCGACCCAGCTCAACTTCGCGGGTTTTTGGAGCAAGCATACCTTTCATTGCGGAGGAGATTTCTTCGATTGCATCGTAGATAACACGATACATTCTCATATCTACGCCTTCGCTTTCTGCCATATCTCTTGCGATTGGGTCAGGACGAACATTGAAGCCGACAATGATTGCTCCGCACGCTTCTGCCAGCATAACGTCTGATTTGCTGACTGCACCGACTGCGCCGTGAATTACCTTGACGCGAACTTCCGGGTTGCTCAGTTTTTCCAAAGATTGTTTTACTGCTTCCACAGAACCCTGAACGTCCGCTTTTACAATCAGAGGCAGCTCTTTGGTTTCACCCACTTCAATCTGTTCAAAGAGGTTATCCAAAGTAACTTTCTGGTAAGAGCTGAATTCTTTTTCTTTTGCTTCCTGACGGCGTTTTTCTACCAGTTCTTTTGCCAGTCTTTCATCTTCAACTGCGTTGAACTCGTCACCGGCAGCCGGAACTTCTGCCAGACCGGTAATCTCAACCGGAGTAGAAGGACCTGCCGCGTCGATTCTTTCCCCTTTCGAGTTTGTCATAACGCGAACGCGTCCCACTGCGGTTCCTGCAATTACGCTGTCGCCTGTCTTTAAGGTACCGTTCTGAATCAAAATGGTTGCTACAGGTCCGCGACCTTTATCCAGTTTTGCTTCGATAACCGTTCCTTTTGCCATTCTGTCCGGATTTGCTTTGAGTTCTTTTACTTCTGCTACCAACTGAATGTTTTCCAGAAGATCCTGAATACCCATCTTGGTCTTTGCCGAAACAGGAACGCAGATTACATCGCCGCCCCATTCTTCCGGAACCAGTTCATATTCGGTCAGCTCCTGTTTTACCTTTTCCGGATCGGCAGTCGGTTTATCCATCTTATTGATTGCAACAATGATGGAAACACCCGCTGCTTTTGCATGGTTGATGGATTCTACAGTCTGCGGCATGATACCATCATCGGCAGCTACTACCAGTACGGCAATATCTGTAATATCTGCGCCGCGCGCACGCATTGAAGTGAACGCTTCATGTCCCGGAGTATCCAGGAAGGTAATCGGTTTTCCGTTTACATTAACCTGATATGCGCCGATGTGCTGGGTAATGCCGCCTGCCTCGGTGGAGGTGACATCTGCATGACGGATTGCGTCCAGAATGGAGGTTTTGCCGTGGTCAACGTGACCCATAACAACAACAACCGGAGGACGTTCCACTTTCTGCTCATCGTTGTCCTCGCTGTCATCAAACAGTCTTTCCTCAATCGTTACAACAACCTCGCGCTCTACCTTTGCGCCGATTTCCATCGCTACCAAAGCTGCGGTATCATAGTCGATAATATCGGAAACGGATTTCATTTCGCCCAGCATCATCAGTCGTTTGATAATCTCGGCAGATTGAATCTTCAATTTCAGAGCCAAATCTCCGACGGTAATTTCATCAGGAAGGGTAATGTGCAGCTTCTGACGGCGCTCCCGTTCCATCTCCAGCTTGCGCATCTTTTCCATCTCTTTGTCCTTTTTGGACATAAAGTTCTTCTTTTTATTGTTTCTTCCGCCGATTTTCTGTTTCTTTACGCCATCATCGCGCTTTGCAAGATTTTCCGGAGCGATATTTTCATAACGCTCGTTGTATTTGTCCAAATCTACATTGGCAGCACGCATATCAACATGGCGAATCATCTTGCCGTTTACATTTTCATCTAATTCCGGATTGATAGAAGATGCCTGACGGGGAGCCGGAGCCGGTTTCGGAGATTTCTGAGCCGGTTTCGGATTATTGTTCGGACGGTCGCCGCGTTCGTTGTTGAATTTCGGTTTGTCACCGAATTTGTTCGGACGGTCGCCGCGCTCGTTATTGAATTTCGGTTTGTCGCCGAATTTCGGCTTATCACCGAATTTGTTCGGACGATCTCCGCGCTCGTTATTGAATTTCGGTTTGTCGCCGAATTTATTCGGACGGTCGCCGGAACGGTTTTCGTTCTGCGGACGATCTCCCTGACGCTTTCTGTCATTGTTGCCGCGCGGACGCTCTGCGTTGTTTGCAGGGCGGTCGCCGGAACGGTTTTCGTTCTGCGGGCGGTTGCCCTGTGGGCGTTTCTGTGTATCGTTCATATCCTCTATCTCCCTCTCGTTGCTCGGTTCTTCTTTCTCGGTTTGAGTTGCTGCCGACTGCATTGTCTGCTCTTTCTGCTGTTTTTCTTTCGGAAGCTCCTGTACCGGTTTCTGCTCCTTATCCTGCGGAGTCTTTTCCTTCTTTTCCTTTGATTTGGAAGTCGATTTGCTTTTTTCCTTTTTTTCCTCTTTGGGTAAAACGGATTTTTCCTTATAAGCATAGTACTCGTTAAAATCCGTCACCTGGTTTTTCTGAGTATAAGTTTCAAAAATCAGATTCAGTTCTTCACCGGTCAGCGCTGTGGTTTTTTTCTTTTCGCCCGGGAAATGCTGTTCCAAAAGTTCGATTACCTCTTTGATCGGAACATTAAAATCCTTTGCCACTTCATTTACTCTGTATTTTTCGTTTATCATTGAAACATACGCCTCCTTAAATCAGGAACGCTTTTGTCCTATGTCGAATCCTTGTTCTGTCTTTCTTTACGCTTTTGTTTTGGAAAAAGAAGCGATTTTTTTTGCAAATCCTTCATCGGTCAAGGCAATCACACCGGAGCGTTTTCCGCATACTGTCGAGATTTCCTCCATGCTGACCGAAAGCTCCAAAGGCTCTATCTGAGCCTTTGCTCCGATAAAATGCAATTCTTTTTTACTTTTTTCGGAAAGATCGGCACTGTAAAACAGTCCCTTTACCGTTCCGTCCTTGAGCCCGTCTGCGGTTTTGTCAAACCCCAGCACCAATTTTCCTGCTTTGCGCGCAAGAGAAAGCATTGAAAGTTCCTGTTTTTGCATGATCTTCTCCTTTATTACCGGAAGTTATTCCGACTGTTCGGAAAGCTGCATTTCCAAACGCTGATAAACTTCATCGGGAATGGCAGTTTCCAACGCCCGCTCCAACTGTCTTGTTTTTCTGGCTTTATCCAAACACTGTCTGTTCGGGCAAAGATATGCGCCGCGCCCTGATTTTTTTCCGACAAAATCAAGACTGATTTCCCCTTGCGGAGAACGAACAACACGGATTAACTCTTTTTTGGGCTTATGTTCTCGACAGCCGGTACACATACGAACCGGAACCTTTTTCATCGGTGCATTTTTCGCCTGCATTCTGCTGCCTCCTTCTGTTGAATTCGGTTTAGAATTCCTCGTCTGCAAACAGGTCCTCTACCGCTTTGTCAATCTGAGCCTGTGTTTCTGCTCTCAGACGCTCTACTTCTTCGATAATTTCTTCTGCCTGACTTTCCGGACCGATATCAATCTTCCAGCCGGTCAGTCTTGCAGCCAGACGGACATTCTGTCCCTTGTTGCCGATTGCCAAAGACAGCTGGCTGTCCGGTACAATCGCTTTGCAGGCTTTTGCTCCGGTCGGGTCAATCAAAACTTTGGAAACTTCTGCCGGGGAAAGAGCAGCCGCAATCAATTCTTCCGGATTTTCACTGTAACGGATAACGTCAATCTTTTCTCCGCCCAATTCTTCTACAATAGCAGAAACACGGGTTCCCTTCGGACCGATGCAGGCGCCTACCGCGTCTACGTTTTCATCCTTGCTCCATACCGCAATCTTCGTTCTGGAGCCTGCTTCACGGGATACTGCCTTAATTTCAACTGTACCGTCCTTAATTTCCGGAGTGTGCATCTCAAACAGGCGTTTGATTAAACCCGGATGGGTACGGGAAAGCATCAGTTTCGGATTCTTTCCTGCGGTAAGAACGTCTACCACATAAACCATTACGCGCTGTCCCTCTTTGAGTTCCTCACCCGGAACCTGCTCGGTCTTTGGCAGAATTGCTTCGGTTTTATCAATCTCAACGGTAGCGTTGCCCTTTACCTCGTCAATCTTTAAAATCGGAACAGAGATAATTTCAAACTTTTTATCCTGATATTTCTGTACCAACTGACCTTTTTCCGCCTCGCTGATACCCTGACGAATCACGTGCTTTGCAGACTGCGCTGCGATTCTTCCAAACTGTTTTGTTTCCAGCGGAATTTCCACAACGCCGCCGACATGAGCCACTCTGCTGTACTTGGAAGCGTCGGACAAAGTAATTTCTGTTTCCGGATCAGTTACTTCTTCCACAACGTTCTTGCGAACCGCAACGTAAAAACGCTTTTTCACCGGATCGATTTCAACAATCGTATTTTCGCTTCCGCCCATATCTCTTTTAATCGCGATTGCGATTGCGTTGCTGATTTTTTCAATCAGATAAGAAACCGGGATTCCTCTTTCTTTTTCCAATAAATTTAACGCATCAAAAAATTCGCTGTTAATTGCACCCACTTTATTTTCCTCCTGTTATTTATTTTTCAGTTACCGTTTAAATTTTTGCCGATTTCCAATCAATTTCTTCATACAGCCGGATATACGCCGCGTCCTTTTTTAAGAAGGAAAGCTCCTGTCCTTCTGTTGTCACCGTGACGCTCTGATCGTCGCAGGCTGTCAACGTACCGATAAATTCGCGCAGACTTTTCCCGTTTTCCTGCTGCATCGGGCGGATCAGCTTTACTTCCACATCCTGTCCCAAATACCGCTCAAAATGCCACGGACGCACCAAATCCCTGCCGATTCCCGGAGAGGAAACCTCAAAATAATAGGATTGACTGATTGGGTCTGCTTCATCCAAAATCTTGTCAAACTTTCTGCTCAGATTTTCACAGTCATCAATGGTAACGCCGCCTTCTTTGTCGATAAACAGACGCAGATACCACGAAGCTCCTTCCTTCTCAAATCGAACGTCCCACAGCTCAAGCCCCATTTCCTTTACAACCGGCTCAGCCAGTGCAGTAACCACTTCCACAGTGTTTGGTTTTTTTGATGTTGCCAAAAAACGGTTCCTCCCTTTTATAAACTTCCGCGGCATTTTGCCGCTTAACAAAACAAAAGAGCGGGTAACCCCACTCTTTCCTTACACTTCGTTTCCTTGCAGAAAAATCTGCGTTGCAAAACAGGATACTTGTATCCCCTTCTGCTCTTCTCTTATAGATTACCATACTTTCTGCCTTTTTGCAAGCCCTATTTTCACTTTTTTTCATTTCCTTTTTCTTTTTAATCAAAGCCAATCAAAGCACCTTTACCGTATGACAGAAATCGCCCGAAAAAGCGGCGAATCGCTTGACCTCGACCTGATTATCATGTATACTGAAGAAGAATACTCACGGAATGGAGAATTGAAATGATTACTGTCAACAATGTCAGCCTGGATTTCAGCGGTCAAAAGCTGTTTTCCGACGTTAATCTTTTATTTAATGCCGGCAACTGCTACGGTGTTATCGGCGCAAACGGAGCCGGAAAATCTACCTTTTTAAAAATTCTGTCCGGCGAATTGGAACCTTCCACCGGTTCGGTTGAGATTCCTGACGGAGAACGAATGTCCGTCCTCAAACAGGATCACTTTGCCTATGACAGCTTTTCCGTATTGGATACCATCATTCAGGGCAATCCCCGTCTGTATGAAATCATGCAGCAAAAGGACGCTTTATATAATAAGGAAGATTTTACCGATGAAGACGGCGAACTTGCCGCTCAGCTGGAGGCAGAATTTGCAGAACTCAACGGTTGGGAAATCGAAACCGAAATCAGCAAACTGTTAAAGGGTTTGGGATTGGATCAAAGCCTGCTGTACGAGCAGATGAGTTCTCTGGGAGATAAGGAAAAGGTAAAAATCCTGTTGGCGCAAGCCCTGTTCGGTCAACCGGAAATTATCCTGCTCGACGAGCCGACCAACCATTTGGACCTTGCTTCCATCACCTGGCTGGAAGAATTTTTAATGGATTACATCGGAACGGTTATCATCGTATCTCATGACCGTCACTTTTTGAATAATGTCTGCACCCATATTGTGGATATCGACTATAATAAAATCAAGATGTATGTCGGCAACTACGATTTCTGGTATGAGTCCAGCCGCCTGATGCAGCGTATGATGGCAGACCAAAAGCGAAAAGCCGATGAAAAAATCAAAGAGCTGCAAAACTTTATCGCGCGCTTTGCAGCAAATAAATCAAAATCCAAACAGGCAACCTCCCGCCGCAAGTTGATTGACAAACTGAGTGTAGAGGAACTTCCCGCTTCTTCTCGAAAATATCCTTATGTCGGCTTCACTATGGACCGCGAAATCGGCAAAGATGTGTTGAGTGTAGACGGTGTCAGCAAAACAATTGACGGTGTAAAGGTTTTAAACAATGTTTCCTTTACCGTTTCCAAAGGGGATAAAATTGCCTTTATCGGCGATAATGAAATCGCGCAAACTGCCATGATGCAGATTCTTGCCGAGGAAGTACAGCCGGACGAAGGTTCTATTAAATGGGGCGTCAGCACTTCCCGCTCTTATTTCCCGAAAGATAACTCGGAATATTTTAACGGCTGCGACCTGTCCATCCTCCAGTGGCTGTCCCAGTATTCCAAAGATGTTACCGAGACTTATCTGCGCGGATTTTTGGGAAGAATGTTGTTCTCCGGCGATGATGTTTACAAACCGGTTCAGGTTCTTTCCGGAGGCGAAAAGGTTCGCTGTATGCTTTCCCGTATGATGCTGTTCGGCTCCAATGTTTTGATTTTGGACCAGCCGACCAACCATCTGGATTTGGAGTCCATCACCGCAGTCAACAACGGACTGTCCGATTTTAAATCCAATGTATTCTTCACTTCCCATGACCACGAGTTTGTGCAGACTGTTGCAAACCGTATCATTGAAATTACTCCGGACGGAATTATTGACCGTCGCTGTACCTTTGATGAATATCTGGAATGGAAAGCAGAAAACAAATAAGATTTTTACCGAATATTTTCCTCAAACCACCGCTTATCAAAAAGGCGGTGGTTTTTTCTGACTTTTTTGGAATACCCTTTTGAAAAAAGTTTGAGATATAATGGAAATTTAAGGTTTTGTCATAATTATTTCAAGATTTCGTGCTATGATGACCTTATTCTATTATTTTATCGTTTGAGGAGAGAATTTTTATGAACTGGATTGCAAAGTTGATGTACGGACGTTACGGAACGGATCAACTTGGATTTTTTATGCTGATTTCCTTGTTTGTACTCAATCTTCTGTGGGCTGCCACCGATTGGAACATTTTTTACTGGATTTCTACCGTTTTCTGCGTCATCTGTATTTGGAGAATCTTTTCTAAGAACATCAACCGACGCTATGCGGAAAATCAAAAATTTCTTCAGATAACAGCTCCTGTTCGCCGGTGGTTTTCCGAAAAATTTTCTGCCTGCCGAGATTTAAAAACACACTGCCATTTTCGCTGCCCTTCCTGCAAGCAAAAAATCCGTGTTCCTCGCGGAAAGGGAAAAATTCAGATTACTTGTCCAAAATGCAGGCATGAATTTGTAAAAAAGACCTAAAAATAAAAAAGATGTCAAATCTTGTTTTTTTCAAAAGGACTGCTTGATGCGTTTTTTAGCTCCGATTAGCAAGGTCGGAGCTTTTTTTATAAAGTTTGCAAAAATTTTGCTTTTGATGTATAATAAAATTATTAAAATTTATTATCAGGAGGGTTCCCCATGCTTACCCGCAAAAAAGTAAAAGATTTTTGTATTGACGGTATTATGTTCTTTTTAGGCAGCTTTCTGTTTGCCGTATCCATCGACACCTTCACTGCGCCAAACCAAATTGCCGCAGGCGGACTGACCGGTGTTGCCACCATGCTCAACCATTTGTTCGGTATTCCAATCGGTACTGCCAACATTTTGATGAATATCCCGCTGCTGATTTGGGCGTATGTGGAGATGGGTTATCAAATCATCATCAAAACGGTTATCGCAACCCTAATGTCCTCTGCAATCATTGATATTATGGTTCCCTACCTTCCCCAGTATCAGGGTGACCCGTTGATTACCATTGTTTTCGGCGGTTGTCTTGCCGGTTTGGGACTTGCCTTAATCTTAATGCGCGGTGGAACAACCGGAGGCACCGAACTTGCCGCCAACCTTTTAACTTTACATATCCGAGGATTTTCGTTAGGAAAGTTCGTCATGATTATCGACCTTGTCATCGTACTTGCTTCCGCTCTTGTATACCACGATTATGAAAGCCCTCTGTATGCAATCTTAGTTATCTATATCACCTCTAAGGTTATAGACGCTGTGCTTTACGGCACCGACAGCGGAACAGGAAAGATGATGTTTATCATTTCTCCCAAAAACGATCAAATCGCGCAGCGTATCATGGACGATATGGAACGAGGCGTTACCGAACTGCACTCCCGCGGCGCATACAGTAAAACCGAAGGAACCGTTCTTTTCTGCGCAGTCGGACGCCAGGAGGTACATAAAATCTATGATATTATTCATGAGATTGACCCCGATGCCTTTATCGTCGTCGATGATGTCGGAGAAATTACCGGACTTGGTTTCCGTGACTTCCACCAGTATCGTCAAAAAGATAAAAAGAAAAGTAAGAACAAAAACAAACTGCCCAATCAATCACAAAATTAGTTTCTTATCATTTCATCATCTAAAAAATCAGGAGGAGCGCCTAATTTAGGTACTCCTCCTGATTTTCATATTTACAGCTTTTTCATTACTCTGCCCAAAAACGATCGGACAGTTCTTTTTGTTCCGGCGGGCAAACAACATACCCCACACTGACTGTTTTTCCGGTCGCTTCATACATCTTCTGCGCCAGTTCTTTTCCGAACGCGCCACACACTTCGATTGCTCCAAAACCCGCCTGCGCCAGCTCCTCCGCTACGGCAATCGCCTGCTGAGGGGAGTTCACAGTGATAATGTGTGTTTCAACAGCATCGGTTTCCAGTACGGCATAATCTGTCTTTGTTTGATACTGCTGTCCCATAATCATCATCGCGAATTTCTTCTTGGATTCCATAAATGTATCACCTTTCTGTTGGCTATAGTTGGCTGATAAAAATAAAAAGAAAATAATATTTTCTCTGACTTGTGTTTTTTATTATAACATAGAACTTCTGTACTTTCTATAAAAATCTGAAAAAAGACAAAGAAATTTTTCAAGCAATCGGAAGTTTCATTTTTTTTCCTCTTTTTCTCTTTCAGACTTGTATAATCTCCCGTTTCATGGTATATTCAAATATAAGAAAATATATCAATGACAACACCGAACTGTACGGAGGGATTTTTTTGAAAAAAATAATCGGACTTGCTTTGCTGTCCGCAGCTGCCGGACTGTGCATCGCCGCCTTAAAGAAAAAAGAAGAACAGGAAGAGCCGCAAAAGCCGCTTTTATGTTTAAAGCCGACCTCTTCCAAAAAAGCAATTCTTGTTGTAAGTTTTGGTACCAGTTATGAGGAAACCCGCGAAAAAACCATCGGAGCAATCGAGGAGGATTTCCGCTGTGCTTTCCCTGATTTTGAAATTCGCCGCGCCTTTACCAGCGGTATGATTATTCGTAAATTAAAAGAACGGGACGGCATTGAGGTTGACACTGTGGAACAGGCACTGGAAAAGCTTGCCAACGAAGGATTTGATACCGTCATCTGTCAGCCCACCCATGTTATGAACGGGTTTGAATTTGACGATGTCCGCGCCGAAACAGAAAAATGGAAATACCGCTTCTCTCACTTAATCTGCGGCTGGCCTCTGCTCACCTCCTCCGAAGATTATTCTTTGGTCATCGAAGCGCTGCATCAGGAATTCGGCAGCCTGGAAGAGGATACTGCCCTTGTACTGATGGGACACGGCACAGAACATCCTGCCAACGCAACCTATCCTGCATTGGATTACCGCCTGAAAGCATTGGGATATAAAAACTTCTTTATCGGCACTGTGGAAGGATATCCCGATTTGGATACCGTTCTTTCCGAAGTTGCCGCTGTCCATGCCAAAAAGGTGGTTCTCGCTCCATTGATGGTGGTTGCCGGCGACCATGCAATCAACGATATGTGCAAAAACGAAGACTCCTGGAAAAACATCTTTGAAAACGCAGGATATCAAACTCAAACCGTTCTTCGCGGATTAGGCGAGTATCCTTCTGTCCGTAAAATTTATTTGCAGCATTGTATGGACTGTATTTCTTCTTTGGAAAACTAACCTTTTTGGAATAAAAACGGAGGGATTCTTATGATTTTAGTAGACAATAACAAAAAATGCTCTGCTGTCGTTCACTTTGTTTTTCAAAACCAATCCGATTCTGACGGCGTTCCCGAAACCGTCCGTCCTATCTTTGACGCTTCCCGCTTCAGTGAATTCCATACCTTTTCCAAACGCACCCTTCATGTTTGGATTGGTTTGGGTGAAGAAGATTCTATAACTCTCACACATATAAAATCTGCCGCTGCCCTTGCTGCAAAGACAATGCGTTCACTCAAGCAAAGCAAATACCAGGCAGATGTTTCTCAAATTACCCGTCTGTTCGGCTTAGATTGTATTTATGATATTACCAGCGGTATCATGTTGGGTCTGTACCGATTTGAGGGATATTATCAACTCCCCAAAGAGCCGTATGAGTATACTGTTTATCTTCAGGGATTTGAAAGCGTATATCAAAATGATATTCAGGAAATTGTGAATAAATCCGCGGTTGTCTCCGAATATGTGATGATGGCTCGCGACTGGGTCAACACCCCCGGAAATATTCTGACTCCGACCACCCTTTCCGAACGCATTGTGCAGCAGGGAACGGCTGTCGGTTGTCAGGCAACCGTTGTAGATGCGCAGCAAGCGCAGGAATTGGGCATGAACCTGTTTTTAAGCGTCGGATTAAGCAGCGGCTACCCCTGCAATCTGGTTGTTTTACGGTATATGGGCAATCCTAATGACAGCGAAGTTACTGCGCTGGTTGGAAAAGGTGTGACCCTGGACACCGGCGGTTACTCTTTAAAAACCAATGCCGGTTTAATCAATACCAAAGGCGATATGGGAGGAGCCGCTGCCGTTACCGCAGCCATCTGCGCTTTAGCTAAAAATAAAGCCTGCGCAAATGTGGTTGCCGTCATTCCCGTAGTGGAAAATCGTCTGTCCAACACTTCCTCTGTTCCCGGAGACGTTATCACCTCTATGAACGGAAAGACGGTGGAAATTTTCAGCAGCGATGCAGAGGGAAGGCTAATTCTTGCAGATGCAATCACCTATGCAATTCGCATCGAAAAAGCAGACCGAATTGTAGATGTCGCCACCCTGACCGGAGCGATTGCCAACGCTTACGGTTCTGTTCGCGCCGGAGTTATGACAAACAATGACAGCTTTGAGGACGAACTTTTACGCGCTGGAGCAAGAGCAGGCGAAAAATATGTTGACCTGCCGACCGATGAAGAATATCGGGATATGCTAAAAGGTCGCGTTGCCGATTTGGTCAACTCCGCAAGGTACGGCTGCGGAAGCATTGTTGCCGGACTCTTTTTACGGGAATTTGCAGAGGATCACCCATGGATTCATCTGGATATTGCGGGAGTTTCGGGAGTAAGCAAACCTGTTTACGAATTTCAATCCGAGGGAGCAACCGGAGCTTCTGCCGCTACCATGTATTTCTTGTTAGACCGCCACTTTACAGCGGCTGATCGATATTAAACAGAGAGGACTTTTGACATGAATAAGAAACCGTTACTGGAATGTTGTGTGGACTGTGTAGAATCTGCAATCGCAGCAAAACAAGGCGGAGCAGACCGCTTGGAACTGTGCGCCAATTTGCTGATTGGAGGAACCACACCGGATATCAATTTGTATCATCGGATTTGTGAAAAATGCGATATTTTAATCAATGTTTTGATTCGTCCGAGATTCGGCGACTTTTGCTACACCGATGAGGAATTTGAAATTATTCGCCGCGATGTAAAAATGTTCCGTGAGGCAGGAGCAGACGGCGTGGTTATCGGTGTTTTAACACCGGACGGACAGCTGGATATAAAAAGAATGGCAATTTTAATGGAAGAAGCCCGGGGTATGAGCGTTACTTTACACCGCGCTTTTGATGTTTGCGCAGACCCGATGAAGGCTTTGCAGCAGGCAAAAGAATTAAAAATTGACACTATCTTAACCTCCGGTCAAAAAAATACTGCTTTGGAAGGCGCAGAACTTTTAAAAGAGCTGGTAAAACAGGCAGGAAATGAGATTGATATTTTGATTGGAAGCGGTGTAAAGGATTCTGTCATCCGCTCGCTGGCTTCTTCTACCGGCGCAACTTCTTTCCATATGTCCGGAAAAATCACACTGGAAAGCCCGATGACTTATCGAAAAGAAGATGTCAGCATGGGACTTCCGTTAGTCAGCGAATATACCATCTGGCAAACCAGCGAACAGGAGGTTCGCAAAGCAAGAACTGTTTTGGATTCTGTAGTACATTGTTAAAAACGGAGCAATCCGATTTTTATATTTTTAGGAGGATGACCTATGTCTTGTAATTGCAATTTCAGCCCTACTCTGTGTGAAAAGGCTGAGCAGTACTTTGAGGCTGCACGCCCGTATTTCGGCGGACGAGAAGCAGAAATTATGGAAAACTTGGAACGCTGCGATGATGCGCAAAAGATTTGCATGAAATATCTCTACGGAACCATGCCAATCAGCGACATTGCAAACTATGATTTTTCTCTTTTCTTAAGTTATGTTGATCATGCTTTGTTCCTGCGCAAAAATATTGCCTGGTGTCAAACTATTCCTGAAGATATCTTCTTTAACCACGTTTTATACTATCGTGTCAACACCGAAGATATTGTAGATTGCCGCCGCGCATTTTATGATTTGTGCTGGCCGCGTTTGGTTTCTGCAAACAAAACAACCAGCATGAAAGAAGCCGCTTTGGAGCTGAACTACTGGTGCTTTGAAAATGCAACCTACCGCCAGACCGATGACAGAACCGCCAATCCTTTAACGGTTTTACGCTGCGCATATGGTCGCTGCGGAGAGGAATCCACCTTCGCTACCACTGCTTTCCGCAGTGTGGGTATCCCTACCAGACAGATTTACACTCCAAGATGGCCTCATTGTGACGATAACCATGCATGGATTGAAGTATGGTGTGACGGAGATTGGCATTATCTTGGCGCTTGTGAACCGGAGGAAGTTTTAGACAAGGGTTGGTTTACCGCTGCCGCTTCCCGCGCTATGATTATTCACAGTAGAATGTTCTCCGATTATGTCGAAAATGAAGAAATCGTAACTCATGAAGGTTTAACTACTGTATGCAATGAACTGTTCCGTTATGCAGACAAACAAACCTTCTCTATTCGAGTAACAGAAAACGGAAAACCGTTATCCGGCGTTTCTTTACGCATCGAACTGTTAAACTACTCTGAGTTCTTCCCAATTTCCACCTTAATCTCCGATGAAAACGGGGAGGCTTCCATCACGTTAGGCTTAGGTGATTTGCACATTCATGCAGTAAAAGACGGAAAATTCCTGACCCGATTGGTAGATTCCAGAAAAGAATCTTCCGTAACCCTTGATTTTTCCCAGGCAACTGCCTGTCAGACCGAAGAATTAAAGGGCGAAGAATATGATGTTGTTCCTCCAAAGGACAATATGAAATTTGCCGTTCGCCTGACCGATGAGCAAAAAGAAACACAGCAGAAAAAATTCGACGCTGCCGCTGCTCTGCTGCACCAAAAAGAAGCAACCTTCTACTCCGAAGATTCTGCCGCAGAGGCTGCAAAAAAACTGGGATTATCCGGCGAAACCGCTCAGTTTGCTGCAAAAGCTATTTTTGATTCTAAAGGAAACTCCGAAGAAATTTTCCGTTTCTTAAATGCCGCTCATTCTTTGGAAGAAATGCAGCTTCGCGCAAAACTGCTGCAAACCTTGACCGTTAAGGATAAAACCGACCTTTCTGCCGATATTTTAGAAAATCACTTTGCAAACACCCCAAAACAGGCAGATTTACCGGAAGACATCTTTGTTCCTTACCTCCTCTCCCCTCGCGTGTCTACTGAAAAGCTGACCAACTGGAGAACCGAGCTCGCTTGTTTCTTTACCGAAGAACAGAAAAACACATTCCGCGCAAATCCGGAAAGCGCATGGAGCTGGATTTTGGAACATATCTCTTCTCACGATGAAAGAGAATACGGTTCTCTGATTGCTTCCCCCGCTCAACTGCTGAAGGTAGGCTTTGGCTCTCACCTTTCTAAAAAGGTACTCTTTGTTGCTCTCTGCCGTACTTTGGGAATCCCTGCAAGACTGAATCCGGAAACAAAATCTGCGCAGTATTATTCCAACGGCTCTTTCCACAATGTAGAAATCGACAGCAAAGAAGCAACCCTGCCGTTCACCGTTATTTCCGGTGATGATACCAAATGGGTATATTTCCAGAACTGGAGCTTAGGACTGCTGCGCGGCGGCATCTACCATACCTTGGATTTAAGCCAGAGAGAGTGGAAAGACGGAAAAGTTGCTTTAGATTTAGCGCCGGGTGAATACCGTCTGCTTACTGCAAAAAGAATGCCAAACGGAAGCCTGTTTACCAAAGAATACCGCTTCAATGTATCTGATGATTCGGAAAACAGTCTGACAATCCGTCTGCGTGACACCAAGATTTCTGATATGTTGGAAAACATGGATATTCTGCCGTTCTCCTTAAAGGATAAAGACGGAAATAAGATTGCTGCCGAACAGCTTACTGCGGACAAAGCAAACATCCTGTTCTGGTTAGAAGAAGGAAAAGAACCGACCGAACATATCTTAAACGAGCTGATCGAACATCACAAACGCTACAATGCTTTGGACGCTCAACTTGTATTTATCATTCGCAGCGATGAAGCGAAGAAAAATCATACTCTTGCAAAAACATTGGAACTGCTGCCGAATGTCACTATCTGCTACGATGACTTCCGCGAAAATGTTTCTTCTATTGCAAGAAGAATGTATGTTGACCCGGACAAACTGCCGTTAATCGTTGTTACAAAACCGGGACTGAACGGAATCTTTGCAACCAGCGGATACAATGTCGGTATGGGTGACCTTTTAATTAAAATTTTAGCTGACTAACTCAAATAAAAACAGCAGGACGTTTGTCCTGCTGTTTTTTTATCCTTTTATTTGCTGATTGGAGCTGTTGCTTTTTTCAGCCATTTTTCTGCTCTCTCGCTGACATGAGGAGCAACCGCTTCGTAAGCATGGCGGTTAAAGTTATTAAGCCAATCAATTTCCTCTTCTGTCATCATCTCTGTTTTCAGAGGAGTGGTATCAATCGGAACAACAGTGAATGTTTCAAAGTGCATAAACTGACCGTATTCGGTCTTTTCACCTTTAGCAACAACTGCTGTATTTTCAATACGGATACCGTGGCTGCCTTCGGTGTAAATACCCGGTTCAATGGTTAAAACCATACCTTCCTGCAACTTAACATCACGATTTCCAAAGCTCTGCGGTCCTTCGTGAACATTCAGCAGATAGCCGACGCCATGACCGGTACCGCAACGATAATCCAGACCGTATTTCCACAGTGGACCACGACAAAGAACATCCAAACCGTAGCCGGTCAGTCCTTCTTTAAACACCGCAGTACTCATCGCAATCACACTCTTTAAAACGATAGTGTAATCTCTGCGTTCTTCCTCTGTCAATTCACCCATTGCAAAGGTTCTGGTGGTATCGGTGGTACCTGTCAGATACTGACCGCCGCTGTCATTGAGCAGGAAGTGGCTTCTCGAAATAACTGCCGAAGCATCTTCTTTCGGAGCATAGTGCATCATTGCCGCATTGTCACGGTAAGCGATAATTGCAGTGAAGCTGTCGCCTTTAAAATGCTCTCTCTGCGCGCGGAAAGAATAAAGTTTTTCCGAAGCCTGATATTCTGTTACGGTTTCTCCCTTTTCAAGAGCTTCTTCCAACCAACCGTAAAATTCTGCTTCGGCAATACCGTCCTGCAAATAAGCTTCATATGTATTCTTGGTTTCTACTTCATTTTTCAGAGCTTTCATCAGACGAACCGGATTTTCTCCCACAATCAAATTGATTTTTTCGTTTTCTTCCATGATGTGGAACAAACCATAGTTCATTTCCCGTTCATCGCAGAGAACGGAAGTATCTTCCTTGATTTCTTTGAGCATTGAGAAAATTTCCTCATACTCACATATTTCTACACCGTTTTCTGCCAAGTTAGCACGAACTTCTTCCCCTACCCTGCCGGTATTTGTGAAGAGGATTGCTTTCTCCTGAGAAACATATGCGTAAGCCACAGCTACCGGAGTGCAGGCAACATCATTTGCGCGGATATTATACAGCCATGCAATTCCGTCCAAAGTGTTGATGGTAATCGCATCTGCATCTTTTTCTTTTAACTGTTTGCGTAAATCGGCAATTTTTTCTGCTGCGGATTTTCCTGCATATTCAACCGGAAGCAGATAAATCTCGGTTGCGCTCTCTGCCGGACGGTCTTCCCAAATATCGTTTGCAAAATCAATATTTCCGTTAACAGAAATATTCTTTTTGACAAATGCTTCCTTCATTGTCTTAATGTAAGCGGCAGAAAACAGTTGTCCGTTTATACCTACCACTGCATTTTCAGACAGTTCTTTTGCCAAATATTCCTGAACTTTCGGTGTTTCCGGTTCACTTGCTTTAAAAAGAACCGCTTCACTTCCCGAAAGCTGCTTTTCAGCCTGTACATAATATCTTCCGTCTGTCCAGAGACCTGCCATTTTATCGGTGATGACAAAGGTGCCTGCGGAACCGGTGAATCCCGATACCCATGCTCTTGTTTTCCAATGATCGGAAAAATACTCGCTCATATGCGGGTCTGCGCTTGGAATGATGACAGCGTCAATTTTGTTTGCGCTCATCATTGTTCTGATTTTCGCAATTTTTTCATTTACAGTCATTTTTATTTCCTCCGCTTTCTTATATCGGTTCAGATGATCAATCTGATTGTTTCTAACCATAATTAGTATAGCACATTTGATGAAAGTTACAAGAGGATTCTTTAAATTCTTATTTTATTTCGTGATTTTTTTCATTTTTATCAGAATTTTCTGTTAAATTTTCATAGTGAAAGGTTAAAAAAAGATGCCCCGATGTCGGAGCATCTTTTTTCTTTTATAGTATCCCAAATTACAGAATACAATGAACCGGGCAGCCTTCTGCGCATTTTCCGCAGTTGGTACATTTTTCTGGATCAATGTGAGCGCAGTTGTTTTCTACGGTAATTGCTCCGAATTCACAGAGCTTCTCACATTTCTTACAGCCGATACAGCCGTTGGTGCAGACCTTTCTGGTATCTGCGCCTTTATCGCGGTTCATACAAGCAACATAAGTTTTCTGGCTTCTCGGAAGCACTTCCAGAATGCCGTTCGGGCAGGCTTTGACACAGGCGCCGCAGCCGATACAGAGGTCTTCATTTACCTTTGCAATATGGTCCACAATTTGGATTGCGTTATATTCACAGGCATTGACACAATCTCCGTAACCCAGACAAGCATAGTTACAGCTGGTTCTTCCGTTATACAGAAGTTTTGCCGCCTGGCAGGATTTCGGACCGTCATAATCCATGATATATTCGCTGGTTTGCAAATGTCCGCGGCATTTTACAACCGCGCGTTTTGGTTCGATTGCTCCGACAGAAACACCCAAAACTTCACCCAGCTTTGCCGCAACAGCTGCTCCGCCTACCGGGCACAGGTTCGGTTCTGCCTCTCCTGCTGCCATTTTTGCTGCATATTCATCACAGCCGGCACAACCGCAGGCGCCGCAGTTTGCGCCCGGAAGATTTTCTCTTAATTTTGCTACGGTTTCATCAACCTCTACCGCAAAGAACTTTGATGCGATAGAAAGAAGAAGACCCGCAACCAAACCTGCTCCCGTAACAACGAGAACAGGAACTAAAACAGATTGTAACATAACCGATTCTTCTCCTTTTCTTTATTTGAAAATACCGTTTGCTACGTTTGCAAATCCCATAAAGGACATAGATACGATAGAAGCTGCAACCAGAGTAATCGGAATTCCCTGGAAGCTCTTCGGAAATTCAACTGTTTCCATTTTGCTTCTGACACCCGCAAACAGAACCATCGCAATCAGGAAGCCCAGACCGACGCCGAATGCGTTGACGATGGATTCCAAGAAGTTGTAATGGTTTTCAATGTTTAACAAAGTACAACCCAGTACTGCGCAGTTGGTGGTAATCAACGGAAGATATACGCCCAATGATTTATACAAAGGTTTCATATATTTTTTCAGGATAAACTCTACCATCTGTACCAAAGCGGCAATTACCAGAATAAATACAATCGTTTGCAGATATTCCATCTGATTCGGTTCCAGAACAAAGGTGTAAATCGGCCATGTTACGGCAGTTGCCATAATCAAAACGAAGATAACTGCCGAACTCATACCTACTGCGGAATCCAGCTTTTTCGATACACCCAGAAACGGACAGCAGCCTAAAAACTTTGCCAGTACGATATTCTCGACCAATGCAGAGGTAACGAGAATATACATCATATTCTTAAAAATTTCCATTATTCACAGCCTCCCTTTCCGGCATTTGCGCAAGCGGCGGCATTCGGGCAAGACTCACAGCCAAAGCTCTTTCTCTTAACAGCTTTTCCGTTAGAGAGTTTGTTCAGCAGAGCGATAACGCAGCCAAAAACAAGGAAGCCGCCGGGAGCCAAAACAAAGATAGAGATTGGGTCAAACAGATTTACAGTAACCGGAATACCAAACCAGGTGCCGGAACCGAGAATCTCACGGATTGAACCGATAATCAACAATGCCAAGGTAAAGCCCAAGCCCATACCGATACCGTCCAGAGCGGATTTAAACACGCTGTTTTTGCTTGCAAACATTTCGGCTCTGCCCAAAATGATACAGTTTACAACAATCAACGGAAGGAAAATACCCAACGCGCTGTAAACATCCGGCACATAGGCCTGCAACAATGCGCTCAATAAAGTTACAAAACCTGCGATAACAACGATATAGCACGGAATACGCACTTTATCGGGAATTACTTTTTTCAGCAAGGAAATAACAATGTTAGAACCAAGAAGAACAAATGTTGCTGCCAAACCCATACCGATACCGTTTTTTGCCATAGTTGTTACGGCAAGAGTCGGACAGGTTCCCAAAACCAGTACCAAAACAGGGTTTTCCTTAATGATACCGTTTGTAAGAATTTGAAGATTTGATTTTTCCATCTTCCTACTCTCCCTTCACAATCTCATAAACCTCGAAGGAAAGTTCCATCGCGCGTTTCATCGCGTTAGAAGAAATGGTAGCTCCTCCGATTGCCTCAAATCCTTCCAGAGAGCTGTCCATTCCTTCAAACTGACCAACGAAGTCATCATTGGAAACTTTAGAACCCAAACCCGGGGTTTCATTGTTTGCCAGTATTTTAATCTTTTCAATCGTACCGTCCTGTTTCATGCCGACCATTACCTTCAGCGGGTCGCTGGCATAACCTTTGGAGGTTACCGTTACGGTATAACCGCTGCCATTCTGCGCAGCGTAAACTTCCTGAACACCTTCCGGAAATTCTCCCTCTACCTGTTCAAACGCGTCTGCTTCGGTCAGAACTTCGGTTCTTGCCAATTCTGCGGTTTTGCGTTCGTTTTCCAAAATGATAGGCTGTGTAATTTCATGGCTGATTGACAGCAGAGCGGTAATCACCAGACAGATGATGCCAAGCACCAAAGTCGGTTTTACGAATTCATTCATAGTATTCATTACTGCTGTACACCTCCAAACGCTTTATTGCGAACCATTCTGTTGATATGCGGAGTAATGATATTCATCAAAAGGATGGAGTAAGAAACGCCTTCCGGATAGGAACCAAACACACGAATTACCATAGTAATCAGCGCGCAGCCCAAACCGAAGATAACTTTACCTTTTTCGGTAATCGGGGAGGTGGTATAATCTGTTGCCATAAAGAATGCGCCCAACAGCAGACCGCCGCCCATCAGCTCATACATCGGATCTACGCCGAACAGCACAGACAGCACCAATACGCCGCCGATAAAGGAGAGCGGAATGGTTACGGTAATTACTTTTCGATAAATTAAGTAAATGCCGCCAATCAGAAGAGCCAGCGCGCAGGTTTCACCCATGCATCCGCCTCTGGTTCCCAGGAACATATCCATCAGGCTTGGCAGCGACTGAGTATCTCCGGCAGAAATCAGCGCCAAAGGAGTTGCGCCGAAAACACCCTCTACCGCTCTGCCGCCCTCTACCTTCAGCCAGGTTGTCATCGGCTGAGAGAAGGACAGGAGCAGGAAAATTCTTGCTGCAATCGCAGGGTTTGCAAAGTTGTTGCCGATACCTCCGAACAATTGTTTTACTACAACAATTGCAAAGAAGCATCCGAGAACAGCCATCCAGATTGGCAGCTGAACCGGCAGGTTAAAGGAAAGAATCACACCGGTAACTGCTGCGCTTAAATCCGAAATTGTGTTGGTTCTGCCCAAAATACGCTCGGTTGCATATTCAAAGAAAACGCAGGCGGCAACACAGACAGCGGTCATCAGCAAAGCGCGAAAACCGAAAATAATGGTTGCGGCAATCATTGCCGGAGCCAAAGCAATTAAAACATCCCTCATAATCGTGCTGGTCGTCGCATGATCTCTGATATGCGGCGAAGCGGATACGATCAATTTGTTACTCAAAGCAATTCACCTCAAATTATTTTTTTGGAGCAATCATGCGCTTAGACAGTTTATTGGTAACCACCAACGGTCTTTTTGCCGGGCAAACATAGGAGCAGCATCCACACTCGATACACAGGTTTACCTTCAGCGCCTTTAATTCATCGGTATCTTTCATCTTAAATGCAGTTTCAATCAGCGACGGCATCAAGCCCATTGGACAGGCTCTGACACAGCGTCCGCAGCGAATACAAGCGGTTTCTTCCCAATGCGGAGCGTCTGCTTTTGTGAAAGCAAGCATCGCGTTGTTGTTTTTTACCAAAGGATAGTTGATGTCATACAACGGAGTGCCCATCATAGGACCGCCCATCAAAACTTTTGCCGGTTCTTCGGTAAAACCGCCGCAGAAATCAACAATATCTTTAAAGGTTGCGCCGATTGGAGCAACTACGTTTTTCGGTTCTTTAATTGCGGAGCCGTCGATTGTCAAGGTTTTTGTAATCAGCGGCATACCGGTAGTCAGATATTCCCCGATAAATGCCATCGAGGTTACGTTGCTGATAATAACCCCTGCTTGGAACGGAAGTTGACCTTCTTTAATCACCTTGCCGCAGGTTTCGTATGCAATCACCTTTTCTGCGCCCTTCGGGTACATCGCTTTGAGCGCAACAACCTCGATTGTGCTGTCGTTTTCTGTTTCCTTTTTCAGCTTTTCAATCGCATTTTGTTTGTTATCTTCAATTCCGATATAAACCTTTTGAATATCCATCAGCTTCTGTACGGTTTTAATTCCCTTGAGCAGCATATCGGATTTATCCAGCATGGTTCTCAGGTCGGTGGTAATGTAAGGCTCACATTCTGCCGCATTGATTACCAGAGTGTCTACCGCGTTCAAATCCTTCAGGTTGAACTTTACATGAGCCGGAAATCCTGCGCCGCCCAAACCGACCAGACCGGAACATTTTAAAGCTTCCAAAAATTCCTGGTAGTTTGTGACAACCGGAGGTTTTACCTCTTCGGATACTTCCTGCTTTCCGTCGGTTGCAATCACCACAACCTGGTCGGTATTGCCGATACTGGTTGTCATTGTTGTAATCGCTTCAACCGTACCGGAAACGCTTGAGTGGGTTCTTGCGCTCATAAAAGCCTCAGAAGAGCCGATGAGCTGTCCTACCTTAACGTAATCCCCCTTCTTTACCAGCGGTTCGCAAGGCGCACCCATGTGCATATGCAGGGAAATGTACACCTTGTCCGGAACAGGCATGACCTGCGGAACACTGTCATTGGTGTTCTTGTGATGCGGAACGTGCACGCCCGGCAATGTCTTTCTTCCATTGTTAGACACGATTTTAGCCCCCATTTCTATGATTTGCCTGAAAAACCTTCAGACATGATAATCAAGCCGCATTGTTTTACGGCTTGCGTATCTTTATAATAATCCCTTTTTACCGCCTGCATCTCGCAGCTGTCTGCGATACCGCTGCGGAAGATAGGGTATTATCCATTGAAAAATCTTTCCTGTTAAAATTCCCACCAGCAACCCGGCAATCAGCAAAACAGGAATGTAGTAATATAAAAACACATTGGTCAGATACCTTGCAAGAATCATCTGACCGATATTGTGAAATACTGCTCCAATCACGCTGAGCGTCATATAGTGCAGCGTATGTCTGCTTAAATAATCCACTAAAAGAATTGCGCTTACCGAAAACAATCCGCCGCACAGGCTCAGCGCTCCGGCAACCATTCCCCTTGTTAAGGATACAAACACCGATTTCATCACCGCCATAGTGTAGCCGTATGTTTTGCCCAAGAAAAACAGACAATACATAGTAACAAGGTTAGAGAGCCCTAAACGGATTCCGGGAAGAAGTCCGGGAATTACAATCATACTTTCCAGATAGGAAAATGCCATCGCCAACGCAAACAGCAATCCCATCAGGCTGATTTTTCCGGCAATATTTTTTTTCATCTGCTTTCCCTCCCCGTTCTAAGCGATTATTCGGCATCTTTTTGATAACAGATAAACTGATATTCTTTTTCCGGATTTGGTTCAAACGATTGCTCTAAAGACGGAGAGTAAAAAACTGCTCCCTCTTTATCAACAATGACTAATTGATATTCTTCTTCCTGCATCTTAGAAAGAGCCGCCTGTTTTCCTTCCAGAAAAAGGGTGGTTGACAAACAGTCCGCCAGCAAACCGTTTTCCGAAATCACCGAAACAGAAATCAAATCCGATTCTGCCGGATAACCGGTTCTTGGGTCAAGGATATGATGGTAGCGTTTTCCGTCCTGCTCAAACCATCGCTCATAAGTTCCGGTGGTCGCCATCGTTTTGCCGTTGAGCGAAACAGTCGCAAAATATTCCGCTTCTGTTCCTTGCGGGTCACGGATTCCGAATCGGTAACTTTTTTCCTTTCCTATCGGGGTTTCTTTTAGAACAATCAGATTTCCGCCAATGGAAACATATCCGCAGGTAATCTGATATTGCTCCGCTACTTCGCGCACAATATCGCAGGCAGCGCCTTTTGCCACAGCGCCTAAATCCATCGCCTGCCCTTTCCGGCGCAGACCCACTCGATTACCTTCTATTATAATATCCCGATAATCAACCAGACTGCGCGCCTGTTCAATCTCCTTTTGGGAAGGAACCTGTGGATTTTCTCCGGTGATTCCCCACAGCTGTGTCAAAGGGGCAATCGTAATGTCAAACAGCCCTTCCGACTCTTCGCACAATTCCTTTGCTCGGGCAATCATCTTCGCCGTGTTCTGAGAAACCTCCACCGTTCCTTTTCCGGCATTTTGATTGATTTTATCAATCTCACTTTCCGGAAGATACATCGAACAGCGTTTTTCGTATTCTCTCAGCCGTTGTTCAATTTCTGCCGCAGCTTGTTCTGCCTGCTTGCCATACAGTTTTTGTTCCACAACGGTATCCATAATAAAAGCAGTGGAAACAATCGGAGTGTTGTTGCTCATCACCGCATTTGCCGCAATTACAATTCCAATCAGCAAAACTGCCAATACCAACAGCAACAATCTGTTTTTTGTCTTACAACTCACGAAGTCCCCCCTAACAAGATATAACATAATATAGTTTACCGCAAGTTCATGATTTTTTCAACATGGTTTTCTGCGAATTTATACAAAAAAGGCTCGTTTTTTTTCGGAAAACTTTGGTATTCTTTTAACAGTTTGGATTTTATGTACAATTTACTTTGTCTTGTTTTACAAAGTTGTTTTTCTTATCACAATTTTTTTCGGTTAATACAAACTTTTTTGCTCTTTTTCTTTCTCAAGCAGATAAAATAAGTACAAAAACAATTCATTATTTTGTTGTTTTTAACAAAGATGTTTATTTCATTGAATTCTTTTTAAAAAAGGCAAAAAAGCCCTTGTCAAAGACAAAGGCTTTTTTACTGATCAGAAAATGCTTAATCCTTCTTACGGCATAAAGCAAGTACGGCGCAGCAGCTGACTGCCATGCCCGCTAAAGCCAATCCGACATAGGCATTTTCTCCAGTGTTTGGATTGTATTTATCTTGTTGCTCAACGGACTCTGGTTGTTTTTCTGTTGTTTCTGTTTCATTCTCTGAAACGGTTTCCTTTTCTTTTTGCGGACGAACAACAGTCATTGGGACAGAATCGGTATCATTTTCGTTATTATCCGGTCTGCTTGGACGATGCGGTCTGTCCGGGTTGGTCGGGTCGGTTGGGTCAACCGGTTTCTCCGGTTTTTCCGGAATAATCGGCTGCTCCGGTTCCTTTTCCCATTGAGCATAAACAGTCATATCTTGTTCTACAATCGTTGTTTCGGTAAAGGTATCACCATTTCCGTCCTTTTGGGTGTTCCACTCACGGAACACATACCCTGCTTTTTGAGGAGGTGTCGGAAGCTGATTTAATGCCGTTCCTTGATTCAGTTTCATCTGATTGGGGTTTGCCGGGGTATCGCCGCCGTTTTCATCAAAGGTAACGGTTACTTCTTTTACAAGCGGTTCCCAGTGCGCATACAGCGTCATATCTCCGGTAACCGGTTGGTCAAACCGATATTGTTCTCCTCCTACCGGCTGTGTAAACCAACCGCTAAAGGTATAACCGTCTTTCGTTAAAATCGGAAGTACTTCGTTGATTATTTGATTGTTCGGAATCTGTTTTATCAGGTTTCCTGTTGTTCCGTCACCCCATTTTCCTCCCTGAGGGTCAAAAGTAACGGTGTGCAGTTTAATCCATGAACCGTAAATCACCACATCGTGGTCAGGCATTATAATGGTATGGTCTTCCTCATCAATCTTTACATTTGGGTCATCGGTATGCACATTTCCGAAAATATATCCCGGATAGGTCGGATATTCTTCAAAGTGGAATTCTTCCCCGACATCTGTATCATCCGGAGCAGGCAATGACGGCACGCCGGTCGGCACCATTCCCTCGTATTGATAGATTACCTTGTGTGAAGGTAATTTATAATATATTTTCAGTAGCGTGGAACCATCTGCTGCCACAGTACCGCTCAGCACATTGTTTGGATTATCTTCATCAAACACATAATCTTTTCCTAATTCTTTTCCCCACCCTGTTTTCATTCCATCAAAATCAGCTGCACTGACACTGACTTCCACACCGGGTTTTTCAAAATCCATCTGACTTATTTTCCAACGGTAAAATGTTCCATCTTTCCTTTGCAGATATGTCTCACAGCACCATAATACTTTCGGAGATTCTTTTGATGTTGATTGTCCAATGGTTGCATCCTGTTCGGAAGAAACAGTCACTTCTAACGATTCGGGCAATACGATTTCCTCAGAAGAGCCGATCGTCAATTCCTGTTTTGCAACATCCTCCGGTAAGGGTGAAAAACCTAAGATTACCTGATTCAGATAATCAGAGGATATACCCCCCCCCATTCTTTTTCGTTAGTATCGTTTTCATCCTCAAGGAGCGTTGCCTCACTGTTTTGCGTTCTGATTTTTCCTGACGCAAATGCCGGAAGGCTCGTGGAAAATACAACTGCCGCTGCAAGCAACGCTGTAAATATCCGCTTTTTCATTTTTACCTAAACCTTTCTTTTCCATATATTCCAGATTTAGCCGATTTCTTTGAATCCTCCTTTCTCGGTATTTACCGTAGGTTAAATCTAAGGGACAAATTTATTATTTAAAATAAAATTATGTTTTTATTTTAACACATTTTCTATGAAAAGTCTATCCTATTATTTTCAAAGTATTACTCCGACATTTAGTAATATTATACAAAAAAGCCGGTAAGGATTTTCCTTACCGGCTTTTTCACCTGTTTGTTAGTCTTCGCAGTGGCAATCGCCGCAGCAGCAATCATCTTCATCATCAAACTCGAAGGTGAGAGTTTCGCCGCAGTTTGGACATTCGATTTCGCCTTTGTCCAAAACGGAGCTGTCGATGCAGATTTCTTCGTCGCAATTTGGGCATTTTACTTCGTAAATGTCCTCGTCGCAACAGCAATCACAGTCATCGTCGTCATCACAGCAGCAGTCGCAATCGTCATCATCTTCACCGTAGAATTCATCTTCCAAGGAGCTGAGATCCTCGTCAACCGCCTCTAATTCTTCATACAGCTCAGAAGTGCTGTCTTCCAAATCAGATACAGTGAAAGCCATGTCGTCCAGTACGTCCAGAACAGCTTTCATGATTTTACCCTGATTGGTGGTTTCATCCACGCCGATTCCTTCAACAAGACCTTTGAGGTATGCTACTTTTTCTGTTAAAGTCATTTTAAAATCCCCCTTAGAATTTTTTATTTATAAAGACATTTGCCTGCAAATAAATTATGCGCGCTCCATGTACTCGCCGGTGCGGGTATCTACACGAATCATTTCGCCTTCGTTGATGAAGATCGGAACGCGGATTTCTGCGCCTGTTTCCAGGGTAGCAGGTTTGGTTACGTTGGTAGCGGTATCGCCTCTTACACCTGGCTCGGTCTGGGTAACTTCCAGCTCAACAAAGTTCGGAGCTTCGCAGCCAAAGATGGAACCTTTGTAAGAAAGGATTTTTACTACCATGTTTTCTTTTACAAATTTGAACGCATCGCCCAGTTTGCTTCTGTCAATCGGAACTGTTTCATAGGATTCCTGATCCATGAAGTAATACAGATCACCGTCATTGTAGAGGTATTCCATATCTTTTCTCTCGATAAAAGCGGTTGGGAATTTATCGGTTGGGTTGAAGGTTTTTTCAACCACTGCACCGGAAATTACGTTTCTGATCTTGGTTCTTACAAACGCTGCACCTTTACCCGGTTTTACGTGCTGGAACTCGATGATCTGGAAAACGCTACCGTCCATATCAAATGTTACGCCATTTCTGAAATCGCCTGCTGTAATCATAAAGATCCTCCATTATTGCTGTATCCGCTTTTCGCAATTTAATTTTTTTGATTCCCGAATATCTTGTCAGAATCAGCGGAAGGGAATCGGAATCGTCCAGACTCTGTTTGTGAAAAAGCTGACTCAGCAGCCAACACTTCCGGACACAAGCTGCCGCAACAGCTTTTGTACTAGAAGTCCTTCAGAAAATCCCTGTCAAACTTCGATATTATAATTTTAACTGATAAGACGATTTTTTTCAAGTCTTTTCTTTCACTCAACGAAAGTTTTTAAAGATTTTACACAAATTTCTTCTGTTTTTTCCTCAAGGTTACTCGGATTCCTTCGATAAAAGGGTATTCAGCGCCCGCAATCCCAGCAAATACCCCTCTTTTCCGAAGCCGCAAATCTGTCCGACACACACCGGAGCAATCACCGATTCGTGGCGAAACGGCTCCCTTGCATGGATATTGGACATATGCACCTCAACGCACGGTTTTTTTACCGAGGAGATGGCATCGCGAATTGCATAACTGTAGTGGGTATATGCGCCCGCATTGATAAGAATCCCATCGTATTCAGTTAATGCTGTATGAATTTCATCAATCAAAACACCCTCATGGTTGCTTTGGACAATCCGACACACAATCCCCAATTCTTCCCCAAAAGATTCAATCTCCCGGTTGATTTGCTCCAGTGTAACGGTACCGTAGGTTCCCGGCTCGCGGATTCCGGTTAAATTTAAGTTTGGACCGTGAAGAACCAATACTTTTTTCATCTTTTTGCCCCCCTCTATCCGTTCTGCTGCGCTGCTTTATGATACATCTGTTTCATCGTCAGCGCATCCTCCGCCTGTGTTCCCGCCGACTCGCAGATTACCGTCGGGGAGCAGTTTTTGCGGGCAATCATCTCCGCTACCGGTTCAAACTGCGGTCCGTACACGGTATCCGCAAAGGTCAGGTGACATTTTTCCCCTCCCTTGAGGGTGTACTCTATCTTGGAAAAATGGGAATGAAATACTCTCATTCGGTCGATTCCCAGGCTGTTTTCCATACAGTCAAACACAGCTTTAACACCCTCAAAGCTGTTTAGCTCCCCAAAGGTACGGGCGTTTAAATGTCCGAAATCAATGCAGGGAATCAAGCGTTCGTCTGTTTTGCACAGTTCCAGCACCTCTTCCAGCGTTCCCAGCTGGTTTAGCTTTCCCATTGTTTCGGGGCAAAGGCAAATTTCCCCTAAGTTTTCTTCATCCAATGTTTGGTAAGCTCGCTTTAAGGTATCTTTTGCAAGCTCCAACGCCTGATGACGGCTGATTTTAGCGCAGGAACCGGAATGTACAACAACACGCTTTGCGCCCATCGCAGCGGCTGCCTGCGCGCTCTGACGAATGTATTCAATGCTTCCTAAACGCTTCTCTTCTTCGATTCCCGAAAGCGAGATATAATACGGAGAATGCAGAGAAAGGGCAATCCCATGCTCCCTTGCCTTTTCTCCAAATTCCCGGGCAGCTTCTTGGGTAATCCTTACCCCTCTGCCGCACTGATATTCGTAGGCGTCCAATCCCATCTTTACCAGATATTCCGGAACTTGAATCGTTTTTCGGTATCCCATCTTCTGAAAGCTCTCGGAATTTCCTGCCGGTCCGAATTTTGCTCCTATTTTTCCTCACCCTCTCCGCAATGTAAAATAGACTTTGCCGTTTCTTTCGGACAACAACGCATCACTGCCTTTTCCATGCGCCTCTTTACCCGAAAAAACCACATTTTTTCTGTTTGAATCGGTTCCACCAAAACAGTTTTGCAGCCGGAACGTCTGCCCCCCAAAATATCGGTGAACAGCTGATCTCCAATCATACACAGCTGCTCACAGGGGATTCCCAACGCTTCGGCACAGCGTCTGTACCCCTTTTTCAGCGGTTTGGAACCGTTTGCGATAAAATCCAATCCCAATATCTTTGCAAACGGCTCCACGCGCTCAGGCTTATTGTTGGAAAGAACAATCATCTTGATTCCTTCTTTCCTGTTTTGCTCCAGCCATGCGGCTACCCCTGCATCGGGAATCGGATTGTCATGGGTTGTAAGGGTGTTGTCAATATCCAAAATCAGTCCCTTTACTCCCCAGTCCCTAAAAAGCTGCGGTGTAATCTGATAGACCCTGCGCGCCATAGCGTGCGGATAAATCTGTTTCATTTTGACACCCCTTCCCCTGCTGTACGAATATAAGAAAAAGCGAGCCGCTTGGCTCGCTTTTATTCTCGCTACTATCTGAATTTGCGTTTACGAGCAGCTTCAGATTTCTTTTTGCGTTTAACAGACGGCTTTTCGTAATGCTCTCTCTTACGAACTTCGTTGAGAACACCTGCGCGTGCGCACTGTCTCTTAAATCTTCTCAGAGCACTATCCAAAGACTCGTTATCTTTAACACGAATTTCTGCCATTTCTTATCCCTCCTTACGCCACTGGGCAGGAGTATTCAAGTCATCCTTTGCCGCAAAGCGTATCTGTGTTTTTCCAAATCCATTCTGCGGACAGGAGAAACTTGTAACAACAAAGATTATACTATATATTGGGAGTGAATGTCAAGCTTTTTTTCATGCTATACATCGAATTCTTCCAACAAACGGAAAAAACAGGCAGGCGCGGGGCAAAATCGCCTGTTCCTGCCTGTTTCCGATATTTATTTTGCAACGATGTTGACCAGTTTACCCGGAACAACGATTTCTTTTACAATGCTCTTGCCTTCCAAAATTGCTGCAATGGTCGCGTCCGCTTTTGCAATCTCAAGAAGCTGTTCTTTTCCCGCATCAGCCGGAACATTGATTCTTGCCTTGATTTTACCGCAAATCTGCACTGCAATTTCAACGGTTGCGTCCACGCATTTTGCTTCGTCATAGGTCGGCCATGCCTGCTGATTCAGCATACCGCCAAAGTTCTGCGCTTCCCAGATTTCCTCGGTAATGTGCGGAGCAAACGGATTGAGCAGCAGAAGGAATGTTTTGAGTTCCTGTCTGTTCACCGATTTGCGGTCGGCAATCTCGTTAATCAAAGCCATCAAAGCTGCGATTGCAGTATTGAATTTCATTTCTTCAATATCCGCGCTCACCTTTTTCACGGTTTTATGGAAGGAGCTTTCCAATTCTGCGGAGTATTCTTCCCCATCGCACAGAATATCCTGCAATGCCCAAACACGGTCAAGGAAACGCTTACAACCCTTAATCGAAGAAGTGGACCACGGCGCGCTCTTTTCAAAGTCGCCGATAAACATCTCATACAGACGCATGGTATCTGCGCCATACTCCTTAACAATATCGTCCGGGTTTACAACATTTCCGCGGGATTTACTCATCTTTTCGCCGTTTTCACCCAAAATCATACCATGGCTGGTACGCTTTGCATACGGCTCCGGATTGCTGACCAGACCCAAATCGTACAGGAACTTGTGCCAGAAACGGGAATAAAGCAGATGCAGAGTGGTATGCTCCATACCGCCGTTATACCAATCTACCGGGCACCAGTAATCCAACGCCTCTTTAGAAGCCAGACACTCATCATTGTGCGGGTCGCAGTAACGCAGGAAGTACCAGGACGAGCCTGCCCACTGAGGCATGGTATCGGTTTCACGCTGAGCGGGACCTCCGCAGTGCGGACAGGTTGTATTCACCCAATCGGTCATTTTGGACAGCGGAGACTGACCGTCATCGGTCTGTTCAAAAGATTCGCACTCCGGCAATTTCAGAGGTAATTCGCTTTCCGGCAGCGGAACCCATCCGCATTTTTCGCAATACACCATCGGAATCGGCTCGCCCCAATAACGCTGACGGGAGAATACCCAGTCGCGCAGCTTAAAGTTCACCTTCGGATGACCCTTGCCGGTTTCCTCCAGATATTCGGTAATCTTCTTTTTCGCTTCTTCTACGGTCAGACCGTCAAGGATGCCGGAATTTACCATAATACCGGTCGAGCAGTCGGTAAACGCTTCTTCCTGCACATTTCCGCCCTGGACAACTTCAACAATCGGGAGATTAAATTTCTTAGCAAACTCCCAGTCGCGGGTATCGTGGGCAGGAACTGCCATAATTGCGCCGGTTCCGTAGGTCATCAAAACATAGTCGGAAACAAAGATCGGAATCTGCTTTCCGGTAACAGGGTTAATACCCTCTACTCCTTCGATACGCACGCCGGTCTTTTCCTTTACCATTTCGGTACGCTCAAAGTCGGACTTCTTTGCAGATTCTTCCTGATATGCGCAGATTGCATCCATATTGGAAATTTTATCTGCCCATTTTTTTAAGTACGGATGTTCCGGAGAAATAACCATATAGGTTGCTCCGTACAGGGTGTCCGGACGGGTTGTATAAATCAGCAGCTTATCTCCTGCCGTTGTGTCAAACTCAACCTCTGCACCGGTAGAACGCCCGATCCAGTTTCTTTGGGAAGTTTTCACGCGTTCGATATAATCCACTTGGTCCAAATCATCCAGCAAACGCTGCGCATACTCGGTAATTTTGAGCATCCACTGACTTTTTACCTTATGGACAACCTGACCGCCGCAGCGTTCGCAGCAGCCGTTTACTACTTCCTCGTTTGCCAAAACAACCTTACAGGAAGTACACCAGTTTACGGACATCTCTTTTTTATAAGCAAGACCTTTTTTAAACAGCTGGAGGAAAATCCATTGGGTCCACTTATAATAATCAGGGTCGGTTGTATTAATTTCGCGATCCCAATCAAAAGAAATACCCAACGATTTTAACTGCTGTTTAAATCTTGCTACGTTATTTTTGGTAACGATTTCCGGATGAATATGGTTTTTAATGGCAAAGTTTTCTGTCGGCAGTCCGAACGCATCCCATCCCATCGGATACAATACGTTATATCCCTGCATTCTGCGCTTTCTCGCAACAATATCCAAAGCGGTATAGGAACGGGGGTGTCCTACATGAAGTCCCTGACCGGACGGATAAGGAAACTCTACCAGCGCGTAATATTTCGGTTTGCTGTAATCATTTGTTGCGGCAAAGGTATGATTTTCATCCCACTTTTTTTGCCACTTTGATTCAATTTGACTAAAATCGTATTTCAATCTTTATTCCTCCTCACGGTATGATACCGAACCGTTTCGCGAAAAATACCTTTTCCTAACTTAGGAACATTTTCTTCCCGCGTTATCGGGTTCCGGTTCCCCTTCACCCTCGTTCGTTTCAAACTCCAAGGTTTCCCTTTTTGTATGATACCGAACCGTTTCGCGAAAAGTACCTTTTCCTAACTTAGAAACATTTTCTTCCCGCGTTATCGGGTTTAGGAAATCTTTCTCTTTTATTCGGACATACCCTGTCTGTTTTACACACAAATTACGCTGTTATCGGCAGTTGCTGTCAGCCGCTGCCGATTGTTAAAAGACAATCAGTCCTGCGTTACAATATCGCTGATATCTACCTGCGGAGCATCGCACCACAGGCGTTCCAGATTATAAAAGTTTCTGGCTTCTTCCAAAAAGACGTGTACCATAACATCATAATAATCCAGCAAAATCCACTGCGCGCTTTGACGACCTTCCACCTTATTCGGTTCAAAGCCCAACTTGGTCATTTCTTCCTCCACTTCATCCGCAATCGCCTTTACCTGCGTATTGCTGGAAGCGGAGGCGATAACAAAATAATCGCCCAGGCTGGACAGATTTTTGATTTCTACCAGCTTAATATCTTTTCCTTTTTTACTGTCAATCACTTTCACGATTGCTCTGGCTTGTTCTAAAGAAGTCATATTTTTCTCTCCTTGACTAATCAGGTCGATTGTTCTTTTTCTTTATCCCCGATTGGAAAAGTGAAAGCCTGTGTTATCGGAAGAAGCCTTATCCTCATCTTTGCTGTTTTCTTCCTCTTGATTCTCCTGGTTTTCTAACTTTTCTTGATTGGATTTGGAAAGAATTACCTTTCTGTCATCCTCTTTTTTACTCGGTTTCTTTTCGGATGAGTCGGCATCTTTGTCCGAAGAACTCTGTTCGTCCTTCTTTTCGTCTTCTTCTTTTTGCGGCTTTTGTGACTCTTGCTTCTCTGCCTGCTGGTAAACATAGACAATGTTGCCGTCCTCGTCATAATCATAAATCGGGTTGCCGTTTTCATCTAATCGGTACAGAGGATTTCCGTTTTTATCATACTGATACGGAGCGGAAGGAGCTTCATTCTGCTCATTTTCGGTTTGCTGCTGTCCATACTCCGTTTGATTTTGCTGATACCCCGTACTTCCTCCGGAGTTGTAGTTGCCCGAAGAATAATTTCCGTTATTGGAAGAGCCGGACGGATAAGACGACGAGGATTGGGACGAGCTTCCTCCGTAAAGATCCGGAATATCCAAATCTGCGGCTGTCACCGTTTTGCCTTCCGGCATAAAGCTGTCATTGAGAATCTCTACCAGTTCCGCCTTGTCCACCGCATAAACGGAGTAAGAATAATACATGGTTCCCTTGCCCGGCACAACGTGCATCTCAATATCGTCGGTTTTTAATTCAAACAATGCGCTTGCTACCGAAACCATCTTATTCAGCGGCATATCGGTGTCTACATCGTCATAATGCTTCATCAAAATCGGAATACATTTCATGCGTCCCAATTCATGAACGCGGTCGATGCAGGCAAAGATAAACTGGGTCTGCGCGTCAATTCTTCCCAAATCGCCGTTTGCATATCCTGCGCGGTAACGGATAATCCATTCCGCCTGTTCGCCTGTCAGAGTCTGTTCGCCGGGATACAAAACCTTGCCCGGAAGATAGTTAATCTGTTCTTCAATGTTCATTGTAACGCCGCCCATATCATCCACAATATCGCGGACGCTCGCCAGGTCGATGGTTGCGTAATAGTCAATGTCCAGCTTCCATTTTTCTTCCAGATATTTTTTGAGCGTTTCAATCCCGTTCATCCCTTCATAAGGATGTCCGTAAACTGCGTTCACCTTACCGGTCGGAAATTCGGAACCGACAAAGGTATCTCTTGGGATTCTAAGAATCTCTACCGTTTTTGCCTTGGTATCAAACAGCGCGTACATAATAACGTCAGTCAGCTTTTGGGTATTATCCACCCCACAGCACAAAACGGAAATGGTATCCTCGCTGAGCGGTTCAATCTCATCCTCCGATATTTCCTGAGAATCTTTTTGCGCGCTGTTCTTTCCATTATCTTTCAATGCGGTTGTTCTGCTGTGAAAACCTCTGGAATATCCTACCGCGTAAGCTCCCGCAATACAGGCGATTACACAGACTGCCGCCAGAGCCACGGCAATTATTTTTTTCTTCTCAGCATTCAAAACTTTTTGCCCCCAAACCTTTTACAAGCATCTTTCTCACTGTCATCTGCGAATTGTTAAGGACGCGAATCCTTTACATATTCGTTGTATGCAAGGACGGTATCCATACACAGCGGCAGTCTTTTTTCCGCCTGATTTTTCACTGCAAAAACCAAAGCCTCCTGCATCCCTTTTTTCAAAGACTGCTGTGAAAGATCGCGCATTTTCTGCACATCGGGATAATCCCGTTCCTTGCTGGTCAAGTCCGCAAGATAAACGATTTGCTCTAATCTGCTCATCTTTGCCCGCGCCACCGTATGATAGCGCACCGCATTGATAATATCTTCATCCTCTATCTTCAGCACCTGCCGGATATACTCTGCCGCTGCAAACCCATGCCATACCGGAGGCTGCAAAAGCAGGCTATCGTCCACAATTATAGCAGACTTTTCCAGCCAATGCAACTGTTCTTCCTGTGACATATTTTTGCAAATATCGTGCAAAATTCCGGCAGTATATGCTTTTTCCTGATTTTCTCCGTGTATCTTTGCCAAAAAAACCGCTTGCTGCGCCACATTTACGGAGTGTTCAAAGCGTTTCGGTTTTAACAGGGTGCGAATTGCCTGCTCATACTCTTTCTGTTTTTGCTGTTCCATTTTATGGTTCCTCCCGATACAAATTTTCCTGCAAAATGGTTTGATATACGCTCTCGGGAAGAAGACCTGAGCAATCCTGCCCCGCTTTCAGCACCTTACGGATCTGAGTGGAAGAAACCGGAAAGACAGGAAAATCAAAAACCATCACTTCTCCCCGGTCTTTCATCTCCCGGGCGCACGCTTGCAGCCGTTTCATTTCCCCCGGATTTCTTGCTGCGGTACACAGCACAACATTACTGAGAATTTCCTGCCAGTCCTTCCACTCTCGAAAGGTTAAAAACATATCGCTGCCCACCAGAAGATATAAAACCGAATCGGAAAATGTTTGCTTTAATTCCCGCACGGTATCCACCGTATAACTTTTTCCGCTTCGCACAATTTCCATATCGCTGACCTGCGCCTGTTTTATCCCCGCAAACGCTTGTTTACACAGGCGCAGCCGACAATCCGCCGACAAGAGATCCGGCGTCTGCTTGTGCGGAGGCTGCTTTGTGGGAATTACCAGCAAACGCTCCAGCTTTAACGCATTGATGTAATGCTCTGCCAGAAAAAGATGCCCGTTATGAATCGGATTAAACGTACCTCCGAAAACACCTATCTTCTCCATATCGTTTCTCCGGGCAAATTACAGAACGATTTTGGGGTCCTTTGGATTTTTGCGGTACAGCACAAAACGGGTTCCGATTACCTGTACAACCTCAGAGGAGGTCTGCTCTGCCAGTGCGTGGGCAATTTCTGCCGGAAAGCCGGGAGCGGTTTCCAAAACCCTCATCTTAATCAGTTCTCTTGCACGCAGGGCATCGTTTACCTGAGAAATCAACTGTTCCCCGATTCCGCCCTTTCCTACCTGAAGAATGGTTTCCATCGGGTTTGCCAATGCTCTTAATTTTGCTCTTTCTTTGCTTGTCAACATAATTTTGTTCCTTTCTTTTGCTTCAATCCCTTAATTTTCTTTTTGGTTTCGCCGTTTCATCTGTTCATACAATTCTCTCAACGCTTTTCCTCTGTGGCTTACCTCGTCTTTTTCCTGCGCGGTAAGCTGGGCAAAGCTCTTTTCTCCCACATAAAAAATCGGGTCATATCCAAATCCGCCCTCGCCGCGCGGTTCCGGTCCGATAATGCCTTCACAGACGCCTTCGCACTCCAAAATATCCTCCGGTGAAAAAACGCAGGTAATGTGCGCGATAAACTGCGCTCCGCGTTTCTCTTTCGGAATATCCTTTAATTCTTCCAGTATTCTGCGGTTCTTTTCGGAATACGGGGTATCTTCCCCGTACCAGCGCGCCGAATATACACCCGGTTTTCCGTCCATCGCGTCAATACACAATCCCGAATCGTCCGCTACCGTCGGCAAACCGCACAGCTGATAAACAGCCATCGCCTTTAGCTTTGCATTCTGCGCAAAGGTTGTTCCTGTTTCCTCCACCGCAATTTGTACGCCCACCTGCTTCTGGGTGAGGATTTCAATGCCGAGCGGCTCAAAAATCCGCTGAAATTCTGCCGCCTTTCCTTGATTATTGGTTGCAAGGACTAATTTCATTCCTCTTCCCCGCTTTCCTTTTTGTCCGTACCCTCAAACAGCGCATCCACAAAATCTTTGGAGTTAAACGGTCTGAGGTCGTCAATCTGTTCTCCAACTCCGATATATTTAATCGGAATATTCAGTTCTTCCTTGATTCCGATGACAACGCCGCCGCGCGCCGTTCCGTCCAACTTGGTCAGGATAATTCCGGTTAAGCCGGCAGCCTCCTGAAACAACTTGGCCTGATTAAGGGCGTTTTGTCCGGTGGTTGCATCCAACACCAACAGCACTTCCTTTGCGCTGCCGGGAGCTTCCCGGTCAACAACGCGGGAAATTTTGGCAAGCTCATCCATCAGGTTCTTTTTGTTGTGCAGTCTGCCCGCCGTATCGCAGATTACCACATCGCAGCCTCTTGCTTTTCCTGCATTTACTGCGTCAAACACAACCGCCGCAGGGTCGGAGCCCTCATCATGCTTTACCAAATCCACACCGGCGCGGTCTGCCCAGATTTGCAGCTGGTCGATTGCCGCCGCGCGGAAGGTATCTGCTGCCGCAAGCAAAACTTTTTTTCCTTCGTTTTTCAGGTTGTTTGCCAATTTGCCGATGGTGGTTGTTTTTCCTACGCCGTTTACGCCGATGACCAAAATTACCGTAGGTTTTGTGGACAGATTGAGTTCTTCATCTCCGCTGAGCATTTCCGAAATAATTTCTTTCATCGCAGCCTTTACCTCCGCCGCGTCGCTCAACCCCTGTTCCTTTACCTTTTTACGCAGATTATCGCAGATACGCGCGGAAGTCACCGCACCCACATCCGCCATAATCAGATTTTCTTCCAGTTCTTCAAAAAATTCTTCGTCAATCTTGGTAAACGAGTTAAGCAGGGCGTCCACCTTTCCCATCATGGAATCCCTGGTTTTCTTTAATCCCTGCGCAATTTTATTAAAAAATCCCATCTTTTGTTCCTCCTCGCACTATGATTTGATTCCCAAACTGCTTTCCACCTGATTGATATCCAGCTCCAACAGCTTGGAAACGCCCTTTTCCTGCATGGTAACTCCGTACATTACATCCGCTTCTTCCATTGTTCCCCTGCGGTGGGTAATGGCGATAAACTGTGTTTTGTCCGCAAGATTTTTTAAATATCTTGCATAACGGGTTACGTTTACCTCGTCCAACGCCGCTTCAATCTCGTCCAGAATACAAAACGGCGACGGCTTTACCTTTAAAATTGCAAAATAAATTGCAATCGCAACAAATGCCTTTTCCCCGCCGGACAACGCGGAAAGATTTTTGATAATCTTTCCGGGCGGCTGAACATGGATATCAATGCCGGATTCCAACACATTATCCGGCTCGGTCAAGACAAGCTGAGCCTGCCCGCCTTGGAACAGCTCGACGAAAATCTGCTGAAAATTCTCGTTGATTTTCTGAAAGCTTTGAGAAAACAGCTCTTTCATCTGGGAAGTAAGCTCCCGAATCATCGTCATCAGCTCGATACGGGACTGTTCAATATCATCGCACTGCTCCTTTAAGAATGAATACCGCTGCGATACCTCTCTGTATTCTTCAATCGCGGCAACATTCACCGAACCCAATGCGCGGATTTTTCCTTTTAATTCGGAAAGCTGTCCTTGTGTTCGCGCCTCGTCCGTAATCTCAACTGCCTGAGCCAATGCGTCCGAACGGGTCATATGGTATTCGTCCCAGAGCTTGGCAATTATCTTATCATACTCGGTTTGCAGCAAAATTTTTCGTTCTTCGCTGCGCGCCATCTGCGCCGATGCCCGTTCTTTTTGAGCGATATGATCCTTCTCCTCATTTCTTAAAGAGGAGAGCTTTTGTTCCGCGGCGTTTCTGTTTTGGATTGCCGCTTCTATCTTTTGGTTCTCCTCTTCGATTCCGAGCGTCAGTTCCTGCTTGCTGCGATGCAGCTGCTCAATCTTTTTTTCCAGCAATCTGCCGTTATTTTGCAGTGTGTTGATTTTATCCACCATTGCCTGCACATGACTGCTTTGCTGATCCATTGTCTGCTGAAGCTGATTCTGGATTCCCTCGATGGATTCAATATCTTTTTGTAATCCCAACACCTCAAAACGGAGCGTGTTCTGTTGGTCGTGCAAAATTTCTTTTGCCTGTCCCAGGCGTTCCTGCTCGGTTTTGTTTTCTTCCAAAGCCAGGCGAAGCTGTTCCAGTTCTTTTCCCACCTGTTCAATCAGAAGGTCGGCGCTGCTGCTGTTGTTTCTCAGCTCCTGTAATTTTTCCTTTACGCGGTTTGCTTCGCTTTCCATCTCTTCTTTGAGTCTGCCTGCTTCTTCCACACTGATTTTCAGGCGTTTTTGTTCAGCGGAATAGGTAATCTTATCTTCTTGACAGATTTTCAGCTGCGCTTGTGTCCCTTCAATCTGCGCCTGTATCTGAGCTACGCTTTGCTGCATCTGCAAAAGGGCGGGGGTTTCCTGCTGAATCTTTGCTTCCAATGCAGAAATGGTTTCGCTTAAACGGTCGATTTCTTCCTTTCTGGAAAGCAAACCGATGTTTTTCGCGATAGAACCGCCGGTCATCGAACCGCCCGCATTGACAAGCTGTCCGTCCTGTGTCACAACCCGAAAGCGGTAGGAATATTTTTTGGCAATCGCAACCGCCGCGTCAATATCCCGCGCAACCGCTACCCGTCCCAACAGATTTTCGACAATGCCGCGGTATCTCGGCTCGCATTTTACCAGTTCGGACGCTCTTGCAACAAATCCGTCCTGCTGTTCGATTCCCTCCGCATTGAGCTTTTGCGGCTGAATTACATTCAAAGGAAGGAAGGTAGCCCTGCCTGCTTTTGCATATTTCAGATGCCGGATTGCGCTCTTTGCCGCCGCTTCATCCTCTGTTACGATATGCTGCAGCGAGCTGCCCAGCGTGGTTTCAATCGCGACGGTGTACTCGGCAGGAACCGAAATCAACTGAGAAACTGTTCCCACAATTCCGTGCAGCCTGCCCTGCGTTTGCAGGTTCAACACCGTTTTTACGCTGTTGTAAAAGCCATCCATGCTTTTTTCCATCTCGTTGAGCGCGCGGTGTCTGTGGCGCAGCTGCTCGGCTTGCTGCTCGGTCACTCGCATCTTTTCCCGATGCTGTTCCAACGCCGCCTGCTGACGCTCCTGTTTTAAGCGGTAGCCGTTGAGTGAGTTTATCAAAAACTCCTCCCGTTGTCCGATATTTAAAAGCAGTTCTTCACATTCAGACAGCTCTTTCTGCAAGGCAGCAAGACCGGTATTTCGTTCATCCTGCGTCCCTTCCAGCGTTTGCAGTCTGCGGGCAGTTTCTTCAATCAAAGTTCCCGAGGAAACGCGGTTGAGCTTTTGCCTGGTCATATCCTGCTCCAATGCGGAGCGTTTGCCCTTCATCTGCGCAATCTCCGTATGAAAACGAACCAATTCCTCATCAATCGAAACAATTTCCTGGCAGATTTGTTCCTCGTCCGACTGCGCTTTTTTGAGCCGGTTTCTCTTTTCTTCTAATTCTTTCTGATTTTCTCGAAAGCGACCTTTGGTTTCGTCCTTATCCTCGCTGTACGCTAAAATCTGTTCATGGGTTTCCGCAATCGCCCGTTCGTTGTGTTCAAAGTCATTTTTGGCAACTGCAATATCGGAGTCGCATACCGATTGCTCCGTTTTCATCTGAGCAACCATTCTGCGCCGCTCCTCCATTTCCAGAACATACTCCTGCACTTTGGAAAAGCCTTCTTCAATTCTGCGTTGAAATTCTTCCAGAACTGCGCAGGCATCGGAACAGCGGTTTTTGGCAAGCAGATATTCCTTCTCCTGCTCCTCCAACAATCCTCTGGAACGCTCCATTGTATATGTCCACAGAGAAACCTCTAAGTTTTTTTTCTGTTCGGCAAGCTCCAAAAAAGCCTTTGCTTTGTCTGCCTGCTCTTTCAGCGGCTCTACCCTGCTTTCCAGCTCGCCCATAATATCTTTTAAACGCAGCAGATTTTCATATGCGTTTTCCAGCTTCTTTTCCGCTTCGGCTTTGCGGTAACGATACTTGCTGATTCCTGCCGCTTCCTCGAAAATCTCGCGCCGCTGGGTACTTTTTACCGATACGATTTCTTCTATTCTGCCCTGCCCGATCATCGAATAACCGTCCCTGCCCAGACCGGTATCCATCAACAGTTCGGTAATATCCTTCAAGCGAACCGCCGTTTTATTGATGCGGTATTCGCTTTCACCCGAACGGTACAGTTTTCTGCTGATGGTGACTTCATCGCTGTCTACCGGCAGCTGACGGTCGGAATTATCAATCGTTAAGGAAACGCCGGCAAATCCGGTCGGCTTGCGGTGGTGCGTCCCCAAAAAGATGACGTCCTCCATCTTTTCGCCGCGCAGATTTCTGGTAGACTGTTCTCCCAACACCCAACGAACCGCATCGGAAATATTGCTTTTTCCGCTGCCGTTTGGTCCGACAACTGCGGTCATTCCTTTTCCGAAAACAAGCTCCGTTTTGTCCGGGAAGGATTTAAATCCTTGAATCTGTAAGGATTTTAACTGCACCTGCTCATTTCTCCTTCCTCTTTTTTGCCTTTATTTATAAATCGGTGTTCCAATCTTTTTTTCTTTTCTCCACTCGGGCGCATTGCCGTCATCGCCCCAATATTCGTCAATTCGCAGAATCTTTTCTCCCTTCATTTGAAAAAAGGAAACAACGTGAAAAGAAGTAAGCTCCTGCTTTTCCCAAACACGGGCAGCCATAACCCAACCCTGCGGCGTTTGCTGCAAAATCTCAATTTCTCCCGCCCAGTTTCCCGGGTATTCGCAGTTTGCCCGAATAAATTCTTCTGCGGTAAAACATTCGTTGGTACAGTGCCACAACACCTTTGCATCCGGCGCAAAATATCCCTTTAACCTCTCCCTGTTTTGTTCGACAACATCCTGAAAATAGAGAGAAAGATTCATACAAACTCCTCCTTATTCCGCCGCCTCTGCACGCACCGCAAACAAAGGCAGCATATCGTCCGGTTTTATTTTAATCGGATTTCGCTGTTTGAGCTTCTCTAAATTGCGGCGATTCTGTCCTGCCATTTTGGAAAGCGCCTTTGGATGAACGAAAAGATTTAATGCTTTTCCTGCTTCAAACCGCTCTGTTTGTCTGACAGCCTGCCTGAGATAAACTTCTCCCTCGCACAGTTCCCGAAAAGCCGGGTGGTAGGGTCCCGCAACCATTCCCTCTTCCAGCGATTGCTGCGCGTGAAGTCCCAGACGAATCACTCGGATTCCCCGATTTTCAAAAAATTCCAACAGCTCCCCGCAAAGCGCAACGCTTTCTTCTAAAGAAGGCGGCTGATAAAGTCCTGCTCTGTAATATTCCGCAAGAGCCGTCCCCTCTAAAACAATCGTCGGATAGATGCGGACTGTTGTCGGCGAAAGCGCGGCAATCGCTCTCGCTGTATTTCGATCCTCCTGCGCCGAGCTTTGATACAAGCCGGTCATCATCTGGGCGCCGAACTCTATTCCGGCATCTTGAATCATCTTTGCCGCAGCAACGGTATCCTGCGCCGTATGTCCTCGTCTGTTTGCCGCCAACACCTTATCGCTCATGCTTTGGATTCCCAATTCAACGGCATTTACCCCATATGACTTTAAAAATTCAAGCATTTCTTTGCTGATTGCATCGGGACGGGTGGAAATCCGGATTCCCGAAAATCCGTCTTCTCCGACATAAGGTTTTGCCGCTTCTAAAAGGGAGGTCATATATTCCGGCTCAATCGCGGTAAAACTTCCGCCGAAAAAGGCAAGCTGTGTATCCTTTAAGTTCCCCTGTCTCAGACGGATTGCCTCCTCGCAAAGCTGCGATACCTGCTGAGCAGTGGGGGCAGACTGCCGACCGGAAATGCTTCTCTGATTGCAGAAGCTGCATTGGTTCGGGCAGCCGATATGCGGAACAAAAACTGAAATATTGGCGTGTCCCATCTTATTTTCCCATCAGTTCCAACGCTTCTTTTGCAGCCATTTGTTCGGCAGTTTTTTTGCTTCTTCCCTCGCCCTTTCCAATTACATTACTGTTGAGCATTACTGCAACAACAAAACGCTTGTTGTGGTCCGGTCCGTATTCCTCCACCAGACGATACACCAGTTTTTCTTCGGGATTCTGCTGAATGATTTCCTGTAAAATGGTTTTATAATCCTTAAAGGAGAGGGTTTCTTCGTGTTCCAGCATTTCTTTCACAAACGGAAGAACAAACTCCCTTGCGCTTTCAATGCCGCTGTCCAGATAAATGGCAGCAATCAGCGCTTCAAAGGCGTCGGCAATAATGGAAGGTCTGGTTCTTCCTCCGGTCATTTCCTCGCCTTTTCCTAATCTTAGGTATTCTCCCAAGCCAATCTTATTTGCCATCACATCCAAAGATTTTTCGCAGACCAACGCAGCCCGCAGCTTTGTCAAATCCCCCTCGGGAACGGTGTAGTTGTTAAACAGATAGTCCGAAACGATGATGGACAGCACCGCGTCTCCCAAAAATTCCTGCCGCTCGTTATATTTTAACTGATGCTTTACCTCATTTGCATAGGAGGAGTGGGTCAGCGCAATCTCTAAAAAAAGCGGATTTTTAAAGTGATATTGTATGGTTTCCTGAAGCTGATAAATTGATTTCATGTCCTTTTTTCCCTCACTTTCGTCGATTGGGCATATCTCAAAAATTACTGCAAGCTGCTTTACAATCATTTTTCAAAAACGCCCTGTTTTCAAAAGCGGGACGGAAGTTTTTTGACAGAACATTCCGCCCCTGTTTTCTTTTTTCTCCTACTGAGCTGCCTTTGCCTGTTCCTTCATTTTGGAAAGATTTTCTTCAATGGCTTCGATTACGCCGCTTTCCACACAATTCTTTGCCTGACGAATCGCATTCTTAATCGCCCTTGCATCCGAGCTTCCGTGCGCTTTGATAACCGTTTTGGAAATACCCAACAAAGGCGCGCCGCCGTGTTCTTTATAATCCAGTTTGGATTTAAAATCCTTTACACTGTCCTTTAACAAAAGCGCGGCAATCTTGGTTTTCAAAGAACGCATCAACATTCCTTTGAGCTGTCCCGAGAAAAACTTTGCCATGCCCTCAATCAGCTTTAATGCAATATTTCCGGTGAAGCCGTCGCAGACCGCCACATCGCAGTCGCCCAAAGGTAAGCCTCTTGCTTCGACATTTCCGACAAAGTGAATCGGCGCTTTCTGCAATTTTGCATAAGCCTCCCGCTGCAAATCCAACCCCTTTGTTTCTTCGGTTCCGATGTTTAACAAGCCGACACGAGGGTCGGAGACACCGACAATCTTGTTCATATAAACGCTGCCCATCATGCCGAACTGCAACAGCATATCGCTGTTGCACTCTGCGTTTGCGCCCGAATCCATCAGCATAAAGCAGCCCTTTTCATTGGGAATTACCGTGGAAATGGCAGTGCGGCGAACTCCTTTTAATCTCTTTACAATCAAAGAAGCGCCCACAACCAAAGCCCCGGTGCTTCCTGCGGAAACAAAAGCGTCCCCTTTTCCTTCCTTCAAAGCGCGAAGTCCCACAGCCATCGAGCAGTTTTCATATTCTTTGAGCAGGGTGGTCGGGTCCGCCTCTACGGGAATCATTCCCTGCGCGTCCAAAATTTCTATTCCGTCCAAGGAAAGTCCGTTTTCTTGTGCGCACTGTTCAATCTCTTTTCTGTCTCCGGACAGGGAGATTTCCACCTGATATTCCTGTCTGGCAAGCTGCGCTCCTTTTATTACTTCTAACGGCGCGTTATCGCCGCCAAAGGCATCCACAATGATTCTCATAATCAACAGCCTCTTTTCTCTATTCTGCCTGCTGCAAGTATTGCTTCAGGCTTTCTAAACCTCGTTGGGCAATTTTTTCATAACGCACGGTTTTATCCTTCACCCGTTCAGGCAAAGGGGGAAGAATCCCCATATTTGCTCCCATCGGCTGGAAATCCGCTACCGTTTCGTCGCTGATATAGCGGCTGAGCGCGCCGAGCATACAGTCTGCCGGCAACAGCAGCGGGGACTTGCCCTGAATCGAGCGCACCATATTTTTTGCGGCTAAAATACCGGAGGCTGCCGATTCGGTATACCCTTCCACTCCGGTCATCTGTCCCGCAAAATAAAGATTTGGATTTTGCTTCATGCAAAACGCGGAAGTCAGCAATTTCGGGGAATTTAAAAAGGTGTTGCGATGCATCACTCCGTAGCGCACAAATTCTGCCTGTTCCAAGCCCGGAATCATGGAAAACACCCTTTTCTGCTCGGGGAAACGGAGATTGGTCTGAAAGCCCACTAAATTATACAGCGTTCCTTCTTTGTTTTCACTGCGAAGCTGCACAACTGCCCACGGACGCCTGCCTGTGTGCGGGTCGGTTAAGCCGACCGGCTTCAACGGACCGTAGCGCAGGGTATCCGCTCCGCGCTTTGCCATCACTTCTACCGGCATACAACCCTCGTACACCTTAAATTCCTGTTTCTCAAACTCATGCAGCTCGGCGGACTGCGCATGAATCAGCGCTTCGTAAAAGCGTTCATACTGTTCCTTATCCATCGGACAGTTGATGTAATCCGCTTCCCCTCTGCCGTATCTGGCTGCAAAAAACACCTTGTCCCGATCGAGCGATTCAAAGGTAACAATCGGAGCCGCCGCATCAAAGAAGGAAAGATACTGCGTTCCGCACAGGTCGCGAATACTCTGCGCAAGGTGTCCCTCGGTCAGCGGTCCGCTTGCAATAATGGTTCTGCCCTGCGGGATTTCATCCACCCGCCGATGTACCACCGTAATTTTAGGGTGAGAAACAATTTTTTCTGTAATATAGTCGGAAAAGCGTTCCCGGTCAACCGCCAGCGCGCCGCCTGCCGAAACCGCTGTCTGCTGCGCCGCCTGCATGGTCAGCGAACCGAGAATCCGCATTTCCTCCTTTAACATTCCTGCTGCCGAACCGATTCTTGCCGCTTTGAGCGAGTTGGAACAAATCAGCTCCGCAAAACCCTGATAATGATGAGCCGGCGTATATTGCTGCGGCTTCATCTCATACAATGTCACGGCAAGTCCTGCCTGCGCCAGCGTCCAAGCCGCTTCGCAGCCGGCAAGACCCGCTCCTACTACATGGATTGGTTCGTTTCTATCAATCATAAGGGCTTCTTTACTCCTTTATATAACCGCAGCCCTCTTTCAAACAATGCAGTTTGCCGCCCCGTCCCGCTTTTTGGAACAAAGTGCTGCCGCATTGCGGGCATTTTTCTTCTACCGGCTTGTCCCATGTCATAAACGGGCACTGCGGATTATGCTCACAGCCGAAATATGTTTTTCCTTTTTTCGACTTTTTGGCGTGAATTTTTCCGCCGCACACCGGGCAGGTTCCCGGCGTTTCCTGAACGATTTTTTTTGTATTTTTACATTCGGGATAACCCGGACAGGCAAGGAATTTACCGTATCTGCCCATTTTTACTACCATATTTCTGCCGCAGTTTTCACAGATGACATCGGTTACTTCATCGGGAACTTCCAGTCTGGTTCCCTCCATCTTCTTTTCGGCATCTTTGAGGTTTTGGTCAAACTCGGTATAAAAATCGCTCAGCGTTTCCACCCAGTCTGCTTTTCCTTCCTCCACCAAGTCGAGGTTTGTTTCCATCTGCGCTGTGAAATCCACATTCACAATACTGCTGAATTCTTCCTCCATCAGCTTGGTTGTTACCTCGCCCAGTTGGGTCGGAACCAAACTTTTTGCCTCGCGTTCAACATATCCTCTTTGAATTACCGTTGTGATAGTAGGCGCGTAGGTACTCGGTCTGCCGATTCCGTTTTCTTCCAATGCTTTGATGATGGACGCCTCGGTATAACGCGCCGGAGGCTGGGTAAAGTGCTGATTCGGTTCCAGAGAGTTAACATTGAGCGTTTCTCCCTGCTGCAATTCCGGCAACGCGGAGCTTTTTTCTTCGGGAACATCTTTGGATTCTTCATACAAGGCGGTAAATCCGTCAAATCGAACCGAATATCCCGACGCTTTAAAGCCATAATCACCGCAGCTAATTGTCGCCGAAACGGTATCCAGCAAAGCGTCCGCCATCTGGCTTGCCGTGAATCGCTCCCAAATCAGCTTATACAGTTTATACTGATCTAATGTAAGGGAAGGCTTTACCTGTTCGGGGGTCATGGCAGGCATAGTCGGACGAATCGCTTCGTGCGCGTCCTGCGCGTTGTTCTTTTTCTTATAAACGCGCGGCTTTTCCGGCAGATATTGTTCCCCGTATTTTCCGGAGATATATTCCCTTGCCCCCTGCACCGCTTCGTCGGACACACGCAGAGAGTCGGTTCTCATATAGGTAATCAAACCGACTGCGCCCATTTTGGGCAAATCAATACCCTCATACAGTTCCTGTGCGGCTTTCATCGTTCGTTTTGCCTGGAAACCCAGCCTTCTGGAAGCTTCCTGCTGCAAAGTAGAGGTAATAAACGGCGGAGCCGGGGTTTTCTTTTTCACACCCTTTTTCATTTCGGAAAGGATAAAGTCCTTTTCCTCAAGCTCTGCAAGGATATTTCTTGCCTGCTCTTCGTTTGCAATCTCCACCTTTTTGCCCTGATAGGTACTCAGCTTTGCCGGAAACTGCTTTTTGGAGCGAACGGTAGAAAGTTTTGCGTCAATGGTCCAGTATTCTTCCTGTTTAAAGTCTCGGATTTCCTTTTCGCGGTCTACAATCAGCTTCACAACCACCGACTGCACTCTGCCGGCAGAAAGTCCCGGTTTTACCGTTTTCCACAAAAACGGGCTGAGGTTATAACCCACCACCCTGTCCAAAATTCGGCGGGTTTGCTGCGCGTTTACCAGATTGATGTCAATGTTTCTGGGCGCTGCCATTCCGCTTTTTACTCCGGTTTTGGTGATTTCGTTAAAGGTAACGCGGTTTTCCTGCTCGTTGTCCAATCCCAACATATTGGAAAGATGCCACGAAATTGCTTCTCCTTCTCGGTCCGGGTCGGTTGCAAGGTAAACAAAACTTGCTTTTTTTGCGGCTTTTTTCAGTTCGTTTCTCAACTGACCCTTTCCGCGAATATCAATATATTCCGGCTTAAATCCATTTTCAATATCGACGCCCAGGCGACTTTTCGGAAGGTCACGCACGTGCCCCATCGAAGCTAATACTTCATATCCCTTGCCCAGATATTTTTGAATGGTTTTTGCCTTTGCCGGAGATTCCACAATCACCAGTTTATTGCTTAATTTTGCGGCTTTTTTTACCGTTGTTTTTTTCTTTGTTGTCTTTGCGGCAGTTTTCTTTTTTGCCGTTGTTTTTGAAGTTTTTGCTGTTTTTGAGGAGGAAGCTGTGACAGAAGATTCCGATGTAGGTTCCATCTCTGCCGCAATTACTTCCGCAGTTTCATTCACCATTGAAACCTCCGTTCCTTTCTCCGCCTGAATTTTGGCTGAGAGAAGTTATTTGCGTTATTTTTCTATGTTACGAACGACTGAACCGTCTGCCCGGATGGGAGTGAATCGGGTCCGGGACACCGATTTCAAATAAAATCGCTGTCACCTTTCCGACCGTCATCCCGCACCTTTGGGCAATCTCGTCCAGTCCTTGCGGTTGCTCTGTCAATATAGAATACACTTTTTTCTGCTCGTCCGTCAAGTCTTGCAGAAAATCGCTCTGCTGTGATTGATTTTTTTCTTTTCTGTCAAACATTTCCCGGTCATCCCCAAAAAGCTCCTGCATCAGCCTCACTTTTTCCTGCTGCCAGGTTTTATCCAGCGTATTTTGGGGCAGTTCCCTGGTATATTTCGGGTCTGTATCATACTGCCGAACAACATCATCAATTGTTTCCCTTACCGGCGGGAAGGCAGTTTTGCTTTTTGCAGAAGGTTTCTGCGGTTCTTGTTTCTGTTTGTCTATCTGTTGTTCTGTTTCCCAAACTGCTTTTCTTTGTGCTTCCAATCTTTTTTCTTTTTGGAAATGCGGTCGGCGGATATGCGCCAGCTGCTCTGTCTGAATGGAAGAAGAAAAATGAGCAAAATACGGATAAGCAACATCCAAAACATTGATTGCGGGGATTGCCCCGTCCCGAATCAGCCCTAATGTGCCTGCCGCCTTGGGGTCATAAATATCGGAAGGAACTGCAAACACCTCTTTGCCCTGAGCCAGCGCGTGTCCCGCAGTCAGCAAAGAGCCGCTGTGTTCGGAGGCTTCCACCACCAGTACACCCTGTCCCAAACCTGCCAGCAAACGATTTCTGGTCGGAAAATATCTTCCGTTAACAGGGGTTTGCGGTTCCAGTTCGCTTAACACGGTTCCGCCTGTTTCTAAAATTCTCTGCCTTAATTTCCGATTTTGAGCAGGATAGTCAATATCTAATCCACACCCCAAAACAGCAATCGTCTGTTTGCCTGCGCGCAAAGCTCCTGTATGAGCAAAGGCGTCAATTCCCGTCGCCATTCCGCTGACAACGATAAATCCCGCTTCGGCAAGGTCATAGGACATATTCTCCGCAACCCTTGTGCCATATTGTGAGCAGTCCCTTGTTCCGACTACTGTAATCACCGGCAGATTGTCCATTCTGCGCAGCAGTTCACAATTCCCCTGCACATACAATACCAAAGGCGGGTCGGGCAAAGCAAGAAACTGCTGCGGATATTCGCTGTCCTTTACTGTGACAACCCGATAACCCTTCTGCCGACAATGGGTCAAAATTTGCTGTGCCTTTTGAATCGGAACGGATTTCAGACGCTTACAAAAGGGAACGGAAAAAAGTTCGGTCTGTATCAGCTCGGAAAGGGTTGCCTGATAAAGCTCGCGCGCTTCCAGTTCCTGCTCAATAATCACCCGAGCCGCGCTTCCGGCGATGCCTGTGCCCAAACTCAGCCAAATCCAATATTGTTTATCGTTCATGCAAGCACCGCCCCTCTCCGTTCTGTCTGTTTTTAATCTGCCTTGTATGTGTATTGCGCTCTGCTCATTTCCCATGCGGCAATCGACGCCGCTGTTGCTGCATTTAAAGATTCTGCTCTGCCCTGCATCGGAATAATCATCGCTTTAGAACAGGCTTCGATGATTTCCTCGGTCAAACCGTTTGCTTCGTTTCCGATCACAACGGCGCTTGAACGGTCAAGAGGAAGCTCAACAATCGGAACCGCATCTTTTCTTAAAGCTGCCGCATACACGGCAATCCCGTTTTGTTTCATGGAAAGAATTTCTTCTTTCAGGCAGTCCGTTACCAGGACAGGCATACGAAACACGCCGCCCATCGTTGCGCGAAGCATTTTAGGAGAATATAAATCGGGGCAGTCCGAAGACATAACAATTAAATCCACTCCAAACGCCTCACAGCTTCGGATAATGGTTCCGATATTTCCGGGGTCCTGCAAAGAGGACAGTACAATGATCCGCCTTTTTTGTGTTTGTTTTAAAACTTTTTTGGCAATCTCATCCTGATTGTCCGGCATCGAAAAGACGCAGAAAATCCCCTGCGGAGTTTGCGTATCCGATAATTTTTGAGCAAGCTGTGCAGAAATCAGGTAGGTTTCCCGGCAATCTGCAAGAATTGCTTCACAGTTTTCTTTTTTCAGCAGCTGTTCCGTCACAAAAATACGCTTTGGCTTTTTTCCGCTTTGAAAAGCATCCATACAAAGGCGGTATCCTTCGGTTAAAAACTCTTTTCTTTCCATTCTTTCCTTTTTGGACTGCACCAATTTCGCAGCGGCTTTTAGCTTTTCATTGTCTTTTGATGTAATGGTTTGCAGCATTGTTTTCCCTCCTCTCCTTCTTTTTTCCGATTAACAAAGAACGCCCGCTGTCATACGACCCGGGCGTTTTGTTCTAAATTAGAGAGCTGCTTTTGCTTTTTCAACAAGAGCGGTAAATGCTGCTGCATCATGAATAGCGATTTCGGACAGCATTTTTCTGTTCAGATCAATGCCGGCTTTCTTCAAACCATTGATGAATACAGAGTAGGAAACATTGTTTGCACGGCAAGCAGCAGAAATTCTGGTGATCCACAGTCTTCTGAAGTCACGTTTTTTCTGTTTACGACCGATGTAAGCGTAGTTGCCGGATTTGTAAACAGCCTGTTTTGCCATCTTAAAATGTCTGGATTTGCTTCCAAAGTAGCCTTTCGCCAGTTTCAGAACTTTCTTTCTTCTTTTGCGAGTCATCATCGCGCCCTTAACTCGAGCCATTTGTATATCCCTCCGTCAGGTAGTTTTTTAAAAATTAAGCGTATGGCAGCAGATGTTTGATTGCTGCAACGTTGGTCTTGTCAGCGTAAGCTGCTTTTCTCAGACCTCTTTTACGTTTTGTAGTCTTGCGACCGTTATTCAGAAGGTGGCGTTTGAACGCATGAGCGCGTTTTACTTTGCCGTTTTTTGTTACTTTAAAACGTTTTTTTGCTCCGGTATGTGTTTTGAGCTTTGGCATTGTTATTTCCTCCTTGTTGTTGCTTAAAAGGTTATTCGGCAGCGTTTTCTTCGGCAGTTTCCTGCGGTTGAGCCGCTTTCGGTGCGGTCGGTTTTGCTGCTTTCGATGCAGGCTTTGCAGAGATGAACATAATCAGGCTGCGGCCTTCCATTTTCGGGAGCTTATCAATGACACCGACATCCGCACAGGCATCCGCAAAACGCTTGATGGTTGCGTTGCCGAGTTCCGGATGAGCCATTTCGCGTCCGCGGAAGCGAATTGCAACCTTTACTCTGTCCCCATGCTCCAAAAACTTTTTGGCCTGATTTACCTTGGTTTCAAAGTCATGTGTGTCGATTTTCAGAGAAAGTCTAATCTCTTTAATCTCGACTGTCTTTTGCTTTTTCTTTGCTTCTTTCTCACGTTTTGCTTGTTCAAAGCGGTATTTTCCGTAGTTCATAATCTTACAAACCGGCGGTACTGCTTTCGGAGAAATATTGACAAGATCCAGATTTTCTTTTTGTGCCAGCTGCAACGCTTCTTTCGAGCTCATAATTCCCAGCGGGCTGCCATCGGGACCGATGACACGGATTTCCTTCTCTCTGATTTCCTCATTGATAGGCATTTCCTTTTTGCTAATGGTAAAGCACCTCCAAAGCACATCAAATAAACGAAAGCGCAGACGAAATCCGCCTGCGCTGTCAGTCACTATGAAATCACCCGCAATCAAGCGGGATCATAATCAAAGTATTGACCTTGCTGCACCCAGTGTGAGCCGGTGAGAACGGAATCGTGTTCTGCTTTGTTTTCGTAACTTAGTTTACCATGCTTTGGGCAGTATGTCAATACCTTTTCTTTCTTTTTTTGCAATTTGACGATAAGAACAAATTGCTCGAATCATTTTCCTTATTTTTAGTCAACAATAACCTCTTTTCCCAAATATAAGGAATATAAAATCTTTTGCGTCACCGGTTTTCCGGTAATTTGTCCTATCATTTTGGCGTACAGGCGCATCTGCTCCCGATAGCGCTGTTTTAAAATCTCCGGAGAGGAAACACGGTCGGTTTTAAAATCGACTAAAATCCAACTTCCGTTTTCTTCAAAAATCAAATCCGCAATTCCCTGAACGGTCACGCGATGGCTGCCGATTCGCTTTATGACCTCGGAAAGTTCATCCGCTCCCAACTGCGCCTGAAACGGGAACTCCTGTTTAACCAGTTTTGAGCGCATCACCCGACCAAACAGCTCGGAATTGTAATAGGTTTGAATTGCTTTTCGGTTTAAGCTCTGCGCCTCCTGCGGGGTAAAATATTCCTGCTCGGTCAGACGGCGAATCTCCCCTTCTATATCCCGGCGAGCCGCTTTGTGGTCGGCGCAGCTCATAAAACTGTGTAAAATTGTTCCTCTTCGCGCGCCGGACAACCCCTGTTCTTCCCTCTTTAAGAAGGAAGGTTCCCGCTGAAACGGCGCTTCTTCCTCGCCTTGATGAACAATTTGAGAAACCGAGAGCTTAGTTACAATTTCCCTTGCATCGGGGTCCGGATAGGTATCGGTGCAGAGCGTTTTCAAGCGGCTGACAATTTCCTTATCCGGCTGAGCGGAAAAGGTAAGCTCCTCACCGACAGTTTTTTCCTCCTGCAAACTAACCTTTGCCAGCACCGGACGGATTCTGCACTGTGGGAAGGTAATGACATCCTCCGGCAAACAACCGCAGTCAGCGCACAGTTTGGTAAAGTCAGGGTGGTAAACCAGACACATCAAAAACCAATCCGCATAACTCCCCGCGCTTCGCACAATATACGGGGAGACAGTTTTTCGTTCGGTGAGCCCGGTTACATAGGAAGAAATCTTCTTTTCCAACTGATTCTGCACCGATGTGATAATCAGTTTTTCCTTTGCGCGAGTCAGAGCAACATATAAAATTCGCATTTCCTCCGAAAGCATCGAGCGTTCCAATTCCAACTTTAATGCCTCCATCGGTACGGTGGAATACTGCTTTCTGGTCACAAAATCCCGAACGCAGCAGGCAAAGCCTAATTGAGAATGAAGCAGAATGTTGCTCCTTAAATCCTGCGTATTAAATTTTTTGGAAGTGTCGCATAAAAACACAACCGGAAACTCCAGTCCTTTGGAATGATGGATACTCATAATTCGCACTGCATTTGAACTGTCCGTCACCGAACTTGCACAGGACCAGTCCTCGCCCCGCTGCACCATCTTATCAATAAAGCGCAGAAATCCCGCGATTCCTTTCTGTCCTCCCGCCTCATATTCTTTGGCATATTGAATCAACAGACGGAGATTTGCCTTTTTCCGTTCCCCGTACTTCATCGACAGCACCAAATCCCATAAACCGGTTTTGTCTATCATCTGCTGAAGGGTTCGATGCGCAGGACCGGACGCCGCAATCTCGCGCAGCTGCGCAAATGACTGCAAAAAGTCACGGCATTTTTCCCGGCGTTTTTCTTCCTGTTCGGTCAAATCTTCTCCCGCGGCAATCCTTTGACAGTTTAAGTACAGATGTCCTGTACGGTCTTTCATGCGGATGACTGCCATATCGTCCGCGCTGAACGCGTAGACCGGCGACATCATCGCAGCGGTCAGCTCAATATCAATCAGCGGATTATCCACCGCTCGCAGGATAGAAAGCGCTGTGGACACCTCCACCGTTTCCAAAAAACCGGAAGACGAGTCTGCCCAAACCTCGATTCCCAGTTTTGACAGTTCTCCGCTGTACACCTCCGCTTTATTTTTCATGGAACGCAGCAAAATACAGATATCCTTTGGCTGAACCGGGCGCAGCGCTCCGTTTTCCGATACCGGAAAACCTTCCTCCAACAGCGATTTTATTTTTTGCGCTGCGTAAGCCGCCTCTGCCAACTGGTCGGCAATCTCCTCGTTATCGTTTTCTATTAAATGAAACTCGGTATCTGCGTCCTGTGTTTCGGGATACTGCGCCGCAGCGGTCAGACTTTCCGTTTGATCATAGTCAATTTCTCCGACTTCGCGACTCATCAGCGTTTGAAAGATAAAGTTTATGCTGTCCGTTACCTGCTGTCTAGAACGGAAATTGTGGGAAAGAACAATCCTTGCGGGATAATGCTTTCCGTCATAATCGGAAAAGGTATTTCGCTTTTCGATAAAAATTTCCGGCATTGCCTGACGAAAGCGATAGATACTTTGTTTGACATCTCCGACCATAAACAGGTTATCTTCTTTGGACACGCTGCGGAAAATCATATCCTGGGTTGCATTGGTATCCTGATACTCGTCTACCAGGACATAGGCAAACTGTTCTTCCAGTTCCCTTGCAAGCTGCGTTTTCTTCTGTTCGCCGTTTTCCTCGTTTACCAACAGCTGCACGGCAAAGTGTTCCAGGTCGGAAAAATCCAACAGATTCTTTTCCCGCTTTGCCTGCAAAAGCCGTCTGTCATAATCCAAAGTTAGGTCAAACAGCGTTTCAATCTTCGGTTTTAAAAAGCGGATATCTTCGGCAAATCCCTGCTCGTCCACACAAAACAGTTTTTCCTTTAATTCCTTTATGATACCCTGCGCCGACTTTCTCAGCGATTGAACCAGTTCCTTTTTCTCATCGTCCCGGTAATTTCTCAAAGAACCCAGGCGCTGAAAGGAAATTCCGGAAAGAAAGCGGCAAACATCGTCCCATTTGCCCACATTGAGCTGATAGTGCAGCTGCTCCGACACCGCAAGGTCGCTTTCAAAAGCGGAGAGATAGGCTTTTTCCATCACCTCGTCGCCTTTGATTTCCTCAATCGCCCGACGAAGCTGCGACTGCGCGTAAAAGGTCGCGTTCACCGCATAATCCAAGATTACCTTTCCCCAAACTGTTTTGCCGACCGGAATGGTATCGTCATACATCAACCTTTTTTCGTCCAGCCAACTTTGATAAAACGGGTGGGAGCGTACAAAGGCGTACAATCTGCGCAAAACATTCATCAGTCCGCTGTCATCTCTGCCCGACGAAACCAACTCTACCAAGTCGGAAAATCTGCCGTCATTCTCTTCATAGTTTTGCTCTATTGTCGCCTGCGCAACCTCTTCCTCCAACAGCTTAATCTCACTTTCGCTGCCCAAACGAAAATCTGCCGGAATATCCAGAAGCTGAAAATTTGCCCGCACCAAATCCAGACAAAAAGAATGTACCGTACTGATGTGAGAAGCGGACAACAGCGTCCTTTGCCGCATCAAATAACGGTCGGTCGGATTTTGCGCAATCAGCTCGGACAGCCTTGTCTGGATTCTCTGCTTCATTTCTTCGGCGGCAGCATTGGAAAAGGTGACAACAAGGATTTTATTTGCATCGACCGGGTGTTCGGTATCGGTGAGAATTTCAATAACCCTCTGCACCAAAACAGCGGTTTTTCCGCTGCCTGCCGCTGCCGAAACCAGTACCGTCCCCCCTCGGCTGGAGATTGCCTGCTGCTGCGCCGGCGTCCACTTCGGTTTATTGGTCTGCATTTTGCTGTTCCTCCCTTAACTGCGCAAAAAATTCCTCTTTGCCGATTTCTTTCAGTTTCTTTTCCGGGTCCTGCTGCTGATGCTGACAGATGGACTTATAATCGCAGTATTTGCACGGCTCGTACCCCAAACCGTTTGAGGGAACCGCCTCTATCTTCCCTTGCTGCAAATGCTGCGCCATCTCGGACAGAACAAATTCGATGTGCTTTTGAATACATCCCATCTGCTCTAAGCTCGCCAAACTTGAGCGCGCGTCAAAACTGCCGTCGCTTTTGGTTTTTACCGGAATAAACACCCCGGAAACTTCGCGTTCCATGCCCGCTACGCAGACAGGGTCTTCCAAAATCAGTCCGTTCATTTTATATTTTTTTCGATGTTCTTTTTCTATCTGTTCATCGGTTGTTTCCCGGGAGGCGGTAATGATATGGTCCTTTGCCGGAAGATACAAAACGCCTGCCGGCAAACAATCTTTCAGCTGTCCTTTTCCGTTTTTCCAGATAGAAAACAGGTAAATCAGCATCTGCAAGTTTAATCCGTAATAAACATCGTCCAACTTAAACAGTTTGCTGCCCGACTTATAATCTACTACGCGAACATATTTGCGTCCGTCTTTCTCCATCAAATCCACTCGGTCCACAATTCCCTCAATGCTGACTTTTGTTTGATTTTCCAGACAAAGCTCCAGCGGAGCAACCTCTCCTCCCTGACGAATCGGAAGTTCAAAGCGAACCGGTTCAAATTCGCTCTGCTGAAATTCCTGCGCCAACTGGCGGACAAGTCGGGTGAGGGTAATACTCAAACGCTCAAACAGGTAATGAAAGCGTTTGCTCAGCGCTTCGCTTCGACTGACGCGGTCGGAGAGAAATTCTTTGAGCAGCTGCTCTATTTCCTGCTGAATTTCCTGATGAGAAAGCGCGGATAATCCCTTGCCGCCATGCTTAGAAACCATTTTTTCCAACACAAAATGAATGACCGTACCCGACTGCATCGGGGAAATTTCTACCTTGCGGCGCGGCTGTAAGTTTAACCCGCCCGAACAAAAATAGGAAAACGGGCAGGTAAAATATCGCTCCACACGAGAAGGCGACAACCTCATGCGGCTGCCGAACAACAGGCGGGAAATCTCTCTGTCCTGAATCCGAAACCCTCCCGAACGAACAACCGAAAGCACCTTTTCCAATCGCTGCGCATATTCCGTTGTCTTCACATATTCCATTAAGGAAGCGGTGAACGGAGTATCTTTTCGGATATTTCTGCAAAGAATCTCAAATGCGGTTCGATTGTTTGCAATATAAAATTCGTCACCCAACGTTTCTGCCGAAATCTCACAGTTCGGAAACATCTTTTCCAATGCAGAAATCACCGAGGAGGGGGGCGTTGCTTCTCCTGTCAGTTTTGCTTCGTGAAAGCTCACAATCAGCTGTTCCGACGCGCTGGTGAGAGCGGAATATAAGTAATATTTTTCATAATCGCTCAATTTCATCACAGAAGGGTTCAGCTGAATCCCGCTTTCCGACAGGCGGTCGCGCTCTGCCTCGGAAAATAAACCGTTTTCCGAAAGCTGCGGAGGAAATTCCCCCTGATTCGCTCCAATCACAATCGTTACCCGCGGCTGATTGGGACGCATACGGTCTGCGCTGCCGATAGAAACCTGGTCAAGCGTGTTTGGAATCGAGCCGATGTCGCTTGCCAGCGCTGCCATACGGAACAGCTCTCTGAGCTGCTCAAACGGCAGATTTATTTCCTGTAAAACATGGGAAAAAATATCCAGCAAATCCATCAAAATTTCCCATGCGCCCCGATTCAGGCTGAGCGTTCTCTGTTCTTCCTCGCTCAATCCGATTTTGTTTGCCTGCTCTTCCAGTCTTTGCTTTGCTCCGGTGTCTATCAAAAATTGGTACAATGCGCGGGCAAAACCCTCTCCGGTCGGGTGATCCAACCGTTCTTTGAGCTCTGTTAATGGTTGTACAATTTGTTCTGCCGTTTGCCGAACCTCCTGTAATTCTTCATGATCGCGGTCGGTAAAGGTATCGGTTAATCCTCTGGGGTTATTTTCAAATCCTTCCCCGTTCAGCCACAATTTATGGTCAATTCCCCACAAAAAGCAATAGTTTTCCAGCATCGCCGTTTTGGTTTCTTCCAAACCCATCAACGGATTTTTTCCCAGGGCGAGCATATCCTGGGTATCAAAATTGTTTTTTAACGCATCCAGCGCAGAAAAAAGCAGAGAAAACAACGGGATAGACTGCACATCTTCCCTTCTGTCCAGGAAAAACGGAATCTGATATTTGGGGAACAAATCCTCGATTGCCGTTAAATACGGGTCTATCTGCCTTGCAATTACGGCAATCTGTCGATAAGCTATCCCTTTTTCTCTGGTTAAACGAACAATCTGAGCAGCTAACCAACGAATCTCCTCATACGGATTCTGTGTTTTAAGAACGGATACTGCCTTATTTTCCCCGTCATAGACGCATTGATGTACGCTTGGAAGCCAACGCTCCAAAAAACGCAGTTCCGCATTGGAAAAGCGATAACTTTCCTTTAACAGAATCGGCGTCTGTACCGTTTGCCCCATCTGCTTCGCCTGTTGAATAAATCGCATCAGCGTTTCCTTTGCAGTATCAAAGGTTCCGTCATCAATCGGCTGTTCTCCAAACAATTCTGTTTCCTGCGCTTCTTTTTGTCCCGATGTAGCGGAAAGAGAAAGGTTGTCCGCCGGCATAGAAAGATACAGTTCTTTACATTCGGAAAGCATCAGCTGAATCAGCTTTTTTTCTCCTGCCATAAAAGTCATAAACGAGTCGATAAAGATAACGCTGTCCCGAAAATAACCTTTTCCTTCCAATAAGGAGCAGCATTTCATAATGCAGTCCTTTTCATCACGAAAGCGATTAGAAAGCAAAGCCTGATAGTATTCATAAATATCGGACAGCTCCGCCGTTTTCTGCGCCAACTGAGGCAAAGCGGTTTCCGAAGAAAAATCACGCAGCTGTTCGGGCGTTACTCCCGCATTTTTAAATTCCTCCACCTGACGCAGCATGGTTCCGACAAACGACATATTTTTTGCCTGCCGGGAATAAAGGTCCAATCGGTCCTTTACCTGTCCCAAAGCAAGGCTCATTAAAATCTGTCTTGCCGCATCGCTGACATATTCTCCTGCCATTCCACCAAGCTGTGAAAAAACATGATGGCACAAGCGGGTAAAGCTATATACCTCTGCCTGCATGGCAAGCTCGCCGCCCAAACGTTCAAACACCGCTTTTTCCATCTCAAAAGAAAACTGTTCCGGCACAATTAAAAGTACCTTGCTGCCCTGTTTTGCCGCCTGTTCCATCTTTTTCAGAATCAGCGTTGTTTTTCCGCTGCCTGCCCGACCCAAAATCGGAATCAACATTCCCTTTATCCTCCTTGCTGTTTCGGTTTGCTTTTGATTGTATTGTATCACATCTTCCCTTTTCTTCGCAATTACTTTTCCGCTTGCCGTAAAGATTCCGTTTTGTTTTTCATTGTTAAACCGCAAAGCAGCAACCAGAAATATTTATCGTACAAAAATCCGTAGCGGTTGGAAATCAGATTGTTTAAAAAGACCATTCCCAGCGTAACAACAAAAAACATTCCGTCCTCTTGTTTTTCTAACAGCATTTTCAGCAGATAAATTCCAATCTGTACCCAAATTGAAATCCCCAAAACTGCCTGTACCGCTCCCCCGTTTAACAGGTCGGTTAAAACAAAGCAGTGAGCGGAAAGATTCTTCTTGGATTCCGCAGAATATGCCTGCGTCAACTCTTCGGAATCGCTGATTTGATAAATCAGACGGTCATACCCAAAGCCTTTTCCGAATATTTTTTCCGAATCCGAAAAACTCAAATATTCTTCTGCCGCGATCGACCATATCAGTTTGCGTTTGGAACTTCCCTGCTCTTTTTTCCCGGGTTCGTACCGTTCCAGCGCAGACCCCGCCGACTGCAAAGTAATCTCAACTTCCCTCTGCATCAATCGTTCATATTGTCGATTCAGTCCCCACTGTAACGCTACCGTAATGAAAAAAATCAAGACAAAAAGCAACGACCACCGAGCAAGCGTTCTCTTCTTTTTTTCTGATTTTTTCAAAAACAACTCGTCTGCCATTCTCAGCAAAAGAACAACAATCAAAAACACAGTATTCCTTCTGGAGGAACTTAAAATAATTGCGGGCGCACAAAGCAAAATCAGTCCGAACTCAAAAGGACGGGCAAACCGCTTTTTCCTGACCAGCTGAATTCCCGCCGTCATTCCCATTAAAATCACCTGTGAAAACAGATTATAGTCTATCCGCAGGGAAATCCTTTTTCCGTATAAAACAGGGTAGATAACCGGAATAAAAGCGTGAAGCAATCCGATTGCCGCTGCCGCTGTTCCGGCATACATCATCGTTTTCTCAAGCATCTCTATTCCGTTTGAGTGCGTCTTATCGCTTTGCAGAAACAAAAAGGACAAACCTGCCATCAGCAAAACCACCCGATATTTTTCTGCCGTTCCCTGCGGATAGGAGGAATAAGCGACAGAAACAATCTCCCAAATCAAATAAATTCCAATCGTTGTCCACACAGTCCAAATCGGAGTAAACAGACAAAGACTGTTTTTTACAAAAACTGTCGGAGAAAACAACAATTTTCTTTCTTCTGCCGGAAAAAAGAACGCTGTCAATATAAAAAAGCTTTCCATCAAAAAGAACGAACTTTCTGCCGCAAGCTCATACAAGGCAAGACCGATTGCCGAAAACAGGCAAATTTCCCAGCGTTTTTTACCGTTCAAATTCACCGATAATCCCTCCTTTTCCTTATTCTTTGGCAGAGAGATTATCCCTTATTCTTTTTTCCTTCGATTTATGGTATAATAAGGGCACTATCATCTGTAAAAAGGAGTTTTGCTATGAAATTTCTGCACACTTCCGACTGGCACATCGGACGCAGCTTGTTTGAATTTTCCCTTCTATCGGACCAGGAATATATTTTGGAGCAGATAGGCTCCGTGATTGAACGGGAACAGGTGGACGCTGTTTTAATCAGCGGGGATTTATATGACCGTTCTCTCCCTTCTGCACAGGCTGTCGGATTGTTGGACGAAACTTTCACCGACTTTATCTCCCGATTTCAGATTCCCATCCTCGCTGTCAGCGGAAACCATGATTCTGCCCGCCGTATCGCTTATGCCAGCCGTCTTTTGGAAAAAAGCGGTTTATATCTGTCGGGCGGATTTGAACCTCGCCTTCGGAAGGTCACTCTGCAAGATTGTTTTGGTCCTATCAATTTTTTTCTCCTCCCTTACTTTCTTCCGCAGCAGGTTCGCCTTGCTTATCAGGATTCCGAAATTCGCACCGCTTCTCAGGCATTTCAAAAAATTATAGAACAAAATTCCGATGAGATTCACCCCGAAGAACGAAATATCCTGCTGGCTCACGGATTTTTTATCAAGCAAAACGCCGAACAGCCGGAAATCAGCGGTTCGGAAACTTCAGTCGGAACATCGGATTTAACCGACCTTTCCTGCGCAGACTGCTTTGACTACGTTGCATTGGGGCATCTTCACTCTGCACAGCGGGCAGGAAGCGATAAGATGCGGTACAGCGGCTCTCCGCTGAAATATTCGGTGGACGAAGCGAAAAGCAAAAAATCCGTCACCATTGTGGAATTAAAAGAAAAAGGAACCCTTGATATAAAAACAGTTCCGCTCACCCCTCGGCGGGATTTGCGGGTGATTGAAGGCAGTATGGAAGAGCTGTGCAAACCGGAACTTGCAAGCGATGACTACATCTTCGCCCGTATTTTGTCGCAGGGTCCTGTTTTAAATGCGATGAGCCGTTTACGTGAGGTTTATCCTCACACACTCGGTCTTGTTTTTCCGAAATGTATGCCAACTCCTACCCAATCGCTGTCCCCACACCTTGCCGACGCCCCTGCCGACCTGTTGTTTGAAGAGTTTTATCGTCAGGTAACGCAGGAAGAACCCAACCGGACCCAGATGGAAGTTGTGCGGGAACTGCTTTGCGAGTTAAAACAAACTCTTTTGTAATCTGTATGAAAAGGGGTGTATTTTATGAAACCGACCTATCTTCGCTTTCATGCGTTCGGGCCCTATCCCGAAACGGCAGAAATTGATTTTACTCAGTTTGAAAGCGGACTTTTTTTAATTTCCGGTCCGACCGGAGCGGGAAAAACCACCATTTTTGACGCAATATGCTACGCTTTATATGCCCATGCCAGCGGCAATGCCCGTTCTGTAGACGGAATGAAGAGCCATCACGCACCGGAGCAGGAGCTTTGCTATGTAGAATTTCACTTTTCTTTAGAGGATAAAATTTATCGGATTCGCCGCGTCCCCAAACAGATGATTTATTCCAAACGAAAAAAAGAGATGATTGAATTTGCCGGCGAGGTACATTTCACTCTGCCCAACGATGAAGTCCTCACCGGACGCGATGCAAATTTAAAAATCGAACAGCTGCTTGGATTAAATTGCGAACAATTCAGAAAAATCGTCATGTTAGCACAGGGAGAATTTCGTAAATTTTTAGACGCTTCCAGCAAAGACAAGCAGGAAATTTTCCGTCAGATTTTTCAGACACGCCTTTATGAAAATTTCACTGTCTCGTTGGGTGAAAAATCTTCCGAAATTCAAAAAGAGGCAGAAACTGCCCAACAAACTGCACTCTCCATGCTTTCCCAATTAGATGATACCGATGATGATGCGTTATCTCAGCTTATTCACGCCGAATATCCTTCTGTTCGCGAGGTTTGTTCTCATCTGAAAGCCCAACTTCCCAAACAGCACCAATTACTCAAACAATATCAAACAAATTTAGAGCAAGCGCAGGAGAATCTGCGTCGGATTGACCTGGAAAAAGCGGAAGAACTGGAAAAAATGTTCCTGTCAAAAATTCAGTTGGAAGAACTGTTATCAGATCTTTCCCGGCAGCAACCTCAAATCAGCCAAAAAGAAGAACAGATCAAACAACTGGAAACTGCCGCAGCTCTTTCTGTTCCCTTTAATCTGTTGCAGGATTACCGCGCTCAGAAAACGCAAAAGGACGAACAGCTGAAAAAAGCGCAGCGGGAACTTTTGGAATTTCAGCAGGAATTTTCCGCTGTCAATGACGAATTTCAAAAAATTGACCGCTATCAAACCCAACGCGACCAACTGATTACCCATTTGCAGCAATTAAAACAACAACTTTCTCTGGCAGAACAATATGAAGAACTTTGTCAAAAAGAAAAAAGCGAACAAAAAGCTCTGGCACAGGCGCAGCGCAGCGCAGCTTTGAGCCGACTTCTACTGAAACGCTCTGTGCTAAAAGAGCAAACGGAACAGGTCAGCCGCGCCATTCGATTAAAAACCGAGATTGACTCGCTCAATGCCGAGTTTGATACCGCCCTTTTTCAGTATCATCAGGCAAGGCAGCAGCTCCGTTTTGCGCAGTCTGCCGTCTTAGCGCAAGAACTTACCGAAGGCAAACCTTGTCCGGTCTGCGGCTCGGTTCATCACCCTGCTCCTGCCTCTTTTTCCGAAGAAAATGCAGTCAAACAGGAAGATGTCGATACCCTCAACCAAACAGCGCAACAGATATACGGAACCCTTTCCTCCCGAAAAACGCTGTTTGAGGAACTGATTTCCCGCTCGCAGCTGATTGCCCCCGACTCTCCCATTTCCTCCATGCAGCAGGTTTCGGAACGGCTTACCAAAGATTATCGGCATCTGGAACAGGAAATCTCTTCTTTCATCGCTTTATCGAAAGTTTCTCACTCCCGCTACTTTGATACCGACTATCTTCGAGAACAAATTCTTCCGATGCAGCAGCAGGTCAGCGCCTGTCAGGCAACCTTAAAAATGTTGGAGGAACAAAAAAGTTCTGTTCTCTCCTGCCTGCCCAAAGAATTTTCCAAAGAAAATATTCAGAATCTTTTTTCTGATTTATCCAAACAGGAATTGCAGCTGAAAATAAAGATTCAGCAAATAACCGAGGAATATCAAAATGCCAACAGCCAAATCAGCCGTCTGCAAATGTCGGTTTCTCAATATTCCGATGACCGAAATTTACTGAATCAACGCCGCGAAAAACAGGAGGAGCTTTTTTGCAATCTGTTAAAAGAACATGATTTTCCCGATGAAAACAGCTTTTGTCAGCTGTTAACCCGACTTCCCCTTCGGGAAAGATTAAAGCAGGAATTGGAGGAACACCAAAAACAGACCCTTTCCTCGCAAAGCCGACTGCTGCAATTAAATGAACAGATCGGTTCGCAGCCGCGCCCCGACCTTGAAAAATTAAGACAGCAGTTTGCTTTTTTTCAGCGAGAGTATCTGCTTCGACAACAAGGATACACCGACCTTCACGCAAGATATGAACTGAACAGCAAATTAAAAAATGCCATTGAACAGCAGTTTCAAAAATTAGAACAGCTGCAAAAGGAATTTGAAACGGTGGGAAATCTCTATCAGTTGTCGCGCGGAAAAAATGTACAGCGACTTTCCTTTGAAAGCTATGTTCTCTCCGGATATTTTGAGCAGATTATTTCGGTTGCAAACTTACATCTTTCCAATATGAGCTGCGGCAGGTATCAGCTGATGAGAAAGAAAGACCGCTCCCGCAGAAACACCTCCTCGGGACTTGATTTGGAAATTCTGGACAGTTATACCGGTATTCCCCGACATGTTTCTACCCTGTCAGGCGGCGAGAGTTTCCAGACCTCTCTTGCGCTTGCGTTGGGATTGGCTGAGGTGGTTCAGCAACATTCCGGAGGAATCCGAATTCAAACCATGTTTATTGACGAAGGATTCGGCAGCTTAGACGAGCAGGCTTTAGACCATGCTGTTCAAACGCTGCTTTCTCTGCGGGAAAATGACCGACTGGTTGGAATTATTTCCCATGTTCCCCAACTGTATGAACGGATTCATTCCCGTATTATTGTTTCTCCTTCGGTTTGCGGAAGCCGTTTAAGAGTTTCTGTCGAATAAGAGAATAGGAAAAAGCCGAAGGAATATATTCCTTCGGCTTTTTCGGGTGTTTTTGCAAATGTGTTTTATGGTTGAGGAAGTAGATGGTAATATTAGTTGTCGGCTTTTCCCAAAGTCTGAAGGTGGGTCATCGAACCGTACAGCTCCAACAGGTGTGCGTATTCCTCTGCATCGTAAAAGCTGCATCGCTCGGCGCCGAACGCTTTGGCAACTTCAATCATAAATCTTGCGGCTTCTTCCACATCTTCAAAGTGGGTCGCACCGGAAGCGCAGCCCGGTACGGTACTTTGTGTTGTTACTGCAACCCCAACTACCGGCGCTTTTGTTGCGGTAGAAGGCTGCAAAATGCTGTTTAAATGGAATACACCGTTGCCATATGGGGTAATGTCCTGTGTTGTCAGCGCAAATACTCCCGGAAGCTCACCGGTTGCCATCTCCATAATAGAAAGCAAATCTTCGCTGACACGCAGAATGTATCCCTCTTTTACAGTAGGAGAAATTGCCAGACCCTTTTTGTTATAAATTCGGTTGCCCTTGGTAGTATCTACACAAAGAATTGCATCTAATTCATCGGTAACTTCTTCGCGATTAACCTCTGCCATGCTGACGGGAGAACCCATAAACGGAACCGGCTTGTGCGGCATGGTAGGAGCATCCGGACAGACGTGTGTCGAAATAAACACATCACCTTCCAGAACATCGCCTTTTTTTGCCATATTCAGCAGCTCTGCCGCTGCGCTCAAAGCAGCCAACGCTCCGTCTCCGTCGGAAACAAAACCGGTTACTTCCGGTCTTGCTCCGATTCCTCCCAATCTTCCCAGCAGACCGATGGTCGGTGCATTTCCTCCTTTGGATTTTCCGTTTTTGCCCGCGATTCTTACGCGAACCATATCGGTAGAACCTTTTGGACCTTGAATCGGGTAAGTTTCTACATTTGCCTGCGGGTCAATCCCCAATAAATATTCTTTTACCCGTTCTCCCGATGCCTTGCTGTCATCTAAAATATCGTAAATCTCCATCAGATGCTTTAAAATCATCTGTCATTCCTCCGATGTTATTTTCTATTCTTCACACAGTACATCAAGACCGCTCATTGCCAGCAGCTGAACCGCTGTTGTCAACGCGCGCTTGCCTTCTTCTCCGCCTGCTGCAACGGCAAACTCTTTGGTATGGGTTGCAATGCCTTCTTTCAGACCGATGTAAGCCTGAATTGCAGGGATTTCATGAGTTACGTTTCCAACGTCTGTCGAACCGATACCCTGTGTTAAATCGCGTTCAATATACGGCTCGCCCATAAATTCCATGTTATTGCGGAAGTAAGAAACCAGCTGTTTATTGTTTCTTACATCTTTAGTGATTTCGTCTTTCTGGTTAATTTCTACCGTTGTTCCAGTGCAGAGAGCAGCTCCTTTTGCGCAATCCTCAATGATTTTAATTACTTCTTTTAAGTAATCAAATTCCAGCGCACGGATATTAAACAGGCAAACTGCACGGTCGGTAATGGTATTGTGTGCGGTTCCGCCTTCTGTAATGATTCCGTGAACACGGGTAAAGTCTTTCAGGTGCAGACGCATTGCATCTACCGCGTTGAACATCTGGATAACACCGCTGAGCGCGTTCGCCCCTCTCCATGGGAAAGCTGCTGCATGAGCCGGTTTACCGTGGAATACAAATTCAATGTTGACACAAGCAAAAGAAATATCGTCCGGAATGGTTGCATCGGTTGGGTGCATAATCATTGCAGCATCCAATCCTTCAAAAACGCCCTCTCTGAGCATCAGGATTTTTCCGCCCACTCTCTCTTCTGCGGGAGTTCCGATTACTTTCAGTACACCGTTCAGCTCGTGCTTTTCCATCATCTCTTTCAAGACGATACCTGCACCTGCCGAGCTTGTGCCGATGATGTTGTGTCCGCAGCCGTGACCGATTTCCGGCAGAGCGTCATATTCTGCCATAAATGCAATCTTTTTGCCCGGTCTGCCGGTATCATATACCGCTTCAAAAGAAGTGGAAATACCTCCTACTCCTCTTGTCACCTGAAAACCGTTGTTTTCCAGCAGTTCGCACAAAGCCTGCTGCGCCTTCTCTTCATGAAAAGCAAGTTCCGGATTTTCAAAAATGTAAGAAGAAACTTTTTCCAGTTCTTCTTTATGTTCGGAGGCTGCAAGCTGAATTTCTTTTTTTACAACAGATTTTTCAATGCTCATTTTTCATTCTCCTTTTTTCATTTTCATGACAATTTATTTAGATAGAACAATTTTGGGAACAATTAAATGGTGTGATTTAAGGTCATCACAATCTGAGAAATCAAAGCAGAACCCCAGTAAGTGGACGCCATAACCAAGAAAGAAATAACGACAATCTTCCAGCTCAGCTTCTTTAATACGCCCAACTGTTCGCCTACCGAAATGCCCGCAAACGCAAGCAGGGGCAGACCAACCAGTGTAAAGTTAAATTTTCCTACAGTGTTTACAATAAAATCGCTCAATGGGGAAATTGGCAAAGTCAGCAGGAAAGAAATGACGGTAGCCCATGCAAAGCCTGGTAAATCAGGATGCTTTACAAAGTTTTTTGCTACGATTGCCAATACAACCAGGGTAAAGCTGACTGCCGATGCTGCCAGCAGGTCAATCGGGGAGGTGTGCAGAGAAAACATCTGCACTGCGCAGATAATCATATAGATAAAAATAACAATTTTAATCTGCTCTAATATTTTAGCTGTTGTTTCTTTCATAATTGTGTACGGAAGATTACTTCCTACTCCTTTCTGCTATCGCCTTGATTCCCTACGCTTTTTTTCGAAATACTTTTGCTCTCAGATTTTCAATCGGTCGGTGTAACTTCTTATACATGAAGTTTGCAAGAGGCAACGCAAGGAACAATTCCATATAAACGCCGGTTACCGAAGTAAGCAGACCGCTGGTTGCGGAATATGCCAAAATCTGTTCTTCAAAAGCAGGAGCTGCATTGACCAAAGCTGCGGTTGCCGCCTGCATCATCGAAGCGCTTCCCATACCGGAAGCCATTGCCAAAGCGTATGGGTGGAATCCCATCATCAAGCTGACCGGAGCCAGGAAAGAATAGAACAGAGTTCCGAAAACGCTTCCGCTGATATAGGTTCCCAGCGTTCCCACGCCTTCTTCCGAGTTTAATCCATATTTGTCGCCGGTAATACCCAAAGCCGTATCGCGGCACAGAGAGAAGGTAGCGCCTACCGAGCTTCTGCCCAGTCCCATAAAGATTGCCAACGGCAGCGCAATCAGCATGGTTCCCATATTACCGAATTCCTGAAGAATCAATGCCAGACCGGATTCAAATACAACGCCGATTTTCGGTCCTGCGCTGATACCGAACATAATGCCCAGCGGGTACAAAACCAAAGAAAGCAGAAACGGCGCTCTTTCAATCTCTTCTTTTCCGATAAACTTTTTCAAAGCGGGAATCACCTTTCCCAACAGATGCGGAGAAAGAAGAATACCCATAATGATTGCCCAGATCAATGTCATGATTTTTACATCAATACCGAACACCTTAAATTCCAATGGTCCGATTGCTTCCGCAATCAAACAGATAACCAACGCCGCTATCATACAGTTGACGGTTCCTGTTTTGCCTTTTGTTTTCTTTTCTTCCATAAATCAATTCCTCCTCTTTTCTGCATCGGGCAGCCTGATAACAGAAATACTGCTGCCAAATTTAGATTGCACCACTATGATAGCACCTTAAACTGATTCTGTCTAATAGATATAAAAAATAAAATCAATAGCTTTAAAGCTATTGATTTGTCTTTCTGATCATGCTGTCAAAGTTGCGCTTTTCCATAGTAACCATTACTTTTGACTGATTTATGACAGTTATTTCCGTAAAGATGAAAAAAAGACTGAATATTCCTTCTGTTTTTGCCTTTTCCGGCTGTAATTCCATTAAAAACAGATGAAAAACGATTTCATAATAAAAGAAAAAGGGAAGGTATTCTTCAACCTTCCCTTTTTCTCTTCTATTCATTTTAACGATATTTCTCAAAATATTTTTGTGAGAATTCCACAAATTTCAGCACACCCGGGTTGCGGTAATGATTCTCCGGCCATTGTAATTCTACAAATCTCTCACATTCAGTATCGGTGACATGCAGCATTTTAATACCGTCCATACGCACAGATTTCATTCCGATAAAACCTATTCCCATTCCGCTCTGAATCAATGAGAGGACAACATCGGGTGAATCGCACTCGAAAGAAATGTTTCTTCTCAATCCTGCTTCTCTGAAAAAACTGTCCGTCAGCTTTCTGAAATTATTATCGGGACGGCGTTCGATAAAGTTTTCATTCTGAATCTTGCTCAGTTCAATGCTGTCATAGCGGCTTAACGGGTGTTGTTCCGAAACACCGATTGCAATCTCCTCCGAGAACAGCGTGATACTGTTTGGCAAAATATCCTCTCTTCGTGAGGAAGTAATTAAAACATCTACGTCTTCCTCCTTATCCCAGATACTATGCGTTTCGTTTTGTTCCAGCTTAAAGGTAATATTGGGATACAGCAGGGCAAAATCGCGAATTAAGCGCACGGAAAGAGCTGCTGCGGCAGCAATCTGGATTCGTATTTCATATACTCCCTCTTTATCCAAATTTTGAACCTCCTGCACCGAATAATCCAACAGTTTCAGCACCTTGCTGATATTTTTCTGAAAAACCTTTCCGTAGCTATTCAGCTGGATTCTTCTTCCCACTCGGTCAAACAGCGCCACGCCAAGTTCCTCTTCCAAGCGGTTAATGCTTTTGCTCAACACCGGCTGTGAAACATTCAGTTTCTGTGCTGCCGAAGTCATATGTCCTGTTTTTGCAACTGTCAAAAAATATCGTAATTGCAGCAACTCCACCTGTTTCCCTTCTTTCTTTTTTTATTTTTTCCCATAAAATCAAAACCACCCGTTTCATTGGGTGGTTTTGAGCTTTACGCAAAATTATTCTGCGTTTTTCTTCTGTTTATTTTCCATCGCAATCAATGCGTCTTTTCTGGAGAGGTTAATTCTTCCCTGGCTGTCAATATCGGTTACTTTAACCAAAATTTCGTCATCTACATTGACAACATCTTCTACCTTTTCAACACGCTTGGTGTCAAGTTTGGAGATGTGAACCAAACCTTCTTTTCCCGGAGCAATTTCAACAAATGCGCCGAAGTTCATCAGTTTGGTAACTCTGCCTTTATAGAACGCGCCGACTTCCGGATCACGGGCAATTGTTTCAATCATGCTGACTGCGCGGTTTACATTTTCTTTCTTGATACCGGAAACAAATACATCGCCGTTTTCTTCAATGTCAACCTTAACATCGCACTCTGCGCAGATTTTCTGGATTACTTTGCCGCCGGAGCCGATTACTTCACGAATCTTGTCTACCGGAATCTTCAGACTTACCATCTTCGGAGCGTACTCATTTACTTCCGCTCTTGGACGAGGCAGAGCCTTGAGCATGATTTCATCCAGAATATAGATTCTTGCTTTGCGTGTTTTTTCAAATGCTTCTGCAATAATATCCAAAGTTAAACCGTCAATCTTGATATCTACCTGAATTGCAGTGATACCCTTATGAGTACCGCCTACCTTAAAGTCCATATCGCCGAAGAAGTCTTCCAATCCCTGAATATCAACCATTGTCATCCAACGGTCACCTTCGGTAATCAAACCGCAGGAAATACCTGCAACAGGAGCTTTAATCGGAACACCTGCGTCCATCAACGAAAGGGTGGATGCACAGATGGAGCCCTGAGAAGTGGAACCGTTAGAAGAAAGAACCTCGGATACCAGACGGTATGCATATGGAAATTCTTCTACCGGAGGAATAACCGGTTCCAAAGCGCGTTCTGCCAATGCGCCGTGACCGATTTCACGACGACCCGGACCTCTGGACGGTTTTGTTTCACCGACAGAGTAGGACGGGAAGTTGTACTGGTGCATATAACGCTTTGTTTCTTCGTTGTCAATGCCGTCCAGAATCTGGGCATCGGACACCGGACCCAAAGTGGTGATTGTCATAACCTGTGTCTGACCTCTGGTGAACATCGCGGAACCGTGTACACGCGGAATCAAACCAACCTCTGCCGCAAGCGGACGAATCTCGTCAATTCCTCTGCCGTCAACTCGTTTCCCTTCGTCCAGCAGCCATCTTCTTACTACAAACTTCTGTAATTTATAGATACATTCGTCAATTTTTGCAGTTTCTTCCGGGTACTGCTCGTCAAATTTTGCATGAATTTCTTCGATAACCGGAGCCAGTCTTTCCTCACGAATGTTTTTATCATCGGTATCCAAAGCAAATTTTACTTTGTCAATCGCAAATTCTTTGATTGCTTCAAACATCGCAGGATCTACTTCCTGAGATTCAAAGGTAAATTTCGGTTTACCGATTTCTGCCTGAACGTCTGCGATAAACTGCGCAATCTTTTTAATTTCTTCGTGACCTTTTGCGATTGCGGCAAGCATGGTTTCGTTGTCTACTTCGTTTGCGCCTGCTTCAATCATAACGATTTTTTCGCGAGTACCTGCAACGGTCAGCTGAAGATCGGATTTCTTTCTCTGTTCTTCATTCGGGCAAACGATGATTTCTCCGTCAACCAAACCAACCTGTACGCCTCCAATCGGTCCGTTCCACGGAATATCGGAGATTGAAAGTGCAAAGGAAGTACCCAACATACCCGCAACTTCCGGGGAATAATCCTGGTCAACGGACAAAACGGTCATAACAACCGAAACATCGTTTCTCATATCCTTCGGGAACAAAGGACGAATCGGACGGTCAACCAGACGGGAAGTCAGGATTGCTTTCTGGGAAGGACGGCTCTCTCTTTTAATAAAGGAACCCGGGATTTTTCCTACTGCGTACAGCTTTTCTTCAAAATCAACGGAAAGCGGGAAAAAGTCTACGCCCTCTCTCGGCTTTGGAGCAGCGGTTACGTTTACCATAACGGTGGTATCGCCGTATCGAACCAAAACAGATCCGTTTGCAAGGCAAGCCATTTTTCCTGTTTCAAAGGAAATCTTTTTGCCTGCAAGTTCTGTTTCAAATACTCTGAAATTTTCAAACATGGTTTGCAGCCTCCTTAATCTTTGTTGTCCTCGGACGGCTGGGACAAGCACCCTTTTAGCAAAAAATCCAATCTCAGCTGATATGATGAAACTCGATTTTATGCTAAAAACAGGTTCTCTGCCCCCAACCGACCCTTTCGTACAGTGATGTGTAAAAGGCAGAAGCACCGCGGATTTCTCCGAATGCTTCCGCCTCCTTCTGAGAAGTCCGGAAATTACTTTCTCAGACCCAGTTTTTCGATAGTTGCACGGTAACGATTGATATCTTTTTTCTTCAGGTAGTTGAGCATATTGCGGCGACGACCTACCATTTTCAGCAGACCGCGTCTGGAATGATGGTCGTTTTTGTTTGCTTTGAAATGCTCGGTCAGATCGTTGATTCTCTTGGTGAGGATTGCAATCTGTACTTCTGCGGAACCGGTGTCGGTTTCATGCAGTCTGTTCTGTTCGATTACCTGTGTTTTTTCTTCTTTTCTCATCATGGTTCATTCACCTCATAAAAATATTTGTTCACCGATAACTAGGTTTAAGGCCGGTGAAATGCCCGATTGTCCCACAAGGGGAAACTACGCGGCGGTTTCCTTAGACCGGGTTACGGCAATCAGAAACGCAGCTGTTTTTACTCACAGCTTGCCTATTCAGTATAACACACCTGACGGCGTTTGTAAACACCTTTTTTCAAAAAGCTGCGCAATATCGGCAATTTGTTTGCTTAAACCTCTGTTTTCTGCAAGGAAAGACGGTCGAACAGCAGTTGTTCGATATTTTCCGCAACATCCTGCGTTACCTCCGCTTTATCTTTTTCCATTTGATGTTTTAAAGCGTCGATATTCGGGAACTTTTGTTCCGGACGAATAAAGCGGAAGAAAAACACTTCCACCGTTCTTCCGTACAAATCTCCGCAAAAATCCATGATATATGTTTCTGCCAAAGGGCTGTCTGCTCCTACTGTCGGCTTTACCCCAACATTAGTTACCCCTCCGTACAGCTTGCCGTCTATATTGACAATCGTGGAATAAACACCGTATTTCGGCACAATATGATGGGGCGGAAAGACCTGATTGATGGTCGGAAAATCCATCAGTCTGCCGATTTGGTTGCCGTGTTCCACCTTTAAACAGATGGAAAATCGGCGTCCCAGCATCTTGCTTGCTTTATCCATTTCCCCCTGTAAAATCGCTTTCCTGATTCGGGTTGAGCTGACTGCCTCCCCCTCCATGCGAATGGGGCTGACAATATTTACCGTTACTCCGTGTTTTTGCGCAATTTCCTTGAGCTGTTCGGTCGTTCCTTTTCCCTGTTTTCCAAAAGTAAAATCATAGCCGCAGCTCAGTTCCTTTGCGCCCATCTTTTCAATCAGCATTTTTTCCACAAATTCCTCCGGCTCCAAATCTTTAAAATTTTTAAAATCCGGCATCACGGTCAGTTCAAATCCCATCTGCGCCAAAATGCCGCACTTTTGATTATCCAAGGTTAAAGCCACATAATCTTTCTTGTTTTGGGGAACAGAGTCCGAAATTGTATAGGTAAACACGCACGGAGAATATGCGCTGTTCTCCAATGCTTTTCCCAACACTTCCCGATGTCCGATATGTACTCCGTCAAACAGTCCCAACGCCACCGACGCAGGTTTTCCGGAATCCGGTTTGATAAATTCTTTTGAAATCTTCAAGCTCTCATTTCCCCGTTTCTTTGCGTGTTTCTCTCAAACATTATAGACAGATTTTTCATAATTTGCAAGGCTTGTTTGCTTTTTTCTCTTGTCTATCTTTTAACAAGTCAGGCTTTTCATCTTTTTTGCGGGAAATTCCCCGAAAACGGATTTCATACCCGCTTTCGGGGAAACAAAGCCCGATTCTGCTTTAGCAAATTTCTTTCTGAATCAGTTTTCGTCTTTTCCGCTTAAAATAAGGAAAATATTGCAGATACTTACTGCGATAATTGCCAGGTTCAAAAAAACACGAAATTGTTTCATAAAAAATTCCTCCCTGATTTTTTTACCGGAACACCTCGGAGGGTATTCCCTGTTTGTCTTTTCCTACTTTATTATACCGCAGATTTTGGTTTAATTCAATCTTTGTAGAAGCAAAATGATATTTTTATCTCTTCTTTTCCGTGTTGTGGGGCGGTAAAAAATTTGATATAATAAAAAGCAAAATGAAACTTTTATTTTACCGGTGATTTAAATTTAAAAAATCGGGCAGCAGCGGCAGGCAAATCGGGAAATCTCCCAAAACTTTCCGTATTCTTCTTTTTTGTCGGAAGAGTAATTAAAAAATGTTTCCTTTCACTAATACCCCGAAATGCCTTAAAAGTTGCACCGATTTATGCAACAATCACACAGTTATAAAAAATTTTTATTTTCCCTGTTTTTTAAGGAGGAAAGATATGAAAATTTTAATAATAGAAGACGAACCCGAGCTGCTGCGCGACCTTTCCCGCGGTCTTACTCTGAAAGGTTATGCGGTGGATTGCGCGCAGGACGGAATACAGGGATATCAAATGGCAAGCGACAACCTGTATGATGCAATTATTCTTGACCTTAATCTTCCGAAGATGAGCGGACTGGAGCTTCTTTCCAAGCTGAAATCAGAAAAAAGCGACATCAAAGTTTTAATTCTTTCTGCAAATCACCATCTGGAAACCAAGCTCTCGGGGTTTGAGCTGGGCGCAAGCGACTACCTGACCAAACCGTTTCACTTTGAGGAACTGGAAGCCCGAATTCGAGTCCTGTTAAACCGCCGGTTTGTTCAACATTCCTCGTCTGTTACTTATCATCATCTTACAATGAACACTCTAAGCCGCGAAATCACCGTAAACGGAGAAGCCGTTTCTTTTACGGCGAAAGAAGCCGCCATTTTAGAGTATTTTCTTTTAAATCAGGGACGCCTCATCACACAGCAGGAACTGATTGAACATATCTGGAACGGGGACGCCGACCCCTTCAGCAATTCCATTCGGGTTCACCTTTCTTCTATGCGAAAAAAGCTCAAATCTTCTTTCGGATACGACCCGATTCAAACCAAAATCGGAGAGGGGTATCTTTTGCTATGAAAAAAATCCCGCTCAGGATTCGATTTACCATCGCCGCAAGTTGTTTTTTACTGATTTCCTGCATTATTTTAACCCTGCTTTCCAATTTTTCTGCCAAACGCATGGTAAATATGATTGACGTTATTCCCGCCTCCAAAACGGTTGCTGCTGCTGAAGCCGATTCCGAAGATTTTATCTGTCGGGCGCAGCGTCTGCAAACCTCTTACCGAATTTTTCGAAAAGAAACCATCATCGCAACGGTATGTATTGTAACGCTTGGAAGTATCACCGCATACCTTGCGGCGGGATATGTACTGAAACCGATTCACCAGCTTTCCGAAGAGATGAAAAACCATAATGCCAATAATTTAGACCAACTGATTCATGTCCCGCAATCTGCCGATGAATTGCAGCAGCTTTCCCTTTCCTTTAACAGCATGATTACCGAACTTCAGCGTTCCTTTTCTACCCAAAAACAGTTTTCTGCCAATGCCGCGCATGAATTAAGAACGCCCCTTGCCGTTATGCAGACAAAATTAGATGTTTTCCGTCTTTCTTCTCCCCACAGCGAGCAGGAAGTGAACGAATTGATTGATTCCATCAATCTTCAGCTTGGAAATTTAAGTGTCTTAATTGAAGATTTGCTCTGGTTCAGCCGCGACCTTCCTTTAGAAAAATTAAATCCCATCAACCTTTTCCCCATCATCGACGATGTGGTTCAGGAATTAACCCCGCTTGCCGAAGAAAAAAAGATTTCCCTGGAAATAAACCAGGACGACTGCCTTGTTTACGGACAGGACCGCTTGTTGGAGCGCGTATTTTACAACATTTTGGAAAATGCTGTAAAATATTCTCCGCCATACAGCGCTGTGCAGGTTTCTTGCCGAAAAAACACAGAATCGGTACAAATTTTGATCAGCGATAACGGCGAAACCATTCCGGCAGAATATTGTCAGGCTGTCTTTGAGCCGTTTTTTCGCCTGGACTCTTCCAGAAATAAAACTGTCAGCGGCAACGGATTGGGGTTAGCGGTATGCAAAAAAATATTGGAGCGTCATCACGCTTCGATTTGTGTTTCCCCGAACTTCCCTGCCGGAAATATTTTTACTGTTTCTTTCCCGACAAAGCCGCTGTCTTAACAGTAACTTTATATCCTTTTTGCTATACTCCTTTTATCAACCGCAGGGCGCGGAATAAAAGGAGTATTTTTTTATGAAAAAATTTGCAGTGATTTTAGCGGCTCTCCTCCTCTTTTCTTTGGGCGGATGCAGCCAAAAACCGACAACAGAAGAGGTAGAAGCCGCAATTCAAAGCGGTAATCTGACCGTAGAAGACGCTTTGGAAAAAGGCTGGGTAAGCCAGGAATGGGTCGATTCTTATAATCAGGCGCGTGTTGTTCCTGCTGCCGACAAGCTTTCCGCATACTCATTGGAAGATTTTACCACAACCGATTTAAACGGAGAGGAATTTACCAAAGAAGATCTCACTACCCCCTCTTTCTTTGCTTTCATCGATCCGTCTGATGCCGATGCCGATGATTTTTATCAAAATCTGCTGTCTGCCTCCGACAGCGTGCAGAAAAACGGAGCGCAAATCGTTTTATGTGTTAAAGGAGAAGAAAATCTTGAAGCCTTTTCCGACGCCACTTTTCCTGTAATCCGCTACAACGATTCGCTCAAACAGGCAACCCAAGAACACTCCGAAATGATTGAGGGGATTCCCAATACCGCTTCCTGGTATGCAAACGGCGCATTTTTATCTGCGTGGTACTCCTCTGTCAATCCCGACGAGCTTGGAGAGGACGCAAAATCTTATGTTGAAATGACACAGCAGACCCTTTCCTCCGAAGAAACAAAAAAGCCGGAATAGGAGAACACTATGAAAAAATCAGCAATTTTTCTCCTGGCTGTCGCTTTTATCTTCCTCACTGTCGGAATCTGCCGAGGAGAAGCCAAAACAGTTTTAGATAAAGGCAGCAATCTATGTTTGGAGTGTGTCGGAATTGGCTAAAAACAAAAATCGTTGGAAAATTCAACTTACATCCACCCTTCTTTCCAATCCCTTTCTTTCTCATTTTGCAACCGGAAAGCTGTACAAAGGAAAATTAAAATCGCTTTGCGTTCCCGGATTAAACTGTTATTCCTGTCCTGCCGCAGCAGCTTCCTGCCCCATCGGAGCGTTACAATCTGTCATCGGTTCCTCAAAATTTCATTTTGCTTACTATGTAGTCGGATTTTTAATTTTGATTGGGGTACTGTTAGGACGCGTTGTCTGCGGATTTCTGTGTCCGTTCGGTTGGTTTCAGGAATTGCTTCATAAAATTCCAACTAAAAAGTTTTCCACTAAAAAATTACATTTTCTCACCTATTTGAAGTATGTTATTTTAGTGGTTTTTGTCATCGTTCTGCCAATGACTGTGGTAAATGAAGTAGGAATGGGCGACCCGTTTTTCTGCAAGTATCTCTGTCCTGCCGGAATTTTGGAGGGGGCAATCCCTCTTTCTTTGGCAGACAGCGGGATTCGGGCAGCTTTGGGGCAGCTGTTTACCTGGAAAAGCTGCCTCCTGTTAGGAATTATTTTATTGGCTGTCTTTTTCTATCGTCCGTTTTGTAAATGGATTTGTCCGTTGGGGGCATTTTATGCGTTGTTTAATAAAGTGTCCTTATACCGTTTTCAAATTGACAGCGAAAAATGTACTTCCTGCGGAGCTTGCAGCCATGTCTGCAAAATGGATGTCGATGTATTTCGCTCTCCAAACCATACCGAATGTATCCGATGCGGGGATTGTATCAGAACCTGCCCGCACCATGCCATCAGCAAATCATTTTCTGTCCAAAAAGTAAACCCCAAGGAGGTTATATTACATGAAAAAAATAGTTAACCTGCTGCTTGCTCTGAGCATTTCTGTCGCTGTTTTCAGCGGATGTTCCTCTGAAAAATCAGATTTGGTTTCTAAAACGCCGTTCCCCGAGTTTTCCGAAACGGACACCGAAGGAAACTCGATTGACAACAGCATTTTTTCCGAATATGATGTCACCATCGTCAATTTCTGGAGCAACGGCTGCGGAAGTTGTGTGGAAGAAATGCCGGACCTCGAAAAAATGTATGAGGAACTGAAAGAAAAGAAGATAAATTTAATCGGAGTCGGCGTTGATTCCGGCGAAAGTGAAGAAAACTTAAAAACAGCGCAGGAAATTCTTTCTGCAAAAGGAGTTACCTACCGCAATATTTCTCCCAATCCCGAGAACGAATTTTACCGCGACTTTATCTCCCAAATAAACGGTTATCCCACAACCTATCTGGTTGATAATCAGGGAAATATCGTCGGCGCGCCGATTATCGGCGTTGTTATGGGACAGGAGGAAACTTTAAACAACAGAATCGAAACCATTTTAAATCCACAGTAAAACAAGAGCGATGCGGAAAATTATTTTCACCGTATCGCTCTTGTTTTATTATCTTTTCATTTTCTTCTTTTCCGCGACAATAAACAGAAAAAATCCGGTTAATGTTACTGCCGATTGAATCAACAACACCGCAGGAGGTAAAGAAAAAAGCGGGTCTGCTGTTGAAAAGGAAGCTGCATAATCTCCCCAAAAACGGATACCGTACCAGTCCAGATACGAAATTTCATGAAAAAATGCCGGAATCAGAATTGGGATACAAAGAGCAAATACCGCTTTATCCGCGTGTTTTTCTGCCGTTGCAGCAATACATCCCACACCAAATACCAGCGCGGCGGGCGGTAAAATAACCGCTACCCCCGCAGGAACCAAAGAAAAAAAGTCAGTAAATCCAAACACCTTTCCGTATATCCCAAACGCTACCCCTGCAGCGCAGCAAACCGAGAACAAAAAGGCTGTCAATGCTGCCAGCAAACGAACCAGTTTTTGTTTTTTCGGGAACAGGCAAACCGAATTTATCAGCTGTTCTGCTCGTTTTTCCTGCTCCGAACAAAAGAAAGAGAGAAAACACACAAGCCCTGTCAAAAGAATCGGCATCAGTTTTGCAAAATAAACGGCAAAGCTCCACGGAGAAAACGGGGCGGTATTCGCTATTCCCATTATAATTTCACTCTGCATTAACCCAAAAGCATAAAACAACAACACTGCTAAAAATCCAAAGTTCCATTTCCTTAATAACAGGCGTTTGAGTTCATAGTAAAACAGTTTACTCATTCTGTTCTCCCTCCTCCAAACTGAGTTGCTCCTGTGTTAAACCACAAGCGTCCAAAAAGTCCTGCCATGTCAGATAGGGAGGCATCTGTGTCCCTCCGTTTTGGAACAATCCGCGAAGAATCTCGTCCATCTTTTCTTCTCCTCCGACCAGTTTTTCTGCTTTTAAAATTTGCAGCGGCGCTTTGGCATAAATATTAGCGTCAAAAATCAGTTCTTCCAGCTGTGTCTGCTGAGATTCGGATAAATGTTGCAGATACTGCGGATTTCTCAGGTAAAAGTTTTCCTTCATATTGCGATATTTTTCTTTCCAGACTTCCACATAATATTTCTGCGCATATTCCTCTCCCTTTTTCTCTTTATACATTCGGTATGATGTATAACAGGTCAGCGCTTCGCTGCTCCAATCGGAGTTTTCCGGGTCGGTTAAAAAGCGGTGGATTCCCCACCATTGGTGAATAATCTCATGCGCAATTACCTCTTGCGCGCTGCCTCCTTTATTGGGGTCGCTTAAATTTTCCGCCGTAAAAAAGCTTTCTCCCATATAACTTAAATTTCCGCTTGCTCCTCCCCCTTGCATATGCGCACTTGTCATAACAATATTCAACGGGAAATCCTCACTGTACGGCAAAGAACCGTAGGTTTTGGAGCAATAGTTGACAGTATCTCTGAGCAGAGCGGTGATATCCAGTTCTTCAAATTGCCGTTCGTGCAGACGGCTGTAACAAAAATAAGCCGGAAAATCGGTTCCTTCTATCTTTGTTCTCACATAATCTCCGGCAAAAATAACGGGACGAATCCCCTCACCTTTGATTTGCCATGTTTTTGTTCCGTCCTCATTTTCAGAAAAAACGCCGTAATCATTTCCGTTTGCAATCAACTGCATTTGCTGCGGCAAGGTCACTTTTGCGGTAAAACGGCAATCTTGCGCCACAGCTGTCTGCAAATCCGGCAAAACATGATTTCCGCTTAAACTGATATATTCTTGTGTCACCTCGTCATAAAGGGATAAAACCCCGGCATTTGCCGGAATCTGCGTTCTGCCCCGATAGGTTACAATCAGCGTTTGCTCTCTTTGTTCCGGTAATGTAAAGGAAATATCTTTGGTTAAAATAAAATAATCGTTCTTTAAATCGGTAAACGGAATTTCCTCACCGTTTACCAAAATCTGTTCTACCTGATATCCGGGCGCAATCTTCATCATACAATTCTGTTTTATTCCGCTTACATTTTCTAAAAAGTAGGTTGCTTTTCCAAAAACAGTTCCGCTGTCTGCTTCGGGAAGCAATTCCAGTTCGGTGGAAGATAGCACAATCTGTTCGTTTTGCGTCTCTTCTTGCATATAAACAGACATTCCTCCGCCTGTACTTTCTACCGTAGAAAGCTCTGCGCCTTTCTCATGATCCATATACGGCTGGTTGACCCACAAAACAGCTCCCGATAGCAATAAACTCACCGACAGTATAGGTAAAGAAACCGTTTTTAAATTTTGACCCAATGACCGCAGTAACCCTGATTCGTACCTTCTGATGCACAAAACGGAAAACAGCCACAAACCTGCAAGCAGGCACAGCCAAATAATTCTGCTGTAAAATGCCATGCGATAGATAGAACGATTGCCAAAATCTCCCGAAAATCCCAGTCCCGAAAGGTCAATCCAGTAAAACAGGTAGCTGTCCCTATTCCAATCTCCCAACCCAAGCAGAGTAAAGGCAGTAAATCCCAAAAAACTAAGGTCTGCCCTATCAAATATAAAATACAGAGAAGAAGCCGTCAACACCGCAAACAGCAAGGTAGGCAAAAGAAAAATCCCTGCCATACTGATATATTCGTAAAAAGAAAAACTTTCTTTTAAACAAAACATCGTATAAGGAAGATACAACAACGAAGTAATTGCCGAAGAAATAACGGCAAGCAAAAGCAAACTGACTGTTTTTACCGTTGCTTCCTTCTTTTCGGAAATTACTGCGCGGCAAATTGCCCTCACTCCGTTTTTTGCAGGACGATTTAATTCATATACACTAAAGGCAGCAAAGAGAAAAGAACCAAACAAAGCTCCGCTTAAAAAAGGGTTTGCCAAAACCTTTGCGGCGGTTGTTCCCTCCCCTGCCGGAAAGAAGAAGCGATATCCTATCAAAGGGCAGGCTGCGGCAAGCATTAAAATACACCATGTTGTTTTTGAACGAAGCAAACGCAACAAATCTGTTTTTAAGCAGGAAAGAAAATTCATATCCGTTCCTCCTCCCGCTTCATCAGCCAAACATAAGCGTCTTCCAGAGTAGGTTCTTCCCTTTTTACAAAATCAGGAAGATTTTGAGCAACCACGCGGTACATCTCACCTTCTTCTCCGCTTTGTCGGGAAAGAATTTGACAACCGCAGAAATTTGCCTGCTTTGTTACTCCCACATGACCCCTTGCCTGTCTGATTAAATTTTGCGGAGTATCGGAAAATAAAACGCTTCCGTGATTCATCACAACCAGTGAATTGCACACCGACTGTACATCTTCAATGATATGCGTGGAGAGCAGTACCAGGCTTTCTTTGGAAACGAGGGCAAACAGATTGCGGAAACGAATCCGTTCTTCCGGGTCCAAACCGACTGTCGGTTCATCTAAAATTACCAGCTTTGGCTTTCCAAGCAGCGCCTGCGCAATCCCAACCCGTTGACGCTGTCCACCGGAAAGAAAGCGAATTTTCCGTTTCTTCTGTTCGGTCAGGTTTACCAGCGAAATCACCCGCTCTATTTCCTCTTTTGGATTTTCTATCCCCTTAACAGCAGAGATGTAATCTAAAAACTCCCAAACATTCAGCTCCTCATACAGTCCGAAATTTTGGGGAAGATAACCCAAATTGCGTTTTAACTGTGATTCGCAACGGGTAAGCGGCTTTTTGTCCAGCAAAATTTCTCCCGAAGTTGGCAGAATCGCCGCTGTCAGCAATTTCATCAGCGTTGTTTTTCCTGCCCCGTTTGGTCCGAGCAAACCCACCATACCCGGAGCTTGAAAACAAAGCTCCACATTCTGCAAAGCAATCTTTCCGGAGGAGTATCTCTTGTTCAATCCCGAAATTTTAATTTCCATTCTTATTTCATCCTTTCTGAATTTATTTGCAGTACTGAGGATACCAAAAAAGAATGGAGTTTTATTATTTCTGTTTTGTGTTTTTTATGGAGAATTTCTTTTATGACACGCAATCTTCTTTCTTCTGCGGTAATTCCGGAAAATTTAGGGTTACTGCTACTCCCTCTACTGTATTTTCTATCCGATAGTCCGCATTATGCTGTTCTGAAATCATCTTTACCAGATATAATCCCAACCCGCTGCCTCCGCTTTTTCGATTTCTGGAAACATCTGCGCGATAAAAAGCTTCAAACAGATGTCCGATTGCCTCCTGAGGAATGTTTGCTTCGGTATTTTCTATAACAAGCTTCGCCCCTTTTTTCTGCTCTATATAAATTTTGATCTGCGCACCCTGCGGCGAGTAAAAGGAAGCGTTGGAAATCAGATTACAAACCGCTTTGGTCAGCAAAAAGCGATCTGCCCACACAAATGCTTCTTTCCAGTCAAGCAAACAATTCTGCTCCCTTTGCTCAATCATGTCCCGATACTGCTCCAATGCTGCCGCTACAATCTGCCTTAAATCCAGCTTTTCAAATTGCAGGCAAACATCATGCGCTTCCAAACGGGAAATTGTCAGCAGCTCCTTCACCATTCCCTCCATACGGCAGGTAACTTCCAAGCTCCTTGCCAGATATTTTTCCCGATTGGCATAACTGCCCACACCGTCCAGCATACCGCTCAGCTGCCCTTTTAAAACGGTGATCGGCGTTTTTAATTCATGGGAAACCGCAGAAAAAAATTCCAGTTGCTGCTGTTCCCTCTGCTTTTCCCGTTCAATATCCTGTCGCAGAGAATCGTTTGCTTGCTTTAGTTCGCTCATTGTTCGGGAAAGCCGCTGTGCAAGGCAGTTGAGATTATGAGCCAACACACCGATTTCGTCCGAGCGATTTTCTTCACATCTTTTGTCAAACTCAAAATCGGAAATTTTTTCTGAAATCCGGCTGATCTTTACAATCGGCTTTGTGACAGCTTTTGCATAAAAAGCCGCAGCCAAAACAGAAATCAGCAGAACTGCCGCCAATAAATACATCCAACTGCCTTTCAAAGCCTGCACTGCCTGATTCACCGTCTGCAAATCTCCGACCACCATCAGCTGATATTCCTGTCGGGAGTAAGCAAAACAAAAAGGAAAAGCAATCGCCTGGCTCATCGCTGTCTGCTGTGTTGGAAAAGAAAACAACTCCGTTCCTTGCGAATCAGCTGTCATTGAATATTTTTCTTCTCCTTTATTTTGACGATACTCACTTTGCAAAACCTGTTGCCCATCTTTATCGGTAATTATTACATAGGCTTCGTTTTCCAAAGCAAATTTGTTCAACAGCTCCCCGCAGCTTTCCGGTGTTGTTTGCGTTAACTGCTCGGCAAGCTCCTGCGCATGAAGCATCAGCGTTTGGTTTCGGTCTGCTGTATAGGTCATCGGCATCAGCCAAACCAAAAAGGCATAGGTTAGCGCGCAAGCAAGCAGCAGCAAAGCAAGGGTAAATAAAAATATCTTTGCTGTCAGACTACTTTTTAATCTCTTTATCAATTCGATACCCCACTCCCCGAATCGTTTCGATGTAATCAACCTCTAACTTTTTTCTCAGATTTTTAATATGGGTATCCACAATCCGTTCTTCCCCATAAAAATCATAGCTCCACACCCGATTAAGCAAAGTTTGTCGGGTCAGCACTCTTCCCTGATTTTGCAGAAGTGTGCGCAGCAGTTCAAACTCTTTTCGGGTCAGTTCCACTTGCCTGTCCCCCACAAATACACGATACGCTTCTAAATCCAAACTTAATTCCCGATAAGTTAAACTGCTTGTCCGGTCTGTACCTCCTGTCCTGCGCAGAACTGCTTCTATCTTGCAAAGCAAAATCGGGATAGAAAACGGTTTCGTGATATAATCGTCTATTTTTAGCTCAAACCCCTTCAGCTGATTCCGCTCGCTGTCCAATGCCGTCAGCAATATAATCGGAACACTCGATTCTTCTCTGATTGCTTCGCAGACACAATAACCGTCCATTTTGGGCATCATCAAATCCAGTATCACCAAATCTGCCTGAACCTGATGAAACTGTTCCAGAGCTTCCTCCCCATCGGCAGCAAGTATCACCTGATATCCCTCATTCTCCAAATAGTTTTGCAGCAGCTCCCGAATGTCAAAATCGTCCTCTGCCACTAAAATTGTCCTCATTTTCTTCCCTCCATCCCCGTTTTTTATTACCCAGTATAGCAACATTTTTTGAAGTTTTGATGGAGTTATCCCTTTTTTTGCACAAAAAAACTCCCCGAAATCAATTCGAGGAGTTTCTAAAAACCGTTATAAACGATTCTTATTTATTTTTATTCTGGATGTATTCGTCGATAGAAGCAGCAGCTGTTTTGCCTGCGCCCATAGCCAGAATTACGGTAGCAGCGCCTGTTACAGCGTCGCCGCCTGCATACACGCCCTCACGGGTGGTAGCCATGCTGTCATCAGCAACCAGACAGCCGTGTTTGTTCGCTTCCAGACCCTCTGTAGTGGTTCTGATCAGCGGGTTCGGAGAAGTACCGATAGACATAATAACGGTATCAACCGGAATTTCATAGTTGGAACCTTCAATCGGCATCGGACGACGACGACCGGAAGCATCAGGCTCACCCAGTTCCATCTTGATGCACTCGATGGATTTTACAGAGCCGTTTTCATCGCCATGGATTTTAACAGGGTTGTTGAGCAGCATAAACTCGATACCCTCTTCTTTTGCATGGTGAACTTCCTCTGCACGAGCCGGCAGCTCAGCTTCGGAACGTCTGTAAATGATGTAAACGTGTTCCGCGCCCAATCTCATTGCGCTTCTTGCAGCGTCCATTGCAACGTTACCGCCGCCGACAACCGCTACGGATTTGCCTTTTCTGATTGGAGTATCATACTCATCGAGGTATGCTTTCATCAGGTTGATTCTAGTGAGGAATTCGTTTGCAGAGTATACGCCGACCAAATCTTCGCCTTCGATACCCATGAATACCGGCAGACCTGCACCGGAACCTACGAATACGGACTCAAAGCCCATATCGTTCATCAGTTCGTCGATGGACAGAACTTTACCGATAACCATATTGGTCATCACTTTAACGCCCATCTTTTCCAGACCTTCTACTTCCTTCTGAACGATAGCTTTCGGAAGTCTGAATTCAGGAATACCGTAAACCAGTACGCCGCCTGCTTTGTGGAATGCTTCAAAGATAGTTACTTCGTAACCTTTCTTTGCAAGGTCGCCTGCACAGGTAAGACCTGCCGGACCTGCACCGATGATTGCAACCTTGTGACCGTTGGAAACAGGTTTTTCAATCTCGTGTTTTGCATTCTTCATATCCCAGTCAGCAGCAAAACGCTCCAGACGACCGATTGCAACCGGTTCGCCCTTGATACCGCGTACACATTTTGCTTCACACTGTGTTTCCTGCGGGCATACACGACCGCAAACTGCCGGCAGAGCGCTGGTTTCTTTGATTGCGGAGCAAGCATCTGCAAATTTGCCTTCTGCAATCAATTTGATAAATTTCGGAATCTGTACGTTAACAGGACAGCCGTTAACGCAAGGCATATGTTTGCAGTTCAGGCAGCGCTGTGCTTCCTCTACTGCCATTTCTTCGGTATATCCGTAAGAAACTTCTTCAAAGTTTCTTGCTCTTACTTTTGGGTCCTGCTCCGGCATCGGGAGTTTTGTCATACACATATTAGGCATTGTGAGCACCTCTCAGTCTGCAATGTTCGCTGTCATGTTGTTCCTGCGCTTTGTTTGTGCTGTTGCGTTTCATCAGCTCATCAAAGTTTACCAGGTGTCCGTCAAAGTCAGGACCGTCAACACAAGCAAATTTAATTTCGCCGCCAACGTTAACACGGCAGCCGCCGCACATACCGGTACCGTCAATCATGATGGGGTTGAGGGAAACGATGGTTTTGATGCCCTTTGGTCTTGTTGTTTCGGCAACAAACTTCATCATGATAACCGGACCGATTGCGATAACAGCGTCATATTCTCTGCCTTCGTCAATCAGCTGCTGGAGTTTGTTTGTAACCAAACCTTTTTCACCGTATGTGCCGTCATCGGTCATTACGTAGAGGTTGTCTGCAACTGCGCGCATTTCGTCCTCAATAATAACAATATCTTTGGAACGGAAACCTGCAATCATATCAACATGAGCGCCCATTGCGTGCAGAGCTTTTGCCTGCGGATAAGCGATTGCACAACCAACGCCGCCGCCGATAACGCAAACGTTTTTCAGTCCGTCCAGATGGGTAGGAATACCCAGAGGACCTACAACGTCCTGCAAATATTCGCCGGCTTCCATAGCACCGAGCATTTTGGTAGAACGACCTACCATCTGAACAATCAGAGTGATTGTACCTTTTTCTCTGTCATAGTCTGCAACTGTCAGCGGAACGCGCTCGCCCTGTTCGTCAATGCGGAAAATGATAAACTGACCCGGGAGAACTTTTTTTGCGATAAACGGAGCTTCTACTTCTACGAGAACAACTGCTTCGTTTAACAGCTTTTTGTTTACGATTTTATACACTTGCAATCTCACCTCTCGAAAAAATTCGACATATGCTGACAGAAAACCCTGCACCATTCTTTGTCCACGGTTTTCTGCTTTGCCCATCTTTATAAATTCCTTCAAACCGTTTCCCCTTTTACAGTTCGACAGTTTGCTCCAGAAAATAGTTTACCCTTGTCTTGTTATTTTGTCAACAAACATTTTATATAAAAAGCTCTGAAAAAGTATGTTATTTTTTTGATATATCATTAAATTAGACAATATATTCTTTTTTCTTACCTCTTTATTTCATAATATTTGCACAAAATAACGCATTTTGCAAGAAAAAATATTTTTTCTGTTTTTCATTTTTCTCTCATTGTATATAAAAGCCGACAAAGAATCTTCTCTGTCGGCTTTTTTGAGGTTACATAATTTCCATTCGATAGGTTGCGCTGTACGCCCCGTCTTCGGTGGTTGCCTTTACCGTTGCAAATCCCGATTCAATACCGGTAAACACGCCTCTGCCGTCAACCGAACCGTACAGTTTTCCTCTGGTAATGCTCCAGTTAATGTTCTGTCCTGTTGCATTGGAAGGATAGAACACAACCTCCAGCTGTATCGACTGTCCTGCCGGAACCTGATTGCGGCTTGCGCGAATCTTAATTCCGCTGGTGGGAACATAACCGCTGCTTGATTCCAGCCCGCTTTCCTGCTTGGAAGAACCCGAATCGGCAGAAACCTTGTCCCCTTTGGAAGAAGATCCGCCGCTGACACGCACTTCAATGCTGCCGCCCTGGTCGCCCGCTACCACCGTTATCTTACAGCTGCCTGCTCCCACTGCGGTAACAACACCGTCCTTGTCAATGGTCGCAACATTTTTATTGCTGGTGGTATACTTTCTTTGCACATCGCTGTCCCCGGTAATTCGGATTCCCAGTTTTTTCTCATCTCCGACCGACAGATTCAGCTTTTTATTTTCCGGGTCGGTGAAGATAATATATTTTACCTGCCCGTCTTTCTTTCCGTCGGTAACAACGGTCTGACTTACCGGAGCTTTATCGGAAGAACTTGAGCTGCCGGACGGTTTGGAATCGGACTGGGAAGAAGAATTATCCGAAGGCTCCTCAGAAGAAACGGAACCGGACGAACTGCCGCCTGCCGAAGAGGACGGACCGTTGGAAGCATTCAGTGTTTCTCCCGTACTTTGCGTACCTGTTCTTCCCGCATATTCCGCTCCTGCATTTTCCAGGTATTTTTCCACCGCGTCAGCCACTTCTTTTCCTACCGCTTTCTGGTAAGAATCCTTCTTCATCTTATTGTACTCCGAAGAATTGGTTAAAAAGCCAACCTCGCTGAGAACGCTGATAAACTGCGGATCTCGATTGACATAAAAGACATCATACTTTGCTCCCCTGTCGCCGGTAGACAATCCGTCGGAGGTTGCTCCCGACATTCTTGCCGCCAGATTTTTGGAGAACGGATAAAAGTAATAACATTCCGAACCGGACGCTCCCGCATTTGTTTCGGAAGAATTGGTATGGATACACAAAAACAGAGAAGCATCAAAATTTCTTGCCTGAGAAAGTCTGCTGTCCAGCGAAGTGGTGTTGTCATAGGTTTGCAGCAGCTTTACCTTTGCGCCCTTTGCCTCCAATGCAGAAGCAATCTCTTTGGAAAGCTCCCAGTTAATGCGCTTTTCGGGCCAATCCGGGTCAATATTGTCCGCTACGCCCGGGTCGGTACCGCCGTGTCCCGGATCCACCACGATTCTTGCGCCCTTGATTCCGGTCGGATTATTAAAGCGCAGGACGATATTTCCGTTTTCATGGTATCCCTTATACCCCAAAAAGCTGCTGTTGGTTAAGAAGTCCAGCTCTAAGGTCGAACCGCTCCACGAAGCGGAGGAAAAGATTGGATTTTTGCTAAGTGTAAGATTTCCCGGTGTGCTGACTGTATTTTGAAATTCAAATTTCATCTTGCCGTTGGAATATTCCGGCAAATAAGCAACCGGATAATCCGATTTTAAAATAACATAGGTAAAGTCGCTGTTTGCCTTCACCGTCATATCGGTAATGCGGTTCTGTTTAATAGATACACCGCCTGTTACTGCCTCCACATCTTCACAGTAAACGCGGCGACCGGACGCAAGTTTATAATAGTGGCGATATTTGCTTCCGTCCTTGATACTCACCTTGTCCCCCACCACATAATCCATTGTCCCGTAAGGAAGCGGATAACATTTGGTGTCCGGGTAAATGGTATTTTTATTGACAGGGAAGGTCAAAGCCTGCTCGGAAACCACCTGAACCAATGTTCCGTCCCCAATCTTTTTGGATGACGAGGTGGAAAGGGAAGGCTTTTGATAGGAAAGAACGGTTCCTTCCCCGTAAGAAGATCCGGAATTGCCCGAAGCAGAAGAGGAAGATGAGGAAGAAGAACTGCTGCCGGAGCCGTTAAAAACAATTCTTGCTCCGGTCAGGCTGCTTCTCTCTCCGTTTAACGAAGCAATAACACTGATATAGACGTTCTGGGAGGAACCAAAATCGCTCTGATCCACCTCATACTGCGCCTCGTAACGGCTGTAACCGCTCATGCCCGAAGCCCGCTGCGCTTCAATCATCGCAACCACATCGCCGTTAATCGAAGCGGTCAAATCCGCGCCGGATTTCGCAACTGCCGTAACCTCGATCACATCGCCGTCCACTACTGTCACTGTACCGACCGGGTCCATATCAATCAAAAGGTCCTGCGCGCCGGCATACTGATCGTTTATCTCGCTGTAAGAGCCGCTCAGCTGCGCCGAAAGCGAATCCTGCTGTGGCTGCTGTGCTTCACCTTCACTCTGCCAAAGATTGGTTAAATGATAGGTGGTATAGTTGGGGTTTTGCAAAAGCACTTTGAGCGAGTTAAAAATACTGCCGGAAAACGCACTTTCGTTATCGGCAATTTCCCACTGGTTTGCAAGCTCCTTGTTGCCGCCCCATCCGTGCTGCCATGTACCCGCTTTGGAGGAAGCATGACCCATCAGCGCCGGGGTTTGTGTCTGAGAAAGCAGCTGATTCCACCAATCCGCTACCTGTTCAAACGGGATGGATTCACTGGAAATTGCTCCGTAATTTTTTACCATTACAAAGTCGCACAATCCCTGTTCAATCATCGCCTTGGTGTCGGCATGGTATTCTCCCAAAGAGGTTTGGGTGTATTCAATCGGCATTCCCTGCGGGTTTTCCTGTTCGGTTGCCCATACCGGACTGACCGCCAATCCGACCGGAATCCCTGCGCCGCTTTGGCGCACAGCCTCTACTGCGCTTTCCACTAAAAGTTGGGTATGCTGGGTCATATAGGTATCCAGACTTACATTTTCGCCGGATTGTGTAAACTGATAGTAGCTGTCCTGTGTTTCGGGATTTAAGTATCCGTCCAATAAAATTCCGTCCGCCTTACCGGTCTGCGCAAAGGCAGACAGCTGCTGCGAGATGCGATCCAATGACTGCGCGTTCACCGACTGCACATAGCGCATCTCCCCGTCCTCTGTTGCAACAAAGGAAAGGTCATACAAAGCATATAAGTCTATTCCTGCCCGATGCGCGCTGTCATACAGCATACCCAACGCATCAAACGAGGTCATCGAACTGCCCGAATCCCACAAAGTTCCGTAAGCGTGGTTGACCGAAACCACCAGGGTATTTAGTCCTAATTCGGCAGCAGACTCAACCATGGTTTCTATCTCCTGCTTTGCGCGTTCCTCATCAATCTCATCGTTTTGTTCATACGGTTCTTCCTCGGTGCGCACCTGTCCTGCCAGTTGAGCGGCAGCAGCCTGCATCTCATCGGAAAGCTCGGTTAAAAATTCCCGTCCGGGTTCAATCTGCGCCCCCTTCACCTGCTGTGAAAAGGTAAATGCCGGAGCGGAAACCGCTCTCGCTTGCGCCGGTTCCGGCTGCGATTTTGTCTGCGGACCCAAATCGTCCTCTGCCTGCGCCTGCATAACTGCCTGAGCTGCCATTTCCTCTTTTTCCTGCTGGGCTGCAGTTTGTCGGAAAATGACCACTGCAAAGATGGTAATAACGGTAATTAAAGCCATCAAAGCTGCCAGAGAACCGATGATTGTTTTTTCTCTGCTGTTTTTTGTCACCTCTGTATCTCCCCTTCTCTTTTTACTTCCTCCGAAAACAAAGTCGATTTTATAAAACTTCCTTTAGGTTGTCAATTTCTTCCTTGACCTCTGCCTTTACATCGGAAGCCGGAGCAAAAACAGAATCATAGCGGAACAGGGCAAAGCCTTTGTAATGCTCCTCTTCCCGCGCAGTTTCTACCATGTTTGCAAGCAGGTCGTCCTCGTTGACCCACTCCCATCTTCCGTTTCCGGCAAAGGTATCTTCTAATCCAATCTTGTACGGGGCCAAACCGACATAGAGCTGAACATCATTTTGAATCAAATTGTTCCACTGTTCAACGGTCTGCTCATACGGACAGGTTTTATTCTCAAATCCAAAATAAATCTGCGGGCAGATATAGTCGATGTATCCGTCCTCGGACAGCCACTCCTTCACATCAATAAACTGTTTGTTGTAGTTGTTGTCCAAATTGCCCTGCGGACTGATGCCGAACAGCAGGCTTTTATCCTCCGCTTTCACTGTGTCATATACTGCTCTCACCAAATCGTCCACATTTTTTCTTCTCCAGTCGGCAAGGGACTTTGTTCCGCCGCTTTTTTTGTACTGCTGATAAGAATCCGCATCAAACGCCGCATCGGTGGTCGGATAAAAATAATCGTCAAAATGGATTCCGTCTACATCGTAGTTTTCTACAATCTCCTTTACGCCGTCCACTATCAGCTTTTGCGCCTTTTTGCTTGCGGGATTATAGGTAATTGCACCGTTGTAGCGAATTGCGTCTCCGGTTTCAAGCATTTGATGAACCGGGTTTTGTTTGCTCAACTCCTGATTATAAGCGCTGTTTCGCACACGATAAGGGTTAATCCATGCTTCAATTCTTAAATCTCTCTTCTTTGCCTGCTCTGTCATTACCTCTAACGGGTCAAAATCAGGCGCTTTTCCTTCTTTGCCTGCTGCCAGATAAGACCACGGAAACAGCTCGGACTCATACAAGGCGTCGCCGAACGGGCGCACCTGTGCAATTACGGTATTCAGTCCCAAGGCTTTGATATTGTCAAACGCTTCTCCGATTTTGCGTGTAAATTCCTTTTCCCCAACGCTCTGATCCCCTTTTGTCAAAAGCATTGGTTTTAAGTCGAGATAGGACAGCCAAATTGCCCGAATTTCTTCCTCTTCTCCCACCTTAACCGAAGAAGGAGCCCGATTGTTTGCCGGAGCCTGTACGGTAATCGGCGTTGTCAGAGAACCCATCGCATAGGGGCGTTCCGATACATAGCCTTCCTGCGGGTCGATTCCGTTATCCTCTACCCAAAGCGATTGTTCGGGCAGCTGCGCAGTTGTTTCCTCTTTTTGTTCCCCGCAGCCCACAGCGGAAACTGCCAGCAAAACTGCCGCCAGCAAAGCGAGTCCTTTTTTGTTTTTCTCCATATAACCATCTCTCCTAAAAGTCGTTTTGTTCTGCCGACATCTCTTTTTTGCATTATATGCCGTGCAGTTCCTCGTTATTTGGGATTTGTATTTTCTGTCTTTTTATTTTTTTAGCTCTGTCATATTTTGAATTTATTATTAGAATACCACAAATCGCAAAGAATGACAAATGTTTCAGAAAAAATTCAAAATATTTTTCTGTCCCGACTCTCTGTATTTTTTTAAAAGTGTGACAAAAATTTGCGGCAACACTTTCCGCTTCTTTTTTTAGTGTCTTTTTTCCGTCGGTTTCCTGCATTGTTTTATAAAATATTTTTTATTCTCAAAAAATTTAGGCGGGAGAAGTTTTAAACTTCTCCCGCCCGATGTTGTTTTTGCCGATTTCAAATTCTTTTTGTTACAACAGCTCCGGAATGGTTTGAGGAACCGCTTCATCGACCGGCTGCTGTTCTTCTCCCTGCGGCTCTGTTTGAGGAATCGGCATTGTCTCCGGCTGTTTCTTCTCAACGGTAATCCGGTAAGTCACCGCTGCGCTTTCATTTCCGGCAGCGTCCACCGTTTTTAAAAGAACGGTGTGGGTTCCTTCTGTCAGAGTCAATTTCGGAGTGTCTCCGGAAAGGGTTCGGAAAGTTTGTTCCTTATCAACCTTTACCTGTACGCTGACTGCGCTTTCTCCCTGCGCAGCTTTCTGGTAGCTAACGGTAAATGTTGTGTCAGGTTTTGCATTGTATGCGCCTTTTTGGGTCTGCGCATTATAAACAGAAACTGCTTTCTCTCCGTTTTTTAAGGACGGCGCTGCCGGCGCTGTCTTGTCAATCGTGGTAATATTTACCTCTTTGGAGGAGGCATTTCCCACAAGATCGCTTGCCAGGATAGTATATACGCCGTTTTCGGTGACATCAAAACTGTATCCGTTTTCGCTGCGCAGCGATACCGGAGCGCCGTTTTGGGTAACACTGACCGATGCAACGCCGCTGTTTTCGTCGGTGACTGCAAAGGTAACGGTGTGCGATTTTTTCCAGCTGTCATATTTTCCTGTCAGCTGAATGGCAGGAGCTGTCTTGTCAATTCCGTCTACGGTAACGGTTTTCACCGAAGAATTTCCCGCTGCGTCAACTGCCTGAACGGTGTAGGAACCGTTTTCGGTAACAGTTGCCTGATAGGTTGTGCCGCTTGCTGTCATTCCGTTGCCCGCTAAGGTAACGCTGCTGACTGCGCCGGAATCGGTAACGGTAACGCTGACGGTCGCTTCGCTTCGGTTTGCATTGTAGCTAACCTGAGGTTCGGAAATCTCGGGAGCAACAACATCTGCCTGTTCTACCGTTCCTGTTACGGAAGCGGTCTTGCCTGCGAGATTTTTTGCGGTAACGGTATAGGTTCCGCTTTCCGCAACGGTAAGCAGGTAGATACCGTTTCCCTGAGAAACTGCCGCCGTGCCGTTTTGGTCGGTGACACCGGCAATCGGCGCGCCGCCGTTATCCTGCACTTCCAAAGTAACCACTGTTTTTTCTCCGTCGGGTTTGCTTTCTTTCCAGCGAACAGAAGGAGCAATATCGCTCTTAATCTGTTCTACCCCGATGGAAACACGGGATTCGTTTCCCTGCGCATCCCTTGCGGTCAACAGATAGTTGCCGTTTTCGCTTGCTTTCAACAGGTAGCTGCCGTCTGCGCCGCGCAGCTCTCCGTGGTCGCTTGTTAATGTAACTTCTCTTAAATTACTGTCTGTGTCGGAAACGGAAATCGGAATTTCCACCTGTGTTTTTGCTTCATTGAGCTTCTGTTCTCCCGGCTGAATGGTCGGAGCTGCCGTCTGCTTCTCAATTCCGCTGACTGTTATCTTCACACTTGCGCTCAATCCCTGCTCGGTGAGCAGCTCAACGAGATATTCTCCGTTCTCGGTTGCTGTAAACTGATAGCGGTTTTCTGTGGTTTTCTGCACTGTTGCGCCGCTTCTGTTCACACGAACTTCTTTTACCTTATTGCCTTTGGGGTCTGCGGTCAAAGCAGTCTGAGCGGTTTTCTTGTCGGTGCTGTGCAAAATGGTATTTTCCGCTGTCAGGGTTGGCTGCTGCGCTTTTGCAACCGCTACCTTTTGTGTGGTTTGATTGCCCGCTTTGTCAACTGCTTTCAGCACAATTTCATCGCTCATCAGGTTCTCCAAACGGTAGGAATACTCTTTCCATTCGCCCTTATCGGTTTCTTTGACCGGCAAAAGGACAATATCTCCGTCGCAGGTTACGCCGGGTTCTCCGTCCTCTTTTCGGTCTGTTACGGTAAAGAGAACGGTGCCGTTCTTGTTTTCGGTTACTAAAATCTGAGGAGCGGCTGTATCAATATTCTTTACTTCAATCGCTTGAGAAGCAACTGCACCTTCTGTTCCGTCTTCTTTAACGATATTGGCGCGAACGGTATAGGTACCGTTTTGGGTCACTTCAAAGGAGTAGGTGTTGCTCATACCCATAGTGGAAGCCGGAGTAATATCGCGACCGTTTTGATCCTTCACGCCGACCTTGAGCGATTCGCCTTTTTTGAGTTCTGCATTTACAGTAAAAATAACTGCTTTGCTTGCGCTGACAGAATCTTTATTTTCTACCTCAACATCGGTAATGGTGACGCTGCTTGCAGTCGGAGGGGTTGGAGGAGCAGTCGGAGTATCCTGCAAGGTAATCTGCTGTGCCGGACTTTCATTTCCCGCTTTATCGGTTGCGGTAATCATATAATTTGCATTGGACGGAAGCTGCAAAACATAACCGTTTCCTTCCTTTACTGCCTCAATGCTGTTGCCTTGATTGCCTATCGGCACCGCTTTTACCTTATCAATGCCGGAACCGTTTTCCGCTACCGAAACTGTCACTGTTTTGTTGCCGTTGCTTCCTTCTTTTACGCTGATGTCGCCCAAAGCAGGAGCGATACTGTCAATTTGAACGGTGACTGCCTGGGTGGTTTCTTTGCCGGAATCGTCCTTTGCAGTGATGGTATATTTCTTGCTGCCTTCCTCGGAAACAGTGAAACTGTACTCGTTGGTACCGTCTTTATGCTGCAAGGAAACGCCGCCGTCTACCTGAACCGTTACCTTTCCGCTGTCATCTGTTGCAGTAAAGCGGATTTGCTGTTCTTTGTTATGCCATGCGGTTTCGTCCGGTTTTTCTAAGATTGTAATAACCGGAGCTTTGTTCTCGATTGGGGTTGTTTTATTAACCGTTACAGTTTGCAAAACATTGTTGCCTGCCGCATCCTGTACCCGAATCTCTACCTGATGTTCGCCGCTGACTGCGGAATGAAAGGTATACATCCCGTCAGTTCCTTTGGAAAGGGTGTAATTGGTATTATTTTCTCTTACAATGACCTGCGCCGTTCCCGAAAGGTTATCGGCAGTTTTAAATTGCAGTTTACCGTCTTTGTTGGTCAGGTCAACAATCTGCGGCGCTGTTTTGTCAATGCGAACGGTGTAAACCGAGCTGTATGCGCTGTCCGAACCTTTTCCTTTGGTGAAGAAGCGATATTCTTTTCTTCCCTCTTCTTTTACTGTCAATTTACCGTCAGAAAGGCGAATATCGCTGCTCCAGCCGGAAGAACCTTCGGAGCGTTCATTATAATATGGGGTACGGCTGCTGTTGTAACCGTCAAGATTGAAGGTCACATCCTGATTGGTCCAATGTCCGTCAGGATAATAGATTCCGTTATATCTCACAGTTACTTTCGGAGCGGAGTAGCTGTCCCCATACACATCGACGCGGAATTCCCGAACCGCATCCCGGTATCCTCTGCGGGAACCGGTAACGGTAATCCATGCGCTGCCTGTGCCCACTGCTTCGATGCGCAGCGTATCATCGCGGTTTACGCTAACCTTTGCAACATGCGAATTGCTGCTGCTTGCTTTGAGAGAAGATGCGTTGGTGCTGACATTGATAATCCGCTGAGAACCGTTGTCTAAAATCTGATTATCAATTCTTCTCATCGAAACATAGCGGTCATTGTGTCCGTGGTTATGATCGTCGTCATCATCGTCATCATCGTCATCGTCCCAGTCACGGACAACAATCTTGAAGGTTGTGCTCTTGGAAGGATAGCCGTTTCGGGAAGCTGTTACTTTCACGGTTGTTGTACCTTCGTCTTTTGCCCTGATTTTCAGCTGGAAGCCGTCGGCAGTAACCGAAGCAACATCGGAATCGCTGTTGGAAACGCTGATTCGGCTGGCGTCGGTGTGAACCGTTACATAACGGGTGGTATCCTCATCCATATACTGATTGGAAATTGCGGAAAGATTGATTTTTCCCGAGCTGTTTTCCTTCACCACAATCTGGAAAGAAATGGTGCTGCTTTCATATCCTGCGCGGGAGGAGGTAACTTTGATGGTCGCTTTGCCCGGTTTCACTCCGGTCATAGTGATGTGGCTCTTGGAAGTGCTGTATGTTACCTTTGCTACCGAGGAATTGCTGGTTGTCACCTTTAAAGAGGTTCCGTTGTGGTCGATGCCCACAATCTTCTTTTCCCCGATATTCAGATACTGGTCATTGATATCATACAGAGTTACTTTTTTCTCTTTGTCATCATCGTCCGGAACATTGTTCGGATTTCTCTTGGAAGGAGTTGCATATCCTTTTCCGGTTTCAATGTAAAGCGGTCTTGCGTCATAGTAGACGCCGTTGCTGTTGCAGTACAGGCGGTTAATCTGACCGTAACCGTACAACTCGGTCGGAGCGTTGGCGTACACATGGTTGATAATGTTGTCATTGTCATACACAACGTCGCAGGCTGTCAATGTCTTTAATTCATTAAGCCCCAGATTTTTCAGCGTCAAGGTAATGCGCTTTGGCGCATTGACCGAAACATTGGCAAAACCTCTGCTGTTGGAGTACAGTCCGCCCTCTTCCAGAACGGCATCGCTCTTTACAACAACGCTGCTCACTTCGGTGGCTCTGGATGCAAACACTCTGGAGGTATCGTTATTTTCAATCACCAGTCCGGCGGTGTTGACATCGTACAATTTTACCCAGTCGGAGCCGTCGGTAATATAAATTTTACCCAGAACAGTTACATTTTTTAAGCTGATGCTGCCGGAATCCACATCAATGTATAAATCTCCGGTAAAGGTTTTGTTGCTCAATGTAACGGAACCTACATCAATATAGCCGTTTTTGTAAACCTTCGGCTCGCTGTATGTTCCCTTTTGGCTGAAACGCGCGCTGGAATAGGAACGGTTTCTTTCCGGTTTGGGAGCCCCTGCTGTCGGCTGAGCCAAAACTTTGGTTTCTTCCTTTGCGGAAGGAGCCGCGCCAACCGGCTGATAAACTACAGTGTTCATCTTTTCCGGTTTCACTACGCTTTCCGGAATCAACGCGGAGGTGGTAACGGTTTCAATCTTGCCGGAATTGCTGTTATTTTTAGAGCCGAATACATCGGAAGTATCAATAAAGCGGTCTGCAACCGATTGATTTGCATCGCCTTTTTGCTCCGAACCGGTCTGCGATTTTTCCGGCTCTTCCACAACCTTGCCTTCCTCTTCTTTGTCGCCTTGTTCCACTTTCGGGTCAACCTCGGCGGAAATTTCTTCCCCTTCCAGTTCTTCCAGTTCTTGCTGATCCGGTTCCGGAGCTTCCAGCTCGATTTCGTTCGGCGTTTCCTGCGGACGGCTGCCGAGGTCGCAGCCAGTCAGACTTGCGGAAGCAAGCAACAGCGCCATTACAAGCGCGATTGTTTTTGAAAATGCCCGATCCATTCTTTTTCCCATAATAATGCTCCTTTCTCAATTTGTCGAAAATAAATTGGTATCATTTGTTTATTAGACGATTTTGCATTGCTTTTTGTTACAGTTTTTCATAAAAAAATTTTGTAGGAAAAATATTTTTTTGTAGAACCTTCACCCCATTTCTTTGTTATCCTTCTGCATTATAAGTGTCCTACAATCAGCGGATTATTGCATTGATTTCCAATTTTTTTTAAAATTTTTTTATTTTTTCCCATTTTTCTCTGAAACAGGCAAAAAAGGGTCGGAATACGGTATCAAAAAACCGTTTCCAACCCTTTTTTATATGATTTCTCCGGGAAGTCCCCTGTGCTTTTGTTTACAGCTCGCCCAAAGACACCGCTTTGAGATATTCGTTGATGAACGGGTCCAACTCGCCGTCCATCACCGCGTTGATATTGCCGGTTTCGTAATTGGTTCGGTGATCCTTTACCAATGTGTACGGCATAAATACATAGGAACGAATCTGAGAACCCCAGCCAATCTGCTGCTGTTCTCCCTTAATGTCCTCAATGCGTTTGAGATGTTCCTTCTCCTTAATCTTTACCAGTTTGGATTTGAGCATCTTCATCGCCACCTCTCGGTTTTGATGTTGGCTGCGCTCGTTCTGGCAGGCAACGATGACACCGGTAGGCAGATGGGTAATGCGGATTGCAGATTCGGTCTTGTTGACGTGCTGACCGCCCGCGCCGCCCGAACGGTAGGTATCCACCTTCAAATCCGCCGGGTTTATCTCAATGTCATAATCATCGTCAATCTCCGGCATCACTTCCAAAGAAGCAAAGGAGGTTTGGCGTCTGCCCGAAGCGTCGAACGGAGAAATTCTGACCAAGCGGTGAACTCCATGCTCCGATTTTAAAAATCCGTACGCGTTGGTTCCGCTGATTAAAATCGATGCGCTTTTAATGCCCGCTTCTTCCCCTGCCAGATAATCCAGCACCTTCACCTTAAAGTGATGGCGCTCGCTCCACCTTGCATACATCCGGTACAGCATCTGTACCCAGTCCTGCGCCTCGGTTCCGCCCGCGCCTGCATGGAAGGTGAGAATTGCGTTGTTTGCGTCAAATTCGCCGGAAAGCAGCGCCGACAGCTTTTCTTCTTCAATCTTATCGGTAATTTCGCTGATATTCTGCCGAATCTCCTGCAAAAAGGTTTCCTGCTCCTCTTCATCGGAAAAGCTCTCCTCCTCGGCAAGTTCCAGCATGGTCTGCGCGTCCTCATACATTCTCACCAAAATATCGTAGGAGGCAATCTTTTCATTGACCGCTTTCTGCTCCTTTAATACCTTTTTGGTGTTTTCCACATCATTCCAAAAATCCGGCTGCGCCGCCTGTTCGTCCAATCTTTTCTTTTCCTGCAACATCTGGTCATATCCAAGCGCACCCTTTAAATAATCAATCTTCGGCTGCTGCGCCTGAAGTTCCTGTTTTAAATCTTCAATCTGAAGCATTCTTGCTTCCTCCTGTTATTCTTGTTATTTTATGTTCAAAGCAGAAACTCTCCGTATCAAACACATTTCTTTTTCCATATTATAATAGAATCCCGAAAAAATGTAAAGCCCGCAGCGCGCAACTGCCGCTTTTTCCTCTTTATCCGGTATCTTTAAATAAAGGGTAAATCTTTCGGCAAAGTGATTTACTTTTTCTTCAAAGTATATTATACTGTTATAATATCATAGAAGATGACATCGTTTGAGAAAGGTTGATACCATGAATTACAAAGGCGTTTCCTGCCCGGTGTGCGGCAAGGAATTTCAAGAGGGCGACGACATTGTTGTCTGCCCGGAATGCGGCGCTCCGCACCACCGCGCCTGCTATAAAGAACTGGGGCACTGCGCCATGCAGCAGCTGCACGAACAGGGGCTTGCATGGAAAAATCCCAACGAACCCGAAAAGACCGGCGCAGACGAGGATATTATCTGCCCAAACTGCGGACTGTTCTGCAAAGCGAAGGATGAATTTTGCCCGAACTGCCGTTTCCCTCTGAAAAATCATACACCGGAGCAGCACCACGGACAGCAGGTGGTGGAAAATCCCTTTGAGGGACAACCCTCTGCCGATGCGGAATTAAACCATATGTTCGAGGCAATTTACGAGAAAGACCGCATAGACGGAGTACCTGCAAAGGATTTTATCTCGATTGTCCGTCAGAATTACTCCTACTTTTTGCGGGTCTTTAAAATCTTTTCCCAAAAGGCAAAGGCAAAAGTTTTTAACTGGGCTGCTTTCTTCTTTAATTTCTTTTACTTTTTCTACCGTAAAATGTACAAAATCGGGTTTATTCTGCTCGGGGTTTATCTGCTTTCTAACATTCCCGCGCTGATTCTTTCCTATCATATGGTACAGCAAGCGGTTGCCGACCCGATGCTGATGTCCTCTCTCCAGTTTGATTTTACCGGTCTGGAAGGACTGCTGATGATTTCTCAGCTGTGTATGTATGCCCGTTTCGGCGTATCTGTTTACTGCGGCTTTACCGCAAACCGCCACTATTACAAACACTGCAAGGAAAAAATCCGCAAACTGAACGTTGTTTCCTCCGGCTCCGGTCAGATTGAATATCAAAGGACGCTCTCCTCTCTTGGAGGAACCAATCTGATGTCGGTATTTCTTATCATCGCCCTTTTAATCGGTCTTATGCTGATTGCAAGCACTGTCTTGGTGCTGATGATGTAATCTCTTCCTCCCCGCTTTTGGGGAGGATTTTTTTGTTTTTCCCAAAAATCACCGCATTTTCCAACGAAGGGAAACCGATTTTATTCTCCCTCTTTGTTGATTCCTACAAAGTACCGGAAAAAGCTGCAATTTTCTTGACAAAAAAACGCTTTCTTGCTATAATCTTATCGTTGCTGCAAAGACAGCAAACCTTGCCCTGCAAACCGGCAGGGCCTTAAGTCCAAAAGGAGGTGCTTTTACAATGGCAAAGCTTAACGAAAATTATGAGACAATCATGATCTTCAACACCAAAAACGGTGACGATGCAATCAAAGCTCTGGTTGAAAAATTCACTGCTCTGATTGAAAAACACGGTACTCTGGAAACTGTAGAAGAATGGGGTAAACGCAGACTTGCATACCCAATCGAGGACGAAGTAGAAGGTTACTACGTATTCGCAACCTTCAACAGCGCTCCCGACTTCCCGGCAGAGCTTGACCGTAACTACAAAATTACCGACGGCGTTCTTCGTTCCCTGATCGTTAAGAAGGACAACTAGGAGGAACTATCATGCTGAACCGTGTAATTCTTATGGGAAGACTTACCGCGGACCCTGAGCTGAGAAAAACAGCTTCAGATCTTTCCGTAACTTCCTTCACACTTGCTGTGGATCGAAACTACGGCAAAGGCGCGGACCGTCAAACCGACTTCATCAACTGTGTTGCTTGGCGTCAAACGGCGGAATTTATCAGCAGATATTTTTCCAAAGGCAGACTGATGGCAGTAGAAGGTTCCATTCAGGTTCGCAATTATGTGGACAAGAATGACAACAAGCGTCAGGCTGTGGAAGTTTTGGTTGACCAGGCATATTTTGCCGACAGCAAAAACTCCGCTCCCGCTTCCTCTGCTCCCGATGATTTCGGTCCGCCGCCACCGGCGCCCCACTCCTACGGTGCGTCCGCTGCTTCGGCAGCTCCCTCTTTTCAATCTGTTTCGACAGCCGGCTTTGGATATTCCAGCGGCGCTGCGGAAGACTTTGAAGAAATCAGTGAAGATGAAGAAGATCTTCCGTTCTAACCAAAAGCCACATCATCCGGTTTTTTGTATTTACAACTTTTAAATTTTTTAAGGAGGTCAAGTTTCATGGAAAGAGAAAGAACCGAAAGAAATGACAGACGCAACAGAAAAAGCAGAAAAAAAGTATGTGCGTTCTGCATGGATAAAATTGAAAACATCGACTACAAAGATGTTCCGAGACTGAAAAGATACCTGTCCGACAGAGCGAAGATTATTCCTCGTCGTGTAACCGGTACTTGCGCTCGTCATCAGAGACAGCTGACAGTTGCTGTAAAACGCGCTCGTCACGTTGCTTTCCTGCCATACGTAGGCGAATAATCCGACAACATAAAAGTCAGGCTTCTTTTGAAGTCTGACTTTTTTCTTTTTTATTTTGAAAAGGAGATACGCCATGCTAAATTTCTGCTCTGTTTTTCCCGAAGATTTCGAGGAATTGACCCGCATCATGACCGCCGCCTTTGATGAGGACACCCAAATCCACACTGACCTGCAGCATGACGGTCCGAGAGGATATGATGACGGTTCCTTAATCAAGCGATTTTTTGAAAATCCCGACTTCCAATGTCAAAAGGTTCTTCTGGGTCAAACTGTTGTCGGGGGATATATCCTCTCCTTTCAAAAAGACTGCGGAATGTTAGAACTGCTTTTTGTTGACCCGCAATTTGGCGGGCAAGGATTCGGAACGCAAATCTGGAAGCATATTGAACAAAGTTTTCCCGAGATACGCTGTTGGACACTGGAAACCCCCGCCTATTCTGTAAGAAACCATCGGTTCTATACACAAAAATGCGGATTCCACTTTCTAAAAGAATCCTTCTCTGCCAATGGCAATTCCTCTTACTTTTTTCAAAAAGAATCTATCTTCCCTTCTTTAAGTAAATAAGACAGAAAAAACCGACCCTGTGTAAGGTCGGTTTTTATACTATTCGCTTAAATAAAGCTGATGTAACCCTCTTCTACCGGTTGATAACCTTTCTCTTTCGGATTCTGGCTGTCATACACAACTTCCATTTCTTTGTTTAAAACAACCAATCTTCTGCCCTGCGGAACCTGTGGCAGCTGTTCTAACTTTCGACAGATGCGGTAAACGCGGTTGTATTCGCCCTGCGGGAAGGATGAAAAATCCTGACCGCAATAGTTTTCCAATGTCGCTTCGTCCCGATACAGGAAAGACGCCGCATAACAATATTCTACTCCGTCCTTTTGGGTAAAGTAAGGCTCAATCAAATCTCTGCTTCCGTTGGAAGGGGTCAACAGGAAACCTCTGCCGCTGTAATCGTTGTTCGGAACAAAACAGCCCTCAAATCTTCCGTAAATTTCCCCGTCCGGCACAGAGCTGAACGATGCGACCAAAATGCCCTCTACATTCGGCAGTCGCTTCACGGAGAAGCCATTGAGCATTTCTCCGCTTACCATATCCTGCTCGCTTAAGTTAACGGCAAGATAGCGTTTGCCCACCCGATTTTCCCACGCGGCAGAAAGCTGCGGATAATCTTTGGCTTTCATCGCGCTCGGAATTACCTTACCGCGGTAGGTAGAAAACAAAAAGCTGCCCTGCGGATATTCTTTAAAGAAGAAATGCTCCCCTTGTGCATCAACAAAATCAGTTCCGTTAAACTTCAGATTTTTATAAACAACCTGATGGTTTCCCATCGTATCGTCATTGGTTACGGTGAGATCCGTTCCGAAAAAGTGGGTGTTGTAGATACTGCTCGGCACCAAATAGGTTCCGTCAAAACGCTCTGTCAGCTCTTTGGGAATCACCTTGTATTTTTGATAGATGTTGATTCCCCGCTCCTCTAACAGGTAAATGGCAAACAGTCTCAGAATTTCTTCCAAAACGTCCATCTTGCAGTCGTGCGTTTCGCTGATTGCCAAAACTGCGTTGTATTTTGGAATGATAATCAGTTTGCTGGTAAACTGGAAGCTGTTTCCGCCCTTGAGCTGAACGTGCTCTCCCAGGTCATATTCCGGGTCTTGCAGCTCCACATTGTCCCAGCCCAAACCGTATCGGATGCTTGCTGTGTCCTCCGGCAGGAAAGTTGTTCCCTGCATCTTTCTCATTTCTGCTTTGCTTTGCTCGCTGATAATCTCATTTTCGCAAAGGAACAGGTTGCCGAATTTGCACAGGTCGGTCATTGTGGTGGTAAAACCGCCACAACCCTGCAAATAAAAGCGTTCGCCCGGTTTGCCTCGCTCCCGAATCAACGGATAATCCGGGTTGACAGTGGTGGATACGCGGGTAGACTGCGCTCCGATTGGGTCGGTAATATATCTTTGGCAAAACTCTCCGAACGGAATTCCCGAAACTTTCGCCACCAGCATCTCCGCCAATGTAAATCCATCGTTGCAATAGACCGAATATTCGCCGGGCTCCGCCTTCAAATAACTTTTGGATAGATATTCGTACACCTCTTTATAATAGGCTTCATTGTCTGCCGTTCCGACATGGGTTGCCGAAAAATGTTTCCACTGTGTTCCCGGTAAACCGCTTGCGTGATTCAAACAATGGCGCACGGTGATTTTTTTATATCTCGGGTCCAGCATTTTAAATTCCGGCAGATATTCGCACAGCGGACGGTCCAACTCCACCTTTCCCTGTTCCACCAGCTTCATCACCGCAACGGTGCAGAAAATTTTAGAAATCGAGCAGACATTGTAGGTGTGCTTTTCGGTTGCAGGAAGATTTTCCTTACTTCCGTCCGAACCCAGCACATCGGAAGCGACAATCTTCCCGTCAATCATGATTGCATAAGAAACCGAGGTGTATTTCGGCGCAAGATTCAATTTTAAAATCTCCGACAGTCTTTTTGTGATATTCATCCTTTTTCCTCTCCCTTTTTTACAAAATTATTCTTTTTACAGAATTCTTTTGATACAGATTATCACAAACACGCAAAAATGTCAATCGTTTCAAAATATAAGAATTTTTTTCATACAGCAATTCTTCCCCGCAGATTATTTATATCTGTAATTGTCCGGCAAACGAATAAATGCCCGGATATGGCTGTCTTTTTCTCTTACTGCGATTGACGAAGCATTGCTGTTTCCCACATTTCCTTCCGCCGTAATAAGAAAACCGGGATGATTTTCCAAAACAATACCGATATGGTCATGCTCCCGGTTGATAAAAACACGGTCATATAACACAATATCACCCGCCTGCGGTTCAAATCCGCTTTCTCTGCGGTGATATTCAATTCGACTGTCGCTCAGCGCAAATTCCTCCCAACCGCCGCAGCCCGCAAGACTGCACGTTCTGCACCCTTTTGGACTGTACGGAATCTGAAAACCCGCCTGCACACAGCAATAATATACAAATGCCGCGCACCACATTCGCTCTGCCCGCTCCAAATCCCATTTCGGAAACAGACGGACAATCGGCAGCAAATTTGACTCTTGCTCTTCCGTTCTTCCGTGAAAGGGCAGCTCTGCCAACCTTTTCGCTGTCTGCGCCAACTTTTTTCTTGTACTCATTTTCTTCCTCCTTCACTCTCTGTTTTTCTTTTACTCTGCCATATTATATCATAGAATTCCGGACTTTTGATAATATTCGGAAAATCTTGTCAAATCTTTTCTTTCCTGATATAATTCAAATAAAAGCATATGCGGCACAAATTTATAATGTCAAAGGAGTGGTAAATAATGGGCTTTCTCAAACAGTATATGGGACTGCGCAAAGAGCTGTATATCATCTTCTGGGGACGCGTGGTCACCAATATGGGGGCGTTGATCTGGCCGATGATGACTCTCATTCTCAAAAACAAGTTGGGGTATTCCGCTTCAGAGGTAGCAACAATCATGATGATTTTAGGCTTTGTTCAGCTGCCTTGCACCCTGATCGGCGGAAAACTGGCAGACCGCTTCAGCAAGCGCAATATCATCATCGTTTGCGATTTGGTAACGGTAGTCAGCTACTTCATCTGCGGTTTTCTTCCGATTGACCGCAAGATGATTCCTCTGCTCGCTGTTGCTGCCCTGTTTGCGCAGATGGAGTGGCCCAGCTATGACGCGCTGGTGGCAGACCTCTCTTCGGTCAAGGATCGGGAAAAGGCGTACAGCCTGAACTATCTGGGACTCAACCTCGGTCTGGTTCTTGCTCCGATTTTGGGCGGTTTCCTCTTTGCAGAGCATCTGAACCTTGCTTTTCTTATCAGCAGTATTGCTACCTTCTCCTCCACGATTTTAATTTTCTTCTTTATTAAAGACATCACTCCGGTGCAGGAGGAATCGGTCGGCAGCCGATATGAACAGGCAAAAAGCAACCAGAGTATCTGGAAAATTTTAAGCAAAAATCCGCTGCTGTATCTGTTTTTGTTCTGCGGCGGACTGTGGTCCTTGGTATACAGCCAGTTTAATTTCCTGCTTCCGCTCAATCTGGAACAGATTTATGCCGAGCAAGGCGCCGTTTTGTTTGGAACCTTAACCAGCGTCAATGCGTTGGTTGTCATCATCGGAACCCCGCTTTTGACCAAGTGGATTAGCTCCTTGCAGGATGTCAGCCGTCTTCTGATTGGTCAGCTGCTGGTTCTCATCGGCTTTTCTTTCTTTGTCTGGGCGCAAAATCTGCCTGTCTTTTACTTTGTGGCGATGATTATCTTTACGCTGGGTGAAATTGTGCAGACCATCGGTCAGCAGCCTTACCTTACCCGAAGAATTCCCGCCTCCCATCGCGGCAGATTCTCCTCCTTTTACACCATCTTCGCCGGCGCTTTCCAGCTGTCGGGACAGCAGGTGGTCGGACAGATGGCGGATACCCTTCCGATGAGCCGCGTCTGGTTCTGCGTCCTGTGCGTTGGCGCAGTCAATTTGTTTGCCTACATCCTGCTGCGTAAAGGAGATGAAAAGGCTTACCCTTTGCTTTACAGCCATAAATAAAAGTTTGTTCTTTCCCCTGCTTTTCCCGTTATCAAAACTGTGTTGTGAAACAAAGCCTTTCACAATATGCTCTGCGCGTTTGCCTTAGAGAAGTTTTGAACGGATTTGACAGCTTTAACAGTCCCCTTATTTTGGGGACTGTTTTTTGTTATCGGGTAAAATTTTGCCTTGCCGCCCTCGTCCAGCTCCAAGGATTCCAAATCGTACAGCTTTTGCGCCATTTCCAAACCCTTGCCGGACAGTCCCGCGGCGGTCAGCAGTTCTTTGACTGCGTTCCCTTTTGCCTGTTTTATCTCTTTTTCCTGCTGCTCCTGTTTGTAATCTTCAAACTGCTGTTTGAGCTTTTTGTACTCCTCGCTGTCCTCTGCCTTTGTTTCCTGAAGCTTATGGTTTGCAAGCGCCTCTTGAATTTTTTGCTTGGAATGTTCTTCTTTTTCAGAGATATGTTCCTGTATAAAGGCGTCCTCCAACTCTTTGGGCAGTTCCACGCCGCTTTGCTTTGCGGCGTTTCGGATAAACTCTCGGGTAAATACCATCTTTTTTCATTCCTTCCTGTTTTTGGGTATAAAAAAACCGCCCCATAAAGGACGGTTGATTATTGAGTTCATATATTTTAAACTCGATACAAATATTTTTTATTCTTTTTTCCGGTATTTCAGTCCGTTTGCACAAGGCGTTTCGGGGTCTTTATCCACTTTATTGCGATGCTCTTTGGTGGTTCCATCTGGAAACGCAGCGCACTTAGCAAATCCCCAATAGTGAACACAACTATTACATCTTCGCTGGCGAACACCAGGATACATAGAAATTCTAACTCTAAACTTATCATGCTCTGACAGTTCTTGATAGCGTTCCCCTTTTTCTTCTTCTGACAGACGGCTCCATTCCTCATATGTTAGATTTCTTTCAGCCACAACCTATTGCCCTTTCTCTTAACAATCTCAAATTCACACTCTCTTGGAAACAAAATTTCCTGTTCTTGTTCATTGTATGCACGAAGGTCTCTCGCTGTTTTGCTTTCTATCTCCATCTGAATATCCATTGTTTCATCATAAATTTCCGTACTGGAAGATGTATAGGGGAGATAAACTATGTTTGAACCCACAGTATGTTCAGCCCAAAATCTTTGTATATCTATATCTTGACTACTAATAGAACGATAAACCGTTCCGGTGTATACCGGCATTTTCTCCAATGCAGAATCCAAATTTCTGACAAGCTCCTGCTGTTCCTGTGTCAGCTCAATCCCCTCACGCAAAGGAGCATTGATTTTATAACTGCCGCTGCTGATATACTCGTTGAGCGCCCACTCTTCATCATCGGTTAATGTCTGCTGTGCCTTTGCTGCTTTCATTATACCACTTTTCGGGGATTTTTCAATATAGGTTTCATACCATTCCTCATACTTCATATCGGCGGGGACGGTAATCGGGTTACCCTCTGCGTCCCTTGCCGCCCTTGTCATGCTTGCGGTGTCTGTAGTTTCGTAGTATGCAGTTGCGACGGTTCGGCAGTTGACATGAAACGGTGGGTAATTCACCCCGACCCTCACGCTTTTTGCAGAATAAGCTGCCTGCCGATATTCGCTGTCCGTTTTGATATACCGTTCCGGCATATCTCCTCCCTTTTCTACCGAGAAGATACACCCGTCCAACGATTGACAGACAGGAGAGGTCTTTTGGTCGAGCGTTGCGGTTATCTCATAAAAAGGCACACCGGTGTCCCGATAACCTTTCAGCCTTGCCTGATTGGAGGCGTAGCTCGCTTCATTGTACAGCAAGCGATAGGCTTCATACTTTTTGCCGCTGCCCGTTGCCCTGCCGTTTTTATCTATCTGCACTGCCCCTATCTTCTTTGCCAGTTCTTCGGCAAAATCCTGCGGGGGTCTGCCCTCGATAAACATTCGGTTTAGAGTTTGCCGTACAAAAAAGCCTGTGTCAATATCCTGCCGCCACAGCCTTGTGGAAATGTCCGCCCCTTCCACCGGCGCAGACAACACCTGCTCGATGAAAGAATCGGGAAGGTCGGAAATTATTTTTGATATTTCTTTTTCTTTCCCTTTGTGCTATCATTAAGATAAGAAAAGGAGGAACAGAAAATGAACTCAAAAAAACGAAAGAAATATCTTTTGCCTGCTGCCGTTTTGCTGATTGGTTTTTTCTGCGTTGTTTCCTATTTTATCTTTTGTCCTGTCCGCACGCTGGGGGAGGTGCTGGAGCGAAAGGGTATTAACTACCTTTCGGACAATTATGACCAAAAAGAATATTATTCCACCCATCTTTTTCCATACCCCTTGCCGGGATTGCAGAAAGATGTTCTTGAGTCTCGAGATAAATCTCCTATTGACTTTGAATTCGAGTTTGCAGCCGGTAATGAAACCCAAACATTTTGTAAACTGTTGTCTTCTTTAAAAATACGAAAAAAAATTGGCGAATACCACAAACACCGAAACGAGGATAGTTATGAATACTGGATTCACTTTTATTGGCAGGAATCTCTTCGTATTATATTGTGTAAGCAGGAACTTTGCTTTGCATTTAATCCCGAAAAAAGATACGGCTCATCAAAATTTAACGCCTATTATGTCATAAACTGCCCCGAAAATGAGCAAATCTTTGACCATCTTCTGCTCCTTTTGGAAAAAGAGGTGAACTCTCCATGCGAAAATATGTAAAACCGACCCTTATCCTTCTCTTTCTCATTCTGCTGTGTCTTGCGCTTTACCTGCTCCTCTGCCCTGTTCGCCCTCTGGGGGAAGTTCTTTCTTTAAAAAACCCGTCTATTCATGCAGAAAACTGTCACTCCGTCAGCGTTCTCCCACGCGCTCTTTCCGGTTTAAAGGAAGATTATCTTTCTGTCGGCTCAAAACATCCTCACAACACTTTCATCGACTTGGAAAATCAGGAAAAAGACTGTTTCTTTTCTCTTCTTTCTTCCTTAAAAGTACGCAAAAAACTCGGAGAATACCACGAATTTTCTTCCTCTCATCGTCAAGAGAAAGGCTACTATTATATCATTTTCTGTCATGGCAGCTTTGACCTGTCGATTTGTCTGTGTAATGAGGAACTTTGCTTTGCGTCCAATCCCGAAAAAAGATTCGGTTCTTTTCCCTTCAATACCTACTACCTTGTAGACTGTCCCGAGAATAAAGAAATTCTCAATGAAATTTTAGAACTTCTTTTAGAAAAAGGAAATGAAGCACTATAAAATTATATTCATAAAATACAGTGACATAAAAAAAGAGTCTTTTCAGACTCTTTTTCACAAAGTTATATTCTTAATCAAAAAAAGAACGAACCTCCAAAGTATTTCTCTTTTCTTTGAATCGCAGATTTCGTTACAAGACGATTCTACCCCTCGCCTAAAAACAATCCACCAGATTATTTTTCCGCTTAACAGCGTCGGCTCAATCGAATCCCTCTCTTTCCATTACATAAAAAATAAGCAACCTCAAAAGAGGTTGCTTATTTTTTGGCGGAAAGAGAGGGATTCGAACCCTCGGTGCCTTTATAGGGCACACACGATTTCCAGTCGTGCGCCTTAGACCAGCTCAGCCATCTTTCCATAGATGCTTTTGTCTGCGTACACCCGATTCACAAGTGCTTTTATATTATAGCAAATGGAATTTAAAATGTCAACCCTTTTTTTAACTTTTTTTGCAAAAAATAACGGAAAGTCCCGAAAAACAAAAGAATTGAAAAATTTTTGCATAAATGTGTGATTGTTGCATATTTCTTATACCAAATGGTACACCATTTGGTATTCAATTTCTTAGGGGCGTTTTGGGGTATTGGTAGAAGGACCTCTCTGCACACTTCCTGTTACTCGGCTTTTTTAGAAACAAAAACAGGAGGCAGACAGTTATTTTTATCACAACAACTGCTGCCTCCGGACGCTGTTTTCCTCAAAAAGCAATTTGAAAGAGGAACTACTGCCGATTTTCAGAACTTCCTCCCTGTTTTTCTCTGTGTTTTAACAGATTGGTCTGACGAAAACTCTCAAAAACATCCATCAGCAAGCCGCCCTTTTTGCTGCGGCAGTAACGATACATCGGAATCCAGAAAATCAGCGAACCTATCAAACACACAATCATATCCATCATGGTATCGGTGACGCCTGTGTCCAGCACGTGCTGCGGATCATTGTGCAAAACCAGATTGATTACAAATTCCACAATTTCCCAGCCGACCGAAATCACCGTTGCAAAGCCGAGCGAGAAAACTGCCGCTACCGGAAATTCTTCGCGGTCAAAATCCTTTTTCTCCCCGTCACCGGGCTTTAAAAAGGCAAAAGCAATCAATCCGCACAGTCCAAACACAACGCCGGTCAGGGTGTGCATCACCTTATCGTAGTACGGAATTTTATCATATCCGTTAAAAATCATGCCGATTCCGTAGGTCAGCAGGATATACAGATGAGTTGCAAAGCGCAGCAGATAGTCCGCTTTCAGCTTCAGTACCTTTTCGATGATGCGCGGGACAAAGCTCAGGGCAAGTCCCAAAAAGGACAGAAATACATAATACGGGGTGGAGCAGAAAAAATTATACCCCGCCATCACCACACAAAAGGCTGCAAATCCCGCCTCCAGAAAAAGGCTCGGTTTTTGATATTTTTGCGAAATCAAATCCATCCTCTTTCCCTCCTTTGATAAACTGTTTTTCTTGTTATTTTCCCGTCTTTTATTCCGACGCTTTTCTTATTTTATCACAGTTGCAGGAAAAAAGCAAAACCCACCCGCAGTACGGCAAAAAGCCGTGGCGGTTTGCTCCACGGCTTGCGCTGTTATTCATATCGCAGCGCCTCGATTGGGTCGAGCTTCGCCGCCTTGTTTGCCGGATAATATCCGAAAAAGATACCGATCACCATCGAAAATCCGACCGCAATCACAATCGCCTGCACCGACGGTCTTGCCGGGAAGCCGAGCAAGGTCGCTCCGCCGTAGCCCAACAACATTCCCACCGCGATTCCGATTAAACCGCCAATCAGACAGATAATCACCGACTCCACGATAAACTGCATTCGGATTGCGCTGTTCTTTGCGCCCAGCGCCTTTCTGGTTCCAATCTCTCTGGTACGCTCGGTAACCGATACCAACATAATATTCATAACGCCGATACCGCCTACCAACAGGGAGATTGCCGCAATCACCGCGATTGCAATCTGCACCGTCCCCATCATGGTTGTATACTGGTCGATAATCGAATCCAAGCTTGTAGACATAATCTGATAATCCTCGTTTCTCTGGTAGAAGCGATTAAAATAATCCCCGAACTCATCTGCCAAAACGCGGGAATCGGTTCCCTGTTTGGTTAAAGCGGTGATATAGTAATATCCTTCCACCGTGTCCACCATCTTTTGCATGGTGGAAATCGGAATCAGCAAATCTGTAGTGATGTCCTTGTCCGAAGCGCTTGCGCCCATCATCGCCATCATCGCGTTCTGCTCATATTTGTATACGCCGATAATGGTAAATGTATAAATATCCTTGCCCATACTCAGCTTGATTTCCTGCCCCAGCGGATTTTCTCCGGCGGAGAACATATTGTTTACCAGCTTATCCGACACCACTGCAACATTTTTGGCTGCTTTGGTGTCCCGCTCTCCGATAAATCTTCCCGAAAGCATATCTAGATGGTTGGCAACCTGATACCCGTCATTGACGCCATAGACATTGACATTGGCATACTTATGCCCCTCGGTCACTCTGCCGCTGCCCACGCTGTCCGAAACGCTCACCGTTTCCACCACATCGCCGTAATCCTGCATAAACTGCTCAATCATCTCGTCCTGAATCAAGTCGTCCTCATCAAGACTGGTATAGTAACTGGTTCCGTTTTCGCTCGGTCTTTGCTGCACCTGAAGCTGCACATTGTTTGCGCCCATCTCCTGCAAGGAGGAGGTCATCGAGTTGGTCATCGAGTCGCCCACCATAACGATGGCGATTACCGAGCCGATACCGATGATGATACCCAACATGGTCAGCAGAGCGCGCATCTTGTTTGCCCGCAGTCCCGAAACTGCAAGCGATATATTTTCCAAAAGCTGTGTCATTCGCTATTCTTCCTCCTGCTTCTCCTCCCCGCCGAACAGATGCGGAGGCGCTCCCTTTCCGGGGCGCACATCCACCACCCTGCCGTCATGAATGGTGACAACACGCTGCGTTTCCTCCGCAAGCTCGGGGTTATGGGTGATTAAAACGATGGTCTTTCCCTGTTCCCGATGCAGGCGGTGGAACAAATCCATTACCAGTCTGCCGGTCGCCGAGTCCAACGCGCCGGTCGGCTCGTCTGCCAGGATGATGGAGGGATCGTTTGCCATAGCGCGGGCAATCGCCACACGCTGTTTCTGTCCGCCGGACAGCTCGTTGGGCAGATGTCCCATCCGCTCGTCCATTTCCACCATCTTCAGCAGCTCTTTGGCGCGCGGGGTACGCTTTGCCTTCGGCATACTGGCGTACAGCATCGGCAGCTCCACATTTTTCAGCGCCGAGGTACGCGGAATCAGGTTAAAGGTTTGGAACACAAATCCTATTTTAGAATTGCGAATCGAGGACAGCTGCGCGTCCCCTGCCTGATTGATGGAGATTCCGTCCAGAAAATATTCCCCCTCGGTCGGGCGGTCCAACGCGCCGATGATGTTCATCAGCGTCGATTTACCCGAACCGGACTGACCGATGATGGAAACAAACTCCCCTTCCTCCACCGTTAAATCAATTCCCTTGAGGATTGTCAATTCGTTCGGCTGTCCGATGTAAAACTTTTTGACAATCCCCTTCATATCAATGATTGTTTTTGCCATCTGCAATTCTTCCTCTCAAGGCTTAGGCTGCCGCTACCATTGTGGTTGCGCCGGACTGCTGCTGTTCTTGCTGCGACATTCCGACCACCGGTTCGCCGCCCGCTGCTGCAAAGTCAGGATTTACCTCCATGCCCGGAACAACGCTTTGCGGGTCGCTGACAATAGACATTCCGTTTTCAATCGACTGACCGGAAACCTCAACATAGAAATCGGTCTCCAAACCGGTGGTAACCGGAACTTCCTGCACAATATAGCCGTCCTTCTTGCCGTCGCTCTGTTTTTCTACCGCATAAACTACCTGAGTGCCGTCCGCTTTCTCGACTACCGAGTCATACGGAACGCCGAACACATTTTCTCTTTCCTCCAACAAAACGGTCAGACGGGTGTTCATGCCGATGCGCAAACCGCTGTCCTTCTCGTTTACCTGAACTTCCGCTTCAAACTCTACCACAGAGCTGCCGCTGCTTGAGGTCGGAGCCGTTGCTCCTGTACCCGCTTCATTCTTCACCGCTGCCGGAGCAATGTATGTAACGGTTCCCGAAATTTCCTTTTCGCCGGTTGCGTCCGACTTAATGGTAACGGGCATTCCTACTTTTACATTTGCAATATCATATTCCTTGATGTGAGTTTTGATCTTCAGCGACTGGGTATCCTCTATCACAAACAGCAAGCCGTTGCCCGGTTCGCCCACCTTTGCATAAACTGCGGTCACAACGCCGGAAACCGGAGCGGTGACGGTTGCGTCCTCCAAGGTATTCTGCATTTTCTGAATGGCAATTTCCTGCGCCTGGCTGCTTTGCGCGGCAATCTGGCTGCCCACTAAGCTGTCCTGCAAGCTGTCAATCTGCTGCTCAATGGCATTTTTTGCCGCAGCCTCCTGCTGTTCTGCCGATTCTTTGGACTGTTTTGCAATATCTTTGGAAAGCTCCGCGCTGTCCACACCGCGTTCTGCGGTATCAATTCCCTGTTCCATCTGCGCCATGTTTGCCCCGTTGCGCGCGTCCTTTGCTGCGTCCAGCTGCGCTTCTGCCGCGCTGACGCCGCTCTGCGCCGAAGCCACACCGCTCATCGCGCCGCTTGCAGAAGAAGCGATTGCCGACAAAGTTTCCTGATAAGTCTGATTTGCCTGTGCCCATCTGGATTCTGCTAAGTCATATTTGGTTTTTTCGCCTTCATAATCAGCTTTTACTGCTGTAAATTCCGCTTCTGCAACCCAATATTCTTTTTGTGCTTCTTCCATTGCTTTTTTTAAATCGCTGTTATCCGGAGAACCCGCATCTTCCCATGCTTTCTTTGCGTCATCATAAGCGTTCTTTTTTTCATCGCGCTCTGCTCGTCCATCTTCATAATCTTGACGGTGAGTTGTATTGAATGCTTCCCAATCTGCCTTCGCTTGGTCATGTTTTTCTTTTTCTGCTTTTAAAGCAGCTTCTGCCTGAGCTTCTGCTCCTGCCTGTCCTGCAACCGCATCATTATAAGCGTCCTTTGCGTCGCCCAATGCTTCTTCGGCGTCCTCCAAAGCGCGTTCTGCGTCGGTTACATTATCTTCAAGCTGATCTCTGGTCAGGCGGTAGTTTTCCTTTGCGTTGCGCGCTGCCGCTTTTGCCGAATCCAGCTGCTGTTTTGCCTGTTTCACGGCATTTTCTGCCTGAGTTACTCCCTGCTCTGCCGAAAGGGCGTTGGCGTTTAAATCATTTTCATAGTTTTCTTTTGCGTTTTCATAGGCTTTTCGGCTGACTTCAATCTGGTGCGCCGCCTGGTTCTTGCTTGCGTTCACCGCCGCCTGCTGCTGCGCAATATCCAGTTCCAGGTCGCTGGTTTTCAGCTTTGCCAGCACATCGCCTTCCTGCACAACATCGCCCACTGCCACATTGACCGACTCTACCGGGTAGGTGAGGGTAGAATAAACCTTTCTGCCCGTTTCCGATTCCACCGTACCGGTGAGCGAAACGGTGTTTTGCAGATTCATTCTTTGCAGCGTTTCGGTAGAAACCGGCATCAGAGCCGCGTTATTTTTGCTGTTCAGCACAGACACGCCGACCACTGCCGCGGCAACGACAACACAAATCCCGCCGATGATTTTCTTCTTTTTTGACATACCCAATTCTCCTTTTTGTACTCCCTTATTGTATTATTAGATTAATACAATAATATCAGTTTGTTTTTGAAAAGTCAAGTTATGTTTTTCCTTTTTTCTCTCATCATACAGTATAATACAGTTGGCTTTCCGTTACAATTCCCAATCAAGCCAATTTTTTCTCCCTTCTTTTTTATTAAATTGTGCTGAATTTCCATGCATTTACAGTTTATACACAGCCGCGAAACAAATAGGGCAAAATATAAAAAATTGCGCCCCGATTCTTACCAATCAAACGAATCAGCAAGGCGGCACACTTCAAGATTTCAAAACTTTTCCAAAAAAATTTTTTCTTTTTTTGGGCGCTTGTGTCTTTTATTTTTCATAGAGTAAAAAAACAGGCTGCCCGCAAAAAGCGAACAGCCTGTCAAAGCAATTATCTTCAATTAGATTTTTGTAATGTCTACCAGTTCCACATCGTTGATAGTACGGTTGCTCATCAGCGAGTTTGCCAAAGCGTTTGCGGTATCCAGCGCAGTCATGGTAACAATCGAACGCTCTACCGCGCGGCGGCGCATCTGCACCGAGTGACGCTGCGGTTTTCTGCCCTTTTTGGAGGTGGTGATGATGTAATCAATCTTGCCCTGGTCAAAGAGGGTCATAATGTTCGGTTCTTCTTCCTCAATCTTGCGCACGGTGTTTGCCGCAATCATATTCTGGTTGAGCGTGAGCGCAGTGCCTGCGGTTGCGTAGATGTTAAAGCCGAGTTTCTCGTATTTTTCGATAATCGGAACAACTTCCTGTTTATCGGTGTCGCGAACCGTTACCAGTACGCCGCCCTCGTGCTTCATCTTGTATCCTGCCGCTACCAAGCCCTTAAAGAGCGCTTCGTCAAAGGTTTTTGCAATACCCAGAACTTCACCGGTCGATTTCATTTCAGGACCGAGCAGGGTATCTACATCGTGCAGCTTTTCAAAGCTGAATACCGGAACCTTAACCGCAACAAACTCCGCTTCGGGGTACAAGCCGATGCCGTAGCCCTGGTCGCGCAGCTTTTCGCCGAACATCATGCGGGTGGCAATCTCTACCATCGGCACGCCGGTTACCTTGCTGATGTACGGAATGGTACGGGAAGAACGCGGGTTTACCTCGATAACATAAACTTCATCGTTGTAAATAACATACTGAATGTTGACAAGACCCACTACCTTCAGCTCTCTTGCCAGCTTGCCGGTGTAGTCGATGATAGTGCGTTTGATTTTCTGGGACAAAGTCTGCGCCGGATATACCGAGATGGAGTCGCCGGAGTGGATACCCGCTCTTTCGATATGCTCCATAATACCCGGAATCAGGTAATCTTCACCGTCGCAGATTGCGTCTACCTCAACCTCTTTGCCCATCATGTATTTATCAATCAGAACAAGGTTGTCCTTCATGTGGGTGGTGATGATGTCCATGTATTCCTCAACCTCTGCGGTTGTGTGAGCGATAATCATGTTCTGACCGCCCAGTACATAGGAAGGACGCAGCAGAACCGGGAAGCCCAGTTTATTTGCAGCCGCTACCGCTTCTTCTTTGGTCAAAACAGTTTCGCCCTTCGGACGCGGAATACCCAGTCTGCCAAGCAGCTCGTCAAAGCGTTCTCTGTCCTCTGCCTCGTCGATGGAATCAGCGGAGGTACCCAGGATACGAACCCCTTTCTTGGAGAGGTATTTGGTCAGCTTGATTGCGGTCTGTCCTCCGAACTGTACCACAACGCCCCACGGTTTTTCGCTTTCCAGAACGCTGTCAACATCTTCCGGGGTCAGCGGGTCGAAGTACAGTCTGTCTGCGGTGTCAAAGTCGGTGGAAACGGTTTCCGGGTTGTTATTTGCGATTGCAGCCTCAAAGCCCAGTTTTTTCAGCGCCCATACACAGTGTACCGAGCAGTAGTCGAACTCAATACCCTGACCGATACGGATTGGACCGGAACCGAATACCAGAATCTTCTTCTTTTCGGACTGACGCTCTGCGATAAATTCTTCCGCTTCGTTTTCCTCGTCAAAGGTGGAGTAGAAGTACGGGGTTTCCGCCTTATATTCTGCCGCGCAGGTATCTACCATCTTGTAAACGCCGTTTCTGTGGTGTTCTACCTTTTTGCCGGAGAAGCGTTCAATGGTACTGTCCAGATAGCCGTATTTCTTTGCGCGCAGGTACAGCTCGTCGCTGAGTTCGTCGCAGCTTGCCAGAGCGGCTTCTGTCTTTCTTAAATTATCCAGCTTATTGATAAACCAGCAGTCAATCATGGTGATTGCATGGATTTCTTCCGGGGTGATGCCCTTCTTGAGCGCTTCGTAAACACAGAAGATACGCTCGTCATCGCAGTTGTGCAGCAGCTCGAGAAGTTCTTCTTTGGTCTTGTCCTCAAATTTCGGGAGATTAAAGCTATCCAGACCCAATTCTACCGAGCGAACCGCCTTCATCATCGCGCTTTCAAAGGAAGTGCCGATGGACATAACCTCGCCGGTCGCCATCATCTGAGTGCCCAGGGTGCGTTTTGCGTAAACAAATTTATCAAACGGCCATTTCGGGAATTTGACTACCAGATAGTCTACCGACGGCTCGAAGCAGGCATAGGTGTTGCCGGTTACTGCGTTTACAATTTCGTCTAAGGTGTAACCGATTGCAATCTTGGTCGCTACCTTTGCAATCGGATAACCGGTCGCTTTGGAAGCCAGCGCGGAGGAACGGGATACACGCGGATTTACCTCGATAACCGCATAATCCATCGAAGTCGGGTGCAGCGCAAACTGGCAGTTGCAGCCGCCCTCTACGCCCAATTCGCTTACGATGTTCAGCGCAGCTTTTCTTAACATCGAAAACTCTGCCGGAGAAAGGGTGACAGCCGGAGCCACTACGATAGAGTCACCGGTGTGTACGCCGACCGGGTCCACGTTTTCCATCGAGCAAACGGTGATGATGTTGCCCTTGGAATCACGGATAACCTCGAACTCAATTTCTTTCCAACCGGAGATACATTTTTCTACCAGAATCTGGGTGATTGGGGACAAACGCAGACCGTTGCCCGCAATTTCACGGAATTCCGCTTCATTGTAAGCGATACCGCCGCCGGTGCCGCCCATGGTGAATGCCGGACGGATGATAACCGGATACTGAATCTGGTCGATGAATGCAAGACCGTCCTCAACGGTGTTTACCACTTTGGAAGGAATGCACGGTTCGCCGATTTTTTCCATGGTATCCTTAAACATCTGGCGGTCCTCCGCCTTGTCGATGGTCAGCGGGTTTGCGCCCAGCAGTTTTACATTATGGGACTCCAAAAAGCCTTCCTTTGCAAGCTGCATCGAGAAGGTAAGACCTGTCTGACCGCCGAGGGTGGAAAGCACGCTGTCCGGCTTTTCAATCTCGATGATTCGTTTTACAACGTCAATGGTCAGCGGCTCGATGTAAACATGATCTGCCATCGCCTTATCTGTCATGATGGTTGCCGGGTTGGAGTTTACCAGAACAACCTCCAGACCTTCCTCTTTCAAAGCGCGGCAAGCCTGTGTGCCCGCATAGTCAAATTCCGCTGCCTGACCGATGATGATCGGACCGGAACCAATTACAAGTACTTTTTTAATATCCTGTCTTAACGGCATATCGTTCAACCTTTCTTACTTTTTCATTATCTGTTCCCGATTTTAGTCAATCATGTTAAGGAAACGCTCGTAAATACCGTCAAAGTTTTTCCGTCCTGTTTCCGATTCCGGGATAAACTGTACCGACATTGCTTTCATCTGCGGGTATTCCAAGCCTTCGCAGGTTTTATCGTTGGAGTTCAGATGGCTTAATTTTGCGCAATCCGGAATATCCTTTACAACGCAGCCGTGGTTCTGGGAGGTGATAAAGGTTCTGCCGCTTGCAATTTCGGTAACGGGGCAGTTTGCTCCGCGGTGTCCGCAGTGCATCTTTTCCACGCTGCCGCCCATGCTGAGAGCCATCAGCTGATGACCGAGGTCGATACCGAGTACCGGTTTGCCCGATTTCATCAATGCCGCTGCGGTTTCTTTGTCGCTGTTTTCGATTGCCGCAAGACCTGCGCCGCCGCACAGAACAATCGCGTCGGGGTTAGTGTCGAGAATCTGCTGTGCGGTGCTGCCGGTAGGAACAACCGTTACCTTGCAGCCTCTTGCCATCAAAGCCTTAATCACATCGTTGCGGATTCCGTAGTTTACCATGGTCACACTGTATTTTGCGTCCAGCTTTTCAAAGGATACGGTCTGGTTATAATCCAGCCATGCCGGAGCCGGAGCGTTCCAGCCTTTGATTTTTGCAATCAGTTCTTCTTTGCAGTCCTGCGGATTGGTTCTGGTAATCAACGCTTTTTGAACGCCGCCGTCACGCACCTTTCTGGTGATTGCGCGGGTGTCCAAATCAAAGATTGCGCTGATTTTTTTCTGTTCCAGATATTCGTCAATTCTTCCCTCGCAGCGGAAGTTGGACGGCTGCGCGCACCATTCGCGGACAACCCAGCCCCTTGCGGTGATGCTTTCGTGCAGGTCGTTTTCACGGTTGACACCGTAGTTTCCGGTCAGCGGGAAGGTTTCCACAACGATGTTGTTTGCGTTTGCAGGGTCGGTTAAAATTTCCTGAAAACCAACCACGCTTGTGTTAAACACCAGTTCGCCGATTGCGTCCTCTGCGCTGCCCAGTCCCAGACCCTGATACACAGTGCCGTCCTCCAGCAAAAGCCATGCCTTTTGTGCATTGTTAAAAATATCCATAAGCTGCCTCCATCTATTCCTGACTCAAAACTTTGCCGTTTTATTTATTCCAAAGAAATTTTGCCGACAACGCCCATGATGTCCTCTTTCATCGCAAGCGCCGCGTTTCTTGCCTGCTGCGCAAAATCTTTGCCGTCTGTTCCCGCTTTTTTCCATGCGGTCAAAATTGCGCGGGAAGAGTTGACGATTGCGCCCAGACCGTTTTTGTCAAATGCGCCCGCAACATCGTTTGCGCCGCCGCCCTGCGCTCCGTAACCCGGAACCAGGAAGAAGGTGTGCGGCATTTTCCGGCGCATTTCCGCAAGCTGTTCGGGGTAGGTGGCTCCCACTACCGCGCCCACTCTGGAATATCCGTAGCTGTTCTGCGTCTGCGCGCCCCACTGTTCGCACATCTCGCCCATTGTTTCGTAGATGCTCTTTTCTCCGATTTTCTGATCCTGCAATTCGCCGGAGGACGGATTGGAGGTCTTTACCAGAACAAAGATACCTTTGTCCTGCTCGTCGCAGATAGGAAGCAGCGGGTTAATACCGTCCGAACCCAGGTAACCGTTGACGGTCAGCATATCCGAACCGAATGCGGGCAGTTGCTTGCCGTTTACCTCGCTGACGCCCAGATGCGCTTTTGCGTATGCCTGCATGGTGGAGCCAATATCGTTTCTCTTTCCGTCCATGATGACAATCATGCCTTTTTCCTGCGCATATTTTACCGTTTCGCACAGCGCCCAGATGCCCTGCCAGCTGTACAGCTCATAGTAAGCTGCCTGCGGCTTGATTGCCGGAACAATGTCGCAAATAGCGTCGATAATTGCTTTGTTGTATTCCAAAATTGCCTGAGCCGCAGCGTCAAATCCGTCGCCGTACTGCTCAAATTTTTCGTCCTTGATGTGCTGCGGAATGTAATCCAACAGGGAATCCAGTCCCACCACGCTCGGATTTTGCAGCTGCGCAATTCGTTCCATCAGTCTTTTCATAAGTTACTGCCTCCTGTGCTTTTTTATCTGAAACTTTTTATTGTTACCTTTGATTGATAAAGTATTTATAAGGAAAACACCGTTTTTCCCGCCAGAATGGTTCTGACAACTCTTCCGGTCAGCTCCAGTCCGTCAAACGGGGTGTTTTTGCTCTTGCTGTGCAGTTCGTTTGCCTGTACGGTCCAGTTCATTTCCGGGTCAAACAGGGTAATATCCGCATTGCTGCCTTCCCGCAGGGTTCCGCCCGGCAGATGCAGCAAGTTTGCCGGATTGGTACTCATCAACCGCACCAGATCCACAAGCTCCATGCCGCACTGATGTACCAAAACGGTGCAGGAAGCGGCAAAGCTGGTTTCCAGACCTACAATACCGTTGGGCGCTTTGAAAAAGTCCGCCTTTTCCTCTGCCGCATGGGGCGCATGGTCGGTTACAATCGCGTCAATCGTTCCGTCCAAAATTCCGGCAACAATCGCCTGACAGTCCTCCTGCTCCCGCAGCGGCGGATTCATTCTAAAGTTTGCGTTTTTCTCCAAAAGCAGCGCATCGGTCATCATCATATAATGCGGGGCGGTTTCGCAGGTCACCTTCACACCGCGCTGTTTTGCCTGGCGAATCAGCTCAACCGAGCCTTTGGTGCTGACGTGCGCGATATGGATTGCCGTATCGGAGCTTTCTGCCAGCACAATCTCCCTTGCGGTAATGCTGTCCTCGCTGGCTCTGTCCATTCCCTTAACGCCCAAAATTTCGGAGATACGCCCCTCATTGATAATACCGCCGTCAATGATGGACAAATCTTCGCAGTGGCTGATTACCGGAATCCCGGTTCGAGCCGCTTCTTTGAGCGCTTTGAGCATCATGCCGCCGTTTTCCACCGGTCTGCCGTCATCGCTGACAGCCACCGCTCCGCAGGCATGGAGCTGTACAAAATCGTTGAGCTCCTCCCCCTTCATTCCCTTGGTAATGGAGGCAATCGGATAAACCCTTGCCGCTGCATTCTGCGCCTTTTCTGCGATGTAAGCAAGTGTCTGCGGATTGTCCGTCACCGGCTTTGTGTTCGGCATACAGCAAACGCCGGTCACGCCGCCCGCAGCGGCAGCCATACAGCCGGTCAAAATATCCTCTTTATGGGTAAATCCGGGATCTCTCAAATGAACGTGAATATCAAGGAAACCCGGAGCGGCGCACAATCCGGTCGCGTCGATTTTTTCCGCGCCCTGCGCAAGCTCGGTTGCCGCAAGTCCTGCGCCCACTTTGATGATTTTATCCCCTTCTACCAAAATATCGCCGACAAAGTCCAGCGCCGGCTGGCAGGAAGGGTCCAGAATCCTGGCATTTTCAATCAGCAGTTTTCCCATATTTTTACTCCTCCGCTTCTTTTTCCATACAGATGGCAACGCAGTCCTCGCCGTCCCGCTCCTCCACCGATACCCGCACGCACTCGTCGCGGGAAGTCGGCAGATTCTTTCCTACATAATCGGCGCGAATCGGCAGCTCCCTGTGTCCCCGGTCAATCAATGCCGCAAGCTGAATACTTTTGGCTCTGCCCCGCTCCAAAATCGCGTCCATCGCCGCCCGCACCGTTCTGCCGGTATAAATGACGTCGTCCACCAGAATAATTTCCTTGCCCTCCACCGAGAAAGGAAGGGTTGTTTCATCGTCTTTGGGATTTTTCTTATCGTTATCGTCCCGATATGCGGTCACATCAAGAAAACCCACTTCAACAGAAACGCCCTCCAGCTCAAAGATTTTTTTTGCAATCCGCTGCGCCAGCTGCGCCCCGCGGGACATAATTCCAATGATGTACAGGTTGCCCGCGCCTTTGTTGCGCTCGATAATCTCAAACGAAATTCTGGTAATCGCCCTCGACATCGCTTTCTGATCCATAATTCGGGTTTTTTCCACCAACATAAATGAAAGGCTCCCTCCTTTTTCCTCCCGGCAATCCCGTTTTTGTTGTTATAAAAAAAGCTGCCTGCAACCTTTTCGGCAGCAGACAGCAGACAAGTTTCTTCCCACAGCTTTTCCCGTCTTTGACGGCTCGCCCCTTCATTTTTCGGACAGGTTCTGCATTTTTAGATACAGTCCTCCCGTTCGGGTGTGGTTTTTCCTTGAACAAACTACCTTGCCGGTCTCTCTGGACCGCCTTAAAGGATTTGCTTTTTCAAGATTGATGCTTTATCAGTAATTATACCCAATTCTCGGCAAAATGTCTATTGTCAATCTGTCAAACCTTGCAAGAATATCCGGTTTTTTTTGGTTATTTTAACAATAAGATTGCATTTAAAGCGCAAAGAACCGCTCGCAATCCCGCTTAAAGCCCCGGTTTAAAACGAAATTTCCTCTTCGTCCGCACATTCCTGATACAGGTTTTCCATTCTTTTGTTTCTCTCATGAGAAAGCTGATGTTCCTTAATATAAAGGTCCAGCGCCTTGTTTAATTTAAATAAAACAGACACTGCCTTTGCGCAGACAACCGCGCACATTGTAATGGTTCCTGCCGCAATCACGCAGGCAGTGGCGATGGAAAGGTCTTTTTTGTTTTCTTCTGCCCAATGTTTCATGGTAGTTCCTCCTTAGTATCCGTTGTTGAAATGCAAGTATATCAGTATCTTTTTATCATAAATCGGTGCTGCATTTCATTTTGCGCAGTAACGGTTCTTTTCTGTTACAACCCCTGCACTCTCTTTTTTCATTATAACATTCTTATTTGTTTTTATCAATCATTCCTTATCATATTAAGAAAAATTGTGCAGATTCACTTATTCTTTTTCCTTTTTTCGGGTAGAATGACCCTTTTTGTAAAAACTTTTAAAAAGTGTTTTAAAAGCCGCAACTTTATGGTAAAATAAATAAGTTAATATAGTCAATGTTGTTTTCAGAGCATTGACTGTCACCGCCGCTGTTTCAGTATCATTTGACAGTTTTCATCACTGTTTAGAATAAGGAGTTACGCTTATGAATAAGAAGATTTCTTTAGGGGCAGCCCTCGCGCTGATGTTTGTCATCACCGCTGTCACCTTCTCGATTACCATGATTTTTTCCCGCCAGATGTTCTCTGCAACCGTCACCAATGTTTCCCAAAGGGAAGCGATGTATGATAAACTTGCAGAGATTGACAGCTATGTCAGAAAAAATTACTACGGAACCATCGACGAAACCACCCTCAACGATTATCTGTCGCTGGGATACATCGCCGGAATCTCCGACCGCTACGCAACCTACTACTCTGCCGAAGACTACGCTGCAAAACAGCAGGAGGATGCAGGCAAACTGGTCGGCATCGGTATCCGCGCAACCAAAAATGAAAGCGGATTTATCCAGGTTACCGAGGTTTATCCCGATTCCCCCGCTGCCGAAGCCGGCATTAAAAGCGGAGATATGATTGTTAAGGTAAACGATGTTGATGTTACCGCCGATACCTATGAAAAGGCAATCAGCGAAATCGGGGGCAAAGCCGGAACCAAGGTCAACCTCACCGTCCGCAGCGACAACAAAGACCGCGAAATTTCCGAAATCACCCGCCGCGTTGTTGTCACCCCAACCGTTTACTCTAAAATGATTGGCACTGCCGGATACATTCAGATTGTGGACTTTAACGAAAACACCTATGACCAGTTTAAAAAAGCGGTCGAGGATTTAATCGGCAATCAAAACGCGCAGTCGCTCATCTTTGATTTAAGAAATAATACCGGCGGTCTGGTTGACCCCGCTGTCAAGATGTTGGATATGCTGCTTCCGGAAGGCACCATCGCCACCGCTACCTACCGCGACGGCTCCACCGAGGTGCTTGGAACCTCGGACGCAAACTGCATTGACAAACCGATGGTTGTTTTAACCAACGAAATGACAGCCAGCGCAGCCGAGCTGTTCACCCAGGCGCTGCGGGACTACGGCGTTGCCAAATCGGTCGGAACCACCACCTACGGCAAGGGCGTAATGCAGGTCACTCACTCGCTTAAAGACGGTTCTGCAATCCGTATCACCGTTGCGCAATATAACCCGCCGAAAAGCCCGAACTATGACGGCGTCGGCATTAAACCGGACTACGAAGTGGCTTTGTCCGAAGAACAGCAGAAAAACTTTGCAAACTTAGACGAAACCACCGACCCACAGCTGAAAAAGGCGCTGGAAATCACCAAATCCACACCGGCAGCCGAGATAACCTCTCCTGCGGACGCCGCAGAACAAGCTGCCGAGCCTGCCGAACAGCCGACAGAACAAACGGAATCGGCAGAAACCGAATCCGCACCGGCAGCCGACGAAGAATAAAAATTATCCCAATCGGGTCCGAAACCGCAAAAAATCCGACAGAAAAAATCTGTCGGATTTTTCTTATCCTCTTTTTTTTATGTTTACCCCGACGCTTCCGAACACACAGCCGCAAATCAGCATCGAAAACAGCTTTACCGCCGCCCACATCTGCGGGGTGTCCCCCATCGCCAGCGAGAGGAAAAAGGCAAGGCAGAATAAAATTGCCGCGCAGATAAATCCCAACACAAAGCCGTTTTTTCCCGAATATCTCGCGCAGAAAAAAGCAGCTGCCGCCGCCGCAATACAGCCGACTGCCAGCCCTACCGCTTTTCCCGCCCACAGGGGCAGCTTGCCCGCAGACATCATCCATGCAAACAGACACAGCAGCGCAAGTACCGCTGCCGCCGCAAGGATACAGCCCCGAGCCACCGCCTGCATCTGCCGCTTCTGCTCCGATTTTTTCCCTGCGCTTTTCCTTTCCTCCGAAACGATTCTTGTCTGTTTTGGCTTTTTGTTTCCTTTCTGTTTCTGCATAAAAAAATCACCCCGCATTCTGCTGTCTGTGATAACAGCTTATGCGGGGTATCCAATATTTATTCGTTTTTACAAAACGGATTATTTGGATTTTTTCTCAGCCTGTTCCTGCGCTGCTCTTTCATTTGCAGAAATGTTTTGCTGAATCGACCAGCGAGCCAGACGAATCTTGCATCTGTCGCCTGCGGTTTCGATTACAACAGTGTCGTCCTTAATGCTGACAATTCTGCCGATGATGCCGCCGATGGTAACAATTTCATCCGCTACTTCGATGTTTTCACGCATCTTCTGAACTTCTTTGTCTCTCTTTTTCTGCGGACGAATCAGCAGGAAGTAGAACACAACGAACATCAGAATCAGTGGGATGAAGGTTGCCAGCATGGATACCGGCTCTGATACTGTTGTCAAATAAAAGTTTGTCATAGGGTTTTTGCACCTCCGTTAAAATGAACAAAATTGTTTTCCGAAAATCGGTCCGCAATTTTGGATACAAATAGCATTATACCTTTTTAAAAGGGGCTTTGCAAGCACTTTTTATAAAAATTTGCGAAAATCAGATTCTCTTGCTGACAAGCGGAAGCGTTTCTGCCCGGAACTGCTCATATCTGCCTTCGTCCAACGCTGCGCGGATTTTTTCCATCAATGTGTTGTAGAAGTACAGATTGTGCATAACTGCCAGACGCATTCCCAACATCTCGTTTGCTTTGAGCAGATGACGGATATAGGCGCGGCTGTGGCGCTGACAAACCGGACAATCGCACTGCGCGTCAATCGGCGCATCGTCCAGTTCATATTTTGCATTGTTGATATTGATAATGCCGCTCCATGTAAAGAGATGTCCGTGGCGGGCATTTCGGCTTGGCATCACGCAGTCAAACAAATCCACCCCGCAGTAAACCGCTTCGATAATGTTTGCCGGCGTACCCACACCCATCAGGTATCTTGGCTTGTCCTTCGGCATATACGGCTCCACCGCCTCGATGATTTCATACATCACCTCGGCAGGTTCTCCCACTGCCAGACCGCCGATGGCATAACCGTCGCAGTCAATCTCCGCAATCTGCTTCATATGCTCGATGCGCAGATCCGGGAAGGTGGAACCCTGATTGATACCGAACAACATTTGGTGCGGATTGATGGTATCCGGCAAAGAGTTTAAGCGGGTCATTTCTGCGCGGCAGCGTTTGAGCCATCTTACCGTGCGGTCAATCGAACGCTTGGTGTATTCTCTGGTCGATGGGTTTTCGATACATTCGTCAAACGCCATGGCGATGGTAGAAGCCAGATTAGATTGGATTTTCATGCTTTCTTCCGGTCCCATAAAGATGCGTCTGCCGTCAATGTGGGACTGGAACTGCACGCCCATTTCGCTGATGGTTCTCAGCTGCGCCAGAGAAAAGACCTGAAAGCCGCCGCTGTCGGTTAAAATCGGACCGTCCCAACCCATAAATTTATGCAGACCGCCCAGCTGCTTAATCTTTTCGTCGCCCGGTCTTAAATGCAGATGATAGGTGTTGCACAACTCCACCTGGCACTTTAAATCCTTTAAATCATAGGAAGAAATGCCGCCCTTGATTGCGGCAGAGGTTCCCACGTTCATAAATGCAGGGGTCTGCACCGTTCCGTGAACCGTCTGAAAAGTTCCGCGGCGCGCCCTGCCTTCCTGTTTTAATAATGTATACATATGTTCCCCCGATTACAGGCTTTTTCCCAGCTCATATGCCCGAGCGGGACAGTCTGTTTTTTCCAAATCTTCTTTTACCCAGCAGTTGTATGCCAGTACTCTGCCCGCGTCCTCCCAATGCAGGAAGCGGCTTAAAATCTCATAGTGCGCCAGCAAAGCGTCCATCGCGCCCTCTCCGTCCGCGCAGGCTGCCAACAGCACAACCTTTTTCTCTCTGAGCGGACCGGAAAAGGAATAAAAGCGGTCGATTGCCGCCTTCAGCTGCGCGCTCATTCCGTAGTAGTACAGCGGCGTTGCCAGCACAATCAGCTGCGCCTGCTCCACTGCCGGTTCCACCTGCTGCATATCGTCCTTTTGAACACAGCCTTGTTTGGTTCTGGAGCAGTAATCACACGCCATGCAGCCGCCTATCTTCATCTGGGCAAGGTTTAAACGGGTCACCTCATGTCCCGCTTCCTGCGCTCCTTTTATAAAAGCCTCTGCCAGCACATTGGTTGTCCCCTGCTTGTGCGGACTGCCAAACAACATGGTTATCTTCATCTTTATTTCCGCCTTTCCGATTTTATTTTTTCTCCCCCAATCGAAAAACTTCCGATACACCCTTAATTTTCTCTCTCCTTCTCCTGCCAAAAGCAATCGGCAAAAGGAGAAAAAAATCGTTTTCGTTTTTGTGATTTTTAAATAAAAGACACTGAAAAACACTGTCAATCAAAGCTGTTCATGTTATAATAACAACAGAATCATTTACAAAAAAGGAGCGTTATCTATGAGGTTATTTCATATCAGCGAGGAAAGCGATATTAAAATATTTGAACCGCGAACTCCCACCCGAACCGATTTGGACAAGTCGGTTCGCTTGGTATGGGCAATTAACGAAACCTGTCTGCCGAACTATCTGACCCCGAGAAATTGCCCCAGAGTCACTTACCATGTCGGTAAAAACACAAGTATGTCCGACAGGTTAAAGTTCTTTTCCTCCCCGACCCAAACTCACGCCGTTATCATCGAAAGAAAATGGTATCAGACCATGCAATCCACCACATTGTATGTATATGAATTTGACCCGACGGATTTTTTCCTTCAAGATGAAATTGCCGGATATTATGTCGCCAAAACCGCACAAAAACCAAAAGCCAAATATGTTGTCAATGATTTGTTCCGGGAATTGGTGTCCCGCAACATTGAAATCAGAATCGTAGACAATTTATGGAATCTTGCGGACGAGGTCATGCAATCCACACTTGATTGGTCTTTTTGCAAAATGGCTTTTGCCCAACCAAGACTGTAAGATTTTTTATCCACATCGGCGGGCTGAAATTCTATTTTCCCTCGGCGGTTCCCTTGTCTGTTCCGCCAAGAATCATCATCGCGTCCCCAAAGGAGAAGAAGCGGTATTTTTCCTTGACTGCAAGGTCATATGCCGCCATCGTATGCTCATATCCGGCAAACGCGCTCACCAACATAATCAGGGTGCTTTCCGGCAGATGGAAGTTGGTAATCAAACCGTCCAGCACCTGAAAACGATACCCCGGATAGATGAAAATATCGGTGTATCCTTCCTCGCTGTGCAGCGGCAGTCCCTGCTTTGTTCCGAGCGTTTCTAAGGTACGGCAGCTTGTTGTTCCTACCGCAATCACCCGCTTGCCCGCCGCCTTTGTTTGATTGATTAAATCTGCCGTTTCCTGCGGGAGATAGTAATGCTCCGAGTGCATTTTATGGTCGGTAATCTCGTCTTCCTTGACCGGTCGGAAGGTTCCCAGACCGACATGAAGGGTTACTGTCGCCACATTCACGCCCTTTGCTTTGATTTTTTCGAGCAGCTCGTTGGTAAAATGCAGTCCGGCAGTCGGCGCTGCGGCAGAACCTAACTCATGGGAATAAACGGTCTGGTACCGCTCGTTGTCCTGCAATTTTTCGGTGATATAGGGAGGAAGCGGCATATTTCCGATTTCCTCCAGCACCGGGAAGATGCTTTCTCCCTCATAGGAAAAACGAATCAGGCGGTTTCCGCCCTCCACCGTTTCCAGCACTTCGCCATGCAGCAGCCCGTCCCCAAAGCTCAGCTTTACGCCCGGTTTTGCCTTTTTGCCCGGCTTCACCAGCGTTTCCCAGACGTCTTTTTCCTTCTGCTCCAGCAGCAGCACCTCGATGTTTGCGCCGGTGTCCTCTTTTTTACCGTACAGCCTTGCCGGAATCACGCGGGAATCGTTGACAACCAACAAATCCCCTTCCTCTAAATAATCCAAAATGTCATAAAAATGCCGGTGACTGCACACGCCGCTTTCGCGGTCCATCACCAGCAGCCGGGAATGATCTCTCGGCTCGATTGGAGTCTGCGCAATCTGTTCCTGCGGCAGATCAAACCAAAAATCTGATTTTTTCATGAAATTACTCCTTCACTGAACAGGTGTAGAATACATTACGGAGAGATGAGCAGGTTCTCATTCCCCTTGATTTTAACAATCTATGTTATATTGTACGGTTTCTTTGCTTTTCTGTCAACATAAATTGCTGATTTATTCGTAATCAATTTAAACGTTTGATGGAATGATATATTTTTTTCAAATAGATTTATTCTATCGTTTTCATTCTCTCTATTAAGTTTAACTATTTTACTTTTTGTTTTAAGTTGTATAAAATAATATACAGTCTATATGACAAAAAACTTATCGAAAGAAGGATATTTATGAAAAAAATTCTGTCTGTTTTTTTGACTGGAGCAATTATGCTTTCAATGTTTGGTTGCTCTTCTCAAAAAGTTGAGGAACAACATCCGTCTGAATCTTCTGTTTCCCAAAGCAATGAGGCTTCAAAAGAAAAGGAAAAATCCGAATCTGAGAAAGAAGACCTCCCCGTCTTGTCCGTTTCTTGGGGAAACGAAATGCATACCGGTATCCTAAATCTACCGTTTATTGCTCCTGAGTTGTTTGAAAAAGGTGAAGTTCGCATTGAGCCGATGGGTGACGGTCAAGGTAAACTAATTTCTGATGATAAAGCTGTTGCCGTATTAAAACGCGTTATCACCAAAGGTGGATCTGAATGTGCTACCTTAATGAGTCAAAAACATCTCGATGTTGCCTTTACCTCAAGTACTGCAATGATGACTGCTTATGATGTTGGTACAGAAGTTCAAATTCTTTGTCCAATTCAATGTGACGGTGTTGCTATCGCTGCTGTGAAAGATGCTCCTTTCAATACTTTTGAAGAACTTGTTGCTTATGCTAAAGAATCTGAACAACCTGTAAAAGCCGGATATCACTCTGCAATCAGCAGCCCGCGTATTGTTTTGGAATCTGCTTTAAAAGATGCCGGACTGAATGTTACAGAAGATCCATCTAATTTTGATGCCGATATTTTAATGGTTGATTTGAAAGGTGTACAAAATCTGGTTTCTTCCCTTTCCAGTAAGCAGGTAGAAGTTTGGGCCGGTCCAGCTCCTCATCCACAGAACGCTGAAAGTACTGGTGTTGGTAAAATTATTTCTACCCTCAACCAAATTCCTGGAGGAAAATGGGAAAATTTCCCATGTTGTGCTCTGGCTGCAAGAAAAGAGATTATTGACAACCACCCAGAAGCAATGCAGGCTCTTGTTAAATTGTCTACCGAAGTTGCAGAGTACGCAAACAACAATCAGGAAAAAACAGGAGAACTGCTCAGTGAACTGGTCGGTGTTGAAAAAGATATTCTGCCAAAATCTCTCATTGTCTATTCGACCAATCCTGACGAAAAGTTTACTAACGGTATCGCTATTTACTATGATGCAATGAAACAAATGAACAAGTTCAGCGGTCGTTTGTTGGAAAATTCTTTTGATGAAGCACAAAAGGAATTTTTTAATTTCACCTACGCTAAACAACTTCACAGCAAATAACTTCTTTCACCCTGTTGTTTTGTTTTAATAACAGCAGGGTGTTCTACTTTTCGTCAATCTTTCCGAAAGAGGTGTTACTTTTGAAAAAACAAAAAAAACGCTGCTATCTTCCTTTTTTACTTCCTATTCTTCTTTTGATTTCATGGAGCATAGCGGCAGCCCTTGTTAATAATCCCTCTGTCATGCCTCCTATTTCCCGTGTACTGTCAAATTTCGCCCATGCCTTTGATAATTTTATCGGTCTGGGTTCTTTGCCAAGAAATATTTTGTACAGTTTGATTCGTGTTATCCTAGGGTATGGAATCGGTGTTTTAATCGCTATCCCACTCGGTCTTTTGATGGGATACTTCACGCCGATATGCGATTTGTTTGAGACATTCATTAATCTATTTAAACCAGTTCCCCCACTTGCATGGCAACCGTTGGTTCTCGGCTGGTTTGGTATTTCTAGCCTTGCTACCGTTATTGGTTTAAAATACGGTGAACAGTTTGTTTTATTGGATAACTTTAAACTTTCCATGATCTTTCTGATCGCATTAGGAAGTTTTTTCCCTGTTGTTGGAAATGTTATGTTTGGTGTAAAAAATGTTCGGAAAACACTGATTGAATCGGCTAAAGTTCTCGGTGCATCCAATCGGGACATATTTTTTCAAATTCTTCTTCCTGCTTCTGCCCCTACCATCATCAATGGTTTAAGAATGGGGCTTGCTACTGCATGGGGATGTCTGGTTGGTGCAGAAATGCTTCCAGGAAGCTTATGCGGTATTGGATACCTAATCACTCATGCGTATGAACTTGCACGTATCGATCTTGTTATCACCGGTATGATCTGTATTGGTATTGTTGGTGCATTACTTGATGGAATCTTCCGATTAATTGCTAATAAGTTCTTCTCTTGGGAAAATAAAATGAAATAGGAGATGCATTATTATGAACGATTCATGTATCCAAATTCAAAATATTTATAAAGAATTTATAACCGATAAGAATGAAACTTTTACCGCTTTAGATAATATCAACCTGACTGTCAACAAATCGGAGTTTGTTTGTATACTCGGTCCATCCGGGTGTGGAAAATCCACCTTACTACGTATTATCGCTGGTCTGGAACAAGCTTCTGCCGGCTCTGCTTTATATCACGGAGAAAAAATCACACACGCTCAACGTCAGATAGGTATGGTATTTCAAAACTATTCTCTGATGCCCTGGCTTAATGTGATTGATAACATTCAACTTGGTTTAAAATTTTCTAAAATAAATTCTGAACAAAGACTGCAAATCGCTGAAAAATATCTAGATATGATTCATATGACAAAATTTAAAAAATCATTTCCCTATGAGCTTTCTGGCGGTATGCAGCAACGTGTTGCTATTGCCCGTGCCCTTGCAAACAATCCTGATGTCCTGTTGATGGATGAACCTTTCGGGGCTTTAGATGCCTATACTCGAATTATTTTGCAAAAAGAGCTACTAAAAATCTGGGAACAAGATAAAAAAACTATTCTATTTGTAACACACAGCGTTGACGAGGCTATATATCTGGCTGACCGCGTCATTTTTCTATCCAAAAATCCCGGAAAAATTAAAGCTGATTTCAGGATTAATCTTCCCAGAGAACGTCAAAGAAGCGATCCACACTACGGAGAACTTATGGACAAGATGCTTTCTTTGTTTGAAGAACAATAATTTAAAAAATTGTTATTCTATGTCTTTTAAAGATTTGTTATAATTTTTTGCAGTTTTGCCTTGACATGACCCCGTCATAATGCTAAGATATAGGCAAACACTAATCATAATATATGAAACGATAGAGGCGCACCTTTCATCAGTAGCTCAGGACAAGGCTGCCAAAGCTGTTTGAATCCTCTGCCAAAGGGAACGGTGCCGAAGGGGGTATTTCGGCGAATACTGCCCTGGGTGTGTCCTGAACAAGGGCGCAACTGTCACCGTGCTTTCCGCTGCGGAACCGGTGAAGCGCTATCCGACCTTTCTTTTTTGCTGTCCTTTCTTTTTGCGGACGGCTGTCTTTAAGAAAGGTTGCCCCTATCCACCTTTTCGCCGGTTTTTTTAAAACCGGCTTTTTTCATATTCTGCATTTTACCAAAAAAAGATGCATACAGTGTTTTATCCTCATATTTCTGAAAGGATGTATCACAAATGAAACAGTATCATGTTGCCGTTATCGGCGCCACCGGAATGGTCGGTCAGCGTTTTATCTCCCTTTTGGAGAATCACCCGTGGTTTACCGTAACCGTTCTTGCCGCTTCCTCTCACTCTGCGGGAAAAACATATGAACAGGCAGTGGGAAACCGCTGGATGATGAACACCGAAATCCCTCAAAGGGTAAAAAACATGGTGGTAAAGGACGCCGTTGCCGACGCCAAAGAGATTGCCCAAAGCGTAGATTTTGCTTTCTGCGCAGTCGATATGGGCAAAGAAGAAATCCGTCAACTGGAAGAAACCTATGCAAAATATGAATGTCCGGTTATGTCCAACAACTCCGCGCACCGCTTTACCCCCGATGTCCCGATGATTATCCCCGAGGTAAACGATGACCACGCGCAGGTTATCCTCGCCCAGAAACAGCGTTTGGGAACCAAACGCGGCTTTATCGCAGTAAAATCCAACTGCTCGCTGCAAAGCTATGTTCCTGCGCTGCACCCTCTGCGCAAATACGGCATCACCAAAGTGCTTGCCTGCACCTATCAGGCAATCTCCGGAGCAGGCAAAAACTTTGAAACCTGGCCCGAAATGGTAGACAATGTCATTCCTTATATCGGCGGAGAAGAAGAAAAAAGCGAAAAAGAACCGCTGAAAATCTGGGGAACGGTAGCCGACGGAAAAATTCAGCCGGCATCTTCCCCTTCCATCACCACCCAATGCATCCGCGTTCCGGTTTTGGACGGTCATCTTGCCGCTGTGTTTGTATCCTTTGAGAAAAAACCAACCCTTGAGGAAATCAAAGCTGCGTGGGCAGAGTTTTCCGGCTATCCGCAGCAAAATCATCTCCCGTCCGCGCCGCAGCAATTCCTCACCTATTTTGAGGAAGAAAACCGTCCGCAGACCAAACTGGACCGCGACCTTTACAACGGAATGGGCATCAGCCTGGGACGCCTGCGCGAGGACAGCCAGTATGATTACAAATTTATCTGCCTGTCCCACAACACGGTTCGCGGCGCTGCCGGAGGCGCAATTCTGATGGCAGAAACACTTGCAAGCAAAGGGTATCTTGACTAAAAAAGGGGCAACAATATGAAAAAAACAATTTTTACCGGCTCTGCCGTTGCAATCGTTACACCGATGAATCCGGACGAATCCATTCATTATGAAAAACTGGGCGAGCTGATTGACAGCCAGATTCAAAACGGAACCGACGCGATTGTAATCTGCGGAACCACCGGAGAATCCGCTACCATGACCGACCAGGAACACGTGGACTGCATCGAATATGCGGTAAAACGGGTAGGCGGGCGCGTCCCTGTAATCGCGGGAGCCGGAAGCAACCACACCTCCTACGCTGTCTGGATGTCCAAAGAAGCCAAACGGGTGGGCGCAGACGCTTTGCTGCACGTTACCCCGTACTACAACAAAACTTCTCAGTTGGGTATGATTCGCCACTTTAACGCGATTGCAGACGCCACCGACCTGCCGATTGTGCTGTACAATGTTCCTTCCCGCACCGGGGTAAATCTGACTCCCCAAACCTGTCGGGAGCTTTCCAAACACCCGAACATCATCGCTTTGAAAGAAGCAAGCGGCAACATCTCTCAGGTGGCGCAGATTGCGCAGCTGTGCGGGGACGAACTGGATTTATATTCCGGCAACGATGACCAGATTGTTCCCCTGCTTTCTCTGGGGGCAAAGGGCGTAATCTCGGTGCTGGCAAATGTTTTGCCTCGTCAAACTCACCAAATTTGTCAGCTCTTTTTTGACGGAAAGGTACAGCAAAGCCGCGAGCTTCAGTTGGAGCTGCTCCCTCTGATTCACGCGCTGTTCTCCGATGTAAACCCGATTCCCGTAAAGGAAGCGTTAAACCTGATGGGGTTGGAGTGCGGAGAATGTCGCCTTCCCTTAATCGGAATGGAACCTTGCGCAAAAGAAAAACTGGCTGCCGTTTTGGCGCAGTATCATTTGTTGTAATCAAAGCGTTTGAAAGGGTCCGGGGAGAACGGCTTCTTCCCGACCCTTTTGTTCTGTTTTTATTTGACAAAGCCACAGCAGAAATCATGAAAATAAAGGAAATACGAAAAAAGAAAGGACGTTTTTTATGGTATCAATTCTTCTCTCCGGCGCAGGAGGAAAAATGGGACAGGCAATCACCCGCTCGGTGCAGCAGCGAACCGACTGCAAAATCGGCGCGGGTTTAGACTTAAATCCTGTTGTTGCAGAATATCCGGTTTTCTCCGCTCTTTCCGACTGTGATGTAAACTGCGATGTTATCATTGATTTTTCGCACCCGTCGGTTACCTCTTCCCTGCTGGAATATGCTGCAAAGCACAAAATCCCGGCAGTGATTGCAACCACCGGACTTTCCGAAGAACAGATTGAGCAGATTCGGCAGACAGCAAAGATTGTCCCGGTTTTCTTCTCTGCCAATATGTCTCTTGGAATCTCGCTGCTGTGCGAACTTGCCAAAAAAGCGGCAAAGGTTTTGGGCAGCGACTTTGATATCGAAATTGTCGAAAAGCACCATAACCGCAAGGTTGACGCCCCCAGCGGAACCGCTTTGATGCTGGCAGACGCCGTTTGTGAGGAGCTGGAGCATCAGCCTCAATACATCTATGACCGACACAGCCGCCGCGCCGCCCGTTCGAAAAATGAAATCGGGATTCACTCGATTCGCGGGGGAACCATCGTCGGCGAACATGACATCATCTTTGCCGGACATGACGAGGTAATTACCCTGAGCCACTCTGCCGCAAGCAAAGAAGTGTTTGCTCAAGGCGCTGTCAACGCCGCTTTATTCCTGGTTAATCAAAAACCGGGGCTTTACAATATGGGCGATTTGGTTTAAGATAAAAGCAGCAAAATTCCGATTACCGCCCCCAAAACGGGAGAAAGGATTTTATCATGCACGGTGTCAGCAAAATCTCTGTTACAGAGGATATTTCTTTAATCTGTTTTCATCACATTCCGCACAATCTTTCGCTTGCAGCGCAGATTATGACCGAATTTTCCCGCCAAAATATCAATATTGATATGATTTCGCAATCCGCGCCGGTTGGGGAAACTTCCGATATTTCCTTTACTGTAAGCTCCGGCGACGTTGTGTCCGCCCTTGCCGTTATCCGCAGCTTTCGGGAGCAAAATCCTTCGGTTCGCCCGATTGTTTCGGGCGGGAACTGCAAGATTCAGCTGTTCGGCGAGGAAATGCGCTCCCGTCCGGGCGTTGCGGCTCAGGCTTTTTCCTTGGTCAGCTCGGTAACAAACGAAATTATGTTTATCACAACCTCCGAGGTGGATATCTCCATTTTGATTGCGCAGCACGCGCTTCCCGCCGTGCTGGACGCACTGAAACAATATTACGAGGTGTAAGGTGACAGAACATCGCTGTTCGGAATGCCGACATTGTTGGAAAGATGACCGCTCGACCGACTACCGCCGACCGCCGCTCTACTTTTGCAAAAAGAAGGGCAGCTTTTTCAGCCGAAACTACCGCATCGGGGAAGGAACCAGAATCGACCCCGAGCAAAAAGCCTGCGGAAAATTTGATGAGAAATAATTGCAGCCGACCTTTTTCTTTTTTTGAAAGGGTCGGTTTTTTTATTTTCCCCGTTACCCTGCCCGCTTGCAGCGAAGCTCCGACGATTCCTGCGGCTGCTGCGGCTGCGGTTCTGTACTCCATGCAAACAGGTCGGGGTTTTGCTCTAAGAGTGTTCCGCACAATCCCAGCAGAAAAAGTCCCCCGAATAACAGTCCGAAAATCAGTAAAATTGGCATCATTTCTCGTTTCCTCCTTGATTTTGGTTGCGCTGTGCAATCCAAAAAGGGTAAAAAAATCGGAGCTTTTTTCTCGGATTTCGGTCCGTTCCCATTCTTTTTGCCATTTTTTGCATAAAATGCGGTAAAAAGCCTTTTTTCTGCTCCGTTTTTTCTTTCTTTATCTCTATTTTAGCACTATGCAAACAATAAGTCAATAGCATAGCGCAAGTTTTTTTATTTTTCTGTTGCGTGTTGCAAAAACTTGTGGTATAATATTTGTAAAAGGAGGGAATCCTGTGAATCAAAACATCCAGACCGGAAAACGAATCCAAACAAGACGCGAACAACTGGGAATGAATTTAGGCGACGTTGCCAAAGAGGTCGGCGTGGCTGTTTCTACAATACAGCGTTATGAAAAAGGCAAGATAGAAAAGATGAAGCTGCCGGTGATTGAGGCGATTGCAAAGGCTTTGCGGGTAGATCCCGACTGGCTGCTGTGCCGAACCGAACAGATGAATCCATCCGATATTTCTTCCATCACCAATCTGATCCCCCTGCCCCAAACCTACCAAATCCCGCTGCTTGGGGAGATTGCCTGCGGCAGCCCCATCCTTGCCGAGCAAAACATCGAGGCAATTTTGGAGGTTCCGCAGCACATCAAAGCGGATTTTGCGCTGCGCTGCCACGGCGACAGCATGATTGACGTCCATATTCATGACGGGGACATCGTTTATATCCGTCAGCAACCCGATGTGGATAACGGGGCGATTGCCGCTGTCTGCATTGAAAACTCCGCAACCTTAAAACGGGTATATAAATACCCGGACAAACTGGTGCTTTCCCCCGCAAACCCACAGTATGAACCTTTGGTTTACACCGGAGAGGAGCTGGACCAGGTGAGAATCCTGGGGAAAGCGGTCGGATTTACCAGCTTAATCGAATAAGAAAACAGCAAAGAGAAAGGCGACAGAAAAAATCTGCCGCCTTTTCCATTCTTTTTGTTCCGTTTGATTCGGGTCGGTTTTTTCCCGCAGCCCGCCCTTGTTTTCGGTCAATATCCGGTAGTACCTGTTGCTCGATGCCGAATACAGAAGTACCCGATCGGGGCATTTTCAGTAAATAAAAAATACGCCTGCCCTTCGGCGCGTCATAATCTGAATACAGCTGTTTCCTCCGCTGCGCAAGGTTGACATTCGCCCCGAAAACTACACCAAAAACCGACCCGTTACAGCAGCTCTGTGGTCCAGTTGGTCTGCTGAATCCGATTATCCGCAAGCCGCAGCTCTTTGGCAAGGGAATCAATCTGTTTTTGCAGTTCTTTGACCGAAACGGAACTGCAAACCCGAATTTCTGTTCGGCTGACACGGTCTGTCAGGCGGCTTGCCTCCTCGGCAAACATTCGATAGCTTTTTAACTTTTCCTTTAAACAATCCCTGTGGGCAATCTGCTCGGTGAGCGTTTTGGAATCGGTTACTGTTTGGCAGTTGGTCAGGTTGATTCTGCAAATCAATTCTTCCAAACGGTCAATACAGCTGTCCAGTTCTTTGAGCAATTCGCTTGGATTTTCTGCCGGCTGTTCGCCCTCCTGCACCGTTGCGTTGCAGGACAGCCTGTTGTTAAGCTGCGCAATTCTTCGGTTTAAGTCTGCGCGTTCCTGAAGCGCTTCCGCCAATTTCACGGCATTTTCCCCCTCTTAAAATCGTTTAAGCCATTCCGGCAGAGCGCCGCCGACAAAGTTTCCCACTGTCATAATCAGCAGATAAATTACGGTATGTACGCTCCAGACATTGGCTACCGAAAAATAAAACATATTGGCAACACAATGCTCAAATCCGGCAAGGATAAATACCGTTACGCCTAAAAAAATCCCCAGATATTTCCCCAGTTGGTGCGGATTATTCTTGTAATTTTCCACCGCAATATAGATTAAAAAGTTGCACAAAACTGCCAAAATAAAGATGCTGAGCGGGGAATCGGTCAGCTTTTTCTCACAAAGAGCGGCGGCAGTCTGCGCCAATGCCGCTCCGCTGCGGGTAAGGCGCATGGCATATCCCACCAAAGCGGTTCCAATCAGGTTGCCTGCCCAAATCTGCGCGAGCCATACCAGATACTCTCCTTTTTTCTCGCTGCCCGGAAAATAGCACGCCTTGCCTGTGTACAGGTTATAGCCGAAGGTGCAGATGGTAAACAAACCAGTAGAGAACAGCACCGCGCCGAACATTTTATTCTCTACGCTGAGGTAAACAATTCCTCCCACTGCGATACAGACCCCCGCCATAACCGACTGAATCCATGATTTTACTGTGACCAAAACAATCTCCTCCTTTTGTAAAAATATCGGTACATCATATCTTTATCATACCAAAAAGTGACTTTGCTTGCAATATTTTTTCCGGTTTCTTCGTTTTTTCCCGTTACTTTTTCTAAAGAAAGGGGCAGATGACTTTTCAGGTTTATGAAAAGCTATGACTTCATCGGGAATTTTTGTGAATTTTTTCTTTTTTACACAACAGATTTGAAGTGCCGTGACTTTTTCTTCCGTCTGTGTTATAGTAAAAAAACAGAACAAAATCGGAAAGAGGGAGCAAAGTATGCTGCAAATTTTATTGATTGAGGACGATTCCTTTATTGAATACAGCTTAACCCAAGCTTTGGAAGCAAACGGATTTTCGGTCCGCTGCGCGCAGTCGTTAAAGGAGGCAAGACAGGTTTCTCTTTCGGAAATCGACCTTATCCTGCTGGATTTAGGTTTGCCGGACGGAAACGGTATCTCCTTCTGCAAGGAGGTTGCCGCGCAAAATCGCCTGCCGCTTATCATTCTCACCGCGCAGGACGAGGAGCAGGAGATTGTGAACGGTTTAAACTGCGGAGCGGACGATTACATCACCAAGCCCTTTCGCTTGCAGGTTCTGCTTTCCCGGATTCAGGCAGTGATGCGCCGCTGCCGCTGCGAAAAACAATCGGAGGAGCTGCTGCGCTGCGGGGATGTTGTCCTGTCAAAATCTGCCGCCCTTGTCACAGTGAACGGACAGCCGCTGCACCTGACCGCCGGAGAATACCACCTTTTAGAGCTTTTTTTAGAAAATAAAAACAGGACGCTGACCCGAACCATGATTCTGGAAAAATTGTGGGACATCGATGGGGAATTTGTGGGGGACAACGCCCTGACTGTTCTGGTAAAGCGGCTGAGGGAAAAACTGGGCGGCGACCCGCAAAGAATCATCAAAACGGTTCGTGGAATCGGATATAAAGCGGAGGATTGCCATGAAAAATAAGCGTTCTGTTCTCTGTACCGCCGCTTTGCTCTCCTTTGCCTGCGCATTATTCTGCTTTTTTCTTTGCAAGGGGATTGCTTTTTTTCATGAAGAACAGTTTTATGAAAAGATTGCCGCCGTTGCTGCCGACCGTCCCGATGACATGGTAAACCTCATCGACAATCTGACAAACCCGACTGAAGATAAAGCGGAACAAGGCAGAGAGCTGCTTTCCCGCTACGGCTATCGGGGAAGGTTGTTTTCTTATCCTCCCCTGTTTTCCGTTCTTTTATTTTTGGGGTGTTTTGCTGTTCTGTTCGGAATATTATGGGGATTATTTTTTCTCATTTTTCAAAGGCAAAACAGAAGAATCCGCGCCCTCACCGAATACCTCAACCGAGTAGAACAGGGAGAATATCCCCTTCTTCCCCACTCCCGCGAGGACGAATTTTCTCACCTGGAGGACAGGATTTACAAGACGGTTGTAAATCTTCGAGAAAGCCGGGAGGCATCGGTTGCCGCAAAGGAACATCTTGCCGAAAATTTAGCGGACATTTCCCATCAGCTGAAATCCCCGCTTACTTCCGTTTCTTTAATGGGGGAGGTTTTGCTTGCTTCCTTTGAAAGAAACCCTGCTCTTCAACGGGAGCAGGAAACCGCCCAAAAAATTGTTTTGCAAAACGAGCGCATGGCTTCTCTTGTTTCCTCGCTGCTGACCCTGTCCAAACTGGACGCAGGCGCGCTGCCGCTGCACCGAAGGGAAATTTCTGCGGAAGAGCTGCTGGAATGTTCGGTTGAATTGGTCCGTCCGCTTGCCGAACAAAAGGAACTTTCCTTCCGCCTTTGCTGTGAGGCGCAAAACCTGTTTTGCGATTTTTCCTGGACCTGCGAGGCAATTTCCAATCTGCTGAAAAACTGCTGCGAACACGCTCCGAAAGGCTCTGAAATTGAGATTGAGGTTTCGGAAAATCCCATCTTTTTACAGATTATCGTCGCCGACTGCGGACCCGGATTTGACCCCGAAGATCTGCCGCATTTATTTGAACGGTTTTATCGGGGAAAACACGCGGCAAAGGACAGCATCGGTATCGGTCTTGCCCTTGCAAAATCTGTCATCGAGCGGCAGGACGGCGATATAACCGCGCAAAATCGTCGGGAAGGCAGCGGGGCAAAATTTATTGTAAAATTTTATAAAAATGTGGATTTGTCACCGAATTGTTAGTCAGCCCCTGTATGATAGCAAACAAAGGAGGCTGAGAATATGACTGAAATTCTTTGCTGTGAACATTTAAGCAAAACATACGGAAAACATCAAAATCAAGTTCATGCTTTAAACGACCTGAGCTTTTCGGTGGAAAAGGGGCAGTTTGTCGCGATTGTCGGCACTTCCGGCTCGGGAAAATCCACCCTGCTGCACCTGCTGGGCGGAGTGGATCGCCCCACCTCGGGCAAGATATGGATTGAGGACACCGATATTGCTTCTTTAAACGAAACGCAGCTTTCTGTCTTTCGGCGGCGCAAGGTCGGATTGATTTATCAGTTTTACAATCTGATTCCTACCTTGGATATCCGGCAGAACATTCTGCTGCCGCTGCTGTTAGACAATCAAAAGCCAGACGAAAACGAGCTGAACGAACTGGCGCGTATCTTAGGGTTGAGCGACCTGCTTTCCCGTCTGCCCAACCAGCTCTCGGGCGGACAACAGCAACGGGCAGCCATCGGCAGAGCGCTGATTTACCATCCTGCAATCCTGCTTGCGGACGAGCCGACCGGCAACCTTGACCGCAAAAATTCCGAAGAAATTTTAAATCTTTTAAAAATCTCTAACCGTCACTACCGCCAGACCGTCCTGCTGATTACCCATGACGAGCGGCTTGCTCTGGAGGCAGACCGAATCATCACCATTGAGGACGGCAAAATTCTTTCCGACGAGGTGGTGAAACGATGAAGATTCTCTCTCGATACACATTAAACACGCTGCGGCGCAACAAGCACACCTCCCTTTCCATTATGGCGGCAATTTTATTGGCGTCTACCCTGCTGTATTCCCTGTGCTCCTACGCCTATACCCAATGGCGATGGAGGGTGGATATCGAATACCATGACAGCGGCAACTGGCACGCAGAGCTGGGCGGATATATCACCCCGGATATGTTGGAAACGGCAGAGCATAACATTCATGTCAAAAAGACGATGGTAAAGGGTCCGTTTTGCGCGGTGCAGCTGCCGCAGGGTTCCGCCTTGCCCTACCTGCTTTTACGCGACGCCGACCAAAACTACTGGGAGGAAATGGGGGAAAAAAACGCTGTTTTGGAAGGCAGAACCCCGCAGCGTCCCGGGGAAGTTGTGGTTTCCAAGAGCTTTTTTGAACGCAACCCGCAGTTTGCTGTCGGAGACACCGTCACCTTGCCGGTCGGTCAGCGGATATTCCACAATGAGGTTTTAGATGTGGGTATCCGACAGGAGGGGGAAACCTTTGTGCCGGACGGCGAAATTACCATTACTTTTGTCGGCAGTCTGGATGCGACCACCGCGACCACCGTTCCCGGATACTATGCGATGGGATTTTTGGACCGTTCTTCCCTGCTGCCGACCGATGAAACGGTGGTTTATCTTCAGATGAAAAACATTCGGGACACCTATACCGAAGTACCGCTGATTGCCAAAGAGCTGGGACTGGAGGCAAACGAATACGGAGAGTATGAAAACAACTTTCGCTATCATAAGGAGCTGCTTTCTCTAAACGGAGTGTTCGACCCGAATCTTCCGTTTGATATTACCAACTATATCAACATCATGGTCTATGTGGTTTTGGTGCTGCTGACTGCCGGCGCGTTTGTTTTTATCATTCACAATGCATTTTCTCTGTCGGCAAATGCGCGGATAAAACAGCTTGGAATGTTCCGTTCCGTCGGAGCAACCCCCGCGCAGATTCGCAAATCCATTTTGTTGGAGGGGGTTATCTTATCCGTTCTTCCGATTTTACTGAGCATTGTAACCGGACATCTGTTTACCCTGCTGATTTTTGAGATTTATCAAAAAATCGGGGGCGATTTAATCTACTTTCCCGTTACCGTTCATTTTTCTTTGCCGATTGCGCTGATTGCAGCTTTGGTTTCGTTGATTACCGTATTGATTTCTGCTTTTATTCCGGCAAGAAAGATGGCAAAGCTCTCCCCGATTGAGGCAATCCGTTCCCCCGAACAGGCGGTGAAGCTGCGAAAAAGCAAACATCACCGCATCTTTTCCAAGCTGTTCGGATTTTCCGGCGAGCTTGCCGCCGTTTCTTATCGGGCGTATCGCCGTTCGTTTCGCTCGTGCATCACTTCTATGACGCTGTGTCTGCTGCTGTTGACCGGATTTTTTTGCACCTTGGCAATGAGCGACTGCCTGAGCGACAGAAATCGCCGGAGCAATTATTACAACATTTCCGGACGGCTGCAAATTTTAGGAGAACCCGATCCGCAGCTGCTGAACGCTATCGGCGAGCTGCCGAAAGTAGAGGAACAAACCTATTATGTTACCGACACCGTTGCCCTTTGGGTTACACCCGAGCAGCAATCCGAACCGTTTACCCAAGCGGGCGGCTTTGCCGATGTGGATCAAATGCGGTTCCCGTTGATTGAACGCGACGGAAAATACCGGATTCCGGTACAGCTGTTCGGTTTGGAGCCAAAATTCTTTGACGAGTACTGCCGTTCGGTGGGGGACGACCCGAAAAAATACTATGATACCGAGAATCCTCAGGCTTTGGCTTTAAGCTGGGCTCCCCGCTACCCCGACATTACCAACAATGCGGAAAAGGCGAGCCAATTCTATCCGCTGCTGAACCTCAGTCAAAATCAGGAACTGGTTTTGGAAGAAAAAACAAAGGATTCGATGGAAACCGATTACCGCTTTTCGGTGCATATCGGGGCAATCGCTTCGGCGCCTCCGCAGCTTGATTATCACAACTACAACTATCAGCTGATGTTGTATTTTCCTATCGACACCTACTATTCCATTGTGCAAAACTTTTTGCCGGAATATTCCGCAGGCTCTTATCGACTGTATCTTTCCTTAAAAACACAGCCCCAGGATGACCTTGCCGTAACCAAACAGCTGCGTCAGCTTTGTGAATCGACCCTTTCCACCGAGGATGTTACCGTTTACAGCAACGAGGAGGACAGGCAAAACAACGCCGTTATGTCAAAGGCGATGGACTTTGTTGTCAACGGAATCGGACTGCTGTTAGGTTTAATCGGCGTTTCCAACGCAATTTCTTCCGTTCACAATTCTCTGCGGCAGCGCAGAAAAGAATTTGCCATGCTGCGCTCGGTGGGAATGGATTTTGCCGAAATCAAACGCCTACTGCGCTTAGAGGCGCTGCGCATGATGATTTCCCCTGTGATGATTACCGTTCCGATTTTGGTGATTTATCTTGCTGCGATGAGCGTTCCGGTTGACCTTTCTCTGGCGGAGTTTCTGCCGTTTTTGCCTGTCGGCAAAATCCTGCTCAGCATCCTGTCTGTGATGGCTGCAATCGGAGCTTCTTACCTGATTTCCTCCCGAAATATCCGAAACGATACCATCATCGACGCTTTGCGGGAAGAGAATATCTGATTTCATTTTTATTCCCAACACTGTTTCATGATTCGACCCTTTCGTGCTATAATAGGACACAGGAGGTATCGAATCATGAAACTTTTTATTGTAGAGGATGACCCTGTCATTCGTTCGCAGCTGCAAACGCTGCTTATCTCAAACGGATACGAGGTTGTTGCGCCGGACGATTTTTCCCAAATTGCGCAGCAGGTAAAGCAGACCTCTCCTCATCTTGTACTGTTGGATATTAAGCTGCCCGGCATCAGCGGCTTTTCCGTTTGCTCCCAAATCCGCGCCTTTTCCAACCTGCCGATTATCTTCGTTACCAGCTCGGACAGCGAACTGGACGAACTGAACAGCATCATGCTCGGGGGCGACGCTTTTATCACAAAACCTTATCACACCGCGATTTTGCTGGCAAAGATTGCTTCTTTGCTCAAGCGCTCCTATCCTGCCGAACAACCGCAACTGCTGCAACACAAACAAGCTGTTTTACATCCGGAATGCAGCGAGCTGGAATACCGGGGACAAAGGGTAGAGCTTACCAAAAATGAGGGAAAAATTTTATACTACTTGTTTAAAAATGCGGGGAAAATTTGTTCTTATGACGATTTAATCGACTATCTGTGGGACTGTCGCCTGTACATTGACAGCAACGCTTTGAGCGTGAACATCAACCGAATCCGAAAAAAATTATCTGCTGTCGGATTAAACGACTTTATCAAAACCAAACATCGGCAGGGGTACACGATATGAACAAAAAGCTCTATTTCAAAAACCTGCTGCCGTTTTTATTGCTTCAGTTTGTCTGCATGGCAGCGCTCACTGTTTTTTTGTTGATTAACCGCTTTTCCCCCGCTGCGGTTGCATTTATCCTGCTGATATGGTGTCTGGTTTTATCTGCGGGGATTTTCTTTTCCTACCTTCACCGCAAACATCAGCTGGAAGCGCTGCTGCGCCTTACCGAAAATTTAAAGGAGCGGTATCTGATTTCCGAGATGATGCCCGTTCCCGAACGCGCCGATGACCTTATCTTTTATAAAATCCTGCGCCTTTCCAACAAATCCATGTTGGAGCAGATTTCGCAGGTACATCAAGAGCGTGCAGAATATCGGGAATATATCGAACAATGGGTACATGAGGTCAAAACTCCCCTCGCCGCGATGAAGCTGCTGTGTGAAAACGAGCGTTCCCCCGCTTCCCGCCGAATGTTGAGCGAGATTGAAAAAACCGGTCATTTTATCGAACAGGCGCTTTACTATGCGCGCATGGAGCATACCGAAAAGGACTACTCTGTGCGGGAAATTTCTCTGCTTAGCGTCATTCATCAGGCGATTGCCGATAACAAATATCTGCTGCGGCAAAATAATGCCGCAGTTTCTCTCGACACCGAAGACGCCCTTGTTTTTTGCGACGAAAAATGGCTGCGCTTTATCTTAAATCAGCTGATTGTCAATGCGGTAAAATACCGCTCTCAGCAGGCGGAGCTTTGCTTTTCTGTTTCTCAATCGGGAGAAAACACCGTTCTTTCCCTTTCGGATAACGGAATCGGAATCCCGGCAGACGAACTGCCCCGCGTCTTTGAAAAGGGATTTACCGGAAGCAACGGCAGAAAACAGCAAAACTCCACCGGTTTGGGATTGTATCTGTGCCGTCAGCTCTGCGACAAGCTGGGAATCCAAATCAGCGTATCTTCCGACACTTCCGCCGATTGTCACGGCAGCACCTTTTCCATCTCTTTTTATCAGAACAATCTGATTTTGTCCCACAGAAGATAATATTTCTTTTTTCTCTGCATTTTTGCAGAAGTTCTTACAATTTTGTTAGATTTTTGTAAGGGAAGTTGCTACCAACTTCCCCTTTTCTTTTGTACAATATCGGTGAGGTGATTATTTATTATGAAACAAATTTTACGATTGGACCATATCCAAAAATACTACGGAAATCAAGACACCATTACCAAAGCAATCAATGACATCAGCTTTTCGGTGGATGAAGGAGAGTTTGTCGGCATTATGGGCGCTTCCGGTTCGGGAAAAACTACCATGCTCAACTGCATCTCGACCATTGACACGGTAAGCTCGGGACACATTTATCTTAACGATATCGACATCACCGAAATCAAAGAAAAAGAGCTTGCAAAGTTCCGCAGAGAAAATCTTGGTTTTATCTTTCAGGATTTTCACCTGTTAGACACCCTTACCGTTTCGGAAAATATTGCTCTTGCCCTCACCATCAACCATGTGAAGCCCGAACTGATTGAAACACAGATTGAAGAGATGGCAAAAAAATTAAACATCTCCGACATTCTGAATAAATACCCCTATCAGGTATCGGGCGGTCAAAAACAGCGCTGCGCCTGCGCCCGCGCCCTGATACACAATCCAAAATTGATTTTAGCCGACGAGCCGACCGGTGCGCTGGACAGCCATTCTTCCCAGATGCTGCTGTCCACCCTGCAAAAAATCAACGTCCAGCTCAGCGCAACCATTCTCATGGTAACGCATGACGCCTTTGCCGCAAGTTATACTGACCGCATCTTGTTTTTGCGTGACGGTGTTATCTTTACCGAAATCCGAAAGGGAGAGCAATCCCGCCACGAGTTTTTTGACCGCATTTTGGACGTTCTTACCATGATGGGGGGCGGGGGTAATGAGATTCAATCCCTTTAAAATGCAGACTGACTGTCCTGTTGTATCTTGTGAAAAGAGGTGCTTTTAATGTATGCAAAATTAGTCTTTAAAAACGCCAAGCGTTCCTTAAAAGATTATCTGATTTATCTTGTTACGCTCACATTATGTATTTCAATGTTTTATTCCCTGTTATCCGTTACCAGCGATTACTACCAACCGGATTTGGGATTGGAGTATGATTTGCAGATGTTAAGCGGCGGCGTGAAGCTGGCAATCTGTGTGATCAGTCTGCTGCTTTTATTCCTGATTTCCTATGTAAACCGCTACATGATTCTGCGGAGGCAAAAGGAGTTTGCCGTTCAGACCGTCATCGGCATGGAGCGAAGGACTACCGCCCTGTTATTCTTTTTTGAAACGCTGATTATGGGGATTTTTTCCATTCTGCTCGGGGTTTTGTTGGGAAGTGTGTTTTCCCAGTTTATCACTGCTATGCTGTTAAACTCCTTTGGAAAACCGTTTACCTTGTCCTGGATGCTGTTTCCCGACACCGTTTTGCTGACCTGCGGAGTTTTTCTTTTCATCTTTTTGGTAATCGGTGCATGGAATATCCGCTTTATCCGAAAAATCAAAGTAATTGATATGCTGTATGCAGAACAAAAAAATGAACCGACCCTAAGCAAGGATTTGGGAATCCGCATCCTGATTGCCGCATATGCTTTGCTTTCGGTTTATACCTGCATTTTTGGGATTCGCCATCTGTTATACTTTTTTGACCCGCGTTTTCCCTTACCGGCACATCTGCTGTACTGGGGAACAATTCTTCTTCCGGCAGCGTCTGTAGCGGCGATTCTGCTCCGTCTTTTTTTACGAAAGCGGTTTTCTGTTTCCCGACTGATTGCTGTTTTATTTCCAATATCTCTCGCTCGTATCTTTTGTTTTTCTCTTGCGCCGGTTCTTACTCAAAAATATTTTTTACCGTTTGATGCAAGTACGCTGAACCTGTATATGGGATTGCTGGTTTTGGAGCTTATCTTTGCTGTATTCTGTCTGTTCTTTCTGCTCGGCTTCTTTTTGCTGTGGATCAAACAGCGCTTTCCTCACATTCGCTATCGGGAAACAAATCTGTTTTTCTTTGGGCAGGTTTTATCAAAACTGAAAACAACCAGCAAAACCATGGCGTTAATCTGCCTGACCTTAACCTTTTCGCTTTGTCTGTTTTTAACAGAGCCGTTTCTTTGCGGTTGGGCAAACGGATATTTAAAGGAGCGTTCTGTCTTTGACATTCAGATTTCTTCCCGCTATGAAGATACTGTTGACGAATCTCAGCTGGTGCTTTCCGATTATGCCCAAATCGACGATTACCTCAGTGAACATCAGGTTGCAGTCAAAGCAGATTGCTTGGTTTCGCTTTATCTTCCAAAGCGCGAACAGTTTCATCAAAGAGTAAAACAGGATTTTCCCGTTGTCGCCGTTTCCCTTTCCGATTACAATCGTCTGGCAGAAATGCTGGGGTACGAACCGATTTCTTTACAGGAAAATGAATTTGCGATAAACCGTCAAAGTATTGCCCTTGATTCCGAGGTTGAGGATTGGATTTCCCAACATCACAAACTGGATACCGACGCAGGACCGCTTACCTTAAAGCAGAACGGCATCTACCAAAATTCCATCGGAGAAAGTATCTACAATATCTACACCAACCTTCTGTTAATTTTCCCCGACCATATCTGTGAACAGCTGTTTCCGGTGATGAGCCACCGCTATCTGATGACCGAAAAACCGCTGCCTTTTTCTGTTGCCGTCGGTCTGGAAGAAATGTTTGACAAATATTTCCCTGAAGAACCGCAGGACGGTATCGGTATGCGCTTTTTTATCCGCACTGCCACCCGGCAGGTCAACGACAACATCGCAAACACCTTCATCTTAAAAGCGTCGATGATATACAGCGCGCTGGTTCTTTTAGTGTCCTGTTTTACCGTTCTTTCCCTTCAGCAACTGTTCGACGCTCCGCAGTATCACTACCGATTCTCTGTGCTGCGCAAGATGGGGATTGATGAAGCGCAGGGAAACCGTTTAATCGGAAAACAGCTGTTACTGTGGTTCGGCGTCCCCGTTTTCACCGCATTACTTCTTTCTTTCATCTTTTTTATCAGCCTTACGCAAAGTTTTCCGGCGGAAATTCAGGCTTATATCGGTTATTCCCCGCTGATTTTCTCTGCAATTTGTGTAACTCTCATCTTCTTTTTGCTGTTCGCCTGCTACTTTGTCACCACATGGCTGCTGTTTAAAAAGGTAACTCAATAAAAATAAAAAGTGAACTGCTTTTTTATTGCAGTTCACTTTTTTATTACAACTCAAAAGAAACGGTAATCTGTTTGCGTTTCCAATATCCTGCCATCGAATAATACGGGTCTTCGGTTACATCTTTAAGCAAAAACTCCGGCATAACAAAGGCGTTCGCCTCCTCCATCGAGGAAAACTCCACCTCTGCATAGGCAAATTTTTGATCCACCAAGCTACATTCCAGCAAATGTCCGTCCGAAAGGCGGTAAACCCGATAATCTTTTTGAATCATCGGAATCGGGAGAAGCTCTTCCAAAGCATGAAACTCCTGTTCGGAAAGTTCCTTTTCTATCTCCTGTCTTGCCAATCTGCCTTTTCCTTTGATGCACAGAATATAATCGGTATGTCCATCGGAAAACACGCGCTCACGAATCCGTACTACCGGTACAGCGGCGCTTAAATAACCCTGGCGGCTGTTTGCCTGTTTAACAAGCGGCAGCCCCATATTTGTGATTTGGTTCCAATCAATCAAAAATTTTCGTTCGATTTCCATAAAACCATCCTCCGTAATCGGTTTTAGATATTGATTGTCTGATCCACTTCCAACAGTTTCGGGTCCAATCCTTTTTTCATGGTCAACGCTTCCAGAATATCATAGTCGATAATCTTGGAATTTTTCTGAATCACCACGCGGTTGCCGATACCCTGCTCAAGCAATTCTACCGCATAACAACCCATCTGGCTTGCAATAATGCGGTCGCGCGCGCTCGGTGTGCCTCCGCGCTGAATGTGTCCCAGTACGGTAGCGCGGGATTCAACGCCTGTCTTTTCCTCAATATAGCGCGCAAGGCGATGAACATCGGTAATTCCTTCCGAAACAATAACGATGAAGTTATGTTTTCCGGTTCTCAGGGTGCTGTTCATCTTTTCGATAATATCTCGGTCTACATCAAAACCAATCTCATTCACCCAACAAGCAGTACCGCCGCAGGCAACGCTTGCATACAGCGCAAGATGTCCTGCTCCGTGACCCATAACTTCTACCACCGAGCATCTGTCATGCGATTCGGAGGTGTCGCGCAGACGATCGATTGCCTCTACCGCTGTATTCAATGCGGTATCAAATCCAATGGTGTAATCGGTGCAGGCAATATCGTTGTCGATGGTGCCCGGAATACCGATACATGGGATTCCTTTAATAGACAGCGCTCTTGCGCCCATAAAGGAACCGTCGCCGCCGATGATAACCAGACCGTCGATTCCAAGCTCTTTACAAACAGCAACCGCCTGGTCCTGACCTTCCTCTGTTTTAAATTCGTTACAGCGCGCCGTGAGCAGCATGGTTCCTCCGCGATGAAGAACGTTGGACACCGAGCGGATATTCATCTCGGACATATCCCCGTTGATTAAGCCGTTATATCCTCTGCGGATTCCCATTACCTGCATATCTTTTTTTATTGCGGTTCTGACAACCGCTCTGATTGCAGCGTTCATGCCCGGTGCGTCGCCGCCGCTGGTCAGTACGCCGATTACTTTTTGATTTTTGTCATTCATAAAAAATCCTCCATCCGGTAAAGGTACCGTACTGAAAGGTGCAGCAGCTTCTTTCAGAACAGATTTTCCCGTGTATTTTCTACTCTCTACTTTGTTAATTATAAAACATTTATCCTGTTCAGACAAGCCTTATTCGGATAAAATCCCAAATCCGGTAATTTTACGGAAAGTTAGACAAAAATCCATGCAAAAATGCTGCAAATATCGACTAAAAGCCGATAAACCCGTTATAAATTTCCTTCCTTTTCCGGAACGACCAAAGCCACATTTTCTTCTCCCAAAATCACGCTTAACTGCGCATAAAGCGGTCGGTTCAGCGTAATCCACATTTTATGCGGAGCGCAGACCAGTTTTCCGCTGTCCTTAAAGAAGAAGTAAACCGGCATATCCCCTTCAAAAATATCCAGATACTGTTCCGATTTCAGAAATTCTCTGCTTTCTTTGGAAGGAACACGCAGATACAGTCCCGGGCGTTTACCTGTTTTTTTCCTCATTCCCGCTTCGGTCGGTTTGGTCGCAGACCTTACGGGAGCTGCCGCAGCCGGAGCTGTCGGATTATCTTTAGGCGTTGGTTTTGCCTGTCCGACCGCTTCTTGCGGGAGAGCAACCGAGCGGCAAACCAGCTTTGTTTCCTCGTCTTCTCGGATACTCAGCCTTGCTTCAATGCACAAAACCTGATTTTCTTCAAGCAAATAGCGGTACTGGTCATAGGTTTGCGGGAACACCAGCATCTCTATTGAACCGCTGGTATCCTCCAAAGTGACAAACGCCATATATCCTCGTCTTTTTAAAATCTTTGTCCTCTTTCCTGTGACAATGCACAGCACCCGCACAATATCTCCATCGCGGTATTTTCCGCGGGTTTGCAGCAACAGTCCCGAATCTTCTTCCGAAGAAAATTCCTCCAGCTCGACAGTACCCAACTGTTTTGCCGTTTCCCGATACTGCATCAGCGGGTGTCCGGAAACATACAGTCCCGTTACCTCTTTTTCCATCGCAAGTTTTACATCCGGCGGATATTCTTCCAGGTGAGGCAAGGTGAAACTCTGTTTGGTTGCAGAAAGCTCGGGCGTGTCAAACAGATTCATCTGCCCCTCCAGATTGTTTTTATAGCGGTTGTCAATATCGCTGACCAAAACCGAGTAACCTTCCAGCAGTTCCCGCCGATTGTGTCCGAATCTGTCCAATGCTCCGCACTTAATCAGGCTTTCAATCGCCCTGCGGTTTAAATCCTGCCCGTACATTCGCTCGCACAGGTCGTCCAAATCCTGAAAAGCGCCGTTTTCGTCCCGTTCTTTCACCAATGCCTGCATAACGCCTTTCCCCAGATTTTTTACCCCCAAAAATCCAAAACGGATACAACCGTCCTCTACAATGAAGCCGGTTCGGCTGCGGTTGATATCCGGCGGCAGAATCTTAATCTTCATGGTATCACATTCTTTGAGGTAACCGAGCATTTTATCGGTATTATCCAAAATACTGGTAAGCAGCGCTGCCATATACTCTTTGGGGTAATGCGCCTTCAGATATGCAGTGCGATAGGCAACGATTGCGTATGCAGCCGCGTGCGATTTATTAAACGCATAAGAAGCGAAGGAACTCATCTCGTCAAAGATTTCGTTGGCAATTTGTTCGCTGATTCCGTTTGCCACACAGCCGACACACTCGACCGAACCGTCCTCTTTTTTGGCTCCCCAAATAAAGTTTTGGCGTTCCTTTTCCATCACATCGTGCTTCTTTTTAGACATTGCGCGACGAACCAAATCCGCCCTGCCGTAGGAATATCCTGCCAGTTTTCGGCAAATCTGCATAACCTGCTCCTGGTAAACGATACAGCCGTAGGTAACATCCAAAATCTCCTTGAGCTGCGGCGTTTTATAGGTAATCTCCTGCGGATTGTGGCGGTTTTTAATATATTTCGGAATCGAGTCCATCGGTCCGGGACGATACAAAGAGATAACCGCAATCAAATCCTCCACCGATTCCGGCTTCAGCTGAACCAGAACCTGTCTCATGCCGCCCGACTCGAACTGAAATACCCCCTTTGCCTGCCCTTTGGACATCATTTCAAAGGTCTGCGCATCATCTAAGGGAATTGTTTCAATCTCAAAATCCGGGTTTTGCCGACGAATCATCTTTTCTGCGTCGCTGATTACCGTTAAGTTCCTCAATCCCAGAAAGTCCATTTTCAGCAGTCCCAGTTCCTCTAATGTTGTCATTGTATACTGGGTGACAATCGCCTCGTCATTTTTTGCAAGCGGAACATAGCTTTCCACCGCGTCCCTTGCAATAACAACGCCTGCCGCGTGGGTGGAAGCGTGGCGGGGCATTCCTTCAATCTTTGCTGCCTGGTCTACAAGTTCCTTTACCTGCGGGTCGCTTTCATACATGATTTTCAGGTCGGGCGAGCGTTCCAACGCTTTTGCAATCGTCATATGCAGCTCCATCGGGATTGCTTTGGCTACCTTATCCACCTGTTGATAGTCCATTCCCAGCACTCTGCCGACATCGCGGATTCCTCCCCTTGCCGCCATTGTACCGAAGGTGATAATCTGAGCGACACGCTCTTTTCCGTATTTTCTGATTACATAGTCGATAACTTCTTCCCGACGCTCATAGCAAAAGTCGATATCAAAATCAGGCATACTGACGCGTTCCGGATTTAAAAACCGCTCGAACAGCAGATGATATTTCATCGGGTCGATTCCGGTAATGCCGATACAGTATGCAGCGATACTTCCCGCACCGGAACCGCGCCCCGGACCGACAGGAATCCCGTTTCGTTTTGCATAATCAATAAAATCCCATACAATCAGGTAATAGTCTACATACCCCATCTTCTCGATAACCGAAAGCTCATACTCCAAGCGTTCGGCATATTCTGCGGGCGGATTGCTGCCATAATGCCGATAAAAACCTTCATAGCATTTTTCCCGAAAGAAGGTGACATTATCCTTGCCGTCCGGCACTTCAAAACGCGGCAGGATGTGGTGTCCGAACACAAACTCCACATTACAGCGCTGCGCGATTTGAACCGTATTATCCAACGCCTGTTCAATCACGCTTTCGTCCCCGATACATTCCCGCATCGCAGCAAACATTTCACTGCGGGACTTCATGTAAAATTCCTGCGTTTCAAACTCCATACCGTTATCTTCTTCCAAAGTGTGGTTTGTTTGAATACAGATTAAAATTTTCTGGGTTGCGCTGTCCTCTTTTTTCAGATAGTGGCAGTCATTGGTCGCAACCAAACCTACCTGCAATTCCTTTGCAAGGCGCACCAAATCCGGCAGAATCCGCTGCTGTTCATGGATTCCGTGATTTTGCAGCTCGATAAAATAATGCTCCGGTCCGAAAACATCCAGATAAAACTGCGCCGCTTCCTTTGCCTGCGCATAGTCGTTGCGGCTTAACGCGCGCGGCACCTCTCCCGCAAGACAGGCAGAAAGGGCAATTAACCCCTCTGAATGTTCCTTTAACAGTTCTCGGTCAATGCGGGGTTTAAAGTAAAAGCCTTCGGTAAAGCTGCGGGAAACCAGTTTAATCAGGTTGCGATATCCCGTTTCGTTTTCACAAAGCAGCACCAAGTGGTAGGGAGAGTTATCCAGACCGCTTACCTTATCCAATCTGGTTCGCGGCGCAACATAGACCTCACAGCCGATAATCGGCTTAATGCCGTTTGCCTTTGCCTCTTTATAAAAATCAATCGCGCCGTACATCACTCCGTGGTCGGTAATCGCCACTGCGCTTTGATTAAGCTCCTTTGCGCGTTCCACTAATTGTTTGATTCTGCAAGCTCCGTCCAAGAGGCTGTATTCGCTGTGCAAATGTAAATGAACAAATCGGTCATCCATTCCGCCGTTCTCCTTTCCTGCCTGTCCTGTCTATTCTGCCTGTTCCCGCGCCTGTTTTGCAATCTGGCTGATTTTTTGCAGACGATGGTTGATTCCCGAACGGGAAACACCCAACAGCTCCCCCAACTCCCGCAAAGACATATCGGGATGTTTTAAACGCGCTTTCGCGGTTTCCTTGAGCGGAACTTCCAGTGTTTCAAACTGCCCGCTTTTCATCAGATAGCGGATATCTGCCGCTTGCGCTGTTGCCGCGCTCACCGTTTTTTCAATATTGGAGGTTTCGCAGTTTGTCACACGGTTGACTTTATTTCGCATATCCTTGTAAATCTTGACATTGACAACGTCCATCATCGCTCCGGTAGCTCCCACCATCGTCAGCAGTTCTTCTATTGATTTGCTGTCTTTACAGTATACCACCTGCTGTCCCCGCCGCACACTCAGCTTAAAATTTAATTGAAGCTCATTTAACAGTCTCATCATCAGCTGCGCGGTCTGCTCTCCTGCAAGCACAAACTCCAGATGATAGTCCTTCTGCGGGTCGCTGATATTGGAACAGCTTAAAAAAGCGCCTGCCAAAAAGGCATAACAATGCTCCGAATATTCCAGCAGCTCGGCGTTGCAGACCTTATCTCCCTGCGCGTCATGCCCAAAAAAGGCAAGGATTGTTTTTCTGTCTTCCTCATCGTCCACACTGACCGCATAGGTTGTCTGCTGAAAATTCCCGTTATATTCTCTGGTTGTTACACTGGTTTGCATCGGAATCTGCTGAAAAATCAGCTTTGCATACAGCTTGGCAATATATTTATTCTCCGTTGTCATCGAAATATTTTGCGCGGAAAAACTCTTTCCGCATAAAAGCATCCCGTAAGAAAACGCTTTTTTATTTCTTGCGATTAAGCCTTTGTTATGGCTGATCTCACTTTTTACCTTGGTAGCGAATGTCACCCGATGTGACCCTCCTTCATTTGATTTTCCGCCTGAAGATTTGCTCTGTTCCCCGATTTTTTTAAAATTACAGCTTCTTTCTTTCAATATCACGATGGCTTGTAATTACCCGTAATCCCTGTTTTTTTAAATGCTGCGACAACTGCTGCGTCACGGTGACAGAACGGTGCTTTCCGCCGGTACAACCGATTGCAATAATCAACTGGCTTTTCTTTTCATCATAACGATACAGCGGGAGCATATAGTCAATAAAATCATACAATCTTGCAAGACAGCCCTGTGTTTTGGCAGAATCCAAAACATAATCCTGCACTTCCCTGTCCAGTCCCGTTTTGGGACGAAGCTGCGGGTCATAAAATGGGTTTGGCAGACAGCGAACATCAAACATCAGGTCCGCATCTGCCGGAACACCGAATTTAAACCCGAAGGAGATACAATTCACCACAAAATCGTCCTCGTTGGGGTCATCGCTGCGAAACAGTTCGTGGATATTGCTGCTTAACTGCGAGGCAGAAAGCAGGGTGGTATCCAGCACAATGTCCGCCCTGTCCTTCACCTGGCGCAGCAGCTCCCGTTCTTGGCAGATTGCACGGTTTAAAGAATCGCTGCGCTCCATCAGCGGGTGCGGGCGCCGCGTAATTTTGTAGCGGTTAATCAGTTCTTCGGTCGCCGCGTCTAAAAACAAAATTCGGTAACTTACCTTTTCTCGGTCCAGCTCTGCCAAGGCGTTCATCAGCTCCTTTAAGCAGTCTGCGCCCCCTAAATTGCCCCGCAGCCCTCTTGCGTCAATCACCAGGGCAACTCGCCCAATATCGGAAGGCTCCTGCCCGTTTGTTCCCAGATGCGCAATTTTCGGAATCAGCGCGGGAGGGATATTGTCCATACAATAAACGCCCACATCTTCCAACGCTTCCACTGCGGTAGATTTTCCCGCTCCGGACATTCCTGTCACAATAATAAACTGCATATGCCTTCCCGTTCCTCTCTTGTTGATGCCTTCCGCTACGGAATCAGCTGTACTTCCAGTTCCAATTCATAACCGGTTTGTTGTTTTACACACTCCCGCACCTGCGCAGTCAAATTTAAAACATCATTGCAGCAGGCATCTCCCAAATTGATGACAAATCCTGCGTGCTTTGTGCTGACCTGAGCGCCGCCTACTTGTTTGCCTCTGAGTCCGCATTGGTCAATCAGCTGCGCCGCAAACGCTCCCTGCGGACGCTTAAAGGTACTGCCTGCGCTTGGATATTCCAACGGCTGTTTTGCCTTTCTTTGCTCCATCACATGGTCCATCTGCTGCCGAATTGCTTCCGGTTCTCCTTTTGTTAAAGAAAACGCAGCGCGAACAATACAACAGTCCTTATACTGCGGCTGCATAAAACAGCTGTGGCGGTAAGAAAGCGCCAAATCCTCTTTCGACAAACGAACAATCTTTCCTTGCGGGCTGAGATATTCCGCCCACAACAGGCAATCCTTCATCTCTCCGCCGTACGCTCCCGCATTCATATAAACCGCTCCGCCGACACTGCCCGGAATTCCCCATGCAAATTCCAGTCCGGTTAAACTTTCCTTTGCGGCAGCGGCGCAGACTGCCGACAGCTTTTTCCCTGACGGCGCAATCAGTGTTTCCCCTTCGACTGCAATCTCTCCGCCAAACTCGGAATCCAGCAAAATCACCATGCCGTCAATTCCTTCATCTTTCACCAACAGATTGGAGCCGTTTCCCACATACCATACCGGAAGGTTCTCTCTGCGTGCAAAATCCAGCGCGCAAAACAGTTGGTCTCTGTCTTTCGGGATACACATTACCGCCGCCGGTCCCCCGATTTTAAAGCTGGTATGATATTTCATCGGTTCGTCCCATAATACGGGAATCCCCTTTTCCTGACACAAGGCGGCAAGTTTTTCTTTTACCAAACGGTTCAGCCAATTCACGCGCACAGCTCCTTTCTGTTAGTCCCTGCGAAGTCCCGCTCGTTTTTGAGCGACCACCTCTTCAAAATGCTCCAAATTTGCGTTGATGACAAGCCGCTCGGGGAAATCAATCTCTGCAAATAATTGTTCTGCTCTGGTAAACACGCCGATATTTCCCGCAAAGTGCGCATCGCTGTCCACTACCACCGGAATTTCCAGGCGTTTGCACCATTTTGCAATCTCGGCGCAGTTTTTTTCTGTATTCGGTCGGCAGCAAAAAGAATTATTGTCAATTTCTACAATTTTTCCGTATTCTTTAAATGCCTTCAAGACAACTTCATGGTCAAATTCATAGCGTCCGTCGCCGCAATGCCCTATCACATCAATATGCGGGTTCTTTGCAATATTCAGCCACGCTTTGGTGTGGTTTTCCTTAATCGACGGTTTGATGCAGGGGGTGTGCATCGAAGCAATTACCCACTCCAAACCCTCCAAAATTCGGTCGTCAATATCCAGTAAACCTTCCTCATTGAGAATGTTTACTTCCACTCCATGCAAAATATTCACTCCGTGATATACCGACGGCACTTCCCACTGATTGGTACAGTGCCAGATATGGGGAGCGTCCGGCATCTTCGGTCCGTGTTCGGTCATTGCCATATAGACAAGCCCTTTTCTTTTGGCTTCTTCAATATTTTCCATCACTGTGCTGTACGCATGGCTGCTTGCGATGCTGTGAATATGGGTATCCGCAATAAATTTCATCTTTTCCCGTCCTTTCCGATTGCCTGATTTTATGAACGGGTTAATATGCGTTGTAGTCGGGAGCGTTTTTCAAAGCCTCCGGCGGAATATCGTCCACCATGCCCAGCTGCTTTAACAGCTCCTGCGCCGCGTTATAACCCATCTTTTTCTGACGGTTGTTCATCGCCGCTACCTCGATGATAATTGCCAGATTTCGTCCTGTGGTAACAGGAATGGTCAGGGACGGAATTTTAATTCCCAAAATCTCGGTGTATTCGTCATTCATTCCCATACGGTCATATACCTTTGTTTTGTCCCACTGCTCCAAAGAAATAACCATATCCAGTTTTTCGGTCATCTTAACGGAACCCATACCGAAAATTCTGCGCGCGTTAATAATGCCCACGCCGCGCAGCTCCATAAAGTGGCGGATATTTGCCGGAGAAGAACCGACCAGCGTTTTATCCGAAACCCTGCGGATTTCTACTGCGTCATCGGCAATCAGACGATGTCCGCGCTTAATCAGCTCGATGGCTGTTTCGCTCTTTCCGACGCCGCTTTCACCTAACAGCAAAATTCCTTCGCCGTATACCTCTACCAAAACGCCGTGGCGGGTAATGCGCGGAGCAAGGTCTACCTTTAAGGTGGCAATCATCGTAGCCATAAAATCGCAGGTTGCCTGCTCGGTTCGCAGCAGCGGAACATTATAGGTGTTTGCTGCCGTTACCATCTCCTCCGGAATTTCCAGATTGCGGGTAATGATGACAGCCGGAATATTCTGGGAGAAAAAGCGGTCCAAAAATTCCTGCCGTTCTTTCGGGGTATATTTTTCCATATAAGCAAACTCGCTTAATCCGAACATCTGGATACGGCTGCTGTCGAAATAATCATAAAATCCGCACAGCTGCAAACCCGGACGATTGATGTCCACCGTTTTTACCATAATTTCCTGCGGGTCGCGGGGCATATAAACCGTTTCTAATTTTAAATCTTCAATCAATTTAGACAGCGCTACCGAATACAGCTTTGCCATAAGTCTGTTCCTCCCATTCCATCTTTTTTTGATTTATCTTTTGTTTTCTGATTTTTTCTGTTGTGTCAATCGTTTCCGATATATTAAACTAATTTTATCATACCACAGTTTATCGGTCAAGAAAACTGTTTTAAATTAAACAGAAAAAAGGCAGCCCACAAAATTGTGAACTGCCTTTTGGTGAGGACAAGTGGACTTGAACCACCGACCCCTTGCATGTCAAGCAAGTACTCTAACCAACTGAGCTATGCCCTCATTGAATGGTGGAGACGAGGAGGATCGAACTCCCGACCTTACGGATGCGAACCGTACGCGCTCCCAGCTGCGCTACGCCCCCCTATTTATCTGAGGGATATTATACAGGATATTGAAAAAAATGTCAAGTATTTTCTAAAAAAATACCAAATGATTTCTTTGCCGCTCTGTGTTATCCTTATTAAGGAATATTTTTCAAAAAAGGATGAGAAAAATGAAACTGGGATTGATTTTTGATTTAGACGGAACTTTATGGGACGCTACCGAACAGATGCTGCCGGTATGGAACCGGGTACTTGCACGCTATTGCAGCAGACCGCCAATGACCTTGGAACAGGTGCGCGGATTTATGGGAAAAACCGTAGCGGAAATTGCCGCTGCCGCTCTTCCCGATTTTCCGGCACAGCAAAGGGAGAATATCTTTAACCAATGCTGTATCGAGGAGCTTCCGTGGCTGCGCGAACATCCGGGTACAATCTACCCTCAGGTAGAAAAAACGCTTGCCGAACTTTCCCAAAAATACTCTCTTTATATTGTAAGCAACTGTCAGGACGGATATATTCAAACCTTTTTGGATGTGTCGGGACTTGCGCCGCTTTTTGAGGATTTCACCTGTTCGGGCATGACCGGAAAAAGCAAAGGTGAAAACATCCGCTTGATTGCAGAACGGCATCAACTCACCAAAGCAGTTTACCTCGGTGATACACAAGGGGATTTTCTCGCCTGCAAACAGGCAGGCGTTCCCTTTATCCACGCCGCCTACGGTATGGGGAAGGTGGAAGAACCCGTTCCTTCCATTCTTCACTTTGACGAACTTCCCGAGTTGCTTTCTTCCCTTCTGTCGGAGTAAACTCCTATTTAAAAGGGGGATTTCATGAGTCTTTCTTCCATAAATCCGAGCCAATCTGCAAGCGTACCTTCTGTTTCTGCCAAAACCAAGCACCGCTACGCGCTTTTAGACGAAATTCGTGGACTTGCCTTAGTCAATATGGTGGTCTATCATGCAGTATGGGACTTGGTTTATCTGTTCGGCTGGGACTGGAACTGGTATCAATCGGGAATTGCGGCTTTTCTTTGGCAGCAGATGATTTGTTGGACCTTTATCCTTCTTTCCGGTTTTTGCCAACCGTTTGGGAAGCATAAACTAAAACGAGCCTTATTTGTTTTATGTTCAGGTTTCTTAGTTTCCTTTGTCACCGCCTTTGCCCAACCGCAGGCGCAGGTGAGGTTTGGGATTCTTACCATGCTTGGTTCCTGTATGTTAATTATGATTGTGTTAGAACAGTTGTTTCACCGATGTCGCTCGATATTCGGTCTTGCTGTCGGATTCTTTCTTTTTCTGCTGACTCAGCATATCGACCTGGGGTATCTCGGTTTTGGAGATCGGATTCTGGTTTCCTTACCCCTTTCGTGGTATCGCAACGATTTCACCGCTTACCTGGGATTTCCGAATCCTTCTTTTTCTTCGGCAGACTATTTTCCGCTGCTCCCATGGTTTTTTCTGTTTTTATCGGGATATTTTCTGCATCGGCTCTTTTTGCAAAAAGATTGGATGAAATATCTGCAAACCGGCAGAATCAAACCGCTGATATGGTGCGGCAAACACAGCTTACCGATTTATCTGCTTCATCAGCCTGTTCTGTTTGTCCTGCTCACCGCTTTCTTTTCTCTTTAACAAACAACTCCCGCAAGACGGTTCCTCTTCGTTCCGTCTTGCGGGAGTTTTCTGCTTCTCACTTTAAATTTTTGTTATTTTTCGGATTCTTCTACTTCTCTCTCAAAGATAATTTGATAACAATACGCATTATAAACGCCTGATTTTTCATTGAGCGGAACAACTACCTGCTTTAATCTCCAACCGTTTTCCGCCTGTTTACAGATAATTTCCTTACAATCCTCAAAAGTATCTCCGGGTTGTGTTTTGAATCCGACTTTTTTTGGTACTTTTATAAACTGATATTCCCATTTTTTCAAAAAGGTTCCCTTCTTTCCGGAAAAATTAACGGTCTATCAACTTATTTTTTCTCAAACCATTTCGGTTCTTCGCTTTCTCCCAGAACAAGGAAACCGTCAAAGCCCTGTTCCTCTAATTTGTTCAGGAATTTGCCCAGTTTTTTCGGACGAAGATAGATACCTGCGTCAATCTGCTGCTCTCTGAATCGGTCAGCCATTCTCATCGCCTGTGTTCCCTCTTGAGCATCGCATAAAACAGCAACCCGTTTGCGGCGATTCGGAATTGCAAAGCCTTTATCCTCCAAAATCTGGAAAATGCGCTCAAATCCAATCGAAAATCCGACAGCCGGAACATTTTCTCCGGTAAATTTTCCGACCAGACCGTCATATCGACCGCCGCCGCCGACAGCTCCGCGGAACTGATTGCTTTGAATTTCAAAAACAGTTCCGGTATAATATCCCTGACCGCGGATTAACAGCATATCAAATACCACATCATATTTTCCGTCCGAAAGTTCGCTTGCCTGCGCAATCAGCGCTTTTAACTGCTCTGCCGCTTCTGACACATTTTCGGGACACATCGCCTGAGCCTGTTCTAAGGTGCAGCCGCCGTCCAACAGCGCTTTCAGCTGACTGCAAACCGCTTCGGAAATCTGTTTTTCCCGAAGCTCTGCCATCACGCCTTCGGTTCCGATTTTATCCCATTTGTCCAAGGTAATGCAGACGCTGTCCATCTGCTGTTCCTCAACGCCTGCTGTCTGCAAAACGCCGCGCAGCACCCTGCGGTCATTTACCTTAATGGTGAAAGAACCGATATCCAACTTTAACAATGCAGTCGCTGTGGTGTGAATCAGCTCCAGTTCGCACAACGGGGAATCGCTGCCTAAAATATCAATGTCGCACTGAACAAATTCCCTCATTCTGCCCTTTTGCGGACGTTCTGCGCGATAAGATTTATCAATCTGAATACATTTAAACGGAGACGCCAGTTTCGCGCGGTTTGCCGCATAAAATCGGCTCAGCGGCAGCGTCAAGTCATATCTTAACCCTAAATCCGCAAGATTTTGATAATCCTGTTTTTCCAAAGCGGAAGTCAGTTTTTCCCCGCGCTTTAAAATCTTAAACATCAGGTTTAGGTTATCCCCACCCTCGCTTTTTTCCAGATTTTCCATATCTTCAATCGCAGGGGTTAAAATTCTCTCAAAACCCGCTGCCCGATAAGTTTCCAAAATCGTATTTTGCAGATAATCTCTCAGCAAAGTCTGCGACGGCAGATAATCTGCCGTTCCTTTTACCGGATTGATTTTCATAAAAACACATCCTCCTTACCCTTTTTAATCAAACTGTCAGGAAACAACATCCTATTGCTCCATCATACCGCATCCGCCGATTTTTGTCCAGTAAAATCGGTTTGCTATCCTTGCTGCGTATCAGCAGCCTCCTTTGGACGGCGCTCAGCCGCCTTGAAGCGGATTGACGATATTTTTTTCAATATAGGTCTGTACATCGGTCGGCTGATATTCCTTTAAGGTCGGATATTCTCCCGGCAGCATCTTCCATGCGTTAAAAAAATTCCAGTTAGAAAAGCTGTCCTGACTGCGCATTTGAGAATCGGTAAGTCCCTTCGCCGACAAGGTTGCCTGTTCCTCTGCCAAAACGCTGTCCTGCCACTGTTCGTTGCCTTCCAGAAGGTAGAAACACTGGTAATCTCCGCCGCCCTCGTTCCCGACAAAACCGCCGATTCCCCGAGCGGACTGCTCACTCTTTATCTGAACCGCGCAATAAGAGGAGAACACATCTCCGCGGTTGGTTCCCACAAAGCCGCCGATACCGCCTTGTTCCTTTTCTGCGCTTTCCGAAACTGCGCAAACTTCTCCCAGATTGTAACAGTTAAAAATCTGCGCGTTCTTATCAACCAAACCCGCAAAGCCGCCCAATGACCGCTCTGCCGAAACTGCCGCATCTGCAAAGCAGCTTTCTATGGTCGCCCCTTGTTTTGCCGAACCGACAAAACCGCCTGTTTCCTGCGCACCGTTCACCGTTCCCGTAAAGGAACAAAACCGAAGCGTTACCTGTCGGTCGCTTTCCTGCTCGGTTAAGCGATTGTCAACTAAGCCGGCAAAGCCGCCCACAGCGCTGCTGCCGTTCACCGTTCCGCTCACCTGCAAACCCTCTACTGTCGCTCCGCCGCCCAGACAGCCGAACAGTCCTACGGGAGCAGATTTTTCTTTTGTCTGCACATTGAGATTGGTGATTTGAAAACCCTGTCCTAAAAAAACGCCCAAAAAGGGATGTTCTTCGTCTCCGATGGGACAAAAAGGCTCGTTTTGAAGGTCAATATCATTTTTCAGCACAAAAACGGCATTCTTCGTGCTTTCCCCCTCGCTCACCCATTGAGAAAGGTCGTGCAAATCCTGCGCAGTTGACAAAGAAAAGATAAAATGTCCTTCCTTTATCTCCATCGTATCATAAAACGGCGGTTTTTCTTTGTCCTCATCGGGCAGCTGAGACAGAATATCGTCCATTACATCCTGCGGTTTTTCCTGTGTCTGCGATTTCTGAACCGCTTGTTGCTGCGGTTGATTTTGAACTTGTTTTTGTTGTGAAGACTCACAGCCGCTCAACATCATCATCGCTGACAGAAAAAGGCAAATTACCTGTATTTTTTTCACCGATTTTCCCCTTTTCTCTTTATTAAAAAACCATCTTATTTAGAAGATTGCTCAGTAATTCCTCCGTAAGGATTTGCCTTGATTTTATCCAGGCTGCTTTTGATTGCCCCGGTCGGACAAAACGCCTTACAGTCGCCGCAGCGGATACATTCCACGCTGTTTGGTTTTTCCCATACGGGAATATCCATTCCGCACACGCTTTGGCAGCCTTTGCAGCGGGTACATTTTTCCTCGTCCACCGTAAAGCGGTACAGCGCAATGGGATTAAACAAACCGTAAATTGCCCCCAGCGGACAAAGATATTTACAGAACGGGCGGTAATACCGAACCGAAAGAAAAACAATCAGCAGCAGTAAAAACATCTTCCAGCTAAACAAAAATCCTATCGCAGAGCGCAGAGCCGGATTCCCCGCCAGCAGCGGGATTCCTCCGAACAGCGTTCCGCTCGGACAGATATATTTACAAAACCACGGATCTCCGATTCCCGTTATACCCACAATCGTCATAGGCAGCAGGATTACAAACAATCCTAAAATCACATATTTTAAATACTTTAAAAAGCGATGTCCCGGCAAATTTTTCTTCTTTTGAAAGATGGGAATTTTATGCAGTAAATCCTGCACCAATCCAAACGGGCAAAGCCATCCGCACACAAAACGCCCCATCAATGCCCCAAACAACATCAAAAAGCCGAAGATATAGCAGGAAAAGCGAAATTTTCCGCTGTCCAGTACTGCTTGCAGCGAGCCAATCGGACACGCGCCCAAGGCGCCGGGACAAGAATAGCAGTTCAAGCCCGGAACGCAGGCAAACTTGGTTGCCCCGCGGTAAATTTTTCCTTCCAAAAAGCCTTTTGCATATCCGTTGGTAAGGGCAAACCACCCTGCCTGAAACCACAGGCGAATATTTCTTTTCTTTTTAGCCAATTCCGATACACTCCATGCAAATATTGATTGCCTTGGTCAGCACCAACTGCGCCTCTCCGCGAACAGCCCCTGCCGCAATCAGCAAAACCGAAAACAGAATTAACACCGTCGGCAAGGCAAAACCGTGTATTTTTCTTTTTTCCATCTGTTATTTCTCCGCCTGAGCAAGTCTGCTTTCAATCTCGGTTTTCCATTCCTCTTTGCTTCTTGCACCTACAATGGCGTCTCCCACAAATTTCCCCTCGGAGTCCACAAAGAAAGTAGTCGGCACTCCCGGTACATTTTCCATTAAAAACTGAATCATCGTATCATCGGGAACCAGCTGAAGATAACCCGCTCCTGTTTGTTCGGTAATCTCCCTTGCAAGCTCCATCTGCTCTTTGATCGGGTTACCCTCCATGTCGGTAATATCGGTAGCAATTCCGATAATCTGCATCGAACCTTCCTGCTGCGCATACTCTTCGGAAAGCTCGCCTAAAAACGGCATTTCATTTAAGCACGGTCCGCAGAAAGTCGCCCAAATGTTAATCATCGTCAGCTTATGTTCGGCAAAAACAGAGCTGTCTACTTCGTTGCCGTCCATATCGGTCATGCTGATTTCTTCAAAAATTCCTTTCTGTTCCGAAACCTGCTGCTGTTCGGTCTGTTCTGCCGTATTTTGAGTCTGATTGTCGGATGTTTCTGCGCCGCAGCCGCTTACAGATATTGCCGTTATCATCGCTGCCAGTAAAAGAATCATTCGTTTTTTTAACATCTTATTTTCTCCTGTCTGAATCTTTGTTGATTCGGTTATGTTTTTGTTTTTGATTTACCCCCTTATTATATATGGGATATTCCCGAATGTCCAGTAGTCTTGCGCGGCTTCTTTCATAATATACTAAAATCATATAGATTAAGAAAAATATTTTGACGAAAATTGTGAAGTCTGTTGCAATTCTGCTCCGTTTTAATAACAGATTCCTTTATTTTTGATTTATCTGCATAAATCGTCGGAAATAACAAATTTTGGATTGCTTTTTATGGACATTTGCCCTATACTTTAATATTGACAGAAGTCTTTTTTATTGGAGGATGACTATGCGTATCGCAATTTTTACAGAAACCTATCTGCCGCAAATCAACGGCGTAGTAACACATATCAAAATCTTAAAGGAAGGTTTGGAATCGCTTGGACATACTGTGTTGATTGTCACCGCCGACTCTAAAACCCGCCGACACTACATCAAGGACGATGTGCTGCATTGTCCCGCGCACAATCTCAAACGGATTTACGGGTTGGATTTGGCTTTCCCTGTCAGCCGCGCCAGACTGCATTATTTAAAAGAATTTGCCCCGGATATTATCCATATTCACAATGAATTCAGTATCGGACTCAGCGGAATTGCAATCGCAAAGATTCTGCACGTCCCGATTGTATATACACTGCACACCATGTACGACGATTACATCTACTATATTGCGCCCAAACCTCTTGTTCCGCTGACAACCAAGCTCTCTCACCGCTACTTCCGTATCTTTCCGAAATGCGCCGATGCAATCACCGGACCTTCCAAAAAGTGTCAGGAATACACGGCAGAAATCGGCAGCGACAAAAAGGTAGAGGTTATCCCAAATCCGGTGGAGCTGGACGCCTTTGCGCCAAGCACCTCTACGCCGGAGCAGAGGGACGCAATCCGCAAACAATTTCATATTCCTTCCGACGCCACCGTTGCCTGCTTTGTGGGCAGATTGGGACAGGAAAAAAGCGTCGATGTTCTGCTGCAATTCTGGGCAAAGGAAATGAAGCCGCAGGATAATATGTATCTGCTCATCATCGGCGACGGTCCCGAAAAGCCAAAATTGGAAGCTTTGGCGCAGCAGCTGAACATTACCGACACCGTTATATTTACCGGAAAGGTAATGCACCCGGATTTACCTCCCTATATCCACACCTGTGACATTTATGTCACCGCTTCCCTGTCCGACACTAACTCTATTTCCATGTTGGAAGGCATGGCGGGCGGTCTGCCTGTGCTTCAGCTGTATGACGAACTAAACGCCGACCAGGTTCGGGACGGTGTAAACGGATATATGTTCCGCGATGCCAAAGAGATGGGCGAACGCCTGCGTCAGCTGCGAGATATGTCGCCGGAAGAGCTGTCCGCATTAAAAGCTTCGGTCATTCAGTCGGTAAAAAATTCCGGAGCGCAAAATCTTGCCAATTATATCCAAACAGTATATTATGGAATTTACAAAACCGTTCCTCCAAAAAAAGCGCCTCTGCTCCATCTTTCCGGAATCCTTCCGTCTAAAATCAGAAGAAAATAAATGTTCTGTAAAAAGTGTGAATCTCCGTTTGGTGATTCACACTTTTGTGCATATTGTACCTTTTTTTTTGCAGACCATGTACAAAATATAGAATATTTTTACAATCTATTGAAAAAGACTTTCCTTTATGTTAAACTATCTTCAATTTCCGATTCTAAAAACAACAACCTATCAGAAAGAAGGCTTTTTTATGGATGTTTCTGTATTCACCAACTGTAAAGAAAAGGTTTTAAAAAATTGCGGTCGTGTCATCGTGGGCAAAGATGAAGCAATCACCCTTGTATTCACCTCCTTCTTATGCTCCGGTCATGTTCTGTTGGAAGATGTTCCCGGAACCGGCAAAACGATGCTTCTGCGCGCTTTTGCCAAAACAATCGGCGGAGATTTTCGCAGAATCCAGTTTACTCCCGACCTTCTCCCTTCCGACTTGACAGGCATCAATTTTTACAATCAGAAAAGCGGTGAATTTCAGTTCCGGAAAGGTCCTTTGTTCTCCAATATCATTCTTGCCGATGAAATCAACCGCGCTACTCCCCGCACCCAGTCCAGCTTGCTGGAAGCGATGGAAGAGCGTCAAATCTCGGTAGACGGAACAACCAGCCGTTTGGATGAACCTTTTATGGTTATGGCAACACAAAACCCTCTGGAATCCTACGGAACTTTTCCTCTGCCCGAAGCGCAGATTGACCGCTTCTTTATGAAACTCAAATTAGGATATATGAACCGCGACGAAGAAATCGCCGTTATGCGCCGCCGTCCTTCCGTACAACTGGTGGAAGAACTGGAATGTGTTGTTTCTATGGAAGAAATCAACCAAATGAAAGAGATGATTCCGCAAATTACCGTTTCCGATGATGTTGCGGGATACATTATGGATATTGTCGCCAAAACAAGAAGTGAACAGCAGTTTATGCTGGGCGTTTCTACCCGCGGCACAATCGCCCTGTACAAAGCTGCGCAGACAACCGCTGCCTTAAACGGCAGAGATTATGTTCTGCCCGAAGATGTGCGTTATCTGGTTCCTTTTGTTCTGGCGCACCGCATCTCGGTCGGAGCAACCACCCGCACCGGAGATATGGAAGAATACTTAGAAAAAATGCTTTCTCAGATTCCTGCTCCGCTGGAAAAAGTTCACTCCTAATTCGTTCTGAATTCTGATAAAACGAAAGGAGGGATTTTGATGCTGTTTTTACTGTTGTTCTTTCTTGCTGTTTTGATTGCGGCAGAGGTTTATTCCATATATAAGGGAATGGATAAAATAACTTACGATGCGCAGGTTTCTCAATCGCTGTTAGAACCGAACGAGGAATTTACCATCACCACAAAAATCGGGCATTACAAATTCTGGTTTCTTTCCTATCTGGAAATGGTAGAAAATTTCCCCGACCAACTGCAATTCCCCCACGATGAGGATATTGTGGTTGACCGAATGCACAGCAATCTTTCCCCCGAATTGTGTCTGACCCGCCTTCATTCCACCTTTTATCTAATGCCCAATCAGGCTTTTTATCGTTCTGTCGATGTTTCTCTGCCCAAACGCGGCAGGTATCTGCTTCAGGACGCAACCCTGTACGGCGGAGATTTTCTGGGAATCCGCGATAACTGCAACAAATTTAAGGTTCATAAAGAAATTATCGTTATGCCCGAGCGAATTTCCTATCCGAATCTGGACCATCTGCTCGGCGATTTCCTGGGAAATATCTCAGTTCGGCGATTTTTATTCGATGACCCCATGCTCACCGTCGGTTTTTCCGAATATACCGGCAGAGAACCGATGCGGGACATCAGCTGGACGCAAAGCGCGCGTATGGGAAAAATGATGGTAAAGGAATATGACCATACCATCGACTACTGCGTTGAAGTGCTTGTCAATGTACAGTCTGTCCCCAATTCCTTTGAATCGGAGGACGAAGGCGTTGAAACCTGTTTTTCTTTGGCAAGGGGTGTCTGCGAAGTTCTGGAAAGCAAACAGATGAAGTACGGTTTTTCCACCAATGCTATCACTCTCGGTCCTATCGGTTCGCTGTGCTCGGTCGATCAGGGTATCGGCAACCGTCACTTTTTCCGAGTCATGGAGATTTTAGGCAGAGCCTTGCCACAGTCTGCGGAATATTTTAATGCCACCCTCAGCCGCGCCTGCCGTTCTATCCAAACCGGAAAACACTTTATCATCATCACACCAAAGGTTGACCCGTCCTGGGAAGAAAGTCTGCATCGCTTGCAGGAAAGCACCGTCGCCCAAGTGATTGTGCTTACCCCCGATTCTTTCCAAACATCTGATTCTGAGCAAAAGGAGGAAGCGGTATGAGTTTTTTCTTCTTTTTTAAAGTATTGTCCGACCTTTCTTTCTTCTTTTTTGCTGCCAGCGCAATTTTCGGATTTGGATTTGACGGTTTATACCTTCACTACTTTCCCATCTTTCTTTTAGCGTTGGTCGGCGCAGGCGCGATGAAATTGAGTGAATCGGGAGAAATGAAGCGTTTCTTTCCTCTTTTCCTGCTTCCGCTGGCTTTTTTGGGAGCCGAAGGAAAATTCACCTTTTTATTTCTTGCCATCTCTTGCGCCTATATTATCGCCGCTGTTGTTCTCAAACGATTTTCTGTTTCATACGAGCAGCAGGTAAAATTTTTGACAGTATGCGGCTTTATCGCCCTGATTCTTACCTTTATCGTCCTGCCGATGAATGATATGGACTCGATTTCCCATCTGATTCCTTTTGTCATCATTTTTGTCAGCAGCGATATGGTTTTGACACAGGGACTGCGACACAGTCCTTCGGTATGGAAACAGAAAAAATATAAAAAAGCAACCCTTCTCTGTTCGGGAAGCGTCATTCTCATTTCCATTCTGTTTTCTTCTAAAGCCTTTTTGTCCCTATTGGGAATGTTGATTCAAGGGATTTACAACTTTATAATCAAACCGATTCTTCTTTTGCTGATGATGTTAATCGGCGGCATTTTCAGTCTGATTATCAGCTTGATTCCTGCCGAACAACTTCAGGCATTTTCCCGACGCATTGACCAAAATTTACGAAACCTTATTGGAGGCGGCGGTGGATTCAACGAATTTATGTCCACCCCTTTTGACCCGTCCAATCCGGAACATCTGAAATATGTTGTCATCATCGCGTTGATTGTCATTGTTGTCGCCTTGACTGTTTTGTTGATAAAACGCCTGAAAAAACACCCCGTTGGCAGACAGGGCAGCTTTGGCAGAGAACGCCGCGCCGCTGCGGGCGCTGCCCCCGATAACCTTTCTTCTGAATCTGCTCCGAAAGATTTGTTCCCTCCAAAAGAACCTCGGGCAGCGGTACGCTTTTACTATCGAAAATTTCTGCGTACCTGTATTCATATGGGATTGATTCTTTCCGATTCGGAAACCAGTCAGTCGGTAGAGCAGCTTGCGTTGAAATCTCTGCCCCCGGCAAGCCGTCCTTCGCTTGCTTCTCTGCGTCAGGTTTATATCAAAGCAAGATACAGCCCGCATCCGGTTGAAAAAGAAGATGTTCAAACAGCGAAAGAAACTGTAGAGCTTTTGGAAAAACAGGCAAATGCTCCGCTGTACAACGAAGAAAAGGAACAGGAGTTTGAAAAGCTCCAAAAGCAAATTTCCGACATCGGCAATCCGTTATAACTTTCTTAAAAAAACAGGAGAACTTTTGTTCTCCTGTTTTTTTATCGCTCCATTCGTCGAATGATTCCCGATTCTTCAATCAGCACTGCTTTCCCGTTATACGAAACGGTATGAACCTTGCTGTTTTGATAAAGATCGTAACCCTCTTCCATCGGAAAAGAAGCAATCTCGGAACCGTCCTTCGTTTTGTAACAAATAATTTGCGCCTGTTCTGTGTTTGCGGCAACTGCATAATTTCCGTTACAGCTAAAACGGATGCTCGAACTTTCCGAACTGTTTATAAAATCCAATTTCGTCCATTCCTGCTTTTGAGGGTCAAACAGCCACGCAGATTCTTCCCCCGTCCCCAAAACAATCGAGGGACGCAATACTGCTGCATTGCCGCAGCGTTCTACCGTATACGCTCCCTTTTTTTCCGAAATGATTTCTCCTGTCTCAAGATTTACAAAAACACTTGTATTTTGATTCGCTTTATCGAAGCGATTTATCCAGACAGTACTGTCATCTGTACAAACAAGATCGGTTACAAATTCCATTTGATATTGTTTCTCCTGTCCTTTGCACAGTACCGCAAATCCGGTTTTGTCCGGCAAAGTGTATGCCAGCATTTCTCCGTTTGGTGTCCGGCTCACTCGCGCTCCCATATTCTCGCTTTTTTCTATTTTCCCTTGTTTAGAAAACCATGTATTTTCATATAAATCCTGAATCATCCACCCTTGCGGAATATGGTCTGCAAGTTCTCCCCAACTTTCTGCCTGAACTGTTGTTTTGGGAAGTAAATTTTTATCATAGCAATCAATTTGGCAAATTCCGCCCTCTGTACTTTGCGAAAGAATATAGTAATCTTCCCCCTGCCATTCCCCATATAAAATTTCCTCCTGTGGCAAAAACGGCTCTTTCTGCTCTTGTCCACACCCTGTCAAAAGAAAAACAATCGCGCACAAAACAGCAAATTTCTGTTTTATCATTCTTTTCCCTCCGTTCATTTTATTTAACGCCCTGTTTTCCTTATCCTATCATATTATATTTATCAATTCAAGTCCTTCAGACAAAAAATCCCTCTTGAGAATTTTTCTCAAGAGGGATCAATTTATGCGTTGAGAATTGCCTCCAACACATCCACAGCACGGTCAATATCTGCCCGTGAAGTATCGTTGGTAGTGACAAAACGAAATTCTCCGTCTTCTATTCCGTTAATCTTTATTCCTGCCTCTAACATCTTCTCCGGCAGTGTTTGAATCACTTGTTCGGGAGCATCTATGCGGAAAAATACCATGTTAATTTCTACCGAATCCATGTCTAAGCTAATACCTTTTATTTTTTGCAAACGGCGCGCCATATATTTCGCATTGTCATGGTCCTCCTGTAAGCGTTTCGTCATGACCTCCAACGCAACCAGACCTGCTGCTGCCAAAAATCCGCACTGACGCATTCCTCCGCCCAACAGCTTACGGTATCTGCGGGCTTGCTCAATGTACTCTTTGCTTCCTGCCAGTATTGAACCCACCGGGGCGCACAAACCTTTGGACAGACAGAACATCACCGAATCGGCACAGGCTGCAATTTCTTTGACGTCTACCCCCAGAGCGGTCGCTGCATTAAAAATTCGAGCGCCGTCCAGGTGAACCGGAATCTTTTCCTGTTGCGCCATCATGTAAACCTGTCTGAGTTTTTCCAGCGGAACCACTTTTCCGGTTGCCAACGGTTCTTCTACACAGATAAGCCCTGTGCGCGGATAATGGATATTTTCCCTGTCTCGAATGGCAGCTCGAATCTGTTCTGCATCAAAAATTCCGTTTTCAAAATGGATCGTCCGAATAAATGCCTGCGACAGAATTGCTGCGCCGCCCACCTCATGCGCTACAATATGGGCAGTATCCGAAAGGATAATTTCATTTCCTCTTTGCGTATGGCTCATAACGGCAATCGCATTTCCCATCGTGCCGCTTGCGACAAAAAGAGCCGCTTCTTTTCCAAGCATCCGAGCTGCTTTTTCCTCCAGTTCTTTCATTGTCGGGTCGTCCCCATAAACATCGTCGCCCACCTGAGCGCGGTACATCGCTTCTCTCATCTGCTGAGTCGGCTGTGTTACGGTATCGCTCCGCAAGTCAATCCATTTTTTCTCTTCCTGCATACCATTACCTCCGTTTTTTAATAAAATAGAGCTGTTTGTCTTTCTTTTAGCTTATAAATAAATGATACGATTTTTCAGAAAATTTATCAAGCCTTTTTCCTATTTAACAATTCCAATTTAATTTTGCCGGTTTTTTCTCCCCTTCAACTGCAATTTCCTGCAATCTTTGATAAAGATTTTTTGCTTCCTGTTCTGCAATCTCTTCGTAGCGTTGGGGCGTTTGCTCTGTTCCTTCTCTGTCATAAGCGACGGATGCTGCCGCATAAAATACCATTCCCAAAGCGCTTGTCGGTGTGGAAAAAGAACTGAACGCTGCGCTGATTGCCCGAGCTGCCGCCTGCGCTGCCGGTGTCAAATCTTGCTGTCTTGCTATCGCTATTACCTGTTTAGAAACCGATTTCATCTCTGCAAGGGATTTTTCCTTTTTAAAATACCCCTCTGCCATGTCAAAGGCTGCCTTTATTTCTTTTATTTCCAAGCCTTTCTTTTGATAAATCGGTAACATCACTTCCTTTGCATAACAAGTTGCCCACAAAGAAATCGTTTTCTTACTTTGCGTTTCCATCAAACGCATCAACGCAACGATATAATCGGCATCTGCCCGACCTAACATTTTTTTGACTGCCGCCATCTTTGTTCTTTCCTCCTTTTTTCCTCAAAACAGGTTTAATCGCAAAAGGACGCCCTCTTGCGAGAACGTCCTTTGTTTTTTGTAAATTATGCTTTTGCTTTGGCTGCTTTCTTTTCCTGCCACAGGGTCCACATCGAACCGGAAAGGAATACAGAAGAATACAAGCCGGAGATAACGCCGACCATCATTGGTACGGCAAAGCTGAGAATCGAATTAACATTCATCAAAACAGCAACCACACAGATACACAACAGCGCCATAACTGTGGTTAAAGAGGTGGTTACGGTTCTTCTCAGGCACTGGTTGATACTCATGTTTACCAGCTCGCCCAGCTGCATTTTATTGCCGTAGTAATGTTTGTTTTCACGAATACGGTCGTAGATTACAATGGTATCGTTGATGGAATAACCCAAAATAGTCAATACAACCGCAATAAAGTTGTCATTGATGGTAAAGCCCAACAGCACAAAAATACCGTACGCAATCAAAACATCATGAATCAGCGCAATAACCGCTACGATACCTGCGGAAGCGCCGCCAATCTTGCGGAAACGCAGACCGATGTAAACAACCATAATAACAGAAGCAAAAATAACCGCTACCAGACATTTTTTCAAAAACTCTTTACCCATCACAGGGTCAACGTTGTTGACATCGGAGGCTTCTACTTCATTATCTGCATAGGTCTTTTGCAGTTCTTCCAACAAAGCGGACTGTTTTTCGGTTGTCAGGTTCTGGTCGGAGGTCAGGCTGACTACCATGCTCATCTGACCGGTGACGCTGTTTTCCTGCTGCTGAACGGTGACTGCCTGTCCCAGGAAAGATTCTACCGTTTTATCAAAATCATCGGGAGAAAGCTCTCCTGTGTAAGAATAGGTAGCAATCGAGCCGCCTTTAAACTGAATATCCAGTTTCGGACCGATAAAAACAGTAACCAACAGAACACAAACCATCGCAACAATGGAGATTGTGAAGAATAATTTTCTTTTTCCGATAATATCCAACTTCATTATTTTTCACCTCCGTAGAGCCATGCTTTTCTAAACGGTTTAAATCCTGCAAGAGAGCGCAGCATCAGACGAGACGCCATCACACCCATAACAAAGTTCAAAATAATGCTGACTAACAAGGTGTAACCGAAGGAATAAATCGAGCCTGCGGTTGCTGTTCCCAATCCCAACCAGGAGAACAGGAAATTAAACGGAATTGCAAAAATGCTGTCGCTCGGTCCGAATACGCCCATCAAGATAACCGCAATAAATACAACGGTGATGTTACTGTCAAAAATTGCGGAGAAAGCGTTTTTAAATCCGGACTGAATGGAAGCGTCGATTCCCTTGCCGGTACGAATTTCCTCACGAATACGCTCTGCGGAAATGATGTTTGCATCCACGCCGAAGCCCAATCCCAAGATGATACCCGCAATACCCGGAACAGTCAGAGTAAAGGACGGGAACACCTTAAAGAAACCGGTGATTGCCGCAATCGTACCTGCCAGCTGACCCATCAGAGCGATGGTCGCAACAAATCCCGGCAGACGATAATAGAAAATCATAAAGAGAGCGATAATCAAAAAGGCTGCTGCGCCGGCTTTTACCATCGCGTCCTTTGCTCCCATACCCAGTGTCGGAGAGATTGCGTTGTAGTTCTTTGTAACCAGTTCAAACGGAAGCGCGCCGCCGTTGATTTGGTTTGCCAGTTTTACTGCGCTTTCCGGAGTAAAGTTTCCGGTAATGACACATTTTCCGTCGGTGATTGTGGAATTTACAACCGGAGCGGAAATCGGTTCATCATCCATAAAGATAGAAATCTGTTTTCCGAGCTGCTCGGTGGTTGCTTTTTCCCACTTTTCCCTTGCTTCTTCCTTCAAGGTCAGGGTAACGATCGGCTCTGCCATGCCGGTTTCCTGGTCCTGATACATTCCGTATTCTGCCTTTTCCACATCGGCTCCCGTTAAAACAGGTTCGCCCGCAGCCGGACTGAGCAGTCCTGTGGTCGGGTCTAACGGCAAATCCTTATAGAAAGCAAGCTGAGCTGTTTTTCCGAGTTCTTCAATCGCATCTTCCGGATTAAAGTCCTGCTCGCCCGATTTCCACGGAAAACGAACAATGATTCTGTCCGTATTTGCATCGGTGTATACTTCGCTGTCTGTGATGTTCTGGCTGAGCAGTCTTGTTTTAATAACCGACTCTGCCGCTGCCAGTTCTTCGTCTGTTGCGTCCACTCCGTCCGGAGGACTGAAAGTAACGTCTACACCGCCGCGGATATCAATTCCCCAACGGATATCTTCCGCGCCTTTGATGTACACACGTTCCACATCGCCGTACATTGAGCTGACACCAAAAAATGCTGCATAAGTGAAGAGCGCCAGTATCGCGACAACCACGAAAAAGACCGGCTTACCAACTCTTTTCATCTGCAATCCTCCAATTCCTGTTTTGAAAGAAAAACCGTGTTTTCTCCCAAAGTAATTTTGCCGTTTGACGACATTCATACCGAATATTATATTGCATATTCGCTGAAAAGTCAATCTTCCCTTTGGCAGTATTTCTTTATCAAAAGGTAAATTTTAGTAAATCAATAAAAAGGGGAAATTTTCCTGCACAATCTTTTATCTTAGACTATCGTTGAAACTTAAAAATTATCCCCTTTCACCTATACCCCGTTTTGCCCCAAAAGTTGCACGGGTTTATGCAACAACCACACATTTGCAAAAAAATTTTTATTTTTTCGGAGATTTCGGAGAGAAAACGGGGTAAATTTTAATTCTGACAGATTCTTTTCAGTCCGCTTTCCGTAAGAAGTTTTTGAAAGCTTCTTTTCACCTATACCCCGTTTTGCCCCAAAAGTTGCATGAGTTTATACAACAATCACACATCTGCAAAAAATTTTTATTTTTTTCGGGAATTTCGGAGAGAAAACGGGGTAAATTTTAATTCTGACAGATTCTTTTCAGTCCGCTTTCCGTAAGGAGTTTTTGAAAGCTTCTTTTCACCTATACCCTGTTTTGCCCGAAAAGTTGCATGAGTTTATACAACAATCACACATTTGCGAAAAATTTTTATTTTTTCGGATTTTCGGCAGGAGTTAAGCGGGATTTTTACCGACATCGGCTGATTTTACGGCAAGGTTTGATTTTAAATTATTTCTTTTTCTTTCCAAAGTACATTTGCCAATCTTTTTTCTTATCATAAAATAAATTCCTTTTCTGTGTCAATACAAACGATACAGGTTTTCGGGTTTCCCTGCTGCGTGTTTTTTAGAAATCAATTTAGCAATAAAAAAGGACGCTGTCCCGAAAATTTGTCGGAACAACGCCCTTATCTGTTTTTAATTGAAAATCATTTCCGAATTTTAGTACAGTTTTGCTCCTGCCGGAATTCTGTCATCAACCATCAAAAGGTTTAAGCCTTCGTGACCGTCTTCTTCATGTACGGCAGAAATCAGCATACCTTCGGAATCAATGCCCATCATCTTTCTCGGCGGCAGATTTACGATTGCGATACAGGTTTTGCCAACCAGTTCTTCCGGTTCGTAATACTCATGAATACCGCTTAAAATCACGCGATCTTTGCGTTCTCCGTCATCCATAGTAAATTTCAGCAGCTTTTTGGATTTCGGAACAGCTTCACAAGCCAAAATCTTTACCGCGCGGAAATCGGATTTTGTAAAGGTTTCAAAATCAACCATTTCCTTAAAGATTGGTTCGATTTTTACCTTAGAAAAATCAATTTTTTCAACCGGTTTTTCTTCTGTTTTCGGAGCTTCACAGACAGCAGCCTCTGCTTTTTTCACAGTTTCGCTGCCACCCAGAGGTTTCATGGTCGGGAAGAGCAGAACGTCACGAATAGACGGCTGATTTGTCAGCAGCATAACCAGACGGTCTACACCCATGCCAAAGCCGCCTGTAGGCGGTAAGCCGTATTCCAGAGCATTCAGGAAGTCGGTATCCATATCGGTCGCTTCTTCGTCGCCCTGCGCTTTCAGCTCCATCTGATGTTCAAAGCGTTCTCTCTGGTCAATCGGGTCATTCAGCTCGGAGTAAGCGTTTGCGAACTCTCTGCCGGTGATAAACAGCTCAAAGCGTTCGGTATAATCCGGTTTGTCTGCCATTCTCTTGGAAAGCGGAGAAATTTCAACCGGATGACCGATCAGGAAGGTTGGCTGAATCAGCTTGTCCTCTACAAATTCATCAAAGAACAGGTTGAGAATATCGCCTTTCAGGTGTCTTTCTTCGTACTGAATATGATGTTCTTTTGCAACAGCTCTTGCCTGCTCCAAGGTTTCAATCTGTTCAAAATCTACGCCTGCATATTTTTTAACCGCTTCTACCATTGTGATGCGCGCAAACGGTTTGCCCAGGTCGATTTCTTCGCCGCCGTAAACCACCTTTGTTGTGCCCAAAACTTTTTCGGTAACATAGCGCAACATTTCTTCGGTAAGGTTCATCACATCTTCATAGTTAGAATATGCCTGATAGAATTCGAGCATGGTAAATTCCGGATTGTGCTTGGTGTCCATACCCTCGTTGCGGAATACTCTGCCGATTTCGTATACCTTATCAAATCCGCCGACAATCAGTCGTTTTAAGTGCAGCTCCAGCGCAATACGCAGATACATATCAATGTTCAATGTATTGTGATGGGTGATGAACGGACGAGCCGCAGCGCCGCCTGCAATATTGTGCAAAACAGGGGTTTCTACTTCCAGATAACCTTTGGAATCAAGGAAGTTTCTCAGCTCACGGATAATCAGGGAACGCTTTACAAATACGTCGCGAACCTCCGGATTCATAATCAGGTCAACATATCTCTGGCGGTATCTCAAATCGGTATTGGTTAAACCGTGGAATTTTTCCGGCAGAGGAAGCAGGGATTTTGACAGCAAAATCGCTTCGGTTGCGCGAATGGAGATTTCGCCGTGTTTGGTGCGGAATACTTCGCCCTTTACGCCGACAATATCGCCGATGTCCCATTTTTTAAACTGGTCATAGGTTTCTTCTCCGACAATGTCGCGTTTGATGTAAACCTGAATTCTGCCGGAAGCGTCGGCAACATCAAAGAAAGACGCTTTTCCCATCGCGCGCTTGCTCATCATTCGTCCTGCGATGGATACTTCTTTGTTTTCCAGCTCTTCAAATCGTTCTGCAATCTGCTGCGCATAAACGGTGCGGTCATAGCGTGTCTGCTCAAACGGATTTTTGCCCGCTTCCTTTAATGCGGCAAACTTTTCGCGGCGGATACGCAGCACTTCGGATAATTCTTCCGCAGTGGGCTCGGTGTTCTGCTGAGATTGCAGTTTTTCCATATTTTCTGCCATGTATTTTTCCGTCCTTTCGGTTATGAAAATTTACAAATAATAAAAAGATACAGTATTATTATACCTTGTTTTTCGACGAAATACAATAAAAAAATAAAGGGCATTTTCCCGTTTCATTTGGTAAGTTATACCAAAACACAAGCGAGAAAATGCCCTTTTTCCTCAAGCTCTTACTCTACTTTCAGAACCTGATACTCAATCTTTGCTCCGGAAGGGATGGTAACAACCACCGAATCCCCTGCCTGATGTCCCAGAAGCGCCTTGCCTACCGGCGATTCATCGGTAATGGTGGACATATCGTTGCTGGATTCTACCGAGCTGATGATACGATAGGTCATTTCATCTCCGAATTCCACATCGCGGATGGTAACAAAGCTGCCGATGGATACAGTGCCTTTGTTCGCTTCGGATTTTGCAACAATCTTTACATTTTTCAGCTGATTTTCCAGCTGCACAATGCGCGCTTCTACGATTGCCTGCTCATTTTTTGCTTCATCATATTCGCTGTTTTCCGAAAGGTCGCCGAAACCGCGGGCAATACGGATTTTTTCGGAAATTTCCGCGCGGCGGGTGGTTTTCAGTTCATTCAGCTCTTTTACAAGGTCGTCATAGCCTTCCTTGGTCATGATAATTTCATTTGCCATGGTGCATACTCCTCTCAGCGGCAACAGGTGGCAAATTCCACAGCGCCGCCGTTTCAATAATTCGGTATCCGATACCGCCACAAGCCGCACACCGATTCTCACAGAAAAACTGCCGGATTTTTGCAGCCGGCATCCTTTTAATCAGATTCAGTCAGGTGTTGTTTGTGATAGTTGTATTATAATCAATGAGAAGCGCAATGTCAAGCAGAAATCATACAAAACTCTTAAAAATTGCTCTGCTACATTCAAATTTTTTGTAAATTTTTAAAATTCTTTGTCTTTTCTCTGTCTAACAGCCGGGAAATTACCTGTTGAACGGTAATTTTTTCGGAAAACTCACTGCACCAAAGGGTTTCTGTGGGCAAAAGGGCAAGATTTTTGCAGCCTTGCCGCAGATATAAATAATGCAGCAGCCTTTCTGTCGGAAACTCTTTCGGCAAAGAACAAAGCTCTGCGGGCAGCTTGGGAGAAATGTCGCTGAAATAAATTGGTTCTTTCTCCGTTCTTTCCCGCCGTTTTGTTTCATTCGGCAGCAAAACGGCAGTTCCGGTAAAACCGTTGGGCGAAAATTCCTCTTCTCCCAACCAGACGCTCAGCGGACAATCTTCCGGCACTTCCAAACTTTGTGAAAAGAAAACCGGCGCGCCGTACTGCTCCATCATTTCCTGCGCAAATTGTTCTGCTTCAGAAAGCCGTTCGGTGCAAAGATGCACTTGATTTAACCGCATCAGTGCATAAAAAGCAAGCTGCCGACAACGCAGCTGCGGGTCAATCAAAGCGATTTTCTGCTTGGAAAAAGAAAGACTTCCCAATACTTTCACAGCGCAGCGGACACCCCACTGCTGCCTTAAATCGGTATTGACCTCCTTGCACAGGCAGATTCCCGATTTACTCAGCCTTTCTTTTTCTCCTTGCAAAGAATCGCCGAGTAAAACGGAAGTATTTCCCAACGCTGATCGGAGTTTTTTCATCGGAAGCTGCCTTCTGCGATTTACCGCAAAACGGCGCACCTGCTTTCCTTCTATAACAAGCGGTTCTTTCTCCCAAATTTTGGGCAGAAAGCTGCTGCGTGTATTGTCCCATTCCAATACAGAAAGCATACTGTTCCCCCCTTTTTCCTGTATCATTTTATGAAACAGAAGAAAAAGGTATGAGGAGGAGGGGATTTTTTATTTTTTTGTTTCACAATTTTTATTAAGATTTCCAAACTTCCCGAACAACTCTTTGTATATTTCGGAGCGCAATTTTCTCTATTTCTCCACTTGTAAAACCTTCTTTTTTAAGGGAATGAAATAGAATAGGAATTTTATCCGAACTTCCTATCTCAAAAGTTCCTTTGATTCCATCAAAATCACTTCCTAACGCAACACAGTCAATACCTCCTATTTTTTTCATATGTTTGATCTGTGCAATTAAATATGCTACCTTGCTCTCTTGATTTGATAAATCTGCAATTAGAAATTTGGGAGAAAAATTAATTCCTATAACTCCTCCCTTTTCTGCAAGTGCACGAATCATTTCGTCACTCATACTGCGCGGATGTGGATTCAGACTTCTGCAATTAGAATGTGACGCAACAAACGGTTTCGTTGTGTATTGGAAGGTATCCCAGAATCCTGCATCTGATAAATGGGAAACATCTATTAATATTCCCAAACGGTTCATTTCCTCTACTGCTTCTTTTCCAAAATTACTTAATCCTTTTTCCATAACAGAACGTTCAAAAGAATTGGGACTGCCAAAACAATTTTCTTCATTCCATGTTAAAGAAATCAGACGAATTCCTTGATTGTAAAATTTTTCTAGACGTTCCATCTTCCCTTCTACCGCTCTTCCATCTTCCAAAGTTAAAATTCCTGAAATTTTCCCTTGACGATCATTTTCTTCCAATTCTTTTACAGTAGAAGTTCCTGCAAAAAATTCCGGAGCTGTTTTTATAGAATGATGAAATATTTCCAAGTTATCTCGTATATACTCATCATCTTTCGGAAATTTTTCCCCTAATTTATCTTTTAAAAAAAGTGGAGGCATGAATATAGCAAAAAACTGTGCTTTACAATTTCCTTCCTTTAGACGCTTGATATCGACCATACTTTCTTTAAAATCAAAAATGTCTTTCTTTTGATGTATATATGCTTGCATAAGGGTATCACAATGCATATCAATGTACGGAATCATTTGTATCGCCTCTTATTTTTAAGCATTATAAATTTTCAAATTGTTTTGCAATTCGTTGAAATGCTTCTTGAACAATCGCTCGACGAGTAGACAAACAAATTCTCTCAAAACCTGCTCCGTTTTCCGGGTCAAACATTGTTCCGCTTTCTAAGACAACATTTGCATCCACATAAATTTTCTTGCGAATCTCCTCTGCCGATAAGCCGTATCCTCGAAAATCCATCCATAAAATATAGGTTCCTTCCGGGCGAACACACTTCATCTTTGGAAGATTTTCCTTACAAAAACCCAAAACCCATTCCAGCGTATCATCCAAATATTGTTTTAACTCTTCTAACCATTCTTCACCTCCATTGTATGCACCTATTGTTGCTGCTATTGTAACCGGTGAAAGAAAGATCATTCCTGTTTGTTTCATATATTTTTCTCTAAGTTCAGGATTTTTTATTACAACATTCGTCGCTTTTAATCCTGCCAGATTAAATGTTTTGTTTGCTGCTGTACATGAAATTAAGTTTTGTTCATCTACCAATGTTCCTAACGGATGAAATACACTGTCTTTGCGTATCAAATCTCCATGTATTTCATCTGCAATTACCAATACATTATTTTTAGTACAAATATCATATAACCTGGTTAGGTCTTCATCCGACCATATTCTACCTGTTGGATTATGCGGATTGCATAATATAAAACATTTGGTGGCCGGTAATGCTGCCTTTTTTTCAAAATCCTCAAAATTAATAGAGTAAAAGCCATTATTGTTTTTTAATGGACTGTTTACTACCTTGCGTCCGGTAGAAAGAATTGTTTTTGTAAAAGGAGTATATACAGGTCTTGTAATTAAAACACCGTCATCAGGATTAGAAAATGCCAATAAAGCATGACGAATGGCAGTGATTGTCCCATCAACATATAAAATTTCTTCTGGCGCTATTTTCCAATGGTGGCGTCTTTCAAACCAACCACAAACCGCGTCATAGTATTCTTTACTAAAACTCGGATGCAGTGTAGTATAACCATACAGATTTTTATCAACAACTTTTTCTATTTCCTTTTTTACGGAAGGAGGACAACAAAAATCCATGTCTGCCGTAAAAAGAGGAAGTGTATTTTCATCTACATAGTCGGTAATTCCCATAGAAATCAAAAGCTTTCCGGAATCCCATTTTGCACTGTTTGTACCTTTACGATTAACAATTTCATCAAAATTGTATTTCATAACAATTCTCCTTATAAAAAGAACAACGATACATTTACTCTAATATTGTTGAAATATTTGATTGACCTTTTCTTCAAATCGAATAAATTCTTCCAATTGTTCTTGCGTGTATTCCGACAACAGTTTATCTGCTTTACGGTATTGTTCTTCATCAAACGCTTTATGCAGTTTATAAAACTCTTTTCCTTTTTCTGTTAAAATAACAAAATTTTTTCTTTTATCTTCTGTATCCGGTATTCTTTGAATGAATCCTTTTTTTTCCATTCTTACCGCTAATTGACTGATTGCCCCCGGAGTAACTTCCATTTTTTGAGCCAATTCTGACATTGTGGGTTGTTGCAGCTCTCCGATTTCCACAATCATATGAGCTTCTCTCATAAACAGATGTTCCCCTTTAAAATAATCTCTTTCAACTGCCATATACTTACTGTGAGTTTCTGTTACTTTTCTTATTTTTAAAACTAACTCGTGGATTTGTCCAATCCGATCCATAGCTATTCCTCCGATAATTATATTATTTCTTTTATCATAACACAATTATCCACATTGTAAAAGAGATATTTTATATTGGGCAAATATATATTATGATTTTTCACCTCCCCTCCGCGCCAATTATTTTAGTATCTAAATTATTTTTATCACTTTCCAAATGATATGTCAATACTAATTTATGCTCTACTTTTAATCTTTAGTTAATCTGCTTTGTTTTTTTAGTTTTTTTATCTTATTTTAACAAAACACCTTCTTTATACATTAGAAATTATACATAAAAAAGTTACAATTAAATTGTAAAAATAAATAAAAATAATTTTTATTTATCAAATATATTGTAATTTACGTCAAGTTATGCTATTCTTATCTTGTGATATAGTTTAGCTTATAAAATAATTTATGAGCTTTATTTTTTATCAATTATTTTAGTATCTAAAATAATTTTGGAGGTTTTTTTATGAAGAATCAGAAAAGCAAACAGCTAACCGTCGGTGATCTTGTTGGATACGGTGTCGGAAATTGTATTGGTTCCGGTATTTTCGTCTATATGGGACTTGCAATCGGATTCACCGGTCGTTCTGTTTCCATCGCAATGTTAGTCGCAAGTTTTGCCATGCTTTTTGCGTATGCTTATAATACGCTTTTAGCAGGAACATTACCATTAAGCGGTGGAAAATACGCCCAAAGCGCTGTGCTTCAACCACCTCTTTTAGCAGGCGTCAGCGCGGTTACCCAAATTATTAAAAGCATGGCAATTTCTGGATTTGCAATTTCAATCGTTAAGTATGCAAAAATTCCTTTTCCTCAACTTGAAGCTTACGAATCTCTGATTGCTTTCGTAATTATGACTCTGTTTTTCCTTTCAACTATTAAAGGTACTAAATTTATGGCTAAATTAAATATGATTATGGTACTCGTTATGGTGGTATCTTTAACTGTATTCATTGTTGTTGGTGTTCCCCAAGTTCAGCCCGGTGCTTTCTCTTTTAATGACAGTGAGTATTTCAGCGGCGGTCCACTCGGGTTTGCCTGCGCTGTTGCTGTTATGGGAATTGCTTGCCAAGGCAGCACTATGTTAGTTTCTTACGCTTCAGACGCTAAAAAGCCGACTCGTTCCATTCCAATTGCTATTTTAATTACCACTGTCATTGTAGGCATTTTGTATATGCTGATTGCTGTCGTTGCTTCCGGTGTTCTTCCTGTTTCTGAGGTTGCAAACCAAAGCCTTGCCGTTGTATCCAAAGCAATGTTTCCCTATCCTGTTTTTCTGATTTTTATTTTAGGAGGAGCGTGTTTTGCAATTGCAACCTCACTTTACGGAACAATTTCTTCTTTAAAATATCCTATTCTTTCTGCTGTGGAAGATGGTTGGTTTCCTGAATTTATCGGTAAAAAAACCAAAAACGGCTATCCATGGGTTACTATGCTGATTACTTATTTTGTCGGAGTTCTTCCTATTGTATGCGGAATGGGACTGGATCAAATCGCCTCTTATTTAATGATTCCTATCATGTTTCTTTCAATGTTAAATAACATTTTATTTTTAAAAATTCCTAAAAAATATCCAAATGCATGGAAACGCAGCTTTTTCCATATGCCAATGCCGGCTCTTATCGTCGTTATCATTCTTTCTATGGCTGCCGATCTCCTGGTATGCGCTGCTATGTTTACCACACTAGGAAAAAATGATAAAATTATTGTTCCTGCTTTAATGATTATTATTTTCTTATACAGCTATTTTAGAATGAAATCCGGAAAAGTTTCTATGAAATCAGTAGAAGAAGCCCGTCGTCAGGCTATGGAGGAAATCAATGAAACCGAAAAACTTTAAACCTGTTATCGGAATTCCTGAAATGGGACACGATAATCTACTTCGTATTTATCTTAGGTCAAAATATCCTGCTGCATTAAAAAAAGCGGGAGGAATCCCTCGTTGGCTTCCTTGGACAGAAGATTCCCAAAAACTAAAGCAGTATATCGAAGAGTGCGATGGATTTCTTTTTCCCGGTGGCGCAGATGTATCGCCTTCATTATATTATGAACAAGAAGACCCCTCTCGCACTTATCACCGTCAACGCGATGCAATGGAAATTCCTTTGATGCGTATGGTGATTGAAAGTAAAAAACCTGTTCTCGGAATATGCCGCGGCTGTCAAATCATGAATGTTGCACTAAATGGCACACTGTACCAAGACATTCAACACATTTCAAAAAATGAAAATCATATGGATGCAAAGGGCAGAAAAAATGGAACTCACTCCGTTTCTGTGCAAACAAACAGCTTGCTGAAAAAAATAACAGGAAGTTCTTCTTTTTATGTAAATTCTCTTCACCATCAGGCAGTAAAATCTCCGGGAAAGGGTCTTGTCATTTCCTCATATAGTCCTGCCGGTATCCCAGAAAGTATTGAGTTAGAAGAACACCCATTTTGCTTGGGGGTTCAGTGGCATCCCGAACACATGACTTCCAGTACTGAAAATCGAAAAATATTTCTCGCTTTAGTTCAAAAGGCTTCTCAATAGCTTACTACTCTCAATAAAGATAATTCCCCTGATATCATATTTAAGTATGATATCAGGGGAATTGATTATACTAAAAATGTTTTCTTTGCCTCCTGCAAAGCAATCTCCATATCTGCCTGAATTACAGTGCTTAAATCCAGATTCATCTCTTTGATGTACTGTTCCATTTCGTTCTTCGTACAGAAGAAATTCATGGCGTTTCAGCAGGAGCCCGCCCAGTTTGCAATCTCACCCAGGGTAAAGGTCAGAGCGTGAAGTCCTTTCGGAGAATAGTCGGTAATTTTTCCGTCCTGCACCTTTACAAAAACATCGGTTCCGCAGCCGGTACATTTGGAATGAACTTCGGTATCCTGATGAAAGGTAAACGCCGCGCCGATTGCATCAATCGCGCACATCGCAGTAAAGCTTCTTCCGTCTGCCAAAGTAACCCGATGATTGGTCGGCATCGCAGAAACCGGGTAGATAAAATTAACATTCTGCTCCTCATCGGTTACGATTCCGTCCTTTTCCTTTAAGGTCTTTACGATTTCTTCAAAGTCCTGTTCGGAAGAGAGGGTAATCCCTGCAAGCACCGCATAACCGTCCTTTGTGATGGAAAACGGTCTTTTGTTATCAATGATAAAGTTCATGATTGCCAGACGCACTTGGTTCTGCGCGTCATTAAATTTTTGACTGATATTTTGAATCTGTTCTGCCATAAAAATATATCTCCGTCCTCTGTTTATCCGTAGGAAAAGCGTCTGCACTGTGATACAGACGCTTTTTTCAGTTTCTATTCCTGGTCGTTCATCATAATATCTGCGGCATCATCGTATTCGGTGCTGGTGATACCGTCGATTTCTTTGGCTTTTTTCAGCCAATCCTCAAAGCTGATGCCGATTGGATAGAGCGGTTCCACTTCATTTGCAATAAAATCATGGAAATCTTCTACACCGCAGGCTTCAATCAAATCGGTAGACATGAACTTTTCAAAGTCATCAATGTTCGGGATATTTTCTTCCGGAACATATTCGCTGTACTTCTCATACTCTTTCATGTAGTTTTCCAGATTTTTCTGGGAGAACTGCCAGGTTAGAGTGCGTCCTTCTTTTACCGTTTTCATGTAGATGGTGTTCAGCGCAACCTCCGGCTTTGTGCCAAATGCGTCTGCAAAGATCATTGCCGCATTGTAAGGATGCTGATAGATGTACTTAATGGATAAAGCGTGAGCCAAAACCAGACGTTTTGCCAGTTCCGGATGCTCTTCTCTAAAGGTGTTGCTCATAGCGTATACACAGCACATACCCCAGTTATCCAGGTTGTTGCCGTCGCCTTCTTTATAACCCCAGTCGGTTGCAATAACGTGTCCGATACCTTCGAACTCTGCCTGAGAGGCAAAGGGGTCTCACGTCGAGAAGCCGTCTACCTGACCGGCTTTCATTGCAATCAGCGCATCGGTCGCGCTCATATCTACCGCTTCATAGTTGCCGTCTGTCATAACCGGAATACCCAGTTCTTCCGCCCAGCTGCACCATTGCGGGCTTTTCCACGGCTCGCCGCCGATTGCCAGCTTTTTGCCGATTAAATCCTGTGGGTCCTGAATGTCATTGCTGACAACCAGATACTCGGAACCGCCCAGATGGTTTGCCGCTGCCATAAACAAAGGCGCGCCGTTGTTTACCGAACGAACCGCGCCGCCGATTCCCTGGTAGCCGACATCCATTTCTCCGGATGCCATCGCCTGCATAATCTGACCGGTTTTGGTGATATTTACATTTAATCCCAGCGCATCAAAGATGCCGCTGCCTTCTCCGACCAGAGAAGCCACCATGTGGTCGCAGTTGTTGTAACCCATCTGTACCACATAATTTTTGTCTGCTTCGGATAACTCGCCCAGGTGGTCCTTATACTTTGCTACTTCTTCCTCTGCATTGTAGTCTACCTGAACGGTTGCGGACTGCTGACTGCTGTCCTTTAAGCATCCGCCCAGGGTAACTACCATCATCGAAGCCGCAAGCAAAAGGCACAGACTCTTTTTGCCAAACTTCATTTTTGTCCTCCTAAAGACTCATACAAATTGTTTTTATGAAACACCGATTCAGTCTTAGAAGTACTTGTATTTTATTTTAGTCGTTCATCATAATGTTGGCGGCATCATCGTATTCAGTACTGGTAATGCCGTCGATTTCTTTGGCTTTTTTCAGCCAATCTTCAAAGCTGATACCGGTTGGATAAAGCGGTTCTACTTCGTTTTTGATGAACTCGTGGAAATCTTCTACACCGCACTCCTCGATTAAATCGGTGGACATAAACTTGTGCAGGTCATCAATCTTCAGGCGATCCTCTTCCGGAATGGTATCATACTGATTCCAGTTTGCAATCAGGTTTTCCAGATTCTTTTCGGAGAACTGCCAGGTTAAGGTGCGTCCTTCCTTTACCGTTTTCATATAGATGGTGTTCAGCGCCGCTTCCGGTTTTGTGCCGAATGCGTCTGCGAAAATCATCGCTGCATTGTACGGATGCTGATAAATATATTTTACCGATAAAGCGTGAGCCAAAACCAGACGCTTTGCCAGTTCCGGATGTTCTTCTTTAAAGTTGTTGCTCATTGCGTACACACAGCATACGCCCCAGTTATCCAAGTCGTTGCTGTCCTTGTCAACACCCAGTTTGCTTCCTTTATAACCCCAGTCGGTTGCGATAACGTGTCCGATACCTTCGAACTCTGCCTGAGAGGCAAAAGGGTCTCACGTTCCGAAGCCGTCAATCTGACCGGCTTTCATCGCAATCAGCGCATCGGTTGCGCTCATTTCAACCGTTTCATAGTTTCCTTCGGTCATAACAGGAATACCCAGTTTTTCTGCCCAACCGCACCATTCCGGACCTTTCCACGGCTCGCTGCCGATTGCCAGCTTTTTGCCGATTAAGTCCTCCGGCTTTTCAATATCATTGTCCACTACCAGATAGTAGGAACCGCCCAGATGGTTTGCCGCTGCCATAAACAGCGGTGCGCCGTTGTTTACCGAGTTGATTGCTCCTACAATGCCCTGATAGCCGACGTCCATTTCTCCGGACGCCATTGCCTGCATGATTTGACCTGTTTTGGTGATGTTCACGTTCAGTCCCAAAGCGTCAAAAATACCGCTGCCTTCCCCAACCAGAGAAGCCACCATGTGGTCGCAGTTATTGTAACCTAACTGTACTACATAATTTTTGTCCGCTTCGGACAGTTCGCCTAAATGATCCTTGTATTTTGCGACCTCTTCTTCCGCATTATAATCTACCTGAACGGTTGCAGACTGCTGACTGCTGTCCTTTAAGCATCCGCCCAAAGTGACCATCAACATAGAAGAAGCAAGCAAAAGACAAGCTGCTTTTTTCAGTCCCATCTTCAAATACTCTCCTGTTTCTTTAATTTTTCTATATTTAGAAAAATATCGTACTTTCCATATCAAAATACGATATTTTAAAACAAACTCTTCAAACCTTTAACTTTTAACCTTTAAACTCTATAAAAAAACTTACCCACATAAACTGCGCGGCACTCGACCGCTTGAAATTTTTTTGGCGATAATCCACCGGCTAAAGCCTCGCCGTAGGGAACAATTACTCTGCTTTCCATTTGAGCAAAATGCTTTCAATCAGCAGCATGATTCTGTCAATCGCAAAACCGATTAAACCTGCCAACAGCATATATGCCATAATGGTGCTTGTTTCCATTCTTCCCTGAGCTTCAACCATTATGTAACCGAACCCGGCACTTGTTGCAATAAACTCCGCTCAGATGACGGACATCCATCCCATACCGATTGCCAGTCGGATTCCGGTGATTACACCCGGAAGCGCGCCCGGTACTACAATATCCTTTATAATATCCAAGGTGTTTGCGCCCATACTTCTTGCCGCATTGTAAAAATCTTTGCTGATGTCCTGAACGCCTGCAATAGTATTCAGAATAATGGTAAAGATTCCGCTGAATGCAATCATGAAGATTGTCGGACCGTCGCCCAATCCAAACCAAACGATGGACAGCGGAACCCACGCCATAATCGGAATCTGACGCAGCGAGTTAATAAACGGTGCCATCGCCCGCAGCATTTTGTTGGAATATCCCATAATCAAGCCTATCGGCAAACCGATGATAAAGGCGTACAATGTACCTGTCAGTACACGGCGCAGGGTGATTGCGATATTCTTTAACACGTACACGTCCCTTAACGAATCCACCGTTTTAAACAACACCGATTCCAAAGTCGGGAACAGGAACGGATTGTTTGCCACATGAGCCGCAACAAACCAGATTAAGCAAATTGTGCCTACCGCAATCGGTGTATAAATATTGAAGTCTTTGCCGTTTAACTTTTTCCAGTTTCGTCTGTCCTTCATCTTTGACGCCTGTATCATACGGTTGACATCTCTTTGACCGTTATCCATAATTTCCACCTCCTTTTTCTACAAATTGTTTACATTTACGGCTTGATTTTATCATATCCTCCAAAAAAATTCAAATTGATTTTTTCAATACCCAGATTTCTCTGATAGATTTCTTCGATAAAAATTGTATTTTTCTGTTACTTTTCGTGTTTTTTCTGCCTCTTTAGACGGTGTTTATCGTTAATTTCTATACCTCTTTCCTTTTTTCGTTTTTCCTGCTATCATTATATTGTTTTAAAAAAATTCATAATGAAAAGGAGGATTTATTTGTAATGAAGAAGCCATGTGTCGAATATATCTGCGCCTGCGCATGATGCGAGGTATATGTCGGATTCGTGGAATCCTTAAAAAAGCAGTACGAGGGTCGTCTGGAGGTTGTCATCTACAAGGCAGGAAAGGATTTTGGGTACATCAAAAAGTACGGTCCTACCACCAAAAGTATGTTGGTAATCAATGAAAGCAAGGCGATTAAAAACATCAACAAAGATACGATTACACAAGCGTTTGAGGAGGCTGTAAACTCTTGCTGTTAGAATTTTTTTCCTTTTTAAAACAGGTTGTGCTGTCTTCCTTCGATATGCTGGGAACTTCCTCTTCCTGGATGCTTCTCAGCTTTATGATTGCGGGACTGCTGCATGAATTTTTAAGTCCGGAAAAGATGAAGCGCAGCTCTATCGGAACCAAAAAGGTTTCCGGTGTTTTCTGGAGCACCATCTCCGGCGCTTTGATTCCCATTTGCAGCTGCGGAACCATTCCGCTGGGCATCAGCTTATATTATTCCGGCGCGTATCTGGGTCCCACCCTTGCCTTTATGACTTCTTCCCCGATGATTAACCCGATTGCGGTGCTTCTTTCCTGGGGATTGCTGGGACCGCAGATTACCGTTATCTACATCATCACCGGTTTGGTCGCCCCAATGATAATCGGCATTGTTGCCAACAAATTCGGCGGCAAAGAGGTCTGCCTGTATCCCGAGGGAGAAAACCAGGAGGACAGCTCCCCTATTTTATTGGAAGAAGAAAAGATGAGCGTCGGGCAGAAAATCAAATCGGGACTGCATTGGTCTTTTACCGAACTTGCCGTCACCGTTTCCAAATATGCCGTCAGCGGTATGCTGATTGCGGGACTGCTGTTTAACATCGTTCCTCAGTCTGCCATTCAAACTTACTTAGGCAATCCGGGATTTATCTCCCTGTTCGGAATCACGGTGATTGCCGCTTTGATGTATGTTTGCGCGGTAGGACATCTTCCCTTTATCGCGGCGATTGTTGCAAGCGGAGCGGCTCCCGGCGTTGCAATCACCTTTTTGATGGCAGGCGCCGCTACCAACATTCCCGAGCTGATTACCATCTCCAAAACGATGGGTAAACGCTCTGCACTGATGTACTTCGGCATGGTAACGGTAATTTCCAATCTGGTCGGTTTTATTACCAACTGTCTGCTGATGCCCGGATTTAAACCTGTCATGGACTTTGATACCACGCACAAAACCATCGAGGCTGCCAACCGCTTTATCGTTACCACACCGGATTGGCTGCAAAATCTGTGCAGCTTTGTTATGATTGGTTATGCTTGTCTTGCTTTTTATAAATGGCTGAAATCTCACAGCAAAAAAGCGCAGGCATAAACGGAGGATTTTATGGAACAAAAATCAAATATTCAAGAAACTACTGCTCAGAAAACGGACAGTAAAAAACCAAAATCCAAGTTTTCCCTTCTGATAACTGCCCTTTTGATTCTCTGTGTTGTTATTGGAGCATTTTTCATGAGCCGATATGTCGAACAAAAAAATCAGGCTGTCAATCAGCGTCAGCGTCAACGCATCTATGCGCCGATGGTGGAGGACGATCACCCCATTCTTACCAAATTTAAAAGCGAATACCCCGATCGCAAGGTTGTGCTTGCCTGTGAAGAGGACGTTACCAACGATCAAAAAAAAGACCTGCTGATTATCTATAAGGAAAACAGTGAAGAGGAAGGCAAGATTACCCGACTGGTTATCGCTGTTGCGCAGGAGAACGGCTGTACTTATACCGAACCGATTCCTGCTCCGATTGACAATCAGGGAATCCAGTTTAAAAATATTGATGAAGAAAACGAAATGGAATTTATTGTATCGGGAGAGAAAAACGGAGCTGCCGGTTACGCAATTTATCGCATGATTGACGGCGCGCCGGTTGACCTGTTCGGCGACGGAATGGAAGACTGCTGCTAAGATGGAAATTCAGAAAAAAATTTTTTTGTGTACTGTCGGGGCTGTGGCTGCTTTGACTGCCGTTTCCTTTCTGCTTCCCTCCGACCCTGTTTCCGGTTCGGCAGAGCTGCGTATTGGGGCGGGTGACGATGTATCCGGTTATATCATGGAGCAGGCTTTGCAGCAGTCGGAAAATACCTCCCTTGTTTCCGAAAGCGATTCCGCACAAGGGTATGCCTTCAAAGACTGCTGAAGCAATACGGCACAATGGGCCTTGCGCTCAGACGAAATTGAGCTTGCATTTTACTGCAACCACCTTGCCTCTCATTTTGTTCAGGCAGATGACCGATTTTCTATCTATGCTCCTGTCATTATGAATTCGGAAGTGCTTGCCTATCAGGGGGAACTTGCCGACATTCGTACTCTCGGTGTGGGACAGCAGCGTCAGCATCTCAAACAGCTGGCAACCAAAACCTATCCTCAGATTGAAACGGTGCGGGAAATTTCCCCCTCTGCCCTTCCCTATTCTTTGTCCAGCGAGCAGATTGACGCTGCGGTAATGGATGTAACAAAAGCAGATTTGCTCCCGGATTTTTCCTTTGCCCCGATTTCTTCTCACGATTATATTTCTTATGTTCTGGTAGTACGCAACGATATTGTACAAACGGAAAAATTTAAAACCTTTGTTAAAAATTACAACATCGCCGCCGAGCAGATAATGCAGAAAATCAAAGATAAAGAAGAAGGAACCGAATTGTTCCAAATTGCAAACACTAAATTTTTATCGTTAGAATCTTCAAACTAATCAAAGCAAGTAGGTGTCATATGTCTATCTCTGTACAAAACATTTCAAAAAGCTTTAAAGACAGACGCAACTCCAAAGAAAGCAAACTGATTTTAAAGGATATTTCTTTTGATGTTGCGGAAGGCGAGTTTGTTTCGCTGCTGGGTCCTTCCGGCTGCGGAAAAACCACAACTCTCACCATTATTGCCGGTTTTCAGTCGCCGGATTCCGGAAAGATTGTTGTCAACGGCAATCCGGTCAGCAAACCGGGACCGGACAGGGCGTTTATGTTCCAAAACTACGCGCTTTTCCCATGGCTGAAAGTCGGAGAGAACATCATGTACCCGATGAAAAAGCAGAAAATGCCGAAAGATGAACGGGAAAAAAATCTCAAACAGCTGCTGGAAATGGCACAGTTGAGCGAATATGAAAATTACTATATTCATGAACTGTCCGGCGGTATGAAACAAAGGGTTGCTCTGCTTCGCGCAATGGCGTGTGACCCAAAGGTTCTTTTGATGGACGAGCCTTTGGGCGCAGTGGACTTCCAGATGCGCCAGCTGCTGCAAATGCAGCTTGAACAGATGCTTCAGCAGAAAAAGACCACTTCCTTAATGGTAACGCATGATGTGGATGAAGCCGTTTATTTAAGCGACCGTGTTATCGTAATGTCCCGTGACTACGGCAGAATCTTAACCGACCTGCATATCGACCTGCCCCGACCGAGAGACCGCACCAACGTTCAGTACCACAACTATGTGGATCAGCTGACCAATATCTTAAAATCTGCCTTAAACGGCGATGTAAAAAATGACGAGGATAAAGACCTGTTGGAATTTATCCAAAAATCCGAGCTGGAAAAGAGCCGTCTGCACAACGCTTTGTTTGCCGACGAGCCAAAACAATCATAAATTTTTTAGGAGTGTGTTTTATGAAAGTAGCTTACATTTTTATGTCCGACCATGCCAGAGAAATTCTGGAAAATATGATTCTTCCTCAGATGGAAGCCGGAATTCACGGCGCAGAGGTTGCCGGAATGGTGTTCTTCTTCGACAACACCTATATGCTGCATAAAGACAGCGAGATTGCAAAACGCCTTGCAGCTCTCTCCGAAAAGAACGGTATGATGCTGGTTGGCTGCGATTATTGCTGCCGTCAGCGCGGAATTGAAAATGACCTTATCTTCCCTGCGGGAATCGGATGTTTCCCAAATATCTATCCTGCTTTGGAAACGGTAAAACCGGATCAGGTTATCACATTATAGGATACAATAAAACCCCTTCGATACCAATCGAAGGGGTTTTATTTATAGTTCGGTTCAATTTGCCGATTAGCCGTTTCCCTTTAAGTACGGAAGCGGATTTACATGGTTTCCGTCCTCGCGCACCTCAAAATGCAGATGCGGTCCGGTAGACCAACCGGTACTGCCGACCTGCGCAATAGGCTGTCCTCTGGAAACCGTCTGTCCTTCCGAAACAAGCAGAGCGCTGCAATGTCCGTACAAGGTACTCTTTCCGCCGCCGTGGTCGATAATCACATAAATACCGTAACCGCGTCCCGGTGTGAAGCTGGTATTTGTCTTAACAACCGTTCCTGTATTTGCAGCAACGATAGTAGCGCCCATACAGCCGCCACCGGTAATATCAATACCGGTGTGGAAATCGCTTCCGTTAAATCGCCAACCGTAACCGGATGAAATGGTGCTGTATCCCGGCAAAGGCCATTTCATCTCGCCGCCGACATATTCGCTGTTTGCCGAAGTGGACAGATTTTGAATTGCTTCATACGCTGCGGCAATTTCATTCTCCATCTCTTTTGCCTTCTGCTGGCTTTCGGCAATATTATTGGTATATTCCTGCTCCAGTTTGCTGATATCCTCAATCTCTGCCTGAGCCGCGCTGATTTTTTTGCTCAAAGAACCTTTCGATTCTTCCAGTTCGCTGTTTGCCTGCTCCAGCTGCGCCTGTTCTTCTTTCAGCTGTGTTTCCTTTTCCTCCAGCTCTTTCTTTTCCTCATTCAGTTCGTTGATAATTTCCTCATCCCGTTCTGAAATTTCGGTAATCACACGGGTGCGCACCAGGCTGTCATAGTAGCTGTCCGCGCCCAAAACAACCGACAACGCGTTGCTGTAACCCGCTTTATAAGAGGTCTGAATCCGCTTTCTGAGCAGGTTAATCTGCTCGTTGATATTTTTCTTTGCAGCTTCAATGTCTTCCTGCGTCATTTTTATCGACTCGTTCATCGCGTCAATCTGCAAGGTCAATGTGCTGATTTGACCCAGTACGTTGTTTAAATCTGCGTCCAGAGAAGCCTTTACTGCCTGCGCCTGTTCTTTTTTCCCGCTGACATCGTTTAACTTGCTTTGCAGCTCTTTTTGCTCCTGTTTGAGCTTATCCAGCTCGCCCTGCAAGGAGTTTATCTGTCCCTGATACTCCTGCTTTTGCTGCTCTCGCTGCTGCTTTTGCTGATTGGCTTCCTCTATTTCTTGCTGACGCTGCGCCTCTGCATCGTCGGCGCTGACATAATCATCGCCCTGGGTGCTGACCTCTGTGTCCGCTTCGCCCCATGTTGCCGAAGCCGGCAAAGTCAACAGCATCGCTGCCAGAAGAAGTGCCGCCAAACCTTTTAACCGTCTTTTTTGTGCCACCTGCTGCACACTCCCTTTCTCTTACGAAAGAATCTTTTTGTTTCCTATACCTTCAAGTGCTTGCGGATAAACAGGTTACTTCCGATAATACCCAAGCCCGCGCCGCCTGCCGCAAAGCCTGCCAGCATATATCCTGCAATATCCTTAAAGTTAATCAAGCGTCCGATTGCAATCTCCAGCCAGGAGGACGGACTTGTCATAATAAACTGCGTTGCGTAGTTGTACAGCACCCACAGTCCCCCAAAGGCAATCAGCGCAGAAATCAATCCGATTAAAGTACCTTCGATGATAAACGGCATCTTGATGAAGGTGTTGGTTGCGCCTACCAAACGCATAATGCTGATTTCTTTTCTGCGGGAAAAGATGGTAATCTTGATGGTGTTTGCAATAATAACAACCGACACCACTGCCAGAATAATAACAATGACCGTACCCACTGTGGAAATTGCCTTTTCCAAATCGGATAAAATAGTTGCTTCCTGGCTCGGTGTGCGGATATCAGGGTCTATTCCGTCAATCTGCAACAGCTGCTGTTCCACGCTGTCCAGCGTCTGTTGACTGACATCTTTGAGCTTGATTCGGTATGCATCGGGCAGAATCGGTCCTAAATCGTTTCCTTCCACGTCTACCTCTACCATCGCGCTGGCTGCTCCCCATTTCTTCTGTTCCTCTTCCCACGCTTCTTCGGAAGAATAGAAGTAGGCTTCCTCTATTTCGGGGATTTTGTGGATTTCATCTTCGATTTCCCGAATCCGCTCATCGGGAATATCCATATCCAAAAAGGCAACCATCTCGTTTTCGTCCTCTACGGCGCCCACAATTACCTGCATATTCAGCGACAGCAGCACTGCGCTGCCGATTAACATCAGACAGGCAACCAGTACGCCGATTGACGCAAAGGACATCAATCGGTTCATATACACATTTTTAAAGCCGGTTTTGAGCAGATACCCCATGCTGCTACCCTTCATAAAAACTCCCCCATTCATCCGCATCCAAAGCATCCGCTACTACGTTGCCGTGATCAATGGTAATGACACGGCGATTAAAACGGGCAACCAGCTCATGCTCATGCGTTACCATCACTACGGTTGTTCCGCAGCGGTTAATTTCGTTGAGCAGCTCCACAATTTCCAGCGACAGCTCCGGGTCGATGTTTCCGGTCGGCTCGTCCGCAATCAACAGCGGCGGATTGTTGACCAGCGCTCTTGCCAAAGCCACACGCTGCTGTTCGCCGCCCGACAGCTGGTCGGGATAATTTCTTGCCTTTGCGGCAAGTCCCACCAATCCCAGCACATACGGCACCCGCTGACGAATCGAGCGGTTTGCCACATTGGTTACGCGCAGGGCAAAAGCCACATTATCATAAACGGTCATTTGAGGAATCAATCTGAAATCCTGGAACACAACGCCCAGCGAGCGTCTGAACTGCGGAATCTGGCGTTTTTTAATCTTATTCAGATTATATCCGTTTACCTTGACAATTCCCTTTGTCGGAGTTTCTTCCCTCAGCAGCAGCTTGATAAAGGTACTTTTGCCTGCGCCGGAAGGTCCGACCACAAAAACAAATTCTCCCTTATCCACTTGCAGGCTGACATTACTCAAAGCTTTTGTCCCGTTGTCATAGACTTTGGACACATTGGTAAATTCAATCACTGGAGCACCGCCTTATCTCTTTTGCCTGTCCTTTTTTCCGCCTTTGTCGGCAGAGCAGGAAACAGCTAAAAATTTACAACTTAACATTCACAATTATAATACATTTTTCGTTTTCTCGCAACCGTTTGTCCTGTTTCCCGCTTTACTTTGAAAAAAATTTACATTTCTTGTCAAAGAAATCAGTTTTATTCTTTATTTTTGTAATAAATTGACAAAGCCTTTCTTTTTCGGTAAAATCAAGGAAAGTTTTCCAAATCCCTTTTTTTCTGTCTTAAAAAAAGGATAAACGAAAAAATGTCCGAAAGGAGCTTTTCCTCTCGGACATTTTTTATCTTATGCCAAAATCGGATTAGTATTTTACCGGATTTGCGGTGAGGTAACGTTTTACCATCAAGGCAACTTTAAATACAATCGCATGGTCAAATTCACGCAGGTCAAGACCGGTCAGCTTCTTAATCTTTTCCAGACGGTAAACCAAAGTATTGCGGTGTACAAACAGCTTTCTGGATGTTTCGGAAACGTTGAGGTTATTTTCAAAGAATTTTTGAATGGTAAACAACGTTTCGTGATCCAGACTGTCAATCGAACCTTTCTTAAAGACCTCTTTGAGGAACATTTCGCACAGGGTAGTCGGCAGCTGGTAAATCAAACGCGCAATACCGAGATTATTGTAGCTGACAATGGATTTTTCGGTGTCGAATACCTTGCCGACCTCCAAAGAAACCTGAGCCTCTTTAAAGGATTTGGACAGCTCTTTCACTCCGTTGACGATGGTACCGATTCCGACAACCACTCTGGTGTAGAACTCGCTGCCGAGGGTATCCACAATCGAGCGAGCCAGCTTTTCAATATCTTTTCCACTGATGCCCGGTTTTACTTCTTTTACCAAAACAATATCCCGTTCGCTGATATTAAATACGAAATCCTTCTGTTTATCCGGGAACAGGTTCTGAATGACGTCAAATGCGGAAATATCGTTGGAAGAAACAACACGAATCAGCAGAACAACCCTGCTGACATCGGTATTAAAGTGCAGCTCTCTGGCTTTTACATAAATATCGCCCGGCAGAATATTTTCCAAAATTACATTTTTGATAAAATTATTGCGGTCATACTTTTCATCATAATACTGCTTGATGCTTGCAAAAGAGATTGCCAAAATGTTACAAAACTTCGCCGCAATTTCGTCAGTTCCTTCTACAAACACAGCATAGTCCGGCTTTGCTCTAGTGCCGAACGGTTTATAGGTATATCCGTCCCTGACAAATACGTCTGTGTTTTCATTCAGGTCCAATACCAGATATTCATTGGTTTCTCCAATGCGTGTCAAGTCACTGCAGGAGATGGTAACCGCATAGCTGTCTACCACGCCGATGGTACGGTCGATGGATTCTCTCATCTGATGAACAATCCCTTGAAACAATCTGTTAGACATAACAAATCCCCTCTTCTATCCTTTGATATTCCATTCGTCAATCTTCCGAATTGACCCGTTTACTTTGTTATATATAGTGTACATAATTTTTAATCAAAATGCAATATAAAAACAAAAAAAAGTTGTTGATTTTCAATCATTTTTTTCGATAGATTGGAAATTCATATTAAACATAGCTGATTTTAGTGGAAAAACCTTGTATAATATTAACTTAGCAACCCTATACAAAGTGCTTTCCTCTTTTCTGCTTTTCTTTTGTAAGGCACGGTACAGTTGCATAAAAATCGACTTTATCTTTTGTAATTTCGTTATTCTGCTCAAAACCATTCCGGTTTTTCTTTTATTTTTACCGGAAATACCTATATTTTTCTTTTATTTTTTTGCTTTTTAAGCAACTGTTTTTTTAACTTATGTTTTCTTTTGTTTTTTCTTGCATTTATGATATTGAACCGTCACAAAATCAACAAATAATATCGGAGGTCTGTTTTATGTCCCTTTCCCCATCTCGCGAGCAGGAATTTTCCCGTTGCCGCAGCCGTATTTTGGAGGAGGATTTCTTTCGGCACGGCATCGGTTCTCTGTCCGAAAAAATCCAGCATGTCATCTTAAAAAATTTCTACTCTCCCGACCCTTCCTTTCAGGAAATTAACTTCGGGCAGTTTGTTGCCGATATTGCCACTCCGCAGGAAATTATTGAGATTCAAACGAGAAATTTCGGTCAGCTCAGAAAAAAACTTCCTTTCTTCTTGCAGCACAGCCCTGTAAGAGTCGTTTATCCGGTTCCCGCAATCAAGTGGATTGTGTGGATAGACCCGCAAACCGGAGAAATTCTTTCCCGAAGGCGCTCTCCAAACCGTAGAGCCGAACTCAATATTTTTCGGGAACTGTACAGTATCTGCGACCTGCTGTGGCATCCGCAGTTTTCCCTCACCCTGACTCTTTTGGAGTGTGAAGAATACCGCCTGCTGGACGGAACAGGAATGCAGCAAAAAAAAGGAGCGCATCGTGTGCAAAGCGTTCCCCTGCGCCTCCTTGACGAGATTTCCGTTTCCTGCCCCTCTCAGCTGCTGCAACTGCTTCCCGAACTTCCTCAAACCTTTACTTCCGCAACTCTGCAAAAGCTGCTCAAGCTGCGCCCTCGCCCTGTTTCCTATCTTGTCTGCGTCCTGCGCTCGCTTGGCGTAATCGAACAAATCGGAACAGAAGGCAGAAAATATCTGTATCGGGTGGTTCGCTGACCGATTTTCCTCTTGATTTTTTTCCAAAAAGACGTATAATAATGTTGTTGATTTACCGCTTTACAGTGATAATATTTTTATATAATCGGAGGAAAAATTTCATGATTTCTCAAAAAATGCAGCAGTTTGTGCAAAACAGCTCGGTGATTCGCGCCATGTTTGAAGAGGGAAAAAAACTTTCTGCCCAATACGGTGCAGAAAATGTTTTCGATTTCAGTATCGGAAACCCCAGCATCGAACCGCCCGCTGCCGTAAACCGCGCCGTAATGGAAATTTTAACGCAGGAGCAGCCGCTTGCTGTCCACGGATATATGAACAATTCCGGCTATGAAGAGGTTCGCGCCGCAATCGCCGAACATTTAAACTGCCTGCACCGCGCTTCCTTGACTGCCGAACAGATTGTCATGACCTGCGGCGCAGCGGGAGGATTAAATATCGTACTGAAAACCCTGCTGAATCCCGGTGATGAAGTGATTGTATTTGCCCCGTTTTTCGGAGAATATGCCAATTATGTCGATAATTTTGACGGAAAATTAGTTGTTGTCCCCACCATTCCCGATACTTTTTTGCCGAACCTCTCTGCATTAGAATCGGCTGTCAGCGAAAAAACCAAAGCTGTTATCATCAATACCCCAAACAACCCCACCGGAGTTATCTATTCGGACACTCTGTTAAAAGATCTGTGCGCTGTTTTGGAGAAAAAGCAACGGGAATATCATACCGATATCTACCTGATTTCCGATGAACCTTACCGTGAACTGGTGTATGACGGCGCAGCGGTACCGTTTTTATTCGATTTTTTCCAAAATGCTGTCATCGTCTACTCTTACAGCAAATCTCTTTCTCTGCCCGGCGAGCGAATCGGCTACCTTGCCGTTCACCCCGACAGCGCAGACGGGGAAACGCTGCTTTCCGCACTGAATGTCGCCAATCGAATCCTCGGATTTGTAAACGCTCCCTCCCTGTTTCAAAAAACTGTTGCAAAAATTCTGGATTCTTCGGTGGATGTCAGCGCATATCAGGAAAATCGTGATTTGCTCTATGCTCATCTAACCTCTCTTGGCTTTGAGTGCATAAAGCCGCAGGGCGCATTTTATCTTTTCCCTAAGTCCCCGATAGCAGATGACCGCGCTTTTTGTGAAATTGCCAAAAAATACCGGATTCTTCTCGTTCCGGGCTCCTCGTTCGGCTGCCCCGGATATTTCCGTCTTTCCTACTGTGTCGGCAAAGAGCAGATTCTTCGCTCCTTTCCCGCATTTGAACAGCTTGCAAAAGAAACGATTCAATAGTAAAAACCGTCCCTCTAAAAAAGGGACGGTTTTTACTTACAGGTGCTTTAAATTTTTTCGATAGGCTCTCAGCGATTCTTCTCCCACATTTTCTATCGCTGCTTTTAATTGTAATATCATCTTTTGGCTATCCTTTGGTAAAACGCCTTCCACCGGAACGGCATTGGACGCTCCCAATGCCGCAAAGTAAACCGGAATTTTCAGTCGTTCTATTAAAACAATCAGTTCTTCCAGTTTTTCCGACTCCGATTCTTCTTTCCAGTTTCCGGACAAAATTTCCTGATACAATACAGACTCCGGATAAACGGTAAGCATGGAACTTCCGATTAGTTTCGGATTGGTCTGATTAAAAATTTCCGCTGTTTTTACAGCTCCCTCTTTTCCTCTTCCGTTTCCCGAAATGCCTGCCAGATAAAAAAAGCAATACGAAATTCCCGATTGGTCCAACCGTTTGCTTTGTTTTATAATTTCCTGCGCCGAATACCCCTTTTCCATAAATTCCAACGCCCTGTCATCTCCGGTTTCTGCTCCGATTGTAATTCCGTTGTATCCCCGTTTTGCCAGTTCTGTCAGTTGCTCGTCTGTTTTCGTTCCAATATCTGTGATCCTTGAAAAACATCCGATGCTTTTGCAGCCGGGAAAGTAAAAAGAAATCATCTCCGAAATCTTTACCAAACGCTCAAAGCTCAGTGCAAACGGATTTGCACCCACAAGGTAAACCCTTGTTACCTCTGCCGGCGGCAATCCCTGCATCAGGCGTTCCAAACGGGAAAACGGTGAATGAATCAGCATCTGCGCCTCCGCCAAATCCTGCTCGATATCTTCCATCGGTGACATCCGAAATGAAAACGGCAAATCATGGTATAGGGTGCAAAATTTACACCGATGATGGGTACAGCCTGCTGTTACCTCTAACAGCAAAGAATTTGCTTCATACGGCGGTCGCCAGATTGTTCCTGTATAGTGCATCTTTTTTCTTCCTTTTTTGATAATTTAAAACGATCGTTTCTTTTATCCTATCATCTTTTCTTTTAAAAACAAGTACTGTCTTTTTTTGCAGTCGGTACGAAAAAAGATACTGCTTGCCATCTTTAAACTTTTTTTGTTATACTGGAACAAAAGGAAGTGAGCCGATGTCCGAAAATAAATTTACACACCCCTCCCATCTGGCACAATGCGTGCCAATGGGGAGACTGCAATCCGTTTTAAGCGGAAAATGGAAAATTTTGATTTTATGGTATGTCTCTTTTTATCAAACGCAACGTTTTGGAGAACTCAGAAAGCATTTACACGGAATCACACAGTCTACCTTAACCAAACAGCTTCGGGAGCTTGAAGCAGACGGATTTCTCAGCCGGACCGTTTATCAGGAAATTCCCCCTCATGTTGAGTATCGTTTAACGCCGCTCGGTGAGAGCTTCCTCCCCGTTTTAAATCAAATGATGGAATGGAGCTGCGAATATCTTTGCCCGGATTATCAATCTCCCTACACGCAAACTGATTTTCCGAAAAAATAAGAATGTCAAACTTCCTAAACGAAGCAAAGCGTCTGCCGCCTTGGCAGACGCTTTGCTTTAGAACTTTTTAAAAACATTCGTGAATATCCGTATATTCCATCTTAAAGCTGTCCGCTACATTTTTGTAGGTAATCTTCCCGTCATAGGTGTTGACAGCGGAATATAACATCTCGTCCTTATGACACGCTGCTTCCAGACCGTTTTCCGCAAGCAGTAAACCGTATTTTAAGGTTGCGTTGGTCAGCGCAATCGTCGAAGTTCTCGGAACAGCTCCCGGCATATTGCCCACGCAGTAATGAACCACACCGTCCACCTTATAAATCGGGTCATCATGGTAGGTCATTTGAGTGGTTTCACAGCATCCGCCCTGGTCAACCGCTACGTCCACGATAACCGAACCGGGCTTCATTCCTCTTAAATAAGAGCGTTTGATAATCTTCGGCGCCTTTTTGCCCGGGATTAACACTGCTCCCACCACCAAATCCGCTTCTTTCAATGCGTTTTCCACATTAACATCGTTGGAATACAGCGTTTGAATCCTTGCTCCGAAAATATCGTCCAGATATTCCAGGCGATGCACATTGATATCCATAACAGTCACATTTGCACCCATGCCCACTGCAATTTTGCAGGCGTTGGTACCCACGCTTCCCCCGCCGAGAATCACAACATTTGCTTTTGGCGTTCCCGGCACACCGGAAAGCAAAACACCCGAGCCGCCGTACAGTTTCTCCAGATATTTTGCGCCCTCCTGCACGCTCAGCCGTCCTGCAATCTGGCTCATCGGAGCAAGCAGCGGCAGATATCCGCTGCGGTCTGCCAGCGTTTCATAAGCAACGCCCGACACTCCCGCCCGCAGCATTTCATCGGTCAGTCTGCGGTCTGCGGCAAGATGCAGATAAGTGTAGATAATCTGTCCCTTTCGGAAAAGAGGGTATTCATCGGGAAGCGGCTCTTTTACCTTGACAATCATGTCGGCAGTGCCCCAAACTTCTTTTGCCGTATCCAAAATCACGGCGCCCGCTTTTACATAATCTTCGGTCATAAATCCGGAACCGACACCGGCGTTTCTTTCAATATAAACCTGATGTCCTGCGTTCACATAACTTTTTACATTGTCCGGTGTCAAACCGACGCGGTACTCATACTTTTTAATCTCTTTTACGCTTCCGATTTTCATAAATTCTGACCTCTCTTTCCTTTGGGTAAATCCGGAGGAATCCCGTAAAATTTTGGCGAAACCCCTTTCCTAAATTATGCAACATTTACAGTAATTTTTCAAGTATAGATATTTTTTTATCAATTATTTTTTTAATTTTCTTCCTGATTCTACCAAATTAGAGTAAAATTCATATTTCTTCTGTTTCTTTCTAAAGCGCTTTATGCTATAATTTTCTTAAAGCAAGACAGTTTACAACCTAAAAAGGAGGATTTTATATGAGAAAATACCGGAATCAACCTCTCGTTTTTTTGCTGTGCGCAGCGATTGCTTTTTCCCTGTTCGGCTGTTCCGACCAAAAAGAAAGTTCCGACTCTGCAAATTTGCCCTCTGCCGAACAGATTGCCCTTGCGGACAGTTCCGATTCGGACGCTGCCCTGATTGCCGAACGCTTTGCCGAAGTTTGGGAAGAAAAATGGGCTTCTCTCCAGCAGGAAGGAACGGTAAGTAACGGAACCGGTTACCGCTTTCTTGCCGATATGGACAATGACAATGCTCCGGAACTGATTTTCCTCTATGATAATGATGTCAACTATGACGGGATTATATACCGACTCGATAAAGAAAAAATCGAAGAACTCGGCTCTTTCCGCATTTCTCACACCGAACCGGTTCTTTCTTTTGGCATCTATCAAAGCGAAAACGGCACAATCTTAAAAAATGTTGCCGTTCGTCCCTTAGCAGACAGCACCGAAACCGAAGAAAGTTATATCACCGTAGAGGACTCTAAGGTATTGCAGGAAATCCTGTTTTCCACCACCTATGAAGGCGTTGATACTTATTATGACAGTATTCTCGCCGGAGCAAAGGAAATCTCTCTGGAAGAATTTAATCAAATGCGGGAGGACATCCTTTCCGGAGCAAAGGAAACCGCTTCCGTCTTTTTGGAACCGGAAGATTCCGTCAACTGCTCCGACCCCAATGCAGTCGCTGCTTCGGTACAAAGCCTGCTGCAAAATCAAAAATAATAAAAACACATATAAAAAAGCGAGGATCACTCTCCTCGCTTTTTGTTTTATCCTTTTCTCTTTTTACATCAACGGAGCAAATACCTTTAATACAGACCGACCCAAGCGGCGCGGGAAAGAAACTTCTCTGCACTGCTGCAAAGTAATTTCCTGACTGAGCTGCTGCGTTTTAAAGAAATCGTCCCTTACTTGCGCTACGCTGTCGGTACCGTACATCCAAACCGCACATTCAAAATGCAGATACAGGCTGCGGTAATCCAGGTTAATTGTTCCTACCACCGCGTATTCATCGTCCACCACAAAGGTTTTTGCATGAACAAATCCCGGGGTATACTCATAAATTTTCACTCCTGCTTCGGTCAGCACCTCGTAATGCGCCCTGGAAACCGCATGAACATACCACTTGTCAGGAACGTGCGGAGTAATGATACGCACATCTACGCCGCTTTTTGCCGCTGTGGAAAGGGCAGTAATCATCTCGCTGTCCAAAATCAGGTATGGCGTTGTGATATAAACATACCGTTTTGCTTTGTTTATCAGGTTAAGGTAAACGGTTTCTCCCACCGCCTCGTCATCCAACGGGTTATCGGTAAACGGCTGAATATATCCCTTTGCTTCCTTTTCGAGTTTGGTCGGATAGTATTTTCCGTAATCCTCTTTTTCGCCGCGCAGATAATCCCACATGGATAAAAACATCGCCGTCAGCGCAAACACCGCTTCTCCCTTCAGCATAATGGCGGTATCTTTCCAATGTCCGTGTTTTTCATACTCGTTGATATACTCGTCTGCCAGGTTAATGCCGCCGGTAAAGCCGACATTTCCGTCAATCACACAGATTTTGCGGTGATCTCTGGTATTGAATTTGCTGGATAAAATCGGCACAAACGGGTTAAATACACAACATTTGATTCCCATCTGTTCTAACTTTTTATCATATCCGGTCGGCAGCGTCATAATACAGCCCATGTCATCATAAATGACACGGACATCGACCCCTGCCGCCGCTTTTTCTTTGAGAATTTCTAAAATTGTATTCCACATCTTTCCTTCCTGAATAATAAAATATTCCAGAAAGATATAATGTTCCGCCTTTTTCAGCTCTTCCACCATGCGTTCAAACTTAATCTCCCCCATCGGAAGATACTCCGTCTGCGTATTTTTGTACGGCGGACTGTACGCTCTTTGCGAGATGTATCGGGATTGGTTGACAATATCGGCAGGCAGCTGTTCGATTCCCGATTCCCTGCTGACCTCCTTCACCGATTCGGTCATTTCCTCCTCGATTTGTCCCATCTTTTCTCTCATATAGCGCCCTGTTCTGTTGGAGCCAAAAACAATATAAAACATTCCGCCAAAAACAGGCAGCAGCAAAATCGGAATCAGCCATGCAATTTTATATGCCGGATTGCTTTTTCCGTTGATAATTCCCAGTGTCAGCAAAACACTGATTAAAATATTTGCCGCATAAAAATAAACAAAATAGTTGTTCAGCTTCCAGATGATGCCGAACAGCAGCAGCGCCTGTATTACAATAAAGACAGCCGTAATCACCACACGCTGCGTCAAAAAACGCAGAATCTTTTTAATCATTCCCTTTTTCCTTTCCTAAAAACCTTTGCTCAAAGCTCCTGTCCGAAAAATAGATGAAACCTTTGACAGCAAAAACGCATTCTTGCCGCAAATCTGCATCTTTTCCTTTGCCGCCTTCTTTTTCATAAATTTTCGGTCAAATTCTCTGACTTTTTGCGGTTTTTTCCTTTTTTAAAATTAGACTTTTTGGCAGAAAAACTGCCGCTCTCCTCGTTTTATTCATCACCGCATTATTTTTTTATTTTATCACATCTGTTCGACCTTTTCAATCACTGAAACTTTTAAAAAAAGGTTGAATTTTTTTAAAAAAGGCTGAATGATATGGTATTTTCCCGATAAATATGATAAACTAAAGATATTCGGGCAAAACAGAGGGTTATCTTAGAGAATTAGAAAAGTTATTACAATTATTCCTTTTTATTTTTTGTCTGGAGGATTTGATTTTATGAAAAATTATTATGACATCGCCATCATCGGCGGCGGTATCGGCGGACTGATGACCGCTTATCGAATTACAGAAAAAAATCCGTCCGCTTCGGTGTGCATCATCGAAAAGGGACACCCGATTGAAAAAAGAATCTGCCCCATCGTTGCCAAAAAAGTAGATAAATGTATCAAGTGTCCTTCCTGCGCCATCATGGAAGGTCTTGCCGGAGCAGGCGCTTTTTCGGACGGAAAATATGTCATCTCCACCGAATACGGCGGCTGGCTGACCGACTTCTTAAAACCGCAGACCGTTATTGATTATATCGAGCAGGCAGACCGAATCCTTGTTTCTTTCGGCGCTACCACCGAACGCTTCGCGCCCGACAATGAGTTAAAAAAACTCTGTCTGCGCCATGACCTGCATATGAATCAGGCTCAGTTAAAGCATCTGGGAACCGACTCCAACTTTGAAACCATGCGCCGCTTGATTGAGGATTTAAGCTCCCGCTGCGACATTATCACCGACACCGAAGTAACCGATGTTGACCGCAATTCTTTGGAAATTTTTATCCGCAGCGCAAAGGGCGAAAGCTCAATCAAAGCCGGTAAAATCGTTTTCGCCGTAGGAAGGGTCGGCAGCCGCTTCTTTTCTCACTGGTGTACCAAAAACAATATCCCGCTCAGCAACAATCAGGTGGATGTCGGCGTGCGTGTAGAGCTTCCCGCAATCGTCTGGGAAGATTTCTCCAAAAAGATTTACGAACCGAAAATCTGGTACCGCTCTCAGAGATACGGCGATAAAACCAGAATGTTCTGCTTCAACGAACGCGGAAGCGTTGTTACCGAAAACACCGACGGCGTTCTCACTGTAAACGGACACTCCTACCGCGACCAGAGCAGAAAAACCGAAAACTCCAACTTTGCGCTGCTTTCCACCATTCGATTTACCGAACCGTTCAAACAGCCAATCGACTATGCCCGCCATGTTGCAAGCCTTGCAAACTTAATTTCCGGAGGCAGCGTTTTGGTACAGCGTTTGGGCGACCTTGAAAACGGCAAGCGAACCGATGCAAAGCGTCTGGCAAATTCCACCACCCAGCCTACCCTAAACGCTGTTCCGGGCGATTTAAGCCTGTGTATGCCAAAACGTCAGCTGGATAACATCATCGAAACTCTGCACGCTTTGGACGAGGTTGCTCCCGGCACCGCCAATTATGACACCCTGCTTTACGGCATCGAATGTAAATACTATTCTGCCCGTCCGGAAACCGAGGACTTCATGGTAAGCGGCTGTCCGAACATCTATGCCATCGGCGACGGCGCAGGCTTCACCCGTTCCCTTTCTCAGGCGGCGGCAAACGGCTTGTATGTTGCAGATATTCTGTGTCGATAACCTTCTCCTTTTTGTTACAATAATTATTATCAAAATTGAGAATAAATTATCATCATATTTTAAAAAGCAAACTGTATCATACAGTTTGCTTTTTTTATATCAATCTGATATAAATTCGTTTTTTAGTTTGTTATTTTTTAATCATTCTGCTGTTTTTCCCAATTTTATCCGATTTACTCTTGATTTTTCCTGTTTTTCTTGATAGAATAAATACAGATTTATTGGTTTTTATTCCAATGTTTCTTTTCTTTTGATCTCATCTTTCCTTATGGTTGTGTAATAAAAAATCCGAAAAGGTCTGCATAAATATTCAAAGCAGACCTTTTCGGATTTTTTGTTTTCTCTTTTATTTTCCGCCCTTTGTTTTTTCCTCTGCGGCAAAAAAGTTATCAATCAACGCCTCTGAAATCCGCTTGCAGTAACCGGAAATGCTTGCCAGTCCCAAAATCAGGGACACCACTTCCACCGTATCCATTTCGTCGGTATAACTGTCCTGCAAAGCGCTCAAAATATGGCTGATACTTTCCTTTACCTTCTGCTGATTAACCCGATTGGTAGAAAAAATTTCCTCCAGACCCTTTGCTTCAATTCCGTTTTCCATCAAAATGGTCATGACCTGCTTAATATCCCCGATAGACAGCATATTTTTTAAACTGCATATCATCAAAATTTGCAGAACCTGCTCTCTGGTATATTTTTTTCCTTTCATCGGGCGAATCATGCGCTCTTTGCTGTAATTGTTGACCATAGACTTTGTCAGAATTTTATCCTTTTCCCTGCGTCTGGTATCGCCTAACTTGTCCTCAAACAGCATTAAAATCTGATCAATATATAAATCTAAATCGGGAATCTGCTCCGGCTCCAGGCAGCTTTGATTCACTGCCGACTGAATCAGCATCTCCAGATTCTTCGGATTCATATCCATCATTTTTTCTCCCCTTTCTTCAAAACAAGAAGAACCGCTTTTCTTTTTCGGTAATTTGCCCTTTTTCTCGGTCATTTCATCGAAAAAACGGCTGTTGCTGTTTTCTATTTTATATTATTTTTAAATTTTTCGCAAGATGTATTGCAATTCTCTTTAAAAATGGTTATTATATCATATATAAAGTAGTTTTAAAAACTATATTATGTCAGGAGGATTATTATGTATGAATTCTTTAAACACGCAAGAGAGCCGATGAACAGCTACACCCATTTTCTCGGTATCTTATTTTCTGTGGTAGCTACGATATTTTTGGTTGTTGCAAACGGACTGAACGGAAATTTTTCTGCCCGAATGTTGGTTTCCGTTTTGATTTTCGGCGGCTCCATGTTCGCCTTGTACAGCGCAAGCTCTGTCTATCATTTTTATAACGGTCCTATTTTCAAGCAGGAACGCCTGCGCAAATTGGATCACGCCATGATTTATGTTCTGATTGCAGGCTCCTACACGCCGGTCTGCTTAAAATTTATGGAAGGTCTGCACGGTATCCTGTTCGTCGCCGTTATGTGGGCAATCGCCCTGTGCGGCATCGTTATCAAAATGTGCTGGATGGACGCTCCCCGCTGGCTTTCCACCGGATTTTATCTGCTGATGGGCTGGGCAATCATCTTCGATTGGAAATCGCTTGCCACCATGCCCGGCGGCGTGATTGCTCTGCTGCTTGCCGGCGGCATTTCCTACTCAATCGGAGCTGTCTTTTATATCCTGAAAAAGCCGAACCTTTCCCCGAATTTCGGCTTTCACGAGCTGTTCCACCTCTTCATTTTGGGCGGCAGCTTTCTGCATTTCCTGGCTGTCCTCTTCTATGTCGCTTTATAACTTAACGATACAAAAAGGCTTCTGACTGCAACAGAAGCCTTTTTTCATTCTTTTTTATCGAGCCGATGATTTTCCCTCTGTGGAAGAATTTGGCAGATTCCAGTGAAAACGCACCGACAGCAGCCTTAATGCAACAATCAAAGAAGCGCACAGCAGCATACAGATTGTTTTGGGCAGATAAGCCTGTAAATAACAGTACAGCAGCGCGCCCGGAATTGCCGCCACCGCATAAATTTCCCTGCGAAGCACCAGCGGTGTGCGCCTTACCATAATATCCCGCAGCATTCCGCCGCCCACTCCGGTCATCACACCGACAAACACCGATAAAAATACATTATGATATCCGCTGTCCAGGGCGGTATTCACCCCGATGATGGTAAAAATCCCCAATCCCAAAGCGTCAAAAAAGGAAATCAATCCCATAAAGCTGACAAATTTTCCGTTCTCCACAAAATTTCCGTATCGGTAAAGCAGCAACAGCATCAGCGCCGAGGTTGTAATCGCCACAATCACATAAACCGGCGTGGTAAACATGGTCGGCGGAGTCTTTCCCAAAATCAAATCCCGAATCATTCCGCCGCCCACTGCGGTTGTCATGGACAGCACCGGAATCCCAAAATAATCCAGTCCCCGCTCAATTCCGATTAAGCCTCCCGAAATGGAGAAAGCCACCGTTCCCACCATCTCCAAAACAAATACCACCGCTTCCAAAAAAGACATCTTCAACACTCCTTTTTCATTGTTTGTTTTTGATAAAAAAATATCAGATATTTAAACAAACTGTACAATAAAATGGATTTTGATACAGTGTATCGCAGTTTAAAAGCAAAGTCAATATTCTTTCGGAGCAAATCAAAAAATCGGATATTCCGACAAAAACTCCCCTTTCTTTTCCCCCGTTCCCTGTTCTTTCTACAATTCCCTTGTTCTGCATAACTGACGATTGACCTTTCCCATACCCTCATAGTATAATAGCTGTGGTTCATTTTATCGTGAATCTTGATGATACACACCATTTTTTCCAAATATTTTAATAGAAACGGAGGCTTTTTGCCTTGATTTTACTAAATGCAGAAAATATTTCCAAAGGATACAGCGACCGTCAGCTGCTGGATTCCGCCTCCCTTGCCGTCAACGAGGGGGATAAAATCGGCTTAATCGGCGTAAACGGAACCGGTAAATCCACCCTGCTCAAAATTATTGCGGGACTTTCTTTTCCCGACAGCGGCACCGTCACCCGGGCAGGAGGGGTACGGGTTGCCTATCTTCCTCAAAACCCGGTCTTTGAGCCGGACGCCACCGTTCTGGAACAGGTGATGAAAGGCGTTGCCATCAAGGAAGATCAGGCAGACCAAGCAAATCTTCGTCAACAGGCGGATGAATTTGAGTGTAAAACAATTTTAACAAAATTAGGATTGTTTGATTATGACGCAAAAATTCATCTGCTGTCCGGCGGACAAAAGCGTCGGGTTGCCCTTGCCTGCGCCCTTGCCGCAGAAGCCGAGATTTTGATTCTGGACGAGCCGACCAACCACATCGACAGTGAGATGGTCGATTGGTTGGAAAGCTATCTCAAGCGTTTCCAGGGCGCTGTGTTGATGGTTACCCATGACCGCTACTTTTTGGAGCGTGTGGTCAACCGCATCGTCGAACTGGATCACGGTCATCTCTTCTCCTATCCCGCCAACTATTCGCAGTATCTGGAACTGAAAGCGCAGCGAGAAGAGATGCTGCTTGCCACCGAGCGCAAGCGTCAAAGCCTGTACCGTCAGGAGCTTGCTTGGATTCAGCGCGGCGCCAGGGCAAGAAGCACCAAACAACAGTTTCGCGTCAATCGTTTTGAAGAATTAAAAAACTCCGAGTATATTCCCGACCAATCAAAACTGGAAGTATCGGCTCTCTCCTCCCGATTGGGAAAAAAGATTATCGAAATCGAAAACATTTCCAAATCCTTTGACGGAAAAACGCTGATTCAAAATTTCAGCTATAACCTGCTCAAGGGCGATCGTGTCGGTATTGTCGGTCCGAACGGCTACGGAAAATCCACCCTGCTCAAAATTATCTGCGGGGAGATACAGCCCGATTCCGGCAAGGTAGAGCGGGGCGATACAGTAAAAATCGGATACTTTTCGCAGGAATCGTTCCTCGGCGACGAGTGTACTCCCTCTACAAAAGCGATTGACTACATCAAGAGCATTTCTCAGGAAATACAAACCCCGCAGGGAACTCTGACCGCTTCACAAATGATGGAAAAGTTCCTTTTTCCGTCCGATTTGCAGTATACCGAGGTTTCTCGCCTGTCCGGCGGCGAACGGCGCAGACTCTGCCTGCTTCGCGTTTTGATGGACGCTCCGAACGTATTGGTGTTGGACGAACCGACCAACGATCTTGACATCGAAACTCTTTCCGTTTTGGAAGAATATCTTCAGGATTTCCCCGGAGTCGTCATCGCTGTCAGCCATGACCGCTACTTTTTGGACAAGCTGATGAATCATGTCTTTGTCCTTGCCGGTGACGGAAAAATCAACCACTATACCGGCGGTTACACCGACTACCGCGCAGATGTTGCCGAACAGGAAAAACGCAAAAAGCAGGAAAATCAAAAAACGGAATCCCCGGTCAAAGAAAAGCGTTCCCATCAGGAAAAGCTGAAATTTTCTTTCAAAGAACAGCGGGAATACGAAGAAATCGACGCGGTTATCGCCGGTTTGGAAGAAAAAATCGAGCAAACGGAGCAGGAGATTAAGGAAAATTCCAGCGATTACTCCGCTTTGCAGGAACTGACCGAAAAAAAGGATTCTCTGGAAGCAGAACTTGCCGAAAAGATGGAACGCTGGGTTTATCTCAACGATTTGGCAGAGAGAATTGCCGAACAAAACAAAAAGTAATCGCAAAATTTTTCATTGAAAAAAGCGCAAAAAAATCACGGAACACAGCGTTTCCGTGATTTTTTATTTTTCTTATTTTCTCTGTCCGAAGATAGACATGATATCGAACGGGTCCTCCTCGTCCGGTACGCGGTAGCTTTCTTCCTTTTCCTCTTTTTGCGGAGCATCTCCGGAAGAAACTGCCTTAAAACGATAATCCGGAATGTCAAAGTTTTTATCCAGTTCAAATCCTGTTGCAATAACGGTGACAACCATCTCATCGTCCAGGGTATCGTCAAACGCAACACCGAAAATGAGGTTGACATCGGGATGAGCGCAGGCACGAATCATATCCGCAGCCAAGTTTACCTCATCCAACTCGATATCGGAAGGAGCGGTGATATTGAGGATGACTCTTTCTGCACCGTCAATCGAAGACTCAAGCAGCGGAGAAGAGATTGCTGCCTTTGCCGCAATTTCTGCCTTGTCCTTGCCGCTTGCGCGTCCCACGCCCATGTGCGCAGAACCTGCGCCGCGCATAATCTGGCAGACGTCCTCAAAGTCAAGGTTAATAAGACCCGGAGTGTAAATCAGGTCGGAAATGCTCTGTACGCCGTGTTTTAAGACATTGTCCGCTTCCACAAAGGCGTTGAGCAGTGTAATCTTTGTTTCGGAAACCAGACGCAGACGTTCGTTTTGAATGACAACCAGGGCGTCCACATTTTCTTTTAAGGTAGCGATTCCGCGCTCTGCCTGTTCCATTCTCTTTTTGCCTTCAAATTCAAACGGTTTTGTAACGATACCGACTGTCAGAATGTTCATCTCTTTGGCAATCTGCGCAACAACGGGAGCCGCTCCGGTTCCGGTTCCGCCGCCCATACCTGCCGCAATAAAAATCATCTGGCAGCCCTTGATTGCAGCGGCAATCTCGTCGCGGCTTTCTTCCGCCGCTTTCTGACCTCTTTCCGGCACGCCGCCTGCGCCGCGTCCTCTGGTCAAACGGTCGCCGATTACAATCTTCTGACTTGCTTTCGAGTTTTTCAGCGCCTGCGCATCGGTATTTACAGAGATAAAGTCCACACCCTGCATTCCGCCTTCAATCATGCGGTTGACAGCGTTTCCGCCGCCGCCGCCGACACCTATGACTTTTATGGTCACTTCTACGCCATCATAATCGTTGTCGAGTTCAAAATTCGCCATCATCTTTCTTCGTTCCTCCTAATGTTTATCTCCAGCATACTCAGATGCAAGCTATCATCAAATGTATCCTTTTTTCTTCCTTCCTCTTCCCATCGGGTTGAAATAGCTTTTAGATAAAAGTCCCCATATATAAATTATCAGATTTTTGTAAATTTTTCAATAGATTTTTTGATAAAAAAGACAAATTCTAAAAATAGCAAATTACTTCCCGCCGCTTCTGTACTAATTGACCAACTTTCTGTCGAATCTTTCGCCTTTAATTGACAATCGGCGCACGGGAAGGAGCGTTAAACACGTTGCCGGACGGTTGGCTGTTCTGCCCCGCATCCTGTTGGGGCTGCGTTTGCTGCCCGGTTTCATTCTGCTGTCCCTCCGGATTTTGCTGCGCAGGCTGCGCGTTTGCCGCACCGTTTTGCCCGGTTTGACTGCCGGGCGTTTGGGCAGGCTGTCCGTTAATCACATTGTTCTGATTATTTTGATTGCTCTGCCCGTTCTGATTTCCGGCTGTCTGCGCAGGCTGCGCGTCTGCTGCGCCGTTTTGCCCGATTTGGCTGTCAGTCTGTGGAGCCGTCGGCTGATTGGGCGGAGTTTGCTGCCCGGCTTGCTCCTGCGGTTGCTGCAAAGGTTGTCCGCCTGCCGGAAGCGCAGGGGACTGCTGCCCGCCCGCAGTGTTTTGTACTGCGCCGTTTGCCGCCTGCTGCTCCCCTGCGGCTGCCTGAGGTGTCTGCTGTCCGTTTTGTTGGGTCTGGGTTGCTTCACCGGTCTGCCCCTCCTGCGGCGGCTGGGCGCCGTTCTCAGCGGGTTGTGTTCCCTCTGCGGTTCCCTGCAAGTCTTCCGACTGCTGCCCGCCCGGAGCATTATCCTGCTGCGGCAGCTCTACCCCAAAGTCCAAATAAGCGTCCTCGTTGCGCACCTTTTCCATACTGACCGAAACGGTATGCAGGGCGGGAGGATTGCTGAAATCCAACACCCCTTCTTCGGGAACGTTTTTAAACTCGGGGTCTCCCTTTTCCTTTGCGTCCAATACGTTGCGGATAAACTCCAGCTTGTAGTCCATATCATTTTGGGTTCCCAGCTTCAGCAGCAGCCTGTCCTCTGCCATAACCTTAATGTTCAGGCTGTCGCTGACATCGTAGTAAGTAATATCCGAAAAGTGATTTGCCTTAAGTTGTTCGCTGACAACCGCCAGGCTTTGCAGCTGCGGAAGAATCTGCGCGTCCTTTTCCTGCGATTCCCTGACATAGCTGCCGGTATCGTAGGTTCGGCTGTTTAATCCCACAATTCTCGGAACCCCATCGGGCAGACTGAGAACCTGCGTTTCCAAAACTTTTCCCGTTGTGGAAAGAATCGCAAAACCGCTTTCGGTATAAACCGCCCCCAAAACCTCCTCCTCCTGAACGGTTACTTTAAGGGTGGTCGGAAAGCTGCGGGTAATCTTGACCGAACGCAGGTACGGCAGCTCTCCCAGCAGGCGTTTTTCGGTGTTGGAAACATCAATCTGAAACAGGCTGTCCCCTTTTTGCGCTCCAATCTCGTCGGCAATCTGCGTTTCGCTGTACACTTTACACCCGCTGATTTTAATTTTATCCAGCTTGAAAAAGACGGTATAGCACATGATAAACGCAGTCGCCATACAAAAAAGCGCAAGCAGAACATAGTGCAGAAAATATTTTCGCACCCGCCGAAAGCCTTTTTTTCTGCGCGAAGCCCGAGATTGAACCGACGACATTCCAAACACTCCTTTCTTTTTCTTTATTCGCTCTTTGTCGCGTCCGTATCTCTGCAACAAAGAAAACACAAACTGTCCTGCGGACAGGTCTGCGTCTGCCTGCCCGCCCGTTTTTCCGTAATCTTTGATTACAATCTTTGATTACAATCTATGGTTATTTCTATCAATTATCTCTGTCATTATCGGCGCACAATACACGCGCCCAGATGATTGAGCGTTTGATCCAAGCACTCATAACCGCGCAGGATATGGCGGACTTCTTCAATCTCTGTCCTACCCTCTGCGCCCAAAGCCGCAACCACCAAAGCCGCTCCTCCTCTTAAATCGGTGCAGCGCACCCGCGCCGCGTGCATCTTTGCAGCACCTCGAACCACAGCCACTCTGCCCTCCGCCCGGATATCCGCGCCCATTCTGCACAGCTCCCATGCGTGCTTAAAGCGATCTTGAAAGATATTCTCAATAAAGATGGTGGAGCCTTTTGCAAAGCAGGCAGCCGCCATAACAGGAGCCAAAGCGTCGGTCGGAAAACCGGGATAGGGCATGGTGGAAACCGTACTCACCGCCTTTAGCGGGGAATGGGAACGAATGAAAATCCGATCCTTTTGCGCCTTTAAGGTGCAGCCCATCTCCTCCAGCACCGGCAGCACCGCGCTGAGATGTTCGGGCAAAACGCCTTTAAGCAAAATTTCTCCCTGCGCCGCAGCGCAGCAACAAAGATAGGTGATTGCAACAATTCGGTCGGGAATCACACGGTAACGGCAGCCGGACAGCCGTTTTACCCCGCAGATTGCAATCGTTCCGTCGGGCAGAACCCGAATCTTTGCGCCGCAGGCATTTAAAAATCCGGCTAAATCCAAAATTTCCGGTTCCCTTGCCGGATTGCGAATCACCGTTTCCCCTTCTGCAAGGCTTGCCGCAATCATCACATTTTCGGTTGCCCCGACGCTTGGGAAAGGCAGGGTAATCTGCGCCCCATGCAGCCCGTCGGGAACGGTACATTCCAAATATCCGCCGTCCTCCCGAATCCGAACCCCTAATTTTCTCAGCGAGGACAGATGCAGGTCAATCGGACGCGGTCCCAACTCGCAGCCGCCCGGATAAGAAATCACCGCCTTTTTGCATCGGGCGATGATTGCGCCCAAAAACACGATGGAGGAGCGCATCTCCCGCATGAGGTAATCGGGAATATCCCACAAAAACGGTCCGACTGCTTTGATCGACAATACCTTTTTTTGATCGGCGTCGCTTTCCCAGCAGGTATCGCACCCGAGATGGCGCAAAATATTTTCTGCCGCATGAATGTCCGATAAATCCGGACAGTTTTCAATTTCACAGCTGTCGCACAGCAGCGATGCCGCAAGAATCGGGAGCGCCGCATTTTTTGCTCCATGCACCCAAACCTCACCGCTCAGCCTGTGCCCGCCGTCAACTATGTATTTTTCTGTTTGCATTGACTCACGCACCCTTTCCGCATAGTCTGTCTTACAAAGTTATCCTATGCTTTCGGTGCGGATTTGGTCCCTTTCGCTTTCTTTCCCGCTCCTTTTTGAAAAGAAAACGAAAGATTTTCCGATTCCCTTTCAGAATATTTTCTTTGCTTCTCTTTTGCTCAAGTCCCGAGCAAAGCCGAGCTTTTCTCAAACAATCGGAAAGAAACTTAGCGGCTTTAAAAATCCTCTTTCACCTATACCCCGAAACGCCTAAAAAGTTGCATATCAACGTGCAACAATCACACATCTGCAAAAAATTTTATTTTTTTAAGGGTAAATTAAGAAAGATTCTCGCAAATTTTTTGTTCTAACCGGGCTCTTTTCTTCTTTACCCGATTCGGCTGAACCGTTCGGCTTTACAAAACCCTCTTTCACCTATACCCCGAAATGCCTAAAAAATTGCACATTAACGTGCAACAATCACACATCTGCAAAAAATTATTTGGAAGAACGCAGTGTTTTCATCAGTTCTTCGTAAATTTTTTCATTGGCATCAATTCTTGCGAGCTTCTGCGCATTCTGTCCCAGTTCCCGCAAGCGCTGCGGATTTTCTGCCAGCGTTTCTACCTCGCGGCACAAACGCTCTCCGGTCAAATCTTTTTCTTCAATTAAGATTGCCGCTTCATTCTTCACCAAAACCATACCGTTGTGGTACTGATGATTTTCCGCAACATTGGGCGAAGGGATTAAAATAGAAGCTCTTCCCGCCGCTTCCAGTTCGGACAGGGTGGACGCTCCCGCGCGGCAGATAACCAAATCGGCTGCGGCAAGGCAATCGTCCATATCATGGATATATTCCCGAATGTCCACATTCGGATTTTTGATAAAGCAAGCTTTGCGTTCGGTCAGCATCTGCGGAAAATCCTCCACACCGTATTTTCCGGTTGCGTGGATATGGTGAATTTTCCCCGAAAACGGGCTGCCCGGCTTGGTATGCCACGCCATCAAATCTGCCATCGCTTCGTTTAAGCGGTGCGCGCCCTGGCTGCCCCCAAAGGAAACGATACAGATTTTATCGCCGACACCCAACTTTTCCCGCGCCTTTTCGCGGTTGGCATAAACAATGGATTCCCGCACCGGATTGCCGACAACAACCTCCTTACAGTTTGGGTCCAGATATTTTTTTGCTTCCGGTACGGCAAGCAGAATTTCGTCCACATACTTTGACAGCAGCTTTGTGGTGACGCCCGGAAAGGCGTTGGATTCATGCGACACCGTTTTGATTCCCATCTGCGCGGCTTTGCGCAGGATAGGACCGCTGACATATCCGCCGGTTCCCACAACAAGGTCCGGTCCAAAGCCTTCAATCAGCTTTTTGGAACGAGCCGAGGCGGTGGTCAGATAAAACAGCGAGGAAATATTATACTTAATGTTAAACCAGGTCAGCTTGCGCTGAAAGCCTTTGATGATAATCGGCGCAAAATCAAAACCCGCCTGTGGAACCAGCTTTGCTTCCATTCCTTTCGGGTTGCCGGCAAATAAAATCTGCGTATCCGGCTGTTTTGCTTTGAGCGTGGAGGCGATTGCAATCGCCGGATTGATGTGTCCTCCCGTTCCCCCGCAGGCAAACAATACTTTCATCTGTTATGAGTCCCTCCGTCATTCCTTTTCATAATTTCCCTGCCTGGAAACGGCAAGCAGGATTCCCAATTCGCCCAAAATCATACACAGCGACGTTCCCCCGTAGGAAAACAGCGGCAGGCTGATTCCGGTGTTTGGGATAAGGTTTGTAACTACCGCAATATTCAGCACCGCCTGCATCCCAATCTGGGTGGTGATGCCGACTGCAATCAACGAGCCGAAGCGATCCCTTGCGTGAAGGGCAATCGTGTATCCCCGCCATATCAGCAGGGCAAACAGCACGATGATGATACACGCGCCCACAAAGCCGAGCTCTTCGCAGACAATCGAAAACACGAAGTCATTCTGCGGCTCCGGCAGGTAAAGCTGTTTCTGTCTGGATTCGCCCAGACCGACCCCCAACAAGCCGCCCGAGCCGATTGCCATCAGCGACTGCTGCGTCTGGTACGCGCCCGCATCCGAGGTTGCGAACGGGTCCAGCCAATAGGTCAGTCGAACCAAAACATGGGCAAACTGTTCCGAGAAAAAGCCCCACATGGTAAATACCAGCGCGGCGATTCCGGAAATTCCCGCAGCTCCGATTGCAATCAGGTGCTGCAATTTTGCGCCGCCGACAAACAGCATAACCGCAGTAATACCCGCCAACAACAAAGTTGCCGACAGATGCGGTTGCATAACGACAACAATCGCCATCGCGCCGAACAGCGCCAAATAACGAATGGTTCCGTCCCACAGGTTTTCCATTTTATCCCGGTCCTTGCTCATCAAATGGGCAAAAAGCAAAATCAACGCAAATTTTGCAATCTCGGACGGCTGAAAGTTGACCGGTCCGATTTTTACCCAGCGCCTTGCGCCGCCCTCCGCTTCAAACAGGTAACACGCCATACAAAGGGCAATCGAAACGCCGTACGCCAGCCATGAGAAACGCCTGAGCCAATGATAGTTGACAAAAGAGGCTGCAATCATCGCCGCAACGCCGAGAATCGACCATTTCAGCTGACGCCAGATAAAGTAAAAGCTGCTATCCTCGTAATAATACGCCCTTGCGTAGCTGGACGAAAACAGCATAACCAAGCCAAAGCCCAACAATGCCAAAGTGAGCAGCAAAAACGGAAGGTCAAGGTCGCCCCAAATGTAAAGCCACCGCATTTTCTGCCCCCGACCGTCTTTGAGCGCCCTTGCCGCCTTGGAACCGGTACGGTTTTTGACAGCCATTCTCCGTTTGTCGGAGCCTGCCGACGGTCGATTGTTCTGTCTTCTTTGGTTGGGATACGCTACGACATTTCCGCTTTGCCTTGCGGTATTTCTTTGTCCCGAAGCAGAATGTTGCTGCTGTTTTTTCAACCGTTTTCGCCGCCTTTCTGTTCTAAAATAATTTTTCCGAATAAACCGTTACAGCACGGATAACACCGCTATCACGCAGCCGATTGCCGTTACCGCCGAAAAGACGGCGACAATCTTCACTTCGCTCCAACCGCACATCTCAAAATGATGATGAATCGGCGCCATCTTAAAGACGCGCTTGCCTGTCAGCTTTACGCTGCCAATCTGAATGATGTCCGAAAGGGTTTCTGCCACATAAACAATTCCGACAAAGAGCAGAAGCACCGGCATTCTCAAGCCAAACGCCAACGCAACAACCATTCCGCCCAAAAACAACGAACCGGTATCGCCCATGAAAACCTTTGCCGGATGAAAGTTCCACACCAAAAAGCCCAGACAGCCTCCGGCAAGCGCCGCCGCAAGCAGATTCATCTGCGTAAAGCTCTGAATTGCCGTAATCACCATGAATCCCATGCCCACCACCATCGTAACCGAAGCGGCAAGTCCGTCGATGCCGTCGGTGAGGTTTACCGAGTTTACCGCGCCGACAATGATAAAGAGCATAATGGGATAATAGAAAAATCCTGCGTCAAATTCCCCGAAAAACGGAATCCAAATCATCGTTGTGCGGGCAAAGAAATACTCTGCCGCCAGATACAGCACCGCAACCAAAAGCTGCGCCAACGATTTTTGCCACGCTTTCAGACCTAAGTTCCTTTTTTTTACCACCTTGATATAATCGTCGGCAAAGCCGATTGCCGCAAATCCCAGCGCCATCAGCAAACCCGCTACCAGATAAAAGGTTCCGTCCCCGGAGGCGTCCGCCAGCCCCTGCGCAGAAAAACGCAGCGCGCACCAACCTGCGCCGCAGGCAAGAAGCATACCGATGATAAACATAATACCGCCCATTGTCGGAGTTCCCTGTTTATTTTTATGCCATGCAGGACCTATATCCAGTATTGTCTGTCCGTAGCGCAGTTTATGCAAAAACGGAATCAGCCAAATGCCGATTACCGAAGTAATTAAAAATGCGGCAACCAGTGTCACCAGCAAAGCGATAAAATTCATCTTTCTGTCAATCCTTTCTTTTTACAATCCTTTATCCTTTAAAATCGTTCGTACAAACGGGAGAGAACCTCTTCGAGCTTCATACCGCGGCTTGCCTTAAACCACAAAATATCCCCTTTGCGAACCAGAGAAAGCAGACTTAAAGTCATTTCCTCTTTATCAGTAAAATAACGAATGTCCTTTTCATTTTTTCCGCTGCACGCTTCTCTTGCGCCCTGGATTGCCGCCAAAGACTCTGCTCCGTAACAGAAGATAATGTCGATGTCTTCCCGCGCGGCGTACTGCCCCGCTTCATAGTGCGCCTGCTGCGAGTATTCGCCCAATTCCAGCATATCGCCCATAACAAAGATTTTTCTGCTTGCGCCCTTTGCCGGACGCTTCATCGAACCGAACGCCTTAATCGCCGCTTTCATCGAATCCGGTCCCGCATTGTAGCAGTCCTCCACCACGCGAATCCCGTTTCTTTCCACAACCTTCTGGCGCATACCAGAAGGTTTATAGCCGGTCAGCGCTTTCACAATGGTCTGCGGGGCAATCTCAAACTCCCTGCCGACCGCAAAAGCCGCCAAAGCGTTTAACACATTATGTCTGCCGATGGTCGGGATTTTTGCAGGGTATTCTTCCCCCCGATACACAATGGTAAAGCAGGTTTCGTTTTCCCCTTCCTGCACATCTTTTCCCTGAACGTCGCAGTTTGGATGCTCCAAACCGTAAGAAACAATCTTCATGTCCGGACAGTTTAACGCGGACAGCATATCGTCGTCATAATTTAAAATCAGCGGAGAACCTTTTTTCATGCCCTCGATGATTTCCATTTTTGCTTTCAGGATTCCTTCCCTGCTGCCCAGATACTCGATGTGAGCAACCCCGATATTGGTAATCACCGCAAGGTCCGGCTTTGCCCGTCTGGTCAGGTCGGAAATCTCGCCGAAGCTGTTCATTCCCATTTCCAGAACTGCCGCCTGCACCGTTTCGTCCAGACGGAACAAGGTTTTGGGCAGACCGACGCGGTTGTTAAAATTTCCCTGTGTTTTTAAGGTTTCGTATTCGGACGAAAGCACCTGCGCAATCATCTCTTTGGTGGTGGTTTTACCCACGCTGCCCGTAATGCCTACCATCCGAAACTGAAATTTGTTGCGGTAATATCCTGCCAAATCCAAAAATCCCTGCTCGGTATCCTTGCAGACAATCAGTTTTTCTTTCGGAATTTCCGAACAGTATTCCGCTGCGCCCTTTTCGTCTACCAGCGCATAGGACGCTTTGTTTCGCAGCGCGGAGCCGGTGTACTGATGACCGTCAAAATTTTCTCCCCGCAAAGCGACAAACAGACAGCCCTCTTTGTCTCCGTCCTCCGGCTGAGGACGGGAATCGGTAGAAATTGCCGTTATCTTTATTTTGTTGCCCCAAAAAGCATGATCTTTACATCCGACCGCTTGTGCGATCTCTTCCAATGTCATTGGCACCATCATGAAAATACCCTCCATATCCCGCGAACATCTTTCTCTTTTTATTCCTGTTTATTAGAATCATTGGTCCGCAGATACTCATTATATCATATGATACAATAAATGAAATCCTTTTTTTGTAAAAATTACTGAAAATTGGTTTTATTGCGCATAATTTGCTGCGCTAACTCCTTTTCATTAAAATAAACGGTTCGGTCATGCAGAACCTGGTAATCCTCGTGCCCCTTGCCTGCCAGCAAAACCACATCACCCCGTCGGCTGTTTTGGATTGCCCAGGAAATTGCCTGCGCCCTGTCTGCAATCACCCTTGCCCTTTTGCCTGCCGAAGAAAGTCCGGGCGCCGCATCTTCAAAAATCTGCTCGAGGCTTTCCTCTCTGGGGTTATCCGCCGTCATGACAATCAGGTCGGCATTTTCGCAGACTGCCCGCGCCATAAGCGGACGCTTTTGACGGTCCCTTCTTCCCGGACAACCGAAAACGGCAATCACCCTGCCCTTGCAAAAACGGCGAATGGTCTTTAAAACCTTTTCCAGGCTGTCGGGCGTATGCGCATAATCCCGCAATACGGTAATGCCGCCGTCATTGACGCAGACCTCGGTTCTGCCCGGCACACCCGGACAGCTGCAAACCGCTTTGACCGATTCTGCAAAATCCATTCCGCAGCTTAACAGCGCAGACACTGCCGCGCAAAGATTTTCCACCGAAAATTCTCCGGGCAAACCGAGAACAGCATGAACCTGTTCCCCTTTCCAAACAAGGTCGCACTCGCAGCGGTCGGAGTGAATTTCTGTGTTTCGGGCGATAAAATCGCCCCCGGGTCCGAAACTCATCACGGGAAGATTTTTTTCACAAAGCTCCCGATACAGCCGCTTTCCGTACTCGCAGGCAAGATTTACCGCCGCGCAGTCTGTTTGAGAAAACAGCGTCTTTTTGGTTTGATAATAGCTTTCCATATCGGGGTGATAATCCAGATGTTCGGGCGCAAGATTGGTAAAAACCGCGCACCGAAACTGACAGCCGTACAATCTTTTTTGCTCCAGCGCATGGGAAGAGGCTTCTAAAACAACCGTTTCACAGCCGTATTCCAGCATCTTTGACAACAGCTCCTGAAGCTCCCAAGCATCGGGAGTGGTGTATCGGGACGGAATGGCAATCTCCGTCCCGATCTTATTCTGCACTGTTCCGATTAAGCCTGCCCGAACCCCCATCTGACACAGAGCGTGATGAATCAGCCATGCAGAGGTGGTTTTGCCTTTGGTTCCCGTCACCGCAATCAAGCGGAGTTTGCGGGCAGGTTCATGAAAAAAGGCTGCGCACAGGCGGCTGTAAGCTTCTCTGGTATCCGAGAATATCACCTGGTTGGGAATTTTACAGTCACGCCCGGTAACAATCAACTGCGCGCCCTTTTGGAGCGCCTGCGCAATATATTGGTGTCCGTCACCCATACTGCCGCTGATGCAGACAAACACACTTCCTTTTTTCACCTGTCTGGAATCGCAGGTTACCGAAGTGACCTGCTGTTCGGGAAGGCGATTTCCCGGAATCAGTTCCTCAAAAAGTGTTCTTAAATCCATGTTAGCCGCCCTTCATTCGGATTTACTGACCCTGCTGCTCCTGCTCTTCCTTCTCCTGTTCCACACTGACGGTGACAATGGAGCCTGTGTCTGCGGTAGAGCCTGCCGGCGGGTCCTGAGATACGATGATTTCTTTTCCTTCGTCCGAAATCTCGCCTTCAATATTGACGTTAAATCCGGCATTGGTAATCATTTGGTTTGCATCCGCAACCGATTTGCCCACAACATCGGGAACGGTTCCGATGCTGTCCGCCGAGCTTTGGTCGGTGTAAAGAATAACCGTTCCGCCGTATGGCAGGGTCTTGCCCGGTTCCGGAATCTGTTTTAAGACAGCGGTTCCCTGACCAACAATCTCGGTCTTTAAGCCGCTCTTTCTGATTTCGCTTTGCGCCTCGTGCGGTTTTGCGGTGACATAATTTTTCACTTTTACCTCTTCCTGCTCCGCCTTTTCCTCATCGGTAAAGCTCGGCTCGTATCCCAGGTAAGGGAGGATATCCTCCAGCATCGCTCCTACTACCGGAGCCGCGATTGTGGAGGACTGCGCGTTGCCGACAACCGGTTCGTCCAAGGCGACCAGCACGGCAATCTTTGGGTCATCTGCCGGAGCAAAGCCGACAAAGGAAAGGATATTTCCGTACTGAATTCCGTTCTCGTCAAAGTTATCCAGCTTTTCGGAAGTACCTGTTTTACCGCCGATGCGGTAGCCCGGGATAGCCGCGTTTCTTCCGGAAGCGTCGCTGCCGCCCGCTACAACCTGTTCGCCGAGATAGCAGACATCCTGAGAGGTTTTTTCCGAGATAACCTGACGCTTTACTGTCGGCTCGGTGGTTTCCACAATGTTTCTGTCCGAATCAATGATCTGTTTTACCACATACGGCTGCATCAAATCGCCGCCGTTTAAGGCTGCGGACAGCGCCGTTACCAACTGAATTGCGGACACCTTGAAGGTCTGACCGAATGCGCTGGAACTCAGCTCCGAAATTCCCATTGTTTTTGCCGTATAGTGAATACCGCTTGCCTCGCCCGGGAGGTCGATACCGGTTAAATCTCCCAAACCGAAGCGGTCGAAGTAGGTGGTAAAGTTTTCTACCCCGGTCATCTGTCCGATCTCGATAAAAGCAGGGTTGCAGGAGTGCTTCATCGCCTGAATCAAGTTTTGGTCGCCGTGTCCGCCGTTCTCACGCTTCCAACAGTGAATCTTGTTTCCCGCTACTTCGCGGTAACCGATACATCGGTAGTTGTGGTCGCTGTGCAGGCTGACGCTGCCGGTATCCAGCGCTGCCGCCGCGGTAATCAGTTTAAAAACGGAACCCGGCTCATACGGGTCGGAAATTACTTTATTTCTCCACTGGCGGTTTTGTTCTTCCAACAGCCATTCGGAAAATTCATCTTCGGTCATTCCTCCGTTGAGCGCGCGTGAACGAAGGTTATCGTACAGCAAATCATCGTCGCTGACATCTTTTACCGTCAACTGCTGTTCGGCAGATACCGGCAGCTGATTGTTTTGTTCCAGCTGATTGTTCTCTGTGGGTTCCTGCTGCTGTCCCGGGAGCTGATTGAGTCCCTGAACCTCTGTGGGCTGAGCCTCCTGCTCCTGCCCGACTGCGGTATTGGGCATCATCGACTGTTCCCGCTTCTTCTGCAATTCCTTTTCCAGACGAAGCACCGCCTGTTTGTCGGTTAACTGGCGGGGATTGTTTGGGTCAAAGTCCGGTTTGCTTGCCATCGCTAAAACCTCTCCGGTTTCCACATCCATCACAACGCCGGTTGCCCTTTGCTTTACCTCATGCTCGTTGACGGCAATTTCCAGATGTTTTTCCACAAAGTGCTGAATAACCTCGTCAATGGTCAGCACCAAAGAATTTCCGTCCTGCGATTCGTACAGCTTTTCATACTGAAACGGCATTTCACCGTTCTGTCCGTTTTTGGCAGATACAATTCGTCCCTCGCTGCCGGTCAGCACCTTGTTATAATAAGATTCCAAACCGTACGCGCCGCGGTTATCGTAAGCGTTTACAAAGCCCAAAACCGAAGCTGCCAAATCGTCGAAGGGGTACACCCTCTTGCTTCCCTGGCTTAATGTAATACATTTTACATCATTTTCTTTAATAAATGCTTCTACCTTGTCTGCCGTTTCTTTTTCCACTTTATAGGCAAGAACCTGCCAGTAGGAGTCCAGATTTTTCGCTTTTTCCCGAATCAGCTCTTCACTGACCCCCAACAAAGCCGGCAACCCTTTCTGCGGGTCGCACAGAACCTGGAGTTCCTTTTCTCTGGTTTCGTCCTTTTTGCTCAGGTTTGCAGGCTCCAAAACAACATCCCACACCGTTTTGCTGGTTGCGAGCGTTTTCATATTGGTATCGTAAATAGAACCCCTGTGCGGAGCGATTACGGTATCTCTAAGCTGCTGATTGAGCGCCATCTGTTTAAACTGGTCCCCCTGTATAATTTGCAGATAAAACAGCCTCAGAACCAGCACCGAGCTGCACACGACGCTCAGTATCACCGCTACCAGACCGATTTTTCGCTTCATCGCGTTATTTTTGGAGAAATTACTCATTCTTTCGTTACCATCCTTCACTGTCCGCCGTTTCACAAAAATTCCCGCTCAAACAAAACAAGAGCTAAGACGCTTTATCACTTCTTAACTCCTGTCTGTTACAACTCGAAGCTTTCGTTTTGACCCTTTAGCTTCAGCGTGTCTATTCCATTGTATTTTCCGACGGTTTGAGATATTCCATCAGTTTGGAAAAGGTTTCCTTCAGCTTTTCAAAGAAGGAAGTGTTCTTTGTTTCCACCGTATCGACGCTGTCACCGTCAGAGAAATTAACGTAAGCCACCTGATTTTCTCTGAGCTTTGACATTCCCATCTCTCTAGTTACAATCGATTCAATATTATTCAGCGCCATCGAGCTTTCCAGCTCCGCAGTCAAGGTACGGTAATCGGATTGCAGCAGTTCCAAACGCTGGTTGCACTTGGTAATCTGCATTGTCACCTCGGTAATTGCCACCTGGCTTAAGATGATTCCCAACACTCCCACAAAAAAAACGGTAACGCAGGCTGCCACCTTTGCCACAAAATATCTGTTTTGACGCTTTTGCTGTCTTTGAGATACAACCTTTATCTTTACCTTTTCTTTTGGTTTTTGAGCTTGTACTTCAAACCGTTCAAAATCATATGCCAGATTGCTTTGCCTTGCCACCGGAAACCGACCACCTTTTTACTGTATTTTCATCGGGTTCCGCTCGCCTTACAGACGTTCCAAAACCCTCAGCTTTGCGCTTCTGCTTCGATTGTTTTGTTCTATTTCTTCCTGAGTGGGTCCAATCGGTTTTCTGCAAACCAATTTTGCCCTCGGCTTTTTGCCGCAGACACAAACCGGAAATTCCGGCGGGCAGGTACAGCCGACCGTATAGGAAGCAAACTTTTGCTTTACAATTCTGTCCTCCAAAGAATGGAAGGTAATGATACAAAACCTTCCTCCCGGCTTCAGACAGTCAAAACTGCCGTCAATACATTCCTTCAGATAATCCAGCTCGTGGTTTACCTCGATGCGGATTGCCTGAAAGGTTTGCTTTGCCGGATGTCCCTTGCCCCGCTTTGCCGCTGCCGGCAGAGCCGCTTTTATCAAATCAACCAGTTCAAAGGTTGTTTCAATCGGTTTTTTCTCCCTTGCCTGCACAATGGTAAAAGCTATTTTGGATGCGAATTTTTCCTCCCCGTAATCCCGAAGAATCCGGGTCAAATCTTCTTTGGAGTAGGTGTTTACCACATCGTACGCGCTCAAACCGTTCTGGCTCATTCTCATATCCAGTTTGGAATCGTAATGATAGGAAAACCCGCGTTCGCCGGTATCCAGCTGGTGGGAAGAAACACCCAAATCCAACATGATTCCGTCCACCTTATCAATCCCCAAACGCTCCAGAATTGCCGGAATATCCTTAAAATCGCCTTGTACCACCCTCGCCGCAGGATACGGCGCCAAACGCTGCGTCGCCGTTTGAACGGCATCGGGATCTTTGTCAATGGAAATCAGCCGACCGCCCTGCTCAAAATCAAGCTGTTTGGCAATCTCGGTGGAGTGTCCGGCGCCTCCTGCCGTTCCGTCCACATAGATTCCGTTCGGTTTGATGTTCAATCCCTCTACGGTTTCGTTGAGCAGCACCGATATATGCTGAAAATCCATCTTGTTTCCTCCCGTTTCTCTTTACTGTACCAAAAATACAGGAAATAATCTATCGAAAATTGAATCTGTCAAAAAATTAAAAATCAAGCTCGTCCATCGTCTGCGCAATCATGTCGGCAGTTACCTCCCCGCACATCTGTTCCCACATCTGTTCGTCCCAGATTTCCGCCCGATTGGAAGCGCCGACAATCACCAGTTCCTTTTGCAGTCCGGCATACTCCCTGAGATTTTGCGGAATCAGTACCCTGCCCTGCTTGTCGGGCTGAGCCTGCGTTGCACCGGAAAACAAAAAGCGCTGCAAGGTTCTTGCTTTGGAAAGCGGCAAACCGTTGAGCTTTTCGGTTAGCTTGTCCCATTCCTCCCGGGAATAGACAAACAAACACCGATCTCCCAAACCTTTGGAAAGGATAAACAGCTCGCCCAAATCTTCGCGCAGCTTCGCCGGAAAGTTAACCCTTCCCTTGCTGTCCAGGCTGTGCCGATATTCTCCGATCAGCATCGCTGCCATCACCCCAAACACCGCTCGATTGTAAAAAGAGAAGCTCTTTTGAGAACTCCACTTTCCCCCACTTCTCTCCACTTTGTAATTATTATAACTTTGTTTACAAAAAATTGCAAGTATTTTTACCCCTTTTCAGGCAAATAATTTTGCGACACAAACCGCTAAAACTCCGCATTTTTTATCGTTTTTCCAACTTTTTCCTGCATTATCCCCCGCTTTTTCATGCAATCCGGTTCTTCCCGCGGATTTTCTGATTATTACTCTGCGTAAAGCCGCAAAAAAAGCGGCAGTTTGGGGTCACTTCAGGTTTCCCTCTGCCGCTTCACTTTATTTTTTTATTCTCCCTGCTGCAAAATCAGCTGATAAATTTCATCCGGTGTTTTTGCCGCAATCAATTTTTCTTTCATATCCTGCTCACACAGCGCCTGCGCAACGCTCATCATCGCACCGATGTGTCCGTCGTCGGTTGTCGCTGCCAGCATAAAAACCAACGATACCGGATCATAGGCTTTGTTGCCGAAAGCAACCGGATTTTTTAAGGTAATCAAACTGATTCCGCCCTGCTTTACATCCTGTTTGGGTCTGGCATGAGCCACCGCCACTCCCTGCGTCAGGACAATATAAGGACCCAGTTCCTCTACCTTTTCAATCGCCCGTTCCACATACCCCGCTTCAATTTTCCCGCTTTCCATCAAAGGGGCTGCCGCCGCGCGGATTGCTTCCTTCCAGTCATGAACCTCACAGCCGCACCGAATTCCCTCTTTTTCCAGATATTGTGTCAGCATCGCAATTCTCCCTTTCGCAAAAATCTTGTCGGTTTTCAGGGTGTACTGTTTTTATCATACACCATCTTCCTTTATTTGACAAGCAAAACGAGAATATTTTCCTGCTGTTTTCCTTATATTTTAAGAGCTGCATTTCCTTTCCTATTCATAAAAACAATCGTAATTTATTTTTTGATTAAAATTTTCAATAGAAAATTGCTTGACTTTATCTCTTATTTTTTTTACTCTTATTTTGTCAGAAAAATGCGGCTTTTGCTTAATCCGCCGTTATCTTTTGCAAACACAAAACAGAAAGAGAGATTCGACATGGAAATAAAAAAAGACCTTCCCGAAATTTTTAATGAATTTGGAGAAATGAGAAAAAAATCCTTTATGGCAGCTTATGAAATGAAACAGAAGAACATCCCGTTTGTCGGCACCTTCTGCACCTATTTCCCTCAGGAGCTTGCTATGGCGATGGGCGCCTGCGTTGTCGGTTTGTGCTCCACCTCCGATGAAACCATTCCCGATGCGGAAAAGGATCTGCCGCGAAACCTTTGCCCGCTGATTAAATCCAGCTACGGCTTTGCAAAAACCGATAAATGCCCTTACTTTTATTTTTCCGATTTGATTGTCGGCGAAACCACCTGCGACGGTAAAAAGAAAATGTATGAATATTTGGGCGAGTTTAAACCGGTTTACACAATGGAACTGCCAAACTCTCAAAGCCCGATTGCTTTGGAACTGTGGAAAAAAGAGATTATCAAACTCAAAGAAAAACTGGAATCCCAGTTTGAAACCACCATCACCGAAGAATCTATCCGCGAACAGGTTAAAATCATGAACCGCGTTCGCCGCGCGCTCAAAGAATTTTATGCCCTGTGCAAACAGGAACCGGTTCCGATGCTCGGTCAGGACCTGTTTAAGATTCTGTACGGTTCCACCTTTAAATTTGACAAGAAAAATCTGTCCGGCGAAATCCACGCTCTGACCGAAAAAATCCAGAAAGAATACGAAGAAAATCCAAACAAATATCCAAAAGCTCCCCGTATCCTGGTTACCGGTTGTCCAATCGGCGGCGGCGCGGAAAAATGCATCAAAGCAATCGAAGATAACGGTGGTCATGTTGTTTGCTTTGAAAACTGTTCCGGCGCAAAATCCTGCGACAGAGAGGTTGACGAAAACAACCCCGATATCTATGAAGCAATCGCAGAACGTTATCTGAGCATCGGCTGCTCGGTTATGACTCCGAACCCGAATCGCCTGGAACTGCTGGACAGACTGATTGACGAATACAGAATCGACGCTGTGGTAGAGGTAACATTACAAGCTTGCCATACCTATAATGTAGAAACTCTGGGCATTAAACGCTTTGTCAATGAAAAGAAGGGAATCCCTTACATGGCGGTAGAAACCGACTACTCCACCGCAGACATCGGTCAGCTCAACACCAGAATGGCTGCATTCATCGAAATGCTGTAAGGAGTGCGTTCTTTCATGCTTACATTAGGAATCGACTCCGGCTCTACCACAACCAAAGGCGTTTTGTTTGACGGAGAAAAAATTGTGCGCACGCAGATTCTGCCCACCTCCGCTAACCCCAAAGAAAGCATCGGTCGCCTGTACGATATTTTATACACCGAAGACGTTGCTTACACCGTATCCACCGGCTACGGCAGAGCTTTGCTGGACCAGGCGGATAAGCAGATTACCGAAATCACCTGCCATGCCAGAGGAGCCGCTTTTTTAAATCCGAATGTTCGCGCAGTGGTTGACATCGGCGGACAGGACTGCAAAGCGGTGTTGCTGGATAACGGATTAAATGTTGTGGACTTTATTATGAATGATAAGTGCGCAGCAGGAACCGGCAGATTTATCGAGGTTATGATGCGCATTTTGGAAGAGGACATCAAAAATATCGACAGCTTTGTCGAAGGGCATCAGCCGATCAACATCACCAGTATGTGTACGGTTTTTGCCGAAAGCGAAATTGTCAGCCTGCTTGCAAAGGGCGCGGACAAGGGCGATATTGCTTTGGGAATTATCAATTCCATCTGCCGCAGAACTTCCTTCTTTGCGCAGAAGCTCAACCTTTCCGGCGACATCTTCTTCAGCGGAGGACTGGCTCAATTTGAGATTTTCCGCTCCACCCTGGAAAGTTATCTGAAAATTCCGGTACACACTTCCCCTCTCTCCCAATATGCGGGAGCCATCGGAGCCGCTGTCATCGGATACAACAAGGTAAAAAGAAGCCTGTCTTAAAAACGCAAACAGGGTTCTGTATCTTTTCGATACAGAACCCTGTTTTTTTATTCTTTGCTTTCCTCATCCTGCAAAAATTCTGTTAAATTTACAGAAATTTCCGGCTGTTCCTCCAGATAGACTGATTTTGTTCCTTTTTCTACCGACAGCACAAAACGAACTGCCATCTGTTCTCCTGCCGGAATTTTGTATCCGTACTGCTCTGCCTGTCCCCGCTCTGTCAGCTGCGCATCCATTGCATCGCAAAGTACGGTATCTTCCGAATCAACCCACAAAGAATCGGGATAGAAATAAGAGTTCAATGCCGTATTGTTTTTCATACGAACCTTCATCAGATAATAGTCGCGTCCTGCCGCACCGGGGGCAGGTTGATAATCCTTAACATATTCCCCCACTCTGTCCGGTTCTATCTTTTCCAGCACTTCCATTGAAAGAAACTCCATATCCCGAAAGTTTGCAATGCGCAGATTATCCATCTCCGAACAAAAGATGGACACAGACATGATAACCAGAAACGCAATCATTAAAATTTTCAGTTTTTTCATCTACGCTTCCTCCGTTTCCGGCAGATTCACCGCTACCGTCTTTTCTGTCTGTTCCAAATACAGCCATTCCAGCCTTTTATTTTGCTGAATGCAGAAGGTAAGCGGTTCTTCCGGCTGATTTTCAGCTGTTTCCGGAATCAGGAAAGCTACGAAAATCTCTCCTTCTTGTTCACTGTATCCGTCCCACATATCCACGCCGGACTGTTCGCTCAGCCACTGATTCAGCTCCCAATTTTGGCACGGAAGATAGATCATGTCCTCTCCCCGAAGATAAAAATCCACATCCTTCGCCCGTTTTCCCAAATCGACTTCCAAACGAACCTCAAGCATCTCCATTCCCTCTAAAGGCACTTCATACCCTTGCTGTGCCTGCTGTACAACCTCTTTCGGAAGAGAATTTCGGCTGCACCCCTTTACAACAAACTCGCTGCCGTCGTCCAGCCAAAAAGAATTGTTTAACTCTGCCGTTTCCTGCTCCATCTTTTGAAATTCCTGCTTGAGCGCCCGATAGGTTATTTCTGCCGCTCCGCGGGAAAGCCATGTAACCCCAGTCAGAACAATACAAATCAGCACCATCCACCTAAAAAGGAACCCCAGGCAGGAGCCGCTTTTCTTTTTTTCCGGCATTGGCTGATTCTGCTGAGAAAAAGAATCTTCCGTTTGATGAAAGTCGGAATCTTCGCTTTTCTTCTTTGCTTCCTCTGCTATGCGTATGAGTTCTTCTTTCATTCTCTCCCGTTTTTCCCATGAAGAATCATCGTCGCAATTTCTGCTTTGTTTTTCCTCTTTGTTCTCTCGGCTCTGTGTACTCGTTCTGCCGTCAAACGGGTTATAGCTTCCGCATTTCGGACAAAGTTCATCTTTTTCTGTGTCATATTTTTTGCCGCAAGACTGACAAACAATCTTCATACCGTCCCTACCTCTCTTTTTTTATCTTTCCTCAAGCAAATCCAAAATTTTTGCAACACCCCAAATCAACATTCCCGCTGCAAACACCGCAAGCCACACAATCAGGGCGTCCCAGATATTAAACGACTGCTGAACCTGCGTCCCGATTATCACCGTAGTTCCCGCCGCATCATAACCGATTATCGCGCCCACAATCCAAATCAGAACTGCGGTCACACGCAAAATTTTTTGTATCATTCTTTCCATTTCGGATTGCCTCCCCGCTTTTTTGAGAACTTTTTTCCTTTTTTCCTCATATACTGAAAGGAAAAAGAAACGAAAGGGTGTTTACCTTGCCGAAAATTTATCTAAGCCCATCCACCCAGGAATTTAACCTCTACGCCAACCGCGGCGACGAGGAATATTGGATGAACAAAATTGCCGATGCGATGGAGCCGTATCTGTTGTCCAGCGGCATCGAATTTATCCGCAATGACCCGGAACAAACGGTTGTCAATTCGATTGCGCAATCCAACTTAGCGCATTACGGAATGCACGTTGCGCTCCATTCCAACGCTTCCCCCGAAGATATGTCGGGACTGCTGCGCGGAAGCGATGTGTACTACCGCCCCGGCGACTCTCAAAATGCGCTTCTCAGCCGGCGGTTTGCCAAAATTGCCGCCGAGGAACTGCAAAAAATCTATCCGATTCCTCAGCGGGTCAACGCAAGACCTACAACCCGATTGGCGGAGGTTCTGCAAACCAATTCTCCCGCTGTTTTAATTGAGATTGCCTACCACGATAATCTCCAGGACGCACAGTGGATTCAGGAAAACATCGACCCGATTGCCCAGGCAATCGTCCGCGCACTGACTGTTTATTTCGGAATCCCCTTTGCAATGCCGCAGCCAATCCGAACCGGAACAGTGAACACCGGTGGGGCAAACCTAAACATCCGCAGTATGCCCACCACCGACTCCACCATTGTTGCCGTCGCCCCCAACGGTTCCGAACTTACCGTCTATTCGCAAAGCGGGGACTGGTACGCCGTTCGCTTTCAAAATGCAACCGGTTATGTATATGCACCCTACCTCACCGTTGCTTCCTGACGCCGACTATTCTTTGGATGCGTTTTGTTTCAGCCCCGGCAGTTCCTGTTCAATTTTACAGTTAAAATCGTTTTGCGCTCCGCAGTATGGACAGTCCACCAGAACATCATAAATTTTTTCTGTCACCAGCATGATGCCGGTCGCCTTTACCGCCGCTTCTTCGGATAAAATCAGGTGTCTGGAATATCCCTCTTCCTCCTGCGGCTGATAGTACCAGGTAAAATTTTTTCCGCACTTTTGGCAGCGGCAAATATCTTTGTATAACGCCATCTGTATCATTCCTTCCTTTCTTTAGATTATATCATGCTTTTTCCCCTTCTTCCAGTAGGCAAAGTATTTTTTGTCATCTGCGGTATTTTATGCTATAATTGATGAAAAGATTGCCCTAAATTTTTATGGAAAGAAGGAGATTTTTCATGACAAACCTGCCCACAATCCCCGACAAGGCGATAACCCACGCAGGAAAATTCCACGCCGACGATGTCTTTTCTGCCGCTCTGCTGCGGATTCTTAACCCCGATATTCAATTTAAACGGGTGCTTTCCGTCCCCGAAAACTTTGACGGAATTGTTTTTGATATCGGCTGGGGAAAATTTGACCACCACCAAAGCGGCGCACCGGTGCGGGAAAACGGCGTTCCTTATGCCGCCTTCGGCTTACTCTGGAAAGAATACGGCTCCTTTTTGTTGGGCGAAGAGGCGGATTCTTTTGACGAACACTTTATACAGCCTCTGGATTTGGAGGACAACACCGGCTGTGGACACCCCCTTGCCTCTGCCATCGGCGCATTCAATCCGTGTTGGGACTCGGACGAAAACCCGGACGAAAACTTTTTAAAAGCGCTGGATGTTGCCTTTGCAATCCTCTCCCGCAAAATCGAAGAGGTAAACGGAATCCGTCGGGCAGGCGCTTTGGTAAAATCGGCAGTTGAAACCATGCAGAACCGCATCGTTATCTTAGAACAATTTGCTCCCTGGAAACAATTTGTCGTTACCTCCGACGCGCAGTTTGTGGTTTCTCCCTCCCACCGCGGCGGATTTAGCGCGCAGGGCGTTCCGGTAAGCCTTCAGGATAACTCCCTGCGCCTGCCCTTCCCTCAAGAATGGGCGGGAAAATCCGCGGAAGAATTGCAGAGGCTCAGCCAAATCCCAACCCTTCGCTTCTGCCACAACAATCGTTTTTTAATCTCTGCCGACACACTGGAGGATGCTGTTGCTGCCTGCCGTCTTACACAGCAGCTTGCAGAATCTTAAAACAAAAACAAGATGCAAAAAAGCAGTTCACTTTTATAAAAAGTGAACTGCTTTTTGTTTGTTCTCTTTATTTTTGCAGATATGCGGCAATTTCTGCCCCGATTTGATTCAGCTCTTCTGCGTCCGGCTGGTTTTCTTCCCGACCCTTCATGCGGTCCAAAGCGGCGCGCGCTTTTTGAATCAGCTCTTTTGCAGCAGGGTCCTGCGTATCCTTTAACAATTCTACTGTCTTTTGCAGCCGTTCCATCGACAAAAACAGCTCGTGTTCCTTCTGTACTTCCGAGATTAGGTCTGCAAATTTCCACCCTTCGTTATGCTGCGTAATCACCATCTTCACAGGAATATCAATTTTTGCGCGGTTCATTTCGGTAAGCAAATGATCCAATCGGCTGCCCGACAATCCGCCCAACGCCATCGCCGGCGTCCGCGGACAATTCTCCGGTTGCTCCTGTATCTGAGTTTCCGCCCGGTATCCTGCCAATTCTCCGGTTGTTTTGTTCAGATCCTTTTCCTCCACCAAACGGTACTCCAGCTTCATTTGTTTGAAAAGGTCAATCAATTTTTCTCCGTTTTCTGCCTCGTTGTGGCGATAGAGCAAAACAATCTCTTTGCGCGGAACAATTCTTGCCTTCATCTTTCTTCCTTCTTTCTGTCTGTATCGGTGTTGTGCTTTGTTTGCTCTTATTTTACCACAGATTTTTTCCTTTTTCCAGAGTCTTTATCTTTGCTCCGCTACCTGATGATGCTTGGCTTCCAATCCGGGGTGGTCAATCTTACAGTTAACAAATACATAAATTTCTATTTCATCAATCACCTCGTCCCACCTCTGTTCATTTTTCTTCCAATAATCCGGCTCTTCCTTTTTTATAAATTCGGAATAACGGAACACATCGCATTTTTCCCGAAACAACACCTTGTCAATCGTTCTTTCCGCCGTTGATTTGATTCGGGAAGAAACCTCGTTTTCAATCTCCTTTAACTCCTCCATCTTCACCCCGCCGCCTCGGTCAAAATTCACTTCTTTTAAGTGTCCCTTGCTTTTAATGCTCAGTTCCAAAACCGGCTTTCCCTCTTTTAGGTGAACCTTCACCCTGCTTTTGCTTTCTCCCAGTTCCACCGAAGCGGTCGATTTCTTTTCTTCCCCAAAATCGACGGTCAGCAGCGCCCTGTGCAGCTCGTCGGTCGCCCACAAAACGCCCCTCGCTTCCTCTACGGAAAGCAGTTCCTTCGCCTTTCCGTCCTTGCAAACTGCCATTCCGCTTATCTTGATTACCTTTTCCCCGTTTTTGGATTTCACAATATCCACCAACGGCAGATACGGTTCTGCGCAGTCGCTTTGCAAGCGGTTCATCACATCTCTCAGCGTAGGACTTCCCAACAATCCGTTCTTCTGTCCCTGCTCCACCAGACTTTTTAGCTGGGTGGTCGCCGCCCCTTCCTCACATTGTACTCTGATAACGTCCTCTGCCTTGTCCTTTGCCATCACGATATACAGTTCGGGACTCACCTCATGGTTGGAGTTAAAAAAGTTAAGCGCCCGCTCCACCCCTTGCTCCGCCGCCTCCTTGCCGATTACCAGAAATCCGCTGTTTCCCAAAAAGACCTCGTTTCCGGTATACTGGCTCACCTTGCCAATGGCTTCGCTGATGCTTTTCCCCCGCACCTGCGCAATTTTTGTTTCGGATTCCGATGTTTTTTCTCCCGATTCGGCTTTTGGGGCAAATTGCAGCATCGTTAAAATAAACTCTTCCCCCTCCGCGTCAACCCCCACCATCTTGACAATGGTGCGGTTTTTCAGCTCTGCCGAACTCATACAGCCGCTCAAACAAAGCAGCATACAGAGGGTTGCTGCCAAAAACAACCGGTTTTTTATCTTCACGCCCGTTCCCCCTCCTTTGAACCTTGTTCTTCGCTCCGCTTTCCCCGTTTCCATTGTAAAAACAGCAAAGCCAACGGCAGCAACAGCAACAACAGATACACCGGTATTCCGCTTGCCAAAAAGCGGTAAATCAGACCAAACAGGCGAATATTTTCCGTCGAAAGGCTTGACAGCAGCAAAACTGCCGCTGTCTGAATCCACATCGCTCTTTTCCGCAGCTTTCTTCCGCTCAACTCGTCCAACATCTTTGCCGACAGCATAAAATACAGCGCTGCCCGAATCATCGAAACAGCCACCCAGATTGCAATCAAAATATAGTCAAAGCGGTAAAACACATTGGAACCGGAAAGGACAAACATGGTGTAGATCGGAAAGTTTCTGGTTTCCCCGTAGTTTCCCAAAACAACAATGGAAGCAAATCCCACCGCAGTCAAAAGAAGACTGACCACGGTATGATAGGCAAAAAACGGTTTCCTCACACTTTTTTGATTCAAATAAGAAACCAGCAAGGCAAAGGCAATCAGCTCTATATTTTGCGTAAAATATAAAATCGAACCCTGCGCCACAGCAGACCACCCGTCATACAGCGGAGAAATCAGGTTCAATGGGTCAAAAAATTTCCACAGTCCAAATCCTAACAATCCCAAGGAAACTACCATCACAAACAGCATGATTGCCGCAGTTCTGTTCAGCGCCTCCAAGCCTAAAAAAGCCAAATACAACACAGCGATGCAGAAAATCAGGTTCACCGCCTGTTTATTTGCGCGGGGATAAACCGCTCCTGTCAAAAAAAGATTAAACTGGGTCGCCGTTTCGGAAGCAACCGCAGTGCAAACCAGATAAAATCCGGCTGCGGTAATCTTTCCGACTTTCGGGGAACACTGCACCGCAATCTCATACAGATTTTGATTCGGATTGTTTTTGAACAAAAAATCAAGCGGAACCAACGCCAACACCGTCAAAAAATACCCCACCGCAATAGAAAGCAGAGAAGCCGTACCGCTGACCGACTCGTGCGTGTTCGGAACAAAAATCAAAAGGATAAACAATCGGGACAGCACCATCAAAGCCGCTAACTGCGCTGCGCTTACCTTCGGTTTTCTTATTTCCCCAATCATTCTTCTCCCCCTTTTTTCTCTGTTTTCTGCCGGCTGCCGGGCAAATCCTGCACCCGCAGCCGCAATTTTCCCAAACTTTTCCAGCCGCTTCTCCAAAAATTATCCCGCATATCCGCTGCCGAAAACGGGGAGGTAGGCGCCATGACGGGGACACCAAACGATTCCAATGCGCAAAGATTTGCAAGCAGCAGCACAAACCCCACCGAAATTCCAAATAATCCCCAAGTTCCCCCCACCAGTATAAATACAAATTTCAGCACCGCCGCCGGTTCATATAAAGTAGGAACCACAAAGGAACTAAGCGCTGTCAGGGCAACCACCATCACCATGGAAGAACCGATAATTCCCGCCGTAACAGCCGCATCTCCGATAACCAGTGCCCCGATAATGCTGACCGCGTGTCCCACCGGACGCGGAAGGCGCAGTCCCGCCTCCCGCATGATTTCATAGATAAAGTGGATAATCAACGCCTCGCTCATCATCGAAAACGGCGTCTGCTGCTCCGATGCCGCAATATTAAACAGCAGGGTATCCGGCAGCATCTGCGGACTGAATACTGTAATTGCAACATACAGTCCCGGCAAAAAGACAGAGATAAAAAAGGCGATATATTTTAAAATTCGGATAAAAGAGCCGTAATACGGACGATAAGAATAATCGTCCATGCTCTGAAAATGCTCCGAAAACAGATAAGGAACAATCAATGCAAAGGGCGTCCCGTCCACCAAAACGGCAATTCTTCCCTCGTTGATTTTTGCGCACAGGGTGTCCGGTCGCTCCGTTGTCCCGACTGCGGAAAAGGGGGAAAGCGGTTTTCCCTCCAAATACGGGCGGAGATACCCCTGGCTTAAAATAATATCCGAACTTACCTTTCCCAACTTCTGCCGCACCGATTCCACCGTTTTAGGGTCTGCGGTATCGGTTAAATAAACCATACTGACATCGGTTCTGCTCTTTTCTCCTACGGAAAACATCTCAAATTTTAAACTCGGAGAACGGATTCTGCGCCGAATCATGCTCTGGTTCACCCGAATCGGCTCCACAAATCCCTCTCGGGAACCGGTGATATTCATCTCGGTGCTGGGTTCCGAAACGGAGCGGAAATTATACCCCTGCATCCCGCAGGCAATTCCTCTGTCCACCCCGTCAATCAGCAGCACAACAAACCCTGCCATCAAAAAGGAAAACAACTCGTCATAGGTAAAAAATTCTTTTTGGTCGGAAGAAAACACCGTATTTTTGCTCACCCAGTCCGCCACCGCTTCCCCGTCGGCGTTTTCTATCTCCAGTTCGCAAAGCGGACGAACCATAATCTGGGTAAACAGTGTCAAATTCACCATTCCTTCGCACATTAACAAGGAAACCTTAACCCCGCTCACCTCAATCTGCCGGTCCTGCAAGTCGCTTGTATTCTGCGCCAACGCCCTGATACGCACCATATTTTCGGTCAAATCCTTTTTTAACGGCGTTTTCGCTTCTTTTCTGCTGCCCACGCCCTGCGGCTCGGAAGAATCAAACAGTCCTCCCCGCACCGCAGCCTGCGCTTCTTTTGCCTGCTTTAATTTTTCTAAATATTCTTCCCATGTTTTTTTCATCGCAGCCACCGTTTTTCCCCTTTCTTTCAATCGTTTTCCAAAATAGTATCTGCATAAATTCCGTTTTTTATACCGATACTAACGATACGAATTTGAGAAAGGAAGCGGCAAACATTGTTTATTTCTTTTTTACGCACTTTAATTTTGTACACTATTTTGATTGTCGGTATGAGGGTCATGGGAAAACGGCAGCTGGGGCAGCTGCAACCCTCGGAACTTGTTGTCACCATTTTAATCTCCAACATCGCCACCCTCCCGATTGAAAACAGCGATATTCCTCTGATTCTCGGCATCGTCCCCATTCTCACCCTGATGTGCTTCGAGGTGCTTCTTTCGGTGCTTACCTTAAAAAGTCTGCGGCTGCGCCGCCTTTTGTGGGGAAACACCCGCGTATTGATCCGCAACGGACGCATCGACCAACAGGCGCTTTCCAGCCTGCGCTATTCTGTGGACGATTTGATGGAGCAACTGCGAACCAACGGTATTTTCGACATTCGGGAGGTTGATTTTGCCGTTACCGAAACCACCGGTCAACTCTCGGTCTACAAAAAACCGAAGTATGAGTCGCTCAATCCCAAAACGGCAAACATCAATCTTCCCGACACCCCGCCCCCCTCGGTTGTTATCAGCGACCGAAAGGTGATTGACGAAGGACTGAAAAACTGTTCTCTCACTCCAAAACAGCTTGCCAACATCTTAAAAAAAGAGGGATACCGGTCCGAGGATATCTTCCTCATGACCTGTACCCCTGACCGGGATTATTACATTGTTCCGGTCGAACAAAAATAAATTTCGGAGGCTTTTTATGAAACGGCTGTACACTGCATTGGTTGTCCTTTTTGTCATTCTGTCGGTTTCTTTTTATACATTGTTTCAGTGCAAATCGCTCTGCGATACGGCATATAAGCAGGTGTCGCAGATTGAAGCGTACGCAAAAAGCGACCGCTTTTCCCAAGCGGCCGCTTTGTCGCAGCAGTTTTATCAGGATTGGAACCATTCCAAAGATTCGATGGTCTGGTATATCCGCCACGAACCTCTGGAAAAAATTACCGCTCTGGCCTCTCATCTTCCTTCGCTTGCCTCTAACGAAGACCTCACAATGCTCAGCGCGCACTGCCAAGAGCTTCGTATCCGCATCTACGAGCTGTATCACAATGAAATCCCAAAACTAAAAAATCTAATCTAACAGTCCGTTTCCCCGTTTGATTCCGCTTCGCCCGCGCCTTGTTCCTCCTGGATTTTGCGCAGCTCCCTCATAAAGGATTCAATATCCTGAAACTCGCGGTAAACAGAGGCAAACCGAATGTAAGCCACCTGGTCAATTCCACGCAGCTCCTTCATGGCAAGCTCGCCGATCATACAGGAGCTCACCTCTCCTTCCAGCGAGTTTTTGAGCTTCTGCTCGATGGTATCCACAATCTGCTCCAGCCTTTTTAAGGAAATCGGTCTTTTTTCGCAGGCTCTCAGCAGACCGTTGAGCAGCTTTTCCCGGTTAAACGGTTCTATTGTCCGGTCCTTCTTCATCACCATCAGCGGGGTGGTTTCCACAATCTCATAAGTGGTAAAACGCTTGCCGCAGCGGATACACTCGCGGCGGCGGCGGATTTTTTCATCCTCATCGGTCGGTCGCGAATCAATGACCTTGCTTTCGGAATATTGGCAGTATGGGCATTTCATAGCTTGGCTTCCTTTCCATCTTTATCCTATCCAATGTAAAGTTTTTACAGAAAAATCGCTTTCAAAAAGGATCTTTATTCCGACTGAAACAACAAAACAGCCGGAATATTTTTCCTCTTCTTATTATAGCATATGAAACGCCCGTTTGTACAATCCTTTTCTTTTATTTTTTACATATTTTCTTTAAAAAGATTCTCCGTACAAGTTTCCCAAAAAGTCATCTACCACCTCGTAAAGATGACAAAACGACAGCTTTTCCCGATTGCACAGGTCAATCAACGCTTTTAATCGCTCCTTGTCGATCGTGATGTCTTTGATTGCGTGCAAGCGGCTGTTTCCCCGATAAACTCCGATGCCGTAGCTCTCCCTTTCCCGTTCCGGACTGATTTCGGATGATGTTTTCTCCATTTTGTACTCGATGCCTTCACCGAGCGTTTGTACAGCGGAATTCTGTACAAATTTACTGATTTCCAGCTTCCTCACCTCAATAAACTTTTCAAAAATAAAGGGGGGGGCAACCAAACTGCCCCTCGCGTTCTTGGAGTATTATATCATCCCGTTCTGGAAATTTCTTCCAGAATAATATACAATTCGGTTCTTTGTTTTTATATACTATGTACATTATCCCTTAAATTGCACACTATAATTGTGCATTATCACTATCATTCTGTCGAATTTTGTAAACAGTGTACAAATTACTGTCCGTCTTTTTCTAATAAACTGCTTAAAAAACGGTAGCCCTCCAACACTTCCTGCTCCGTTTGATAGCTTTCCCGATACAGTTCCTGCAAAATACACCCTTGAAATCCTGTTTTTTGCAGTTGTTGCAGGAAATCCTGCAAGTTCATCGTCCCCTTCCCCACCGGCAGACAATCGGACTGTTCGCTGCTGTCACTGATATGAATGTGAACGATACTGTCTCCCAATTTTTTCAGATACTCCACAGGGTCCCTTTGGGCGCGGATTGCCTGTTTTACATCCAAAACAAACTGCATCTGCGGATAAAATTCCTTTAAACGAGCAAAATAGTCAGGGTCTTTTCCTCTGCACCGCACTACATTTTCATAAATCAGACGCACTCCGTATTCTTCCCTTGCAATTTCGTCTGTTTTTTTCAGCTGCGCAAACGCTTTCTTTTCCTCTATGCGGCTGAACGGAGAATCCCCGTGAAACACCACATAGCGTGCGCCAAGCTCCCTTGCAGCGCCAAAAAAATGCCTGTAAATCTCCACTCCGTCCTCAAAGCGTCCCGGGTAATCGGTAAAAAAGTACATCGGCTCGCTGGAGGAGGTAAACGGGTGAACAGAAACTACCTTTGTCCCTGCTTGTTCACATATTTCTTTCAGTTGTCTGACATATTCTGCTTTTAATTCCCGCGGAGAATTAAAAAAGATTTCAATTTCCGGTATCTTCCAGTCTGCCAAAATGCGAACCGCCTCTATCGTTTCCTTTGGGAAAAAGCAGGCGCTGGAAACGCCCGCCCTGATTTTTTGCTGACTCACTGCCAAACTCCTTCCCGGTTTTCTTTTTTCGCCTATTCTTCCCATTGTTTCAGCAATACGGGAAGTTCGTTCGGCTGTTCTGTCACCGCATCTGCGCCGCGCTCTTCCAGTTCCTTTCTTCCACGAAAGCCCCACGCTGCGCCGATTGTTTTCATACCGGCATTTTTTCCGGTATCAATATCTACGCAGGAATCCCCGCAATAAACACATTCCTCCGCTTTCAAACCAAGCTCCTTTAAAATCGGCTGCAAGCCGCTTGGGTCCGGTTTTACAGGCACATTCGGACGGTTTCCCACCACCATCGAAAAACGCTCTCCAAACAGCTCTCTGCACAGTTTTCCCGCAAATTCGTCCGGCTTGTTGGAAAATACCGCTGTCATAAGTCCCATCTCATGCAGACAGTCCAGCGCCTCCTCCATTCCCTCATAGGGTTTTGTGTGCTTTAAATAATCCTGTGCGTAATACCGTTTAAAATGTTCCTTTACCTTGTCGCCCAACTCCTTGGTATATTTTTCCTCCCCGATTGCCCGCTTCATCTGGGTGTCCACGCCGTTTCCCACAATCATGCGGTAATCCTCAATCGGGTGCGGCGGCAGGTCAAAGTCTGCCAATGCCCGGTTGGTACACTCTCCCAAATCCTTTAGGGTATTGCAAATCGTACCGTCCAAATCAAAAATCACAGCTTTTATTTTACGCATATCGTATTTCCTTCTTTCCGAACCGTTCCCGATTCCTTCCCTATTTTATCCGTCTTTTTCCCCGTTGTCAAACCAAATCGTTCGGCTTTTCGGGGCTTTGTATTGAAGATTTTGGGCAAAATGATTATAATAATAGATAGATTTCGATTTTTCTCCGCTTTACGGGAACAGAAAGGAAGAATTGCATGAGTATTCCATTAGCCGACCGAATGCGCCCCCAAACCATCGACGAGGTTGTCGGTCAACGCCACATTCTCTCAAAGGACGGTATCTTGTACCGCATCGCCCAATCCGGCAGAGCAGCCAACTTGATTTTTTACGGTCCTCCCGGAACTGGAAAAACCACCGTCGCCCGCATTATCGCCAAACAGGCAGGCAAAAAACTGTATAAATTAAACGGAACCACCGCCAGCACCGCCGATTTTAAGGAGATTATCTCCTCTCTGGACACCTTGGAGGGGCGCAACGGCATCGTTTTGTATCTGGACGAGATTCAGTACCTCAATAAAAAGCAGCAGCAGACCTTGCTGGAATTTTTGGAAAACGGACAGATTACCATGATTGCCTCCACCACCGAAAATCCGTATTTTTACATCTATAATGCCATTATCAGCCGAAGCACCGTTTTTGAATTTAAATCCGTTACCCCGGACGAAATCGAAGCCGCTTTGCAGCGCGCCGTATCTGTTCTAACCGAAGAAGCGGCGCAGGAAAATCTCACCCTCACCTTAGAGGACCATGTTCTGCGCAGCATCGCGCTTTCCTGCGGGGGCGACGTGCGAAAATCCATCAATACATTGGAAATTGCCTACCTTTCCGCTTCGGTGGAAAACGGGGTAAAATCCATTACGGCGCAGCAGCTGCAAACCGTTTCCCAACGCGCCGCCTTGCGCTATGACAAAAGCGATGATGTCCACTATGACCTGCTTTCTGCCCTGCAAAAATCCATTCGCGGCTCGGATGAAAACGCCGCCCTGCACTATCTGGCAAGACTTTTGGAAGCAGGCGACCTGATTTCCCCCTGCCGCCGCCTGCTTGTGATTGCCAGCGAGGACATCGGCATGGCTTACCCGATGTGCGCCGTTATCGTAAAAGCCTGCGTGGACAGCGCGCTCCAACTGGGACTGCCCGAAGCGCGGATTCCGCTGGCGCAGGCAGTGGTGACAATGGCAACCGCCCCCAAATCCAACTCCTCTTATGCGGCAATCAATCAGGCGATTGCCGACGTGCGGGCAGGCAAGGTCGGAGATTTTCCCCGCTGTCTGCAAAATAAACACTTTGACGGAGCAGAGATCGATCAGAAAGGGCAATTCTACAAATATCCGCACGATTACCCCGACCATTATGTCCGTCAACAATATCTGCCGGATATTTTGCAGGGAACGGTTTACTATCACTTTGGACAGAATAAAACCGAGGACGCTGCCCGCCGCTACCGCGAAACCCTGCTTGCAAACCTAAAAAACCGAGAACAAAAGGAGGAAAAATCACTATGAGATACCAAAAGCTTTCTGAACTCTGCCTTTCCCAAGCAGAAAATTTGTATGCCCTTTGCGGTTGGAGCGCATACCTCACCGACCGCGCCGCCTTGCAGCGGGCATTTGAAAACAGCCTTTCCTTTTTCGGAGCATACGAACAGGAACGGCTGATCGGCTTTGCCCGCTGTGTCGGGGACGGGGAACACATTGTCCTGATTCAAGATCTGTTGGTCGATCCCGCATTTTGGCATCGGGGTATCGGGACGGAGCTGCTCTCCCTTGTTTTAAAAGAGTATCGGTCTGTCCGTTCCGTCTTTCTTCTGACAGATGCGGACGACCCCCGCGCCAATGGATTTTATCAAAAAATCGGACTGATTCCTTTAGAAAAGAAAAGATTGGTCGGTTATCTGAAACCGTAACCCAAATGCAATCCGCATGAGAAAATCACCGTGCGGGTTGTTTTTTTATACCGTTATTTTAACTTGATTGCCTTTCAAATCTTATTTTCTTTTCCGTTTTCGATATTCTGCGGGGGTACACCCTGTTTTTTCTTTAAAACATTTGCCAAAATGACTTGCCTGATGAAATCCGACTGCTTGAGCAATCTCCCCGACCGGTTGTTCTGTTTCCTTTAAAAATTGCGCCGCCTTTGACAAGCGAATTTCTGTTAAATATCGGTACGGTGTTGTATTTAAACTCGTCTTAAAGCAGCGGGAACACTCCGATTTGCTGATATTTGCGCTTTTTGCCAAGTCTTCCAAAGAAATTTCTTCCCCATAGTGTTCTTCCAAATATCGCAGCATTTTTTGTATTCTAAGTGTTTTCTCGCTTTGCGTCCGCTTTTGCGGCAACAGCAGATTTTTTTGCAAAATCAGCCAGATACAAGACAGCTGCACCAGCACTTCATATGGGTAAAATGCACCCTTTTCTTTGCCGACTTGGGCTAACTGCTGCAAGTGATTTAAAATTTCTTCCTGCCATTTGACAGTTTTATCAAAATGCAGCAAGGAAATCTGTGCGTTTTCGGTAACACTTTCCACCATTTCCTTCACCGGACTTCCCGCATAAAATTCCAAAAAATATGACGGAAACAAAAAGCTGTAATAGCTGCACCTTCCTAATCGTTTCACATAATGTATCACATCTTTGTTAATAAAAAAGCCTTCTCCCACCGTTGCTTCTGCCGAATCGCTGAGGGTTTGTACCGCAATTTTTCCGCTTTGTACCAAGATGAACTGCAAATCATCATGCCAATGCATAACCTGAAAACCCGGGTTTCTGGGATAGGCTTTATCATCGACAACTTCCAGCATCAGATACGGAAAATCTGTGTTGATATTCAAATTAACCGAATTGATATATTGTTTTCTCTCCTGTTCCATCTTGTCTTTCCTCCTGCAATTTGAAAAGATAATGATAATAATCGGCTGTTTTTTCATACTATTTCGCTTTATATTGTGATAAAATTATAACACCTACAGAAGTTTGCAAACAACTGTGAGCAACATACCATCTGCTTTACAAGAGAAAGGAAATTTTGTATGAAACCCAAAAATTTAAAAGAAATCAATTCTTCTTTCCAAATTCAGGCACCGAACTTTGAAAGCAAAACTGTCAATTTTTCAAAGGAAGATTATCTGAAAGCTACCGTTGATGCCCTGCGCCTTCAAAAGCAGGACACTGTTTTAGAGGTTGCTGCGGGAACCTGTGCCTGCGGACGCTCCTTTGCTCCTCTGGTGCAGTCTGTCGTTTGTTTAGACGCAACCGTTTCTATGTTAGAAATAGGAAAACAGGAAGCTGAAAATAGTCAGCTTCATAACATAACTTTCATAAAAGGCTACGCTGAGGAACTTCCTTTTTTAAATGACAGTTTTTCGATAGTCTTCTCCCGTTTGGCTTTTCACCATTTTACCGATGTAGATACTGCTTTTTCGGAAATGGTAAGGGTTTTAAAACCGGGTGGAAAATTAGTAATGATTGATATGGAGTCGGCTGACGAAGAGCTGAGAGATATTGAAGATAAAATTGAAACACTGCGTGATCCCTCTCATGTAAAAAATTTAAGCAAACAGGAAATGTGTTCTCTTTTTTCCACATACGGTTTAGAGATTGAACAATGCAGCACTGCCGAAATCGAACAGAAGCTGATTCACTGGCTCAACCTGACCGCCGCACCCGAAGCGGTTCAGCAAAAAATTACATACCAAATGCAGCAAGAGATTGACGGAGGAGAAAAAACCGGTTTTTCCCCTTATCTTACCGAAAGCGGCATCTGTTTTAAGCAGCATTGGGTTCTTACACTGGGCTGCAAAATAAAATAAGGATCATCTATGCACCGAGTACAGGTCATGCTGCATATCTCCGTTATAGTATTGGGTGATAAAGGTATCTTCTTTTTCCATGCCGATGCTTTTTGCAACCCGCTGAGAGGCGATATTGTCCGATTTGATGACGGAATAAACCTTATCCCTTTTTAAAACCTCAAAGGCGTATTGTTTGCACCCGGCTGCTGCTTCCCTTGCATAACCGCAGTGCCAAAACGATTCTTTGAGCAGATAGCCGATTTCCAACACCTGCTTTTCGCGATACGGCTGCATGGTTAAGCCCGCCTGCCCAATCATTTCTCCGGTGGATTTTAAAATCATTGCCCACAATCCAAAACCGTATTCACGATACCTTTTCTGCTGGCGCGCAAGCCATTCCCGCACATCCCGGTCGGTAAAATCGTGCTCGTATGCGTACATCACCCGCGGATTTTGCAGCATTTCCTTTAAATCCCGAATATCCTGCTCCCCCATTTCCCGTAAAATCAAGCGTTCTGTTTCTAAAATCATCTGCTTTTCTCTCCTTCGTTTTCATCTTTGTATAAACTGTCATCAGTATAACATAAACTGTTAAATTTTAAAACGGGTGAAAAGCAAATGACGGCAGTTGAGAACGGTTGTTTTTCGGAAAAATCAGTTTTGACAAGGTTCCAGCGCAATCATGTCGGCATATTTACTGGTGTTGCGCCATTCTTCCAGTCCCGGAACCTTTTCGCGGTATAAAATGCGGATACAATCGCCCCAGTGGTCAACATCATAAATTTTTTTATTCGCCTTATTTTTCTTGATAAAACTATCCTTGATAATTTCTTTGTACGCTTCATAAATTTCATGATAAGAATAAGGACACAGGCAATATTCGACCCGAACCTCACCTTTATTGGGGTAAGCGTTTACCGCGCTCATCGCTCGTTCCCTGTTTTTTACTGTCGGAACACCGATTACAACCTGTCCTTCTTCGGGGTAAAGGTCTACATAGGTATAACTTTTATCGTTGAGCTTTACCGTTTCTTCCAAGTATGTGCCCAAATCCAGTGTCGCATAAAACCGTTCGTCCCGATGGGTGGGTTGACTGTCAGCTGTCGGTGGAATTTGCTCTTGCGGCGGAACACTTTCATCACCGAATCCGTCCTCGTCGGAGACAACAACAACTTCAACCGCATTTTTATTCGGAATGTTTGCCAACGCGTTTTTTAACTTGGGGACAACCGTTCCGACTACCGTAACAACAACGCGGTTTTTCTTTTCATCAATTTTACAGTCGCGAATATCCTCATAGCTTTTTTTGAGTTTTTTAATCTCTTGTTCTACCGCTTTGAGCTGTTCTTTGCTGTATCGTTTGGTCGGCTGAACCTTATCCTGCACCGACGAAGACAAACCCATTTTGAGTTCTGTCCTCCCCATCGGAGCTGCTGCCGCCGAAAGAGAAAGACTTGCCGCCATCACTGTTGCCATCATTGTCAGATATCGTTTCTTTTTCATAAAAAATACCTCCTGATATTTTATCCGTCATACAGCGAAACTGCCGCCTTTGGATTTTCAATTTCCATATTCTATCAGTATATTTTTATTCCCTTTTCTCCGGGATTCTCCGTTTTTTCTTTAAAATCCTCTTTCACCTATACCCCAAAACGCCCGAAAAATTGCACGGAAAGGTGCAACAATCACACATTTGCAAAAAATTTTATAAAATTTTCTTTTCTTTCTGCCTTTTTTTCATCTGTTTTCCGGAAAATTTACGGGGTAGCAGACTTTCCCTTATCCGATTTTGTTCCGATTGCTGCTTGCTTCAGTTAATACAGAGTTTCTGCTTTGGGGAAAACATAAAATTTCAACTTTTCTTTTCGGTAACAGTCAGCAGGAAAATTCGAGCATTATTTTCTCCGGGATTTGCTGATTTTGTTCTTGTCATAAAAACGGCTCGCCCGGCATCATCTGTTGCGCAGAAATCAAGAAACGATTCTTTTAACTCCGGATCGGAAAAAATCGGAATTTTTTCCTCTTTTTCAAGGTCATAAAGTTCTATCTTGTTTCTCGGTGTTCCTGTCACATAGAGAAGACAGCAGTCTTTGATAAAAGCAGGACAACCGACTTCTTCTTCCGAGGTATCGGATTTGTCGCCGTCTTTTTTACTAAAATGAAGCTGTTCTCTATCCAAACTGTCAGACCATGCAAGGTATCTTCCGTTAAAGGCAAAATGCGCAGGTTCTTCCTCTGTTGCCACCGAAGCAATCTGCTTTCGGTCTTTCAGGGAATATCCGGTCAAAAGATATGGCTGTTCTGAGGGAAATTGCTTTTTAAGGTAACACAGGTATCCATCGCTGATTGCATGAGGATAATCAATGCTGCCGTAACAGTGAGGGTCAATCAGGAATACTTCTTCTTTTGCGATATCATATCCCCATATTTCATATTCTTCGCTGTATTCTTCCTCACAAGGAGCCTGCGCCCACACCAGAAAACCGGCGCCGAACGAAAGATTGCAGGTAAGCTGATAACCCTTTGGAGAACTGTAAATTGTTTCGGACTCCAGTGTTTCCCGATTCATTTTCATAACAGTTGTAATTCCTTCTCCGGAATAACGGTTGGAAAGGTAGTAATAATCGTTTTCGTCCGCATAAAAACGATTTGGCGCATAAAAAGGGAGCGCCGTGCTTGTTTGCGTTTTTAAATCGTAAACCATCGTATTCCATTGTGTATCGGATAAAGGAAGAGCAAATGTTAGCATCAGCTTATCTTCAAAAAGGGTTGGCAGAAACGCCAAATCAGGAAAATCTTCGGAAAAGGGAATTTCCGCAAAGGAGATTTCGTATTCTGTATCGGAAAGATTTTTGTTTGATAAATCGGACGCTTCCTGCTCTGCGAAATCGGGTTCTTTAGAAAGATTGCTGTCCGTTTCCCCGTTTTGCGGGTTAGGCTGCGGTTGGGAAACAACGGGCACTTCCCTCAATGAACAGGAAGTAACCGTCATCAAAAATATCAGAAAACAGATTGGCAAAAAATATCTCATTTCTTTTTTCATCGCTATCCTCCCTTTCCTTGCTCCCTTTTCTCCGGGATTCTCCGTTTTTTCTTTAAAATCCTCTTTCACCTATACCCCAAAACGCCCGAAAAGTTGCATGGAAAGGTGCAACAATCACACATTTGCAAAAAAATTTATAAAATTTTCTTCTCTTTCTTCCTTTTTTCCTCTGTTTTCCGGAAGTTTTATGCGGCAACCGTTTTTTCCCGCCCGATTTTACAGCGATTATTTTTATCTGTATTTCATGCGCCATCTCTCCCTTTTTTGATTTTACAAATATCTGTTTTAACTTCATGATACCCGATTCTTTGACAAAAATCAATTCATTTTTTATACAAGAAAAATACAGAAAGTCTATGCAATCGGCGCATGATTTTTCTGCCTTTTTCTAAAAAGCACAACACCCCCGAAAGCGGTTTGTTCCGATTCGGGGGTGTTGTTGTTTGTTGTTTATTATTTATTAGCGGCAAGTTCCTGTTTCTTTACAAACTTCGGCATCGCTTTGGCGACAAAGAATCCTGCGACGGCAGTCAATCCCACCTCCGGCGTCAGGAAAAAGAGGTTATAAATCAAAGAATACAGCACATACAGCGTTTTGCCCGGGAACATTTCCACCAGAGTTTGTCCCCATGCAAAAAAGCCTTCCTGGGTAAAGAACCATTCGCCCCAGATTCCGAAAAAGATTGCCCCGGAAATAACATGGGCAACATACCGCAGCAGTCCCGCTGTCAAAATGCCGCACACCAAAGCCAGCGGCTTGCTTTTGATTCGATTGCGGTAAATTCCGCCGAAGCCCAACATAGTGTACGCAATGATGTAATCCAGCAAAAAGATGCCGAACGCCGCAAGCAGCGGACTGCCCGAAAAGAATCCGCCGTTAAACACGCCGTTTTCCACCCCCAAAGCAGCCGCGCTGAAGGTTCCCTCGGCGATTCCCTGTATTCCCTGAATCAAGCTGAACGAAAAGGCGGTTGCCAATCCCCATTTTGTGCCGTAACGGTAGGCAATCAGGATAATCGGCAGCATACTGCACGGCGTCAGCGAGCCGCCGAAAGGCAGCTTAAACAGGACAATAAAGGACAGAACGGTTGACAGGGCGATCATCAGCGCGCTTTCTACCAGGCGCTTGGTGCGAAACGATTGTGTCATAACATTTGCTCCTCTCAAAATAAAAAATGCCGCCCCGGATAGGACGACAGAAAGCAAATCTTATCACAGATCCCTCCGCCGGCATTACCCGGATCAGGTTTAGGGTTAAAAGACCCGTTTGTCTTTCTCTCAGCCGCATCGGTTGCAGCACCCCTTCTTTTTTGTGCGCTGTCAGTGTACCAGATTTTCTCTTCTTTGTCAAGTCCGAGGTTTTTTTCGGAGAAAGGGGCGGGATTTTGCGAGAAAAAATTCATTTTTGAGCCGATTTGCAGGAAAATGCTGTTCTTTCCTGCAATTTTCCTTGATTTTTCCGAAAAATAGGTCTAAAATAAAAGGAAAGCGCAGAATAAAATCTGCCAAATGAGGTCATTCACAAGGAGATTACTGTGATGAATATTGATTTTTTAAATCAGATAGAAACTCGGATGCCCGAGTTTTCCAAAGCGCAGAAGCTGATTGCGCGCTATATTCTGGAACATTATGAAAAAGCCGCCTTTATGACAGCCTCCCGTTTGGGTTCGACGGTGGGGGTCAGCGAATCTACCGTTGTTCGCTTTGCCTTTGAACTGGGGTTTGACGGCTATCCTCAGCTGCAAAAGGGATTGCAGGAAATTATCCGCAACCGCTTAACCTCTGTGCAGAGAATGGAGATTACCAGCGACCAAATCGGCAGAAACAACGTTGCCGCAAAAGTGCTGTCGATGGACATCGAACGCATCAAACACACGATGGAGGAGCTGGACAACCGCAATTTTGACGAAGCGGTCCAGAAAATTATCCATGCAAACCACATCTACATCATCGGCGTGCGCAGCGCAGCCTCTCTTGCCGGATTTTTACAGTTCTATTTTAACCATATTTTCCCAAATGTCCATCTAATCAACACAACCAGCACCAGTGAAATGTTTGAACAGCTGTTCCGCATCACCGAGGAGGACGTTTTGATTCCCATCAGCTTTCCGCGTTACTCGCAGCGCACCTTAAAGGCTGCCAAATATGCCCGCAACAAGGGGGCAAACGTGATTGCGCTGACCGACTGCGCCTCTTCGCCGCTTGCTTCGATTGCCAACATCAGCCTGCTTGCCCGCAGCGATATGGCTTCCTTTGTCGATTCTCTGGTGGCTCCTTTAAGCGTATTGAACGCTTTGGTGGTCGCAGTGGGATTGGAAAAACAGGACGAAATCAGCCAAACCTACGCCCAGCTGGAACACATCTGGGACGAATACAATGTCTATGAAAAAACGGAGGATGAAACATTCCATGTCTGAGAAACAGTATCACACCATTGTCATCGGCGCGGGAGCCGCAGGCTTGATGGCAGCGATTCGCGCGGCGGAGCTTGGAAAGCGGGTTCTTGTGTTGGAAAAAACAGATCGCCCGGGCAGAAAGCTGCTTATCACCGGCAAGGGACGGTGCAACGTCACCAACTGCTGCACTGTGGAAGAATTTATGCCGAATGTTTTGAGCAATCCCCGCTTTTTGTACAGCTCGCTGAACGCCTTTAACCCGTATGAAGTGATGGGATTTTTTGAGGAACACGGCGTTGCCCTGAAGGTGGAGCGCGGCGAGCGGGTTTTCCCCGTTTCCGACCGCTCTGCCGATATTGTCAACGCCTTAGTACACACTGCGCAGCAGCTGGGCTGCCGCATCGGTTACGCCTGCGCAGAGGAGCTGCTGATTGATTCTTCACAGGATTCTCCCCGCGTTATCGGAGTGAAAACCCAAGACGGAGAATCTGTCTATTCCGACTCGGTAATCGTTGCGACCGGAGGAAAAAGTTATCCTGCTACCGGCTCTACCGGCGACGGCTATCGGCTTGCCCGTCAGGCAGGGCACCGCGTTACCCCTTTGCGCCCGTCCTTAATTCCCATTGTGTGTCGGGAAAAAATCTGCCGCGACATGATGGGACTTTCTTTAAAAAACGTAACCCTTACCGTCATTGATTCCCGCAGCGGAAAAACGGTATTTTCGGAGCTGGGAGAAATGCTGTTCACCCACTTTGGCGTATCCGGTCCGTTAGTACTCAGCGCAAGCTGCCATATGCAGCCGGACAAAAGCGGCTCTCTGAGCCATTATCGTTTGGTGATTGACTGGAAGCCGGCGCTGAGCGAACAGCAGCTGGACGCGCGTATTCTGCGCGATTTCAGCCAGTTTATCAACAAGGATTTTATTAACTCTCTGGGGCTGCTTCTCCCCAAAAAGAGTATTCCGGTTATCGCTTCGCTGAGCGGGATTGCCTTTGACACCAAAATTAACCAGATTACCAAAGAGCAGCGGGAACGGCTGATTGCCGCCATAAAGCAGATGTCCCTCACGCCGCTTTCTTTCCGACCGATTGAGGAGGCGATTGTGACCGCAGGCGGTGTGGACGTCACACAGGTAAATCCCAAAACGATGGAATCCAAACTTCTTTCTCATCTGCACTTTGCCGGAGAGGTGCTGGATGTGGACGGATATACCGGGGGATTTAATCTGCAAATTGCCTTTTCTACCGGATTTGCCGCAGGAACTTATTGTTAAAGCAAAAACAGCGTCAGGAAATTCCGACGCTGTTTTTTGTTTATTCTGTCTTTCTGTTTCTAAAAAAATTTCAAAATATCACAAATTATCTATGATTTTATACAATTTTACCTTGTTATTTTTTATACAAACCAAAAAGTTCTTGTTTTTTTTATAAATTATGCTAATATAATATCTGCCTATTTTTATTTTCAGGAGGATATTATGAACTTTCCGATTGCTGTTTTACTGATTTGCGCCATGATTGGTCTTTTTGACAAAATGATTGGCGGCAAACTGGGACTTGCCGAAGAATTTGACCGCGGCATGACCATGATGGGCTCGCTTGCCCTGACCATGTCCGGCGTTTATTGCTTTTCCGTTATGCTCGGGCAATTTTTGTCCGTCCGGCTTCAAGGCGTTTCGCTGCCGCTTGACCCCTCTATTTTAATCAGCAGCGTCCTTGCCGTAGATATGGGCGCATATTCCATCGCGGACACTCTCTGCTCCGACCCGGCGCAGAAGATTTTTTCCGGTATTCTGCTCGCTTCTACCTTAGGCTGTACCATCTCTTTCTCCCTGCCCATCGCTTTGGGGAACGTTCCGCACAAGGATTCCAAAAATTTAATGACCGGCATGGTGTACGGCATTATTGCGGTTCCTGCCGTTTTGGTGGTGGGCGGACTGCTTTGCAGAATGTCCCTGTCATCGCTGCTGCTCAGCCTTCTCCCCGTCCTTATTATCTGCGCGGCGTTGGCTTTGTGCATCTTCTACGGCGGCGAAAAAGCCATTCACCTCTTTCAAAAGGTGGGAAAAGGAATCAATCTGCTTGCTGTTTTGCTGTTTGCCTTTATTTTAGTGCAGGTTTTTGCCGCTTCGCCAAAGCTTACCTTTGTCAATCCCGAACTAATCGGCGAAGTTTTAACCATTGTCTTTAAAATTTCGGTTATCGTCTGCGGCTCGTTTATCCTTTCTAACCTTATCTTGAAATACTTTATGCATCAGATTCTTGCACTCGCCCGCATTATCCACGTCAACGAGTTTGCTATCATCGGACTGCTGTTAAACCTCATCAACTCTGTTTCGATGCTGTCCGTCTTTTCCAAAATGGATAAACGCGGACAGCTGATGAACGCCGCTGCCTGCGTTACCTCCGGCTTTGTGTTCGGAGGTCAGCTTGCCTTCGTTTCCTCGGTGGAAAACAGCGCGGTACTCACCTTTATTATCGCTAAACTGGTGGGAGGAGCGGTTGCCATGCTGATTGCCGCTTTTGTTTCTCCCCCATATGACCCGGATACCGTAGACGAATCCGACACAGTTTCTGAAAGGAGCTAACCGATGCAGTTATTTTCTGACATGACCTTTTCCAAAAACGGGCAATCCCTTCCCTGCTCGATTGTTCGGCTTTCTTTAGAACAAATCAGTGTTATCCTTTCCTTTCAGCAGTATCTTTGCTCCTGCGTGGAGGACCCGGACACCTTTGTTCCCCTTTCCCGAAAGGAATGGGAGTTTTTGCTCTGTCACGGGGTAGCTTTCGCTGTCTTTCCCGAAAAGGAGCGAAGCGACAGTTTCCCCGCTTACCTGATTGGCTGCCTGTATCCGCCCGATGAGGAAAACCTCGGGGCGGATCTCGGTCTTTCTGCGAACGAGCTTTCCCATGTTGCTCATCTGGAAATTGCGATGACGCACCCCGACTTTCGCGGTTATCATATGCACAGCGTGATGTGCCGCCTGTGCAGCGACTATCTTTTGAGCGACGGGAGAACCAAGTTTGTTATGGCAACCGTTTCCCCCAAAAATATCCCCAGCCGAAAGGCATTGGAATCAGCCGGTCTGCGCTGTATGCTGCAAAAGGAAAAGTACGGCGGCAAGTTGCGCTGCATCATGATGAAAGAAAAAGGAAAACAGAGATAAAAAAACACGCTTCTAAACGAAGCGTGTTTTTTTATTACATAACGATGATAAATCTCAGAATAAAGAGAGCGCACAGAACATACATAATCGGATGTACTTCTTTTGCTTTGCCTTTAAAGAGTTTTGTTACGGTAAAGAAGATGAAGCCTGCTGCGATACCGTCCGCAATGCTGTAAGCAAACGGCATACAAGCGATGGTCAAGAATGCCGGCAGAGCGGTTTCAAACTCGCTCCAGTTGATGTTCTTAACGCTTGCCATCATCAGAACGCCCACAATAATCAGAACCGGAGCGGTTGCCGCAGTCGGTACCAGACCCAAGAACGGAGAAGCGATGATTGCCAGCAGGAACAGAACGCCTGTGGTGCAGGAAGTTAAACCGGTGCGTCCGCCTTCGGAAACGCCGGATGCGGATTCTACAAAGGTTGTAACGGTGGAAGTACCCATAACTGCGCCGCAAACGGTTGCGATAGCGTCTGCTAAAAGCGCGCCGCTTGCTCTTGGCAGGTTGCCGTCCTCGTCGAGCATATTTGCTCTGGTTGCAGTACCGATTAAAGTACCGATGGTATCGAACATATCAACCAAAACAAGGGCGATTAAAACAGAAACAACCGAAATCAAGGCGGTTCCTATACCGTCGCTGAAGTTAAACAGTTCGCCGAAGCCTTTGGTAAACTGCATAAAGGTAGGAGCGAGGGAAGGAATTGCAATACCCCCGGTAGGAGCTGTTACGCCGACATCAATGCCCAGAACAAACTGAAGCAGGCAACCTACCGCGGAAGTTACCAGAATTCCGATAAACAAAGAGCCTTTTATATTTCTGACATACAGCACAGCCAGAACAATCAAACCGAAAATTGCCAGCAGAGTCGATGCGCTGGTAAAGTCAAAAGCAGGAATCGGGGAGGAATCTGCTACGATGGTTCCGTCAAAATTCTGATATTTGCCCGGGTCAATCGTAAACTTTAACATTCCTGCGTTTTTCAAACCGATGAAAGCAATAAAGAAGCCGATGCCGACGCTGATTGCGTTCTTTAATTCTTTCGGAATTGCACGGACAATCGCTTCACGAACACCGGTAACGGTAATCACGATAAACAAACAGCCGGAGATAAAGACCGCTGCCAACGCTGCCTGCCAGCTGTAACCCATCGAACCGCAGATTGTAAAAGCAAAGAATGCGTTCAATCCCATTCCCGGAGCCAGAGCAAACGGATAGTTTGCCAAAAATGCCATCAGGAAGGTACCGATTGCAGCGGAAACACAGGTTGCGAGCATAACAGCTCCCGGGTCCATTCCTGCCGCAGAAAGAATCTGAGGGTTTACAAAAATGATGTACGCCATTGTAAAGAAGGAGGTAATACCGGCGGTAATTTCCGTCTTTACGTTTGTCTTGTTCTCTTTCAGATGGAACAATTTTTCTAACACGTTTTTTCTTCCTCTCTCTTAAAAAGACTTTTCCTTAAAATCTGTTAAGGAAATACCTTTATATTGTAAATTATTTTTTAATACTTTACAAGTTATCGCTTCACAGCAATAAAGTAAAAACTGCTTTATTTTCTGTCTGTTGTCTGGATTTTATCCTCTGTTTTCCCTGTTTTCTTATCTTTATTCCATAAATTTAAAAACAGAATACCGGAATAATTTTCCGTTTATAACAAAAATATCGCAAAAACAAAATTTTTCGATTTTTTCTCTCTTTTTATCAAACAAAACAAAAAAGAAGCCCTCCTTCCGATTGTCGGAAAGAAGACTTCCCCGATATGATTCGATTCTTTTACAACACCAAAGACGGAGCATTGTAAACGCGCGCTTTCAGCTCGCTGTCCAACATATACAGTCCTTTTGGGTCATTGCCGAACAGGTCAAAGCGGGTAATCAAACTGTTCGCGTTGGTTTCTTCTTCGCCCTGCTCTTTGACAAACCAATCCAAAAACTGCATTGTTCTGAAATCTCTGACCTCATGCGCCGCATCGTACAGGTTGTGAATCAGGCTTGTTACATATTCTTCATGTTCCAATCCTGCTTTCAGCGGGTCGCAAAGGGCGGTAAATGTTTTATCCGGTTTTTCAATCGCCTCTAAGGTTACGGTTCCGTTGTTATTGTGCAGATACTGATAGAAGAGCATCGCATGGTCCCGCTCCTCCTGCGCCTGAATCCGGTACCAGTTTGCAAAGCCGTCCAGACCTTTGGACTGATAAAAATTCGCAAAATCAAGGTACAAATATGCCGAATAAAACTCCTTGTTAATCTGTTCGTTTAACAGCTGCGCTACCTTTGCATCTAACATTTTTGTTTCCTCCCGATGTTTTTATTGTTCTTTGGCAGTATTTGCCGCTAATTTCAGCTGCATCGCCGATTCTTTCTTTTGGCGGACGGTGATGTATCTCTTTTTGCGAAAAGCCAGGAACAAAACAATTCCGCTTGCCAAAACCGAAAGAACCGAACCGGTAATCAGCGTTTCAATCAGCGAAATATCTACCATATAGAAGTGCAGAACGATAAAAGAAAGGATTGCGCCCGAATCTGCTGTCAGATGGTACGCTACCAGCTCGGACAGTGTGATTTTTTTGCGAAAACTTTTTATCACCAGCGCAATTCCCATTCCCGCAATCAGCAGAGAAAGGGCAACCAGCATTACCGGCAGGTTAATTCGATTCATCATCGACAGCAGCGCCGCCGACACCAGCCTTGTCGAAGAACCTGCCAGCATCATGTAAAACAAAATTTTTTTATACAATGTTATCGCCACCTAATTTGATTTCCTGCCTTTTTAAGAAACAACTTTCTTTAAAAAACAGGTTTGATGCAGTTTTATTATACCACTGTTTTCTTTTAAAATCAAATTAGAACTGCCGACAGGCGGTTGATTTTGTCAGTTTTTCCTATAAATTTGAGAGGATTTGCCGGTGTTTTATTCATTTTCTGTTTGGTCAAAGGTGTCTTTCGGAATTCTGACCGTCACCGAAGTTCCACCCTGCAGATTTTCGTCTATCTTAATTTCTCCCCGGTGCAGTTCAACGATTGCTTTTACTAAAGCAATCCCCAAACCACAGCCTTCCGCCTGCTGCGAACAAGGTTTATTCAGCCGAAAAAAAGGTTCAAAAACCTCTGTGCGATATTTTTCGGGAATCCCGTACCCATCGTCTTGAATTGTAATTTCCAAAAATCTATCTTTTTCTTTGGAACAAAGCTCCACCTTTCCTCCCAAAGGTTGATATTTTATTGCATTCTCTGTTAAATTGTAAATTGCCCGATACAATAATGTATCGTTGCCCAACAGCTCTCCCGAACCCGGACGCTGAGTTAAAGAAATCTGTTTTTCCTGCGCGACATCGGCTAAATCGCAAATTACCTCATCAATCAAATCCGGCAGATTCACGCTGTCCTCTCTGCGGAAAGTTTCTAATCGAGCCATTTGCAGCAGCTCTTCCACCAGATGAGAGAGCCGTTCTGTTTGCATATACACAATCTCTAAATCTTTTTTCTCCTCTTCCGACCAGTTATTTTCCTGTGTGAGGACCTCCAGCTTTGCTTGAATAACCGCAAGCGGAGTGCGCAGCTCATGCGCTGCATTGGAGGAAAATCTTTTTTGTGCCGTAAAGGACTGCTCTAACCTCATCAGCATCTTATTAAAGGAATTGCTCAACCGGGAAATTTCATCTTCTGTTTTCGGTACTTCAATCGGTTCGGACAAATTTTTTATCTGAACCGATTCCATTTTATCCGATAATTCCCGAAGCGGTGATAAAGCTTTTCCCGTCATCCAATAAGCGCTTGCCGCAGACAAAAGAATGACAAAAGCCATCATACCGATGCTTTCCAGTTGTACAGCGGAGCGACTGATGCGGAACTGCTGCGGCAAATTATTTTCAGGGAAGTCCGACTGCTCCTTTCGCAACTGTTCTGTGTTAGGCTGAAGCTGAATTACCTGAACTTCAAGATTTTGAAACTGCAAGCGGGCAGAACGATTAAACGAAACGGTTAAAACCACACAGGAAATTGTCAAAATTACAGCTGAGGTAAATGCCAGTCTCCACTGCAAACTAAGCCTCCGTTTCTTTTTCATTTTTTTCCTTCCTTTCCCTTGAACTTTCCAACAAATATCCCTGTCCCACCTTATTTTGAACAGGATCATATCCCAAACAGGCGCGCAGTTTTTTACGCAGAGACGAAATATGCACGCGAATCGAGTTGCTGAAAGTGTTAACACTTCCGTCCCAAATATGTTCTATCAACTCCTCGGGGCTGATTATCCGTCCCTGATGAAGTAAAAAATATTCCAACAGTCCGCTTTCTTTTCGTGTCAGCTCAAGAACCTTTCCATCTGCTAAAGCGGTGCGGGAAATTGTATCAAACGTAATCCCGTTCCATGACAGTACCGTATTTTCCTGAACAAAGCGGCGGCGGGTCAAACTGCGGATTCTTGCTTCCAGTTCTTCAAAATAAAACGGTTTTGTTAAATAATCGTTGGCTCCCATATTAAGCCCGTTCACCTTATCGTTTAACTCTATCCTTGCCGATAAAATCAGCACTTTTACCTCTTCATTTTCCTGACGCAGACGATAAAGGACCTCCATTCCGTCCATTTTCGGAAGGGTTAAATCCAGTAAAATCAAATCGTAATTTTCAACTGTTGCCGCTTCCAAAGCGCTCTCTCCGTCTTCACAGCAATCCACTTCATAACCGTCTTTTCGCAAAAATTTTGCAATCGTCTGCAGCAAATCTTTTTCGTCCTCTACAACCAACAGCTTCATTTTCGCTTTCCCTCCTTGTTGTATTATTGATTTATATTATAGCATAAGTCGGATAAAATTTGTGTTAATCTTTGTTCTTCTGACTGCAAATAAAATTTTTATCCCTGCATTTTTTAACAAAGATTTTATGCTCAATCGGCTATGCTTTTGATGACAACACGAAAACAAGGAGGAAAATATCTTGTCAAAATCAAATTGTAAAATCGCTCATTCTCTCAAAAAAATTGCTGCCTGCGCCCTTGCGCTCACCATCTTTTCGGGATGTTCAGACAGCGGTTTTTCTCAGGCACAAACAAGCACGCAAAGCATCTCTCCCGCATCTTCCAATCGAGTCAGTATTCCATCCGATCAGGTTCTGATTCATCCTGCCGAGCTTGGTTTATACCCTGAAAAAGAATACCGTTTTCCATTCCTCGGAATGAATCTTATTTTGCCTGATACCCTGACAGAACAATTAAAGTCACATGACGCCATTCTGTTTGAGCAGGAAAAAAGCAAAGATGACGGCAGCCTTAGCTACGCTTTTCTTTCCTAGAGCGCCTTGACACCGGAGCAAAAGCAGGAAGAAATATCCATAAACGAGGAGGAGGTGAAAAAATAGAAAGATGCTCTGACACCCTCTGCGGTATTGGGTGTGTACCGCTCGGAAGATGAAACAAAGTTAAATGAACTCACCGGCTGCGATATTCATCAAAAATTAGGAGAAACCAAGGACGGCTCTTACAGCTACTACCTCAGCATTTCTTCCAAAGGAAATCCCGAACTGTCATCGCAGGTTCAGAAAATTCAAGTCACCCTGTATGAGATGGATAACCCTCAAAAAGGGCAATCCTTTTTCCAGCGACCGGCACAATCCTTAAACGGAACCGTCGGAAATTTTTCCACAACCGATATTGATAACTCTCCCTTTGATCAAACCCTATTCTGTGAAAATGAACTTACCTTAGTTAATGTATTTACTACATGGTGCAGTCCCTGTGTAGAGGAAATCCCCGAATTGGAAAAGCTGCGGGAAGAGTTTTCCGACTCGGGAGTCAGGGTAATCGGAATTGTAATGGATACCCGAAATTCTGTTGGGGAAATTGACCAAACAGCCGTAGAACAGGCAAAAGTGTTGGCAGAACGCTCAGGAGCAAGATTTCCGTTTTTGATACCCGACCCTTCTTTTTTTAACGGATTGCTTGAATCCGTCGATACCGTTCCTCAAACCTTTTTTGTCGATAAAAACGGCAATCTTGTCGGAGAAACCTATCTCGGCGCACACAGCTTGGAAGAATGGCGGGAAATTGTTCAAAAGCAGCAACAGCTTGTTCGGGAGGAATCATAGTTTATGCTTCAAAAATTTCCTAAAAAATCCGGAATCATCGCTGTCGTTTTCGGTATTATTCTTATGACTTTCGGAATTTTGCGCGGAGAAATGACAGTTGTATTTTCAAAAGCAATCAAAGTATGTTTGGAGTGTATCGGAATTGGCTAATAAAAGAAAATCGGATTGGCATCGGCATAAAATACAAATTCTCTGGACTTTTCTGAGCAATAGTTACTTAGTCGGATTTTTTCAGGGGAAAATCTATCAGGGAAACTTAAAAAATCTTTGTCTTCCCGGACTGAACTGTTACTCTTGCCCCGGAGCTCTCGGTGCATGCCCTATCGGCGCTTTACAGGCAGTTATCGGCAGTTGGAAATTTAAACTTGCCCTTTATGTTTCCGGATTTCTTATTTTCACCGGAGCTCTTATGGGACGCTTTGTCTGCGGTTGGCTATGCCCTTTTGGGCTGATTCAGGATTTCCTGCACAAAATATCCTTTCCGAAAAAAATCAAAACTTTTCGGGGCGACAAATTCCTTCGCAAACTAAAGTATCTGATTCTTATTCTCTTTGTTATTCTTATGCCGATGTTTTGTGTTGATCTATTGGGACAGGGGTCGCCTTATTTCTGCAAGTTAATCTGCCCTGTCGGAACCTTAGAAGGCGGAATACCGTTGGTTTTACTGAACTCAACGATGCACAGCGCACTGGGCTGGCTTTATACTTGGAAAAATGTAATTTTAATTCTGATTATTCTTCTTTCTGTCCTAATTTATCGCCCGTTTTGCAAATATATTTGCCCTCTGGGTGCAATTTATTCGCTGTTTAATCGCATTTCTGTCTTTCATTATCAAGTTGACCCAAACAAATGTACTCATTGTGGGGCTTGTGCTAAAATATGTGAGATGCAGGTTAATCCGGTTCAAAACCCCAATCATCCGGAATGCATTCGATGCGGAAAATGCAAAAACACCTGTCCTGCCAATGCAATCTCTTCCTGCTTTTTTCCAAAGTGTGATAAGAATAACATGGTTTAAAATCATTGATTTCCCAGGAAATACTCTTTGATCTTTAGAATATTTCCCGGGAAATGTTGCGTTTTATTTTCTGCGAAAAACGGTCGCATTTAAAAATGCCCACAGCAAGGGCGCCGCCAGCAGCAGCGCTCCGATCCGCTTCATCTGCTCCAAAGAAAGGGCAGCCGTTTCAAAAATTGCCATGCCGACCGGATTCCAGACAGCAAACCACATCACTGCCAATGACACGCAGACAGCGGCAACCAGCTTCATATTATTAAAAAACGGGATTCGGAACAGAGATTTTGTTTCGGATTTACATTCAAAAACATGAATCAGCTGGGTTAAAATCAGCGTAACCAGCGCGCCTGTTCGGGCGATTTGCAGCGTTGCGCCGGAGGTAAGCAGAAAAGAGAACGCCGCTAATGTGGTCAATCCGATTAAAATTCCGCGAAAGAGAATCACCGACAGCAAACCGTCGGAGAAAACCGAATCGGTGCTTTTTCTCGGTTTTTTGCTCATCATATCCCCGTCAGCCGGGTCTAAGCCCAAAGCAATTGCCGGCAAGCCGTCGGTTACCAGATTGATTAAAAGAATCTGAATCGGGAGCAGCGGAACGGGCATTCCCATCAACATCGCCAAAAACATCGTCACAACTTCCCCGATATTGCAGGAAAGCAGATAGCGGATAAATTTTCTGATATTTTGGTAAATTACCCTGCCTTCCTCCACCGCGGATACCAAAGTGGCAAAATTATCGTCCATTAAAATCACCGAGCTTGCTTCTTTGGTGACATCGGTTCCGTTTTTCCCCATTGAAACGCCGATATTGGCTTCTTTAACTGCGGGAGCGTCATTAACTCCGTCCCCCGTCATCGCAACAATATTGCCTTGCGATTTCAGTCCCTTGACAATTCGCAGTTTGTGAGCGGGAGTCACCCTCGCAAAAACGCTTGTTTTGGGCAGAATATGTAAAAATTCTTCCTCGCTCATTCGGTCTAATTCCGCACCGGTTACAACCTGAGATTGCGGGGTTAAAATTTTCAACTGAGAGGCGATTGCGCAGGCAGTTTGTTTACTGTCGCCGGTAATCATAACCGGACGAATGTGCGCTTTTCTGCACTTGGCAACCGCTTCAAACGCCTCCTTGCGCGGCGGGTCTATCATACCTGCCAGACCGCAAAAAATCAGATTCTGCTCGGCACAATCCCCGATTCCCGATATTTTTCGGTAGCAAAGCGCCAAAACCCGCATCGCTTGCTGCGCCATCCGATCGTTCTGTTGTTGAATCTCTTTTTGAAACAACGGAGTCATCGGCTGTATCTTTTCTCCGTTTTGTACAAAAGCGCACCCGGGAAGCAAAATGTCCGGCGCGCCTTTGGTAAACATCAGCAGTTCCCCTTCGGCAGAACGAACCAGAACGGACATCATCTTTCTTTTTGAGTCAAACGGCAGTTCTTTGAGTAAAGTATATCCCGACGACGCATATTCTACCCCGCCTTTCATCGCCAAAACAGCCAGCGCGCTCTCCGTCGCTTCTCCTGTGACAGTAAAGCGTGAGGCAGTTCCCGAAGAAAAGCGGCGGTTTTGTTTTTCTATCCTCGCGTTGCTGCACACCGCCGCAATCTCCAGACAGCGAAAGAGCGGTTGACGCTCCTTTGGCAAAACTGCCCTGCCGTTTTGTTCGATCTTTCCGTTTTCCGTACCGTTTCCCGACACCGTAAAATCCTGACCGATACAGTACAGATTTTTTACTGTCATTTTATTTTCTGTCAGTGTTCCTGTTTTATCCGAACAGATGACATTGGCGCAACCCAATGTTTCCACCGCATGAAGCCGCCGAATAACCGCGTTCTTTTTTACCATGCGGTTTACCGAAAGAGCGAGCGCAATCGTTACGATGGCGGGCAAACCCTCGGGAATTGCCGCAACCGCCAGTGAAATTCCGGTAATCAGCATATCCATCACCGGTTCGCCGCGGAGAATCCCCACCCCCGCTACCAAAGCGCAGATAAAAAAGCAACCGACCGCAATCATCTTTCCCAACTGGTCCAACTTTTTTTGAAGAGGGGTCGCTTCCGAATCAATCGAATCCAACATGACCGCAATTTCACCCATCTTGGTTTCTTCTCCGACTGCATACACCATTCCTTTGCCATGTCCCTGACAGACAATCGTACCCATATAGGCGCAAACCCTTTGGGAACAGTCATTGGTGCGGTAATCGGTAAAGCCTTTTTCTACCGGAAGAGATTCTCCTGTCAGCAAAGATTCATCGCACAGCAGGGAATGATTTTCCAAAATACGGCAGTCTGCCGGAACGCGGTCACCCGCTTTAAGCAGAACGCAATCCCCTATTGTCACCTCTGATGCCGGAATATCAATCACTTTTCCGTCACGAATCACCTGCGCGGTAGGGGCTGCAAGCGCGCTGAGCTTTTCCAAAGAGCGCTCTGTACGATATTCCTGAAAAAATCCCATCATCGCGTTGAGAATAACGATTGCTACAATTGTTATCGCCTCGGTGGTTTCCCCCATCGCAACCGAAATCACCGTAGAGCAGAGCAGAATCAGGGTCATCAAATCCTGAAACTGAGAAAGAAAAATGCGGATTGGATTCTTTTTGTTTTTCTGTTCCAATCGGTTTTCTCCGTACTTCAGCTGATTTTCCAGCGCTTGCTTCTGTGTAAGTCCGCGATACTGCGTCATTTTCCAAAACCATCCTTTCTTTTGGAATTCTGAAATTCCTGCTGAAAGTATATGATTCCGAAAACAAAAAAATGACAGGCTGTTTTTGCAGCCTGTCAGCAAAAGTATGCTTATATCTCTTCGCCCATCATGGTAAGCAGCATCCGGGAATAAAAGAGAGCCGGGTCTTCGACAATGCGTTCCTTTAAAAGGAGACATTCCTCCTCGGTGGGAAGAAAGACCTTCATCTCCAATAAATCGGAGCCGATGTCGCGCATAACGAGCTTTAAAATGTAACCGTCCGGAACCGGGGCGTAGGTAATTTCCACTTCCTCCATACATTTTTCGGTTTGGAGAAACTGTTGGGCGGTTTCTATCGTTTTTTCCCGAACGCTGAGCGGGAGAGTTTTTTGAAATGTTTGCGCAGTAACAGAACCCACTCCCGTTAAGGCGAGTTGCTCTGTTCCGTCCTCGGATTTTTCTCTGCGGATATGCCCCGTTTTTTCCAGGTCGCTGACCGCTTCGGCAAACTCGAAGTAATTGACCAAACCGGTGTTTTGAAAAATTTCGCTTAATTCATCAAAGGTAAGCGGTCGGGCAATATTTTCCAGCAAAAAGCAAACCAGAATTTTGACCTCAAAATCGTTTGTCAAACCTCCCGGTTCGATTCCTCCCACAAAAGCGTTAAAAGCCATGCTTTTCCACCCCATTGTCGTTTTCTTTCATTTTACAACATTTTTCACGATTTTAAAAGGGGCGAACGAAAATATTTTCGAAAAATTTTTGAGTTTCTTTAGATTTTGGAGAGTTTATCCAGAATAGACTGCATTTTTTTAGGGGAAATGTAACCTCCGGCATAGTTCATTACATCTTTAAGCGGGATTGCCCTTGCCACAGGCAGCATTGGGTGACACATAACCATCGGCAGTTCCTTTTGCAGCATCGCCTTTGCCTGCGGATTTTGCAGCACCTCTCCGACTGTGATATTATAATTTTTTAAGTTCATAACGATGTTCTCCTTTCTGTGTAAAACGGAAAATAAATTCCTTCTATCTTATGCAGATTGCAGAAAAGGGTGCCGTTTACCCGTTTTCTCAGGATTTTTTCCGTAAAATATGGTACAATCAAAGCAGAAAAAACCGTCTGTATTTATCCTGTCAAACGAGAAAGGAACATTTTTATGAAAAAGTAAAATCCGTCCTTTTCCCCGCGCTGATTTTGGGCGTTGTTCTCTTTATGCTCTTGGGTTGCTAAAAGGAATTTTATAACAGGCATTGAGTTTAAACGAAAAAAATGCTATAATTTTCTGGTATTATTGTTGATATTACCTTTGAGGGATTGATAGACAGGAGGATTCAGACAATGACAGACAATCAGGACAAAAAAACATTTTATATCACTACCCCGATTTACTATCCGTCCGATAAACTGCATATCGGACACACCTACTGCACCGTAGCCACCGACACGATGGCGCGCTACAAACGGCTTCAGGGATATGACGTTATGTTCCTGACCGGCACAGACGAACACGGACAGAAGATTGAGGACAAGGCTAAGGAAGCAGGTGTCACCCCAAAACAGTTTGTAGACAACATCGTGGAGGGCGAACGCGGCGTATTGGACCTGTGGAAACTGATGAACATCTCCAATGACCGTTTTATCCGCACCACCGACGATTATCACGAACACTCGGTACAAAAAATCTTTAAAAAGCTGTATGAAAAAGGCGACATTTACAAAGGAAAATATGTCGGCAAATACTGCAAACCGTGCGAATCTTTCTGGACAGAAACCCAGTTGGTGGACGGAAAATGCCCCGACTGCGGCAGACCTGTTGTGGACGCAGAAGAAGAAGCATACTTTTTCCGTCTTTCCAAATATGCGGACCGTATCCAAGATTTATTGGAAAACACCGACTTTTTGGAGCCGCGCAGCCGTGTCAATGAGATGGTAAATAACTTTATTAAACCGGGACTGGAAGATTTGTGTGTTTCCCGTACCTCGTTCAGCTGGGGCGTTCCGGTTGATTTCGACCCAGGACACGTGGTTTATGTTTGGATTGACGCGCTTTCCAACTACATCAACGCTTTAGGTTATGAAAATGACAAATACAATGATTTTGACAAATTCTGGCCGGCAGACGTTCACTTTGTCGGAAAGGAAATCGTTCGTTTCCACTCCATCATTTGGCCTGCTATTTTGATGGCGCTTGACCTGCCGCTGCCAAAAAAAGTCTACGGTCACGGTTGGCTGTTGTTGGACGGCGGCAAAATGAGCAAATCCAAAGGCAACGTGGTTGACCCTTACCTGCTGGCAGAACGCTACGGTGTGGACGCGCTGCGTTACTTCCTGCTTCGCGAATTTCCATTCGGTTCGGACGGAAACTTCTCCAACGAAGCTCTGATTAACCGCATCAACATCGACCTTGCAAACGACTTGGGCAATCTGCTTTCCCGCTCCGTTTCGATGGTGGAAAAATATTTCGGCGGCACTCTGCCGGAAGAACGGGAAATCGACCCGATTGACGACGAATTGGTTGGCATGATTTCCTCTCTGCGGGAAAAATATGACGCGCAGATGGAAAAATACGCCTTCCAGAACGCTTTGGCAGAGGTCTTTAAGGTTATTTCCCGCACCAACAAATATATCGACGAAACCGCTCCGTGGGCGCTGGGCAAGGACGAAACCAAAAAATCAAGACTGGCAACCGTTTTGTATAACCTTTTGGAATCCCTGCGCGTATCCGCTTCCCTGCTTTCTCCGTTTATGCCGGAAAGCGCAGAAAAGATTGCGGAACAAATCGGCGCAACCGCAGAGGAGCTTTCTTATGAAAATGCTGCAAAATACGGCGTCCTTCCAAAGAATGTAACCGTACACAAGGGTACGACCCTGTTCCCGAGAATCGACCTGCAAAAAGAGCTGGAGGAACTGGCAGCGCAGCAGGCAGCAGCTCACCCGCAGCTTCCGAAATATGAAGGCGTTGCAGAGCTGATTGACATCGAACATTTTGGCAAGGTTGATCTGCGCGTCGCTCAGATTAAAGAATGTGAACCCATCAAACGCGCAAAGAAGCTGTTAAAACTCCAACTGGACGACGGTTTTGAGGGCGGCAGACAGGTGGTCTCCGGCATTGCTCCGTGGTATAAGCCGGAGGACTTAATCGGCAAAAAGGTTCTGATTGTCGCAAACTTAAAACCGGTGAAGCTGTGCGGAGAGGAATCCAGCGGAATGATTATCGCCGCAGATGTGGACGAAAAAACCGTAAAGGTTTTATTTGTGGACGAGTCTGTTCCGAACGGCGCAAAACTCCATTAGTTACAAAAAAAGAGGAGCGTTTGCTCCTCTTTTTTCATCATGATTCTAAGGGGGAATCTCTATGCTGACCAAAGCAACCGCTCTGGAATATTTACAACAGGCTGTTCGCCGCAATCCCGGCGCGTGGGAACAGCACAGTTTATCTGTTGCCGAAAATGCTCGATTGATTGCCCAACAAACAGACTGTATCGACCCCGACACCGCTTATATCATGGGGCTTTTGCACGACATCGGACGGGGCGCGGGAGTCAGCGGAATCCGACATATCTTTGACGGATATGAACTGATGACCGAACGCAACGAATCGGAAATTGCAAAAATTTGTCTGACCCACTCTTTCCCGCTCAAAGCTTTGGACAGCTTTAACGGAAAAACAGACTGCTCCAAACAACAGCTTGTTTTTTTACAAAATTTTCTTGACCGATGCGAGTACAACCACTATGACCGGTTAATCCAGCTGTGCGATGCCATCTCCCTTCCGAACGGAGCCTGTATTTTAGAAAAAAGGCTGGTCGATGTTGCGTTGCGTCACGGCGTCAATAACCTTTCTGTCGAAAAATGGAAAGCCTTTATGCAGCTGAAAAAGCAGTTTGACCTTTTGTGCGGATGCAATATCTATACTCTGCTGCCCAATGTATTGGAAAATTCTTCGGTTAACCTGATTTAATTTTGCTTTTGCAGAGGAGGTTTTATATGAATTTTCAATTTTCCCCAATGAGCCAATCGGAGGCAGAGCAGATTGCCGATTGGCACTATGAAGGAATTTATTCCTTTTATGACATGAAAAATGACCCCGAAGATTTACAGGAACTGCTTTCTCCAAAACTTCGGGGGGAAAACTATTGGAGCGCCGTTTTCGATGGGGAGTTAATTGGATTTATCGCTGTCTATCCGGACAGAAATTCTGTCGAACTCGGACTGGGATTGCGACCGAATCTGACCGGAAAAGGAATCGGAAGCGCTTTCTTATATGCTGCCCAAACTTTTATTCAAGAACATTATCCTTTTGCTATAACTCTTTCTCTTGCGGTCGCTTCTTTCAACATTCGGGCTCAAAAGGTATACGAAAAAGCCGGATTTCTGGTATGCGGACAGGAAACGGTATCCACAAATGGAGGACAATATCCTTTTATCCTAATGGAAAAGCAATTATCCAAAAACAAACAATTATAAAATCTTTCTCAGCAAAGGAATTTTTTGAATCAGCGCGCTGATTCCCATGCAGATTACAAAGGCTGTCAGCGTCACCAACAAAACGGAAATCCAAGGGGACCATGTTAAACTGTTTATCTGCCATCTGTCCAAACGCTCCAATACAAAGGGGTGAAGCAGATAAATCCCCATAGTGTTTGCGGATAAAAAGCAAATCTGCCTTTGCAGCTTCTCCTTTCCTTCCAAACAAGGTCCCAAATCCCGAAAGAAAAGGAAGAGAAAGACCGACTCTGCAAAGACCGGCAAACAAAAATATCCGTAGAGCAGCCCCGCAGGGCTTCCCTTCTGTACGGCGTCCACCTGACCGATAAACGCGGAAAGAGATGCTGTCACCGCAAAGAGAACAAGGAGAAGGCTGCCCGGCAGTTTTCGTTTCACTTTTTGATCCAGATAATATCCCAGTACAAAATAGCCGAGATACAGGCGAAAATCCGGCATTTTGTTCAGTAAATCAAAAACAGAATGGTTTGGATAAGGATAAACGCTCAGAGTTGCCTTTCCCACACCGAATATAAAAAACAAAATCAGGAAATAAGGAAGATACTTTCCGTCACGGTACCGAACCAAAGCCGAAAGAAGCGGAACAAACAGATAAACCCCTATCATCGACCACAAAAACCAAAGATGATATTTTCCGTTGACAACCGCTGTAAACATCGCCCCCGCATCCTGACGGAAAAAAGCAGGAATCCCCACTGTGTCTGCCGCATATAAAACGGACCAGACAAGCAGAACACAAAAAAGGTGAAAAATATTTTTCGTGTACAGCTTTTTCGCCTCGACCTCCTTTGAGAGAAAAAAGACGCCGCTGAGCATAAAAAATAACGGTACGCTGCTGCGCACAAAACTGTCATATAAATTCAATATCTTCCATTCTGCACAAGCAGGGGACAGCTTTGTCCAATAAAACGCGCTGACGTGCAGCATCACTACCATCAGACAGGCGACCGTCCTCAATAGGTCATATTGTATTCTTCTTGTATTCTTCTTGTATTCTTCTTGTATTCTTCTTGTATTCTTCTTGTATTCTTATCCATTTTTTGTTCACCTCTTTGTTATTGTAACATAACCGATTGGAAAATACTATATTGATTCGGAGGTATCTCATGCAAAATATTTTTGATTCTCACGCTCACTATGATGACCCTCGGTTTGACGAGGACCGAGACGAGCTTCTTTCTTCGATGGCATCGCACGGCGTATGCCGCATTATGAATGTCGGCAACACCACCCACGCAAACATCGCAGGCATCGAACTTGCCAAAAAATATCCGTTTGTTTATTGCAGCATCGGTATTCACCCCGATCAAGCCGCAGAAATCGCCGCGCAAAATTCCAAAGAATATTTAGAGGTGATGGCTCGGCAGCTTTCCTATGAAAAAGCGATGGCTCTGGGTGAAATCGGTTTAGATTATTACTATGACGATGCTTCCCCGAGAGATGTTCAGCGAAAAATCTTTGAAGAGCAGCTTGCCCTCTCCAAAGATTTGGATCTTCCTGTGATTATCCACAATCGGGACGCTCATCAGGACACCCTTGACCTGTTAAAAAAATATCGTCCCAAAGGCATTATGCACTGTTTTTCCGGCTCGGCAGAATATGCGAAAGAAATTTTGCGGCTTGGAATGTATATCGGATTTACCGGTGTAATTACCTTTAAAAATGCCCGCCGCGCCGTTGAAGCGGCAGCGGAAGTTCCGTTAGACCGACTGCTGATTGAAACCGACTGCCCGTACATGGCGCCCGAACCGTTCCGCGGCAAGCGGTGCGACTCTACCCTGCTTTACCGCATGGCAGAAAAACTCGGAGAAATAAAAGGCTGCTCGGCGCAGGAGCTGGCGGACCAAACCTTCCAAAATGCCTGTGAAGTTTATCGCATTTCCCGATAATAAGCGGAAAAGTGTCGCTTGTTCTTTATTTTTGACAGTTCTTTTGCGTTTCATCTTGACAGCGGTAAAATATGGGATTATAATAAGAGGTACTATTGAACATTTCAATACAGAAAGGACGTTTCTTATGCGTAATGTGTTCACCCGTTTTATGACATTTTTTTCCACCGTTTTGTTTTCCTTCTGCGCGTTAACTCCGGTTGCTTTTGCAGCAGGAAACCCAAACACCGGCGACAACAACAAGGTTGGTCTGGTAGTCGGCTTATTGATTGCTTCTGTTGTTGTAATCGTTCTCTTACTGGTGCTTTCCGCCATGAAAAAGAAAAAAGGAAAACGCTAAACAAAAAACTCGGTATCTTAATCAGTCTTACGGAAAATTTTCTGTAAGACTGATTTTTTTATCTTCTTTTTTTGGTTTTTTCATTGATATTATACCCGATTTCACCCTAAAGAGTTGTCCTAATGTTTAAGAATTAACAAATATTATCTATTTTGAATAAAAATTTACTGATTTTTTCTGATATTCTGCGATTTGATTTTTTTGATTTATTGTTTTATAATGTAGTTGAAATTAAATTTCAAATTATTTTATTAAAATGAAAATTCATAGAGGGGATTACAATGAGTTCTCCAAACATCATTAACATTCAAAAATTTTCCGTACATGACGGCGACGGAATCCGCACCACCGTATTCTTTAAAGGATGCGCTTTAAATTGCTGGTGGTGCCATAACCCCGAAAGCCAAAACTTCGCTCCCGAGCTTCTGTACAATGCAGAACGCTGCACCGGTTGCTCCCGCTGCGCAGAGGTTTGCCCTCAACACGGAATCCGGGAGGTTGACGGGCAGTTTTTGGCAGACCGTTCCAAATGCGACGCTTGCGGAACCTGCACCGACTACTGTGTCAACAACGCAAGAGAAATTTGCGGCAAACCATACACTGTGCGCGAACTGATTCGAGAAATCGAAAAAGACCGTATGTTTTACGAACAATCGGGCGGCGGCGTTACCCTTTCCGGCGGAGAGGTGATGCTGCAAGACCCCGATTACATCGAAACGCTGGTAAAACAGCTGCATAAAAAAGGATTCAATATTGCCATTGATACCTGCGGATTTGCCCCATGGAGCAACTACGAGAGAATCCTGCCTTATGTGGATACTTTTTTATACGATGTAAAGCTGATTGACCCTGCTCGCCATAAAAAATATATGGGACAGGACAACGCGCTGATTCTGGAAAATCTGAAAAAGCTCAGCGACTGCGGCGCAAGAATCAACCTTCGTATGCCGCTGATTGTCCCCGTCAACACCGAGGATAGTGATATTCGGGACATCATATCTTTCTTAAAGGAACAGCAAATCCACATTGTAAAAACCAATCTTCTCCCCTACCACAACACCGGCAACCATAAATATGAAAAACTTGGAGAAGAGTATAAAGGCGTTACCTTTGAGAGACCTTCCGACGAGCGTTTAGAAGAAATTGCGCAAATGTTTATTAAAGAAGGTTTTACCGATATTAAAATCGGAGGTTAAAATATTTCCATCAAAATCAAGCGAAATCAATCATAATCAATCAAAAATATCAATCCATCATCAGTAAGGAGAGAGCAGTATGGAAGAAAGAGGCATGAACAAGCGAATCCAAAAGCTCCGTCGCCAGAGCTTGGATACCCCCGCAAGAATTTATATGGAGCGCGCCGACTTAATGACCGACGCATATAAAATGTATGAAGGCAGTGTTTCCGTGCCGGAAATGCGCGCCCTCGCATTTAAGCATTTTATGGAAAACAAACACCTGTGCATCAATGACGGCGAACTGATTGTCGGCGAAAAGGGTGACGGTCCGCAGAAATCTCCTACCTTCCCGGAGCTGTGCTGCCACACCTTGGAAGATATGCACGTTATGAACGACCGCGACTTAATCAGCTTTAAAGTAACGGACGAAGATTTAAAATTACAGGAAGAAAAAATTATTCCGTACTGGGAAAACCGTTCCATTCGCCACAAAATCATCAATTCGATGACACAGGAATGGAAAGACTGTTACGAATCCGGTATCTTCACCGAATTTATGGAACAACGCGGTCCGGGACATACCGTAGGCTCTCAGAAAATCTACACCAAAGGATTTTTGGACTACAAACAGGATATCCAAAATGCGTTGGATAAACTGGACTTTTTAAATGATCCCGAGGCTTTGGACAAACAGAACGAACTCAACGCAATGTCCATCTCCTGCGATGCTATCATGATTTTGGGTCAGCGTTACGCTGCTTTGGCAAGAGAGCTGGCAGAAAAGGAAACAGATCCTGTCCGCAAGGAAGAACTGCTGCAAATCGCGCACAACTGCGATGTTGTTCCTGCTCACAAACCGGAAACCTACTGGCAGGCAATTCAGATGTATTGGTTTGTTCATCTGGGCGTTACCACCGAATTAAACCCATGGGACGCTTACAGCCCGGGCAGACTGGACCAGCATCTGTTCCCGTTCTATGAGCATGATGTGGAGGCAGGAATCCTCGACGATGAAAAAGCGCTGGAACTGCTGGAATGTTTGTGGGTAAAATTCAACAATCAGCCTGCTCCTCCGAAGGTAGGCATTACCTTAAAAGAAAGCAGCACCTACACCGACTTTGCAAACATCAATACCGGCGGTATCACACCGGACGGTCAGGACGGAGTCAACGATGTCAGCTACCTGATTTTGGACTGCATGGACGATATGAAGCTGCTTCAGCCAAGTTCCAACGTACAGATCAGCAAAAAAACACCGCAGCGTTTCCTCAAACGCGCCTGTGAAATTTCCAGAAAAGGTTGGGGACAGCCTGCATTTTACAACACCGATGCCATCGTTCAGGAACTGCTTAATGCAGGCAAGAGCATTGAAGATGCCCGTCGCGGCGGAACCAGCGGCTGTGTGGAAACCGGCGCGTTCGGCAACGAAGCGTACATCCTGACCGGTTACTTTAACTTGCCGAAGATTTTGGAAATCACCCTGCACAACGGCTTTGACCCTGTCAGCAAAAAACAGCTTGGCTTAAAATTAGGAAACGCAGAAGATTTCCACTCCTATAACGAGTTGTTTGACGCGTATAAAAAACAGGTTCGTCACTTTGCAGATATTAAAATCCGCGGAAACAATGTCATCGAAAAAATCTATAAAGAATATATGCCGGCTCCGTTCCTCTCCGTCATCACCAACGATTGCATCAGCAGAGGAAAAGACTACAACGGCGGCGGCGCAAGATACAACACCAGCTACATTCAGGGCGTAGGAATCGGAACCATTACCGACTCGCTGGCTGCTATCAAATACAATGTATTTGACAAAAAGAAATTCTCGATGCACGATTTAATGCAGGCTCTGGAGCATAACTTTGAAGGTTATCCGGAAATTTACAACATGGTAGTAAACAGAACTCCGAAATATGGCAACGATGACAATTATGCCGATGAAATTATGGAATCTGTTTTTGATTACTATTATCAGACCGTTTCCGGTCGTCCGAACGTTCGCGGCGGAACCTACCGCATCAATATGCTGCCTACCACCTGCCATGTTTACTTCGGTGAAGTGATGCTTGCAAGTCCGAACGGACGCCTGGCGCACAAACCGGTTTCCGAAGGAATCTCTCCGGAAAAGGGCGCAGATGTAAACGGACCGACCGCAGTCATTAAATCCTGCTCGAAGATGGATCATCTCCGCACCGGCGGCACCCTGCTCAATCAGAAATTCACACCAAGCGTTGTTGCAGGCGAGGACGGTTTGGACAACATGGCAAACCTGGTACGCACCTACTTTAACATGGACGGTCATCATATCCAGTTTAATGTTATCGACCGTCAGACCCTGATTAACGCGCAGAACAATCCGGAAGAATACAAGGACCTGATTGTCCGTGTTGCGGGATACAGCGACCATTTCCGCAACCTCAGCCGCGCGCTTCAGGACGAAATTATCGCTCGTACCGAGCAGTCCTTTAATTAGCACCATCACCGCAAAGGGGAAACCCCTTTGCGGTATCAAAAAATATTTTTGTTAAACTGTGATTATTCTCATTTGGAAAGGATGTTTGAATCATGAGCAATGCAAATTTTTCCATGCCCAAACCGTATAACGAACCTGTAAAGTCCTACCTTCCGGGCAGCCCGGAACGAGAAGCCTTGAAAAAAGAGCTGGATTATCAGGCTTCTATTAAAGTAGATATTCCGATCATCATCGCAGGAAAAGAATATCACACCGCAAACAAAGGCAAATGCGTTATGCCGCATGACTTTAACCATGTTCTTGCAGAATACAGCATCGCAGGCGAAGAAGAGCTGAAACTGGCTGCCGACGCTGCAATGGCTGCCAAAGAAGAATGGGCAAATATGCCGTGGGAACACCGAGCTTCCATCTTCTTAAAAGCTGCCGACCTGCTTGCCGGTCCGTGGCGCGCAAAGATGAATGCCGCTACCATGCTCGGACAAAGCAAGACCGCTTTCCAGGCTGAAATTGACTCTGCCTGCGAGTTGGCAGACTTCCTGCGCTACAATGTTGCATTTGCAGAACAGATTTACAGCCAGCAGCCGGAAAACTCTCACGGCGTATGGAACCGCAGCGAATATCGTCCGCTTGACGGTTTTGTAATGGCAATTTCCCCATTCAACTTCACCTCCATCGGCGGCAACCTTTCCACCGCTCCTGCCATTATGGGCAACACCGTTATTTGGAAACCGGCTCAGACCGCAGCTCTTTCCAACTACTACTTCATGCAGCTGATGAAAGAAGCCGGACTGCCGGACGGCGTTATCAACTTTGTACCATGTCGCGGCTCCGATGTCAGCAAATATCTGCTGAGCGACCCACGCATGGCAGGCTTCCACTTCACCGGTTCCACCAAAGTATTCAGCGGTGTTTGGTCTTTGGTCGGTGAAAATATTGCAAAATACAACTCCTATCCTCGTCTGGTCGGCGAAACCGGCGGCAAAGACTTTATCTTTGCTCACCCATCCGCTCAGATTGAGCCTCTGGTTGCCGCTATGGTTCGCGGCGCATTTGAGTTCCAGGGTCAGAAATGCTCCGCCGCCTCCCGCGCATACATTCCTGCAAGCATCTGGCCGCAGGTAAAAGAGCGTATGCTGGAAGAAACCGCAAAACTGAAGATGGGCGACCCGAGAGATTTCACAAACTTCATGTGCGCTGTTATCGACGAGGCTTCCTTCAAGAAGATTTCCGAATACATTGATTACGCAAATGCTTCTGCCGATGCCGAGGTTCTGTGCGGCGGTTATGACGGCTCTAAGGGTTACTTTATCAAACCGACCGTCATCGAAGCGAAAAAACCTGACTTCAAGACTATGGTCGAAGAAATCTTTGGTCCGGTACTGACCGTATATGTATACGAGGACGAAAAACTGGAAGAAACCCTGAAACAGTGCGACACTGCTTCTCCGTACGGACTGACCGGCGCAATCTTTGCTCAGGACAGAGCTGCCATCGTCATGATGGAAAAAGCGCTGTCCAATGCGGCAGGCAACTTCTACATCAATGACAAGCCAACCGGCGCTGTTGTCGGTCAGCAGCCATTCGGCGGCGCCCGCGCTTCCGGTACCAACGATAAAGCAGGCAGTATGCTCAACCTCTACCGTTGGATCAGCCCGCGCACCATCAAAGAAACCTTTGTTCCCGTTACCGACATCGCATATCCGTTTATGTGCGAAGAATAAGGTTTTTTAATCAGACTTCCTCATTTTCAAAACAAAGATATTCTCACAAAAGAAGAACGGGGTTCGGAAATACCGAACCCCGTTCTTCTTTTCTTTTTTTATTTTTATCAATCCCACCAGAAATACCAGACAGAATTTCGACATAAACTATCCGCCAGCGCACCGATTGTTTCTGTGCCCTGCTCGACAATATCCACACAGAATCCATACTGCTCCAAAGCCGCCTCAGGCGCTTCCTGCTGCGTAATTGGCTTTGGCAGGATAAATTCCAATACATCATGGGTCATCACCGCAGGAACGGCTCCGTAACGCTCAAACCAATATTTTGCTACCGACATCAGCTCCGGCGTATCCGGACATTCGTTCCAATCTCCGAACGGCAGATATGCAAAAACCTCCCACGGATTCTTTACCGGAATCTCTGCAAGCACAATCGGAAGTGTTTTTTGACTAAAATAATCCCAATATCCCTCAAAATCGGTTTGCAGCTCCGATTGACCTTGCCCGGAAAATTCACCCATGCAAAGCTCCGATTCTTTCGTCCATTCGTCCAGTCTTTGTTTTAACACCGTTTTTCCGTCTGCCAAAGAAAGCGAAAGCATCCTGCTGCGATAATTATCAATCTCTTCTCTGCTCGGTTCCTCGGCTTGTCCGGTAATATTCATCATCAAAGTTTCAATCAAAGTAAAATCCACCGCAATCAAAACCGGAACAAATCCATGCTGTTTCCCCAGCTCTGCCGCTTCGTCATAAGCCTTTCGCAGCTCTCTGTCATCTTCTGCCGGCGGAAAATATCGGCACGGACAGTTTAGATACCTTGCAAGCGCCTTAATCTGTTCCATTCTGTTCTCTTCCACAATAATTCCTCCTTTTCTGCGGGTTCTGTTTGACAGCGATTAAAATTTCCCCGAACTGCCGCTGTAACTGCCTCCGGACGAACTGGAAAAGCTGCCGCCCGAACTGGAACCTCCGTTGTTTTTTTCAATCGTTCTGTGCGTTGTATGCGTACTGAGAAACCGATCCTCCCGTCGATAAATCTGTACCTTTCCTTTTAAATATCGGGAGGCGGAAACCTGACTGTTTGAAACTTTCGGGTGAGCATAAACCATTACTCCCACCGCAATCAACGCAATCAGCAATCCTGCTCCGAAAGAAATCAGCACGATTTTTCCGACCGGCTTTACCCCGTAGTTTATAACCGCATCGCGGCTGTCCTTTAAAAATTGTTCCACCGCTTCGGCATATTCGCCATCGGACAGCCTATTTAATACCGCGTCATTCATCTCATTGGTTTTGCTGACCGGAAAATAGGACAAACTCGCCTGACTGGTAACAACCGCTGCCTCCCTTGCCCCCATATCGACACAAAGCATGATGGCAGGCTGTTTGTCGGTTTTTCCCATTTTTTCATACTCGTCTGCCAAATAAAGCCGAATTTCTTTTCCGTCGGTGCTGTTTGTTGTTCGGACAAAAATTTGCAATCCGGTTTCTTCTGCTGCCCGACTGCCGTACTCGGTCAGTTCCTGTTTTTCCGACTCGCTTAACAGCTGCGCACCGTCCTGAAGAATCATCTCTCCTGCCGTTCCCAGTCGGCTGATTTCCCCACCGGGTGTGTCTGCCGAAACAAGGACGGTAAAACTCCACAGCAAAACAAAAGAAACAACAAGGGTAAATGCCTTTTTCCATCTCAAATTTAACACAGCAGCAACCCTCCGATCGTCCCCAAAATTGTTGTGATCGCCGTAATCAATCCCGCAAAGGCGAAAATTTTCGGAATACTCATCGGCAAATCCCCCACCATTTTTCCCGTTTGACCGTTGATTGCAAACAGATAATCTTTTTCCTTATATTTTGTGTACAAAAGCCAAACAGGCAGCATAACATATTGCTGCTGCGACTTTAAAATATCCACATTTTTTGAGGTAATCTGCACCGAAGAATATCCCATACAGCTGTTTCTCAGTTTTTCTTCCGCGCTTTTTTCGATTCGTTCCTTAATTCTCTGCTGAGATTCCTCCTTACCGACATCATACCGCTGCGCAAAATATCCCGACAGATAGCCGGTATGGAATTTTCTGAGCTGGCGGTAAGAAAAAGGCTCCAAAGCGTCCATCATTTTATCGTCCATCTTGCGGGAAGCGTCTGTGGGAAGATTGTGGTAGGTCAGCGCGCCGCTGCGTTCCAAACGGTATACACTGACCTTTGTGTATTGGGTATCCCCCCTGCGCCATGTTTTAACAATTTCTCCCGTTCCCTCAATAGAAGCGTCCACATAACAGTCACTCAACCAAAACGGAACATAAATTCCCGAAACTTTTTCAATATGCGCTTTGTCAGTGAAATCTTTGGGAAGAAGCGGTTTTTTCCTGCACAGACGGTACAGCTCCTCCTGCGCCTGTTCCTTATTGATTTGAAACGGAATCAGGCGCTCCGGCTGAAATTCTCCATCTAACTCTTTGGTTAAAACGCTGGGATTTCCGCAAAAGGTACAGAAAGTGGCAACGGTACTTTCGTCCGTCACCAGTTCTGCGCCGCAGTTGGGGCAATAATAACATTTTTTTGCCCCTTCCCCCGCTTGCTGTTCTTCTTCCTCCTCTTCCTCTTTCTGCTGCTTTTTATCAAAATCTTCTAAATCTTCTAAGGTAAAGGAGCTTAAACAAAATTTGCAGTCCCAGTTTTGCGTTTCGCTGTTAAACTCTAACGGCGCGCCGCAATTTGAGCATTGGTAGCTTAAAACTTCCATATTTTCCTCTCATTCTTCCTCCGGATTATCCGAGCTTTGTCCCACATTCCGGACAGAATTTTGCCCCGCTGTCAGTCGGTTTCCTGCAATTCGGACAGTAGGCGCGGACAGGTCTCGGTTTTCCGCATTCGGTACAGAATTTGCCGCTGTTTTTCGCCCCACACTCGCAGGTCCATTCTTCCTTGGCAGGTTTCGGTTTTCCACATTCCATGCAGAATTTGCCGCTGTTCTTTGCTCCGCAGCTGCAAGTCCAACCCTCCTGTGCGCTTTGCTGCTGCATTTTCTGCGCCTGTTCCCGATTATTCTGCCCTGCTGCAGAAAGGAAACTGCCCGCCTGCTGTGTTCCGAGATTCATGTTAAAAAATCCGGCAGACGCGCCCGAAGAATTTGCTCCCGCAGCTTCCAATCCCCGCGCAGCAGCCCCCTGAATATATCCTTCCCGAATGGTCGGATCGGAGAGCATCGCGCCCTTGTTACGCAGCTCAATCAGCTGTTTGGAGGATTCGTCATAGGAAATGCTGTTAATTCCTACCGATTCTATCTTCATGCCGCGTTTTTCGTTCCAGGATTCGTCCAAAACTTCCCCCATATATTGTGCCAGCTCCATCGCTTTAGAAGCAACATGAGAAATTCGGATTCCATCCACCGACATTTTATTTACTGCGGTTTGGAACGCAGTTAAAAACTCGGAAATGTACAGCTTTTGAAGGTCTTGTATGGTAACATAATCCTGATTTTTAGGAATGGCTTCGGCATAAAAACGAATCGGGTCGGTGATTTTTACAGAAAAATATCCGTTTGTCCGCAGATATAATTCCGCATTATAAAAGTTGTCAAAATAGTTGATGGGATTCGGCGTACCGAAAGCAATCTCCTGAATTTCCTGAAGATTGATAAAATAAACCTTCTGCGAGGAAGAAGGAACTCCTCCGAAACGAAATCGCTCAAAGCTCTCCTGCACAAGATTGGAAAAGGGTCCGCTGAACATCGAAGGCGCCTTTTCATTACTAACCCTGTAATATCCCGGTTCTGCGCTGAAATCGACAATTCTTCCCCCATCTGTCAAAATCATAAACTGGTTGACTCCGACCTCAATCAAGGAGCCGTCGCTGATAAATTCTGCGCTTCCTCTTGTGTTGGTATCCCGTTTTTCTTTTCCTCGTACCTTAACCCCCGGCGCCATCACCGTTTTATTATCCATTCTGCCTGCCCGAATATATTCCAGCCACTGGTCGGCAAAGCTGCCCCCGATGCTGTGCATCATCGCTTTGATTAGTCCCATAGCAATTTCGCTCCTTTTTCATCAATTTAAACGATAGTTTTTCCAAATTCAATTAAAAATTTATTTCTTTTCGTTTAGCCTATTATAACATACTGTTTTTCCCGCTTCAACTGAATCGGGAGGTTTTTTTCCTCTCCTTTTTGTGTAAAAATACTCGATTTTTGTCGATTATTATCTATTCTTCCAATTTTCACACCTTTATCTTCTATTTTATTTGACATATTTCCTATTGTATTTTTTACAATTATCCGTTACACTTATAATTAAAGTTGTAGAATTTCTTTCGGAAAGGAGAGGATAATATGCTGCAATTTTTGCGTCCGCACAAACAACAAGACCCGCTTCTCTTGATTGAGCAGCTTTATCGGGAATATAAAGCTCCCCTTTGGCGGTACGCATATAAAATTTTACATGACGAACATCTTGCCGATGATGTAGTTCAAAGTGTTTTCACCAAAGCGATTGAAAAAATTGACTTAATTTCCTCTTTGGACTGTAACAAAACCAAAGCCTATTTCGTCATTATGGTAAGAAACCTTTCATACACCATCTTTCGCCAACAAAAAAGCCGCCCTCAGACCGTTCTTCATGAGTTGGAGGATTTTTTGCCCGATCTTCAGGACACTCCCGAAGAATATCTTTTGCGGCAGTGCGAATATGACGAACTCAAACAGCATCTGTCCGAACTGCATGATTCTTACCGCGATGTGTTGACCATGAAATTTCTGTACAATATGTCCGATGAGGAGATTGCCAGCGTTATGGGAATCAAAGCCGCCAGTGTGCGGGTTGTGATTCACCGCGCTTTAAAAGCATTGAAAAAACAGTATGCCGGAAAGGAGGGGGAACCACCCAATGAAATCTGACAAGGATTATTCTGAACGCCAAACTTCTTTTGAAGATGATCTTGATCAGATACAGCACGAATATGACCTGCTTCTTTTAAAGGAGCTTTCCGTCGAACACGCAAAAAAACAGGCAGACGCCTTTTCCAAATGGACCGAAGAGGAAGAACAAATTCCGGACCACGATTTTTCTTCTCTGGACTTGCAGTTTTCCGCTCTGCTGCAAGAGCAAAAAAAGCAGCAAAACCGCCTTCACGCTGCGCGCCGGATAAAAAATTTCGGAAAACGCGCCGCCGCCCTTGCAATCGTCGCTATGGCGAGCTTTACCGTTCTGTTTTTCTCGGTGGATGCGGTGAAACTGAACGTTGTCAACCTGATTGTCCGTTCTTACGAGCGCTCTACTCAGTTTCATATGGAGGATATGTTCGGCAAAATGCCGCAGGAGATTCCTCCTTTGACCGAAGCGGACTTTCGCGCTCCTTCCTACCTTCCGGACAGATTTGAGGAGGTCGCTTATGACTTTATCTCCGGACAGGGCAATATTGTCTATGAATCTCCGGATTCCCCCTATATCCTCTCATACAGCTGTATGGAGTTCAGCACCTCTGTCCTTTTGGATACCGAGGACTGTATGAGCGAATCTGTTTCTGTCAACGGTTATGACGCTTTGCTGTACACCAAATATCGCGGAGATTTAAAAGGACACACCTCCTTAATCTGGCATGATGAGCGCTATATTTATCTGATTTCAGGTCCTGTCTGCAAAAAAGAAATCATAAAAATGGCAGAAAGTTTATATTAGTTTACCAAAACCAAAAGGTGATTCTGATGAAAAAAATAATTTATTTTTTGCGTATGACGCTTGTTTTTCTGACAGGTCTGTTTTTGGGAAGCGGGCTTTGCCAATATCGACATTATCGGCTTTATCCCGAAATTTACCAAGTACAGTCTGCTCCCTGGTATCTAAATCTTTGTTTACAAGGTGTTTTCTTTGTTATTGTTGCTGCTGTTATTCTCATTATTTTAGCAATTTTAACAAAAAAGCAAAAATCTTGATTTTTTTGTTGTATTTCTCCACTCTTCTTCGTTATAGATAACAGGAACAACGAATGATTTTGGAAAAATATTTTTTAATTTTAAAAAGAAAAGAGGTATCGTCTATGTCTACCGTTTTGTTAATCGCTCTGTTTTCTTTGTTATGTTTGGCTCAGTGGTTTTTCTCAAAAAACAATTTTCGCTTATTTCGCTATTTGCCCACCGGTTTGTATCTTTTGATTACAGGAATTGCCGTTATCAGAACCGTCGCAGACGGTACCTTTTCGTTGCAGGCTGCCGCTATGCTGACCGCCGCTTTGGCAACACTGCTTTTGTTAGATCGCCTTGCAAAGCTGCTTAAACGCACCCGTTCTGCCGCTTAACAACAAGTTCTTGTCTTCATACCTTCTCCTTTAAAACAAGCAGGGGTCGGGCAAATGCCCGACCCCTGCTTGTTATCATTTGAGTAAAACGGGGAAATTATTCGCCCATTTCCTCTCTTACTTCTTTGAAGCATTTAACGATAAAGTCAATGTCTTCCTTGGTGTGGCTAGCGCAAACCTGTGTACGGATTCTTGCTCTGCCCTTTGGAACAACCGGATAAGAGAATGCTACAACGTAAACGCCTTTTGCTCTCATACGTTCTGCAAATTTAGCTGCTTTTACTTCGTCATACATCATAACAGGTACGCATGGATGTGTGCCCGGGATAATGTCGAAACCTTCTTTTACCAGCAAATCGCGGTAGTAAGCAGTGGTTTCTTCCAGATGGTCACGCAGCTCGGTGCTTTCTTCGAGCATATTGAACATCTCGATGCTTGCGCCTGCGATGGCAGGAGCCAGAGAGTTAGAGAACAGGTATGGACGGCTTCTCTGTCTGAGAAGGTCGATGATTTCTTTGCGTCCGGAAGTGTAACCGCCGGATGCGCCGCCGAGAGCTTTACCCAGTGTGCCGGTGATGATATCAACACGACCCTCTACACCGCAATGTTCAGCAGTGCCGCGACCGTGTTTGCCTACGAAACCAACTGCGTGGCTGTCATCAACCATAACCAGAGCGTTGTATTTATCTGCCAGGTCGCAAACACCTTTCAGGTTGCAGATGATACCGTCCATGGAGAATACGCCGTCGGTAGCAATCAGTTTGATTCTTGCGCCTGCTTCGTCAGCTTCTTTCAGTTTTGCTTCGAGGTCTTCCATGTTGTTGTTTTTGTAACGGAATCTCTTTGCTTTGCAAAGACGAACGCCGTCGATGATGGAAGCGTGGTTGAGTTCATCGCTGATAACAGCATCGTCAGCTGTCAGGATTGTTTCAAACAGACCGCCGTTTGCATCGAAGCAGGAAGAGTACAGAATGGTATCATCTGTACCCAGGAAGCCGGAAATTTTCTTTTCAAGCTGTTTGTGGATATCCTGTGTACCGCAGATGAAACGAACGGAAGCAACACCGTAGCCTCTTTCATCATAGGTTCTCTTTGCAGCGTCAATCAGTCTCTGGTTGTCGCCAAGACCCAGGTAGTTGTTTGCGCACATATTGATAACGGTTCTTCCGTCTTCCAGTTTTACTTTTGCGCTCTGTGCGGATACGATCGGAACCTCACCTTTGAAAAGACCTGCTGCTTTAATGTCTTCTACTTCTTTGGTGTAGATGCTCAGAATGTCATTTTTACGTGCCATTTCTAAATCAACCCTTTCTTATTAGTTACATTATCGGATTAGCAATCCTGGGACTGTGCTTCCAGTTTGTCGATATCTTCCCAGTTGAGGATTACTTTACCGGACTGACCGGAAATCATAGCGTCAAAGCCCTTCTTGTAGTCTTTGATGTTCATTCTGTGGGTGATAATGCCGGAAATATCAAGACCTGCTTCCAGCATGGTGGTCATCTTGTACCAAGTATCCCAAACTTTGCGTCCGTAGATGCCGCGGATGTTCAGACCGTTCCAGATAACGGTTTCCCAGTTTACGCCAACGCCCGGTTTCTGAAGACCCAGCAGAGCGATGTTTCCGCCATGTCTCATGTTAGCGATCATATCGTTGAGAGCCGGAGCTGCACCGGACATTTCCAGACCAACGTCGAAGCCTTCTTTCATACCCAGTTCTTTCATAACATCGGAAATCTTTTCTTTTGTCAGGTTAACGGTTCTGGTTGCGCCCAGTTTCTTTGCCAAATCCAGACGATATTCGTTCAGGTCGGTAATTACAACGTGTCTTGCGCCGGAGAATTTAGCGATTGCTGCTGCCATGATACCGATCGGACCTGCGCCGGTAATCAGAACGTCTTCACCGAGCATATTGTAGGACAGAGCGGTGTGGGTAGCGTTGCCGAACGGATCAAAGATAGCGTACATTTCTTCCGGAATGTTCGGGTTGGTCGGCCATACGTTGGAAGAAGGGATAACCAAATATTCTGCAAAGCAGCCGTCGCGATTTACACCGACACCTTTTGCGTTCTGGCAGTTTTCTTTGTGACCTTCCAGACAGTTACGGCAGGTTCCGCAGGTGATGTGACCTTCGCCGGAAACGATGTCGCCGACTTTAAAGCCTTCTACACCTTCGCCTACTTCTACGATTTCACCGACATATTCGTGACCTGCGGTCTGACCAACAGCGATGGTGTGCTGTGCCCATTCGTTCCACTGGTAAATATGTACGTCTGTACCGCAGATAGCGGTTTTATGGATTTTAATCTTAACGTCGTTTGTGCCGACTTCCGGAATATCCACTCTTTTCAGAGCGAGTCCGGGAGCTGCCTTTTCCTTTACAAGAGCCCACATTTTGTTGTCGTTCATTGTAATCTCTCCCTTTCTATCTTTTCTCTGATTCCGTTTTTGTTTCTCGGAAAGAGAACCATTGTCTTTGTATAAAGAACACCGTTACATCAGTGTACTTGAAACAAATACATAATAACACCATTCAAAAATCTTTGCAAGTCATTTTTGAAAGGATTTTTCTTTTCTTTCTTTTTTGTAGAATCTTACGATTTTACAGCTTAAATATTATTCAATCCCACAAAAGCAATTTCAGTATAAACGAGCTTTCCGTTTTTTCGTTCCGACTTCATCAGGCTGATTTTTTCTACCGGAACAGAACAATTTTCCAGCAGCGGTCGCGCCGTTTTCTCGGAAAAAGAGCCGACAGAGAAAGCATCGGAAAAAACAAGTTCTCTGCCAAGGGTAAGGTGTGGAACAAATCGACGCTCCTGCAAGGAAAATCCCTGCTCTTTGAGTTTTTTACAAAGCGTCTGCTGCAATAAGGTCAACTCCTTGCTTTTTTGAAAGCCAACCCAAAGAATCTCTTTTCCCTCTCGATGAAATGTTCCCAACGAGGAAGGCTGTATCGAAAAAGAAGATTGCTCTATCTGCTGCATTGCCTGTTTTATCGCTGCAATCTTTGTGGTTTCTCCGATAAATTCCAAAGTAAGGTGCAGATTTTCCTCTCTGGAAAAATGCCCTTGCAGACGATACGGCTCCAATTGCCGAATAATCTGCATCAGCTTTTCTTTCAAATCATTGGGGAGCTGTACTGCCAGAAATGTTCTCATCGGAATCACATCCTTCTTCTCCGCTTACTGAAACCGCATTTTTACGCAAATTTTCCTACTTTTATTATAACGCTTTTCCTATTTTTTTCAAGTATCGTTTCTTGTTTTTGTCAGTTATGACGATATAAGTTCATATTTTGTTTACAGGTGGTTGACAAATATTCTATCGTGTGTTAGTCTGGAGTTACAGATTACACATCTGTTTTTCACAATTTAACTTTGCCGGGTGCGGATATTGCCTGCGGGCAGTATCCGAGAATAGGGAAGTCGGAAAAGCCGCACAGTCGCCACTGCTGTATCGGAGGAGAAGCAAAGAACCGTTTCACTGCTTTTTTAAGCGGGAAGAATCTTTGTTTTTAAGATACCGAAGTCAGAAGACCTGCCCCGCAAAGGATTTGTTGACCTGCTATGGACGATAGAAGGCGCAAGAATTGGGAATCCGGAGCGGATTTCTTTCGGTGCGTCTTTTGGGAATTTTCTCAAAAGACTTTTCTTTTGCAAAAAATCTGCCCGGCAAAAATAATTTGTGAGCTGTCAGCACCCTACTGACGGTTCTGCACCTTTAAACGGTGCGGAAAGGATGGTTATTGCCATGAAAAAAAATGAAAAACGCCTATTCACCCTCAGCCTTGCCGCGGCGATGCTCTTCGCTGTTCCCTGCTCTGCCAGCGCCATGCACATTATGGAAGGTTATCTTCCGATGGGACACGCTGTCGCATGGGGCGCGCTGTGTCTGCCGTTTCTGGTTGCAGGATTTATCTCAATCCGCAAAACCATCTCTCAACACCGCAAGGCGCTTCTGATTCTTGCTATGGCAGGCGCTTACGCTTTCGTTCTTTCCGCATTAAAAATCCCGAGCGTTTCCGGTTCCAGCTCTCACCCCACAGGCACCGGTCTGGGCGCGATTTTGTTCGGTCCTTCTGCGATGAGCGTTATCGGTATCATCGTACTGCTGTTTCAGGCTCTGCTGTTAGCGCACGGCGGCTTAACTACCCTGGGAGCCAACACCTTTTCCATGGCGATTGCCGGTCCGTTTTTAAGCTACGGCATCTATCGTCTGGGCAGAAAATGTAACTTAAATAAATCGGTCTGCGTTTTCCTGGCTACCTGCTTGGGCGACCTGTTTACCTACTGCGTTACCAGCGTTCAGCTGGGTCTTGCCCATCCAGCAGCAGAGGGCGGCGTGATAGCGGCAATTCAGACTTTTATGGGCATCTTTGCCGTAACACAAATTCCTTTGGCGATTATAGAAGGACTGCTTTCGGTAGTTGTTATTCTCGCTTTGGAATCCTACGCTTCCGGCGAACTTTCCGAGCTTGCCTATTCCAACTATTAAATCTTTTTCTGTCAAAGGAGGTACTTTGTTATGACAAAATCCGTTAAAATTACCATCGCGATTTTGCTGCTGGTCTGCGTGCTGATTGCAGCGTTTCCGTTAATGAAGATTAAAGATTCCGAATTCGGCGGAGCAGACGGAGCTGCCGAAGAAGCAATCCTTGAAATTGACCCCGAATATGAACCGTGGGCAGAAAGTATTCTGGAACCGCCCGGCGGTGAAACCGAAAGCCTGCTGTTCTGTTTGCAGGCAGCTTTAGGTTCCGGTGTTTTGTGCTTTGGTTTCGGCTACTTGGTTGCAAGAAAAAAATTTAAAAAAGATTAAGGATAACAGGACTGGGGCAATTCTGCCTCAGTCCTGTTTTTGGAAAGATTTGTTATGATACTTCTTGATAAACTCGCTTATTCCTCCCCGATTCGTCAGCGCAGTCCCGCCGTTAAAACATTATTCTCTGTCGGTTCCCTGCTGCTTTGCGTCGGCTTTCGCAGCCCGATTCCCTGCCTGATTACCCTGTTTGTTATGGCTGTCTGTACCCTGCGATTTGTTAACCTTTCTTTTTTCCGATATCTGCGGCTGATGACAATTCCTCTCGCGTTTCTTTGTCTGAGCTGTCTTGCCGTTTTATTCTTTTTTTCCTCCTCCCCGCAAGGTATCGTGTCTGTTCCCCTTTTCTCTCATTTTATCTGTATCAGCAAAGCCTCGTTTACTCACTGGTACGAACTGATTTTAACCGCTTTTTCTTCTGTATCCTGCCTGTACTTTTTAATCTTAACCACTCCCGTCACCGATTTGCTGACGGTTCTGCGCCGGATACACTGTCCCTCATTGATTTTGGAGTTAATGCTGTTAATCTATCGGACAATCTTTATTTTGCTCGACCTTGCCGATGCCATTCAAACTGCGCAAAACTGTCGGTTGGGCAACCGTACCTTTCGTTCCAAGTTGTCCTGCATGGGGCAGATGCTTTGCGTTTTACTGGTGCGTTCTTTAAAAAAATCTTCTATCCTGTATGACGCGATGGAAAGCCGCTTGTACGATGGAACTGTGCGTGTATTGGAGGAACATTCCCCCGCAAAACCCTGTGAGATTGTGTTTTGCGCTTTGTGGCTTTGCACTTGTTTGGGACTGTGCCTGATTTTTTCTTAATGGAGGCTTATTCTGTGAATCCTGTTTTAATGAAAATAAAAAATCTTTCCTATCGCTACGCGGACCGAACGCTTGCGTTGGATCGAATCAATCTGAATATTTACCGAAACCAAAAATTAGCTTTGATGGGAAGCAACGGTTCGGGAAAATCTACCCTGTTTTTAAACCTTAACGGCGTATACCGCCCTACCGAAGGAGAAATTCTTTATCAAAACGTTCCTCTGGATTATTCCCGGAAAGGATTGTTGGAGCTGCGAAAAAAGGTCGGAATTGTCTTTCAGGAGCCCGATAACCAGCTGTTTTGCGCCGATGTTGCCGGAGAAATTTCATTTGGGTTGTATAACCTTAGACTGGAAGAAGAGGAGATTAAACGGCGGGTACATCAGGTCTGCGACCGCCTTTCCATCACACCGTTTTTGCACAAACCCACGCATTTTTTAAGCGGCGGGCAAAAAAAGAGAGTTTCCATCGCAGATATTTTGGTAATGGAGCCGGAATTGCTGATTTTAGACGAACCGTTCAGCGCTCTTGACCCCAAACATGCAAAAATGATTGATGAAATTTTAAACCAAATTACCGACATGGGCATCACTGTCATCATTGCCACCCATGATGCCGACCGCGCCTATCAATGGGCAGACCGCATTGTCGTGCTGAACGAATCTCATATCTGCGCAGACGCAAGTCCCGATGAAATTTTTGCTGACCGAGAGCTGCTTCATCGGGCAAATTTACAACAGCCTCTTATCTTTCGGATTTCCGACTCGATGAAGCGGCGCGGACTGCTCCCTCAAAACGCTTTTCCGAAAACTGTGGAACAGTTGGAACAATATTTTTCTTAAAAAACCCTTTTGAGAACCGGAAATTAAATTTTCAGGCTTGTATTTTTTACAAATCCTACTTATAATAGAAACAAACAGAACCCGTTGTTCGGGTCTTTTAACAGGAGGTTTTTATATGAAAGGATTTTCCCTCACCGGCTTTATCCTCGGCATTGTTGCCGCAGCTGCCGGAATTACCGCTGTTGTTTTCGGCGCAATCGGTCTTGCAAAATCAAAACCGAGAGAATTTTAAACACATTCCCCGAAAACCTCTCCGAACTTGTGCGGGGAGGTTTTTTTCGGAACAGATTGTCCATTCGCAATTTTTACGGTTTTACAGGAAAAATCCTGTCAATTTTTGGAACGCTCTTTCCGGCAATCCGCCTTGAAAACGCTTGTCGATTCTTGTATAATGGATAGTCGGAGATTGTTTTTATTATTTTAACTTTCAGAAAGCGAGGCGTGGAACGATGCAAAAAATCGGATTTGACAACGAAAAATATCTTCACACCCAATCGGAACACATACGCCAGAGAATTTCCCAATTCGGCGGGAAATTATATCTGGAGTTTGGCGGAAAACTTTATGATGACTACCACGCTTCCCGTGTTCTTCCCGGATTTCAGCCGGACAGCAAGCTGAGAATGTTGTTGCAGCTCAAAGAACACGTTGAGGTCGTTATCGTGATCAATGCCGCAGATATTGAGAAAAACAAGGTACGCGGCGATTTGGGAATTACCTATGATGTCGATGTGCTTCGCCTGATTGACGTCTTTCGGGGATTTGGACTGTATGTCGGCAGCGTTGTAATGACCCGCTTCCAGGGGCAAGCGGTTGCACTTGCTTTTCAGGAACGACTGGAAGCGTTGGGCGTCCGCGTTTATCGCCACTATTCGATTGATGGTTATCCGTCCAATATCACTAAAATTGTCAGCGATGAGGGATATGGCAAAAACGAATATATCGAAACCAGCCGCGAGCTTGTTGTCGTCACCGCTCCGGGACCGGGCAGCGGAAAAATGGCAACCTGCCTTTCTCAGCTGTACCATGACCATAAGCGCGGAATCAAAGCAGGATACGCGAAGTTTGAAACCTTCCCCATCTGGAATCTTCCGCTGAACCACCCGGTTAATTTGGCATATGAAGCCGCTACAGCCGATTTAAACGATGTAAACATGATTGACCCATTCCATCTGGAGGCTTACGGAAAAACTACGGTAAACTACAACCGCGATGTTGAAATCTTTCCGGTGCTGAAAGCAATGTTCGACAAAATTGTAGGAGAATGTCCTTACAAATCCCCGACTGACATGGGCGTAAACATGGTGGGAAACTGTATCTTTGATGACGATGCCGTTTGCGAGGCTTCCCGCCAGGAGATTGTCCGCCGCTACTATACTGCTCTTTGCGGACAGCGACAGGGAACCATTACCGAGGACACCGTTTACAAGCTGGAACTTTTGATGAAAAAAGCCGGGGTCGGCATCCATGACCGAAAGGTTGTTTCTCCTGCGTTGCAGAAAGCTGCCTTAACCGGCGCGCCTGCCGCTGCGATGGAGCTTGCCGACGGCACAATCGTTACCGGAAAAACTTCCGACCTGTTGGGCGCCTCCTCCGCCTTACTGCTGAACGCTTTAAAGGTTCTGGGAGGGATCAGCGATGATATTCATCTGATTTCTCCGGTGATTATCGAACCGATTCAACATTTAAAGGTCGACCATTTAGGTAACCGCAATCCTCGCCTGCATACCGACGAGGTTCTGATTGCGCTTTCCATCTGTGCTGCAACCAATCCAACCGCAGAGCTTGCGATGGAACAGCTGTACAAACTGCGTGGCTGTGAGGTTCACTCTTCCGTAATTCTTTCTCAGGTAGACGAAAAGGTATTCCGCCGTTTGGGCGTCAATATCACCTGTGAACCCAAATATGAGAATAAATAGAAAAAAGCCGTCCGAGTTTATCGGACGGCTTTTCTGTTACAGGGAAAAATGGTGAATTGCTTTTTTCAGCGCTTCATCAAAATACAAAAAATCGTGGCGCGCATTCCACTCTTCAAAAGTATAATCTATCTGCAATAAATCCAGTTCTTTGCAGAAAGTAAGGTGGTCCTGATAGAAATAATCCTCTGTTCCGCAGGTAAGATACAGCTTGGGCAATTCCTTCTGCTTTTGAAGCTGTATTAAGGACAGTAGATCATCTTCCGGTTGAAAATCATAGTTTTCACCGAAAATAGACTGAAAATCAACTGCTAACTGCTTACCGAAATTTTTAATATATTCTTCGTTCATTCCGTTTTCTTTTAGTTCCTTCATTCCTTGCTTCAGAAACAGGCAGCCGGAAGAAAACGCCGCGCACATTCCATACTGCTCCGGTTTGGACAAAGCGCATTTCAGCGCGCCGTAGCCGCCCATAGAGCCGCCCATTACCGCAGTATGCTCTCTGTCTGCGCTAATACGGAAAATGCTTTTACAAATTGTCGGCAGCTCCTCTGTCAGATAAGAAAAGTACGGCAAACCGTATTTCATATCGGTATAAAAGCTCCTTGCAACCTCCGGCAAAATATAAACAGATTTTCTGCCCATCGCGTACATCGACAGCATGGAATAATCCAACCATGTTTTATGATTGCCGCACAATCCGTGCAGCAGATATACCACATTGTACTCCTCCCCCGATTGAATCCGATTCGGAGTAACAACCGTGATTCCCGTATCCATTCCCAATGTTTCGGAATATACCGTTCCGCTTAATCTCATCGTTCTTTTCTCCCTTATTTCGGAATTATCTTTTTTATTTGACCCATTCCGGTTTCTGTAATGCAGCGCGTTATCCTTACTGTCTCTTTTCCCTTATCGCTGTATCAATATAACCGGGTAGCTTTTTTCTAAATTATATCCCAAGCGCTTCGCCAATCTTGCCGAAGTTTCATTATCTGCGTCCCAGTCCGGGTATTTTCCTTCCTTTAAAGCACAAGAAATCAGCACCTTGCAAACATAAAAAGCATATCCTTTACCCTGCTCTTCTTCTCTGGTTTGTACCTGAATGGTAAAACCTGAACGGGAAACCAAATAAGAAGAAGCTCCGCTGACCGGTTTTCCGTCTTTTAACAACAAAAAGCCCATTCCGTATCTTTGATATTCGGAAAAATCGGCAAACTGAGAACAAAAATCCCGCATCCACTCTTCTTTTCTGCATTGATAAAACCACGATTCTTCTATCGGAACAAGCTCTGTTCCCACCGGCAAAGGTTTTTCGTCTGTTTTGTAAATTCCTGACCCTAACGAAAGGGAAAACGAATAACGAAGATAAGCTCGGCTTTTGCAAAATAACTGTTTTGCCGCCTCTCCCCAACCATCCTGCGGGGTCATCAAAATCAGACTTTCTCTGCCTGCCACAGCTTCGGATAAAAAAATTTTATCTGCTGTTCCGAAACAAAAGATAAAATCCCCCATCAAGACAGCCGCTGCGGTTGGATTGTTTCTCCGGTTTATTATAAATTTTGCCTGAGCAATCGGCGAGTCAAAACAACAGTCTGATAACTTCCAGTTTTCTGTTTTTTCCGTCAATTTCGGAAAAAATTGTTTATAATACTCATACTCTTTTTTCTCTGCAAAAATCATCGTTTCCTTCCGACGCCTCGTTTAATTTTACCATGTGAATATGGTCCTCCCATACCCCGTTTATCTTCAAATATTTGGGAGAAATTCCTTCCTCCCGGAATCCGCATTTTTGGACAACCCCCAACGAAGCTTTGTTTTTTGGCATAATATTAGCTTCTATTCGATGCAGTCCAAGCTCCTCAAAGGCAATTCTTACACATTCGTTGACTGCTTCGGTCATCAAACCCTGACGAAGATAATCTTTATCCAACTTATATCCCAAAAAACAGGATTCAAAACATCCCCAAACGATATTGTTGAGCGCAACCGTTCCGATGATAATTTGGGGAACCGATTCTGTCGGCTGTTCCGGGCTTAAATAAAACCGAAATGCCGTTTTGTCACAAATCCTTTTTTGTTCTTCTGTTAAAAGCTTCCGCTGCGTTTCTTCCTTAAAAAAATGTTCGTCCCTTTCCGGTTCAAACTCTTTTAGAAAATCCCGATTCCTGTAATAGTAATCTGTTAACGCTTTTGCGCATAAAGGAGAAGCCGGTAAAAGAAACAACCGTTTGGTTTGATAAAACTCCCTCATCGGTTATACCTCTCTCTTTTTTTTCTTTTTTAAATATTCTGCCGCCTGCGGTGTTTTCAAATACAAATCATACTGTTCATACAGCCATGCTTCAATCTGCGGCATACTTTCCTGAGAAATTTCAAATTCTTTCTGCGTTACCGTTTCGCTGTGTTCCAGATTCATCTCTCCGTACCAGATAAAGACAGTCAGTTTTTCTTGCGGAACCATCTTATAATTCATTCCGTTGCGGCTTCCCGTCAGTTTATTTTTGCTTTCAAAATAAGTAACGGTAGGAATATAAAAATCTTTTACAGTATACTCCATCTTTATTTTCCTCCAAACAAACGCGCCAGCGGACTGACCGCTTTTCCTAAATTATCCACTGCTTTGTTGAGCGCATCAATATCAATCTTTTCCACAACATCAACCGCTTTCTTCAGTTCTTCCACACTTTGCTGCAAGGCTGTTTGACCCTCCTGAGCCAAAGCGTTCAGCTGCTGCACCAGCTGCGCGGGATTCCCTTCTTCCAGCTGTCCGACAATCTCCTGCACCTGCCCGAGCGCTTCCTGCGCCTGCGCTGTCACCTCATCTGCCCGATTGAAAACCGCAATTCCTTTTGGAATCAAAATCACTGCCGCAAGCAAAACAATCCCAAAAATACCTGCTGCACAACCCGCAGTTATCTTTATCCATCTTTCTGTGATTTGATTATGTTTCTGCTGATTTTGAATCAGGTCCGCGATGGATTTCCCTTCTTCCAGCTGCGGTTCTGCTTGTTCTATATTTTGAATCTGAGCTGATTTTTCCATTTTGCTCCCCTTTTACCGCAAAAAACTGTCCCAATCGCAGCCCTGCGACAGAAGTTCCGCTATTTTTTCCAGCGCTTCCTGCTCTTCCTTTCCGTAACGGTCAAAGCTGTAACTGTCCAAATCAATGACACCAATCACCTCGTCACCTCGAAAAATCGGAACTACAATTTCCGAATTGGAGCCTCCGTCACAGGCAATATGTCCCGGAAAAGCATGAACATCGGGAACAAGCTGCGTTTTTCGCTGAGCAACCGCCGTTCCGCAAACCCCTTTTCCCACCTCAATTCTACGGCAGGCAGGCTTTCCCTGAAAAGGACCCAGAACCAATTCTCCCTGCTTCATCAGATAAAAACCCGCCCAACTTACCTCGTCCCACAGCTCAAAAACAGCTGCGGCAGCATTTGCCATATTGGTTACACAATCGCTTTCCCCTGCAATCAGGGCGCGTACCCGCATCACAGTCCAACGGCAAATATCCTCTTTTGTTTTTAAAAATGCACGATTTTCTTCCATTTTCTGTTTCCTCTTTTCTGTCACACTGATTTTATCATCTTTCTGTATCTTCCATTCTAATCGACCGCGTCTGTTTTGTCAAACAAAAAAGCTCAGGAAATTCCTGAGCTTTTCCATAATTATTTGCAGAGCTTGCAAACTTCTTCTACAATGTTTGCTGCACGCAGTCCAAATTCGGTAATCAAATCTCCGCCCGGACCGGAATGTCCGAACTCATCATGAACACCCATCTTAACAACACGGCACATTTGACCGCCGGAACAGATTGCAGAGCATACTGCATCTCCTAAGCCGCCGATTACAGAATGTTCTTCTACGGTTACAATCTTGCCGGTTTCCTTCGCTGCTTTTAAAATCAGCTCTTCGTCCAAAGGTTTGATGGTGTGAATATTGATGATTCTTGCATCAATGCCCTTTTCTTCCAGTAACTTTCCTGCTTCTATCGCTTCCGCTACCATTAAACCGGTCGCTACTACGGTAACATCTTTTCCTTCACGAAGAACGATACCCTTGCCCAATTCAAAACGATAGGTGTCCGGATTATTGAATACCGGAACTGCCATTCTTCCGAATCGCAGGTAAACAGGACCGACATATTCTACCGCTGCGCGTACTGCCGCTCTTGCTTCCACATCGTCTGCCGGGTTGATAACAACCATACCCGGAATGGTTCTCATTAAAGCGATATCTTCGCAGCACTGGTGGGTTGCTCCGTCCTCGCCAACCGAGATACCTGCATGGGTTGCGCCAATCTTAACATTCAAATGCGGATAACCGATCGAGTTTCTTACCTGCTCAAATGCTCTGCCCGCCGCAAACATCGCAAAGGAGCTTGCAAACGGAATCATACCTGCCGCAGCCAAACCTGCCGCTACACCCATCATATTGCCTTCTGCGATACCGCAGTCAATAAATCTTTCGCTGCAAACTTTTTTAAAGCTCGCTGTTTTGGTTGCGCCTGCAAGATCCGCATCCAGAACGACCAAGTTCGGATATTCCGAAGCAAGCTCTGCCAATGTTGCGCCGTAGCTTTCACGGGTTGCAATCTTTTTTACTTCTGCCATTGTTGTTCCCTTTCCTTTCCGATTGATTATGCTTCCAGCGCTTTCAGCTGCTCGTTAAGCTCGTTCATTGCAATTTCATACTGTTCATCGTTCGGAGCGGTTCCATGCCAGGAAGCCTTGTTTTCCATAAAGGAAACACCTTTTCCCTTTACGGTTTTTGCAATAATTGCAGTCGGCTTGCCCTTTACGGTACGCGCTTCTTTGTAGGCTGCTTCAATCTGGTCAAAATCATGACCGTCAATGTTAATTACATGGAAGCCGAATGCTTTAAATTTTTCGTCAATCGGGTATGGGGACATAACGTCCTCAATATTTCCGTCAATCTGAAGTCCGTTATTGTCTACCAGAATACACAGATTGTCCAAATCATAATGGGAGGCAAACATTGCCGCTTCCCAAACCTGACCTTCCTGGATTTCACCGTCGCCTAAAACAGCGTAAACGCGGTAATCCGCTCCTGTCAGCTTCGCTGCTTTTGCCATGCCGCAGGCAGCGGAAATACCCTGTCCCAGAGAACCGGAGGACATATCAACACCCGGGATTTTCTTCATATCCGGGTGTCCCTGTAAGCGGGAGCCGATTTTACGCAGTGTCTTTAATTCTTCTACCGGGAAAAATCCTCTGTGAGCCAGTGTTGCGTACAGTCCCGGAGCGATATGTCCTTTGGAAAGAACAAAACGATCTCTGTCCGGCTTTGCAGGATTTTCAGGATCTACATTCATCTCTGCAAAGTAGAGATAGGTCAGAATATCCGCTGCCGAAAGAGAGCCTCCCGGATGACCGGATTTTGCGCAGTGGGTTCCTTCGATGATACCCATACGAACTTTACACGCTGTCACAGACAGCTCTTTTTTCAAATTGCTGTTCATGTCTTGGAATCATTCCTTTCAATATATTGATGTATTCTCATACAATTTCAGCGATGATATAATCGTTCCAAACGGTTAATAAAATCTGCTACAGCTCCATTGTCGCATGAATCGACAATAAAATCAACCTCTTTTTGCAGATTTTCATCTCCGTTTTTGGGAACAGCCGAAAAATCAGCCTGTTTTAGCATCGCTTTATCATTTTCTCTGTCCCCGATTGCAGCTGTTTTCAACAGGTTCAGGCGACTGCGAATCAGCTCCATTCCTTTTCCTTTATCCACGCCGCTTGCAACCAGTTCCAGATAAAAAGCATCGCTTTGCACCGGATAAAATCCTTCGGGATTTTTTTCTTCCACATAGGAACGCACCTGCTCCATCTGCTGCGGGGGAACAATCAAAACCACCTTATGCCAGGTTTGAGCAGGGTCATTTTCCGAATAGGTTCGACAGCAGCCTTCCCTCAGATACATATCCCGTCGCTGTGCTACCCCTTCGATGGACTCATCTCCCCAACGAATGACCTGATAGCAGTCCGGCTCCACCAGCATCGCACCAATCTGCTCAAATTGTTCCAACAGGTGAAATACAAACGGTTTTACCGTATCGGGCAGCTTTGCCTCAAACAGCACTTCATCTGTTTTAGGACAATAGATATATCCGCCGTTTATGGTGATAATCGGGTCATTGACTGACAGCTGAGGAAGAATTTCTTTGAGCGCGCATTTCGGTCTTCCGGTGCAGAGGGTAAAGGTTCCTCCCATACGGACAAAACGCTGAATTGCCTCCAGATTTCTTTTCGGAATTTCCGTCAGTTCGGTAAGCGTTCCGTCAATATCCGAAACTAACAGCAATCCCTCAAATATTTTGTCATTCTGCATCCTGTTCTTCCTCCCCTATTTTCAGCGTCTTTAAAAAGGAAGTAAAATACTGCGGCAAAGGCGACTCAAAATAAATCCGCTCTCCCGTGACAGGGTGGGTAAATCCCAGCGCCCTTGCATGAAGACATTGTCCTTCCAAACGCTTGATCGGCTTTTTCGGACCGTACAGCTCATCTCCCGCTACAGGATGCCCCAGATAGGACAAGTGAACGCGAATCTGATGTGTTCTTCCCGTTTCCAGGCGGCAGCGTATATGGGTAAATCCCTGATAGCGGCGCAGCACCTCATAGTGGGTAATCGCTTCCTTCGCGCCGACCAGACTGCCGTCCGGTTTCCGACAATCCAAACGGACTGCCATCTTTTTGCGGTCCTTATCGCTGCGTCCGACAGGCAGATCAATCGTTCCCTGTTCCTCTTTGATGTTGCCGTAAACCACCGCTTCATAAAAACGGTCTACGCTGTGTTCCTGAATCTGGACACTGAGTCCCCGATAGGTTTCATCATCTTTGGCGCAGACCAACAGTCCGCTTGTATCCTTATCAATTCTGTGTACAATTCCCTGTCGCTCTGTTCCGTTGCAGCGGGCAAGCTTTCCGTTACAATGATAAAGCAGCGCATTCACCAAAGTATCCTGCTGATTGCCGGCTCCCGGGTGTACCACCATATGCTTTGGTTTGTCTACTACCAGAAGATAATCGTCCTCATAAACGATATTCAGGGGGATTGCCTGCGGCTGCGGGTCGATTTGAGGGTGAAAAAAGCTGTCCCAATCTTCTTCCTCCGAAGGAAAAGAAAACCCGCTTAATACTACTGTTTCTCCGCTTTTGAGTTTATCATTCTTTCCCAAAAGTTTACCGTCCACCGCAGCCAGTCCCTGCTCTATCAGTTTTTGCGCCTGACTGCGGCTGATTCCCTGTAAACGCTCCTGTAAAAATTTATCTGCCCTCATCCCCGCCTGCTGAGCTTCAACAATCAGGCAAAGCTCATTACTCATGGCGCTTTACCTCCTGACGAATGGCAAATTTGCTGCTTTCTTTCCGTTCAAAAAACAGCACATAAATCAGCAGAAGAATCGTTCCGCAGCAGACGCAAATATCAGCAAAATTAAAAACCGGAAAGTGAATCAGACACAAATCAAACATATCCACCACATAACCGCCCGGTCGGAAAACACGATCAATCAAATTGCCCGCGCCGCCTGCCAAAATCAAAGCCCAGCTTGCTGTCATCCATGGCGAGCGAAGTTTTTTGCTGACCAGTACAATGAAAATAATCAGCAGCAAAACCGAGGTAAGACCTACCAAAAAGAAGCGTTGATTCTGCATGGTGCTGAACGCCGCTCCAAAATTCTGCACATAGGTAAAATGAAAAACATCCTGTATCAGCGGGATACTTCCCACCGAAGCCAGAGAATGTTCTGCCCAAAATTTAATCAGCTGATCCACTCCTACCAAAAGCGCTGCAATTCCCAGCCAAACATAGTTTAACATGATTTTTTTCCTCCTTTTGCCCAAAGCAGACCATTTCCTGCCGATTGTTTCTCCAAAGGAAAAGCGGTGCAGGATTTCCCGCACCGCCGTATGCCGAGCTTAACCGATAATTGCTGCGCAGCGTTTGCAGAGGGTCGGATGTTTTTCATCCTGTCCTACAGTATCGCTGTAAACCCAGCAGCGCTCACATTTTTCGCCCTGCGCTTTGGAAACAACTACTTCGAGTCCTTCTACCTCACCGTTTGCATTTGCTGCACCCTGTTCGAGTACAACCTTGCTTACGATAAAGACAGGCTCTAAGATTTCTTCATTTTCTTTCAGGAAGCAATACAGCTCGCCGTCTGCTTTTAAGGTCAGCTGCGCTTCCAGAGATTTACCGATAGTCTTTTGATTTCTTGCGTTCTCCAACGCTTTATTAACATCGTCGCGGATTGCGCGAATTTTTTCCCATTTTGCCATAAATTCGGCGGATTCACAGCAACGATTGCCTTTTGGCATTTCGTTAAGTACGCAAGCCTCTGCGTTATAATCCTTCGATTTTGGCAGATTTGTCCAGATTTCCTCGCAGGTAAAGGCAAGAATCGGCGCAAATACTAAGGTCATATCTCTCAAAATGCGATAAATTGCAGTCTGAGCCGCTCTTCTGGAAACGGAATCCGGTTTTTCTACATACAGTCTGTCCTTGATAATATCCAAATAGAAGTTAGACAGGTCAATGGTACAGAAGTTGCGGATTGCGTTGTAAATCAGATGGAACTCGTATTTATCATAGGCTGCAGCACAGTCTGCGGCAATTCTGCTCATTCTTGCCAATGCCCAACGGTCAATTTCATGCAGCTGCTCGTCCGATACAGAATCGGTGTCCGGATGGAAATCATACAGGTTGCCCAGGATATAACGCGCAGTGTTGCGGATTTTGCGGTAAACTTCGGACAGCTGTTTGAGAATATCGTTGGACAGCGAGATGTCCGCATGATAATCGGAGGAAGCAACCCACAAACGCAGAATATCTGCGCCGTATTTATCGGTGATTTCCAGCGGGTCAATGCCGTTGCCCAAAGACTTGTGCATGGTTTTGCCATTTGCATCAACAACCCAGCCGTGGTTGCAGACTGCCTTATACGGAGCCACGCCTTTCCATGCAACCGAGGTCAGCAGCGAGGACTGGAACCAGCCTCTGTACTGGTCTGCCCCTTCCAGATACAGGTCTGCCGGCCATTTCATACCCGGTTTGTCCATTAAAACTGCTGCATGGGAAGAACCGGAGTCGAACCACACGTCCATAATGTCGGTTTCTTTGCGGAATTTTTCACAGCCGCACTTCTTACATTTTGTGCCTGCCGGAAGGATTTCATTCGCTTCATGGGTCCACCATGCGTCGGAACCCTCTTTGCGGAACAAGTCTGCAACCGCTTTTACCGAAGCTTCATCAATATGGAATTCGCCGCACTGTTCGCAGTAGAAAATCGGAATCGGTACGCCCCACAGTCTCTGACGGGAGATGCACCAGTCGGAACGGTCGGAAACCATGTTGCGGATGCGCCCCTCGCCCCAGGAAGGAATCCACTGAACTTTTTCAATCTCTCGGATTGCTTCTTCTTTGAAATCCTCTACCGAGCAGAACCACTGTTCGGTTGCGCGGTAAATGATTGGATGTTTACATCTCCAACAATGCGGATACTGATGGACAATCTTTTCTACCGCAAACAGATTTCCGGTGCTTTCCAGTTTTTTAGAAATCGCTTTGTTTGCTTCATCGGTGGTTAATCCCGCAAATTCACCGGCATCGGCAGTCAGTTTGCCCGCGCTGTCTACCGGCACTACAATTTTGATTTCCGGATAATGGTTAACGCAGACTTCAAAGTCCTCGGTACCGTGTCCGGGAGCGGTATGTACACAGCCTGTACCGGAATCCAAAGTAACATGGTCGCCGACAATTACCAGAGATTCACGGTCAAGGAACGGATGCTGACAGGTAATGTACTCCAATTCTTTACCGGTAATCGAACCAATCAGTTCGTAATCCTCAATCTTAGCTGCCTTCATCGCGGCAGGTGCTAATTCCTTTGCCATGATGTAATACTCGCCGTTTGCTTTTACCGCGCAGTACTCATAATCGGGACCGAGACAGATTGCCATGTTGCCCGGCAAAGTCCATGTAGTGGTGGTCCAAATGACAAAATAGGTTTTGGAAAGGTCGATACCTAAAGAAGCCAGTTTGCCTTTATCGTCTTTTACCGCAAATTTTACATAAATGGAGAAGCATGGGTCCTCTTCATACTCAATTTCTGCCTCTGCCAATGCGGTGTTGCAGTCCGGGCACCAGTAAACCGGTTTCAGACCTTTATAAATATAGCCTTTGAGCGCCATATTTCCGAAAATTTCAATCTGTTTTGCTTCAAATTCCGGATTCAGAGTAACGTAAGGATGTTCCCAGTCGCCCAGAACACCCAGACGTTTAAACTGGGTACGCTGACCGTCCAACGATTCCAGAGCAAATTCTTTACAGATTTTTCTTAATTCTACCGGAGTAATGTCTGCTGTTACACCCGCTTTTTTTCTTGCCTTTAATTCAATCGGCAGACCGTGGGTATCCCAACCCGGAACATACGGAGCCTGATATCCGCTCATGTTTTTCTGGCGAATGATAAAGTCCTTTAACACTTTGTTGAGCGCAGTACCCAGATGAATATCGCCGTTTGCGTAAGGAGGACCGTCATGCAGCATAAACAGCGGCTTGCCCTCATTGTTTTCAATCATTTTGTGGTATAAATCTTTTTCCTGCCATTCCTTCAACCATCCCGGTTCACGCTGCGGCAGCGCGCCCCTCATGTTAAATTCCGTTTCCGGCAGGTTCAGGGTTTTGTTATAGTCCTGAGCCATCGTTTTTCTCTCCTCTTATTTTTTTATTCAGTAAAAGCGAAGCTCCCCATGCCGATGCAAAGGATTTTTTCGCAATCTGTTTTACCTTTTTTCATTTAACGGTGTTTTTTTCTGGAAAACAGTCCGCCGTTTTTTGCTGCGCTGTCGCGCTCTACATCAAAACCTTCTCCGAACTTCAGCGGACCGAACTTGGATTCCGCAGACTGCTGCTGCGCCCCTCCGAATGGGGAAAATCCCTGTGAGGTCTGCTGCGAGGGCTGTCTTTGCGAATGAGAGGCAGCAACCGGGGCAAAAGACGAGGTATCCTGCATTCTGTCATCCATCGCTGCGGTAAAATCAATCAGATTTTCCCCCATAGGTTCTTGTTCTTCTTCCCGCATTTGAGGCATCGGATCATTTTCCGGCTGTGCGGTAAACACATCTTCCTCGGGCTGCGGCTGAGCAATCTCCTCTTTTACCGGTTCCGGACGCGCCTGTTCTGCCTGCTGCATCTGCAAATCGTCATCGTCATATTCCGGCAAAGCGCTTATCATTTCCAAATGTTGGCGGTACAGCGTCAGCAGACGGTTTTTAAATTTTGTTACTTCTTTTTGCATCTTAATCAGCGCCATCTGCTCTTTTTCAATGCTCTTCTGGGCATTTTCCAAAATGCGATCCGCCTTTTCTCTTGCTTCGCGAATCATATAATCCGCTTTTGCTTTGGATTCGCGGATTACGCTGTCGCCCAGTTTCTGCGCACCAATCAATGCACTGCGCAGGCTGTCCTCATCTTCGCGGTACTGCTCCACCTTATCTGCCAATACCTCGATTTTTCCTTCCAATTCCTCTTTTTCCGCAAGCAGGTTTGCATATTCGGCAGCTACCTGCTGCAAAAATGCCTCCACCTCGTCCTGCTTATAACCACCCATCTGTTTATCAAAACGTCTGGAGGCAATGACTTCCGGAGTCAACATAAAAAATACCTCCCCTTAGTTTAGGCTTTTCTTAAACATATTTGCCTATCGTAATATGAATCCTTCCCTTTTTGCTTTGTGCGCCCACTTCGCTTAACACAAAACGACCGTAACCGCGCAGGGAAAGAATATCTCCCTGAGAAATTTCTTTGGATATCTTTGTTTCTTCAAAAAAGTTCAGATTAACCGACCCGCCCTCGATGAGCGCGGCACTTTTTTCCCGACTGAGATTGACTGCAAGCGCAACCACACAATCCAAGCGCAACGAACTCACTGTTCCCGTCTTATATTCTAAGTGGTACATCGGCGGCAGCTCCGGAGGGATTCCCCCACATTTCGCTACCTTTACCCTGCCCACCTGTTCCAGTTCGGACAAAATCATTTCCCGAGCGGTCGGAGTACAGAAAATAACCGCAAAATCTCCGCCTGTTAAAATCTCCCCCAACAATTCTCTTTTCATTCCCAAACCCATACAGGAACCTAAAATATCCCGATGGGTCAGCCCGTCCCGTTCATGATAAGAAAGGGTCACTGCTTCAATGGGAAACTGTTCTTCCCAGACAGCGGGTTCTATCCCGTTTGATGTGGAAAGATACTCGGGGAAAATTCCCAACATTCTGCGTCCCATCGCATTTTCTTCGGAAACCGCAAAGCCTGTCCAAAAATAATATTGATCCTGCGTAATTTTATTTTGTCGTAAAACAGCCTCTGCCAATGCTTGTTCCCGTTCGTCTAAAAATCGGGAAAAACAGGGCATACAGCTTTTCTGCATCTGACAAACAAGATCCTCAATATGCGCGCAAAAGATTTTATCCTCTTCCGTACGCCGAACATAAGACTGAGCCATTAGAAAATAACGCCGTTGTTTTCCAGCTCGTCCAAAAGATCGCCCATAATATCGACATTATACGGGGTGATGATGTAGGTGTTATTTGCAACGCGTTTCATCTGACCGTTGTTTGCATAAGCTACCCCGCACAAAAAGTCAATCAGTCTTCTGGAAACATCTTTGCTGGTCTGCTCCAAATTCAAAACAACCGTTTTCTTCGCGTTTAAATGATCTGCGATAGACGCTGCGTCCTCGTAACGTTCCGGTTTTACCAATACAACCGCCAGCTGAGTGGTCGCATGGATATTCACTACCTTATTATGTTTGCGGTCGGAGGAGGAAGAACCCGGCATTTGATTGTCATCATTATCCTGTTCCATATTTCCCGACTGCATATCGTCATCGTAGTCATCATCGTAATCATCGTCCGGAAGTCCGATCAAATTTCTTAATGTATCTTTCAGTGCCATAGTTCTCTTAGCTCCTTTTATAATTCCTTTGTCCAAACATTGCCGTTCCGATACGAACGATGGTCGAACCATGTTCTATTGCAAGCGGGTAATCTCCGGACATTCCCATAGATAAAATTTCCATACTGATATTATCATATTTTTTCTGCTTTATGTCAATAAATAGTTGCTCCATTTGTGAAAAATATTGAGAAACTTGCTCTTTATTTTCGCATACGGGCGGAATTGTCATCAATCCGCGGATTCTAATATGTTGTAATTTGGAAACTTCTTCCAAAACCTCAATCAAATTCTCCGGAAAGATTCCTGTTTTATTTTCTTCTCTTCCGATATTCACTTCCAGAAGAATGTCCATTACCTTGTCAATGGCAGCGCACTGTTTGTCAATTTCCTTTGCCAGCTTTACGCTGTCCACCGATTCCACCATGCAGACTTTATCGACAATCTGACGAACCTTATTGGTCTGCAAGTGTCCGATAAAATGAATCTCTACCCCGTCCTTGCGATAGCTGTCATACTTTGCGCAAAGTTCTTGCGCTTTATTTTCGCCCAACAAGGTAATTCCCTGCTCGATTGCCTGATTGACATACATTGGGTCAACCGTTTTGGTTACTGCCATAATTCGGATTTCCTGCGGATTTCTTCCCGCCTTTTCTGCCGCCGCAGTTACCTGCGCCGCAATTTCCCGAACATTTTGCGCTACATGACTTTCTTCTTTGTTTTGATTAACTTCCGGCATTGTTTGACACAACTCCTTTCACAGTATCCTCATCCAATAAAGTTCCGTCCTTCATCGGAACTCCGCCGCTTTCTGTAATTACCAAATCCAGGCGGTTTAAGGTATGTTCGCTGTCGGTTCCTTCTCTTGGTTCACAAAGGATAAAGTTGCCGTTATCTTTAATGATTTCTACCGGTTTAAAACGAATGGTTGTTTTATCCAATACATAAACACCCGGTATATTCTGTTCATGATATAACGCCTTTGAACTGATTCTCAAACCCGAATAGGTCGTAAAGATAATATCGACGCTCTGCTTTCTTACTTGAAGAAGCTGATCGGTTACATCCTTACATTCAAACAAAACCACCGATTTTTTTCGCTCGTTATCAGGAATAATCTTGACAACCTTTGCCGCAATCGTTTGTCCGTTTGCAAATTTAAAATCAAGTTTTACCTGATCCTCCACCTCAAATTTCTGCGCCTGCGCGTTTTCCAAATCCACACCCAAATACCAGACATGACTTTTGACAATTTTGCCCGCTGTCTTTCCTACCGATTGCGGCTGAGCGGATTTTAACTGCTGGTACTTCTCATAGGTTAAGTCCTCTAATGCTTCGGCAGTGAGAATTTGCTCATATCCGTCCACCTCTTTGCAAAAATATCCCGCTTCGGGAGCCTCGATAGAAACGCCTTTTTCTTTCTTTTTTGCCTTCTCCAGATAGGAAATTTCCGTATTCAACTCTGCAATTCGATCTGCAAAGGTATCCTCTTCGCCCAATGCAATTTTTTTTCGATTGAGCAAACCGGTCAGTTCTTCTTTGTATTCGGCAATTCCTTCCACTACGCCGTCGGCAGAAAAATCGACAATTTTTCCCGCCTGGTCATTGATCTCCCCCGAAAGATTGGTAATTGCAGAATAACGGGTTGCCTTTACCGTCTGCGCCTTTTCCAAGGATTTTAATTCCTCTTTCATCTGTTCAATCTGATTGTTGACCATCGAAACGGTTTTGTCCTTGTAAACTACCGCAACGTCCTGCTCCTTTGCTACTTCTTCTCCGTCGGCATAGTTGTAAACGGTGACGCCGCTTGCGCTTTGAGGAATGACTGTTTCGCTTCGGAACACCATTCCTTCTGCCCGAACAAAGTCATAGATGGTATCGTCCATTACTTCTTCTGTTCTGATTTTAATGTTTGCAAATCCCCACAGCTGACTGCCGACATACACCAGCAAAAACACTGCAAAACCGATAGCAATCCAGCGTTTGTTTTGGTTTCCCTTTGTTTTTTTCTGATAACCTGCCATCTCATTCCTCCCTTCCTGTGATTCCTTTGAGCTTATTCTGTAATTTCATCATCCAACAGTTTGACAGCCTTTGCGGGGGTAATGGTAGAAATTGCATTTTTATATACCAGATTCTGTTTTCCCTCATTTTCGATAATAATGGTGAAACTGTCAAAACCTCTTACAAAACCTCTGAGCTGAAATCCGTTTACCAGATATACCGTTACGATTGTCTTTTCCTTACGAAGCTGATTCAAAAACATATCCTGTAAATTAAGCATAGAATAACCTCCCCTGTCAGTATATCATCTTTTCCCTTTATTTTTTGTCGCCTTGTGGGAGATTCTGACAGTCTGCGCTGTCTTTTTCCCCACTCAGCGTTCTTTTTACACATTCTGTCATTTCCCGGTACATTTGCGCCGGAGAAGCAAAATCTTCCGCATAAAACCACCGGTATCGCTCATCTCTGCGAAACCATGTCAACTGACGCTTTGCATACCTTCTGGATTCCTGACGAATATGGTCGCAGGCTTCCTCCAACGTTTCTTTTCCGTCAAGGTAATCTGTCATTTCCTTATATCCGATCGCCTGAAAACTGGTCGCCCGATATCCGTTTTGAATCAGCCATCTCGCTTCCTGCTCCAAACCTTCTTCCAGCATTTTGGTCACTCTGAGATTGATTCTGTCATACAGCTTTTGGCGGTCATGAAAGTTAATCGCCATCATGCAAACCCGGTAAGGAGAAGGCTGTCTGCGGGATTCTTTTTGATGACGGGAGATGGGAACTCCTGTTGTGTGGTAAACCTCTAATGCACGCGCTACCCTTCCTACATTGTTTGGATGAATTTTTTCCGCAGCCTGCGGGTCCACCTCGTTTAATTTTTCCCAAAGCGCCTGAACGCCGTTTTCATGCGCAAATCTCCGGTATTCTTCCCGCAGGGCGGCATCTCCCTCCTCATCGGAAAAGCAGATATTATCCACTAACGAGCTGATATACAGTCCCGTTCCCCCCACCAAAATAGGTAGTTTTCCCGCCGCTGTAATTTGAGCAATTTTTTCTCTTGCCAAATTCACATAATCAGCTACCGAAAAGGATTCGGACGGCTCTAAAAAATCAATCAGATGGTGCGGTACCCCCTGCATCTCCCGTTCGGTCGGTTTTGCCGTTCCCACCGTTAAATGGCGGTAAATCTGCATAGAATCGGCAGAAATTACCTCTCCGTTAAGCTGCTGCGCCAAATATACGCCTGCCGCCGTTTTTCCGGATGCGGTCGGTCCTGCCACCACCACCAACGGTATTTTTTCGTTCTGCATTTTTTCCCCTCGTTTCTTTGCCATTTATCCCAATCGACCGAACATCCGTTCGATTTCCCTTTTGGTAATTGTTCTTGCAATCGGTCTGCCGTGCGGGCAATATTTGGCATCCTCGTCCTCTCGCAGCAGTTCCACAATCTCATATAGTTCGGGCATCGCATTTTTATCGTTCGCCCGGACTGCACTTTTGCAGGCAACCGAATGGAGCAGCTCGTCCAACGCCTGCGGCGTTAAATCTTTCTTATTTTTTGAAAGGCTGTGCGCCGTCTGTTCCACAATTTCCTGAATCTGCGCTCCGGACAGCAGAACAGGAACCTCCCGTACCATTAAATCGCCGTCACCGAAATCTTCCACCAAAAATCCTGCCTGTTCAAACAGAGAAATACTCTGTGCCGCTCCCTGATAATCTTCCCGACTTAGATGCACCATTATCGGCTCCAGCAAAAGCTGCCGTTCTCCGGTAAAATCCTGTTTTTTTAAGCGGTTAAAAATCAAACGCTCGTGTGCCGCGTGTTTGTCAATTAAAATTAAACGGTCTTTTCCCTCTGCCACAAGATATGTCCCCATAATCTCTCCCAACAGACGAAACTGTTCCGGCGATTCCTGAGATTTCTCTATTTCCCGAACGGATTCGATATTTTTTTCCTGCTGCGTTTTTTGCCGGAATATTTGTTCCGTCTGCGGTTTTAAGGTAATCTCCGCAGCAGGAGAAATTGTTTCTTCTTTTTGTGTCGAACGCTGCGGTTTTGTTTCACGCTTTTCCACCCAATCGGTTTTCAAGCTGTCCGTCCTCAAAGAACACTTTGCGTTGTATTCGGAAAAACGAGGTTCTTCCCTTAAAATAACAGGTTGCTCCCGTTCCCTCTTTGCCTGCTCGGGCAAAAGGTCGCAAAAAATCAGACGCCCTGTTTCTTCTTTTTTGCCGTCGTCTTCACGAAAAAAGCTGCGGTACTGCTCCGCGCTCATTCTGTCCGGCAAATTTTTTAAACCACTTTGTTTTCCCTGCACAGTTCGGGGCTCCTGCTGTGTCAATTTTATCTGCTCAATCTGCGGCTGACGCTGCAAATCAAAAACTGTCATCGTTTTTTTTCCGTTCTGCTGTGCTGCGGGCAGCGGCATCTTATCCTGCTTGGACAGCGCGCTTTTTACCCCATAGTAAACCGCGTCAAAAACCGGGCGCTCGTTGGTAAAACGCACCTCTATTTTTGCCGGATGAACATTGATATCCGTTTCGGTAAACGGTATCGAAAGGTTTAAAACACAAGCCGGAAATTTTCCGACCATTATCGAGTGTTTAAACGCTTCTTCCAACGCTGTTCTTGCCGTCACACTCTTTACATAGCGTCCATTGACAAAAAAGGTCTGCATGGTGCGGTTAGAGCGGCTCGCCGAAGGCAAGGTAACAAACCCGCTGACCGAAATATTTCCCTGCGCATACTCCACCTGCGCCAAATTCTGTGTAAACTCTTTTCCGTATACTGCGTGAATTGCCGAAAGCAGCCTGCCGTCCCCGGGAGTATGCAGTTTTGTCTGCCCTTCCCGAATCAGCTGAAAGGAAATTTCCGGATGGGACAAAGCAATTCGTTCCACCACTCCTGCTACCGAATTTCCTTCCTGAACATCCTTTTTTAAAAACTTCATTCTGGCAGGTGTGTTATAAAACAAATCCGCAACCCGAATCGTTGTTCCTTCGGGGCAGCCTGCCGGGACAACTTCTCCAATCTGCGCCCCTTCGCCGCGGTAGCAAACCCCTTCATCGCTTCCATGCGTTCTGGTAATCACTTCCATGCGGGAAACGGCATGGATAGACGCCATCGCCTCCCCGCGAAATCCCAATGTTGCAATATGGGTTAAATCTTCCTGTGTGCGAACCTTGCTGGTGGCATGGCGAAGAAACATCATCTTAACATCGTCCGGCTGGATTCCGCTGCCGTTGTCGCTGACACGAATCTGCGTAACTCCGCCGTGCCTGATTTCTACCGTAATCTTAGAGGCTCCCGCATCAATCGAATTTTCCACCAGTTCCTTTACTACAGAGGAGGGACGCTCTACCACTTCCCCCGCCGCAATCAGCTGAGACACCTCATCGTCAAGCAATCGAATAACACCCATCCGCATCAGCTCCTTTCCTGAAAAATCGGGATTCTTATCTGTTAATCTCTCTGCGGTCGGTTCTTCCCATCAAATAATCCAACGAAACATCAAAAAAATCAGCAAGATCGACCATTGTAATTGCATGAGGATACAGCTTTCCTTCCTCATAATCCTGAATTGCCCGCGGGATACATCCCAACTCGGAAGCCAGCTCTTCCCTGGTATATCCCTTTTCATTTCTTAACTGATATATTCTGTCTGCAAAAAATACCATTTATCCATCGTCCTTTCGGCTAATCTGTTCGGATTAAATTCTTGACTTTAATTCCGAAAGCAAAACCAAAGCCTGCACCGGCGTAATCTTTTCAATATCAATTTCTTTCAGCCTTCTGACAACCTCAGGTTCTTCCGGTTCAAACAAAAGCTGTTGCTGTTCCTGTTGTTTTGCTTTTGCGGTTTGTCTGCCGCTCGGGATTGCCCCCGACTCCAGCTGTTTTAAAATCTGCTGCGCCCGCACGATAATCTCCTCGGGGATTCCTGCCAATCGGGACACATCAATTCCGTAGCTGTCATCGGTTCCCCCTCTGACAATGCGGCGAAGGAAAAAGATTTCATTCTCCTTCTTTTTGACCGCAATATTATAATTTTTGATATTGCAGAATGCCTGCTCCAATTCGGTCAATTCGTGGTAATGGGTTGCAAATAAAGTTTTTGCGCCCAGTTTTTTTCGGTTTGCAATATGCTCTATTACCGCGCGCGCAATACTCATTCCGTCAAAGGTGGAGGTTCCTCTGCCGATTTCATCTAAAATGAGCAGACTGTTTTTGGTAGCGTTCTTTAAAATCTGTGCCACCTCACTCATCTCCACCATAAAGGTGGATTTTCCCGACGCCAAATCATCGGAAGCGCCCACACGGGTATAAATGCCGTCTACCACGCCAATCTGTGCAGCGCGAGCTGGAACATAGGAGCCAATCTGTGCCATCAGCACAATCAGCGCAGTCTGCCGCATATAGGTAGACTTACCTGCCATATTCGGTCCGGTAATGATTGCAACCTGATTATCTCCCTGATCCAGCGTGGTATCGTTTGAAACAAACAGCGTATCGCTGAGCATCTTTTCCACAACGGGATGTCTGCCGTCTTGAATCTGTATTTTCCCGGATAAATCCACATCCGGTCGGCAGTAATTTTGATCCAGCGCAACCTTTGCAAAACTTGCGTATAAATCCAGCCACGCAATCGCATTTGCCGTTGCCTGTACCCTGTGAATCTGCTGCGCAACCTGTTCGCGCACCTCATCAAACAACCTGTTTTCCATTACAAGAATTTTTTCCTTTGCGCCCAGAATGGTTTGTTCCAGTTCCTTAAGTTCCTGTGTAATATATCGTTCGCTGCCGGTCAATGTCTGCTTTCGGATATATTCCTGCGGTACCTGAGAAAGAAATGATTTTGTAACCTCAATATAGTAGCCGAAAACATTATTAAATCCTATCTTTAGATTTTTGATTCCGGTCTTTTCCCGTTCCTTTGCCTCTACCTGAGCCAGCACCCCTTTGGTGTTGTGAACAATATTTCTTAAAGAATCCAGTTCTTCACTGTATCCCTCCCGAATCACACCGCCGTCTTTTAAAACTGCCGGCGGGTCGTCTGCAATCGCGCAGTCAATCAAATTGCAAATATCATCCAACGGGTCAATGGTTTCCAACAGACGGCGCAGATAGATTGTTTTTACTTCTCCCACCGTTTCTTTCAGATACGGCAGTTTCTGCGCCGTAAATTGCAAAGTACGCATCTCACGCGGCGTTACCGAGCCGTAAACAATACGGGTAATCAAGCGCTCCAAATCAAAAATATCCCGAAGCACCTCTCTGATATTGTCCAGACGAATACTGTCTTCCAACAGCTCGCCCACCGCATTCAGCCGCTTATTAATCATTGTCGGATTTAAAAGCGGTTTTTCAATCACCGAACGAATCAGGCGTTTTCCCATCGCTGTTTTGGTCTGATCCAATACCCAAAGCAGCGTTCCCTTCTTTTCTCCGCTGCGCAGCGTCTGTGTCAGCTCCAGATTTCTCCTCGCCGTTAAATCCAATGTCATATACTGGGCGTCGCTGTATATTTCCAGATGGGTCAAACTTTCCAGACCGTGTCGCTGAGTTTGCGTCAGATAGGCAATCATCGCCCCCAATGCGGCAATCACCGGAGAGTCGGTTTCTTCCAACTGTTCAAGCTGTTCCTGTCCAAACTGTCGGTTTGCAAGCTCCCGACAGCTTTCCCATTCAAACAGCTCTTCCGGCGCAACATCTGCATGAAGGTGCAGACGCTCCTTTAAAAAGGAGGTGATTTCCGAACATTCCGCTGCTGCCGGATTCATCAGCACCTCTGCCGGAGAAAAACGTCCCAGCTCGTTGGGAACCCGTTTTTCCCACTCGGTATCAATCTGCAACGCGGATACTTCTCCGGTGGAAACATCGGAAAACGCGAGGGCAAAGCGTTCGGAATCCGGTTCCCGATAAATCAGACAAAGATAGTTATTGACTGCCGCATCCAGCATATTGCTTTCCAGCACCGTTCCCGGCGTCACAACTCGAATAATCTCCCGCTTTACCAATCCCTTTGCTGTAGCGGGGTCCTCTACCTGCTCACAGATTGCTACCTTATAGCCTTTTTTTACCAATTTTGCAATATAGTTTTCACTGCTGTGATAGGGCACTCCGCACATCGGCGCGCGTTCTTCCAATCCGCATTCCTTTCCGGTTAAGGTAAGTTCCAGCTCTCTGGAAGCAATCAGCGCATCATCAAAAAACAATTCATAAAAATCTCCGAGTCTGAAAAACAGCAACTGTTCCAGATAGCGCTGCTTGACGCTCCAATACTGTCGCATCATCGGAGAAAGTTTTGATACATCGACCGGTTTGCTTGAGATTTTTCTTTCCATGATTCTTTCCTTTCTGTTTTCTTTTCTGCCGACTGTTTTGCGCAAAGCAGGAATTTTTCCCTTTCCTGCGCTGTGCAAAGAAGTCCGATCAATCCCTTTCCCTGATACAAGGGCAGCCAGCACCCAAGTCGGATGCCGGCTGTTTGGAGAACAAATTAGTGGCAGCCGCCGCAGCTTCCGCAGTTTCCGCCGCAGCCTGTATGCATCTCGATGGTATCCGGGTCCTCTCCGTTTACAGAGCCATACAGAATCTCGCTGATAAAGTTCATCATTGCGTCTACCTCTGTTTTAGCAGCGTTAAATTCTGCCATGTTCGGGTTAGACATTACTTCCTGATACAGTTCTTTGAGTTCCTTATCCAAAGCGGTCAGTTTTTCGGTATCTTTGTTTTCTTCTGCCATTGCATTGGTCAGGTCGGAACGTTTCAGATTAAATTTTACAATCAGTTCCTGAAGCGCCTCGTCTGCATCGTTTGCTCTTTTTGCAGCTTCGATTCTTTCATATCTTGCGTCCTGCTGAATTGCTTTACCAAGTTCTCTTGCCATTGTAATAATGTCCATTGTTGTTACCTCCGGTAATTTTTTATTGTAAAACCCCAAAATATTTTTCGGAGCTTAACGGCTTTCTTCCGATGTCAACACTCCCTCATATTCCGAGCGCAGACCCTTATCAATATGAACATTGACAAACATTCCCGGCTGCACATGCTGCGCCGGAAATTTTACCGTCATTCCGTTTTCACAGCGTCCGGTCATCCAGCCTTCTCTGCCCTCGGTCGGATGTTCTGCCAAAACACGCATCACTTTTCCCTGTGCCGCTCGGTTATCTTCCTCGCTGATGGTATGCTGCACCTGAATCAGCTCATTGAGCCATTCGGTCTTTACTTTATATGGTATCGGGTCAGGCATCATTGCGGCTCTGGTACCCGGTCTTGGGGAATAAATAAAGGTAAACATACACTGATACCGCACCTTTTTGCACAGTTCCACCGTCTGCAAAAAGTCCTCGTAGGTTTCACCCGGAAATCCCACAATAATGTCGGTGGTAAAGGTAACATCCGGCATCTTTTTCCTTGCGTATTCAATCAGTGACAGGTAGTGTTCCTTTGTATATTTGCGGTTCATCTGCCCCAAAATCCGATCGGAACCGCTCTGCACCGGCAGATGAATGTTGTGGCAGATTTTTTTGCTCTCGGCAATCACATCAATCAGTTCTTTGGTGCAATCTTTCGGATGAGATGTCATAAAACGAATCCGAAAATCCCCTTCCAAAGCGTCAAGCCGTTTGAGCAGCTGTGAAAAGGTGATTGGATTTTCCAACCCCTTTCCGTAGGAGTTTACATTCTGCCCCAGCAGCAAAATCTCCTTATATCCCATTGTCAGGATTTCTTTTGCTTCACGGATAATCTCTTCCGGGGCTCGGCTGATCTCTCTGCCTCTTACATAAGGCACAATGCAGTAGGAACAGAAATTATCGCAGCCGTACATAATCTGCAAAGATGCCTGAACGCCCCGCTCTCTTTGAATCGGAAGCCCCTCCGCAATCCGGTTTTCTCTGTTCTGCCCCTCAAAGCAGTCTACCACACGGCGTTCTCCGCGCAGCAGGCGGTTTATTAACTGAGGTAATGTATGTAAAACATGGGTTCCGAAAATCAATTCAACAAAGGGATAACTCTTGCGAATCTGCCCTACAATGTCCTTTTGCTGCATCATGCAGCCGCACAGCCCGACCATCATATTGGGGTTTGCCATTTTTCGCCGTTTCAATTCCCCCACCATGCTCAACAGACGAACCTCTGCGTTTTCTCTCACCGCGCAGGTGTTGTAGATGACAATATCCGCCTGTGCTTCCTCCTCTGCCCGGATACAGCCCATATCTACCAACATGCCCATGATTTTTTCACTGTCCGCAACATTTCCCTGACAGCCGAAGGTTTTTACCCACGCTCTCGGTATGCGTCCCATTCTTCTGACCAGCAGTTCTCTGTTCTGCGCCGTCATTTCCCACTGACGCATCATTTCCTCTCGGGAAACCGTGGTTTTCGGTTTGGTTTGCGCTTCTTGACTGAGCAAACAAAACACTCCTTTTTTAAAGATTCTCAATATTTTTCCTTATCTGTTTATTATACATTTTTCCTTATCATTCGTCAATGCCGACAGATTTTCCGCATCATTTTTTCCGATTTTTCTTTCTAAAGTCTCCTTTTTACCTCTGTGTTTCTCGCCCCAAAACCGTTTTTTGAAAATCTGTTTTGCAGGATTTTTCTGTTTTTCCAATATTTTTCTGAAAAAGAATTGAAAACACGCCCTGCCAATGATATGATTATAGTGTATCACCTTGACCCTTCGGGTCGCAAAAATCATAAAATCAGGAGTGTTCTGCATGAAATATTATATCGGTATTGATCTTGGCGGCACAAACATTGTTGCCGGTGTGGTAAATGAAAATTATGAACTGCTGGCAAAAGCTCACAATAAAACCAATGTGGGTCGTCCTGCCGAACAAATCGCACTGACAATGGCGCAGACCGCGCAGCAAGCTGCGCAAAACGCAGGATTGCAGATGGAACAGATTTCTTTGGTCGGAATCGGAACTCCGGGCATTGTTGACCCGGTAACCAAAGAGGTTGTCTGCGCAAGCAACTTAAACTTCTCTCATGTTCCGCTCTGCCGGCTGGTGGAAGAACATCTTAACCGCCCTGTCTTTATCGCAAACGATGCTGACGCTGCCGCATACGGCGAATTTATGGCGGGCGCAGGAAAATCCGAGGACGGCAGCCATATCGGCAATATGCTGGCAATTACCCTCGGAACCGGAGTCGGATCGGGCATTATCATCGACTCTAAAATTTACAACGGTTACGGTCATGCCGGTGGGGAATTCGGCCACACTATCATCCATGTAAACGGCAGACAGTGCAGCTGCGGCAGAAAAGGCTGTCTGGATGTTTATTGCTCCGCAACCGGCTTAATCACCACAACCAAAGAACACATGGAAAAAAATCCGGATTCTCTGATGTGGAAGTTGTGCGACGGCAACTTGGACAATGTAGACGGTCGAACCTGCTTTGACGCCGCGCAGCAGGGAGATGCTGCCGGACAGGCTGCCGTAGAGGAATATACCTCCGTTTTGGCAGAAGCAATTGTCAACGCTGCCAACACCTTGCAGCCGGAAATCATCTGCATTGGCGGCGGCGTTTCCAAACAGGGCGAAAATCTGCTGCGTCCTATCCGCAATTATATGGAACGTTTCTGCTTCGATCGCTTTACCTCTCACAAAACCGAAATCCGCATCGCTCAGCTTGGAAACGATGCCGGCGTAATCGGCGCCGCTTTGATCGGACTTCAGGAAAAATAACTGTTTCTGTCAGGAAGAAGGGTAGACTCGTGACTTTCAACCGTCCCTCTGTGTTAGATTGGTTTCTTGATTTTCTCTGGCCCTGCCGCTGCGCTTTCTGTGGGGAGATTATCGCTCCACCCGCTCGCTGCTGCAAAAAATGTGCCGGTGAATTTTCCCTTTGCCCTTCTTTCCCTGTTGCCGGTTTGGATGCGGTATTCGCTTTTACCGACTATTCCCACCGCGTTGCGCACGCAGTGCATCTGTTAAAATTTCAAAATCAGCCGCAGCTTGCCGTTTTGTTTGCACAGCTGATTGACTCACGCTTTCATCAGCAGCTTCTCGACTGCGCTCCTGATTGTATCTGCTTTGTTTCGATGTATCCCAAAAAGGAAAAACAGCGCGGATACAACCAGGCAAAGCTGATTGCCGAAGAACTCGGTCGCTGCCTTTCCCTGCCTTGCTGTCCTTTACTGAAAAAGACCGCTTCCACAGCAGCGCAGCACACCTTATCTGCCGAACAGCGTAAACGCAACCTGCGCGGCGTCTACACCGCAGCTGCTCCGGAACAAATTGCAGGAAAACGAATTTTACTGGTCGATGATGTTATCACCACCGGTTCCACCATGACGGAATGTGCAGGCGTTTTAATCGAACACGGCGCAGTATGGGTTGGCGGCGTTTGTTTTGCCCACCCTGTTGTATAGCAAAAAACCGAAAACCGGAATCAACCGGTTTTCGGTTTTTTTATGCTCATTTATCTTGCGCGGAAACTTTCGCAACTTGTTTCGCAGCGTTTTTCTGCGCCGTTTCCCATAATGCTGATGTGAGAGGCCGTACAGCTGCCCATATCGTTAAATACACAATGTTCCGCAGTACATTTTACTTCCAAACTTGGATTTGCGTTAGAAAATTGGGTGTTGTTGGAAACTTCTTCCGGTCCCTTTTCCTGGAAGCTCTGACATTCGGTTTCGCAGCACTGACAAGCGCCCTTTCCCTGAACTTTAATTGCCGGTCGGCAGCAGCAGTCGTTATGGTTGCTTGCGCAGTTAGTTACATGACAGGTCAGTTTTGTCATTTTTCATCCTTCTTTCCTAAAATCACGGATTGCTTTCGGCTTTCCTGCTTGTTATCTTTCCCTGCTTTACACTCGGTTATTCCGTTATCTAAAATTCAAAGTACAAATTTCTTTTCGCAAAAATTCCCCTTTATTTCCTAAAACCTATTTTTTTAGAAAACTTTTCCTCAAAAAAGCATAAATTTTGCCGCAGGGTTCTTCTATTCTTTGATAAAATATGTTAAGATATACGATAAGATATTTGTATTTTTAAGATTCAAATTATTTTAGGAGGTTTTTCCTTTGAAAAAAATTGTTTCATTCTTTCTTGGGATGGCTCTTGCCTGTCAGATGGCTGTTCCCGTGTTTGCCCAATCCGGAACAACCGCACAGCAAACCCAGCCAAACACACAGCAAACCGAACAAAATAACACTACTCAACCCAATGGGCAAACCGGCGCAAACACACAAACCGGAAATACGCAAGACGGAAATAACAGTCAAACAGGTACACAGACCGGAAATACACAAACCGGAAACAGTCAAACAGGTACACAGACCGGAAACAACAACCAAACCGGATCAAACAGCCAGACAGGTACACAGACCGGAAACAACAACCAAACCGGAAATGCGCAGGGCAGCAGCGATGTCACCGCTTTGCCCGCTATCAACTCCGATTCTTACATTGTAATGAATGCGCAAACCGGACAGATTTTAATTTCCAAAAACCCCGACAAAAAACAGTATCCTTCTAATATTACCAAAATTTTAACAACTGCGCTCGCTTTGGAATTTGTTGACCCGGAAGCCAATTACACCGTTACGGTGGAAGATGTTTTTCCTTCCTACCCCGAGCAATACCGCTTCAGCAACGGAACCTACGTTGCAATCACACAGGACGAGGTTGTTAAGATTAAGGACCTTTTATACGGAACGATGATTCAATCGGCAGACGATACCGCAAATGCTTTGGCAGACTGCGCTGCAAAACTCGCCAATCGTTCTGTCGCTCTGGAGGACGGCTCCACCAGTTATACCGGCGGCTTTGTTGAAATGATGAACGAAAAAGCAAAGGAAATCGGCTGTATCAATACAAACTTTGTCAACCCGCACGGACTGCACAGCGAAAACCACTATACCACTGCATATGACATGGCATTGATTACCCGCTACGCTCTCTCCACTCCTAATTTTCAACAATATTTCAGCCAAACCGAATATACTATGGAACCCACCAACAAACAGTCGCTGCCCAGAAACTGGGGCAGAGTCAAAGAGGGCATGATGGACCCTTCCAACGAAAATTATTATCAGGGAACCATCGGCGTCAAGGTAGGACAAAGCGCGCAAGCAAACAACACTGCTGTTTCTGTTGCAGAACGAAACGGGATTCGCTTGATTTGCGTTGCGCTCAACTGTACCGGCAGCAATGCTTATGCTGTCCAGAAAGATATGGTAAACCTGTTCGACTACTGCTTTAATAACTTTGAGCCAATCACCTATACCGTTGAAGAACTGGCTCCGAAAGGTTTCCGCACTCCGGTTTATGAAAAAACCGAGGACGGCGTTACCTATGTCGGCAACGCAACCTATTCCACCGACTCCGATTTCACCGTTTTGGTTCACAAAAATTTCAGCAAAGATGATGTTGTGGTATCTTCCGATATTCCCGGCAGATATTATATGAACGAAGCTATGCCTTCCACCATCACCTTTTCCATCTCCAACGAACGCTCGCAGGAAGCCTCTCAGTACATGGTTCCCAGTATGGCGGCACTAAAGTTAAAGACAAGCGTCCTGACCTTCAGCGAGATTGAACAACAAAAACAGGCTGCGCGCCAGGAGCTGTTCCAAAAAGTTTTAAAAGTTGTCAAAATTGTATTGATTATTCTTTTGCTTCTGTTTATCCTGTTAATGATAATCCGAATCCACAATAAGAGAAAATACAAAAAACGAATTGCGCGTAAAAAAGCGGCGCAGGCAAGACGCAGGCAATCCTCCTCTTCCAATCATCAGTCTTCGTCTTCTCATCAGCCGCCAAGGCAAAAACGATAACCAACTAAAAAGGCATCTGAACTGATTGGTTCAGATGCCTTTTTCGCTGTCTTATTTTAAAAATCCTTCTACAATCTTCGCTTCTGCTTCTTCCGAGGTTAAACCTAAGGTCATCAGCTTAATCAGCTGCTCTCCCGCAATCTTGCCGATTGCCGCCTCATGAATCAATGCTGCATCAATATCGTTCGCTGTCAGCTCCGGAATTGCGCTGACAACACCCTTATCCATGATAATCGCATCACATTCCGAATGTCCGGTACAACGGGTATTTCCGTTCATCACAGAGCGGAATACCTGTTTGGAGGTTCCTCTGGCAACAGAACGGGAAATTAAATCCGCGCCCGAATCTTCTCCATCCAAGTTAACCAAAAAGTTTGTTTCCGCATACTGGTCGCCATGGGTCATAATCTTCTCTTTGATTACCAATTTTGCATTCGCCTGCAATACCGCTTTGGAATCCCTTTTCGTGGAATCAACACCCTTAATCTGGACGGTGTCCATTTCCATATAACTTCCCTCTGCCATTTCAATATAGGTCTGAGGATTGATGATTCGCTTTCCGGTTCCTTCTCCAACACCGATATGTTTTTCCTCGTAACGCACCTTTGCGTTTTTGGAAAGGAAGAAACGATGGATTCCGTTGTGCTGGGAATCTCCCTCTCCATCTGTGTGAACGCCGCAGCCTGCAACGATAACAACGTCGGCATTTTCTCCGACATAAAAATCGTTGTATACCAAGTCGTCTACATTACTTTTGGTAACACAGGCAGGGATATAAATTTTTTCCTTTGTGTTTGGCTTAATGATAATATCGATTCCCGGCTGACCCACCTTCGGGATAATATCTACATTTTCCGTACACTGACGACCGGCGCAGCCGCTGTCCTCGCGGATATTAAACGCGCCCTTTATTTCCCCGGAAATATCCGAAATCATGCTCAGCAACTCTTTTGTAATGTCTTTCATTCCAAGTCCTCCTTTAACGAACTGCTTTTCTTGCTTTTCCGCCGATGCAGTACTGGCAATCCTCTTTAAGCAATTCGGGCAGAACCTCTTCCTTCTTGCCTTTGGCACTGATTTTGCCGTTCGCAAGCACAATAATTTCATCTGCAATATCCAAAATTCGTTCTTGATGGGAAATAATGATAATCGAACCCTTTACTTCTGCCCTCATGCTGCGGAATACGTCAATCAAGTTGTTAAAACTCCACAGGTCGATTCCCGCTTCCGGCTCGTCAAAGATAGACAGTTTTGTTTTTCTTGCCATAACGGTCGCAATCTCAATTCTCTTAATCTCGCCGCCGGACAGGCTTGCATTCACTTCACGGTCGATGTAATCCCTTGCGCACAAGCCGACTTCTTTTAGATAAGCACACGCTTCACAGTCGCTGATTTCGCGTCCCGCTGCCAGATTGATTAGATCTCTTACCGTAATCCCCTTAAAACGCACCGGCTGCTGGAATGCAAAGCTGATGCCTCTTCTTGCGCGTTCGGTGATATCCATATCGGTAATATCTTCCCCGTCCAGCAAAATCTGCCCCTGATTCGGCTTGAGAATACCGGCAATCATCTTTGCCATCGTCGATTTTCCGCCTCCGTTGGGACCGGTGATAACAACAAACTTCCCTGTTTCTACCGTCAGGCTGACATCGCGGAGAATTTCCTTTGTATTGCTGTCCTGAAATTCGTCCTCCACGCTCAGCGAAATATTCTTTAATTCAAGCATATTTTCACTCCATCTTCTATTTTAAAATTGAAAAAAATCCGTTTCAACATATACAAAATACTCCATTTTAGTCTACTTGTCAAGTTCTGACAACTTCTTTTCCTACTTAAATCTTTTTTATCCCGACCAATCCGAAACAGTATCGCCCAAAAAGAAAAATTTCATACATTTTCGCACAAAAAAGTACAGGCAGATAGGGTGCCTGTACTTTTTCGGTATCTGAAATCCTAATGATGTTTTACTCTTTGAATTACCTTACTCATTCCGTTCAGCACAACATATAACAGAATAATTTCAAACGGAAGTAAAATAATATTTTTAGTCGCGCGTGTGATCAAGGAAGCCACGAACGGCTGTCCGTACATAATGGAAAGCCATACCGTATTTAACAGACAGTTTAACAGCACCGTCACGCTTGTCTTTGCTGCAATTGCACGGACAACGGTACATCTTTCTTTATAAAAGAAGATTCCGTAAATCACGCCTCCCAACATCGCTGTCAGCGTAAAACCGAAGAAATAGCCGCCGGTCGGTTTCAGCAGATATTTAATAATATCCCCTACCCCTGCCGCAAAGGCTGCCGTAACCGGTCCGTACATCATTCCCAAAATTGCGGTAATCAAATATCCCAAACCGATTTTCAGCGTTTCACTCAGGCGCAGACTGGCTGTAAAAGAAAGAACCACACTCATCGCCAACAGCATGGCAACTCCTGTAAGGGTGCGTGGATTTTTTATTTCCTTTGCCGATTCCCGAAACTTTTCTCTGAGTGAAAGGGATGACCCTTTTTTAGAAACCGCGCCCTCCTGCAAAGTCAGCTTCGGAGCGGAATTTTCTGATTTTTTCTCGGAAGCCATCTCCTGCTCGGTTGGAATTGCGGCTTCTGCCGCGTCTTTGGACATAAGATTCATAAACCATACCTCCTATAATCATTTGACGGCTGTACAAACTTGGAGGTATGCTCCTTGTATGTAACAGCGGGATGCGACAAACAGACCGCAAATCCTACGATTTTTCGTTCCAGCAACAACTCCCCGTTTGCCGAACACTTTACGCCTGTTTATCTACTCTGCTTATGTCGAATTTATTATAGCACAGTCCCGATTTATTTCAACTGTTATTTATTTAACAATTTGACTTTTTGTACAAAGGAAATTGGACTTGCTTTGGAATTCGCCGTTTTTCTCTCAAAAACTATTGTGATTATGTACACTTTCCTTCTCTGTTTTTACAAAAAACAGAAATTCCTATCTGCAACTCCACCAATCAAAGAAACTGTTTTTTGCATTTTTTGCTTTATTTTTTTACTTTTTATCCTTCGCTTATTTTCCTTTTTTATCATTTGTGATATAATAAAATTACGTTAAGAAAAAAGGAAACTCTGCTCGAAAACACAGGGAGGAATTTGTAAAATGGAAAAATCTAAAGTTTATTTTACATCTATGAAGGTTCATCAAGGAACTAATCTGCTCAAAAAACTGGATCGTCTGATTCGGGAAGCGGGAATTGCCGGCATTGATTTTGAGAACAAATATACTGCCATCAAAATCCATTTCGGAGAGCCCGGAAACCTTGCATATCTTCGTCCAAACTATGCAAAGGTTGTTGTGGATTTGGTAAAGGAGCTGGGTGGAAAACCTTTCCTGACCGACTGCAACACACTGTATGTCGGAAGAAGAAAAAATGCGCTGGACCATCTGGATACCGCCTATGAAAACGGTTACAACCCCTTTGCTACCGGCTGCCATGTTATCATCGCAGACGGCTTAAAAGGAACAGACGAAACACTGGTTAAGATTGACGGCGAATATGTAAAAGAAGCCAAAATCGGTCGCGCTGTGATGGACGCCGATGTCATCATTTCTTTAAGTCACTTTAAAGGACACGAATCCGCAGGCTTTGGCGGAGCGTTTAAAAACCTCGGCATGGGCTGCGGCTCCCGCGCAGGAAAGATGGAAATGCACAGCAGCGGAAAACCGAATGTAAAACCGGAACTCTGTATCTCCTGCGGAGAATGTCGCAAAAACTGCGCGCATGATGCCATCAGCTTTATCGACTATGAAGGCGAAAACAAGCCGGGAAGCCGCGCAGAACGTAAAAATGCAAAAAAACGCGCCTTTATCGACCACAACAAATGTGTGGGCTGCGGACGCTGCATCGGCGCCTGCCCCGAAGATGCGGTTAAATCCGGTCTTAGTGAGGCAAATGATATTATGAACTGCAAAATTGCGGAATACACCTACGCTATCATCAAAGATAAGCCAAACTTCCATATCAGCCTGGTTATCGATGTTTCCCCGTACTGTGACTGCCACGGAGAAAACGATATTCCAATCGTTCCGAATATCGGTATGTTCGCCTCCTTCGACCCTGTCGCTTTGGACCAGGCGTGCGCAGACGCTGTCAACGCGCAGCCCGTCATCAACGGCAGCCTGTTGTCCGAAAGAGAACACTGTCACCATGACCACTTCACCGATACCCACCCGGACACCAACTGGGAAAGCTGTTTGGAACACGCAGTAAAACTGGGAATGGGCAGCCGCAAATATGATTTAATTACCGTCGAATAGTAAGACAAAAAAATCCGACCCCAATGGGTCGGATTTTTATTGTTTTGCCGATTATGCGTTATATTCTGCTGCGATTACATTCATCTCTTCGGTGGTATAACCGTCAGTCTTGGTTTCCCAGTTCTTCATCTTACCGTTCTGAGAACCGAACATCGCATTCATCTTGCTGTATGGGTTAATCTTAGTTAAGCTCCAGCCAACATCGAAGTAGTTCGGGAAGGTCAACGCATGAGAAATCATATAAGCCTCTGCTTTTGCAAACGCCGCATATCTTGCGTCAAGGTCATCGTTAATCTTACCTGCTTCTTCTACCATTCTGGTAAATTCTTTGTAGGTATCCAGCAGCTGTTTGGTTTCCGGAGTTTCTTCTACATCGTTGATGTAAGAGTACTGTACCGCGTAGAATGCGTTATCATTGCCCATTACTTCCTGAATCAGGTAGTTCTGCGGATCGCCGTAGTCTGCGCCCCAGCCGTTGACACACATAGAGTGTTTCTTCGGAACATAAACCTCCTGCATCGAGCTTTGAACATAGGTCAGAATATTCAGGGTAACAAAATCGTCGCCCAAGCTGTCGGAGAATACCTGTTTGAGTACGTTTGCGCTGTCCAGCATAGTCTGGTTGCTGCCCTGGATGTAGTAGTCAATCTCAACCGGGAAGGTAACGCCTATCGCAGACAGCTCTTCCATTGCCTGTTTTTTGTACTGCTGTGCTTTTTCAGGGTCTAAGCGAACCGGTGTCTCGCCGTCCGGCTCTGCATAACCCAGTTCATCGTGAACCAGTTCCACATAATCTCTGCCGTCGCTGGTGTAGCACAAGCCCTTCATGGTGTATGCGTTGTTTTCGCAGCTCATCGGGTTGATGGCGTTGGTTCTCTTCCAAGACGGACGCAGATCCAAGCCGTAGTACCAAGCCAGACGGAACGCTTCGTTTGCAACCGCTTTGTTCCAGTTTGTATCGGGAGTGCCGTCCTCGTTCATCTTGTCAAAGTTAAAATGAATCTGCCAAGAATATTTGGTCGGCATTCTCTCGGTTAAGTAATCATGATATTTGTGGTTCGGATCATTGTAAATGGTGTTCAGGTTGCTTTCTGTCAGGTTGATGGAATCCACCTCGCCGTTTTCATACATCTGGAATGCAACGTCGTTGGACTCTACCATTTTTGTTGTAACGGTATCAAACAGGAAACAATCTTTGTCCCAGTATGTCGGGTTTTTGGTCAGAATCTTTTCGTTGTTCTGAACATAGGTAGTCATGGTGTAGCAGCCGTTATACCACATATTGGTGTTGTTCATCGCTTTTACGCCGTCAACGCCGCCCAGCTCGTCTACCATGCCCTGTGCCAGCGGGAACAGGCAAACATAGCTTGCTACCGAGTCAAAATACGGTTTCGGGTCGGTGCAGTGATAAATAACGGTGTAATCGTCGGGGATTTCGATGCCGACCATCTCACGGAATTTCGAGCCTTCGCCTGCGGTTAAAGCCTGCGCTTCTTCCTTGCTTAATGTTTTGGTGTATTCGTAATATTCCTCTGCGCCTTTAATCATTTCGATCGGCATAGAGGTGTTGGAGGAATCGTTTTTGTGGAAGTTTAAAATCCATTCCAGACCGGTTGCAAAGTCCTGCGCGTTGCAGTCCGCTTTTTCCTGCGCGTTCATATCAACCCATTTTACGCCTTCGCGCAGTTTAAAGGTCCATGTTAAACCGCCGTCCTCGGTGCCCCATTCTTTGGCGATTGCAGGAGCCAGTTTGCCGTGGTTGTCATTTTCCAAAAGACCTTCCCAGACATTGCTTAACACATCGTGTTCTTTCTGGTTGTTTGCATAGAGAATATTAAAGGTTTCCATCTCGTTGACGCCCAGCTGAGCGATTACCAAATCTTTAATCTGGTATTTATCTTCCGAGCCGCTGTCCGCTTCTTTATTGTCTTCTTCCTTGTTTTCTTTTTTATTTTCGCTTTCTCCCACAGTCGGATCGGCTTCGGTCGGTTTTTCATCTTCGGAAGCTGTGCCGCCGCAGCCGCTCAACAGCATGGAACCTGCCAAAAGCAAAGCCATCATTCTTGCCATTTTCTTTTTCATATTCTCGTCTCCTTCTCAGTTCATATGAAATGCAATTTTAAAAAATAAGTTCATTTCCTCCTTTCTTTTATTTTGACTGTCCTTATCATAACAGATTTTTATTCTTTTGTCAATATATCTATTTTATTTAAAGTATAAAAAATATTTTTATTAAATATTGATAGTTTTAATTGTCTGTTTCCATAAAACATCACAAATTAAAACGTCATTTAAAAAAATCGACCTTTTTCACTTTTTTCATTTATGAATAAAATCCTTCATATTTTTGCGGGAATCTCCGTCCTATCTCTGTCCGAAAACACAAAACAGGAAGGCTGTCCGCGTCGGACAACCTTCCTGCCGTTCTGATTCGATTCAATTTACAGGCTTTCCTGCAAAGCGCCGCTGTCTTCGCTTATGCTTTTGCTCCTGCCTCGTGTTCTGCTGCGATTGCTTCCATCTCTTCGGTGGTGTAACCGTCAGCGTTGGTTTCCCAGTTCTTCATCTTTTCGTTTACAGAACCATACATTGCGTTCATCTTGCTGTAAGAGTTAATCTTGGTTAAGGTCCAGTTGATGCCGTATTCGTGCGGAATGGTGAGCGCATGGTCAATCATGTAAGCCTCTGCTTTTGCAAATGCTTTGTATCTTGCGTCCATATCGTCCACGATTGCATCGGCAGCAGTTACCATCTCGGTGTATTCCTTATAGGTATCCAGCAGCGCTTTGTTTTCCGGGGTTTCTTCGGTCAGCTGGTTGATGTTGGTGTAGCTCTCCGAATAGTATGCCTGCTCGGAGCCGTAGGTCATCTGACCCAGATAGTTTACAGGGTCGCCGTAGTCTGCGCCCCAGCCGTTGCCGGTGATGGAATGCAGCTGTGGCTCGATTACCTCGCTGGTTGGCTTGGAAACATAGGTTTTGATGTTCAAAACAACATAATCGTCGCCCAGACATTCGCTGAAAATATCTTTCAGTACGTTTGCGCTGTCCAGAGAAACCTGGTTGCTTGCCGGAATGTAGAAATCACAGCTTACCGGGAAGGTAACGCCCAAAGCGGTCAGCTCTTCCATCGCCTGCTTTTTGTACTGAGCTGCTTTTTCCTTGTCCAGACGCGCCGGGGTTTCGCCGTTGATGGTAAGACCCAGTTCGTCCGCTACCAGCTGGGTGTAATCTGTTCCGTCGCTGGTGTAGCACAGACCCTTCATGCTGAAGAAGTTGTTTTCACACTTCATCGGATTGATTGGGTTCAGACGGGCATAGTCTTTGGTGAAGTCGATGCCGTAACGGAAGGACTGTCTAAATGCTTCGTTTGCAACGGCAGTGTTCCAGTTTTTGTCCGGTGTGCCGTCCTCGTTCATCTTGTTGTAGTTAAACAGATACTGGTAGGAGTATTTTTTCGGCAAAGTTTCGCACAGATAATCGTGGAATTCGTTGTTCTCGTTGCCCTTGATGATGTTTACGTTGCTTTCGGACAGACCGCAGGAATCCACCTCGCCGTTCTGGTACAGCTGATATGCAATATCGGAAGATTCTACCATGCGGAAGGTAACGCTGTCGAACAGCTTGCACTCGGTATCCCAGTAGGTTGGGTTTTTGGTGTAGATTTTTTCGTTGCCCTGAATGTACTCGGTCATGGTGTAGCAGCCGTTGTACCACATATTTTCGTTGTTCATCTGTCTTACACCGTCAGGACCGCCCAGCTCGTCCACCATGCCCTGCGCCATCGGATACAGGCAGAAGTAGGTAGCAACCGAGTCAAAGTACGGCTTCGGAGCGGTACAATGGTAGATTACAGTCAGGTCGTCCGGTGTTTCCAAGCCGACCATTTCGCGGAATTTCGAGCCTTCGCCCGCAGTCAGCGCGTATGCTTCTTCTTTAGAAAGAGTTTTGGTATATTCGTAGTATTCTTTTGCGCCTTGAATCATTTCCAAAGGCATCGAAGTGTTGGAGGAATCGTTTTTGTGGAAGTTCAGCACCCACTCCAGACCGGTTGCAAAATCCTGCGCGTTGCAGGCAGCTTTTTCCTGCGCGTTTACATCAACCCATTTCACGCCGTCGCGCAGCTTGAATTTCCAGGTTAAACCGCCGTCCTCGGTGCCCCATTCTTCTGCAAGGCAAGGCTGCAATTTACCGTAGCTGTCCACTTCCAACAGGCCGTCTATCAGGTTGGTCAGGTTTTCTGCGTCCTCACCTCTCTGGCTGTACAGCGCGTTAAAGGTTTCCAGCTCTCTGGTAACTGCCATCGGAATAACCAGTTCTTTGAGTTCCTTGTCATTTTTTGCTTCCTGTTTGTCCTCGGTGCCGTTTGCGTCCTTCGGTTCTTCGGTGTCGCCCTCAGAGCCGCCGCATCCGCTCAGCATCAGGGTGCCTGCCATAGCCAATGCCATGACTCTTGCCAGTTTCTTGTTCATCTGTTTTCGTCTCCTTCAACATAAATCTCAGTTGTTTTTCAGGATTTTTTCCTCCTTTTTTAGAACAACTGTTGCCATCATAGCACTTTTTCAAAATTATGTCAATCTTGTTGTGTTTGCTTTTTCGCGCAAAATCGATTTTTATTTATTTTTTACAACTTTATTCTGTTATTTTTTATCAAATCATTCTTTTTTATGCTGTTTCCTGCTTCTTTTTGTTCCTTTTTTATATTTTCTATCCGTTCTGCCCATTTTGTCGGGAAACACGCAAAAAAACAGAGCCCTTTCGGACCCTGTTTTTGCTGTGATATTATTTTTTGTTTGCTTCGGTAAATGCATGAATCTTATCTGCACAACCTTTTTCTTCGGATGTATAACCGGACTGTTTGGTATCCCAGTTCTTCATCTTATCGTTGGTAGAACCGAACATAGCATTGATCTTGGTGTCTTTGTCAATCTTAGTCAGTACATAGCCAACAGAGTAGTTGTATGGGATAACCAGAGCGTTTTCAATCAGGCAAGCCTCTGCTTTTGCAAATGCTTTATATCTTTCGTCCATGTTATCATTGATTGCGTCAGCTGCTGCTACCAGTTCGTTAAATTCTTTGTAAGCTGCCAGCAATTCTTTGTTTGCAGGGGTTTCTTCGGTGATTTCGTTGATGTAAGAGTAGTTTTCAGAATAGTAAGCGTTTGGTTCGCCATATCTTTCCTGACCGAGGTAGTTCATTGGGTCACCGTAGTCTGCGCCCCAGCCATTTAACAGGATAGAGTGGAGGTGAGGAATTGTAACTTCCTGAGTATTGCTCTTGATGTAGGTCTTGATGTTAAATTTGATGTAATCATCGCCGAAAGCATCGGTGAAGCACTGTGCCAGAACGTTTGCGGAGTCCAAAGATGCCTGGTTAGAGCCCGGGATATAGTAATCCAGTTCAACCGGGAAGGTAACGCCCAGAGGGGTCAGTTCTTCCATTGCCTGTTTCTTCAGTTCTTCTGCTTTTGCTTTGTCCATTCTGATTGGAGTTTCGCCGTTTTCTTTCGGCAGACCCATTTCTTCTCTTACCAGTTCGGTATAATCTTTTCCGTCGCTGGTGTAGCACAGACCCTTCATGGTGTAGAAGTTATTTTCACAGCTCATTGGGTCGATTACATTGGTTCTCTTCCAGTAGTTGGTCAAATCCAGACCGTAGTACATGGACTGACGGAACGCTTTGTTTGCGATTGCGGTGTTCCAGTTGGTATCCGGTGTGCCGTCTTCATTCTTCTTGTTGAAGTTGAAGTGGAACTGATAGGAGAACTTGGAAGGAGTTGCCGGAACCAGATAATCATAGAATTTGTGGTTCGGGTCGGTTGCGATGGTGGTCAGCTGAGATTCGGTCAAACCGCAAGTATCTACTTCGCCGTTTTCATACAGCTGATATCCAATCTCACCGGATTCAACCATCTTATAAGTAACGGTATCAAACAGTTTACATTCTTTGTCCCAGTACAGCGGGTTTTTGGTAAAGATTTTTTCGTTGCCCTGAATATACTCGGTCATGGTGTAACAACCGTTGTACCACATATTTTCGTTGTTCATTTTTCTTACGCCGTCAGGACCGCCCAGTTCTTCTACCATTGCCTGAGACATTGGATACAGCGCGTTATATGCGCCCAGGGAGTCGAAATACGGTTTTTCGGTGATACAATGATAGATGATGGTGTGGTCGTCCGGAACTTCCATGCCGACCATCTCAAAGAATTTGGAGCCTTCGTCCGCTGTCAAAGCGTAAGCTTCTTCTTTTGTCAGTGTCTTTGTATATTCATAGTATTCTTTTGCGCCTTTAATCATTTCAATCGGCATTGCGGTGTTGGAAGAATCGTTTTTATGGAAGTTCAGAACCCATTCCAGACCGGTTGCAAAGTCTTTTGCGGTACAGTCTGCTTTTTCCTGACCGTTCATGTCAACCCATTTTACGCCTTCACGCAGTTTAAAGGTCCATGTCAGACCGCCGTCCTCGGTACCCCATTCTTCTGCGATACAAGGAGCCAGTTTACCCTGTGGATCTGCTTCCAACAGACCGTCTACCAAGTTGCTCAGGTTTTCAAAGTCCTCTGCTCTCTGGCTGTACAGAATATTGAAAGTTTCCAACTCACGGCTTGCAGCAATCGGCATAACGAGATCTTTAATCTCTTCGTCAGAGCCGGCTTCTTTTTTATCCTCTTCTTTTTTGTCGCCGCCCTCGTTTGTTGTTGGGGTGTCGCCCTCTGTCGGTTTTTCTTCTCCGGAGTTTTCACTGCCGCCGCCGCAGCCGCTTAACACTAATGCGGACGCCATAGCCAATGCCAGTAACTTTTTAACTGTGTCTTTCATGGTCTTTGTCTCCTTCAACTGAGTTTTTCTAAATGTGAACCACTACCGAAAATAACGAAAGACGATACCCCCTTCTTTTTCTTTGGGCGAAATATGTCCCGCCCTTGATACAGGATATTCTTTCTGTACCGATAACATTCGTTTTATCAAACATATTGTGTTTGATAAAAAATAAATCCGTACGGATTTTCGTTCGTCCCTGCGTTAATTTCTTATTCACATTTGACTGTCCCCATTATAACCAATCTAAAATCCATTGTCAATATCTTATAATTATTTTGATTGTATATCAATATTTTTATACTATATTTCTATACAACTTGCATAAAGTATAAAAAAATCAAAAAACTTATTTCCTTTTTGTAAATATTCACTACTATATGAACTTTTTAAAAAATGTTCATATTTTTTGGATTTATAAATAATTTTAAAAACAAATCAGGCTTACGGTAAAATTTTAACGAAAGATTTCCTCTTTCTTTCCGCAAGCCTGATTTTCCGTTTGTTTCGCTCAGATTGTTAATAAACTATCAATTTTCTGCAATTTTCCCGACCGAAAATCTCAAAAAATTTCCTTTTCTTTCTTTTCCGAAAAACCGCGCCCTATTTTTTGACGTGTTCTGCCGCTGCCTGTTTCATCTCCTCGGTGGTGTAACCGTCGGCATTGGTGTTCCAGTTCTTCATCTTTTCGTTCTGGCTGCCGAACATGGCGTTCATCTTGCTGTATACGTCAATTTTGCTCAGGCACCACGGAACGTTGTAGTAGTTTGGAATAACCAAACCGTGCTGAATCAGGTACGCTTCTGCTTTTGCATACGCTTCATACCGCGCGTCCATATCGTCGCAGATGGTGTTTGCATATTCTACAAGTTCGGTAAACTCTTTGTAGCAGTCCAACAGGGCTTTGGTTGCCGGCGTTTCCTCTACATCGACAATATAGTTGTAGTCCTGCGAATAAAATGCGTTGTCATAGCCGTAGGTTTCCTGTCCCAGGTAGTTTTGCGGGTCGCCGTAGTCCGCGCCCCAGCCTCTGATGGTGATGGAGTGCAGTTTCGGGTCAAACACTTCCTGACGCTCACTGGAAACATAGGTCTTGATGTTGAGTTTCACATAATCGTCGCCCAAACTATCAGAAAGAGCCTGCCCGAAAACGGTTGCGCTGTCCAACGCTACCTGGTTGCTGGCTGCGATGTAATAATCTACCTCTACCGGGAAGCTGACGCCCAGCGCGGTCAATTCCTCAATTGCCTGCTGTTTGTACTGCTGCGCCTTTTCTTCGTTTAAACGAACAATCTTCTTGCCGTCCTCTTTGGGCAGATTCAGCTCTTTTTTCACAAGCTCGGTGTAATCGGTTCCGTCCGAGGTATAAACCAGACCCTTCATGGTGAAACATTCGTTTTCACAGCTCATCGGATTGATGGTGTTAAAGCGTTTGTAATACTCGGACAAATCCAATCCGTAGTACCAGGACAGGCGGAACGCTTCGTTTGCGATTGCGGTGTTCCAGTTGGTGTCTGCCGAACCGTCCTCCTTCTTCTTGTCAAAATTAAAATGAATCTGGTAGGAATATTTGTCGGCAGGCTTTTCTACCAGATACGGATAAAATTCATGGTTTTTATCCTGGCTGATGGTTTTCAGGTTGCTTTCGGTCAAATCCACATAATCCAGTTCTCCCGACTGATACAGCTGGAATGCCACATCGTTGGATTCCACCATGCGAACGGTAACGGTATCAAACAGCTTACAGTCTTTGTCCCAGTAGGTCGGGTTTTTGGTAAATACCTTTTCGTTGCCCTGTATGTAAGAGGTCATGGTATAGCAGCCGTTGTACCACATATTTTCGTTGTTCATGCCGCGCACGCCGTCCACGCCCAGTTCGTCCACCATGCCCTGCGCCAGAGGGTATAGGCAGGCATAGGTTGCTACGGTATCAAAATACGGCTTTTCTTCGATACAGTGGTAGATTACGGTATGCTCATCAGGAACTTCCAGACCTACCATCTCCAAAAACTTCGAGCCTTCGCCTGCGGTCAGCGCATACGCCTCTTCTTTGGAAAGGGTCTTGGTGTACTCGTAATATTCTTTTGCGCCCTTAATCATCTCAATCGGCATCGAGGTGTTGGTGGAATCGTTTTTGTGGAAGTTCAGCACCCATTCCAAACCGGTCGCAAAGTCTTTTGCGTTGCAGTCCGCCTTTTCTTTTCCGTTTACATCAACCCACTTCACACCGTCGCGCAGCTTAAAGGTCCAGGTTAATCCTCCGTCCTCGGTTCCCCACTCTTCCGCGATACACGGCGCCAATTCCCCGTAGGAATTAAGCTCCAGCAGAGGGTCTACCACGTTGCACAGGTTTTCAAAATCCTTTGCCATTTGGCTGTACAGGATATTAAAGGTTTCCAGCTCTCTGGTTGCCACACGCGGAATGACAAGATCCTTTATTTCTTTGGAGTCGCTTTCTTTTGCCTGTTCCTGCTCCCCTGTTTTCTTCTCCTCGCCGTTTTGTTCCGGCGGCTGTTGTTCCTGCCCCGAGCAGGCGGAAAAGCTCATAGAGGCTGCCAGAGCCAGCGCAATCAAAGCAAACATTCTTTTCTTCATAAAAAATCCTCCTTCATTGTCTTGCTGTTCTTATTTTTAGGGGGGCCTACCCCAAAATGCACAAGGTAAAATTATTCCAATTTATGCTGTTTTTCTTTCTTTTGTTTATCATATCAAACGCCGGTTTTAATGTCAATATACCAGATATTTTTTCAACAAAATACTTAATTTTTATTGTAAATTATTATATATTTTACTAAACTATGATTTTTTTATCATAATTTTGTATCTTTTTTACTGATATTTTTTACATTTTTTCTCATGATTATAACTTTCCGTCTTTGCTGTTTATAAATTTTTATTTATGATATTTTGTTTTTCATTACTTTTTTCATAAAAAAGCAGAGGGAAAATTCCCTCTGCTTTTTGACACAATTTGACCGATTATGATTGATATTGATTGATTTTAATTATGCTTCGTACTCCGCTTTGATTGCTTTCATCTCTTCGGTGGTGTAACCGTTTGCGTTGGTTTCCCAGTTTTTCATCTTGTCATTCTGGCAGCCGAAGATTGCTCTCATCTTGCTGTACGGATTGATTTTGGTCAGCGACCAGCCGGAGCCGTAGCTCTGCGGGATTGCAAGACCATGCTCGATTAAGTATGCTTCTGCTTTTGCAAATGCTTCATAACGGGCGTCCATATCGTCAACGATTGCGTCTGCTGCATAAACTAAGTCTGTAAACTCACGATAGCAATTCAGAACATCTTTGTTATATTCGTTTTCTTCCAATGTATTGATATTGCTGTGGTTGTTGTAGTATGCGTTGTCGCTGCCGATGATTTCCTGAATCAGATAGTTGTGCGGGTCACCGTAGTCTGCGCCCCAGCCGTAGCCAAAGGTTGCGGACTGCAATCTCGGATTCAGAACTTCCTGTGTGTTGCTCTTGATGTAGGTTTTGATGTTTACCTTAATATAATCGTCGCCCAAGCTGTCGGAGAAGCACTGCGCCAGCACGTTTGCGCTGTCCAAAGCGGTCTGGTTGCTGCCCGCGATGTAGTAATCCATCTCTACCGGGAAGGTAACGCCGATTGCGCTCAGCTCTTCGATTGCCTGTTCTTTATACTGTTTTGCTTTTTCTTCGCTCAAACGAACCATCTTTTCGCCGTTGAGTTCCGGCAGTTCCAGCTCTTTGCGCACCAGCTCGGTGTAATCCTCGCCCTCGCTGTTGTAAATGAAGCCTTTCATCGAGTAGTATTCGTTTTCACAGCTCAGCGGAGAAAGCGGATTGGAGCGTTTGTAGTAGTTGGTCAAATCCAGACCGTAGTACCAGGACAAACGGAACGCTTCGTTTGCCGCCGCTTTGTTCCAGTTTTCGTCCGGTGTGCCGTCCTCGTTGTTCTTGTTGTAGTTAAAGCGAATCTGATAGGAATATTTATCCGGCAGATTTTCTACCAGATAGTCATGGAACTCGTTGTTTTCATCATTGTAGATGGTGTTCAGGTTGCTTTCGCTCAAGCCGACCGAATCCACCTCTCCGCTCTGGTAGAGCTGGAATGCCACATCGGTAGATTCTACCATTTTCATGGTGACGGTGTTAAACAGCTTGCAGTCCTTGTCCCAATAGGTCGGGTTTTTGGTGTATACCTTTTCGTTGCCCTGAATATAGGAGGTCATGGTGTAGCAGCCGTTGTACCACATGGTTTCGTTGTTCATCTGTTTTACGCCGTCTACGCCCAGCTCGTCCACCATCGCCTGCGATCTCGGATACATTCCTGCCCATGTTGCCAGAGAGTCGAAGTACGGCTTTTCACCGGTACAAGTATAAACAATGGTGTTTGCGTCCGGGGTTTTGATTCCTACCATTTCCTGGAACTTGGAGTTTTCGTCCGCAGTCAGCGCGTACGCCTCTTCTTTGCTCAGACCTTTGGTATATTCATAGTATTCTTTTGCACCTGCAATCAGCTCAATCGGCTGAGAGGTGTGGGACGCATCGTTTTTGTGGTAGTTTAAAACCCACTCCATACCGGTTGCAAAATCGTAAGAGGTAACATCTGCCTTTTCCTGCGCATTGACATCCACCCATTTTACCCCTTCGCGGATATGGAAGGTCCAGTTTAAACCGTTGTCCTCGGTTCCCCATTCGTCGGCAATACACGGAACCAGTTTACCGTGAGTATCTACTTCCAAAAGCGGGTCGGTTAAATTGGTCAGATTTTCAAAGTCGGAAAAGCTCTGGCTGTACAAAATATCAAAGGTTTCCAGTTCTCTGGTTGCCAGCACCGGAAGTACCAAATCGGTAATTTCTTCCGCTTTTGCTTCTTCTTTGGTTTCCTCGGTTTTTGCTTCCGGCTCTTTGCCTTCCTGCTCGGTTTTTGTTTCTTCCTTGCTTTCTCCTGTTCCGCCGCAGCCGCTTAACAGAAGAGAGGCTGCCAAGCTCAATGCAAGGGCTTTGGATAAGGTTTTTCTCATTACAATTCCTCCTTCAAATTTGAATACTTCTTAAAAAAATTCACATTAAGTATAATATACACTTTACTTTTACTTCCGCTTTATTATAGCAGAGCCAAAAAGGAAGGTCAAGATATTTTCTTATTTTTTATATAAAATTACAATATTATCCTGATTTTATGTATATTTTTTCCAAAATTGCCTTCTCTTTTTCTTCACCTTATTTTATTGTGTTTTAAAATATTCAGTATTTACTTTATAAAAAAGGAGGGCATAAGCCCTCCTTTTTTATCGTAAAACCTACATCCACTATGCTTTACGCGTTTTTCTCATGTTCCGCGGCAATTTTCTGCATTTCCTCGGTGGTATAACCGTCTTTGCTGGTTTCCCAGTTCTTCATTTTATCGTTTTGGATACCGTACAGCGCTTTCATCTTGCTGTATGGATTTACCTTTGTCAAGGTCCATCCGATGTTATAGTAGTTCGGAATGGTCAGCGCGTGCTGAATCAGATATGCTTCTGCTTTTGCATACGCAGCGTAGCGCGCATCCAAATCATCACAGATTGCATTTGCTTCATCAACCAGTCTGGTATATTCGCGGTAAGCGTCCAACAGCGCTTTGTTGGTTTCGTCTTCCTGCACATCATTGATGTTCGATACCGTCCTGGAATAATATGCGGTTGTGTTGCCGTAAGTTTCTTGTCCCAGGTAGTTCTGCGGGTCACCGTAGTCTGCGCTCCAACCGGAAATATTGATGGACTGAAGCTGTGGGTCATGTACCTCTTTGGTCAAACTGGAAATATAAGTCTTGATATTGAGCTTGACAAAATCGTCGCCCAAGCTGTCGGAAATCGCCTGCTGCAAAACTGTCGCGCTGTCCTGCGCCGCCTGATTGCCGCCGGAGATATAGTAATCCGCTTCTACCGGGAAGGTGATACCCAGTTCGCCCAGCTCCTTCATCGCCTGTTCCTTATACTGTTTTGCCTTTTCTGCATCCAAGCGAACCATCGTTTCTCCATTAGATTCCGGCAAACCCAGTTCTTTGCGAACCAATTCGGTATATTCGGTGCCATCCGAAGTGTGCAGCAATCCCTTCATTGTGTAGAAATTATTCTCACAGCTCATCGGGTTGATTGCATTGGTTCTGCTGTAAGACGGGGTCAAATCCAAACCGTAGTACCATGCCAGACGGAAGGCTTCATTTGCAACAACGGTGTTCCATGTGGTGTCCGGTGTTCCGTCCTCTTTGTTTTTAAAGTAGTTAAAATGAATCTGATAGGAGCGGAAATCCAACGGCCACTCTACCAACTGATTATAATATTCGTTGTCCTGATTGCTGCTGATGGTTTTCAGGTTGCTTTCGGTTAAGCCGACATGATCAATCTCTCCTGTTTGGTAAAGCTGGAAGGCAACATCGTTTGATTCTACCATCTTCATGGTAACAGTGTCAAAGCGTTTACATTCGGTATCCCAGTATTTTGGATTTTTGGTAAACACTTTTTCGTTGCCCTGAATATAGGAGGTCATGGTGTAGCAGCCGTTGTACCACATATTTTCGTTGTTCATCGACTTAATTCCATCGACACCCAGTTCGTCAACCAGTCCCTGAGCCAGAGGATAGAGACAGCCGTATGCGCCTACCGTATCAAAATACGGTTTTGCTTCGATACAATGATAGATTAAGGTGTTTGCATCGACAACCTCAATTCCCACCATTTCCAGGAATTTAGAGCCTTCCCCCGCATTCAGCGCCTGCGCTTCCTGAGCAGAAAGACCTTTGGTATATTCGTAATATTCTTCTGCACCTTTAATCATCTCAATCGGCATACTGGTGTTGGCAGAATCGTTTTTATGGAAGTTTAAAACCCATTCCAGCCCGGTTGCAAAATCCTGCGCGGTGCAGTCTGCTTTTTCTTCGCCGTTTACATCGACCCATTTTACGCCGTCACGAATATGGAAATTCCAGGTCAAACCGCCGTCCTCGGTTCCCCATTCTTCTGCGATTGCAGGAACCAGCTTGCCGTAGCTGTCCACCTCCAGCAAACCGTCCCAAAGATTGGTCAGATACTGACCGTTTGCCGATGTTTCGGAATACAGAATATTAAAGGTTTCCAGCTCTGCGCTCGCTACCTTGGAGAGAACCAAATCTTTGATTTCGTCCTCGTTTTCTTTTTCCGATTCTTCTTTTCCGGTTTCTTCCTTCTGCTCGGTCGGTTGATTTTCTGCTTCCGGCTTTTCCTCGGGAGCTGCTCCCCCGCTGCCGCCGCAGCCGCTTAATACCAGCGCCGCTGCCAAACTTAATGAAAGAAGTTTGGATAATTTGCTTTTCATCAATAAGTCCCCCTTCAAATATATGATAAATCAAACCTCTTGATTTCATTGTATGTATTTACTTTACTTTTGCATTATTATATCAAACGAACAATATAATGTCAATCAGTTCCATTTATTTTGTATAATTATTGATACTTTAGCCCCCAAATTGTCAGCATTATGCCGATTATCGTTGTGTTTCGATTCAATTTTTATAAAAAATATTTGTCATTTAAAACATTATCTCATTAAAGTTTTCGTAATATCTTTATATTAAATTCAGTATTTGCTTTATTATAAGCAGCAATTTCTGCATAAAAAAACCGCCTGACAATCAGGCGGTTTTTTGCTGTTATTTATTCCTGGGCTGCGAATGCCGCAATCTGATCCGCTACGCCTTTTTCTTCGGAAGTGTAGCCGGACTTCTTGGTATCCCAGTTCTTCATCTTGTTGTTCTGAATACCGAACATACCGTTCATCTTGGTATCGTTATCAATCTTGCTCAGTGCCCAACCGATTTCATAATCGCAAGGGAGTACCAGAACTTTATCCAGCAAGTATGCTTCTGCTTTTGCATAAGCTGCATAACGAGCGTCCAGGTCATCGGTAATTTTATTTGCTTCTTCTACCAATCTTGTGTATTCTTTGTAGGTATCGAGCAGCTGTTTGGTTGCCGGTGTTTCTTCCACTTCATTGATGTAAGAGTAATGTTTGGAATAATCGGCATTGTCATAACCGTACAGTTCCTGACCGAGGAAGTTCTGCGGGTCGCCGTAGTCTGCGCCCCAACCGTTGTTTACAAAGGACTGGAGGTGCGCCTGAACAACTTCCTGATTCAAGCTCTTGATGTAGGTCTTAATATTCAGCTGAATAAAATCATCGCCAAAGCTGTCGCTGAATACCTGTTTGAGTACGTTTGCGCTGTCCAAAGCAGTCTGGCTGGAGGCAATAATGTAGTAATCTGCCTGTACCGGGAAGGTAACACCCAGAGGGGTCAGTTCCTCGATTGCCTGCTTTTTGTACTGTTCAAACTTTTCTTTATCTACTCTGACCGGAGATTCTCCGTTCTCTGCTGCCAGACCCAGTTCTTTTCTTACCAGTTCGGTGTAATCGGTGCCGTCGCTGGTGTAGCAAAGACCTTTCATGGTGTAGAAGTTGTTTTCACAAATCATCGGATTGATGGCGTTAAATCTCTTAAAGTAGTTGCTCAAATCCAATCCGTACCACCAGGTTTTACGGAATGCTTCGTTTGCAATCGCGGTGTTCCAGTTGGTATCCGGTGTGCCGTCCTCTTTCATCTTATCATAGTTAAAGTGGAACTGGAAAGAACGCTTCTGCGGAGCGTCCGGTACCAGGTACGGATACAGCGGGTCTTCCGGATTCTTTGCAATGGTGTTAAGACGAGCTTCGCCTAATGTAACATAATCAACCTCGCCGCTTTCATACAGCTGGAAGCTGATGTCGCCGGATTCTACCATTTTAAAGGTAGCGGTATCGAACAGAGTACATTCTTTATCCCAGTAAAGCGGGTTTTTGGTGTACACCTTTTCGTTGCCCTGTAAATATTCGGTCATGGTGTAGCAGCCGTTGTACCACATGGTTTCGTTGTTGATTGCTTTGTATTCCTCAACACCCATCTGGTCAATCAGTTCTTTCGGAGCCGGATACAGACAGTTGTAGGTTGCCAAAGAATCAAAGTATGGTTTTTCTGCCAGACAGTGGTAAACAACGGTATGATCGTCTGGTGTTTCCAAACCGACCATCTCACGGAATTTAGAACCCTCGTCTGCATTAAGCGCATATGCTTCTTCTTTGCTCAGTGTCTTGGTGTATTCGTAATATTCTTTTGCGCCCTTAATCATTTCCAAAGGCATCGAGGTGTTGGCAGAATCGTTTTTGTGGAAGTTTAAAACCCATTCCAGACCGGTTGCAAAATCCTGCGCGGTACAATCTGCCATTTCTTCACCGTTTACATTGACCCATTTTACACCGTCACGCAGTTTAAAGGTCCATGTTAAACCTTTATCCTCGGTTCCCCACTCTTCTGCGATACAAGGAACCAGTTTACCCTCTGTATCTACTTCCAGCAAACCGTCTACCAAGTTGGTCAGGTTCTCACTGTCCTCTGCTCTCTGAGCGTACAGGATATTAAAGGTTTCCAACTCACGGCTTACGCTCATCGGAAGAATAATATCCGTAATTTTTTCATCGGAATTTGCTTCTTTGCTCTCCTCTTTTTTACTTCCACTTTCTCCCGGTACGGTTTCACCGTTTTCCTTCGGTTCTTCCGAGCCGCCGCAGCCGGTCAGCAGCATCATGCTTGCCAACAGCAAAGCGGTCAGCTTTGTCATTTTCTTCTTCATACGATATCGTCTCCTTTAACTTTTCTTCATCAATGACCTCATCAATGAATATTTGTCCTTCACGATTATCTTTTTTCTAAATTTCGTTCTTTATTATAGTTATATTGCTATAAAATGTCAATATATCAGCAATATTTTCAGCGTAATATACAAATTCATTTCACTCTTATGTATAAATCGCTCATTATATTTTTTATAAAATTTTATTTATATCTATGATATTCTGTTTTCTGCCGAGTTTATAGTGTACATTTTTAAAGACAACAAAAAATCCCGCCTCATACAAGGCAGGATTTTTACTGTTATTTACTTCTGAGCTGCAAATGCCGCAATCTGATCTGCTACGCCTTTTTCTTCGGAAGTGTAGCCGGATTTCTTGGTATCCCAGTTCTTCATCTTGTTGTTCTGAATACCGAACATACCGTTCATCTTGGTGTCATTGTCAATCTTGCTTAATGCCCAACCGATACCATAGTTAACCGGCAATACCAAAGCGTGGTCTAACATATAAGCCTCTGCTTTTGCATAAGCCGCATAACGAGCGTCCAGGTCATCGGTAATCGCATTCGCTTCCTCTACCATCTTGGTAAATTCTTTGTAGGTATCCAGCAGCTGTTTGGTTGCCGGTGTTTCTTTTACTTCGTTGATGTAGGAATAGTGCGCAGAGTAATCTGCGTTGTCATAGCCAATCAGTTCCTGACCGAGGAAGTTCTGCGGATCGCCGTAGTCTGCGCCCCAACCGTTGTTTACAAGGGAATGCAGATGCGCCTGAACAACTTCCTGACGCAGGCTCTTGATGTATGTCTTGATGTTTAACTTAATGTAGTCATCGCCAAAGCTGTCGGTAAATGCCTGTTTGAGTACGTTTGCGCTGTCCAAAGCGGTCTGGTTGGAAGCGATGATATAATAATCTACTTCAACCGGGAAAGTAACGCCCAGAGCAGTCAATTCCTCGATTGCCTGTTGTTTGCACTGTTCATATTTTTCTTTGTCCAGTCTGACAGGGGTTTTTCCGTTTTCTTCCGGCAGACCCAGTTCTTTTCTTACCAGCTCAACATAATCGGTTCCGTCGCTGGTGTAGCACAGACCCTTCATGGTGTAGAAGTTGTTTTCACAAATCATCGGATTGATGGCGTTGGTTCTCTTAAAGTAATCGCTTAAATCCAATCCGTACCACCAGGATTTACGGAACGATTCGTTTGCAATCGCATTATTCCAGTTGGTATCCGGTGTTCCGTCCTCTTTCATCTTATTATAATTGAAGTGATACTGATAGGAGTGCTTGGAAGCAACATCCGGTACCATGTACGGATACAGCGGGTCATCCGGGTTCTTTGCAATGGTGTTGATACGCGCCTCGCCTAATGTAACATAATCAACCTCGCCGCTTTCATACAGCTGGAAGCTGATGTCACCGGATTCTACCATCTTAAAGGTAGCGGTGTCGAACAGGGTACATTCTTTGTCCCAGTAAAGTGGGTTTTTGGTAAAGACTTTTTGGTTGCCCTGCAAGTACTCAGTCATAGTGTAGCAGCCGTTGTACCACATGGTTTCATTGTTGATTGCTTTGTATTCCTCAACTCCCATCTGGTCAATCAAAGCCTGCGGAGCCGGATACAGACAGTTATAAGTTCCCAGAGAATCAAAGTATGGTTTTTCTGCCAGACAATGGTAAACAACGGTGTAATCGTCCGGTGTCTCCAAACCAACCATCTCGCGGAATTTAGAACCCTCGCCTGCATTGAGCGCATATGCCTCTTCTTTGGAAAGAGTCTTTGTGTATTCGTAGTATTCTTTTGCGCCCTTAATCATTTCCAAAGGCATCGAGGTGTTGGTGGAATCATTTTTGTGGAAGTTCAGCACCCATTCCAGACCGGTTGCAAAATCCTGCGCATTGCAATCTGCCATTTCTTCTCCGTTTACATTGACCCACTTTACACCGTCGCGTAGCTTAAAGGTCCATGTTAAACCTTTATCTTCGGTTCCCCACTCTTTTGCAATACACGGAACCAACTTACCCTGCGGGTCTACCTCCAGCAAACCGTCCACCAAGTTAGTCAGGTTTTCGCTGTCCTCCGCTCTCTGCGCATACAGAATATTAAAAGTTTCCAGCTCACGGCTTACCGCTACTGGAATCACAATATCCGTAATCTTTTCATCGGAATCTGCTTCTTTGCTTTCCTCTTTTTTGTCGCCGTTTGTTTCCGGCGCGGTTTCACCGTTTTCTTTTGGTTCCTCCGAACCTCCGCAACCGGTCAGCAACATCATGCTTGCCAGCAGCAAAGCGGTCAGCTTTGTCATTTTCTTTTTCATGCAACATCGCTCCTTCAATTTCATCTTTTTTCATCTCTCATCATTATTTTGAAGATGAATTTTTAATTTTTTACACTTATTTTATTTTCGCTTTAAAATTTGTTTTTATTATAGCGATATTACTATAAATTGTCAATAATAAAAAATATTTTTATGATAATATATAAATTTTAGTTCATCTTCCTGTTTAAATTGCTCATAAAAATTTCATAAATTTGCACTGTTTTTTATAAAATTCTGTTTTTTCTCTTTATTATTCGATAAAAGCCAAAAAAAGGAAAGAACCCCTTTCGAGGTCCTTTCCTTTTTATTTTTTCACTATTTTGCTGTATGTTCCGCTGCGGACTGTTTTATTTCTTCGGTAGTATAACCGTTTTCATTGGTTTCCCAATTCTTCATCTTTTCATTGATGCTGCCGAACATCGCATTCATCTTGCTGTACGGGTCAATCTTGGTTAAACACCACGAAACATTGTAGTACATCGGAAGTACCAGAACATGATCCAGCATATAGGCTTCCGCTTTTGCGTAAGCTGCATAGCGGGCGTCCAAATCATCGGTAATTGCGTTTGCTTCGTTTACCATTTTGGTAAATTCTTTGTAGGTATCCAATAATTCTTTGGTTGCTTCCGTTTCTTCTACATCGTTAATCTTAGACTGACCGTTGGAATAGTAAGCATTGTCATAATCATAGGTTTCCTGCACCAGATAGTTCTGCGGGTCACCGTAGTCTGCGCCCCAACCGTTTTGAGAAACAGAGTGCAGTTTCGGGTCATACACTTCTTTGGTGGCTTTGGATACATAAGTTTTTACGCTGAGTACCAAAAAGTCATCTCCCATACTGTCGGAAATAGCCTGTTTGAGTACATTTGCGCTGTCCAAAGATACCTGGTTTGCGCCTGCAATATAATAATCCAGTGTAACCGGGAAGGTAACTCCCAAAGCGGTCAGTTCCTCGATTGCCTGTTCTTTATATTGTTTTGCTTTTGCCTCGTCCAAACGAACCATCTTTTCGCCGTTAAGCTCCGGCAGTCCCATTTCTTCGCGAACCAAATCGACATAATCTCTACCGTCCGAAGTATAGATTAAGCCTTTCATGGTGTAGAAGTTGTTTTCGCAAATCATCGGATTCAGTGCGTTGGTGCGTTTATAGTATTCCGACAAATCCAAACCGTAATAAAGCGCTTTGCGGAACGATTCGTTTGCGATTGCGGTGTTCCAGTTGGTATCCGGCGTACCGTCCTCTTTGTTTTTGCTCCAGTTAAAGTGCATCTGATAGGAATATTTATCTGCCGGTTTTTCAACCAGATACGGATACAGTTCGTTTGACTCGTTTGTGCTGATGGTTTTCAGGTTGCTTTCGGTCAAATCAACATAATCCACTTCCCCTGTCTGATACAGCTGGAAAGCAACGTCGTTGGATTCTACCATCTTAATGGTAACGGTATCAAACAGCTTGCAGTCCTTATCCCAATAGGTCGGATTCTTGGTAAATACCTTTTCGTTACCCTGCAAGTAGGAGGTCATGGTGTAGCAGCCGTTATACCACATGGTTTCGTTGTTCATCGCCTTCACCGCGTCCGGACCGCCCAGTTCGTCAATCATTCCCTGTGCTAACGGGAACAGACAAGCATAGGTTGCAACCGAGTCAAAATACGGTTTCGGTTCGATACAATGGTAAATCAGGGTATAATCATCGGGCATTTCAATACCCACCATTTCCAGGAATTTCGAGCCTTCTCCCGCTGTTAAAGCGTATGCTTCTTCTTTAGAAAGAGTTTTTGTGTATTCGTAATATTCGTTTGCGCCTTTAATCATTTCTGCCGGCATTGAGGTGTTGACAGAATCGTTTTTGTGGAAGTTTAAAACCCACTCCAAACCGGTCGCAAAATCCTGCGCGGTACAGTTTGCCTTTTCTTCGGCATTCATGTTGACCCATTTCACATCGTCACGCAGCTTGAAAGTCCATGTTAAGCCGCCGTCTTCGGTGCCCCATTCCTTTGCGATTGCAGGTTTCAGCGCGCCTTTGGTATCCACCTCCAGTAAGCTGTCGGTTAGGTTGCAAAGATTTTCAAAGTCGGATGCCAGCTGGCTGTAAAGGATATTAAAGGTTTCCAGCTCTCTGGTAGCCACCTTTGGAATCACCAGATCTTTGATTTCCTTTCCTTCCTGCTGCTGAGCTTCGGGATTTTCGCCTTCTGTCGGCGTTTCCGGGTTTTCTGCGCCGGAACAACCGCCCAAAACCAAACCTGCCGCAAGCATCATGCTCACCATACTGTAAAATCTTTTCTTCATTTTCCTGCCTCCTTCAAAACCGATTCTTTCTCCCAACATAAAACCTTTAAATTTATTGGTGTAAAAAAAGTATCGGTATCAATATTAATATAAATACCTCTTTTAAAAGACAGTATTTTATTCAAAGTATTATCCTGTGCTATCTTCAAATTATCCCAATTTGTTACATCTATCGTTTTTTGAAATTGGTTGACAGCAAGATAATATAATGCAGAATCCAAAGTAAAGTGTTTTTCTTTTTCAGGAATGAAACATTGATATAATCCTTCTTCCTCAAAACCCCCACACATAACGCAATCAATGTAAAGCCTATGTAGCAATCCCGACAGTTCTCCTGTTTCGGGAAGATTTTTTATTACCTCGATTCCCCATTCGCTGATTCCGTTAACCTTTACCTGCCATAACCGATAGGGTGCAACAGATGTCTTAATTTTGCTAAAAGTAAGTTTGATAAAGCAAACTTGAAGATAAGGCTTGATAAAAGATAATTCCATATCCGAAAAATATAACATCCGACAGACTGGATGTTTTTTTCCAAAGAGTTTATAGTAAAAATACTGTGTTGACAGTTCAACAAAAAACCATGGAAATTTATCTTGTATGGATAAAATTTCTGCAATACCCAGATTACCAGTTATATCGGAAGTTTTTCCGATTAGTTCTTCTGACAAAATGGGAAGTGCTATCTTGGATTGTGTGGAAAGCAAATCCTCTGTACATTTTTGTATTCTCATTTTGATAAATTTCGTTTCATAAAATCTTTCTATATTTTAAATAAGCGGCAATCGCTTTGTTGTATCTTCTGTTCCGTCCGTTTTGTTTCTCCGTCTCTCCCTTCCAGAATTTATTATATCATCAATATGTTTTGTTGTCAATATTGCATAATTATTTTAAACTATAAAATTTATTTTTATTCTATTTTATAGTTTTTCTCTTTTAAAAACTTTTTTTAAGTAAAATTTTATGCTATCCGAATTTTACTTTTTTAAAATCATTCCATAAAAAAAGAAACCCCGTGTGGGGTTTCTTTTTCATCATAATATTTTACTGCGCTTTCATTGCTGCTGCGTGTTCGTCTGCCAGAGCCTTTGCTTCTTCGGTGGTGTAACCGTCCGCATTGGTTCTCCAGTTTTTCATCTTTTCGTTCTGAACACCGTACATTGCGTTCATTCTGCTGGTGTTGTCAATCTTGCTCAGGCTCCAACCCTGCTGATAGTTAACAGGCAGAACCAAAGCGTGCTGGAGCAGGTAAGCTTCTGCTTTTGCATAAGCTGCATATCTTGCGTCCATATCGTCGGTGATTGCGTTTGCTGCTTCTACCAGTTTGGTGTACTCTTTGTAGGTATCAAGCAGAGCTTTGTTTGCAGGGGTTTCTTCGGTAATTTCATTGATGAAGGAATACTGCTGAGAATAGTAAGCCTGTTCGGAACCATAAGTTTCCTGACCCAAGTAGTTCTGCGGGTCACCGTAGTCTGCGCCCCAACCGTTGTTGATGATGGAGTGGAGATGTGGCTGAATAACCTCAGAGTTTACTTTAGAAACATAGGTATTGATGTTCAGAACAACATAATCGTCGCCCAGACATTCGGAGAAGGTATTTTTCAGTACGTTTGCGCTGTCCAAAGCAGTCTGAGAAGATGCCGGAATATAATGGTCTACCTCAACCGGGAAGGTTACGCCCAGAGCGGACAGTTCTTCCATCGCCTGCTTTTTGTACTGTTCTGCTTTTGCTTTGTCTACTCTTGCCGGAGTTTCACCGTTTACTTCCAGACCCAGTTCTTTTGCAACCAGTTCGGTGTACTCGGTACCGTCGCTGGTGTAGCACAGACCTTTCATGGTGTAGAAGTTGTTTTCACAGTTCATCGGGTTGATTGCATCGCTGCGTTTCCATACATTGGTGAAGTCCAAACCGTAGTACCAGGACAATCTGAACGCTTCGTTTGCGATTGCGGTGTTCCAGTTGGTATCCGGTGTACCGTCTTCGTTCATCTTGTTGTAGTTAAAATGATACTGGAAAGAGTATTTGGAAGCAACGCCCGGAACCATGTAATCATGGAACTCGTTGCTTTCGTTTTCGCTGATGGTCTTGATGTTGCTTTCTGTCAGATCGCAGTAATCCAATTCACCGGACTGATACAGCTGGTAAGCAACATCGGAAGATTCTACCATTCTGATGGTAACGGTATCAAACAGGGTGCAGTTCTGATCCCAGTACAGTGGGTTTTTGGTCAAAACCTTTTCGTTGCCCTGAATGTACTCGGTCATGGTATAGCAGCCGTTGTACCACATATTTTCGTTGTTCATGGATTTTACGCCGTCAGGACCGCCCAACTCGTCTACCATGCCCTGAGCCAGAGGATACAGGCAAACATAAGTGCCTACGGTATCAAAGTATGGGGTTGGGTTAATGCAGGTGTAAACGATGGTCTGGTCGTCCGGAAGGTCAATTCCGACCATTTCACGGAATTTAGAGCCTTCACCTGCGGTCAGCGCGTATGCTTCTTCTTTGGAGAGGGTTTTGGTGTATTCGTAGTATTCCTCTGCGCCTTCAATCATTTCAAACGGCATCGAAGTGTTGGAAGAATCGTTTTTGTGGAAGTTGAGTACCCATTCCAGACCGGTTGCAAAGTCCTGCGCGTTGCAGTCTGCTTTTTCTTCTCCGTTCATGTCAACCCATTTTACACCGTCACGAATGTGGAAGGTCCAGGTTTTTCCGCCGTCCTCGGTGCCCCATTCGTCTGCAAGACAAGGCTGCAATTTGCCGTAGCTGTCTACTTCCAACAAACCGTCGGTCAGGTTACACAGGTTTTCGTGGTCCTCTAATCTCTGGCTGTAAAGAATGTTAAAAGTTTCCAGTTCTCTGGTTGCCAATCTTGGGTAAACCAGGTCTTTAATTGCGTTTTCGTCGCCTGCGCCCTGCGCGTTTGCTTCGCCGGAAGCGCCCACAGTATCGTTTCCTTCATCCTCGGAACCCCCGCATCCTGTCAGCAGCAAGGAAGCTGTTAAGCCTAATGCAAGAATTCTGCTCATTGTTTTTTTCATGATTCGTTTTCCTCCCTGATATTTTTTCATTCGACCTGCGAAGAAAAATATGCAGTAAATAATAAAAATGATTGTTTAGGGTTTAACATTCTGTTCCCCGTCTGCCATCATATCAATATTTGCTTTTAAAGTCAATACGCACTATTGATTTTCTCTATAACCGATATTTTTGTTGCTTTTAACTGTATAAATTGTCTAAAAAAACAAGTCATATTTGTTACTTTTGTGCCGATTTACATTGTTATTTTGGTAAAGTGACAAATTTTTTGTCATTTTATTTGTACAATATTTTCCATCTTACACAAACATCTGTGCGGCAGATAAAGAAAACAGGAACCCTTTGCAAAACCCTTTCGGACAAAAAGTTCTGCAAAAAAGCTCCTGTTTTTTTATCTTTTTTCTGTGTTTTACTTCATTTTTCCTACTGCCGCGCGCTTTATAACCGATTTTCTACATTTTAATACCTTGTAATAACCCTTTTTAATTCTTTTATTTTTCACAATCTTATTTTATATATCAAAAATAAGATTTATCTCAACAAGGGATTACTCTGCCTGTTTTCAACCGTTCATCAAGCTTTCTCTCTTCTTTTCTTCCGCTTTATCTTCTGTTCTGTCTGCCCTTTCCGCGCGTTTTTGGATTTTTTACTGCGCGGTCCAAAAACACAATGCCGTCCAGATGGTCTATTTCGTGGCAGAAGCATTTTGCCAGTTCCCCTTCTCCGACCAGGGTAATCTCCTGCCCCTGCTCATTCTGCGCCTTCACCTTGACACGATAGGGACGCATGGTGTAAGCCCAACGGTCCGGAAAGCTCAAACAGCCCTCCTCACAGAGCTGTTCCCCTTCCTGCTCGATAATCTTCGGATTTATCAACTTCAGCACTCCGCCGCTCACTTCCCCCATATCAATTACAACCAGCCTCTTTAATATGCCAACCTGCGGCGCTGCGATTGCCGCTCCGTTTGAGGTTGCGTGTAAGGTTTCCAGCATATCCTCTAAAATCTGCCGGATATGCTCGTCTGTCTGTTCTACCTCTTTGCATTTCTTTCTCAAAATAGGGTCGCGGTTAATTCTCAATGCTCTCAAAGCCATAATAAACTCCTCCTTGTTTTTCTGTTGTTTTCCTTAATTATATCTCTTTCCTTTTGTTCTGACAAGCAAAAAACAGCAGCGCAAGGCTGCTGTTTTTTACAAAAATCTGTACTTTTTTAGCTTATTTTCTTCTTTCCTTAATTACCTTATACAGCTGAATAATCACAGTCGGCATAAAGGCAAGCAGGTAAATGGTACCGATATTGGCAGCGGTCAAATCTGCAATCATGAACAGACCGTGGAATGCCGGAATAAACAGAACCATATTGAGCAGAAGCAGTCCTGCAAGGAAAGCTAAGATAGAATAAATGTTGGAACGCAGTCCCAGTTTAAAGATAGAAGCGTCTGCGCGGCAGTTAAAGCCGTGGAACAGTCTTGCCAAAGTTAAAGTAGCAAACGCCATAGTGCTTGCCAGAGCAGCTCCGCCCTGACCCAGACCGATGTGGTATGCCGTCATAACAAAGACGCCGATAATTGCTCCCTGGACCAGCAGGCTCAGCATAAAGTCTTTTGTCATGATGGACTCTTTCGGATTTCTCGGCTTCTGGTTGAGCAAATCCTCTCTCGGCGGCTCCATACCGATTGCGATTGCCGGCAGCGAGTCGGTCAACAGGTTAATAAACAACAGGTGAACCGGCTGGAACGGAACCGGCAGCGCAAACAGCGAGGTATACAGTACGCTGAGAATACCGGACATATTGCCCGACAACAGGAACTTGATTGCATTCTTGATGTTTGCATATACGTTTCTTCCGTTGGTTACTGCCTTTACAATGGTTGCAAAGTTATCGTCGGTCAAAATCATCGAAGCGGCGTCTTTGGAAACTTCGGTTCCGGTGATACCCATCGCCACACCGATGTCCGCTTTCTTCAGCGCAGGCGCGTCGTTGACGCCGTCGCCGGTCATCGAAACAATTTTGCCCTTTCTTTGCCATGCGTTGACAATGCGAATCTTATGCTCCGGAGAAACACGGGCATAAACAGAAACGTGTTCCAATTTCTTGTCCAGTTCCTCATCGCTCATCTGATCCAGCTCAACGCCGCTCAGCGCCATGTCGCCCTCTTCAAAGATACCGATCTGTTTTGCGATTGCGGTCGCAGTCACCTTGTGGTCGCCGGTAATCATGATGGTGCGGATACCGCCGCGTTTTGCGTCTGCAACCGCTTTTTTGGATTCTTCCCTTGGCGGGTCAATCATCGAAATTAAGCCGACAAAGGTATATCCGTTTTCATCGTCCAAAGTAATCTGCGGGCATACCTGCGCATCGGGATACTGTTTAAACGCAAATGCCAAAACGCGCAGACCGTTTTCGGAAAGCTGAGTGTTGGTATCCGAAATCTTCTTTTTATCTTCTTCGGTAATCGGGCGAGGACCGTCCGCTGTCATAATGTTGACACTGCGGGCAAGCAGAACGTCCATCGCGCCTTTGGTGCAAAGGGTGTAAACGCCGTCCAACTGGTGCAGAGTACTCATCAGCTTGCGGTCGGAATCAAACGCAAGTTCTGCAAGGCGAAGGTGCTGCTGTCTGTAAACGGTTTCCTCCAGCCAGAATTTGTGCGCCAGATTGATTAAAGCAACCTCGGTCGGGTCGCCGATTTCTTTTCCGTCCACCGAGGTGGAATCATTTGCCAGTACCGCTGTTTTCAGCAGCCAATGGTGCGCCTGATTTGCAAAGTTCAGATTTTCACCGTCAAACAGCTGAAAATCTGCATAGACCTGTTTGGTGGTCATCTTGTTCTGGGTCAAAGTACCGGTTTTATCCGAACAGATAACCGAAACAGAACCCAAACTTTCCACTGCGTTCAGTTCCTTGATGATGGCGTTTTCTTTTGCCATCTTCTGGGTTCCCATCGCCAAAACAATGGTAACAATCGAGCTTAATGCCTCCGGAATTGCCGCAACCGCCAAAGCGACCGCAAACATCAAAGAATCCAGAATCGGCATTTCACGGTACAGGCTTAAACCGAATACAACCACGCAGATTGCGATAATGGCAATCGCCAGCTTCTGGCTGAAATTGTCCATGCTCTGCTGCAAAGGAGTCTTTTTTTGCTGAGTCTGATTCATTAAAGTTGCAATCTTACCGATTTCTGTTTTCATACCGGTTGCGGTAACTACAACGCTCGCTCTGCCATAAGTAACCAAAGAACCGGAAAATACCATGTTTTTCTGGTCGCCCAGCGCAACGTTTTCCGCGTCGATGACATCGCTTATCTTGTTTACGCCCTCCGATTCGCCGGTCAACGAGCTTTCGTTGACCTGAAGGGAGAAGTTGTCGATAATTCGTCCGTCTGCCACTACCAAGTCTCCGGCTTCCAGCATTAAAATATCGCCCGGAACAATCTCTTTGGAAGGCACTTCAATCTTTCTGCCGTTTCTCATCACCTTTGCATTCGGAGAGGAGAGGGCTTTCAGGCTTTCCAACGATTTTTCTGCCTTAAAGTGCTGTACGGTTCCTAAAATTGCGTTTAATGTGATAACTGCCACAATAACAATGGTGCTTTCCCCGTTGCCGGATACTGCCGAAATGATTGCCGCGATAATCAAAATGATAACCAGCAAATCCTTAAACTGTTCCAAAAAGACAACGAGCGCGCTTTTTTTCTTTTCTTCTGCCAGCGCATTTTCACCGTAAGTCTGACGCTGTTTTTCGACCTGCTCTTTGCTCAAGCCGTCCTTCGTTACGCCAAACTGTTCCATAATTTGCTGCGCTGTGCGCCGAAACATTTGATCCATTTTTCATTTCCTCCTTCAAAGTAAAAGCAGTTTGTTTGCCAAAAAGACAGAGTCCGAAATACCGATAACCAAAACAAAAAAAGACCTTTCATCTGTTTCCAATACCGGTTATGTACGGAAACCACATGAAAAGTCTTGTTACCAATCAGTTTGGCACATATCGCAGAAGGCTTGCCGCCAACGAGATTGTTGCGAATATGTCTTGAACTACTCCCTTTAAATATGGGTACTGTCTTTACTTTGTTTTCAAGTATATCGGGAAAATCCGAATTTGTCAAGACAGAATTTTTAAAAAATTGTGTTTTTTAAAAGACAATTTTGCAAAGTTTCCGCCCGCTCCCGCATTTCCTGCCTGTTATCCTCGCATTTTGTCGATGGATTGTTTCTGTTTGTCACAAAAATCATTTCATAAAAATCTGCGGCAGAGCGATTTCTGCCGCAGATAAAGACTATTTTTGAGGATATAATTTCAGCAGCGCAGACTTGGTCCAGTATGCCTTGAGCTTCTGTTTCGGCTGCGCGGTTCCCGCTTTTATCACAACGGTATCCTTGCCCCAGCTTAATTTTAAGCTGACCTCTGGATTTAACCGCAGCGTTTCCATCACGCTTGCCGGCATATAGGTATATTCTGCCGGTACCGCAACGCGCAGCGTTTTGCCCTCTTCGGTATTTTTAATCTTGCGCTTTACATTCTGCCAGAAATTGTACATTTCTGTTGCTTTTTTGTCTGCCGGGTCGGGCTTTTCGCTGTCATAGTTGACAATCCCGCCGGAAGAAGAACCGGAGTTGTTCGGTTTGCTTGGACGCTCAGGCTTGCTCGGACGATTTTCCGACTGTCCTGGCACAAGCTCATCATCATTGATAACGGTGAAAGATGGTACTGGCTCTGGCAATTCTTTATCTTTAAATTCACCGTATGTAACTCTATTTCCTGCTTTATCTTGTATTTGAATTTCACTTAATTCAAACAAGCCCTCTGTTTCATACTCAGAAACATTTAAATCAACCGATAAAGAACCACCATTCAAATTATTTTGAGAAAATCCTGTCACCGTTCTTCCTGTTTTTTCATTTTTAAAGATAACCCAAGTTTCTTCCAATCCGTTTTCTTCTTCTACCTGTAATGTTGCTGTTATCGTTCCGGGAGCTTTTACTTCATTTTTATTTACTGAAACAGCAGTAACTACCGGTGCGGTTATATCTGTTTTTCCTGTGTCATTTCTAACAGTGAAAGAAGGTATTGGCTCTGGCAATTCTTTATCTTTAAATTCACCGTATGTAACTCTATTTCCTGCTTTATCTTCTATTTGAATTTCACTTAATTCAAACAAGCCTTCTGTTTCATACTCAGAAACATTTAAATCAACTGACAAAGAATCTCCATTCAAATTATTTTGAGAAAATCCTGTCACTGTTCTTCCTGTTTTTTTATTTTTAAAGATAACCCAAGTTTCTTCCAATCCGTTTTCTTCTTCTACCTGTAATGTTGCTGTTATCGTTCCGGGAGCTTTTACTTCATTTTTATTTACTGAAACAGCAGTAACTACCGGTGCAGTAGTATCTACCTTATAAGTTTCCGCTGTTTGTTCCGTCATACCTTCTGCAAAGACAGGAATCGCTGTGTTTAGAACCAGTAATCCTGACAGGAGAAAGGCTGCGAATTGTGTTTTTCTCATTGTTAACCCTCCAAAATTCTAAACAGGAGCTTTTTTGTGTGTTACACAAAAAAATACTCGAGTATTTTTTTGTGTGTTACACAAAAAAATACTCGAGTATTTTCGTTTCGACCTCAGTATATCCCTTTCTTCTTAAAAAGTCAAGCTGTCTTTTTGAAAATGCGCAGCTTTTCGTCAAAATTGACAGAAAACCGTAAAAATCGGCGAAAGAACAAGCCTCCCGTTCTATACCCAAAGGCTTGTTCTTTCTCGATTATACTTTTTGTTTAAAATGTCTTTTATTTTACCAGAGTATATCCTGCGCCCAACCAGCCGGAACCGCCTTCTGCGCCCATACCACCGGAGAGATTATAAGCATTGTAACCTTTGATTCTCAGCGCTGCCATTGTCTGAGATGCGGTCTGTCCGCTGTAACACTGCAAAACCAGTGTCTTGTCAGTCGGCAGTTTGTCAAACTCTTTCTGCATTCCCTTGCCATACGGCAGATTAACTGCCCCTTCAATATGCCCTTTCGCATAATCCTCGGCAGAACGCAAATCTACCACATAAATTTCTTCCGAACCCTGCTCGGTCAGTTCTTTCAGCGCTTTCGGGCTCATGTTGTTCTTTGCATATTCTGTTTCTTTGGCAACATTTTTATAATACTGTTCAATCGCCGCTTTGATATCCTCATCTACCGCGTAAGTTTCTTTTCCAAATTCGGCAGCTTCTGTTGTCAGATATTCTTCCGCATTTTCCTCTTTGGAAATTCCTTTGTCAAAACCGCCGCTGACGTTCACCGCCTGTTTGCCTGCCAAGCGCAGCAGAAACATGGTTTGGGAAGCGGTCTGTCCGCTGTAACAGTAAACATAAACCGGAATATCGGTCGGAATTTTTTCCAGAGCCTTTGCCACATCAACGCCGTACGGCAGATTGATTGCTCCCTTTACATGACCCTTCGCATAATCCTCTGCGGAACGAATGTCGAGAATCATCATCTTGCCCTCTTCTGCCTGCTCTGTCGCTTTTAAGAAATCGGCTGCGGAAACCTGATTTTTGTTTTCCGGCAAAGCCGCAAAATAGCGGTCAACCTTTGCATTTAAAAACTGCTGTGTGGTTGCCTTTACAACGCCGTAGCCTGCGCCCAGCCAGCCGGAACCGCCCTCTGCTCCCATACCTCCGGAAAGGTTATAAGCGTCCAATCCCATCATTCTTGCGATTGCAACCGTCTGGGAAGCGGTCTGTCCGCTGTAACACTGGAATACAATTTTCTTATCTTTCGGCAGTTTTGCAAGCTGTTTTTCCATTCCTTTGCCAAACGGAATATTCTGCTTTGCGCCTGCAATATGGGATTTCAGATAGTCATTTTCGGAGCGAATATCCACCAGATAAATTTCATCGTTTTGCAGAGCTTCTTTTACCTTTTCCGCGCTCATGTTAAATTTACCGTTTTCGGTTGCGGTTTGATAGTATTCTCTGATTTCCTGCTGAAGTTCTTTTTCTACCGGATAACTGCCTTCTTCCAAAACCGATTCCTTTTTGGTGAAAAGTTCTGCCGCATTTTCTGCTTTGGAAATTCCGTTGTCAAAGCCTCCGCTGACATTATACGCATTTTTTCCGGCCAGGTTCAGCAAAGCGACCGTTTGGGAAGCAGTCTGTCCGCTGTAACAGTAAACATAAACCGGAACATCATTCGGAATCTGTTCCAAAGCGTCGGCTACCGCTGTACCGTAAGGAATATTGACTGCGCTTTCTATATGACCCTTTGCATAATCTTCTTCGGAACGCAGGTCAATCACGCAGTTCTTTTCTTCCGAGCCGAGTACTTCCAGAAAACGCTCGACAGAAACAACGTGTTTGTCGGACGGATAATTTGCAAAATACTGTTTTGCTTTTTTCTGTGTTGTATTTTGTACCGCTTCCGCTGCAACAACAATCTGAGCCGGCTGTACCTCTGCCGCAGCAGCAGGCAGTCCTGCGCTGATTCCAAACGAAAGCAGCAGCGCCGCAACGATACATTTTGTGCAAACTTTTTTCATAAAAAATACATCCTTTCTTTTTGCCTTTGTTTTCAAAGAAGGTGTGATAAAAATCAAATTGTTTCCCTTTTTAAGAAACCTTTTATAGAATATACGCTTTCTATAAAAAATTCAAATTGCTATTTTCTATCAATTTCTCTTTTACGTTTATCTTTTTCTATTTCATCTACCATTTTGTCTGCTTTCCATTCCGGTTTTTTCAAAAAATTTATTGTCTTCTCACAATCTTTCGTTTTTCCCTGCTGGATATTTTCCTTCTTCTGTGTTAAAATTTTTACAACTTTATCTCCCGGGAAATATTGTCCGATTTTTTAAACATTTCCCGGGAAATCATTCCGCCGCTTTAAAAAAGAAATTTCCCGGGAAATATTTTTCGCTTTCCCCGACATTTCCCACATCTTATCCGATTACCTGAAAGGAAAAAAGCAAAATGAAAACATATTTTTGCAGCAAGCTGCCCTTGTGCTGCCTTGAGTGGCTCAAACGCCTGTTTCCCCGCGCCGTTCTTTTCTTTGTTTTTGCCGCATTATTTCAAAATACCCTTCCCGTTCTCCTGCTTCGGGAATTCCCCGTCGCCGCAGCCCTGCTCTTCTGCTGTTACCCTCTGATTCCTTCCCTCTTGTGGGGATTTTCCCACTGCAACATTCAAGTTGAAATCACCGATCGGGAACTGATTTTAAAACGGGGATTCTTTCATAAAAAAGAGTCCTTTCGCGCGCCGCTCACCGCGCAGATTACCCCTCATGTTCAGCAGAAAAAATTTCACGGTCTTACCTACTGCAATCATTTTTTCTTAAAAGTAAAAACGCAGAACAGCTTTACCGTTCTTCCCTGTCATTGTCTTTCTGCCGATGATTTTTCCCTGCTTTCCGAGTTGGTCACTCACCCCAAACTGGAAAAGAAAGCTGCTGCCCCTCACAGCCTTTTTTCCGAAAGTTTTCGCCTTCCTCGCGAACAGATTCTTTCCTGTGAGCGAAAACGACTGCTTCACATCATTCTCGGCTGCTTTCTCATCGGCTGTCTGCTTGCCGCCGCTTGGTTTTTCTTTGTAAACCGCGCAAACCGAAATCCGAACACTTTGTTTCTTCTCCTTTTTATCATCGGTTTTTTCAGCCTTCCCGTCAGTATCGCCCAAACGGTTCGTTATTTTACATTTGCACCCAAACTTCCCGAAACTGTCGAGCTGCTCCCCTCCTGTATTCGGATTGACGAAAAATCTTTCTATCCCGAAGAGCTTTCCTCTGTCCACATGACTTTGGCAGAGCTGGGTTCTGCCAAAAACAACACCTCTTTTCGCAGAAGATTTATCCTGGAATCCGAGAATAAAAATACAGAATATTTTTTGGGCAGCACAATCTCTTCGCCGAAATCTCTTGTCTGGCAAGATTACGAACGCCTTATCATTTCAATCAGAAGTTGGTGCAAAAATCACGATATTCCCTTCTATTTGGACTTAACTTAAACTACTTTTTGTATTTTAAATATTATAAATTACTTTTCGTATCATTATTTTCTTCTTTAAAAATAAAAAAGAGCGTTGGAACAAAACTTTTTACTCTCTGTTTTCTTCCCTGCACTCTTTTTTTATTCAATCTTATCGTTGTTATTTTTATACTGTTTTTGGGTTTAAATTTGCTTTAAAATAAAGACCGGAATCGGCGGATTGTTCGGGCGGTTTGCAAACTCGGTAATCAAAACGGTGTACTGTTTGCTGTCAATCGTTCTGAAAAATTCCATCAAAGCGTTCTTCTCTTCAAATCCGCTGTCGCCTCCGTAGTAAACGCAAAGGCTCATCAAACCTCCGGGTTTCAGCAACTCCAATCCCGTTTCGATTGCCGGAATACTGGTTGCCGGCGTGGTAAAAACACTATGATCCCCGCCGGGCAGATAACCAAAGTTAAACACGATGCAGTCTACGCTGTTTGGCTGCGCATAGTTGCCCATATTGCTGTGGCTGTCCAGATATACCGAGGCGATTCCCTCGTATCCCTGCTCTTTCAACCGCTCTTTGGTCGAATCAACTGCCTGCTGCTGAATATCAAACGCAATTACCTTTCCGCTTTCCCCCACCAAACTGCACAAAAAAGCGGTGTCGTTTCCTCTGCCCGCTGTCGCGTCAATGCAAAAATCTCCCGGATTCACCTTTTCCGCAATCGCTTTATGAGCAATTCCTAAGGTATTCAATTTCAAAACAATGCACTCCTTTACCGTATCAAATCCCCGTTTTTCGGAAATTCTTCCCTCTTATCCTAACACAGAACCGCGCGTTTGAAAAGTTTTTTCATTTTGATATATCTTATCTTTTTTTGTTTTTTTTCAAGTTTTTCCCCGATTTATAAAATAAAATTTCGATTTTCTCTTAAACCGACAATCTTTCCCATAACATTTTCACAGTGAAAATTTTGAATCCAAAAAAATTTTCAGAATAAATATTTTTGTCCTAATTCACTAATCTTCTGACGAATAACTCATCGTCTTTCCCATTTCCTTCTTTTTTTCTGCCTAAAAGTGCTGAAAACCGACCCTTAAAATCATACAATTTGTTGAAAAAAATCATTTTTGTTGATTCTTTTTTAGTTTTGTTAAATAAATAACCTATTGACAAAGCGCTCTTTGCGTCCTATAATCAAGGTGTCATTCAGGTTCGGGTGAAGAAACCGAAAGCAAGCGCTTTCCCGCAGGCAATCGGTTTCGGACGAAACTCTGTGAAGCCTTTTCGCAAGGCACCGGGTATGCAACTTTAAACGGGTCTTAGCTTTTAGGAAACTGTTTGAGGGAATCTTACAAGGTCTTATAAACAGAGGCGTGGAAACAGCATATTTCTGCGTCTCTGCTTTTTTGTACCCTTTTTTAATTTCTGTAAAGGAGCTGTTTTTCATGGAACGTAAAACACCTTTGTATGACTGCCACGTTGCGCTTGGCGGCAAAATCGTCCCCTTTGCCGGCTATCTGCTGCCGGTACAGTATCAGACCGGTGTGATTGCCGAACATATGGCGGTCAGAAAACAAGCCGGTCTTTTTGACGTATCCCACATGGGTGAAATTATCCTTTCCGGTCCCTGCGCGTTTGATAATGTTCAGATGCTCTTGACAAACGAACTCAAGGACATGGAGGACGGTCAAATTAAGTACAGCCCGATGTGCAACGAAAAAGGCGGCGTTGTAGACGATTTGATTGTTTACCGCATTCGCAGCGACTGTTATATGATGGTGGTCAATGCCGCAAACCATGATAAGGACGCAGCGTGGATTTCTTCCCACCTGTCCGGCGATGTCACCTTCACCGATCTTTCCGACCAAATCGGACAGATTGCGCTGCAAGGTCCGCAGTCGCAGGCAATTCTGGAAAAACTGTGCGCAAAACAAGACATTCCCGAAAAATATTATACTTTCACCAAAAATGTTTCCGTTGCAGACTGTCCGTGCGTTCTTTCCCGCACCGGTTACACCGGCGAGGACGGTTTTGAGCTGTACTGCGCAGCGGAAGATACCCCGAAGCTCTGGAACGCTTTGCTGGATGCCGGAAAAGAAAACGGTTTGATTCCGTGCGGATTGGGCGCAAGAGATACCCTTCGTCTGGAAGCTGGTATGCCGCTGTACGGTCACGAAATGAACGATGAAATCACCCCGAAACAAACCGGTCTGGGTATGTTCGTTAAGATGGACAAGGGTGACTTCTTCGGCAAAAAAGCGATGGAGGAGATGGGAACTCCTACCGTTAAACGCTGCGGCTTAAAGATTACCGGACGCGGAATCGCAAGAGAAAACTGCCCGGTTTATGTCGGTGACAAACAAATCGGTCACACCACTTCCGGCACACACTGTCCGTATCTGGGCGGCGCTTATGCGATGGCAATCGTTCAAAAAGAGGATGCTCCTCTGGGCGCGCAGGTTGAAGTGGAAATCAGAGGCAAACGGGTTGCCGCTGAAGTTGTAAAAGTTCAGTTCTACAAACGCTAAACTGCCCGCAGACAACATCAAATAATAATCATTTTGACATAACACACCGAGGGAAATCTTCTCTCCCTCAAAAAACTGTTTATTTTTAAGGAGGATATTTATCATGAACATTCCTAACAATCTTCTGTATGCAAAATCTCACGAGTGGGTTCAGGACATGGGCGACGGCACTTTCCGCATCGGCTTAACCGACTATGCGCAGAACGAACTGGGCGACCTTGTATTCGTTAACCTTCCGCAGGAAGAAGACGAGGTTGAGGTTGAAGCTGCTTTCGGCGATGTTGAGTCGGTAAAAGCGGTTTCCGATGTGTACAGCCCGTTAAGCGGCGTTGTCTGCGCAATCAACGAAGAGCTGCTGGATCACCCGGAACTGATTAACCAGGACGCTTACGAAGCATGGATGATTCAGGTAAAAGATGTTTCCGCAAAAGAAGAACTGTTGTCCGCCGAGGAATATGAAAAATTCCTGAGCGAGGAGGCATAATATGGGCTCCTATGTTCCTTCCACCTCAAAGGAGCGGCAGGAAATGTTGGAATCTATCGGACATTCCTCGATAGACGAACTGTTCGCTCACATTCCCGATGAACTGAAGCTGAATCGGGAATTAAATCTTCCTTCCGGCAAATCGGAGATGGAAGTCAGCCGCCTGATGAATCAAATCGCTTCTCACAGCGTTGTTTTCCAAAGCATCTTCCGCGGCGCAGGCGCATATGACCACTATATCCCTTCCATCGTAAAAAGCGTAACAAGCAAAGAGGAGTTTATCACCTCCTACACCCCTTATCAGGCTGAAATCAGCCAGGGCGTTCTGCAATCCATCTTTGAATATCAGACCATGATTTGCGAGCTGACCGGCATGGACGTTTCCAACGCTTCTGTTTATGACGGAGCCACCGCAGCTGCGGAAGCGGTAAATATGTGCTGCGAAAGAAGCCGCAACGTCGTATTTTTATCCGAAGCCGCTCACCCTGACGTTATCTCTGTTGTAAAAACCTACTGCTGGGCTGCCGGACATCAGATTGTCATGCTGCCGGTGAAGGACGGAAAAACCGATTTGGAACCGATGAAAGCGCAGCTGGATAAAAAGACCTCCGCCTGCCTGTACCTGCAAAGCCCGAACTTCTTCGGACAACTTGAAGAGGTCGAACAGGGCGCAGAACTGATTCACTCGGTGGGCGCAAAACTGATTGTCGGCTGCAATCCAATCGCTTTGGGTCTATTGAAAACCCCGGCAGAGCAGGGCGCAGATATTGCCGTCGGTGAAGGTCAGCCTTTGGGTATGCCGCTTTCTTTCGGCGGTCCTTACCTGGGATTTATGGCTGCAACAAGCGCGATGATGAGAAAACTTCCGGGCAGAATCGTCGGTGAAACCACCGATGTGGACGGAAAACGCGCCTTCGTACTCACCCTTCAGGCAAGAGAACAGCACATTCGACGGGAAAAAGCCTCCAGCAACATCTGCTCCAACCAGGCTCTGTGCGCGATGACCGCCGCTGTCTACCTTGCAGCGATGGGACCGCAGGGACTGCGTCAGGCAGCAACCCTGTGCTATCAAAAAGCGCATTACTTTGCAGAACAGCTCGCTTCCGTTCCGGGGGTAACTTTAAAATATCAAGGCAGCTTCTTCCATGAATTTGTCACCGAACAAAAAGACAGTGAAAAACTGCTTGCCGCTTTGGAAAAACAGGGAATCCTCGGCGGCTACCCGTTGGAAGACGGTTCCATTCTCTGGTGCGCAACCGAAAAGAACACCAAAGAGGATATGGACAGAGTTGTTGAAATTATCAGAAAGGAGCTTATGTAATGCAACTGTTATTTGAACGCAGCCACAGCGGCAGAAGATGCACAATCCTGCCGGAATGTGACGTCCGCGCCTGCGAGCCGGATTCTTCCCTTTGCAGAGCACAGGCTCCCCATCTGCCGGAGCTGAGCGAAAACGAAATCAGCCGGCATTATACCGAGCTTGCAAAACAGACCCATGGTGTAAACGACGGATTCTACCCGTTGGGTTCCTGCACCATGAAATATAACCCAAAAGTAAATGATGAAATGGCAGGGCTGCCCGGCTTTGCCAAGGTTCACCCGCTTCAGCCGGAACAGACCGCACAGGGCTGTCTTGAGGTACTCTACCTTGCAAATCAGTACTTCTGCGAAATCACCGGTATGGATCAGATGACCTTCCAGCCGGCGGCAGGCGCGCACGGAGAGCTGACCGGACTGATGCTGATTAAAGCCTACCACGAAGCAAAGGGCGACTTTAACCGTACCAAAATTCTGGTTCCCGACTCGGCGCACGGCACAAACCCTGCCTCCGCTTCTATGGCAGGCTTCCAGGTTGTCAGCATTCCTTCTCTGGAAAACGGCTGCGTAGACACCGAGGCTCTGCGCAAAGCGGCGGACGAACACACCGCAGGCTTAATGCTGACGAACCCCAATACCGTCGGTTTGTTTGACTTAAATATCCACGAAATCACCGAAATCGTGCATCAGGCAGGCGGTTTATGCTATTATGACGGCGCAAACCTCAACGCCATTATGGGCATTGTCCGTCCCGGCGACATGGGATTTGATGTGGTTCATCTGAACCTGCACAAGACCTTCTCCACCCCGCACGGCGGCGGCGGTCCGGGTTCGGGAGCCGTAGGCTGTAAGGAAATCTTAAAGCCGTTCCTCCCTTCCCCTGTTGTTACAAAGGACGAAAACGGTTATCACTTCTGCCGCAATCTGCCGCAGAGTATCGGCGCAGTAAAAGAATTTTACGGCAACTTCTTAGTGGTTGTCCGCGCGCTGACCTATGTGCTGACTCTGGGCAAAGAGGGTATCCCGGAAGCCTCTTCCAATGCCGTATTAAACTGCAACTATATGATGGAACATCTCAAAGATGTTTACGATATGGCGTTTGACAAGGGTTGTATGCACGAATTTGTCATGACCCTGGAAAATCTCAAAAAAGAGCAGGATGTTTCTGCGATGGATGTTGCCAAAGCGCTGCTTGACAACGGAATCCACCCGCCGACAATGTACTTCCCGCTGATTGTTCATGAAGCTCTGATGGTAGAGCCGACCGAAACGGAACCGCGCGAGGTGCTGGACCATGCGGTTGCCGTATTCCATCAAATCTATCAGACCGCGCTTTCCGACGCGCAAAGCCTGCATGAAATGCCGCTGCACACACCGGTTCGCCGCTTAGACGAGGTGGGCGCTGCAAGAAATCCGAAACTTCGGTTTCAATTTTAACTGATTTTATCAAAAATACGGAGGTATTTTTATGATTGAAAGACTCTCTTACTTTATCTCTGATTCCACCAATCCCTATTTCAATCTTTCTGTGGAAGAATACCTCCTGGATACGGTGCAGCCTCGTCAGATTATCCTTTACCTGTGGCAGAACGAGCGCACCGTTGTAATCGGAAAAAACCAAAACGCATGGAAGGAGTGCCGCTTTCAGGAGCTGGAGGCGGACGGCGGGTATCTTGCCCGCCGGCTTTCCGGCGGCGGCGCTGTCTTTCATGATTTGGGCAATTTAAACTTTACCTTTCTTGTCCCTACTGCGGAATATGATTTGGATCGCCAGATGTCCGTTATCTTAAAAGCGGTGCAAAATCTGGGGATTCACGCCGAAAAAACAGGACGAAACGACATCACCGTTGACGGCAAAAAATTCTCGGGAAACGCTTTTTGCCGCAAAGGAGAAAACTCGTACCACCACGGAACGCTGATGTTGCGGGTGGATAAAGAACAGGTTGCCAAATATTTAAACGTATCGGAAAAGAAACTGCGCTCCAAAGGGGTCGCCTCCGTTTCTTCCCGAGTCTGTAATCTGTGCGACTTTGTTCCCGAGCTGACACCGGAACTGATGAAAAATCAGCTGCTCCGCGCATTTTGCGAGGAATACGGCTTCACCCCGCTTCCCATCTCCAAAGACGAACTGGACTGCAAGCGCGTTATGGCTCTTTACAGCCGGTACTTCTCCTGGGAATGGAAGTTTGGCAGAAAGATTGCCTTTACCTGGGAAAATCAGGAACGCTTTGACTGGGGAGAAATTCAGATTCAGCTTGCCATAAACGAAGGATTGATTCGGGACGCCGTCCTTTATTCCGATGCTTTGGACGCGGATTTTATCGCCCTTGTTTCTTCCCTGCTGGTCGGCTGCCGCATGGAACCGTCGGCTGTGGCGGAAAGGCTTTTTAAACTTGAAACAAACAGTCTGCAAAAGCAGATTTTATCAGATATTGTGTCGCTCACCTGCCAGGCAGAGGAGCGATGATTGACGGAGGGGTTTCATGAAAGAATATCAGCTTATTGTCATCGGCGCCGGTCCCGGCGGATATGAAGCGGCAATCCGAGCGGCTCAGCTTGGCTTGTCCACCGCTTTGGTCGAACGCCGTCAGGTCGGGGGAACCTGCTTAAACCGCGGCTGCATCCCCACAAAAGCCATGCTTCATTCCGCGCAGCTGTTAAGGGAAACCGCCCGATTTGATTTATTCGGTCTTCATGCAGAACAAATCTCCTTCGATTGGGGAAAAATTCATCAAAGAAAAAATGATGTAGTGGAAAAGCTGCGCAGCGGCATAGAACAGTTGATTCGCGCCAATAAAATCGACCTTTACTCCGCAAACGGTTCGGTGGTTTCTCCTCACGAGGTTTTGCTGGACGACGCCGAACAGACAAGGTTAAGCGGTGAACATATCTTAATCGCAACCGGTTCCGTTCCTGCCCGCCCGCCGATTCCGGGACTGGATTTACCCAATGTTGTAACCAGCGACGAACTGCTGGAGGGAGAAGATTGTTCCCGCAATCTTGCAAAAGAAATTTTAATCATCGGCGGCGGCGTAATCGGCGTAGAGTTTGCCAGCGTGTTCTCCTCGTTCGGCTGCAAAGTTACCATTGTAGAGGCTCTGGAACGAATCCTGCCGACAATGGATCGGGAAATTTCGCAGAATCTGAGCATGATTTTGAAAAAACGCGGAATTGAAATCCACACCGGCTCTATGGTAGAAAAAATCGAACAGGGCGAAAACGGATTGGTTTGCTGCTTCACCGAAAAAGGAAAACAACAGCAGGTTACTGCCGAACAGGTTCTGGTAGCAATCGGCAGACGCGCCAACACACAGGGATTGTTCGGAGAAAACTTCTCGTTAGAATGTGAGCGCGGAAGAATCGTCACCGACGAACAGTTTAAAACCAGCGTTGATTCTATTTATGCAATCGGAGACGTCACCGCTAAAATTCAGTTAGCGCATATGGCAAGCGCTCAGGGAATCTGCGCTGTCCACACGATTGCCGGCAAAACACCGCCGATTGACCTGCGCACCGTTCCCGCCTGTATCTATACCGACCCGGAAATTGCTTCGGTCGGCATTACCGAAGAGGAAGCAAAACAGCAGGGTATTCCGGTGAAAAAAGGAAAATTCATCATGTCCGGCAACGGTCGCTCGCTGATTGACGAACAGGAACGAGGATTTGTCAAAGTTCTTGTTCACAAGGAAACCGATGTTGTGTTGGGCGCGCAGCTGATGTGTTCCCGCGCAACCGATTTGATTTCCGAATTTGCAACTGCGATTGTAAACGGACTGACTGCCCAACAGCTTGCGTCGGTTATCCGCCCGCATCCTACTTTCTGCGAAGCAGTGACCGAGGCGCTTGAGGATACTCACGCAACGGCAATCCACTTAGCTCCGAAAAAGCGTTAAGCTTTTTTATATTTTACGAAAAGCGAATTGCTTTTCTGTCTAATGAAACAAAATTTAAGGGAGGCTTTTTGAATGGTAAAAGAGAATATGGACTTCATCACACAGTACGATCCGGAAGTCGGCAAGGCAATCGAAGCGGAATACGCCCGTCAGAAAAGAAATATTGAGCTGATTGCTTCTGAAAACATCGTTTCCAAAGCGGTTATGGCTGCGATGGGAACGGTACTGACCAATAAATATGCCGAAGGATTTCCGGGCAAGCGTTACTACGGCGGCTGCGAATGTGTTGACGTAGTAGAAAATATTGCCATTGAAAGAGCGAAAAAGCTGTTTGGCGCAGAACACGCCTGCGTACAGCCGCACTCCGGCGCAAGCGCAAACCTTGCAGTATATTTTGCGCTGATTAAACCGGGTGATACCGTTCTGGGTCTGAATCTGGCTCACGGCGGTCATCTGACACACGGCAGCCCGGTAAACCTTTCCGGTACATACTACAACTTTATTCCATACAGCCTGGACGACACCGAGCGCATTAACTATGACAAGGTTCGTGAGCTTGCATTGGAACACAAACCGAAACTGATTGTTGCAGGCGCTTCTGCTTATCCGAGAGAGATTCGCTTTGATAAATTTGCAGAAATCGCGCACGAAGTCGGCGCATACCTGTTTGTCGATATGGCTCATATCGCCGGACTGGTTGCGGCAGGACTGCATCAGAGCCCGGTTCCTTACGCAGATGTTGTCAGCACAACCACCCATAAGACGCTGCGCGGTCCGAGAGGCGGCTTAATCCTTTGCAAAGAAGCGCTGGCAAAACAAATCAACAAAGCGGTATTCCCCGGCACACAGGGCGGTCCTCTGGAACACATCATCGCTGCAAAAGCGGTTTGCTTCGGCGAAGCTCTGAAACCGGAATTTAAAGCATATCAGCAGCAGGTTATCAACAATGCGCAGGCTTTGGCAAAAGCGCTGACCGCAGAAGGTTTCCGTCTGGTTTCCGGCGGCACCGATAACCACCTGATTCTGATTGATTTGCAGAATATGAATATCACCGGCAAAGATTTGGAAAAACGTCTGGACGCCGTTTACATCACAGCGAACAAAAACGCCATTCCGAACGACCCGCAAAGCCCGTTCATCACCAGCGGTCTGCGTGTGGGCACTCCTGCAATCACCAGCCGCGGCTTCAAAGAAGAGGATATGGCTCAGATTGCGCACTTTATCAAGCTGGCTGCAACCGATTTCGAGAACAAAGCAGACGAAATCCGCGCAGGTGTTACCGCTTTGTGCGACAAATATCCGATTTACGAATAAAAACAGATTTTCAGGTTCGGGGCAGATTCGCGTCTGTCCCGAATTTTTTATTGATTGTTCGTTTGTTATCAGAAATCAGAAAGGAGAACGCTTTGACATATCCTCCGAAATGGCGGAAAACAGAAAATCCGTTCCGCCTTCCCTATCAAAACTTTACTTTGACAAAAATCCTCGGATATCCCCATGCGGGAAACGATGTTTTTCACGCTGTCGGCGTCTTCCGGGAAAAGGAGGTCGAAGTTTTTATTAAATCAGCAAGACAACAGGGAGCCGACATTCAAAATGAAATCCGTACCATTCGTGCCATCCGCTCCCCGCTTCTCCCCGAAATCATCGACTGTGACCCGGACGAGTCCCGATTTGTTGTCACCCTTGCTAAAAAAGGGGAGCGTCTTTCCGTTATTTTAAATGAAAATCCGGACGAATCTTCCTTTTATTACCTGTATGAATATGGACAGACCTTAGCGAGATTTCACTCTTTGCAGGGAGAATTTTCCAAAGTAAAGGACAGAAAATTTTTTCATATTCCGCCGGAAAGTTATTTTCAGTCCACCCCGTTTCCCTTTGTATTTGACTATCTGCGCCAACATTGTCCTGCCCGTATCAATTTCTGTTTTTGTCACGGCGATTTTCATTATGCTAATATTTTATGGAAAAACAGGCAAATTTCTGCTGTTTTGGATTTTGAATTGTCCGGCATCGGAAATCGGGAATTTGATATTGCGTGGGCTGTTATTTGCAGACCCGGACAAAATTTTTTAAAAACAGAGCAGGAACTCGAGCTTTTTTTAAAGGGATACCGCTCCGTTTCCGAGTGTAATTTAGAATATGTGCGGTACTACATGGTTTTAATTTACAGTTACTTTTATCAAATCGGCAGCGACCAACCCGATTATCAAGCCGATCTTTTCCGATTTTTCCGGCAATACTGTTTGGGAGAAAATACACAAACAAGTTGATTGTCTGCTTCCTGTCTCCCGATACTCCCTTTCACCTATACCCCGTTTTGCCCGAAAAGTTGCATGAAAAGATGCAACAACTACACGGGAAAGAAAAATTTTTTAAAAAAACAAGAAAACAGTCCTCGAACAAAAGAAAATTTTAAGGAATTTCTTTCATTCGAGGACTGCTAAAGGATTCAATTATTTTCTTTGCATATATTCTTTTCCCCAGTCGCACAGGGAGTCCAGAACGGGGATCAGGCGTTTTCCCCAGGAGGTTAAAGAATATTCTACCTTAGGCGGGACGGTGGGGTAAACGGTGCGCACAATCAAGCCGTCCTGCTCCAAATCGCGCAGCTGGGAAGTTAAAACCTTTGGGGTTGCTTTTGGGATTTTGCGTTGCAGCTGGCTGTAACGCAGCGTTCCCTGCCTGAGGTGCCACAGAATCAACGCCTTATATCTGCCGCAGACGATGCTGACCGCAAAGTCCATCGGGCACTGAAAATCTTCTGCCTTTCTCTGCATTTTATTCTCTCCTTTTAACAAACGCTATCCTTTTGGGTACTGTCTTTCCGAAAAGTGCGTTCTTGAAAAATTTTGGCAACGTGATATGATAATAACACAAAGGCAAATCCAATACAACTTTTCATTTTAGGAGGAATGTTTTATGAATACCTTTGATGTAATGAAAGCCCGCTACTCGGTGCGCAGCTACAAGCAGACACCGGTGGAACCGGAAAAATTGCAGGCAGTTTTAGAAGCCGGACGGGTTGCGCCCACCGCCTGCAACAATCAGCCGCAGAAAATCTACGTAGTACAGACAGCAGAAGGCTTAGAAAGGCTCGCTAAGGCGGCGAACATCCACAATCCGCCGCTTGCATTGATTATCTGCGCCGACCGCGACGAGGTTTGGGTCAGACCGACCGACCAAAAGGACACCTGCGACATTGACGCTTCGATTGTGACCGACCACATGATGCTGCGCGCCACCGAACTTGGACTGGGTTCTCTTTGGATTTGTATGTTCAACCGCGAAATTCTGCGCAAAGAGTTCCAAATTCCGGAAAATCTGGTTCCGGTAAACATTCTTGTTTTGGGATATGCAGAGGGCGAAGCGCTTTCCCCCGACCGCCACGAGCAGCTGAGGAAGCCGCTTTCCGAAACGGTGATTTATCCGAATTTTTAAACTTGATATGTTTTATCGGTCTGCTGTTTTCGGCAAAGTCCTCCTTTTTTAGGAGGACTTTTTTTGCAGTTTTTTTGATTTTTCTCTTGACAGCTGTCCTTTTATTTTGTATATTATAGATAGAAATTATAATATTTTACAATTATTTTCTATCATTTTATTATGAAATGGGATTGCTGAAAATGAAGCGTTCTTTTCAAAAACAACTTTGTTTGTTCGGTTCTGTTTTTGTTGCGTTTTCCATGATTTTTACCTCTTTTCTAATCTCTGCCTTTCCTGTTACGGAAAGCAAAGCTGCGCCCGAACCCACATCCCCTGTTTTAAACGAGCAGAACGCAGCTTTTGAGTCCTATTATACAGCCTGTTCCCCCTACGGGTTGGAAAGCGACAGCGCAATCCTGGAGTTTTCTCCTCTTCTGCTCACCCCGTCCCGCAACAGCTCGGACATCCGCATTGTTCCCAAAAACCGTGAGATTGCCTACTGCAAAATCAGCTGTATCGGCGGAGAGATTAACGGGCAAAGCGAATGTGTGATTCCGTTTGGGCAGACCGCAACCTACTCGATTTCCGAACCGATTGACGGGGACCGCATCACCTTTACCTTTTACGGAGAAAATCTGTTCGAGCTTGACTCGGTCTGCGTTTCGGTCAACCGCACGCAGGAAGGATTCTATTCTATTTCCCTTGCATAAATCACCACAAAATATCGGGAGAAATGATTATGATAAATACTTTGATGTATCTTGAATTAAAAACCGGTTACTCCGATGACGGACCGGCTTGGATTGGCTATGTAAAAACTTCCAAAAGCGGACAAACCATTTATTTTCGCGACCATGCCTTTCAAAAACATATCGGAAATTATTCCAACTATATTGATATTGAAAGCGGAGAAGAATATTGGATTTCCGGCTTAAAAAAGAAGGAAAGCAACCGTCACCCGGCAGGACGGGGGAAAATCATGATTGACCGCAGGGCGGTTCCCCAATATCTTTCTGTCATCGGGGAAAAAGAATTGCCGCTCAATTTATTTGAAGTTGTGGAGATTGCAGATCAATTCCCTGTTGAACGAATCCATCAGCTGTTAAATCAAAAGCTGTTATAATTTTTATCGTTTTAAGACTAAAAATCAATCGAAAAAAACGCAACCCTCCGTATCTTAAAAAAGACACGGAGGGTATTTTTATGCAAAGGTTCTATTTTGCTTTTATCTATTTTAAAACATCACCGATAACGCGCAGCACATTTTCGGAGGCAATTCGATCTAATTCGTCGGCGGTGAAGCCTTCCCGATTCAGGCGCTCCAACAAAAGCGGAACCTTATCCACCCTGTCAATTTCCAGATTTCCGCCTGTTCCGTCCAAATCGCCGCCCAGAGCCATACAGTCGATACCGCCCACATTTTTAATGTGCTTCATATGGCGAACCATATCGTCAATCCGGCTATCGCGGGAGTGGATATCCGGAGAAAGGAAGGCTGCACAGAAGTTCAGTCCCATTGCGCCGCCGCAGTCTGCCAACGCGCGAATCATCTCATCGGTCATATTTCTGGAATGAGGGGTCATCGCCCTTGCATTGGAGTGGGAAGCGACGAACGGTTTATGGTTCTGTTTGCAGATTTCCGCAACATCCCAGAATCCCCCGTCGGAAAGGTGGGAAACATCCACAATGATGCCCATTCGGTTCATGGCGTCAATCATCTCTCTGCCAAAAGGTTTGAGCGGGAGAGCCATCTTCTGCTCGTCAAAGGAGTTAGGGTAACCCAGACAGTTTTCTTCATTCCATGTCACAGAAATCATTCTGACGCCCATCTTATAAATCTCTTCCAAGCCGGACAGGCTGCCGTTGATGCCGTTACCGTCCTCCACCGACAGAAAACAGGAGAGCTTGCCCTGCCGTTCGTTTTCAAGCAAATCCTGCTTGTTTGCCGCAAAGGCGGCAATCTCGCCGTGCTGTTTTAAATTGCGGTAAAAGCAGTCGGACAGTGCCTTCATAAAGCTCATATCGTCCGGTTTTTTCAGACCTTTTTTCTGAAAATGCGCTTCCGGCATCAGGCACATGGCAAAAAACTGCGCCGAGTAACCCGCCTGTTTCATTCTTTGAAAGTCAACTGCCTTTTCATTTTGAAAGAGGTCGATTTCTTCCCCGTAGGCAGTTCCCAACAGGGTATCGCAGTGCATATCAATCAGTTTCATGTTACAAATTCCTCCTGTTCTGTTTTTAGACAACCCGTTTTACTGAGGGGCGGAAAGATCCAGCTCCCTCACCTTTCTGCGCATCGGCAAAACATTTGCCGCAGGCACATTGAGCGCATCCACCCCCATCTTTGCAAAGGCGCGAATCAGCGTTTCATCGCTTGCCATATCCCCGCTGACCGTCACCCGAATCCCTGCCCGATGGGCGGCGGCTGTGACCGATTCTATCATCTTCAGCACCGCCGGATGGTGGATATTATAATAGGCGTTGACTGCCGGATTTTGCCGGTCAACCGCCAGAGTATACTGAATTAAATCGTTGGAATCAATATGGAAAAAGTCCGCGTACTGCGCCAACTCCTCGCTTAAAATGACCGAAGCGGGCGTTTCTATCACGATACCCACCTTGACATCGGGCTGATACGGCTGATGTTCCCGTTCCAACTCCCGCTTTGCCTGTTCCAGCTGTTCTAAAATGGTTTTGAGCTGCTCTGCGCTGTCCACCATCGGGAACAGTATGCCGGTGGGACCGTAGCGCGCCGCCCGCAGAATCGCTTTGAGCTGGGTGCGGAACATCTGCGGCATGGCAAGGCAGATGCGAACAGAACGAAAACCCAGAGCGGGATTATTTTCCGGTCGTCCTCCGGAAGATTTCATCATCTTTTTTGCTCCGAAATCGAGGGTGCGAATAACGGTAAATTTTCCGTTCATGCGGCGTATCATCTCGCGGTAAACATTGACCTGTTCCTCCTCCGAGGGCAGGTCGCTGCGTTTAAGGTACAAAAATTCGCTGCGCAATAACCCCAATCCGTCCGCATCGCTGTTTAGCACCGGTTCAATATCCAACGGGTCGGTGGTGCTGGATAAGATCTCCAGTCTTGTTCCGTCAATCGTGCAGCTTGGCTTTCCAATCAAGCAGAATAAACCTTTTCGTTTTTCCTCTTCCCGCTCTTTTTTCTCTTTCAAACGCAGCAGGGTTGCTCTGTCCGGGTCAAGGTACAGCGTTCCCTCATAGCTGTCCAGAGCGACGATATGCCCCTCATACTCCCGCAGCAGCTCTTTGCCCACCCCAAACAGGGAGGGAATCGACCTGTCTTTTGCAATAATCGCGCTGTGTGACGTTTCCGAGCCAAACTGCGTGACCAGAGCAAGCGCCTTATCCCGCGGCAGCTGAATCACCTCACTGGGAACCAGTTCGTCCGCCGCCAAAATTGCCGGTTCGTCCGGCTCAAACGGTTCGGCTCTGCCAAAAGTCAGATTTTCAAGCAGACGCCGGGAAATATCCAGAACATCCGCTGCCCGCTGTTTTAAGTAAGGGTCCTCAATACCGGAAAATAGCTTGTAGAAGGTATCGGCAGCCTGTTTGACGGCATATTCCGCATTTACCTGTTGAGTATTGATCATATCCAGCACATAGCCGTTAAAATCCATATCCTCCAACAACATATGGTGCGCCTGAAAAATTGCCGCATTTTCCTGCGAAACCTCCCGCAGCGCATACTGATGCAGCAGGTGAACCTGTTCAATCGCCGTTTCCTTTGCCCGGCGATAGCGGCAGATTTCCCGTTTGGTATCCTCTGCGCGCTCCTTTTCCACCGCAACCGCGCGGCGCTCGTAAAAGCTCAGGCGACCTATCACAATCTCTCCCACCACCGAATGTCCGTGCAAAATCTGCATTCTTTTTCCTCCTTTCCCGATAAAGTCTTACCATTATTAAACTACTTTTCCCAAAAAATCGCAAGCTGTATCGGACTATTTTGTTAATAACTTCTAATATTTTCTTTCTTTTCTGGTGTTTTTGTCTGATTTATCCTTGCTTTCCTTCCCTATCTTTTCTTTTTTTATTCATAATGCCGAAAAACAGCAAGAGGCTGCATTAGGAATTGACAACGAAAAAAAACGCGAGTAAAATGTAAGCATAGGCTAACTTGTTTTGAGAGAACTTTTGCCGGTTTGTGTAAAAAGGAGGAATCTGAGATGACACTGGATCATCTGAAACCCGGACAAAGCGGGGTAATTCGCATTGTGGGCGGAGAGGGCGCTTTGCGCCGCCGCCTGTTGGATATGGGGCTGACCCCCAAAACCGCCGTTACTGTGAGAAAGGTGGCGCCGATGGGCGACCCGATCGAACTGTTTTTGCGCGGCTATGTGTTAACCCTGCGCGCCGAGGACGCTGCAAAAATCGAGATTGAGGAGGTAACGCGATGAGCTTGCTTGCACTGGCAGGAAACCAGAACTGCGGAAAAACCACGCTGTTTAACGCCCTCACCGGCAGCAATCAGCACGTCGGAAACTTCCCCGGCGTTACGGTGGAAAAAAAGGAAGGAAGCATTAAAAAATACAAAGATGCCGTACTGGTTGACCTGCCCGGCATCTACTCCCTTTCTCCCTACACCTCGGAGGAGGTGGTAACGAGGGATTTTCTGGTAAAGGAGCGTCCGGACGCCATCATCAACATTGTGGACGCAACCAACCTGGAGCGAAACCTTTACCTTACCCTTCAGCTGATGGAGCTGAATATTCCGATGATTTTAGCTTTAAATATGATGGACGAGGTGCGCGCCAGCGGAAACAGCATCCACATTGAAAAGCTCTCCCAAAATTTAGGGATTCCGGTTATCCCGATTTCCGCAGCGAAAGGGGAAGGAATCTCCGACCTGCTCAATGTGGTTATCAAAACCATCAAGGATAAAAAACCGACCCAAAAGCTGGATTTTTGCCGGGGAGAGGTTCACCGCGCAATCCACTCGATTGCCCACATTATCGAAGACCATGCCGAAGAAGCCGGTTATCCCACCCGCTTTGCCGCTACCAAATTGGTGGAGGGCGACGAGCCGATGTTTCGGGAATTAAACCTTGATGTCAGCGATATCCACATCATCGACCACATTGTCGAGCAGATGGAAGAAAATCTGGACACCGACCGTGAAGCGGCTTTGGCGGATATGCGGTACAGTTACATCGAATCGCTTTGCGCCCAGTGCGTTGTGAAGCACCAAGAAACCAGAGAGCAGCTGCGTTCGGAAAAGATTGACCGCCTGCTTACCCACAAATATCTGGGAATCCCCATCTTTTTGCTGATTATGATGACTATTTTCTGGCTGACCTTTTCGGTCATCGGCGCGCCGCTTCAGGATTTGCTGAGTGTGTGGATTGACCGTTTTACCGCGCTTTTGTCCGATTTTTTAGTCAGCGCCGAAGTTACTCCGTGGCTGACCTCGCTGATTATCAACGGCGTGTGCGCCGGCGTGGGCAGCGTTCTTTCCTTTTTGCCCATCATCGTCCTGCTGTTTTTCTTCCTCTCCTTATTGGAGGACAGCGGATATATGGCGCGCGTTGCCTTTGTTATGGATAAACTGCTGCGAAAAATCGGATTGTCCGGTCGCTCCTTTGTCCCGATGCTGATCGGTTTTGGGTGCAGCGTTCCCGCAATTATGGCAACCAGAACCCTTTCCAGCGACCGCGACCGCAAGATGACCATTGTTCTCACCCCGTTTATGTCCTGTAGCGCAAAACTGCCTATCTACGGCATGATTACCGCAGCATTTTTCCCCGACCACGGGGCGTTGGTGATGACAAGCCTGTATGTTTTGGGCATCGTGGTTGCAATCCTGTCGGGTCTGCTGCTGAAAAAAACCGTTTTTCAGGGAAATTCCGTTCCGTTTGTCATGGAGCTGCCTGCTTACCGTCTGCCGGACGCAAAGAGCGTTTTGCTGCATATGTGGGAAAAGGGCAAGGACTTTTTGCATAAAGCCTTTACCATCATCTTCATCGCCTCCATCGTTATCTGGTTCCTTCAGAGCTTTGACTGGCGGCTGAATATGGTTTCCGACAGCGCGAACAGCATCTTAGCTTCGATCGGTTCGGTAATCGCTCCGATTTTTGCTCCGCTCGGCTTTAACGACTGGCGCGCTTCCACCGCTTTGATTACCGGATTCACCGCAAAAGAATCGGTTGTCAGCACCCTGACCATCCTCACCGGAGCTGCAAGCGACGCGCAGCTGAGCGCGATGCTGCCGCAGATGTTCTCCCCGTTGAGCGCGTTCAGCTTCCTTGCTTTCACCATTCTGTATATGCCCTGCGTTGCCGCTTTTGCCGCATCCAAACGAGAGCTTGGCTCGATGAAAGAAGCTCTCCTTACCGCAGGATACCAGACTTTGGTTGCATATCTTGTCGGATTGGTAATCTATCAGGTCGGTTCTCTCATTTTATAAAAAATACAAATCAAAACGGTCGGAGCAGTATCCTCTCAGATACTGCTCCGACTTTACTTTTGACAAAAATTTTCCGTTGTAACGCTCTCCCCTTTTGGCACAATCAGAAAATGTTCTTCCCATTCCCTGCTGAGCAGCTTTTTTATCAGAGAATATTCTCCTACCGTGCTTTCTATCGTGCCGCCCACTGTCTGAACTAAGGGTAAAATATAATCTCTGACCGGCTGAGTGTCATAGGTTCCCGTTTCAATCAGATAAAAACTGTGAAACCCGGTATAAATTTTTCGCAGAGTTTGTTCTGCCTTTTCTCTGCCCAGATTCTGCGTCATTCGTTCTAAGCTCATCGCCGAATTTTTCATCAGATTCATCCAGCCTTCCGTCAAAAAGATTCCCCGTTCCTGCCGCTTAATCTCGCAGTTTTCTCCTGTGGAAAGCAGCAAATCCACACAATCCCGACAGCGCGGAATTACTAATTTTGCGCTTGTTGCCTTTAACCCGATTGTGCTGCCGCCGCAGCCGGAAACACAAAGCAGCGCCTCGTCGATCTGCTGTAAGCGGTCTATCTTTTCCTGAAGATACTGCCTCATTTTGTTTGGGTCATTGTGCAGATATTTGGGAAGAAAACAAATTTCCCCGGTAAATCCTGTTTGCTTCACCGATTGCATCAGTTCTTTTTCGACAGTGGGGCAGACAAGTACAATACTGTTCATGTTGTTTTTCTCCTTTTTTGTTTTTCCTACCCCTTATCATAGCTGTTTTATCGCTGTTGTCAAGCCTTATCTGTCTATCCGAGCGCAACATCCAATACCATCATCAGTAAAAATCCGCCCATTACCCCCAGCGTACCGACATTGGAATGTTCCCCCAGCTTTGCTTCGGGAATCAGTTCTTCCACCACAACATACATCATTGCGCCCGCCGCAAAGGAGAGCATCCACGGCATCAGCGGCTGAATCTGCCCCGCAAGAACAACCGCCGCGATCCCGAAAATCGGCTCCACCGCTCCGGACAGAGCGCCATAAACAAAGCTCTTTGTGCGGGAAAGTCCTTCTTGATGCAAAGGGAGAGAAATCGCTGCCCCTTCCGGAAAATTTTGAATTCCCATCCCTATCGCAAGCGCCAATGCCGCGCTGTATCCGACAAGATTTTCCTGTTGAGCCGCTAATGCAAATGCCAAACCAACCGCCATGCCTTCGGGAATATTGTGCAAAGTAACTGCCGTCATCAGCATGGTGCTTCGTTTCCACTGCGCCGATACTCCCTCCTGCCGCTTTGTCTGCGGGTGCAGATGAGGAATCAGGCTGTCCAGCAACATCAAAAACGCAATCCCAAGCACAAAACCGCCCGCCGCAGGCAGCCATTCTTTTTGCCCCATCTGCGCTGCCTGTTCCATCGCCGGAATCAGTAAACTCCAAACACTTGCCGCAATCATCACCCCTGCGGCAAATCCGAGAAAAATTTTTTGAATCTGCGCGCGAACCTGTTTGCGGAAGAAAAACACTGCCGCTGCGCCCAATGCTGTCATTAAAAACGGAAATCCTGTTCCCAAAAGATACCATAGTGTTGTTTGTGTCATTTCGACAACCCCCTTTTTTCTTTAAATTAGCATATGCTAACCTAATTACAGAATACCCGATTTCCGCAAAAAAGTCAAGCAAAACCAAACGGAGACAGCCCGAAAGCTGCCTCCGTTTGATTTCGTCATAGAGAGAAAAAGGGATTATATCCAAAAGAAAAGAAAAAATCAATTTGTAAAAAACTCAGATAAAATCTGCTGTACCTGCGCTGCCGTCTTTGCCTGCATTACCCGCCGCTCCAGCTGCGCCTGCTGTTCTGCGTTCCATCTTGCAATATTTTTTCTGGTCTGCAAGACAGAAGATGGGCTTACGCTGAATTCATCCAGACCAAAGCTGAGCAGCAGCGGAATCAGCCGTTCGTCCGCTGCCGATTCCCCGCACATTCCGACAGGGATTCCCCGCTGTTTCGCCGCTTTGATTACTGTGCGGATACTTCTGAGTACCGCCGGATGAAACACGGTGTACAGCTTTTCTACCTTGGCATTTCCGCGGTCAACCGCCATTGTATACTGGGTTAAATCGTTGGTTCCGATGCTGAAAAAGTCTGCCTGTTCGGCAAACAGGTCGGCAGTCAGCGCAGCTGCCGGCGTTTCAATCATCACACCCAGAGAAATTGTTTCGTCATACGGCTGTCCCTGCGCCTTGCACTGTTCTTTGCACTGCTCCAACAGCCGTTTTGCCGCCTCCAATTCCTCCAAACCGGTGACAAGCGGAAGCATAATTTTGATATTGCGGTTTTCCGCCCCTGCCCGCAGCAAAGCGCGCAGCTGAATTTGGAACAGCTCGCTTTCTTCCAGACAGTAGCGGATGGCGCGCCAACCCAAAAACGGATTTTGCTCCCGCTCCATATGAAGGTAGGGGATTTCTTTATCCCCGCCGACATCCAGTGTGCGGATAATCACTTCTTTGCCCTTCATGATTCGCGACACCTGCAAATATGCCTGCATCTGCTCCTCTTCGGAGGGAACTCGGTCGCGGTCCATAAACAAAAATTCGGTGCGGAACAAGCCGATTCCTTCCGCTGTCTGTTCCAAAGCCAAATTTGCCTGCTCCGGAGTGCCGATATTGGCATACAGCCGGTATTGCTTTCCGTCCGCGTCTGCGGTCGGTCGGTTTCGGTATTCTTCCAGCTGCTTTTTGCTTTCTTTCTGCTGCGCTTGCAGCGCTTGGTAACGCGTTACGGTGTTTGTATCGGGAGAAAGCTCAACCGTTCCTTTTTCTCCGTCCACAACCACAAATTGCCCGTCTTGTAAGAAATTCATCGCATTTTCAATTCCCAACACTGCCGGAATTTCCAATGCCCTTGCCAAAATGGCAGAATGAGCGGTTTTTCCGCCGATTTCGGTAACAATCGCGCTGATTGCTTCTTTATCCAGTCCGACTGTCATCGATGGGGTTAAATCCTTTGCCGCAAGCACCGTCCCTTTGGGCAGGGAAGAGATTCTCTTAACCGGTCGATTGAGCAGAATCCCAAGCATACGGTCGCGAATATCACGAATATCGGTCGAACGCTGCTTCATCATCTCATCGTCCATGCTTTCAAACAACGCCGCATAGTAGGAGCAAACAGCGTCCGTTGCTGCTTCTGCGCAGCTGCCCAGATCAATCCGTTCCTGCATTTCCTGTAACAAAAGCGGATCGTTGAGCATCATAATCTGCCCCTGCAAAATTTCCGCTTCCTTTTCCCCTGCCTTGCGCCGAACCTCGTCTGCCATCTGTCGGGTTTGTTCTTCAAAAACTGCAAGCGCCGTTTCCAGCCGCTTATGTTCCTGCTCGCAGCCCTGATAAACCACATGGGAGTAGTCGGTGTTCTGCTCCTCAATGCAGACAACCTTTCCCATTCCGATTCCGAAAGATGCTGCGATTCCGTGTAACATCTCGCTCACTGCTTTTTCTCCCCTTTCGGAAAATCCTATTCTCCCAAACCGGATTCAATCAGAGCAACCGCCGCTTTCAGGCAGTCCTGCTCGTTTTCCCCGCTGCACACAATTTCAATCTCGCTGCCTTGCTTAATACAGGCAGCCATCAAACTCATAATGCTTTTTGCGTTGATGCTTTTTCCCTGATACACCACGCTGACATCGCAGCCGAATGACATCATTTCCTTTACAAAAATTTGAGCCGGACGCATATGCAGTCCCATCGGATTGACTATTTTTGTTGTTGCGGATACCATAAAATTTTCCCCTTCCTAAAATTCAGTCTTTCTTATTCTGTCTGCGCTTTATTTTTCTTTAAAATTCCAAGCAGCAACATTCCCACAAGCGAGCCTGCCGCCAGTGCAATCACGTAACCCAGCACATTTCCCACAACCGGGAACACGAAGATTCCGCCGTGCGGCGCCCTTAATGTGCAGCCGAACAGCATCGACAAACCGCCCGCTACCGCCGAACCTGCCACACAGGAAGGAATCACGCGAAGCGGGTCTGCCGCTGCAAACGGAATCACACCCTCGGTGATAAAGCACAGTCCCATAACATAGTTTGCAATTCCCGATTTTCTTTCTTCCTCGGTAAATTTATTTTTGAAGACGGTGCTTGCCAGTGCTACGGCAAGGGGAGGAATCATACCGCCCAGCATAACCGCCGCCATAACCTCATAATTGCCCGAAGCCACCGACGCCGTTGCAAAAACATAAGCCGCCTTATTGCACGGTCCGCCCATGTCGATGCTCATCATCGCCCCCACAATGCAGCCGAGCAAAACCTTGCTGCTGCCGCCCATCGAGTTTAAAAATCCGATGATTGCATTGTTAAGCGCTGCCATCGCAGGATTTACCGCAAACATAAACACACCAATCAGCAAAATACCGGACAACGGATAAATCAGCACCGGCTTGATGCCTTCCAGACTCTTCGGCAGGAAAGAAGCCGCCTTTTGAATCAGCAAAACCAGATATCCTGCGGCAAAACCTGCCAGCAAGGCTGCCAAAAATCCGCCCGAAACCGCTCCTTCGCCTGTGATATTGGCAAACGAGTTGCCCACCTTTGCCAAATATCCGCCGACCACACCGACCGCAAGCGCCGGAACATCTGCAATACTGTACGCGATATATCCTGCCAGAATCGGAAGCATAAAGTCAAACGCAATACTGCCCACCGTCTTAAAGAATGCGGCAACCGGCGTGTTCATTCCAAAGTTTGCCGGATTGATGGAATAATCGTCCAACAGAAAGGCAATCGCCATCAAAATACCGCCGCCGATGACAAACGGAAGCATATGGTTGATGCCGCTCATCAGGTGCTTGTAAAGCTGTCTGCCGATTCCTTCCTTTTGCGGTTCGGTTTCAATCGGGGTGTTTTCCTCCTGCTTGTGCCGATATATCGGCACCTTGCCCTGTTCAATCTTTTCAATCAGCTCGGTCGCTTTGTGGATTCCGTCCGAAACGGGGACAAACAAAACCTTTTTTCCTGCAAAGCGGGCAGTTTCCACATTTCGGTCCGCCGCTACAATAATACCGTCTGCCTGCTCAATTTCCTGTTCGGTCAGCCTGTTTTTTACTCCCGCGCTGCCGTTGGTTTCCACCTTGACGGAAATTCCCATCTCTCTGCCCGCCTTTTCCAACGCTTCCGCTGCCAGATAAGTGTGGGCAATCCCGGTCGGACAAGCGGTAACAGCCAACACCCGATAGCCTGTCTGCTCCGCTTCTTTTGCTTCATTTTTGTATTTTTCCTGTTCAAAGCGGTCGATTATCTGTAAAAATTCTTCCGGACTCCCTGCTTTACGCAGCGATTCGGTAAATGCAGGATTCATCATCAGGGTCATCAGTCGGGATAAGATCTCCAGATGCAGCTCCCCGTCTGTCGGCGCCGCAATCATAAAAAACAAATCGCAGGGCTGATTGTCCGGCGCATCGTAGTCTACCGCGTTTTGCAGGGTCATCGCGCACAACGACGGAAAAGCCACGCTTTGAGATTTTGCATGAGGTACGGCAATTCCGGCTTCTATTGCGGTGCTGCCAAGATTTTCCCTCTGTTCGATTGCTTTTCGGTATTCCTCTTTATCCTTTAGTGCGCCGCTTTTTGCCTGAAGCTCCACCATTTTTTCTATTACTTCCTGCTTGTTCTGCGCAGACGCGCCCAATTCTATCCGTTCTCTGCTGAGCAAATCAACTATTCTCACAGCAAATTCCTCCTTTTTTATAACACACGAAACAGCGACAGCACCTCATCCTTCTGCGCCAAACCGTAGGAAAACGCCGTTGCGCTTCCTGCCGCCGTTCCCATCCGCAAAGCCGTTTGATAATCCCCGCTTTGCAGGTATCCTGCCAAAAAGCCTGCAACCATCGAGTCGCCCGCTCCCACAGAATTTTTTACTACACCTTTCGGCGCCCCGAGATGATGCAGCTTTCCGTTTTCGTCCAGCAACATCGCTCCTGCGCCTGCCATCGAAACCAAAACATTTCTCGCGCCTTTTTTTTGAAGGGCGCGCGCCCCTTCCTCTACTTCCTGCGGCGTTTTCAAGGTTTTGCCCAATAATTCGCCCAATTCAATCTGATTGGGTTTGATTAAAAAGGGCTGCTCCTTCAAAACGCTGCTCAATAATCCTCCGTTGGTATCCACTACGGTAAAAACGCCTTTTCCTGATACCTTTTTCATCATTTTCTCATAAATATTTTGCGGCACACCCATCGGAACGCTGCCCGCCAGCACCAGAATATCGCCCTGTTTTAATTGTTCCAATTTTTGAAACAAGAGTTCGATATCGCTCTCTTGGATTTTGGGACCTTTGGCGTTGATTTCGGTTTCCTGCTGCGCCTTCATTTTGAGGTTGATTCGGGTCAAACCCTCTTTCAAGCAGATAAAATCGGTGTAGATTCGATTCTTTCTCAATTCCTCCTCCAACGCTTTTCCGGTAAATCCCGCAATAAACCCTAACGCGCAGTTCGGGACAGAAAGTCGGCTGAGCATGACCGAAACATTGATTCCCTTTCCGCCGAATTGAAGTTCTTCCTTTTCGGTTCGGTTGACCTGCCCCAATGCAAGCTGCGGCACACAAACCACATAATCCAGCGCCGGGTTTAAGGTTACGGTATAAATCATGGCTGCTCCACCTCAACTACCATCGTTTTTTCAAAATAAATCGGGTCGGGAACCCGATCGGTCAGGATATGCGCCTGTTCTAACGGACAGATGCTGACGCCGGATATCTTGCCAAACTTACTGGAATCTGCCAACACATATTTGGCATACGCCCGCTCGATTGCGGTGGACTTGATAAACGCCTCCTCGGTGTCCGGGGTGGTAAAGCCCTGCTTTATGCTGATTCCGTTGGTTCCGATAAACGCTTTGGTAAAGTGATATTTCCTCAACGATTCCAGCGCTGCCGCTCCCACAAGCGCCTGTGTAACCGGCTTTAACAAACCGCCTGTCAGATAAACGCGCAAACCTTTCTGCGCCAAGCGCCCCGCACATTCAATCCCGTTTGTCACAAAGGTTGCTTTGCTGTGCTGCAAAAAATCTGCCATTCCCAGCGTAGTGCTGCCTGCGTCGATAAAAACAAAGTCCTCGTCCTTTACCTGCGCTGCCGCATATTTTGCAATCCGCCGTTTTTCTTCGGCATACAGCATTAACTTGGTGGGAATATCGTTTTCCCGCCCGTCAAATTCTTCCTCGGGAAGCACCGCTCCGCCGTGTACCTTACTCAACCTTCCCTGACGGTCCAGCTCGTTGAGATCTCTGCGGACGGTCGCTTCCGAAGCCGCTGTCTGCCGACACAGCTCTGCAACGCTGACCGCCCCTTTTTCTTCCAGAAGCTCCAGTATCATTCTCTGACGTTCTTCCGCCAACATCGCAAATCCTTCTTTCCTGTTTGTTTGATTTGATTATAGCACTCTGTTTCCTAAAAATCAATCATTTTCAATCAAAATCAATCAAAAATATTCACTGATTTTATCCTTTATTTTTCGTACAATTTGCCAAACCTCAACTTTTTCGGCAGATTATCATGATTCCCTCTTTCTTCTCCCCTTTCTTTTTTGATTGTTTTTGAGCGATTTTTTCTTTTTATGAACCAAATTCCCCCTTTCTGCGGACAAAAAGACAAAAAAAGAAGACCGCCCATTGTTTGACAGCCTTCTTTTATGGGGAAACCGCTTCTTTCAATCAAAAGCGTCCCTGTCGTTCAAGCTCCGAATTAAAATCTGCTTTCAAATTCCTTGATGCTGACCGATTTGCCATGGTTCAATCTGGATTCCTCGGCAGCCATTGCCATAACATGGCTGTGAACCGAAGCATCAATCGAAGTCAGGTTGTTTTGCAGGTCACCGCTGCGCAGAATATCAATGATATTGTCCACCAGTCTGGTATCTCCGCCCGCATGACCGACATGACCTACCAGCAATTTGGAAACGTCAATTACCTCGTCCTGTTCTCTGCCGAATACCTTTACTTTGATGATACCTTCTACACAGTCGCCTTCCAGTTCGCCCAAAGTTCCCATCACGCGGATTGTTCTTCTGGTATTTTTGGTGAAGCCTGTCATGGTAAAGGTTGCGGTTGCGCCGTTTTCAAACTCCATATTTACCACTTCATGGTCTACAACATCGTTGTCGCAGTGGTATACGCAGCGTCCGTAAGGACCTGTCTTGATTGCTTCATATACATTTTCTTCGGTCGGGTTTACGCACAGCGCATTGCATGGCCAGCCGCCGTGATTGTCCCGAACGCCGGTTTTCTTGTTCGTAATATAAATCTTTTCCGCATCATACGGACACTCTTCCTTGCATTTGCAGCCACCCAGACAATATTCTGTCGCACCTTCCGGTGCTTTGTCCGCTTTAAAGTGACTGAGCGAACCAAAGGAGGAAATATGCTCGCATCTCTGACCCATCAGCCACTGAATCAAATCCATATCGTGGCAGCTTTTTGCCAGAATCATCGGGCTTGTTTCAATCGAATTTCTCCAGTTTCCTCTGACAAAGCTGTGCGCCTGATGGAAGTATCCGACATCCTCATGCGCGGAAATATTTCTGATTTCTCCCAGCTGACCGCTTTCCATCACTTCTTTTACCTTCTGATAGAACGGGCTGTAACGCAGAACATGGCATACGGTGACAACCTTGCCCAGCTCGTGCGCCTTTCTTTGAAGCTGAATACATTCTTCCACATCCGGTGAAATCGGTTTTTCGGTCATAACATGGTAGCCTCTCTCCAAAGCTTCCAGCGCCATCGGAACGTGCTGTCTGTCCTGAGTGCAGATAAACATCAAATCTGCCAGCTGCGGCTGTTTGAGCATTTCTTCCGCGCTGTCAAAGCACATCTCTTCCGGCAGGTGGAACAGCTCTTTTGCTGCGTCTACCTTTTCCCGAACAATATCCGCTACCGCTACTACCTTCATGCTTTCCGGATGCTCAAGGGTATACTGAGAATAGCACTGACCTCTCAGTCCGTAGCCTGCTACTGCGATGGTAATTACTTTATCCATTTTCGCGTCCTCCTTACTGATTGTTCCGCTTTCTTTTTATCGGAACAAAATCCCTTTGAGTAATCTATTATAGCACCGATCCCATAAATTGACAATATTTTGTCAGGTGTTTTTGCTCCTTTTTTCCCTCTTTCCTTTACTTTCTCCCATTTGCACAAATTTTTGCCAAAACTTTCCCATCAATCCACAAAGGGCAGGCGGATTTTTTCCCATTTTTTCGGTGAAATCATCCCCTGCCCCGTCTGTATTCTTCTGTTTTGTTTTATAAACCCAAAATCAGCTGCGCAATCTTAAAATAAACCACCAAAGCAAAGGCATCCACCACTGTGGTAATCAGCGGAGCTGCCATAATTGCAGGGTCACAGCGCAGTCCCTTCGCCAGAAGCGGAAGAGCCGCTCCCACCGTTTTTGCCAGAACCACCGTCGCAAACATTGCAAGCGATACGGTCAGCGCAACTTCCGGCGAATAGGGCGCTGTCAACAGCAGGCGCAGAAAATTTACCGCGCTTAAACCCGCTCCTACCAAAACGCCGACCCGAATCTCCTTCCACAGCACAAGCGGCAGGCTGCGCAGTCCGATTTCCCCCATCGCCATCGCCCGAATGACCAGTGTGCTGCTTTGAGAACCCGCGTTGCCGCCGGTATCGGTGAGCATCGGGATAAAGGTAACCAAAACCGGCATCGCCGCAAACGCGCTTTCATATCTTGCCAAAATCGCCCCGGTAATCATTCCCGAAATCATCAGCGCCATCAACCAGAAAATTCTGCTTTTTGCAAGGGAAAATACCCCGGCGCCGCTGTAGCCGGTTTTCTGCTCGCCCGCGCAGCAGGCGCAGATTTTTCCTGCCTGCTCCGGCTGCATCAGACACGCAACCTGAAAGCGCAGCTGTTCGTCCTGATTTTGCAGCCAAAGAGCCGCCGCCTGCGGCTCCATCTCGCCGAGTCTTTCTCCGATTGCCCGATAGTCCCTTTCCTTTACCAACAGGCTCATTGAGGTTTGCTGTTTATTTCCCGCTGCGGAAAAAAGTTTTGCTGTCATTGTCATGTTTTTCATCTTCTGTTCCTCCTTACTGCCGTTTTTAGTCGGGCAGTTGAGTACACAGAAAAAAACAAAAACCGCGCAGCAGGATTTTTGTTTCTCCCGTTTTTAAGGATTTACAAAAAATTCCCGCCGCACGGCGATTTTTACATTCGGCAATCAAAACAGCAACCTGTTTCGGGCTGTTTGACCGTTAGAAAACTGTTGGAAGAAAAAACCGCTTCTTTCCGACAGCTTTTGTATTGCAAAAATCGCGCTTGTTTTCTCTTGTACTTCTACTGCAATCGTCCACGGTTGTTTCCTCCTTTTTGGTTTCATATTGTTTTTTTGCTTCTTTATTATATGCGTTTCGGAGCTGTTTGGCAACCCCTTTTTGACAAAATTTTATGAATTTTATTTTAATTTGGCTGTTTTACGGAAATATTCGATATTATCCGAAATTATCTTTCTGTATCCGCTGTTTTCTCCGGTTTTCTTCTGTTTTATTTGGTTTCTCCGAAGAAGGCAAGAGCAATCGCGCCCGGGCCTGCATGGGAACCGATCACCGGTCCGATGTGGTTTATCATTGTTTTTTCAATGCCGAATTTTTCTTTTATCATCTGCGCCAGAGCCAAAGCCTCGTCTAAACAATCCCCGTGGCTGATGTAAACGGTGTCATTTTCCTTTAAAAAGCTGCCCGTATGCTTTTCCATCTGATTCAGCAAAGCCTGAACGGACGCTTTTCTTCCCCTTACCTTTTCTACCGGAACCAGATTGCCCTGCTCATTGAGTTTCAGAACCGGTTTAATACCGATTGCCGTTCCTAAAAATGCGCTGGTTTTAGAAACTCTGCCTCCGCGGTACAGGTGCTTTAAATCGTCCACCGTTGCATACAGACAGGCGTGAGGAGCATATTCTCTGAGCCAATTTGCCGCTTCTTCCAGACCGGCTCCGTCCTGTTTGAGCCTTACCAGACGATCTATCAACATTCCCTCGGCAAGTGTTCCGACCAAAGTGTCCACCACTTCAATCTTCCGCTGCGGAAATTCTTCCCGCAGTTCCTGCGCCGCCATACAAATGCTGTTATAACTTCCGCTTACTGCCGAGGTGAAACCGACATGGAGAATATCCTTTCCCTGTTTTAAATATTCCCGGAACACCCGAATTGCCTGGTCGGGATTAACCTGCTGGGTTTTGGGCATTGAGCCGTCCCTCATTCTTTGATAAAATTGTTCTACCGGCTGCGTTTCTGCGCTGTCTTCGCCGTAAGTCACACCGTCCATTGTATAAGATAAGGATAAAATTCCGATTTGATTTTTTTCAATAAATTCCTGCGGTAAATCTGCCGCATTTTCTGTTGTAATAACATATTCCTGCATTTCTTTTGCCTCCAATGTGTTTTTCAATACGATATGATGTTGTTTATTGTATCTCAACTGCGGCAAAATTGCAATAAAAAAGTGTAACTTTCGTTACACTTTTTCGGAATTATATAAAATTTATCGGTTTTTTTATGGATTATTTCCATAAGAAAAATGACGATTCGTTTTTCTTACTTCATTTGGTTTGCTGTTAACGCTTTTCTCCCAGGAAAAACAGCGCCAAAGTTCCCGGACCGGAGTGAGAGCCGATGGTCGGACCGACATTGTTGATTAAAAAGTCATCATAGCCGAATTTTTCCTTCACCATCTGCGCGAGCGCTTTTGCGTCCTCCAAACAGTCGCCGTGGCTGATGAAGATTGTCTGCTTTTGCTGACGGAACGAACCGATATTTTCTTCCATCTTCTGCACCAAAGCCTGAACGGAAGCCTTTCTGCCGCGAACCTTTGCAATAGGAACCAGTTTGCCCTCCTCGTTCACATGCAGTACCGGTTTAATGCCAATCATTGTGCCGACCAGAGCGGTTGTTTTGGAAATTCTGCCGCCCCTCTGCAAGTATTTCAAATCCTCTACGGTAAACAGGTGGCACAGATTTTGGATATGTTCCTGCACCCACTGCGCTGTTTCCTCCAGTGTTTTTCCCTGTTCGCGCTGCCTGATTGCATAATCCACCAACAGCCCCTGCCCCAAAGAGGCGCACAGTGAGTCGATGACAACAATCTTTCTGTCCGGAAATTCTTCCATGATATTTTCCGCTGCCAGACGCGCCGCGTTGGCTGTACCGCTGAGTCCGGAAGAAAACGCAATATGCAACAAATCTTTTCCCTGCTGCGCCACCTCACGGAAAACCTGCTCGGTGTCTTCAATGCTTGCCTGCTGCGTCTTGGTCTGCGCCCCGGCGCGCATTTTATCGTAAAAATTCTTTAATTCCTCTGCATTCGGACAGCCGTTGCTCCCCGACACGCCATCTATACTGTAAAACAAAGTTACCAGCGGAAGCTGATGCTCCTGAACATATTCCGGCGGAAAATCGCACGAAGTATCTGTTGAAATTACATAATCTGCCATAAGACACTTCTCCTCTCTATATTGTTTTTCCTACTTATTATACCCTATCCCCGATTTTGATTCAATTACTTTCTGTGAATTTCGCTGCTTTCCGCTTAACTTTTTTCAAGCGTCATTCTTTTTCTTTAGCATACCTAAAACAGGGGGAGAATTTCCGGTAAAATTCTCCCTTTTCTTTCCACCCGCTTTCTGTTAAAATAAAAGAAAACGGCTTGTGTTGCCTGCCGAAAGGAGAGGTTGTTATGACAAGAGAAGAAATTTATGCCTCCATCTACACCCATGAAGAAATCTACCGACCGCCGCAGGAGGAAGGCAGCGCCTGTCTGGAGGTTGCCCTGGGGTGCAGCTGGGGAAAATGCGCCTTTTGTGATTTTGCCCGCGACCCGTTTCAGATTCACTCGATGGCGCAGATTGAGTGGAATTTAAGAATGTTGGGACGACTGGAACCGGAAAAGACCCGCCTGTTTTTACTGGGGGAGAACGCTTTTTCTCTGAGCTTTGAACAGCTGGAAAAAATTATATTACTCACCCACAACTTTATGCCCAACATTCGGGAATTTGCCATGTATGCCCGTGTAGACGATGTGCTGCGAAAAACACCGGAACAGCTGCTTGCTTTGCGAGAGATGGGGGTCTGCGACCTGCACATCGGAGTGGAATCGGGCAGCGACCCCATTCTTCTGATGATGAACAAAGGCGTTTCCTCCTTTGAGATGGCGCAGGCATTCCAAAAGCTGGACGCTGCCGGTATCGGATACTATATCACCGTTATTTTGGGATTGGGCGGAAAAACCTACCGCAATCTTCACGCGCTGGAAACTTCCCGCCTGCTCAATCGCTTGCACCCCAAATGCATCTGGGCGCTGAAGCTGAAAATCTGGGACAATACCCCCTTAGCCAAGATGGTGAAAAAGGGCGAATTTATTCCGATGAATCCCCGCGAAATCCTTTTGGAAGAACGAATGTTGCTGGAAAACCTGTTCTTGGAGGACACTTTCTTTATGGACACCACCGTTTTGGACCGCCTGACCATTCAGGGCTTTCTTCCCTCGGGAAAAGAAGCGATGCTGCAAACCATCAACCGTCTGCTGCTTTAACAGCACAAAAACCCCCGCCTCTGCCGGTATTCGGAAAAGGCGGGGGTTTTGTTTTTTAATGATTATTCTTCAAATACAATCGCTTCATGGTCGGGGTTATGCTCGCCGAACTCATAATCGTTGCCGGGAATGATTGCGTTGAGCGCAATTCCGGCAATCGCAGCAACTGCCAGACCGGAGAGGTTGATGTTGAGCGCGTCGGTAATGTGGATATTCAGTCCGCCGATGGAATCAAATCCCAGAGCGCTGACTAAGATAACCGCTGCGATAATCAGGTTGCGGCTCTTAGTGAAATCTACCCTGTTTTCCACCACATTGCGCACACCGATTGCGGAAATCATACCGTACAGCATAAAGGAAACGCCGCCGATGATTGCGGAAGGAACCGTTTCAATCGCTGCGCCGAACTTCGGGAAGAAGGAGAGCAGGATTGCTGCCAGAGCTGCGATTCTCATAACGCGCGGGTCATAAACTTTGGTCAGAGCAAGTACGCCGGTGTTTTCACCGTAGGTAGTGTTTGCCGGACCGCCGCCCAGCGCAGAAAGGCAGGTTGCCAGACCGTCACCCAACAAGGTACGGTGCAGTCCCGGGTCATTTAAGTAGTTTTTGCCGGTTGTTGCGCTGATTGCCGCCATGTCGCCGATATGCTCCATCATGGTAGCCAAAGCAATCGGCATAATGGTGATGACTGCGCTGAAGCTAAACTTAGGCAGAGAAAGCGGAGCCATCGCAAAAACCTTTGCCTGAGAGATTGCGGTGAAATCCACCTCGTTCATAAAGATTGCCGCAATATAAGAAACCAAGATTCCCAGAAGAATCGGAACAATCTTTACCATTCCCTTGCCCCAGATGTTGCAGACGATAATGACTGCCAGAGCAATTCCCGCAAGCAGCCAGTTATCGCTTGCGTTGCTGATTGCAGTAGGCGCTAAGATTAAACCAATCGAAATGATGATAGGTCCCGTTACCACCGGTGGGAAAAAGCGCATGATTCTGCGGATTCCGAACACCGAGATTAAGCCCGACATCGCCACATAAACCAATCCCGCAACCAACACACCGCCGCAGGCATAGGGCAAAAGCTCGGCATTTGCCGCCCCGTCCGCCAATTTCGGGGCAACTGCGGAATATCCGCCCAAAAACGCAAAGGAAGAGCCCAGAAATGCAGGAACCTTTCCCTTGGTAATCAGGTGGAACAGCAGCGTTCCCAAGCCTGCCATCAACAAAGTGGTAGAAACGCTTAATCCGGTTAAAATCGGCACCAGAACCGTTGCGCCGAACATGGCGAAGGTGTGCTGCACGCCGAGTATCAGCATTTTAGGCAGCCCCAGCTGGCGGGCGTCGTAGATTCCTACCTCGCCTACCTTAATTTTTTCTTTTTTGTTGCTCATAAACAAAAACCTCCTAAACGATACAGAAAAACACATCTCCTGTTTTCTTTCACTATTGTACCAAATAATCGCCCGCAGAACAATGCAGCGTTTCACCAAAATTCAACCGTTTCTCTGTTCTTTTTTAGGAAGATTGATTTTATCCGCAAAAACGGCTCCCCCCGATTGCCCGAAGGAAGCCGTTTGTCCTTAATTTACCGCATGATGATATATGCCAGATACACCCCGTAAATGCCCATGAAAGCAATTCCTTTTGCTCGGGTCATCTTGTCGCTGATTTTTGCCAAGATAAAAACGAACACTGCCACGCCAATCAGCACAGCCATGTCGATGATATTCTCGGAAATGACCGCAATCGGAGTCAATGCGCCGGAAACGCCCAAAATGAACAGAATGTTCATGATGTTGGAACCGATTGCATTTCCCAGTGACAAGCCGCTTTCGCCCTTTCTTGCTGCCACCACGCTGGTTACCAGCTCTGGCAGGCTGGTACCGATAGAAACAACGGTCAAGCCAATCAGCGTATCGCTCATTCCCAGGTGCTGCGCAATAATCGTTGCGCTGTCAACAACCAGTTTTCCGCCCAAAATAATGGTGATAATACCGCCGACAATAAACAGCACGCTCTTGCCCAGCGGAAGAACCTCGCCTACCTCTTCGGTGATTCGGTTTTTCATCGCCGAACGGATTAAGATTGCCAGAAATCCTGCCAAGCCGACCAGAAGCAACACACCGTCCACGCGTCCCAGTACGCCGTCCAAGACAAGAACGAGCAGCGCTACCGAGGACAGAATGTTAATCAGCAAATCGCGCTTTACAATGTCCCTGTCCATGATAAACGGAGTAATCAGAGCCGAACAGCCGACCACCACCAAAGTGTTAAAGATATTGGAACCCACAACATTGGATAAGGCAAGCTCATTGTTGCCTGCGATGCTTGCCGTAATGCTGACGCTTGCCTCCGGCAGGCTGGTTCCCAACGCCACAATCGTAAGACCGATGATTACCGACGGCACTTTCATAATCTTCGCTACCGAAGAGCTGCCGTCCACAAAGAAGTCTGCGCCCTTGATGAGGAAAAACATTCCGACAATCAAAATCAGATACGCCATTTTTTCTACCCCTTATTTGTTTTATTTTTCCTTTCCCGATTTTTCCAACGCAATTTATCGTTTTTAGCGAAATCATATTCGGGCAAAAATCGGGACTGCCCCGCCGAACATTTTTTACTTTGTCAATAAAATAACGCTCGGTTTTTCATACTTACAATAATATACTCTATCGAATCCCGCGAAAAATGTCAACCCCCGTCAGCTGAAAATTCATTCACAAAGAAATGTTTTTTTGCCCGAAAAAACAAAATAAAAATCGGCAAAACAGCACAAAAAGGGCGGCTTGACCATTCAAGCCGCCCTTTGCTTTTCCGATTCGTTTTTAAAGAATCGGTTTTCTGTGATTATTCTTCGTCTTTTTTCTTTTTGCCAAGTCCGATTGCCGCAACGCCCGCAGTAACTGCCAGAGCTGCCGCTAAGCCGACATAATCTTCGCTGCCGGTCTGTGGGTTCGGTTTGGTTTCTACTGTGCCGG